>CBDCXC010000019.1:0-43611 GCA_965223655.1 Phycisphaeraceae bacterium
GAAGTTTTTGTCGTTCTTTCGGTTTGGAATTTCAGCTACGTCCTAGCAATCATTTCAGCTGCGGTAGTCATCCTTACCGCGGGCTACATCCTTTGGGCGCTGCAACGTGTGTACCTCGGTGCGGAATACAAAGGCCCACACGAGGAAGCGCTGACTCCGATTAATGGTCGAGAGCTATTTGTCGGAGGAGTAATCGTCTTCTTTGCCGTTCTGTTTGGCATCATGCCGCGGCTAGTACTTCGGTACATGGATGCGACGATTGACCACCAGGCGAAGACGTTGACACGGGTGATCCAAGTCATCGACGAACAGAAAGCGGCCGAGACCCAAATCGCATCATCTTTCCCCGAGCCGCCGTTTGTGGACCAAACGCAAGTCGGCGAACTCGGAGATTCTCGCTTTGCAAGCGCAGTTGCGAATCCCCAAACACCTAGTGTTTCGAACACCCATTAGAGTCTAGCAAGGGCGACAACGCGTGGACCTAAACTCGCTCGTACAATCGTCAATCGCGGATACGATCGCATCTCTGGCGCCATTTGCGCCAGAGCTAATCCTGTGCGTGTCGATCATGGGACTTCTGCTTGTCCGCCTCTTGCCGTTTGGCGAGAAGATCGACGCCGGATTCTTAGCTGGCATTGCTGCTGCTGTGGCGCTCTACTTTGCCGGACCGTGGTCCTCGATCGTCGAACCGATTGGGCAGCCTGCAGAGCTGTTCGGTGGGATGGTAGTCTACGACTCGTTCACCCTCGCTATCCGGGCGCTTCTCCTTGCGTTTACGATCCTGTTTGTGATCTTCACGAAATTCTCCGGCCTTCCTCCGAAGGAGGATGGAACGGATTTCTACTGCCTCGTCCTGGGCGCCGTCCTGGGCATGAGTTTGATGGTTTCCGCCAACCATTTGCTGATGGTCTTCTTGGCGGTCGAGATGGCTAGTGTGCCTTCTTATGTCTTGGCTGGAATACTCCGTGGCAACCGCCCAGCCAGTGAGGCAGCATTAAAGTACTCCATTTACGGAGCAGGGGCGGCAGGTGTGATGCTGTACGGCATTAGCCTGCTCGCTGGGCTAACGAACTCCGCCCATTTGCCCACGATCGCACTTCAACTCTCGAATGGTCTCAGTGAGATGTCGAGGCCAGAGCAATTGGTGTTGATGCTGGCGACGATGATGATCATGGTTGGTCTGGCGTTTAAGCTATCTGCTGTACCCTTCCACTTCTGGTGTCCTGACATTTTCGAGGGGGCTACCGCCGAGATCGGGGCGTTTCTCTCCATTGCATCAAAGGCGGCGGCTTTGGCACTGCTAATCCGAGTTGTATTGGGGGTTAGTGTATTGGGGCCCGACCGTGTCACGGCAACGCGCGTCTCTCCGCAGCAGGTAGAACAGTCACCGGATTCGACGGACATCGCAGCTGCCACCACCGGTCTTTCCAGGGAAGCCCCAACCGCAGAAGGGTTGTTCGCTGTTGCCGACCACGTTGAAGGTGATGCCGCACACAGCGATGAATCGTCGTCAGCAGGACCGCCACTAGCGCCTGTCCGGCAGTTCATCGGTGTATTGATTGCGATAATCGCAGCGATAACCTGCACGTTTGGCAACTTAGCGGCGTATGGCCAAACTAATCTTAAGCGTCTGCTCGCCTATTCAACGATCGCTCATGCCGGGTACATGATGATGCCCGTTCCGGTCGCGCTAGCGCTGGCCGCTACCTATCCTGAGTCCGCAAGAGACGCCGTCTCGGCGATCGTGATTTACATCGCGATCTACATGTTCATGAACCTTGGTGCATTTGCCGTCATAGCATTCCTCAGAAATACTCTGGGCACTGCGGAACTCGATGATCTCTCCGGATTGATCAAACGAGCTCCCACGTTAGTCGTGTGCGTGGCCTTGATCATGTTCAGTCTGGTTGGATTGCCACCGCTAGCCGGATTTGTTGGCAAGTTTGCCTTGTTCGCTTCGCTAGCCGATGGCTATCAGTTGACCGGGCAGACTCACCTGATCGTGCTTCTCATCGTTGGCGGAATCAACACAGCGATCAGCCTGTTCTACTACTTGCGAGTCGTGAAGGTGATGACGATCGACCCGGAATCAGAGAAGCTCTCGACGCATAGCGACGTCGTTATCGGATACGTCCCGCTTTCTTTTGTCGTGCTGACAACCGTTCCCGTGGCGCTATTGATTGTCAACTGGAACCAGCTCGCAGGATGGGGTGCACAGGCTGCTCAGCAGCTGTTTGGTTAGTCGGAGCTATGGCATTGAATACATTGCAAGTCCTCAATCAACTACTTGGGTTGCATAGCAGTTCACTGCCGATGTACCTAAAGAGTGCCCCGCCTCATCGTCAGTATGGTGATGAGAAAGCGTGGGACACGTTGCGACGAATAATCGATGACCAACAGTTGATGGTTGACAAGATCGCCGACCATATCGAGTCGCTCGATGGAACACCAACCAACGGCGAGTTTCCGATGGCATTCACTGGGATGCACGACTTGGCGATTGCTCATCTCATGCGTCACGCTCTCGAGCGGCAAAAGGTGGAGGTCAATGCGATAGAGCAGCTGTCAAGTCAGCTGGAATCAGGTTCGCAGGCCAAAGCTCTCGCGCAAGAGGCACTTGGAGCTGGGAAAGCCCATGTGCAATCGCTAGAAGAGTGCATGTCGGCGGTCGCCTAGTGCTCTGTCGCAGCTGGAGATTAGGGTTGGGTTTCGCAGGCCGAGCCAGTGGCACCCGAATTTGTGTTTTCACAAAGCACTAGCAATTCGCCGCAACTTGATCTGCGCGGTTGCTCTCCGCACTTGGGCCGGGACGGACTGTGGTCAGATTCGTGGACTCTCGAGTGTAGTACGACACGTCTTGGAGTGGGCCATGCTGTTTGAGTCCGACAAGCGACTCTTTCTTTTGGATGGAATGGCACTCACGTATCGGGCGCACTATTCCTTGATTCGTAGCCCTCGGTATACGTCGTCCGGACTTTGTACCAACGCCGTCTTTGGCATTTCTAATACGCTTTTTGACATCCTGAAGAAGCAGCGACCCACTCACATTGCCGTCGCCTTCGACACTTCAGATCCGACGTTTCGCCATGAGCAGTTTCCCGATTACAAAGCGACGCGAGACGCCCCTCCGGAAGATCTGTCTCGCCAGTTCCCGTACGTAGATCGCTTGTTTGCCGCGATGAATATCGCTCAACTCCGGGCACCCGGGTTTGAAGCTGACGATATCATCGGCACTCTGGCTCGGGAGGCCGAGGAGCAAGACTTCGCGACCTGGATGGTCACGCCTGACAAAGACTTCCAACAGCTCGTCACTGACAGGACGCTTATCTATAAGCCCGGTCGCAAGGGATCAGAATTCGAACTACTGGGCGAAGATGAGATCCTCGACAAATGGCAAATAGAACGCATCGACCAGGTGATCGATATTCTCGGGTTGATGGGCGATTCCAGCGACAACGTGCCCGGCGTACCGGGTATCGGCGAGAAGACCGCACAGAAGCTAGTCAAACAGTTTGGTTCGGTTGAGGACTTGCTGCAAAACTCTCATCAATTAAAGGGGAAGCAGAAAGAGCGAGTTGAGGAGCACAGGGAACAGGCATTGCTCTCCAAGCAGCTGGTAACGATTCGCTGCGACGTTCCGATTGAATTCTCGCCTGACGATCTGGTCATTCGCGAGTACGACGAAGACCAACTCCGTGAGCTATTCGAAGAGCTAGAGTTCGATCACCTAGGTAAGAGGCTATTCGGGAAGAAGTTTTCGTCGGCGCAGAGAAGGACCGAGGTCATTCGCGAGAAGCGTGAAAAGGAAATCCAAACGCTGCTGTTTGACGAGCCAGTCAGATCGGAGCGAACGTTAGCGGACGTAGAACACAATTATCGGATCGTCCGAACGGCTGAGGAGCGTCGTTCCTTGATCGACTCACTCAAACGACAGGACTCGTTCTGTTTCGACACGGAAACGACGGGACGCGACGCGCGCTCGGCGCTGCCGCTTGGCATAGCGTTCTGCACCGAACCGCAAGTGGCATCCTATGTTGTGTGTCCGGATGATCCTGAAGCTGCAAAGGATGTGATCGGAGATTTTCGTGAGGTATTGGAGGATTCCAGCATTTCGAAAGTAGGCCACAACCTCAAGTACGATCTCACACTGCTGAAGTGGCACGCGAACATCGACGTGCGAGGCGATCTGTTCGACACGATGTTGGCTCATTCGATGAAAGAGCCCGAAATGCGGCATGGGCTGGATTATCTGGCCAAGCTCTACTTGGGCTACAAGCCGATCGCGACAAGCCAACTCATTGGTGAACGGGGAGAAGAGCAGAAGAACATGCGCGATGTACCGGTGGAGCAAGTTGCGGAGTACGCTTGTGAAGATGCCGATGTGACGTTGCAGGTTTCGCAAGTCATCTCCACCGACATCGAATCACGTGGAGTTGCTCAGGTCTGCTACGAGGTCGAGTGCCCTCTGGTACCAGTGCTCGTGCAGATGGAACATGAAGGAATTCGGCTAGATACGGATGCGCTGGATCGCTACTCAAGCCAGCTGGAGGGAGAAATTCAGGACCTGCGAGCGGAGATCTTCAAACTCACTGGCCACGAGTTCAACATTGATTCCCCAAAGCAGTTGGGCGTTGTGCTCTATGAGGAGCTAGAGATTGAGAAGAATCCCAAGAAGACCGCCACTGGTCAATACTCGACTCGGGAACCTGAACTCCTGCGACTGGCCGGCCGGCACAAGATCATCCGCGACATCTTGGACTATCGGAATGCAGTTAAGTTGAAGTCGGTCTACGTCGACCAATTGCCCAGCCACGTCAACCCACTCACGGGAAGACTGCACACCCACTACAGCCAATCGTGGACGGCAACGGGACGCATGCAGTCCAATCACCCTAACTTGCAGACAATTCCCGTTCGAAAAGAACGAGGGCGTGAAATCCGAGCCGCCTTCGTCCCACGGGATGAAGACTACCTATTGCTGGCTGCAGACTATTCCCAGATCGAACTGCGCATCATGGCTGCCTTGAGCAAGGATGAAGCGATGGTGCAGGCGTTCGTTTCGGGAACGGATATTCATCGAGTTACGGCGGCTCAGGCCTACCAAGTTCCGATCGACGACGTAACACGCGAGATGCGTGATAAAGCAAAGACGGTCAACTTCGGCATCATCTACGGTATTTCTGCCTTTGGCCTCCAGCAACGCTTGAACATTCCCCGCAAAGAAGCGAAGGCCTTGATCGATACGTACTTCGCAAAGTATCCGGGCGTGAAAGACTACATCAATCGTTGCATCGACTTCGCCAAGGAACATGGTTACGTGAAGACCCAGACAGGGCGTCGTCGGTACATCCGAGAAATCGACTCTCGTAGTCGTACTGCTCGGAGCGCCGCCGAACGACTCGCCATGAACAGTCCGATCCAAGGGACTGCAGCCGACATGCTCAAGCTCGCTATGATCCGAGTTCACCACGCATTGCGAGAAGGCGATTTCAAAACGAAGATGCTACTAACGGTCCACGACGAAATCGTCTTCGACATGTACAAACCTGAGCGAGACACCGTGATGCCTGTGATCAAACAGTGCATGCAGGAAGCACTGCCATTGGAAGTACCAATCGTGGTCGAAATGGGAGTCGGACAGAACTGGCTTGAGGCGCATTGAACAGCGACAGCTTTTTTAGGCTTGCAGAGGGCGCCAGAATAGCTTGGAGGCGATAGCTACTACTGTTCAGACCAGATGGGCAGCCAAACGGTCAAGCTGCTCCTGTATGGGATCAGCTGCTGTTTTCATGTCCTCGGGCAATGCGGGTTCGACGCGGAGTGCCACAAACCTCGGCCCCGGAGCCTGCAGCACGGTACTGGCCTCGTTGCTCCATGTTGCTTCCTCATCGAATCCGACTGTCGACCTGAATCCGGCAGCACGCGCAAGATCAACGTAGTTTACATCCGCAACACTGGCAGCGGTCTTCTGTCCTCCTGTGACTTCATAGATTCCATTGTCGAGCACTACGACAGTCAGATTCGACGCGTCGGCAGCTGCCACGCTGACCAGCGAACCAAGACTCATCGTCAGAGCACCGTCACCAGAGATCACGATGACTTGGCGCGACGGATTAGCGAGCGCCAAACCAAGTGCGAATGGAACGGCACCGCCCATCGTGGACGGATTGTAGTGGAAGTCGAGTGGATGCTGTGCGACCAGCGGCCACACGCGCGCGGATCCTTGATTGGTGACGACAATTGTTGAGTCGTCGCGCAGTTGAGCGAGAATACCAAGTGCTGTCCGAACCGACATTCGCTTCTGAGAGTGTTCTGAAACTGTCATGTCATTCTGCGAGCAGAATCGCCCCGGGCTCATTGTCATTTCTGCAGGCTTGGTAGTGTTCCGCCAACCTGTGTCGCTGGTCAGCCGCTTCGATAACAGCAAAATTGACACCCCACGCCTTCAATAGCGGTTCGGCAAACCGTTTTGCCGAATCGTTGGATGACGTATTCAGCCAGTTTCTCGCGCCAACAATCGCGAATACGGGAATGCGGAGATCAAAGACCACGTTTCGCATAGCATCGCCTGACTCGAAGAGCCCTGTCGTTTGTATGGCGATAAGGGGCGAACTACCTCCCACAATCAGGCCCGCGGCAAGCGGCCATGCCTCGCCCTCTCGACAAACGCGAACTAGATCCATGGACGAAGCCTCGATATCTGGCTCCCACTGACCGAGGTCACTGTCGGGCACCCAGACGATATGGCTGATGCCTAAATGCTCCAACTCGGCTACGATTTCTTTTCCCGAAAAGATCACGACCTACACAACCCAAGCTGGGATTACATGATGCAAAACGTTCGAATTGGCATTGTCGGACTTGGCAAGAATACACGCAATCGCCATGTGCCTGGATTTCGCGCCATCGAGGGCGTCGAGCTCGTGAGCGTGTGTAATCGACGGGCCGAATCGACTCAGAAAGCGGCGGAGGAATTCGATATTCCCAAGACTTTCAACAACTGGGAGCACCTCGCCAGCGATGACGACATCGATGCGGTAATGATCGGCACTTGGCCGTACCTGCATCATCCGATTGCTTTGGCGGCATTGGAGAACGGTAAGCACCTTCTGACTGAGGCTCGCATGGCATGTAATCTAGCCGAAGCCCATCAGATGGTCGATGCTGCGAATGCTCATCCTGATCTTGTCACTCAGATTGTCCCTAGTCCCTTTGGACTGCGCGCCGGCAACCGAGTTCGCGAGATGCTAGGTGCTGGCTACCTTGGTGAGCTTCGGGAGTTTGTGGTCCGAGGCGCGAATTCGGATTTTTCCGATCCCAACGCCGAACTCCATTGGCGTCAGTCCGCCGAGTTTAGCGGCATCAACATGCTCGCCCTCGGCATTCTGCACGAGACGTTGATTCGATGGATTCCAGACCCCAGTTGGGTTTTCGCGTCGACAAACATCTCTGCCGCAAACGCAACGCGTCCCGATAGCGCCCACATTCTCACTCGACTGGACAATGAAGCGCGCGGCATCTATCACCTCAGCGGAGTCGTGCATCATGGTGGCCAGTTTGCCATCGAACTCTACGGCACGGCGGGGACAATCAAGTATGAGTTAGGTTCTGATCGACTAATGGCCGCGGACCGGGATGATGAGTCGTTGCGCGAAGTCGACATCCCCGTCGAAGAGCAGGGCGGGTGGAAGGTCGAGGCCGACTTCATCGAGGCCATTCGCGGTGGCCCGCGTCCCACGCTCACCGACTTTGCTACTGGCCTACGCTACATGGAGTTCACCGACGCAGTCGAGCGCAGTGCTCAAAGATCAATGCCGGTTGCTCTGCCGCTCACGGCATAGGCTGTCTACGCTTTCGTCGCAGTACCATTGGGTGCCATGTCCTCGCTTGCGTGGACATGCCTTCCGTAAAACGACCGGGCGACAGTGGCTTACGTGGACCGGCACGAATCGCTGTTCTTCGATTCTTACAAAGGCATGTCCACGCAAGCGAGAACATGGCACCCGTCGCACACTGTCCAAGTCCCGAAGCTTTCGTTTCTGCGCACAACTAGTACGAGACTGCGCCCGACGCAGTTGTGGCAATAGCTTGCAGGCCAAGGCGTCTTCTGGCTTCACCGAGTATGTCTGCAGTGCGACTGGCTCCGCAACGAGTCACGCCCAATGACCGTACAGCGAGCAACCTATCCAGGTCGCGGACGCCTCCGGCTGCCTTTACTTGCACGTGCTCACCAGAGTGTTCTCGCATCAGCGTAAGGTCATCGTCAGTAGCTCCGTCGGATCCGTATCCCGTTGACGTTTTCACCCAATCTGCGTTGACCTCGGAACAAATCTCGCAAAGCCGAACTTTTTGATTTCGGTTGAGATAACAGTTCTCGAATATGACCTTCACCTTGCGAGCAGCGTCGTGTGCGATCTCCACGACAGCCTGCACATCCTGACGCACGTAGTCCCAATCGCCGCTGAGCACCTTCGAGATGTAGGTAATGATTCACGGTATGAGTTGATACGGCCAGGGAACGCGCCAAATCCGAAACATTGAGCAGCTGTCCGTGCACATGGGTAAGCATGGTCCATAACCGTCGAAGCCGCTGTGGCGCCAACCGAAACCCCAGAGCGGGTAGGTCTCGTTCTAGAAACGTCGAAACATAGTTCTCCAGCCATTCGACGCGGGCGGTATGAGCCCGCAGACCCTTGACCGGTGGGTAGCCTCCAAAAAACCAGCGGTGACGGATATACGGTGTGCCGGACAGTTCAACCGCCCGAAACGGTGTCAACTCGATCAATCCCACTCGCCCCGCCAGTGTTTGGGAAACGTCCCGCAACAGCGACGGGCCAGCCGAGCCCAGTAAGATGAACCGGCCCCTGGTCGACTTTTGATCCACTACATGTCTCAGTACGTTAAATAGCTGAGGCAAACACTGGGCCTCGTCCAAAACCACCTGCCGAGGGTAGGCCTCGAAAAAACCCTCGATATCGGCGTTGAGGACTGAAAAGTCGGCGGGGCGTTCCAGGTCGACATACTTCCAGTTCGGGAACAGATGGCGGACCAACGTACTCTTGCCACACTGGCGAGGCCCGTGCACCATCACGATGGGGAAGCTTCGAAGCAGCTGCTTTAGACGGCCAGACGCGATTCTTGGCAAGAATTTCATATCTTGTATATTAGAGTATAGACTTCAAATTTACAAGATATAAAATTTACCCACTAACGGTCAACCTAAAAGGTAGTTAATGCACCTTGCGGGGGTTAGAGTGGATAATAATGAATTGCGGCAGTCTATCTTATTCGCCAATGATTCGTATGATTCCGGCCAGTTGAACCCCTTGGATTTTTCATCGGAATGTCTCTTTGCGGTGCAAATGGGTCTGAACCCATAGGGGATCTCGCTTTTGTCGTATCTGATGATTGACTGGTATCGACCGGCTTGCTTCGGTCGACCCACAACGGCGCGTAAACGCCCGTAACGTCTGTTGCCTGGATCGGGCCGTAGACTCGGCTATCGAAACTGCGTTCGATCCGTGTCGAAAAGACAAACAGCTCTCCCTCTACAAGCCTACGGCAATCACGCCAGACCGGAACGAGATTGCCACGGCTATCGTGTTCGATGATCGGCCCCAGCCGCTTCCCATTGATAGAGAGGTCGTCACTTTCTGTGCACACGTGGTCACCAGCCACCGCGACCACGGGCTTGAGGATATGCCAATCACCAAGCCGACCAGCACGGCCAGCCACGTAGTCCTTTGCCGCTTCCGGGATGGGAAAATCGACCAAGCCCCCGACACGGATCTTGGCACCGGGTTGACGTCGATACAAACCAATTGGAACGCTCGGTGAATTGTTGTAAACCAGCATGCGTTCCCCCACGAGTAAGTTCAAGGCGATCAAAATCAAGCCTGTACCCAACGCCACGTAAAGACAACGCGGGATACCTCGGCGAAGGGCCGATCTGTAGGCCACACAGGTCATTAAACGAGCACTCCTAACCTCCCTTCGAATAAGACTGTCGCAAACACCGGCGTTGACTTACGAATCAGTTGAAGTGTTTTTGAAGTAGCAACCCAAATAGGCCGACAATTCTCCCCTCCTTTCCCCTTCCCTCTCCTAACCCATCATGTAGCCCTGTTGCCTGAACCAGTCCGACAAGGCTTCATGAATAATATCTTCCCTCGTATAGGGGTAGGATCGCTGTTGCATCCGGTCACGCGCAATGGCGTTGAGTGTTCCGACAATGTGCGGTGCTAAGCGGTAGGTTCTGCTCACAAACGTCCTCTGTGGCAAAACCGCCTGTACAGAACGCGGTAGCGGCACTGATCGTTGACTATTGCTGTTTATTTCAGATAAACCGTTCTCTGAGTTGGGGATCGGAGCATCTTGGACTGGCGGGTTCGTTCCCTGGTCAGACTCAGGGTTGCCCGCCTGGAGGAACGCCTCGGCCATCTGTCGTTGTTGAGGGGCCATTGTGTCCATCATCGATTTGTGTTTGGCCATAGTTCAATATCTCCATGATCACGTTCAGCATCTCCTGGGTAGCCAACTTGGCGGCCGCCCCCATCCGCCACACAACAGTCTCCTGTGTGCGGGCGTGGATAAAGTCATCTCGGTCTCCGATCGTATTTGTACACACCGGCAGCTTAAGTAGGCTCACGGCCTCAAGGGCCTGCCGGGTCACCCGGCGGCGCTTGGGGCGCATCTGATTGAGCACGACCAAGGCGGGGCAACGCTTGTGTGCTCCCTTCATCGTTTGAGCGGCTTCGAACAGGTCGATCGCCTCGCGGGTCGATTCAAGGTCCATCACTGATGGTCCACACGGCATTACCACCACGTCGGCGCCGAGCATCAACCCTCGCGTGCCGTCCAAGATGTCGCCGGGGGCATCGGCAACTATCACATCAAACTGTTTTTCTTCTCGGCAACGGTCAATAAAATCGAAGATTTCGGAATGTCGTTCCATCGTGACGACATGTACCTCTGGCTGCGCAGCGGCTACCCACTTCGATGAGGATCGCTGGCCGTCGACATTAAGGTGACACACTCGCAGCCCCTGCTCAAAGAAGAACACAGACAGATGGACGGCTATTGTGCTCTTGCCTACCCCGCCCTTGCGATTTAACACAGCGATCACCTTCATCATGACCGGACCATGCCATCAAACCCCACGAGCATGCAAGCATTTTTCTTGCAAGACGACATACGTGCAGGCCAAGAGCATAAAGGCACGATTCTTTTTGGCATGCATGAATCCATCATGCTTCATGGCTTTATCTGAGCATGTGTTCTTGCACGCAATCCTGCTCAGAGCATGTAAGCCAGAACGCTTAAAGATTGCAAGAAAGTTTAAGACTAGCCAGTCAATACGCCAGGTTAGGGTCTGAGTGCGTTCATCACGCACGCTTGTAAGGTGCTGTCCATCGGAAAGCTTGCACGATTATCCAAGGCACGATTGCCAGCAAGCCAAAAGCTTTCATTCCCATGGCTGCCTTGCAAGCTCATGGAAAACGTCACGACAACCATCAAGCATGCATGCTTTCAACGGGAATCTGATGAGTAGGCTCAACAGTCTTATCGGGGCTATCGCGGCGATTACTCAGCGTTGGCATCAAGCCATGATTCACAAAAGTACGTGGAGTCAGAGAGGGGTGATGTGTTAGGGGTAGGTTTAAAACAGTTAAAGCCTAAACCAGTCCGAATGGCGGATCGTTTGGGCGTGTCAAGCACGGAGGTGCTTATCGAGTAGCGACACCGAATTTTGGGCAACAAAAAAGCGACCTGGCAGGGTCGCTCTTTTCGAGTCTGTGAAATATATCTTGGCGCGAAACATGTCTTGGACGGACATTGAACGTGTTTCTCAAACTATACGGTGGTTTCTCCCACGTCAAGACATATTTCACGAGACTGACGTTCACTTGCGCCCTGACTTTGGTGCCGCGTGGTGATTAATTCACACGTGGACGCGGATTCTACGTGCCATGACGAGGGCAGGGATGAATACACAGTCATCTGCGACGGATCAAGCCAATCAACCGACCCACAGGGTCATCCCGTTTCCGGGAAATATGGACAACCCAGCCAAGCAGGCTACGGCCAACGCCCTATGGGCGGCATTCGACTGTGGGGTCTACGCCGCTCTACGCGACGTGCGACTCGGGCCAGCCTCCCAGTCGGTCTATACGGCTTTGATACGGCGTTTACCCAATGTCCGTCCCGGGTTAACCCGACTCGCTCGCGACACTGGTGTGAAGCGCTGCACGGTCGTTCGGGTGTTGGCAACTCTCGAAACAATCGGGCTCATCAGACGTCATCGCAGCAGCACCAATGCCGGTGATGCCGACACGACCGTGTACGAACTGGCCGACCTGCGTAACCCAGAGGTCAGAACGCAGTGCCAAGCCCAGATCCGCAAGCTCATGAAAAAGCAGCTCCGTTCCTCATCCAAGGGTGGTAGGCGCACTAGTGCACCTACCTCTTCAGAGGGGGGTAGATGCGTGGCCGCACCTAGGGGTAGGTGCGTGGGTGCGCCGAGGGTAGGTGCGTCCACGCACCCCAAAGATACAAAGAAGAAACAAACCAAGCACCAAGAGGCTTCGCCTTTAGTGGGTGGTGGTAATGTTGATGATTTCAGAGAGGAAATACTCAAGGCTCTCATGCGGTGGGGGATCACCAATCCAAGCTACCTGCTAGACCCGGTCAATGACTCCGCCATCTCTGAGTTGATTCAGCGGCCCCATGAAGCCGTCAAGCTCATTGATCGGGCCATGAGACTTCGGCAATGGACCGATGGCTGCGGCCCTGGCCTGCGGGTAAGCCACCTCCACAGCCATATCCACGAAGCTGCGCAACTACTGGAGGCGGACCGACGGGCCAATGAGATTCGCCGCAGAAGGCTCTTAGCCGAAGCGAAATCGGTCATCGACCAACTGCCAGCCTGTGACGAATCTGGCGTGAATGATTTGCTACCTGATCGATATGATGAGCTTCTAAAAAAGGGCCTGGATGCCCTAAGCCAGCGCGATAATGTGGTTGCCCTGATCTCCACCGACCAGGCCGCGTGTCGCCGCATCATCGCTCGTGAATTGGAAAAAGAAAGACTCGGTTCACAGCTAGATGCCATGAACGACAACGACCTGGATCATCTCAAGCAAGTGTAAACGGCGGAGTAAAAGTGCGGCGGGTGGCGGGGCAGTAGCCAAGCTCAGGCGACGCGACCTCTACCACAACGGTGAACAGTGGATGCTCCGCTTCAACGAGAAGGGCGGCAAGTCAAGGGAAATCCCGGTTAGGCATGACCTGGAACAGTTCCTCTTCGATTGCCTGAAAGCTGCGGGTGTGGTCGATGACAACAGCCCGCTGTTTTTGTCAGCCTTGCGTCGCACTGGTCAACTGACGAATAACGGCATGACCGCCCATGACCTGCGACGGATGGTCAAACGTCGCTTGAAGGACGCAGGCTTACCGAAGAATCTATCTCCTCACTCGTTTCGGGTCACCAGCATCACTGACCTGCTAAGCCAAGGCGTGCCGCTTGAAGACGTCCAGAGACTCGCTGGCCACGCCGATGCCCGGACCACAAAGCTCTACGATCGATCCAATCGAAAGATCACTCGCAATATCGTTGAACGGATCTCGATACGGTCGGATAAGACATCTACCTAGATAACTGGAGCAGATTGTGCTTATGCCGCTTCTTGCTCATCGTCTTCGACGAAGCGTATTTCGATTCTCCGATGCAGCGCCTTGGCGATTCGTCGGAGCATGGACAGGGAATGGCCTTCATAGTCCGCGTCTTCTAACCGGCATATGACAGAAGGAGTCGTCTCGACGAGGTCGGCGAGATTTTGCTGAGTAAGGCCGGCTGCGGTGCGCAACTCATAAATGGTCCGAGCAATGTATGCATTGGTGCGTTCTTCCTCCAAGGAGGCTAGACGCTCTGGATCGGTGCCGACGTATCGATCGTGAAGGTGCTTGATCGCAGCAGATTTGGCAGCTTTCTTTGCGGGCATGATGTTACACCTTATTCTGGCTTAAAAGATCGTTTTTTCGGGCTCTGCTCGAACAATTGCTTTCTCCTAATCGCCCGATCAATCTCAACGGGAGGCACCGCTCGTTCTTTGGTCAAACCATGGGAAACAACCGCGGCAATATCGCCATGGAAAAAATAAAGCATCCTGTAGTTTACCCCCTGAAATCCCACCCGCAGCTCGTAAATACCGTCACGGAGGATATCCGCTTCAGGGCGTCTCAGTTCATGACCCAGCTGCTCCAATCGTTCAAGCCGCACAATGCATTTGTGGCGGACCTTCGCGGGAATACTATCCAGCCAGTCGATCAGCGGAACTGACTCATTGTCCTCCTTGTAGAAGACTACTTCGGTTAAAGGCACGTTCTTCTATCTCCTATTATTCGCAATATTGCGAATAAAGTCAAGCCTACACGGGGCAAAATACCAATAAAGGCAGAATAAATGGTTATTTAGCTCTGCTAGTAGGGGTTATCCAGCTCTCAGATGTACCAGTAGCTGCCTCGAACGACAAGTTAGGTTGATCCTTTGAGAGCCATCAAAAATCCATTGCGCCACCGGTCACCAACCCTGACATTTTTACCCTAAACCTTGATGTCTATTGCGCTTCGACTTGATGATGCGTTACTGCGTGGGCATGGCAGAAGATTCTAGAGTCATGGTTCCGCGTAACGCCCGCATCGACGTCGTGCTCCACGAATACGACAATCTTTATGGTTTAGTGGCATTCCGAATGGCTTCGCTTGATCGTCGAGCACCGATTGGAGCAGCGACGATCGTTGCGTTCTTAGGAGCGGTTACTGTGTTGCCACCAGCGACGCAGCACGCCTTTCTTGTCGCTGTGCCTCTAGCTTTGATCTGTAAACGGCGGAGCAAAAGTGCGGCGGGTGGCGGGGCGGAGCAAAAGTGCGGCACCCCATGAGAGGTCTTCTGAGAATGTGGGTCTTACGGCGGCCACGGTGGCGGCCGAGACCACCATTAGGCAGGAGGCCCAGGAGTGTACCGCGACATGGACCAGTGGATAGAGATCCGCCGCCGGGTATTGGTGGAAGGGGTGAGCAAGCGTCAGATCCTTCGTGAGACGGGGATGCACTGGAAGACGCTTGAGAAGATTCTGAATCACAGCCAACCACCGGGGTATCGGCGTAGCCAGCCGCCCAAGAAGCCGACGATTGGCCCCCACCTCTCGAAGATCAAGACGATCTTGAAATCGGATACGTCATTGCCCAAGAAGCAGCGTCACACGGCGAAGCGGATCTGGCAGCGGCTGGTGGCTGAAGACAGCTTCGAAGGCGGTTACACGACGGTCAAGGATGCGGTGCGTGAACATCGAGCCCGTCACCGGGAGGTGTTCATGCCGTTGGTGCACCGTCCGGGTGAAGCGCAGGTGGACTTCGGGTTCGCGTTGGCCAACGTCAACGGGGTGCTGCGGAAGGTGGCATTCTTCGCGATGGCCTTGCCGTATTCGGACGCGATGTTCGTGATGGCATTCGAGCGGGAGTGCACGGAGACGTTCTGGGAAGGCCACGTGCGGGCGTTCGAGTTCTTCGGGGGCGTGCCCACGCGGATCAGCTACGACAACTCTAAGGTGGCGGTGAGCAAAATCGTAGGCTGCCGCCAGCGACAGATCACCCAGGGGTTTGCTCAGCTGGTGAGCCACTACCTGTTCGAGCATCATTTCTGCCTGGTGCGACGGGCTAATGAGAAGGGCGTGGTCGAGGGGGTGGTCAAGTTCGCGCGTCTCAACTTCTTCGTGCCGGTTCCACAGGTGCGAGACCTGGATGAACTCAACGCCTATCTGTTGGAAGCGTGCCGGTCAGATCTGACGCGTCGACTGCGGGGTCAATCCGTGAGCAAGGGGCAGTTGCTAGCCGAGGAACGGGCATTGTTTCGGCCGCTGCCGGCTGCCCCGTTCGCCGCGTGCCGGGTGCGGCCCGGCCGGGCCAACAGCGAGTCGTTGGTGCGTTTCGACGACAACGATTACTCGGTCCCGGTGGAGTATGCCCATCACCCGGTGACGGTGCGGGGTTACTACGACCGGGTCGAGATCGGCTACCAGCAAAAGGTGATCGCCACGCACCGTCGCTGCTGGGATCGCCAGCAGGTGCGTTTCGAGCCGAAGCACTACCTGCCGCTGTTGGAACGCAAGCCCGGGGCATTGGATCACGCCCGGCCGCTAGAGGGCTGGGTCTTGCCTTCGTGCTTTGGGGTGTTGCGTCGTCGCCTTGAAGACGAGCAAGATCATGAAGGTACACGTGAGTACATCCGTGTGCTGCGTCTTCTGGAACTTCACCCGATGAGGGAACTGGAACGGGCGGTCCGCCAAGGCTTGGCCATGCGCACTCACAGCCGCGACTGCATCGCCCAGTACATCCCACCCCCGGAACCCTGGGGCCGCACCACCTTCCGCCTCGATGGCCGCGATCACCTGCGTCACGTCCACGTCGCGTCCACGGATGTCCATGATTACCGCAGCCTGTTGGGCGTGGGAGGTGATCGATGAGCCAGGCCAAGAAACCCACGGTGCTGCTGGAGCATCACCTCAAGACATTGAAGCTGCCGACCATGCTGCGGGAGTACGCCTCAGTCGCCGCGTCGTGCTCGAAGGAGCGTTGCGACTACCCGACCTACCTGCTGAGGCTAGCCGAACGAGAACTGATTGACCGCGACAAGCGAGCCGCCGAGCGACGCATCAAGGCCGCGAAGTTCCCCGTGATCAAGACGCTGGACACCTTCGACTTCAAAGCTCAGCCATCGCTCAACGAACCGCTGATCCGTGAGCTGACCACCGGCCAATACATCGATCATCATGAGAACGTGCTGTTGGTAGGCAAGAGCGGCACCGGCAAAACCCACATCGCTACGGCGTTGGGTTTTATCGCCGCTACCCAGGGTCGGCGGGTACGGTTCGGGGCCGTCACCGCGTTGGCGACCCAGCTGACCGAAGCCCGTGACGACCGCCAGCTCCAACGCGCCCTGCGTCAGCTGGAGCGTCAGGACCTGTTGATCCTTGATGAGCTGGGCTACGTGCCGTTTAAGAAGGTCGGCGCCGAGCTGCTGTTCGAGGTGATCAGCCGAGCCTACGAGCGGGTGAGCGTCATCGTGACCACCAACCTCCCGTTCGAGCAGTGGACCGAGGTCTGTGGCAACCAACGCCTCACCGGGGCCATCCTGGATCGGCTCACGCACCGCGTGCACATCCTCGAAGCCAACGGTGAGAGCTACCGGCTACGCGAATCCAAGCAACGACAAAGACGACGCCGATCCAAGCGGCCATAAAAGGAACTTGACGTCCCGCCACGAGCGGGTGACATTACGCACCGGGCGCTGCATTTTTACCCCGCCACCCGCCGCACTTTTACTCCGCCGTTTACAACTGGGATAAGGATTCCGTTCCATAACCCTAATTTCGGCTCAACATACCCTTCTCACATACTTTCTTAAAGGTTCGCGATAGCTCTTTGCTCACGTTGCCGACGAGGATGTACCCCTTGGCCTAGAGGTGTGCCTTAAGCTGGCCAAAAGTCTTCTGCCAGCCGCGTGATACCCGAACACATATCCGCCATTGACGGCTTCCTAATCTGACCGCCCGCCCATCTTTCAAGACCCCGTGCGTTAAATGATTCGATCCTTTTACGCTGCTCGTTTTCTTTTTTCGTCTCATGATGTCTGCTTACCGTCAACGTTTTGCATTGTGTTCCCACCAGATGAAACAACGAGCGGCCCGGTATGACGCCGCAGACAGCGACCCACCACAGAGTAAGGCACTTTTTTACCGCGGATGTATTTTTTTGCCCGATATACGTTCAGTTCGTCTACGAGTTTCCAAAGCTGAGCTTTCAACGGGGCAAATGGCTGAAATCGAAGTTCCTTAAAGACCTCCTTCATCTGCGTCAGGTCGGGTTCATTGGCAAGACGTAGTAAGCGATTGCGGACCGCCTCGTAACAACGCGGGTCCATACGCACCGACGCATGACCGTTTCGATACCGGACTTCGTATCCTTCGTGACAGATGGTGTGGCGATAGAGGTGTTTCGTGCGCTGGCCTTCTTCCTGTTCGAAGTCGATCGTCACGTTACCTTCCGAATCCTGCGAGCAAGGCGCGTTGTAAAGTTCTTCTCCATATTCGGTGAGTAGTTTCGTAAATTTTTCGTGTGGCATGACGACTGATAGCGAGGTTTTACTTGATGGCCCCTCGGAATCGGCGATCATGATGAGGCCGAAACGGCCTCGTCGAATGTATTGATACCGGGCGTACCCTTGCTGTTTTCTCCAAGCCCTCGCTGAATCTGTGATGTCGATGTTGTACTTGGCGATAATCTTTCTATCGATGGCAGCGTAGTTTTTGCGCCTGGGGATCCACACCTCCACAAACCGGTGATATCCACGCTGCACATACGAAACCGCCACCTGCTGCACCCAGGCGCGGCTAGACGTGGCGACACAACAATACTCTTTCATGTCTCTTCTCCCGATACTCGACACGCACCCTAACAAAGAAAAGGGTTGGCGAGAACCCCGAAAAACCTTCAAGGCAAACCTTGATGTCCTCGCCAACCGTACAATGCAAATGCCTCGTGTCCGTCACGAGGCAACGACAGCACTTCAGTGCCCGCGTCGGGACGCACCGAGGGCGAAAGCCTCGGTCGCCGCCCCTTCGCATCGCACTGTAGTCCTTTATAGTGCTGTCGTAATAATGGTACTGACGTAGCTAAACCTTTAGCCCATGATGATGGCTCCTTATGTTAAGGCCACAGGAATGCTCCTCCCGGAGCACTCATGTGGCCGCCTCGGAATTGATTGGTGACACACTAAATCCCAGTCGGTCCTTTCGTCGTGTATACGTATCGCGTATGAAAATACCGCGTCGAAGACGCAACATCGCCGGATATTGCTTTGCCGCGTACAGAAAATATGCCGCAATTTCATCCGCAATTGGTATCAATGGCATCCGGCACCACCCGTCAATGCCCAACGAACCGTGCTTGCCTCGTCAGGGGTAGCCCCCCAACGCACGGAGACGGAATACGCCGCCCGCCTGACCATCGCCAGGCCATCGCTCACCGATGCATCGCACCAGTGACTTTCTACTTGGACCTCACTCACCCAATGAAGCGTTAGCCTATCGACCAGATAGTCTGCGACGGGTTCGACTCCGCCGCCCGCATCATTGGTTCCCGACTTAGTTACGATTGTGCTATGTCCGCGGCTCACGTCGGTATCGGGGGTTGCCCGAGGTCTTTTGTTGTATGTACCCACGCCAATGGGCCATAGTTTCCTCCCCCGTCCCCGGAAGTTCCCAGAAATGTTGCAATTGCAACTTCCAGAGGTTCCGGGGGGCGGGGAGATTTCGGGGACCGGACCACAGAGTTGTCCCTTACCCTGCCCTGACTTCCTGTCGGGGCCAACAAAAGATTTTTCCCAGTTCGGCATCGTCTTCCAACGGACTAACCAACAATAACGGGGATCAATGTCCCCGGCACTTTCATAGTTGAGCTCTTTACCGTTCCACGCATTTGACGCGGATACCCGAACGTCGAGTCTATTTGCGTCCGGACCAGTCCATCAGACTGGGGCTCCCTACGTTGGCGCACGTTAACGACTATATATTCGCCTGATCCCGTGCGGGGGATTGGGTCATCCTGACCTCACCCACTTCAATCGCAACAACCACGGTGTCCATACAGGCACACCGCAACTTTTCGTCGTCGCCCATGATCACTCTTGTCGAGTATCAGATCGAACGACCAGATTAGACGAAGCCGGCTTTTGATATGCGGGTTCCCACCCACCGGCTTCGGTTTTATTGGTCGAGCACTCCGTCGAGCCCCGTAAGCCACTCTCGTGGCGCGACGCTCTACCGGGAAGCAAACACCACTCGGAATCTCACCGAGGCCCTTATAGGTTGGTAGCCATTTCGGGTAGGTGTTGCTGTGTGCACGAAAACACGAGAAGAAGATCAACTCCGAGTTTGCCAAGCATCCATACCGGGCTTCGGCACCTTCTATAAAACCCCACAACCTTTACAGGGTCTCGCCAATGCCCCTGTAACGTATCGGGACGGTTGGGGCTAGACGTGAAATGAAAAAAGACAACCGAGCAGTGATAACTCAACACACAATGCAACACGTTATTGGGGATCGGTGCCTGATACCCATAAATCTCTTCCGCTAGTCCCGTCAGTTAATTGATAAGGGTCTTTGTGCTCTTCTCTGCCAGGTGTCGCTAGTTGTCGCGCAGGGCTTGACCCATTGCCGATACCAGTCATCGAATTCGATGAGCCCGGCATGCAAATCTTCTACATCCACCGCTAAAATCCGGGGGTCTAGCTGCCATCGCCTAGGATTCTGTTGATCCTGCTCTACACTACGCACGTAAAAATACGTATGCCACTCGTCGCGCACATCGATATGCGCATTGGATTCAATGACCTCTAATAGGACTCGTCCGTCACGTCTACGAAACGGACTTTTGCAACCAGGCACTACCGATATCTCACTGGGGATTTCACGAAGAAACTCTGGACGCCACCTGACGGGTGAGTCGTCGGCCCAAGTTTCGAAAAACTTTGCGAACTCTTCCCAGCATTTAAAAAACTCCGGCACATCTCGGATCCGCAATCGATATTCCTTGTTCCACGCACGGATGTCCGCTTGTTTGGAACTCTTGACCCATCTATTGACTTTTAAATAGTTCATTTAATGCAGTCGATCTAGCCGATCTGATGGTGTATGCCCTACACCGGATCACGCAAGGCAGCCCAGCGACGTCGTTGGCGAGCGATGGCGTTGCTGGATCAAGGTCAGTCTCAGTCACAAGTGGCGCGCAAGCTGGGGGTGACACCCGCGGCGGTGTCGCAGTGGGCCAAGTGGCGACGCCAAGGCGGCGACGCCGCCCTGCAAGCCAAGCCCCACCCCGGCCCCCAACCCAAGCTCACCGCTAAGCAGCGCACCAAGCTCGAAAAGTTATTGCGGCAGGGCCCACGCAAGCACGGTTACACCACCGAGCTGTGGACGCTGACGCGGGTGGCCCAGGTGGTCGAGAAACATTTTGGCGTCAGCTACAGCTGCCCGGGGCTTTGGCACGTCATGCGTGGCCTAGGCTGGTCGGCCCAGAAGCCCGAACGCTTGGCGCGTGAACGCGACGATCAAGCGGTCGCCACGTGGCGCAAGCAAGACTGGCCGCGCCTCAAAAAAAGCGCGGCGAAGCGGTCAAAGCATTGTGTTTACCGATGAATCCGGCTTCATGTTGCAACCCACCGTCCGCCGCACGTGGGCGCCGCGGGGCCAAACCCCAACGCTCAAATGTTACGATCGACACGACCGATTGTCTGCGATCTCCGCGATCACCGTGTCGCCCAAACGCAAACGACTGGGGCTGTACTTCGACATCCAAGATCGCAACGTCAAGACCGATGACTTCGTAGCGTTGATCGAACGGGTCGTCGCAAAGTTAAGCCGCCCCATCCTCTTGGTGATGGATCGCTACTCGGTGCACCGCAGCGCAGCGCGTCGATGGCAACAACAACGCCACAAACGGATCACTATCGAATGGCTACCGGCTTACGCCCCGCAGCTCAACCCCGTCGAACAGGTCTGGAACCGCGCCAAACACACCGACCTAGCCAACTTTGTCCCCGACGACGTGTCGCACCTGGGCCGAAGCGTCAACGATTCACTCAAACGCACACGCAACCAACAACACCTGCTACGATCATTCTTTAGACACGCTAGGCTCAATCTATAGAACGTTAAATGAACTATTTAAGAGTCAATAACATCCGCTTTCAACCTGCCCAGCAAGTATTCGATGGCCGATATGCTTCGCGCCGACCTCAAGCTAGCGGATATCCCGTTCAAAGACGACGCTGGGTGTGTGTTTGATTTTCATGCTTTGAGACATCAGACCGGGACGCTGCACTCGATGGCGGGTACCAGCCCCAAAGTGACTCAAATACTCATGCGACACAGCGACATCCGTCTGACGATGGACACCTACACACACCGGATTCGGGAAGCCGAGCACGATGCTGTAGAGCGTCTTCCTGATCTACCTATGGAATCGGTAAAGGAACCTAGAAAAGCTACTGGCACAGACGATGCTGTCCCTGGGGATGGTGATTCTGTCTTGGCGTCCTGCTGGGCGCCAAACCAGCATTTCAGGGATAATTCAGGAGACCCGGGTAGACTTAAGAGGGGTTCGTCCCGTGATACGCAACCCCTGATGCGACAGGGAAAAACGCGGTTTTCTCGGGGGAAAACCCAAAGCCACCTCGGGGATTTGAACCCCGGACCTATGCTTTACGAAAGCATTGCTCTACCACTGAGCTAAGGTGGCGGTTGGGGGGCATGTGTACCCCACGGGCATGTGTCTGCTGCATCAACGATCAAGGGCACCTGCGGTGAACCATGGCGGCCAGGCAGCGGCCTGCAAACCGATACGCCGCTAGTGTATAGTTTAATGCTCGTGCCCTGGTTTTGCCAAGGCGGTACGGCCATGGTGTGTTTGCTGTGACGGCGGGTTCCCCGCACGAGTTACCAAGGCCAGCTGTTCTCTCCACGCTCTACGGAACCCGGCACAGGCGCATGGGGACCGTATCATTATTGCGAAACGGACCGACCATGAAGATCGAGCCTTTTCTTGCCGAGCTTAACCGCCTGCGACAGGATTTAGACAAAGACCCAGCCGACATTGAGTGGCTTGCGCTTGAGCACGCATTCCGATTCATCAGTTACAAGATGGGCGAGTTTCAAGCCTACCTTGATGAAGCTGAGTCGCAGGGTGAGTTCGACGCATTCAAAGATCGCCACGGATCGTAGCGCCTGTGAGCGCTTGTCTGTGGTGGCTGGGTTGCTTGTCTTAAGCAGGCACGATGTGGTCGCGCGGGCCGGTGGTGTGGGCCAGGGCGTTGCGGGTGTCGACGATCAGCTTGGCGTGGTCGGCGATCGTCTGCCAGTCGTAGGCGGCGTGGTGGGTGGCGATCAGGACGCAGTCGTAGCTGGCTAGCGACGTGGGTGTGATTGGCACGCTGGTCATCTTCAGGTCGTGTCGGCGCATCTTGTGGGTCGAGGGCACGTGCGGGTCGTTGTAGTCTACGTGTGCGCCCATGGCTTTGAGCTGCTCGATCAGCTCGAGGCTGGGGCTTTCGCGCACGTCGTCGACATCGGGCTTGTAGGCCAATCCCAGCACGAGGATGCGTGACCCGCGCACGGGCTTGGCTTGCTGGTTGAGTGCTTCTGCGGTGCGTTGCACGACGTAGCGTGGCATGGCGTGGTTGACCTGGCCAGCCAGCTCGATGAACCGGGTGGGCATGCCCACTTCACGGGCCTTCCAGGTCAGATAGAACGGGTCGATCGGGATGCAGTGGCCCCCCAGGCCCGGTCCGGGGTAGAACGGCTGGAAGCCGAACGGCTTGGTCGAGGCGGCTTGGATCACCTCCCAGATATTGATGTCCATGGCTGACAAGACGGTCTTCATCTCGTTGACCAAGGCGATGTTGACCGCCCGATAGATGTTCTCGAGAAGTTTGGCCGCCTCTGCCACTTCGGCGTTGGACACCTGGATGACCTTTTGGACGGCCTGTTGGTACAGCATTGCTGCTAGCCGACCCGACTCAGGGTCAATCCCGCCTACGAGCTTGGGGATGGTGGTGGTGGAGTGTCCCTTTCGGCCGGGGTCTTCACGCTCGGGTGAGTAGGCCAGGTAGAAATCTTGGCCGCATCGCAGGCCACGGGCTTCGAGCCGCGGCAAGAGGATCTCGCGGGTGGTCCGGGGGTAGGTGGTGGACTCGAGCACGATCAGCTGGTGGTGGCGCAGCGTGGCGGCGATGGCGTCGGCGGTGCGCTGGACGTAGCTTAGGTCGGGCTCCATGTGCTTGCCCAGTGGCGTGGGGACGCAGACCAGGATCGCGTCGGGCTCTGCCAGGCGTGCGAAGTCGGCCGTCGCGTCGAACCGGTCGGACCCGGCCATCTGGCGTGTCATCGATTCGCCCAGGTGCTTGAGGTAGTTCTGGCCTTGGTTGAGTAGCTGGATCTTACGCGGGTCGACATCAAACCCGATCACGCGGTAGCGTTGCCCACCCGCCTGCCAGAACGCATGGACCAAGGGCAGCCCCACGTAGCCCAGCCCGATCACGCCGATCGTGGCGGTGCCCTGTTGGATCTTGGATTCCAGGGTCGACTTGGGTGTCACGGTCTGGGGTCTCCGGTGTTGGCTGGGGGGTGCGCTGAGGCGGTGGGGCTGCCTGCCTACGGTAAGTCCGTCATAGAGATTGATTTGGTTCTACGGCGTGTTGGGGCGGTCTTCCTACGGGAATAAATCTGAATCTGTTGTTGCTTTTTATACCAGTTATGCGAAGCAAGAGCGTGTGGCTTTTGGCTGGGGCACGTTTCACTTAGCGCCAGGCGTCTGATACAGCCTGTAGAGGGGTTACAAACTTGGCTGGCCCGCTGTTCCGGTCATTTTGTGGCCATTGGTTGATGCCCAAGCGGTCAGAGCCTAGAATCGCCGTGCTTCTTTGTTGCTTCATTTAGCGAGCACTCAAACAGTTGCTTGTGTACACCCAAGGAGTTTTAGCATGGCCAGTGATGCGGTCAAACAGTTTACTGATAGCAACTTCGATCAAGAGGTGCTTCAATCGGATGTGCCTGTATTGGTCGATTTTTGGGCCGAGTGGTGCATGCCGTGCCAGATGCTGGCCCCGACCATCGACGAGTTGGCTGAGGGTTACGACGGGAAGGCCAAGATCGGCAAGCTCAACACCGACGCCAACCGGGACACCGCGGTGAAGTACAACATCAGCGCGATCCCCACCATCCTGCTGTTCCAGAAGGGTGAGGTCGTGCATAAATTTGTTGGGATGACTTCTAAGCAAGATTTTGAAGCCCAGCTGAAGAAGGCGCTTGAACAATAGAGGGTGGTGCGTTAGGGCCAAGGGTTCCAAAAGAAGGCCTGTGACCGACCGGCCGCAGGTCCGCTTGATCGCTTCAGCTAGAATCAATCACCCTGCGCGAATCATACCCGGGATGGGGCGATGCGTACCACAGCAGGGGTTATCTTGAACCACGCTCAAACCCAAGGGGCTTTCTAGTGGCGGTATCGTTCCATCAGCATCAGCTAGCCAATGGGCTCACGGTGGTTGCCGAGGTCAACGATGATGCGCACACCGCGGCGGTAGGTTTCTTTGTCAAGGCCGGTACGCGCGACGAAGAAGAAGCGCAGATGGGGGTTAGCCATTATTTAGAGCACATGATGTTCAAGGGCACCGCCCGCCGCACCGCCGACGATGTGAACCGCGAATTTGACGAGATCGGTGCCCGGTACAACGCGTTTACCAGCCATGAAAACACGGTCTACTACGCCCAGGTGCTGCCCGAGTACCTTTGGCGTGCGGTGGACCTGATCGGGGACATGCTGCGGCCGGCGCTGCGGGTTGACGATTTTGAGATGGAAAAAAACGTCATCCTCGAAGAGATTGGGATGTACGAGGATCGCCCCCAGTGGCGTCTGCACGACACGATGCTCGAGAAGCACTTCGCGGGCTCGCCGCTGGGTTTTCGCGTGCTGGGGACGGTTGAATCGATCAAGGCCCTGACTGCGAATCAGATGCGAGGCTACTTTGAGCACCGGTACAGCCCGGACAACATCACGGTCGCCGCAGCGGGGCGGATCCCGTTTGACCGTCTGTTGGC
Organism: Phycisphaeraceae bacterium; assembly: GCA_965223655.1. Lineage (GTDB taxonomy): Bacteria > Planctomycetota > Phycisphaerae > Phycisphaerales > Phycisphaeraceae > CBDCXC01. The sequence goes on from CBDCXC010000019.1 coordinate 25,708, forward strand.
TGATGTGGAACAAGCCACCATGCATTGGCAGGCTACGGGTGTCCGGCGTCGGTATGACGAAATGGCGTATACCGGCAGGCAGCACACCCTGACAGATCAGAAGCTTAACCGCTGCTACCTGGCGATGATGTGCCCCGCCCCGTCCTCGCAGGACCCGCGTCGGTACGCGGCGAAGGTGCTGGCTGATGTGTTGGGGGATAGCGAGGGTTCCCGGCTGTACTGGGCGCTGGTTGATCCGGGCTTGGCCGATGAAGCCGATTTTTCTTACTACCCGCAGGACCAGCTGGGCAGCTTTATCGCGTTTGCCTCCTGCGACCCCGATCGGGCCAGCCAAGTGGAAGAGATTTTGCTAGGCGAGCTGGATGGATTTGCCAATCAGATCGCCCCCGATGAGCTTGAACGGGCCAAGAATAAACTAGCAACGCTGGCGACGCTTCAAGATGAAGACCCCGGGGGGCGGATGCGTACGCTGGGGATGCAATGGGCTTACTTAGGCCAATACCTGCCGCTTGAGGAAGAGATGCGTCGGATCATGGCGGTTTCGGTTGACGACCTGCGATCGCTGCTAGCCGACCCGCCGTTCCAACCCCGCACGGTGGTGCGACTGGTGCCGTGAGCGGGGCTGCCTGTCAGGTAGACAGCTATGTTTGACCTCCATTTGGGCTTGATTTAATCCGGGGGGGAGGATTTGCCGCATCGGCTATCTATAATAGTTTAAAGGGGGCGTATGGTTGTCAGCCAATTGGCTGAGCCTGGGTGGGGATATGAGGTTTATGTGATATACCCGATCCGATTGACCGGGGCCCGTTCGCCCGCGGCAGTGAAATTTTCGGCGTTTTGGTGATTCCGACGCGACAAACTCATACCCGATGGGTATATTGGGAATGATTGGCAAATTTACATCGATTAGGCAATTCAGAGAAGATAGATTTTGCGGCAGTCATTTAAAAGATCAAAATCGAGGGGTTGACATTTTTGCTATTTAAGGTAAATTAAAGACACTTAGGCAAAGATTAATTAGAGATTAATTTTAGCCGATAAAAAAATTTGAGAGATTTTTCATTCGAGGGAGGAAATGGATTTTATTTGGTGGAGAGTGCCATTTCACAAGAAGTGTTTGCCGCCAAATGTATGGAATGCCATCTAAGTGGGAGTTGAGCCGTCGTTTACGCGGTATGTCACGAAGTAAGTTTTGAAAGATTCTTGTGTAAGGGGTGGGCGGGTTTCATATCGCCGGCGGTTTGAAGGAGGATAAGCACCAATGCCTGAACCTATGACCATGGTAATGGTTGGAGCAGGAGGAAGTGGCGTGTTGTTTGAATTAGCGCGTCGACAGTTTCGGATCTTCAAAGAGCTGCTGGACCTGGCGGGCGCTTCGATTGCCTTTGTGGTGTTCCTGCCGGTGATGGGGCTATGCGCGGCTATCATCAAGCTGTCGGATCCTGCGGGTCCGATTCTCTACCGGCAAGTTCGGGTGGGGCTCAATGGTCGTCTGTTTACGATCTATAAGCTGCGGACGATGTATGTTGATGCCGAGGCGCATGGGAAGGTGCAACGGGCAGGGCAAGACGACCCTCGGGTGATCCCCGCCTGCCGCTGGATGCGGGGCAGCCATATCGATGAGCTGCCTCAACTGTTCAACATCCTCCGGGGCGAGATGAGCCTGGTGGGCCCCCGCCCGGAAAGGCCCGAGCTCTTCGAGCAGCTTAGCCGGGATGTGCCGAATTTTGAACAGCGTCTTGCGGTGAAGCCTGGTTTGACCGGCTTGGCGCAGATCAAAAACGGCTACGACGTGGATACCGAATCGGTCCGCCGGAAGCTGGAGTACGATTTGGAGTATATCCAAAAGATGAGCTTGGGCTTAGAATTCAAGCTCTTGCTGGCTACCTTCGCTAAATTCCGTGATGAAGGGGCCCGGTAACGCTGCGCCGCTTCTAGGCTTGCTCCTCTTGCCTCACCTCAGCTGAGGCGATCTAAGCTTCTTTTTTATTTTGTATTAATGGCAAATGCTTATATATTGGTGTCGCTTCAGATTGGATTCGAGTCAACCGACTTTATCAGTAAGATCGTCTTAAACGGTCGATACAATATGTTCGGAGCACCAATATGTTGCTTATTTGCTCAAGAACCCTATCCGTCCTATTAGGGATCGCGGTGCTTGGCGTGGGTTTGGTGTCGGGCATCGGGTGCGCCCCGCCTCATTACACCGACTACGCTGCCTTTATCAAGACCCCCAAGCCGATCGTGGGTGGCAAGCCGTACGTCATCGAACCGCCTGACACGGTCTCGATCATCGCCCCGGGCGCCCCGGAGATCAATGGCTCGGGTGGCCGGCTTCGGCCCGATGGGTATATCACACTGCACCTGCTGGGCGATGTGTTCGCCGCAGGCAAGACGCCCACCCAACTGGCGGCGGAGATCGAAGAAAAGATCCTGAAGTATTATCAGGACGTCAGTGTCCAGGTGAGGGTGACTGGTTTTAACTCTAAGCAGTACTACATGGCTGGTGAGACCTCCGCTGGTCCGCGGTCGTATAACGGGCGTGATACAATATTGGACGCGGTCTTAAGCGCTGGGATCCCGCGCAGCGCTTGGCCTGAAAAACTGGTGGTGCTACGCCCCAACGAACAGGGTGAGCTGATCCGCCGTATGAGTGTTAACTTCAAAGACATGTATGAGAAAGGCGATCTGAAATACAACGCGGTTCTGGAAGAAGGTGATATTGTGTTCATGCCGATTAACCCTTTGGCTGCGGTCGGGGTGGTGGTCCAGAATCTGTTATCGCCGGTGCAGCCGCTGATCCGGGCCGCGACCACCCCCGCCCGGGTGGCGAACGTACAGGTGGCACCTTAGCCGCCCAACCAACCCGGTCATCGATTGCGACGACAGAGCGTGATAGCCCATGGCATGGCGACAGCCGACAAACCTGCGTGAATGGCTAGCCATCGTCACCCGCCACCGGAAGAAGTTCTTCTTCTCCGCGATGCCGGTGATGGTCGCTATCGTGATCTCTAGCCACTGGATGAAGCGCGAATACCGCGCCCAGGCGGTATTCGAACGGATCAACGACGCGGCTTTGCAACAGATGGGCAGCGGGACGATTAACCGCAACCTCAAGCCGATCCGGCAAAGGCTTTCTCAAGACCTGCGGGGTCGGGCAGCGGTCGAGCAACTCGCTGAAGACCTGCAGCTGCTGCGCAATCTGCCCCACACCGTGGACGGCGAGCTGACTAACGAAGGCCAGCTGATGAAATATGACTTGGTCAAAGATATGACCAGGCGGATCCGGATCCGCTTACGCATACGGTCAGCTAACTTAGACCAAGTGGTGATCTCCTTTACCGATGTCGACCGGACCTTAGCGCCTAGGGTCGTCAACCGGCTGATGGAGAATTACATCAACAAGACCCGTCAGCAGCTCAACGAGATGCTGGTCAACGCCAAGGCTTTTTTCGAGCGCGAGGTGGCGCGTTACCGGGCTCGGGTCAGCGAGCTGGATGGCAAGAAACTGCGGTTCGAGCTTGAGCACCCGGGGTTGAAGCCCGATGACCCGGGCAGCGTCGAGAGCGAGCTGGCCGAGCTGCGCAGCCAGTTCAGCGCCGCCACCCTCCAGAAGCGGATCGCTGAAGAAAAACGCACAAAGCTCCAGGAGTGGATTGAAACCCAACCTGACTTTATTGAAAAATCTCAGACCGGTCAGAACCCCGAGTTAGTGGTGGTCCACCAGAAGATGGCCAAGCTTGAGACCGAGCTTGAGGGCCACCTCTACACGATGGGCCGCACCGAAGAGCACCCCGCGGTGATACGTACCCGAACGCGTTTAAATGAGCTGGAAGAGGAAGCCCGTTCATTAGAAGAGAATATTGTTGTTGGCGTTGAGATGGTGCCCAACACTGACCGCATCGCCGCCGAGCGCGAGGTAGAAGGCCTATCGGGCATGATTGTCGCGCTGGAACGCCGTGTGGGTGAGCTAAGCGAAAAGGTTGAAAAGAAAGAGATCTTGAAGCGGAACTTCTTTGTCGTCCGTAACGACTACCTTCAGATCCAGCGTGAGCTCGCAGAATCCAAGCGGCAACTCGGGTTTTGGGACAAGAACCTGCAATCAACAATGACGGCGTTAACCGCAGAGATCGGCCAGCGTGGGGTTCGGCTAAGGCCGATTGAGCGGGCACCGGAGCTGGCGCGGCCATCGAAGCCTACGATTTCGAGCATCCTGATGACCGCCGCGGCTGCGGGCCTGGGCACGGGGACGGTTTTGATCATCTTGTCAGAATTGCTGGATCACTCGTTCCGAGACGTCGAGCAGGCGGTGGATAAGCTCAAGCTGCCTGTGATGGGGACGGTCAACGAAATCGCCTCACCCGCGGAGGTCTTTCGGCGTAAGGTGCTGGGCTGGGGGTTATACCCCACCGTGGGGACGATCATGATTCTGGTGCTATTGGCCAGCGTATGGATCGCTTATCTGAGCCTCAATGAGCCCAAACAATTTGAGCAATTCCGTAAAAGCCCAGGCCAGTATATCAATAACATGATTTTGCCCCGCCGCAGTACATGAAAAAGGGACGGGTATTGGCCCCTTGGCATCATCGGTGAGCTGGCGTGGATATCTTGCGTTGGGGCTTGCAAGCAGCCGGTATTGAAAAATGAAGTATGGATTCACATGCTACGGACAGCGGGCTTCTTGGCGTAAAATCCATTCGTAGCAATACTTTATGCGATCAGGCCTGTGCCGGTTGACTCACAAACGGATGCTGGGCGGGGCCTTGCGGGTGGATTGATCAACATCGATGGGGATAATCAAGAGTCAGAACTATCGTCGTGATCGGTAGAAAGCCGGCGATGGATTCAGGGGATTGTAGCAACGACCCATGTACGAACGCTTCTACAACCTTGTGGCGCCGCCGTTCCACAACACCCCCAACCCTCGGTTTTTCTTCGAGACCGAGCAGCACAAGGAGGCGTTGGCGAAGCTGGAGTATACGGTCCGCAACCGGCGTGGCTTCGCGTTGATTACGGGTGATATCGGGTCGGGTAAGACAACGCTGATCCGTACCCTGATCCGGCGCCTGGGTGCCGATGCCCGTGTGGCGCTGGTCAACAATACCCGGGTGTCGTCTCACCAACTGCTGAAGCTGATCGCCGCGGAGTTTAAGATCGAGCTGCCTGGGATAACGGATAAATCGAATCTCTTGACCCATATCCGCCGCTTTGTGGAGCACCAGCACTCGGTGGGGCGCACCATCGTGGTGATCATCGATGAGGGGCAGTGCCTGAGTATCGACGAATTCGAAGAGCTGCGGCTGCTGACCAACCTGGAAAGCGAAACCGACAAGCTGGTCCAGCTGCTGATCTTGGGCCAGCCCGAGCTGCGTGACACGCTCAAGCACCCCCGCCTGGCGCCGCTGATCCAACGGATCGTGATGTACACCCACCTCAAGCCCATGAGCTTTGACACCATGACTCGCTATATCGCCTTCCGCCTGGTCCGCGCCAGCAAGGGCAAACCCAATGTCGATTTCTCCAGGGAAGCGCTCAAGCACATTTACGACCGCTCCACGGGTGTGCCCCGGCTGATCAACCTGGTCTGTGACAACGCCTTGCTGGTGGGGTATTCGTCCGATACCCACCTGATCGACTCCAACATCGTCCGCCGGGCCATCTCCCAGATGCTGCCCAACTTTGACGAGCCAACGACCGATATATTCTCAGATGAAGAACCCTTAGCTAGCGAAGGCGATGAGTCTCCGATCGACCAGGACTCGGCCCCGCAGGAGATCGAGGATGGGCGACGTCTTTGATGCCATGAACCGCGCCAAGCGTGAGCGCGGCCACAAGCCCCCCCCCAGCCCTGGTGCTGAACCCCCCGTGGCGCCCGATTCCCCGGTTGAGCCTGGTGCGTCATCTGCCCCCCCGGGAGACCGGGAATCACCCTCGTTGCCGATCGAAGATGTCAAAGCCAGCCCGATGGAGGATCTCCAGGAAGCGGCCTTGGCCGATGGCGCTAACGACAGCCCACCCCGCGCCCAAACACAGGCCCCCCGCCGTGCCCCGCAAGAGAAAGCGCGCCGTGGGGATAAGAACCGTACCGCCTTGCCCGTCCCGAAGCTGGATCGCTCCAAAGACAGCCAGCCCAACAACCTCAACGGTTATTCCCCTGAGGTCGTGGTCCACCACGATCGAGGCGGGCTGGTCACCGAGCAGTACCGCGCGATCCGCACCCAGATCCTGGCGCGATCCAAGAACCGTCGGCTGCAGACCCACGTGGTGACCAGCTCGGTCCCGGGTGAGGGTAAGAGTGTCACCACTGCCAACCTGGGCGTGGCTTTTAGTGAGCTGCGCAGCCAAAACATCCTGCTGATCGAAGCCGATCTGCGTCGGCCAAGTTTTCACAAGCTGTTTGATCGGGAGTGTTCGCCGGGCTTGCTTCAGCTGCTGCGTGGGGATATCTCCGATATCGACAAGGCGATTCACCATACGGTTTACGACAACCTGCAGTTTATCCCCGCGGGTGGCCGGGACCCGATCCACAGCACCGAGTTGCTGTCAAGCCCCCGGATGACCCAGATCCTCGACCGGCTTAAAGACCACTACGACCACATCTTTATCGATACCCCGCCGGTGATTAACGTCACCGACGCGGCGATCCTCGCCGCAGCCGGGGATCAGACCCTGATGGTCGTCCGCCTCCACAAGACGCCGATCGATATGGTCGACCGAGCCAAGCGCTTGCTCAACGCCAACAACTGTAAAGTCTCCGGGGTCATCCTCACGCACCTGAAGATGATGTACCTGCCGCGTTATTTGTACCGCTACAGCTACGGATATGGTGCTTCGTATTCTTAAGGGCCGCAACAGCAAACGGATCAAACACCAATTTTCCTTTACCCCCCTACACCCCATGGATCGAAGGCGTTGGCGGGGGAGATTAGTGGGGCGATGTGGCAATGGCTGTCGAGACTGAATCACCGATACCCCCCCCAGCGACGACCGATCAGCCTCGGGTGGCCGGCGAAGGGATCGAAGCAGCCAAGCCACGGGTGTTGATGCTCACCCACCGCCTGCCCTACCCACCCGACCGGGGCGACCGTATCCGCAGCTACCACATGCTCAAAGAGCTGGCGCGACACTTTGAGGTCGCGATCGGTTGCACCAGCGACGAGCCGGTCTGGCTCCAGCACCACCAGCTGCTGAGCACAATTGCCAAGCGTGTGGGGATCCAGCCGATCTCGAACAACGCCTCAAAACTGAAAGCATTCACCGCCTGCGCCACCGGCCAAGCCATCACACCCCACTACTACTACCGCCAAGGCTTAGCCGACACCATCACCCAGTGGCATGAGGAAGCCCCCTTCGACGTGGTCTTAACCTTCTGCACGGGGATGATCCGCTACGCCCGGCTGATTGTGCCGACCTTGGCTGGGAAGGGCGCTGGGGCGCACCGCAACGGACACACCGGCTCTCCCAAGCCGATCCGGCATGTGTTGGACCTGGTCGATGTCGATAGCCTCAAGTGGCGTAGCTACGCTCGGCAGACCTGGCCCCCGCTGCGCTGGGTGTACGGCGCCGAAGCCCGGCGGCTACGCCGGATCGAATCCGGCGCGTTTGACCGGCTCGACGCGATTACCGTGGTCAGCGAGGCCGAAGCACAGGCCTACCGCGATGAGGTGGGCGACCACCCCGGTCTAACCGTGGTGGGCAACGGGGTGGATCTGGAATACTTTGCGCCGCTGCCCGACGCGGATAGCCCAACCCTTGTGTTTGTGGGGGTGCTCAACTACAAGCCAAACGTCGAGGGGTTAGCGTGGTTTGTCGCCAATGTGTTTGCGAAACTGCGTAGCCGGCTGCCCGACGCCAAGCTGATGGTTGTCGGCCGCCACCCCACACCCCGTGTCGAGCAGATGGGCGAGCAGCCGGGGGTCGAGGTCGTGGGCTCGGTGTCGGATGTACGGGTCTACCTGCGGCAGGCGTCGGCGGTGATCGCCCCGCTCCGCATCGCGCGTGGCGTCCAGAACAAGGTGTTAGAGGCAATGGCTTCAAGCCGAGCGGTCGTGTGCTCCCACCAGGCTGCCGAAGGCATCCACGCCAGCGATGGCCAGCACCTGCTGGTCGCCGACCAGCCCGATCAATGGGTCGGGCAGATCGAGCGTTTGGTGACTGATCAGGGTTTGCGCCGCCGCATCGCCGAGGCTGCCCGCCAGCATGTGGCTGAGCATTACTCGTGGTCCAAGCGGCTTGAGCCGATGGTCGACCTCCTGCGTACCCCGCCGCCCGTCTCAAGCGATCAGCCACCATTGGGCGAAGCGATCTAGGCCCGATTTTCCTTTATAATACGTATAGATCCGTCTCAATCGGGTTTACGGAATCCAGTTCGTCTGCGGCAGGGAAAGATTCGGTATTTTGGTCTCTCCAACGCGGCAAACTCATACCCGATGGGTATAGCGATTAAAATAGACAGGTGAAGCTTTCTTAAGGTGTCGGATGGGAGTGAAGACAGAAGACAGGAGTATTTTGGGCCATCTGGCGCAGGGTGTCGAGTTGCTCGACGATCGGAGTCCAATGGGCGGGTTCTTGCATGATCCGCTCCAATCGCCGTGTGGCGCGTTTGAGCCCGGTGTAGGTTCGGATCCGGTTAAGCAACGGCAGGGGCATGCGTGGCATGTCGGGATCGAACTCCCATGGGTGGAAATAGAGCACCGCGGGCCGGCCCTGAGCGGCGGCCTGGGCCAAGCCCCGCCGCATCAGCCCCAGCGGCAGCAGGCGGAAGTAGCCCCCGCCGGCGACCGCCAGCTTCCTGGGACCCATGGGCCCCAGGCGAATCGACCACGTCAATGGCGGAACCTCCAGCAGGGTAGGCCCACCGGATCGGGCTTGGACCCAAAACGGGCGATCCGGCGCCGCGGGCACGCCGTACCAGGGGTGGCGAACCGGGAAGATCGATGCGTCATACGCAAAGCCCAGGTCCGCCAAGACGTCGATCGCCCAAGCGGTCTGGGGCACGACGCTGAAGGTCGGGGCCCGGTAACCTTGGACGGGCTGACCGGTCTGGTCTTCGAGCAGCTGCTTGCAGGCCAGCACGTCTTCCCGAAACGACGTGGGTGTCAGCCGGTGGAGCCGGTCATGCCCGGAGCCATGGCTAGCGATCTCGTGGCCCTGTGCGGCGATCCGGGCGGCCAGACGCGGGTGACGCTGGGCGACATGGCCCAAGATAAAGAACGTGCCGTGCTGGCTGTGGCGGTCAAATAGCGACAGCAGCAGGTCGACATTGCGTTCCACGCGCGACGGCCAATGGTCCCATTGGGATTGGTCGATAGTGCCATGGGCGGCTTCGATATGGAAGTATTCCTCCACATCGATGCTGACACACCGCATCGGCCGGGGGGCGGGCACTGGGTGAGACGGGTTGGGACAAGCCGGTGGCGTCATCGTGGGGGTCAATCGGGTATTGAGAGCCGTAAGATAACCAGGCTATAGGACAGATCGGATGCTGGCGATAACGAGTCGAGTTAAAGAGATCTTAGTGTACCGCGAGCTGCTGCTGGCGTTGACACACCGCGATATCCGCGTGAAGTACAAGCAGGCGGCGATGGGGGTGCTGTGGGTCTTCTTCCTGCCGGTCTTGGCCATTACCTCGGGGATCATCTTTCGGCTGGTGATCTCGATCCTCAGCGACAAGCCGCTGGAGCTTGCCGATATGGTCGCGGTGATGGTCAAGTCGATCCCGTGGGTGTTATTCTCGGGCATCGTGGGTGGCTCGTCGAGCAGCCTGGTGGGGAACATGGGGTTGATCACCAAGATCTATTTCCCAAGGGAGGTGATCCCGCTATCGAAGCTGCTCACGTCGTTGTTTGATTTCTCGATCAGCATCACCGGGCTGATTGTGATTTTGACCTTGATCTCGTTTTTCTACACGGGGCCGGTCGCGCCGGTGGTGATATCGGCATCGCTGCTGTGGGTGCCCGTGTTGTTGGCGGTGATGCTGCTGCTGGCGATGTCGCTGGGGCTGGCGTTGAGCTGCGCCAACCTGTTTTTCCGGGATGTCAAATACATCGTGGGCCTGGTCCTACAATTTGGCATCATGTTTTCTTTGGTTTACTTCACCTACGAAGAGCTAGGTCAATGGGGATGGCTGCTATTGATCAACCCGGTGGCGCCGTTGTTGGAGGGGATCCGCACGGCGGTGATCAACGGGCAGGTGGATCCGTTCCTTTGGCCTTGGATCGCCTACAGTGTGACAGTCGCGGTGGTCATGCTCTTTGTGGCCAGCCGTTCTTTTGAGCGTGCAGAACACCTGTTTGCCGAGTATGTCTAAACGCCGAACAACCCAAAGCGCAACGAAACAAAGCCCTGCCCGCTGGGTCTCAACGTTATGAGTGACACCGCCATCCAAGTTGATCATGTCTGGAAGAAGTTCCGCAAGGGCGAATACCACGACAGCCTCCGGGACCTGATCCCCGCGTTGACCAAGCGGCTGCTTGGCCGGGGCCCCAAGGCCGGGGCGTTGGAAGAAGAAGAATTCTGGGCGCTGCACGACGTTTCGTTCGAAGTCAAGCGGGGCCACTCCCTGGGGATCATCGGCCCCAACGGGGCGGGCAAGAGCACGATGCTCAAGCTGCTATCTCGGATCATCAAGCCCAACAAGGGTGAATACAAAGTCAACGGCCGGGTGTCGGCGCTGATCGAAGTGGGGGCGGGTTTCCACGGCGACCTCACGGGGCGGGAGAATATCTACCTCAACGGCACGATCCTGGGCATGCCACGCAAGGTGCTTCGGTCCAAGGAGCAGCAGATCATCGATTTTGCGGGGATCGAGGAATTCATCGACACCCCGGTCAAGCGGTACTCATCGGGGATGAAAGCCCGCCTTGGGTTTGCCGTGGCTGCACACATGGAGCCCGATGTGCTGCTGGTCGACGAGGTGCTTAGCGTGGGCGACGCTCGGTTCCGCCAGAAGTGCATCCGGCACATGCGCAAGCTCATCGACTCGGACGTGACGGTGGTGTTCATCTCGCACCTGCTCGAGCAGGTGCGGGCATTGTGCCCCAACACGGTGGTGCTGGACCACGGCAAGGCGGTGTACAACGGCCCGACGGATCAGGCGATCCGGAAATACCTCGATCTCTTAGGCAACGATGACACCGCAGACGACACCCCCTATCACGACGCGGAGATCCGCAACATCCGGATGTGTAACCAGGAAGGCCACGAGGTTTTGGAGTGGACCGGCCGCGAACCAGCGGTGATCGACTGTGAGGTGGTGTTGAAAAAGCCGGCCCAAGACGCCGTGCTGTTGGTCAACGTGTCGAGTATCGCGGGGGTCTACCTGGGGACCGCCAATTCCGCTCGCCAGGGGCTAAGCCTGCCTCAGCAGCCCGGGTCTTACAAGGTGCGGTTCACGTTGTCTCCGATGCTGTTGGCCGATGGTGAATACAACCTGGTGGTATGCGTGCACGATGCGGCCACGAACAGCAGGCTGTGGATGCCACGCCACCCCCGCACCATCTCGATCCGCGGCGGGGGCGGGGCAGGGGCAATCGTTCACATGGATGGCCAGTGGGAATTGCTAGAGACTTCTCAAGCCCAGCCGCTCGAAGTTCAAACGGGGTGACCTCAAAGATAAAGCAAGCTTCGGGTAGACGGTGTGCCGCCACCCCAACTTAGGTTTGTCCATGAAGCCAAACTTTCTCGTGATCGGCTCTGCTAAGTGTGCGACCACCAGCCTATGCGGGCTGCTTGGGCAGCACCCCGAGATCTGTATATCGAGCCCCAAGGAGCCCCACTTCTTCTCGGTTGATGAAGTCTACGGACGCGGCTGGTCGTGGTACGAATCGCTGTTTGAAGGCGCCTCACACGCCAAGGCGATCGGTGAAGGCAGCACCTCATATACCCGGCACCTGCAGTACCCCAACGCTCTGGCCAGGATCGTGAAAGACCTACCCGACACCCGGCTGATCTACATCGTGCGCAACCCGATCAAAAAAGTGGAATCGTTGTGGATGCACGCCAAAGCCAACAACATCCCAGCCGCTGCCACACTCAGCGAAACCCTCCAATCCCAATCGGGAAAATTTTATTTGGATGAATCACGGTACGGTCATCAGCTCAATCTCTACCGCGAGCATTTCCCCGATGATCGGATCCTGGTGTTGTTCTTCGAAGACTTCAAAACCACACCAACCCCGGTGATCAGGAGGTGCTTTGAGTTCCTTGGGGTGGACCCGACACTCACCATCCCGCATGCGAAGACCCCTCGAAACATCTCTCATCAAGATACCTTCGTCATGGCCTGCTTGCGGAAAATCCCGTTTTTTAATCGGGCATACTTTGCGTTACCAAAGCGGATACGGTACCGCCTCAACGCCAAGCTCCAACGCCCCGTCACCACGCGTCCCCAATGGGACGAGCAAACCAAACAATGGTTTATCCAGCAGATCGCCCAAGAGACCCAAGCTTTCCTAGAGTCATACGGCAAGCCCCTTGATTTCTGGCCTGAATTTCAACTCCCCAACACCCCGGCAACCTCGCCGGCGTATCGTGCATGCGGTTAATCCAGCGGTTGTGGAGGGCTTGTGTCGGGCGGAACACTTGGTGTCTTGCCACGAAAAGATTCGAGCCCCAAGGGCCTATCGCCGCGGTGTCATGACCCATGGTAAAGGTCGGCGTCCCTCCTACGAACGGGCTGCATGGGGATGGGTCATGTCGGTGAGCTCTTTGGCCAGCTGCTTTTCCGCGAGATCCCGGTGGTGATGGATCCGATTCACCGTGGCGTCAATCAGGGCTTGATCGGCTAAGAGCTGTGAGAGTTGCCAGATCCGACGCGGCCGCCACGATCGATCGGTGAGTTCTTCCACGTAGGTGTAAAAAGGCATGGCATCGTACATCGAGTAGAACACCTGCCGCTTATCCCGCCAGGCAAACGCTTTCCCGCTGTTGATATTGTTTGCTGTTTTGGAGACCGCCTGCCCCACACACACCGCTGGCACCTTCATCCGCCACGCGTTCACACAGACGTGATACGTGTCACTCACGACACACCGGTACCGCCGCAAAAGCGCCAGTAGATCGCCCATCGACGGCGACCCGACGCCGCTGTGAACGGCCATCTTCGGGCACGCCCGTTGTACCGCTTTCCGGCAATCCGCAAATGCGGATGTGTCACCCCATGGCAACCATTCCACTTCGGCCTGGAGCTGGCGCGAAAGGTCGCGCGCCAACACACCAAGCAGCTTAGGCGGGCAGGCCGAACGGCCAAAAAACACACCGATCTTCCCCTTTGAAGCGTCGCTGTCTTCAGACCATGGCCCCCTGGGGAGCCGATCCACATCGTCGGGCCTTAGCAATAACGAACAGTCGGTGCCCAGGTGCGCCGTGGTGTAGTCATGGCGTAGGTGCCCCACTTTAAATGCTGAGTAGATCTCCCGCATCCACACACGCCGAGCCAAGCCCATAAACCGTGACAGCTGTTGGGTGTAGGAAGCATCTGTGTAGTCACTCGGGTGGTTGGTGATCATCGTCCCGCCGTAGACCAACACTTTTTTTAACACCTCATCAGGTGCGTCTTTTAGAAAAAAATGGCGGTGGATCAACTCACGGGCCTGATGGGTGTCTTGGGCGATCCCCTTGTCGATCAGGATGCCTGCGACCCCATCTTGGTACCGGTATGCGTGCAGGAAATCACCCCAAAAGACGATGGCGTCGCTGCCGTAGACCGCATCCAGATCGTCTCGGAAACACCGGTATACAAAGGGCTGTGCGCCATCCTCGCCTTCCTGTGATTGGCGGTTTTGCCCTTCCTCCCATCGATACAGCTGGCAGTAATCCACCTGAGCATTTAACCCGGCACGCTCCCAAAACCGGTGAAACGCCAGGTCCACGCTGGTCATCCCTGGATTATTCCCAGGCGAAACCGCACAGATGACAGAGACCTTCGCCAATGTTTTGCTCGCTTGCTAATGATCCGTTGTGAATGGGGTCGCGGCTGGCTGCCCGCCTGTGACAGTGGAAATCAGGGCATCCTAGCATGCTCAGTGTGGTGTTTTCGTATGTGATCCATCGATCTATCCCTGGCATCTGCCGGGGCGATAACCCTCCTACGATTACCCCTAAGAGGGCTTTAACCTAGAAGATCGGTTGGATTCTAGTCCAAACTGAGCAGCCGATCATCGCGGTCTCGTCCGTGAGGGATTGCTCACGGTCTCCGGCAGCAGGCTGCGGTGATGATTGGGCGTATAATCGGGGGGCTTATAGCCATGAAAGACCACCCCAATCCATCCTCGGCCCAGCGGCTGCTGGCGGTGATGCCCTCCTGGGTAGGGGATACAGTGATGGCCACACCCACCTTACGCACCATCCGCGGGCTGTACCCCCAGGCTCAGATCACCGCGTTGGTTCGCAGCAACGTCCGCCCGATCCTCGACGCCTGCCCCTGGGTCGACCGGATCGTCACGGTCCGACCGCGTCGCAAGGGGCTGCTCGATGGCCGACGCGTTGGGCTGGTCCCGCTGGCTAGGCGGTTGGCCGCAGGCCGGTTCGATACCGCGGTCTTGCTGCCCAACAGCTTCCGTGTGGCGCTGCTGATGCGGATGGCGGGGATCCAGCGGCGGGTGGGGTACGACCGGGATGGGCGGGGGTTCTTATTGACCGATCGTCTATTGGCCCGCCGCGAACAGGGCAGGTTCATCCCTGTGCCCACCCGCGATTACTACCTGGGCATCGCCCGATACCTGGGCGCCAGCGACCCCGATCCGCAGCTGCAGCTGTTCACCAGGCCCCAGCACGACGCCCAGGCCGACCAGCTGCTGGCCCAAGCCGGGTACAGCCCAACCGACAGCCGGCGGCTCATCCTCATGTGCCCAGGCGCCAGCTACGGCGACGCCAAGCTGTGGTACCCCGATCGCTTTGCCGCCGTCGCCCAGCAATGCGTCAAACAGCTACGCGCAGCCGTAGCGATCACCGGCGCGCCCCACGAGCGGCCGATCATCGACCGGGTGCGCCGGGCTTCACGCGTGCCGATCATCGATCTGCCTAAGCTGGGCATCGACCTGGTGCTGCTCAAGAGCGTGCTGCGGCGCAGCGATACGATGATTACGAACGACACAGGCCCTCGGCATATGGCTGCTGCGTTTGGCGTGCCGGTGGTGACGATCTTTGGCCCCACCGACCCGGCGTGGACCCGGATCGACTTTGCGCATGAGCGACAGGTGCGGGTCGATGTGTTTTGCGGGCCATGCCAGAAGAAAAAATGCCCGCTCGATCACCGCTGCATGACGCAAATCTCACCCACGATGGTCTTCGAGCAGGTCGATCAACTCATCAACTCGCGCCAATCTAACTCTAGCCGTATAAGTCAGCCGGTGGGCCAGGCCGGTGGTGAGCCGTGAAGATAGCGGTCGTGATCGCTTGGTTTGAGCCAGCCGGGGGCGGCGCCGAACGCTCCACCGCCCAGACCGTCCACCACCTGGTTCAGCGTGGCCACCGGGTGACGCTCCTGACCGGATTTTGTGCGACCGAGGATCAGGCAGCCGGCCTCGATGTCCAGCTCTACCCGCGGGGTCTGTCGCGGTCACCCTGGTGGTACCGTGGCTTCTCGCGCTGGGCCCAGCGTCAGCTGGATCAAGGCGGGTATGACGCCAGCCTATCGATCTCCACCGCGGTGCCCGCCAGCGTGGTCCAGCCACGCGGTGGGACGGTACGCGAGACACTGGACCGCAACATCGCGATGCGTCCCACGCCGTGGCGCCGCCTGGTCAAACGCACCTTGATCAACCTGTCGATCAAGCAACGGATCTTGCTCTCACTTGAACACCAAACGCTACACAACCCGCGCGTTCAACGGATCGTCGCGTTAAGCGGCTATGTCACCGAGCAACTCCAACGCCACTACCACATCGATGCGGCTCGGATCCAGCAGATCCCCAACGCTGCGGAGGCGCCCCAGGTCACCGATCAGCAGCGGCGCGATTGGCGGCAACGCATCCGAACCGGGTTCCAGATCCCCCAAGGGCCGCCTGTTTTCCTGTTCGCCGCGCACAACCCCAAGCTCAAAGGGCTTGGCCCACTGATGCACGCCACTAAGCTGCTGCAGGATCGGCAGACGCCGATCACGCTATTGGTCGCCGGGAACAACCGGTATGCTTACCAGCACCTGGCCGCAACACTTGGGATACGTGATCGGGTGCGATTCATCGGCAAGACCAACCAGATGGCCCAGCTCTACGCCACGGCCGACGTCACCGTGTTGCCAACCTTCTACGACCCATCGAGCAAGGTCGTGATCGAGTCGTTGATGATGGGCACGCCCGCGATCACTACGCGATACAACGGCGCCAGCCAGTATGTGTTAAGCCACAACGGCCACGCCCCCCGCGGCCGGGTGATCGACGACCCGGCCGACGTCGAGGCTCTGGCCCAGGCGATGGCGCAGCTGGCCGACCCCACCCAGCGCCAGCGGTGTATTGAGGCGATCGATCCCCAATGGGCCCAATCGCTGTCGATGAGCCGCCACGTCGATCAGCTCGAACAGCTGCTCGAAACCGTTGCTTCGGGTCAACCTTTAGCCAATCATGAGTAAGCCCGTAGGGTACGCGGTGCGGATAAAATGGCGATCGATATAATATTTGGCTGTTTGTTTTGTGATCATCAATATCAATGATTGAATCAGCGCTCCCCATAGCCGACCTCAAGCCATGATCGACCTCAAAGACCTGCGTCACAACCCTGACCGCTACCGCCAAGCCGCTGTCGATAAGCGGATCGAGGTCGACCTCGATCGGTTCTTAACGCTCGACGCCCAGCACCGTGGGCTGCAAACCCAGCACCAAGAAATCACCGCAGAGAAGAACCAGATCGGCAAGCAGATCGGGCAGCTGGCTGGCCAGCTGAAAAAAGCCTCACCACAAGATCAACCCACACTCCAGCAGCGGATGCAGCAGCTCCAGCAGCGGCCGACCCAACTCAAGCAGCAAGAGCACCAGCTCGATGCGCAGATGGCCCAGCTCCAAGAAGAGCTCGATGAGCTAGTCATGCGTGTGCCCATGCCCGCCGACGCGGAAGTCCCCGTGGCCCCCGACGAATCGGGCAACGTCGAGCTACGCCGATGGGGGCAGATACGCGAATTCGACTTCCAGCCCAAGGATCACGTCACGCTGGGCACCCAGCTGGGTTTGATCGACATCGAACGGGGGGTAAAGCTCGCGGGCACGCGCAGCTACTTCCTGACCGGGAACGGTGCGTTGCTGCACCAAGCGGTGCTGCGGTTGGCGATGGACATGATGGTGCAGCGCGGTTTTACGCCCATGACCGTGCCCGTGCTGGTGCGTGAGCCGGCGATGGTCGGCACCGGGTACTTCCCGCTTGGCCGCCCCCAGAGCTATGAGATGACCAACGAGAACCCGCCGGCCTTCCTCGCCGGGACCGGTGAAGTGCCCCTGACCGCCTACCACGCCGACGAAATCCTTGACGAGAAGACCCTGCCCCGGCAATACGTCGCCCTAAGCCCCTGTTTCCGGCGCGAGGCCGGCACGTATGGGAAAGACACCGCTGGCCTGTACCGCATCCATCAATTCGATAAGGTCGAACAGGTGATCATCGGCTCCAACGACGTAGAGGCGTCTAAGCAGTGGCACCAAACAATCCTGGGGAACGCCGAGGCGCTGCTCCAAGCCTTAGAATTACCCTACCGCGTCGTTGCTGTGTGTACCGGCGACCTGGGCCAGGGGCAGGCCGCGAAGTACGACATCGAAACGTGGATGCCTTCTCGCAATGCGTGGGGCGAGACCCACTCGGCCTCCCGGTTCTACGATTTCCAAGCCCGCCGGCTGAACCTGCGCTACCGCGATGCGCATGGCAAGGTCCACTTCTGCCACACGCTTAACAACACCGTTATCGCCAGCCCGCGGGTATTGATCC
>CBDCXC010000020.1:0-249958 GCA_965223655.1 Phycisphaeraceae bacterium
GTTGTTTTGCAGCACGTTCCAACCCGGTGCGTCTGTGGCGCCACACACGGCTCGGCTTAACGCTGGCAGCACCGAAGCGCAGGTTTGAGCCAGTTCCGTGGGCAGCCGATCGATCGTTTCGTAGTGGGCTTTGGGGATCACCAAGCAGTGGCCGGGTGATAGCGGGCCGATATCTAAAAACGACAAGACCCGATCGTCTTCGTGTAGCTTGTAGCAGGGGATCTGCCCCGCCACGATCTTGCAAAAGATGCATTCGGGGTCGTGCGGCATGGGGTTCGTGCTCAGGTTGTGCTGCTTTGGATTCAATATACCAGTCCCCATCAGGTTTACGGGGTCCCGTTTGCCCGCGGCAGGGAAATCTTCGGCGTTTTTGTGGCCCCGACGCGGTAAACTCATACCCGATGGGTATACAAATCGATACCAAACCAAGAAACAAAGAACCCACTGCCCAACGGCCACGGCTTGCCTGGAGACCTCCGTCTGCTTATACGGCGATCAATTCTTGTAAACCCCCAAAATCCGGACCGTGTTTTCATCGCTGGTGATGTTGGAGCGGTCGAATACCGCAAAGAAGCGTGTGGATTCGACCGGTCCTTCTCGGAAGTCGTTAGCGGGGAAGCCTTGGATGACCACGTAGGCGGTGAACAGATCGCTGCGTGTGGTAAACGTTTGGCTAAGGAACTGGAACCGCGCCAGTTTTTCTTCGGGGTCGTCGGTGACATCTCGATGCTGTGCTCCGGAAAAAGCGATGGCCTCGGGCATGGGGTAGAGATCGACCTCATCGCCTTTTTCTGATACGCCGTTGTGGCCGTAGCGTTGCGTGTCCAGCTCCGGGTCGGCTCCGTTGACGCCGTAAAAATGCGGGTTGATCCATATCAGCTCCCCGATGCTGGCGATCCCGGGGTTGGGGCGTGTGATTTTTTGATCTTCATGGCTCAGGGGGTTTCGCCCTGTGTATTTGAAACGGGTCAAGCCGGGGTCGTCCCGGTATGCGGCGATGGTCCGCATCAGCGCTTGGATATCATCGACGGGTTCGGGCAGCGGCGCGGCCAGCGTCGCGATGTGCAGCGGCGCGGTGTTGAGGTTGATCGTGCCGGGGATCAGCTGCTCGTCGTCATCCAGATTATCCTTGCGGCCATCTTTGTCGTTATCCTCGTCGTCGTGGCGGGGGCTGAGTGTGGTGAAGTGGTCCATGACCATGGCCGCGTGGGGCAGGCGCGTCGAAGTGGGGATCGCGGCGTCGGTTGAGAAGTCCAGGAAGTTGCGGTCCTGGCCCCGCAACTTATCGAGCCGCTGTGGGAAGTCGCCATCGGGCTCATCGGTAAACCCGAACATATGGATCCACCCCAGCTCCGCGACGCTGAAGATCTGCCGGTTGGCGATGGGCAGCTGGAAACGATCAAGCGAGGTATCGCCGGTGACAGCCTTGTCATCTCGGCTCAGTGTAAACGGTACGGATGAGGAGAGGGGGCCGGGACTATCGACACGGTAGCTGGGAACACTTTGGGGTTTGCCTTCTTCTCCGGTTTTGTATTGCGGCTCACGGACCCGGGCGGTTTTGCCGTGATTGGAAAGGTATCGCCACCGATGCCCATCACGCGCGACCGAGCCTTGGGCGTGTGCGGGTCGTGCGATTTGGGGGTTCGCATCATAGACATCGTGCGTGACATTGGTTGAAAAGTCCAAACCCTCTAGGTTGAGCCGGTCGTAGGCGACATAGGCGTCGTCTGCAGTCCCCATAAGGCCGTCGAGCCCGGGCAACCGGACCTGTAATTCGACCGTGATATCATCACCTGTGGGTATAGAAACACCTGTGGGTATAGAAACACCGCCGTCTTCGATAAACCTTAGCTTTCCGTTGTTGGCTTTCGCCAGGACCGGCACGCCGTCACCGTAATCTTGCCCTAATCCAATATCTGTTAGGTCTTTGCCCTTGCCGTCTTCGGATACCCCTTCTTGAGGGTTGGCGTAGATCACCAGCGTCTTTTCAGGGTCTAATTCAAGTGTGGTTTTGGAGTCTGGGATCGCATTGCCTTCTTCATCGGTTAATGTGAAATTCTCGTGGTTGAGTTGGATGGGCCATGTTTCGATGTTACCCGGGTCACTCTTATTGATGATCTCAATCTGTAAGTTAACCCAATCCAATCTTTTGCTGGCTTTTTCACCGGCCGTGGAGTTATCGAGTTTCACAAGGTTAATGACGATCGGCCGATCGAAGGGGTTCCCGATTTCGATCGCCATCGCATCGGAGTTGGCCTTGTATTTCCATACTTCATAATCGCTGCCACCATCCTTGTGGTCGTCATACGCCACCTGGCAGTACACCTCCCGGATAAACGGCAGGGTTTCCAAGCCGTAATAGGTAATGGCTTCATCCCCGCCACCCCGGACAACGTCGTGGTTGAAGTCGATCCACGCCCCGCTGGGGATGCTGTCGGCGTCGGAGTAATCCTGGATCGCTAGCGCAAACTCTGCGGTGATTTGGCGTAGCTTGATGCCATCGGCGCTGCGGGTGTTATACGGGTCAAAGATCAGGCCGAGGTAGGCGTTGTGGTGGTCGCTGTCGGTTTGATTGAAGATCGATGCCAGCCGATCGGCCAGGTCGTCAACGCGGCCTTCGATGTGGTATCCACCGGGTAGCGGCAGATAGGGGCGGGTGTCGCTGGGGTCTTTAAACCCGCGGATGAGTGTGATGGGGTCTTCTGTGTACCGGTATAATTTTTTATCCTGCTTTTGGGGGTCGGGCTCATCTTGATCGGTATATTCATACACATCGCGATGGTTAAACACCAAGTCGTACTGGTGGATGGGGGAGGTTGAGGTATGCATCCCCCCGTGGTTTGGTGCATGAACCGCGTGCCCGCTTAGGGCGGTGAGCATGTGCCGCACCGCGGGGAATGAGCGGTCGCTGATCAGGTCGGGCAAGCTGTCGTCTGAGACGCCTCGTTGGCCCTGGAAGTAGTCCCGCATCCCGACAACCGTGCCGCCAGCACCCACTTCGGTGTATGCCTTTTCAGGCTCGCGGGCCTTATCAAAACGGGAAACCTCGCGTAGCAAGAAGGGCATGGCGGTGTCGACCAGGTGGGGCCGTCTGGGGTTGTTGAGACCGCCGCGGTAACGCAGCTCCAGCTCATCGTCGATGCGGTATTTGTTTTGGGTTGACCCATAGATCCGGGTGTTATTGAGCCAGGCGTCATGGCGCTCACCTTTGGCTGGGGTCAAGGCGTGATACCCCAGCGGTGTGGGGATGGGGGCGGGGTTTTCGGGGATTTCAAACCCACGGTAACGTAGCAGCGAACCGATGTCGGTGACCCGGCCGTTGGTTGTGACGTTGCTCTCTCTTGTAACAAGCTCTTCGCGCCAATCGCTTTCCTCGACGATCCCTGAGAAGCGGCTCAGCAGGCGTGAGAGGTCGGTCCCGGTGGGGAAATAACCCCGGGGCTTGTTCAGTGGTCCGCTGCCGAAATCGATATCCCCGTCGACCGTGAGGGCGGTCGCGGCGTTGACATTGATCAGTGAGCTGTTGTCGATGATCCGCACAGCCATCACGTACATCACATCGCCTACGGCGGGGATCGGCGCCCAGGTCCATCGGCTGTCGACCACGCTGTCACCGTCGGCGTCGCCGCCCAGCGCCAGCCAGGGGTAGCTGGGGCGCTGCGTGAGGTGGTAGCCGAAGTCCAGCGACTCGCCGTCATTGGTCCCGGTGATGATCGGTTCGGTATCGATGTGGTACCGCAGCTTGGCGGGGTCGGGGTTGATGTTCGTGACGGCGTGTTCTTGGGGGAACATATATGCATCGCCCGCTGCGGGGCTAGGCAAATGTAAAAAAAAGCCATTGATGTTGGAGAGATGTGGCCAAACGGGCTTGGCAGAGTCGGCCGAAAAATCAGGCACGGTGGAGGCCAGCCATCGGTCATCGTTCTGGCCACCGGCGACGACCATCTCGACACCTTCTAGCCCTGTGGCTTTTTCTTTTTGGACGCCCGAGTTGGTCCAAGGGTAGTCGTACGGTTCGTCCCCGCCCCCGGTGTTGGGGTCGTTGGGGTTGTTGGGGTCAAAGGGGGGTGTTGGGTTAAAGAACCTGCCCTCGGCATCGAGCAGGTCGTCGCGCAGCAGCTGCTGGATCTGCATCAGCGTCGCATCGACGACCATGTTCATGTCGCCGCTGCGGCTGACCTGGCGTGTGGCGAAGCGGTCGACCCGCGCCATCTGGACGTACGTCGCGCCGAGCATGGCCATGAGCACCAGCGCCACCGCGACCAGGATCAGCGCCGAGCCACGCCCACGCACCGAGTCATCGCCGGCAGCGAGTCGTGCTTGATCGGGTGATGGAATCTTTTTATATAGATGAGTCATCATGTTCGGGTTTCCTTTCTTCCCCGCATGGTTGGACCCTGGTGGGACGATTATTGTCGGTTGACCACAAGGATCTGCTCGAACCACTGCCCGGGCTCCGGCCAGCCGAATGAGTCGCCCACGTGGCTTTGGATCTGTCCGTTTGGGTCGTGCAGCCGATACCGGATGCGGATCAGGTACGGCCAGTGCTCGGGGGTGTCGTGCCGAAACACCCAGCGGATTTCATCCGTGCTCAATGTATTGGTGTCCAAGGGGCGATTCGCAGGATCGGCGGTTCGGTAGTGATCGTCGCCGCGGGGGTTGGCTTCATGATTGCCCAGCCCATACCAGATCAGGTTCCGTGTCCCGTTATTCCCAGCACCATTATTCCAGGGTGCGCCCACATCGTCGATATCCGGCTCGTTGTCGGGGAAGCCGTCGTCTCGTGTTGTTGCGGGATCGTCGTTGTCCTTCAAATCCGCGGCGAACTCCACGACGAAGTCGCTAACGTGCTCCATGAAATAGGGGTGCATCTGAGCGACCTGCCCGCTGGTAAACGTTCGGTTGTTGGGCGTGGGGTTGACCCGCAGCCGGCCAAGCGTCGAGCCGTCGGGCTCAACGAAGGCGTACTGGTACGCCCGGTCTTGGTATGTGTCGCGGTCTAACCCGTCGTGGAGGATGGGTTGGGGCACGGCGCCTTCCGACCCGGTGATCTGTCTTAGCGGGAAATTGGCCACATCGGTCAACCCCATATAAAGCAGGGGGTCGTTTGAAGCCCCGGTTCCGATAATGGGGCTATTGAACGCCGCGGTTCGCGCCTGGATAAAATCAGGCGAGTCGGCCAGGAGCAGCGCTTGGCGACCCAGGATCCACCAGTTTTGCATCGGGTCGTTAGGCCCGCCGGGTGTGCCCAGGTCGCCGCTGGGGCCGGTCCCGTCGGGGTCGGTGCGCAACGCGTGGCCGTACCACACCCGCGCGTAGGTGGCGGTGTTCCCGTTGGCAAACGAGCCGTTGCTTTGGGGTGTGAGCGGTTCGAGGTCTTCGGCGTTGCGGATAAACACCAGCTGATCGCTGCGGACGTTACGCTGGGTGATGGTCTGTGGATCAGGTCGATCGAGTGTGGGATCGCCGGTGATTAACGGCGGGATTACGTATTCGGGCACCTGGACATCGGTGTACCGCCTATTGATGATCACCAGGAACCCGCCTTCGCTAGGCCCGGTCATGGCCCGGGCGTCTTGCTCGATCTGATCGCTAATCGATCGGCTGTTGGCTACGACCTGGCTGATCGCGACCCCTTTCCGAACCGCGTTGGCGGTATCAAAGAACAAACGGTTGACCAAGAACAGCATCAGCACGGTGACGCCTGTAGCCACCAACAGCTCCGCCATGGTGAAGCCCAGCGGGGCGGTATCCCGCTGAACCGTGATTGAAGATGGGTCTTGCCTATGCGGGTGCATGGGGGCTTTACTCCTATGGCTTCACCGCGTCTCTCACGGTGATGATCATCTTGGTTGGGCTTGGCCTGCCTTCACCGGCGGGCCGGCCGTAATAGAGCGCATCGGGCGCGATGGGTGTCCTGGGGATCCGACCCGCAACGCGGATGCCGCCTTCATCGGCCCCAACAACCGTGTGGATCGTGCCGTTGTTGTCCAGCACCAGGTCGCCGGCATTGACCTCGAAGGCGGTATCCGACATGTTCCCTTCCCCTGCACTGGTTTGATCAATCCCGTAGCGGTTCCGGTTCCAAGAGAAAAAGAGGAACCGGTCGGCGTTCGCAGGGTCGACCTGCACAGGGATGCGGTTGACCCCGGGTACCCGGAGGTCACCCACACCTATGATAAACCCGTCTAAATTGGCCCAGCTGGGGTAATTGGTGGCCGCCCCAATTCTGGCGGGGTCGCTGGTATACCCCGATGTGTCGTAGATTTCTTCCCCGCCGCGTAAGACAAAAACAAACACCTGCCAATCGTCGGGGGTGGTGGGGATTTGTGTGCGGCGGATCAGCGGGACCCAGTAATAGCTGCGGTTATACTCCGCTGGATCGAAACCGCCAGCGGTCGTGATCTCTTGAGTTTGATTCGGGGCGTAACGGATGTCAATGTTTTTCATAAAGCCAACGTCGTCTCGCATCACAAAGAAATAGCTGCGGTCGTTGAGCCGCCAATGATCGAACTGGCCCTTGTGGCTGGTATCCCCCCCTCGGTTGCCGTGGAGCGAGTAGACCCGAAGATCGTTTGGTGGGATGCGCCTCGGGTGAGGGGGGCTGCTGGTGCCGTTGAGCTCATCGTGCCTAAACTTCCGCCCCTGGATCAGCGCCGCGGCGTTGCGCGCGACCTGCTGGGCCAGCACGTCTTCAACGGATTCCTTTTGGAGCGCGGTCGCCACGGGGAAGATCGACGCCACCGCCACGAAGCCGATCGCAAACACACCCAGCGCGATCATCGTCTCCATCAGCGAGTAGCCCCCGCGGCTGGGGCGCCGCGGCGCTGGGTGGTGGTGCGGGCATCGTGATGGGCTTGGTTTCAAAATCATTTCAAAGCTCACAGTCTAAACGCGTCGCCGGTGTAGCGGTTGAACAGCAGCACGTGGCCGTTTTCGAGGATCCAGTCGCGGACCCCAGGCTCCAGGCTGCCCTGGGCCCCGCTGCCCGTGTGGGCATTTTGCCCCATCGCGCGGCGCAGCTGGCTCTTGGAATACACCGCCACGCCGAACACCGTGTCGATCTTCTCGATGTCGGGCAAGTCGTACCGACCGTTTGTTCGGGTGAAGTTGAGATGGTCGGGGTTGTAGTCGCCGCGACTCGTCCGGTTGATCGATACGCTATAAACGCCGCTATCGTCGCTGTCGTAGTAAAGGTATCGGCCGTCGGTGCGTCCGGCGATCAGGTGGCCGTGTTTGTTGAAGCGGACCGCGAACGGCGGGGTGAACAGGTACAGGCCCGCCCCGCGCGCGATCCCCACGACACCCACGTCTTGGGGGAGCATGACATAGTCGCGGCCGGGGATGTCGGCAAAGCCTATGCGATTGGGCCCGATGAGGGTGTTGGCGTCGCTGCCGCTTCTGGCTGCTTGATTGTGTTCGAGCATGCGGATCTCACCGGCTGGGGTGAACAGCACCGCGGTGCCCTTGTACCGGAGGCCGGCGAAGTCTGGTTCGCCGGTGTCTTCGAGGTTGGGCTGGTCCAGCGTGGCGTAGGCCCGGATCGACGCCACCGCGACCCGGACGGTGTTGACCCCGATCTGTTCTTGGCTGGTCTGACGCAGCGCGACCATGCCTGGGATCATGGTGCCTAACAAAATCGTGATCAGTGATACCACCACGATCAGCTCCCCAAACGTCACACCTGCTGCGTGGGAGCGATCGATCCATGCAGCGGGGTAGCAGCGGTGCTTCGGTGTGTGTGGTTTGGTGTGCATTGGTGTGGTGTTATTCCAAGTCGAAGCTGTATAGGTCATCATCGTTTGTGCCCCAAACACCGTTGCTGCCCGCAGAAGCAAAAAACGGGTGGGGGTAATCGGGCAAGGTGCTGACGGTGCCGGTATTAGCCTGTCGGTATCTCAGTGGCCGGCCCCACCCGTCGAAGACGATGTTGAAGTTCGTCGCCGCGGGAGCGGCACGGGGATCGTAGACATCTTCCCCTAGCCTACCCAGCATCTGGTCGGTGGTGGGTATCTGCCGGGCCATCGCGACAAAGTCCTGGATCTGAGCGGTGTTGGCAGGGGCGTTTACGATCGTTTGGTTGGTCTGCGCTTCATAGGCTTCGGCGATGCTCTTGAGCGCTGCGAGGGTGAGCCGTGTCTGCTGCTCGGCGGCGGCGTCAAACACGGTGAAGCTGGCCACCGCGCCGGCGACCATCAGGATCGCGATAATCGCCACCACGGTCATCATCTCCACCAGCGTGAAACCCCGTGACGCAACCGTGTGCCCAGCGGGCTGTGGACGCTGGGCACTGGGGGTGGGCCGGGTTGTTGCCCGGTCTAACCTGCCGCGGGAATCAGATGTCCGCCTTGGTGCCTTCATGGTCTGGGTGTCTCCAGGTCTGAGCCGTAGAGGTTATCCATGGCGTCTCGATGCACACCGGGGTGGTTGAAGGTCAGGTCCCCAAACCGCCCGTCGGCACCCGCTGAAACAAAGTCAACCGCCATCGCACCGCTGGTGGCGTCGACCACATAACGGATCGGCTGGTCATAACCATCGTGCACACGGATCATCCCTTGCCGATCCCTGCACAGAGGCAGCGGCTGAACGATCGGAGCGGTGACCGGGTCGGCCAGCAACGCGCACAAAACCGCGGTGTCGGTCAACCCCGGGGGCCAGTGCCCGTGCCGGGCGTGATACCGCTTCAACGCCAGACGCAGCTGCCCAAGGGTGGTGCGGGTCTGCAGCTCCGACGTGTCGGCCCGCAGCGATTCGCTGACCAGCACGACCCCCCCCAGCACCACCACGACAGCCGCCATGCTCAGCAGCAGCTCGACCAGCCCCATCCCACGCGCGCCCACACAGGGACAACACACCGCGACGCACCCCTTGCGCGGAGGCGTGCCACAGGCGGCACGCCCATGGCTGGCGCGATGGTGGTCGGATCGGTTTGCTGCGTTCATGCTCATACTCACTGCACCGGTGATCAAAAAACCCCGCTTGGGGTCGTACACCTCAAACAACGGGTCACATGATCGATTGGATCATGGTAACCAGGGGTAAAAACAGAGCGATCACGATGCCCCCGACGATCAGCCCCAGCATCACGACCATGATCGGCTCAAGCAGCGATACCAACTCACCGACCGCTGCGTCGACCTGATCGTCGTAGTTGTCGGCGACCTTCAGCAGCATCTTGTCCAGGTCGCCGGTCTGCTCTCCGACCTCGATCATGTTCACCACGATCGCGTCACAGGCGTTGCTAGCACGCAGCGGTTCGGCGAAGCTCTCGCCCTGCCGAACCGACTCGTGGACTTTTTCTAGCGCTTGCTGGTAAACAAAGTTGCTGGCGGTGTCGCGTGTGATCAGGATCGCGTCGAGGATGGGCACACCGGCGCTGATCAGCGTGCCCAGCGTGCGGGTAAAACGCGCGATGATCCCCTTGGAGATCACCCCGCTGATCACGGGGATCTTCAGCACCACGCGGTCGAGCACGGCCTGGCCCGGCTGTGTCTTACGGGTCAGCTTGATCAGGCCGTAGATGACCAGCGGGGCGGCTAAAAGGTAAACAAAGCCCGGCACAAGCTGGTCTTGCGTACCACCGATCCACCGGCTGGTACTAATCAGCCAAAGGGTTGGCATCGGCAACTCGATATTGAAGTCTTCAAAGACCTTCTCAAACTGAGGGACGATAAAGACCATGATGCCTAACACGATCAACGCCGCGACCATCAGCACCGTTGCGGGGTAGATCATGGCGCCTTTGACCCGGCGTCTGAGCTTGGCGGCTTTTTCTAAAAAATCGGCTAGCCGCTGCAGGATCAGATCCAACACACCCCCGACCTCGCCGGCTGCGATCATCTTGGTGTACAGCTTGCTAAAGGCCTTGGGGTGCTTGGCCATCGCGTCCGACAGGGTCGCGCCTCCAGAGACATCCTCGTACACACCCCGGAGGATGTTCTTGAATAGGCCCGGCCGTTGCTGCTGCTCGAGCACCCCCAATGACCGCAGGATCGGCAGGCCCGCGTCCTGAAGCGTCGACAGCTGGCGGGTAAACGCGGTCAGCGCCTTGGTGCCCACACCCCCGATCGTGATGGTCATCTGGGTCCAGTGTGTGGCCCCAGCGCCACGCGGAGCCTCGGCGCTGACCGCCGAGGCTCGCGTGCGGCTCTTCTTTCCCTTCTGCTCCCGCACCGATGAGGGGAAGTACCCGCGGCTACGGATCTTGGCGATTGCCTCTTCGCTGTTGGCCGCGGTGACCTGCCCCTTCTTGGGCTGACCACTTTCGTTGAGTGCTTCGTAGACAAAAGTTGGCATAGCGGTCTTCTCCTCATCGTCAAAGACTGTCTGTACACCTCAAGCAGCAGCGGGATGTGCCTTAGCCGGCACGCCCCAAGCAATCCGGGCTTGCTTCAATCACTCTTCGAGCATCGTTTCGCGGACCACCTCGTCGATGGTCGTTAGGCCGTCAAAAATCGCGATCAACCCGCTGTGGCGCAGCGTGCGCATGCCGTGCTTGCGTGCCTGGGCCCGGATGGTCTGGGTCGAGGCGTTGTTCATCATCTGCTCACGGATCTCGTCGTCGAGGGTCATGATCTCGAACAGCCCCATGCGCCCCTTGTAGCCGCTGTTGTTGCAATAATCGCAGCCCCGGCCATGGAACAGCTGGCGGCCCTGCAGGTCGTCGGGGGTCAGCTGCAGCTCCATCAGCTGCTCTTCGGTGGGGTGGTAGGGCTGCTTGCACTTCGAGCAGATCCGCCGCACCAGCCGCTGGGCGACGATGCCTTCGATCGTTGCGGTGATCAGGTAGGGCTCAAGCCCAAGATCCAGAAGCCGGGCGATCGAGCTGGGCGCGTCGTTGGTGTGGAGCGTGGTGAACACCAGGTGCCCGGTGAGCGAGGCCTGCACCGCGATCTGAGCGGTCTCCAAGTCGCGGGTTTCACCCACCAGGATGATGTCGGGGTCTTGACGCAGGAAGCTGCGTAACGCCGCGGCAAACGTCAGCCCCACATCGGGGTTGATCTGGACCTGGGCCAGCCCATCGATGTCATACTCCACCGGGTCTTCTGCGGTCAGGATTTTGGATCCTACCTGATTGAGCTCGTTCAGGGCGGCATAAAGCGTGGTGGTCTTACCCGACCCGGTGGGGCCGGTCACGATCACGATCCCGTTGGGCTTATTGATCAGCCGGCGTAGCAGATCCAGCTCGTCAGATCGGAGCCCGACCTTCTCCAAGTCCAACGAGACATTGGAGCGATCCAGCACCCGCATCACCACAGACTCGCCATAGATGGTCGGCAGCACCGATACACGCAGATCCACCGGGTTGCCGTTGACGATCAGATCGATGCGCCCATCCTGGGGCAAACGCCGTTCGGCAATATCTAAACTGGCCATCACCTTAATACGGCTAACGATCGGCATCGCCAGATGCGCTGGGGGCGGGACCATCTCATAAAGGATGCCGTCGATGCGGTATCGCATCTTGAATTCGTCTTCAAACGGCTCAAAATGGATGTCCGAAGCCTTGTCTTTGATCGCCTGCATGAGAACTAAATTCAGCAATCGTTTGACTTTATTGGACTCTGCAGCGTGAACGAGGGTATCTAAATCAATCGATTCGCCCCGGTCTTTGATCTCCTCAAGCTCGGTGTCTTGGTCAAGCTCGCTGATCAGCGAACCAAGCGACTCGTTATCGTTGCCGTAGAATCGATTTAGCAGCTTGTCGATCTGGTCAGCGTCGGCGATCACAGGCTTGATGTTGTAGCCCATGAGAAGCCGTAAATCATCTATTGCACGGAAATTATTGGCGTCTTTTAATGCTACGGTCAGCGTGTTGCTTGGCTCGTCGTATTTCAGCGGAATCACCTGATACGCCCGAGCGGTCTCGGCGGGGAGAATATGAACCACCGACTCAGGGACAGTCATCTGTTCGAGATCTAGCGTCTCCATCCCAGCCTGCTTCGCCAGCGCAGCATTCACATCTTTTTCTGTGATATAGCCCATCTCAACCAACAGCTGCCCTAAGGGCATTCGGCGCTGGAGCTGAAGCTGGAGGGCTTCTTGGATTTGGGCACGATCTACTTTGCCCATTTTCATCAGCACCCGTCCCATACGCCGGCTTTGAACATCACCTAGTGGGCCAGACGGATTAGATTTTTGCTTGGCATTGGATTGAATCATTTTAAAGTACCATTTTAAAGTTACTTACTTAAAATAAGGCTTTGAAATGAATGCTTAAAAAAGATCAACAGTTCTGCTTCGTGTATCACAAAGATTTAGAATCGAAAAACCATTGTCCAAATAAAACGGCGATTACTGCTGGATACGAAATCTTTTTCAATCGACTGTGTCACATAAAAATCTACTCACATTTATTATCGTATCATTCCATCAAATAAAATCACCCCTATAGTGTGACAAATATTATTAAGCCAACAACATTTTGATACTAATGCGTTGGCTTCAAAATTACCTAATCACACTATTTTAACGGCCTATTGGTTGCGTTTGATCGGATACCGAGATCTGATCGGCCAACCGACTGGCCAGCTCGGCGAGCTTTTTCTGCCAGGCTATCAGGGTTTTTGGCTTTGTTGACCATGGACTCCGCGGTAATCACGCCTTGGCTGTATAGGTTCCAGAGGTGGTCATCTAAGAGTTGCATCCCAAAGTTGGCGCCGGTTTGGATCGCTGAGTCGATGCGGAAGGCTTTGTTTTCGCGGATCATGTTTGCGATCGCGGGCGTGACGAGCATGAACTCGTAGGCTGCGACCATCTGGTCGTTATCGGCCCTAGAGATCAGCTGCTGGCTGAGCACCGCCATCAGGCTGGTGCTGAGCTGGATCCGGATCTGGGCCTGCTGATTCATAGGAAAGGCGTCGATGATCCGGTTGATCGTCCCGGCCGCTCCGGTGGTATGGAGTGTGGCGAAAACCAGGTGCCCGGTCTCCGCGGCCCGCAGGGCGGCTTCGATTGTCTCCAGGTCGCGCATCTCACCAACCATCACCACATCAGGATCTTGGCGTAGCGCCCGCCGCAGCGCCTCGGCAAAGCTGGGGACGTCCCGCCCGACTTCCCGCTGATTGATGATGCTTTTTTTGTGGGGGTGGAAGTACTCGATCGGGTCTTCAATGGTGATGATATGGCGATCCATGGTCGAATTAATATGGTTAACCATAGAGGCCAAGGTGGTGGTTTTCCCACAGCCGGTGGGGCCGGTGACGAGGAACAACCCCTGGGGTCGGCACAGCAGGTCAGAGACAATCATCGGCAATCCGATCTCTTCAAAGCTCCGCAGCCGAGTGGGGATCTGCCGCAAGACCATCGCGATATCGCCCTTGACCCGCAGCACAGAGACGCGGAACCGGGCCCGATCGCCATACGCCAGCGCAAAATCCGCCCCGCCATGCTCTTGGATTTCAACCTGAGCGTGCTCCGGGGCGATTGATTTCATTAGTGTCGTGGTATCGCCCGGTTCTAGGACCTTGGTTTTGAGCTCTTTGAGCCGGCCTCGGATCCGCAGCGTCGGCACCCGGCCGACCGTTAAATGGATGTCGCTGGCGTCTTGCTTGATGGCGGTATCCAGCAATCGATCGATCTGAACGGTGGACATACCTGTCTCCAAAGCTCGCTAAACATCGTAGTGCCCGTTGGGTATGAATTTGCTGCGTCGGTGGCACCAAAACGCCCAAGATTTCCCTGCCACGGGTGAACGGGACCCCGTCAACCTGATCGGGGCTGGTATACAAGGGTAAGCCCCGTCTCAAAACGCGGTTGGTGTGCCGCTGGCCGCTGGTCCGCCGGTGCTGAATTTCTAATCATGCACTGGCTGGCAACCAGCCGGTGACACCCCAACCGACCAGCAAAACAAATTTTAAACCAGAGCCTAGCATCTTTTAATATGAACAGCCAGATTCAGGTTCATGGATTTGGTGCGGCACGATACGGACGTGGTGATCGCATGCCCGTGTGAGAGACCCGCTTACGTCAGCCCGGACGTTTTGATGAAATGAATGTTTCGTGTGTGGTGTGCCTTAGCCATGTGTTCTTTGGCACCATGCAAGCCACATCTTGCGGTAGGCTTGTTCGAGGTTGGCCACGAACCGTGGGGCATCGCACAGCGGTGACGCGGTGAGCGTTTGGCGCAGCGTGGCGCGGCGGTGTTGGAGGCGGGCCAGATTCTGGGCCAGCGATGCCGCGGTATCCAGGTAGGCTTCGGGGGTCGAAGTGATCAGTTCTTGCAGGCCGGCGTTGGACAGGTGGCTCACTGAGTGGCGCACCGCCCGGCCCGGTGGGTTGAGGGTGACCACCGGCACCCCCATCCATAGCGCTTCGAGGGTTGTCACCCCGCCGCTGTAGGGGAACGGGTCTAGCGCGATATCGATTTCATGGTAAGACGCCAATAGCTGGGTGTGGGGCACACCCGGCTGGGGTTCGATGCGGGTTGGGTCGACCCCGTGCCGCTCGAATCGCTGCTGGAGGTTTTCTCGGGTTGCTTTCTCATTCAACGCCTTGGTCTTCAGGACCAGCCGCGTGGCGGGTAGCCGCTTGAGCAGGGCCGACCAGAGCTTGATCACCGATTCGTTGAGCTTGGCTAGCGTATTAAAGCAACCAAAGGTCACACAGCCGTGTTGCAGCGCCGGCAGGGGCGCTACCGGTGGGGCATGTTGGGGTGGCTGGTAGCACACGTACCCATGGGGCAGGCGGATGACTTGTTCGGTGAAGTGTGGATCATCGGATTCCGGGGTTTGGTAGTGGTCGGAGATCACGTAGTCGACGGTGTTGAGCCCGGTGGTGGTGACCGGCCCGCCTAGCCACGCGGCTTGGACCGGTGCCGGTCGGCGTGCGACCACGCCCAGCCGGTGGCCCAGGGTGTGCGTTGCGGCGTTGACCAGGATGTCGATCCGGTCGTTACGGATCATTTTTGCAATGTCCAGGTCGTTGTGGCCCACGGTCGATCGCCAGCGCGTCGCGCACGACCGCAAGCGGTCGGTTAGTGCATCGGGGTGTTCGACCTGGGCGTAGCAATAGGTTTCAACGGCTTGGGGGCGGTGCTGGCCCAGCACCGCTTCCAAGTAGTACCCCACCGGGTGGGTGCGGAAGTATGGCGAGAGGTACCCGATGCGCAGCGGGCGATCGGGGTCTGGGGTATTGGGGAAGGCGGCTGGTTTCTTGGGCGCCTTGGTGTGCTTTCTGGCCCAGCGTCGGTATTCGCCGCTGATCATGGCGGCGTCGGTGTTGGGGTCGTAGTTCAGGAAGAACGCCAGATTGCTGTTGGCCAAGGCAAAGCCGGGCTTAAGCCGCAGCGCCTCGCGGCAACACGCCAAGGCGTCATCGATCCGCCCGACCATCACCAGCGCGTAGGCCAGGTTGTTGTGTGTATCGGGGCAGCTGGGTTTGAGCCGCAGCGCCTCGCGGTAGCCGGTGATGGCTTGGTGGTAGTGGCCTTGAGCACACAGCGCGTCGGACAGCGCGTGGTGGGCCGGGGCGTGGCGGGGCGCTAGCCGCACGGCTTGGCGGTAGTGCTTGACGGCTTGCTTCAGGTGCCCGCGTGCGCGTAGCGCCCCGGCCAACGCGTTGTGGGCTTGGGCGTCGTGGGGCGTTAGGTGCACCTGTTGCTGGTAGGTTTGGATGGCTTCATTCAACCGATTCATCTGCCTTAGGCAGTGCCCAAGGCTTAGGTGGATCCCCGCCAAGTGGGGGTCGATCCGGATCGCTTGGCGGTAGGCGGTGATGGCTTCTTCGAATCGGTGTTGATCGCGTAGGGCGTGGGCGAGGTTGGCCTGGGCTTGGGCCAGATCGGGCTTGAGTTCGAGGGCTTTGTGGTAGCAACGCTGGGCTTGGCCGGGCTGGCCCTGGTCGTGTAGCAGGCGCCCGAGGTTGTGCCACAGCCCGAAGTGGGTCGGTTGGATCTTGAGGCCCGATTGGAAGCTGGCCTTGGCGCGTTTGAAGTGGCCCTGCTCCATCAAGACGGTGCCGAGGTTGTAGTAAGCCTCGGCGTAGTCGGGGTTGAGGCGGACCGCCTGCTTGTAGTTGGTGATCGCGGGTTTGACCTTCCCCTGGGCGCGGAGGGTGGTGCCCATGTTGTTGTAGAACGCTGCGACCGATGGGTTGATCTTGATCGCCTGGGCGATGAAGTGCTTGGCCTTGGCGTGCTCGCCACGCTGGAGGTGCACACACCCCAACAGGTGAAGCACGGTCGTGTTCTTGGGGGATACCGTCAGGACCTGCTGGTAGAGCTGTTGGGCGTGATCGAGGTTGCCCGACCGGTGGTGGGTCATCGCCTCTTGGACAACCGTGGGGGTGTCGAGCATGCAAGCTACTTTTCTAAACCGACGGTGTTATACCAATCCCGATCAGATTGACGGGGTCCCGTTCGCCCGTGGCAAGGAAATCTTCGGCGTTTGGATGATCCCGACGCGGTAAACTCATACCCGATGGGTCTATCGATTATTTCGGCCCATATTTCAACGGGCTTATGGCCCTATCGGTTACCCGGATTTTCAGCCAAGAATCTTTTGCGTTATCGGGGGGCCAACCCAACAACCGGTTGCTGCGGTAGGCAACGCCGGCAGAAAAAAACCCCCGGCGTGGAGCCGGGGGTGAAGGGGTGTCGTCATGAGGGTGTTTTTTACGCGGCCTTGCGGCGGGGCAGCAACGCCAGGGCGCCTACCCCCAGAACGAGGCATGTCGCCGGCTCGGGGATTGTGCCGCTGGCTCCAGGTGCTGGCGGGCCTAAGATCAACCCCGCTGCGGTATCGCCAATGATCGCGTGCGCGGTAGCCGTGGGGTGCACGCTGTCCCAGAATAATGAGGTGGGGATATCTTCCAGTGGCACATTCAAAAACCCTGGGAAGCCAACGCCGGCGTAGAGGGCCGTTTCATTGATGACCGGGAGGGTCGTATTTTGAATAAGAGGAAAAAACGCACCTGCCTGGGCGTCTTTAAACAGTTCGAAGATGTCCAGGCGGTAGATGCTCACATCGGGGTTCTGGGCTTCAATCCGGTTTAGATTGCTGCGAAGCCTTTGGTTGTAACGCTTGACTTGTGAGGCGAACTTGGGGTCTTTGGGGTTCGATGCGGCTTCGACCGAGACAAAGGCCGAGGCGTGCGCAACCGGATCGGTCAGCCCGGGTGTATCGCCAACCTCGGGCATGTTGGGCACCACGATGTGCTTGGCCCCGGCGGCGATCAGTAATTCGACATAGGTGGTGATGTTGTTGGCTGGCCGCTTGCCGTCTTGCTCGTTGGCCAGCAGCAGGTCATTGGCGCCGCCCCAGAGGGTGAACAGGGTGTTTTCATCGGGTGCCGGTGCCTGGCCGGCCAGGACATCGGTGGCGTATTGAAGGACTTGTTGGCCAATCGGCAGCGAGCCGCCCAACGGCGGGTTAAACTGCACGCCTAGCGCCGCTTCGACGGTTGAGCTATAGAAAACCTCCGATAAACCACTGGGCGCCCCGCCCCAGGCGTAGTTGGTGCCTGCGGGGGCTGGCATAATACCGCGTGCCGTTGGGGCCGGCAGGCCCAGCTGGCCCGCTAGGTACTCAACCCATACCGGGCCATTGGCGAACCGACCCCCGTCATACGGTGGGCTGGGCGGGAAGAACCCCCCGCTGGCCGCAAACACATTGCCGGTGTCTGACAGGCTATCGCCGAACACGACCATTTGGTTGAACGCCTCGGCTTGCTCGGGCGCAGCGGCCACCAGGGTATACAACCCAACGGCTGCTGTTAGCATCATTTTTCGGATCATGAAATGCTCCTTTCAAAAAGGTAGAAGTGTAAGAAATGCTTCTTCTCAAAACATGCTCTATCTTTAGAGGACCCCAACTTGAGATATCATCTCCCACTTCTTGATTAAAGGATTAAAATTTCTACCCGCCTGGTACTGCTTAAGCAGCAGCCATACAACACACAATCATAAAAAGAAAAACACAATATAACGCAAAACCCTTTTTATATGCAAGCAGATTAAATCGGTTCTTTCAACCGCTGCGCTAGATCGGGGGCGTAGCGGTTCCATGGCACCAAGATCGGCGTGGGCCATGGCCTGCCGGGAGGTGTCCCAACTTGCAAGCCCCGGCTAGATCCGCACAATGACAGCATCTTTAGCCGCTGTGTGTGCAGCGGGTTACGGATTACTGGGAGGCGACCGTCGGGGAACCCTCAACGGTAGATGCCCACTGATTCATCGGGAATGGGCCATGGCGGCGATGCACAAGCGATGAACGTTGATCTGCCGTGGACGGTCGGCTGACCGAAAATTCATTTTCACAACTGGTAGAGATCTATGATCCACCCCATCCGTTCGACACTCGACTACGTCCGGTCCACCCAAGCCTGGAACTCGATCTTCCGACACGGGGTCCCCCGCGATCGGCGCACGCGGGTCATGGCGGTGATGAGCAACCTGTTCCTGCACCTGCACCCCGTGGCGGTACGCAAGAGCGGGATCCGATTGTCGTTTACCTGGTGTATGGGGGGGCTAACATTCTTTCTGTTCCTGGCTGAGACGATCAGCGGCGTGCTGTTGATGTTCTACTACCGCCCGGTACCCGAGTACGCCTACGCCGACATCATCAGCCTCCGGTCGCACGTCACGCTTGGCCTGCTGCGCGAGATCCACCGGTGGGGGGCGCACGCGATGATCATCGCGATCTGGCTGCACATGATGCGCGTGTTCCTGACCGGGTCGTACAAGCCGCCGCGTGAGTTCAATTGGGGCGTGGGCGTGATCCTGCTGGTGCTGACCATGCTGATGTCGTTTACCGGGTATTTGCTGCCTTGGGATCAGCTGGCGGTGTGGGCGATCACGGTGGGGGCCAACATGGGCAAGGCCACCCCGTTCATGGGCATGCAGGGGCCGTTTAGCGATGTCTTGCAGCTGCCCGGGGGTGTGCCGCTGGTGACCGTGAAGTCGGACGCAGCGTACCTGCTGCTAGCCGGCACGAGCGTAGGCGAGAACGCGTTGATGCGGTTCTACGTGCTGCACTGTATTGCGTTGCCGCTGGTGCTGGCGGTGCTGATCGCGATCCACTTCTGGCGGATCCGAAAGGATGGTGGGATCAGCGGGCCGCTGTGATTCAATCGTGATACGTATAATGTGCCCATGAAACTCAAGATCATCATCCACGAAGCAGAAGAGGGCGGCTATTGGGCCAAGGTGCCTGCGATCCCCGGCTGCGCTACCCAGGGCGATACTTTCAAAGAGCTGTGCCAAAATATCGATGAAGCGGTCGAAGCGTGTCTGTCTGTGGACAGGGATCGTTTTTAGCCGAAAAAATATGTGAATGCAGCGATGCGATGCCCACGATTAGTGTTTTTTTTGGGATTGTGATCAGGATGTATTACGATGACCATGCGCCACCTCATTTCCATGCTTATTATGGTGATCAGGCCGCTATAATCGAAATAGAAACACTAAAAATGATCCGGGGTTCCCTGCCACGCAGGGCGACATCAATGGTGTTGGAGTGGGCTGCTTTGTACCGTGAAGAACTGAAGAAAAATTGGTTGCTAGCAGAAGCACACCAGCCTCTGCATCCAATCGACCCTTTGGAGTAAATAAAAATGATACGCGTCGTATCGGCTAAGGCTCTGGCGGGATTTATTATCGAAGTCGCATTCTCGGATGGTACCAAGGGAGAGCTAGCGATGAAAGATCGGCTGTTTGGCCCGATGTTCGAGCCCCTGCAAGATCCGCAGCGGTTTGCCGAACTACGGGTGGATGAATACGGCGTGATCTGCTGGCCTAACGGGGCTGACTTTGACCCGGATGCCTTGTACGAAAAAATAAAAGCCGCGGCATGAATTCGTAGGTCTGGCTATGCCGGACAATCAACCGTAAAGTTGAATCGAGGCGAACTCTGTTCTACGGCCAGACCTTCGAAATCGTACACCCGACACCAGGGTAAGGACATCGATCTATGCCAATCAGCATTTTCACCCTCGCAGCCGGTGGCGGAGGCGGGCAACCGCTGTTCACCAACCCCGCGATCGAAAGCTTCAAGTCGTTCGTCAACGCGTTAAGCGTGCCCGAGATCAGCCTGCCGATCTTCACCGTGCTGTTCGTGCTGATGATGGTGTACTACCGGAAGTGGACCCAGCCGAAGATTGCGCTGCCGCTGATGGGCGTGTTCTGCTTCTTTTATTTTGGCAGCATGCTGATCGACACCAACTATTTGCTGATCCTCAAGAAGCCCGACAACGTGCCGATCACGATCATGATGCTGAGCCTGGCGTTGTGCCTGTGGTTGGCGTTCCGGCAGGCGGCGATCAACGATGCTCGGCTCGAAGCGGGCCAGGGCCTGCCCGATGCGGATAAAGAAGACAAGGTCTTGGTCTGGCCGGACCTGGTCTATACCGAGCTGATCTGCATGGTGATGGCGACCGCGGCGTTGATGCTCTGGTCGATCGTGCTGCGTGCACCGCTAGAAAGCCCGGCCAACCCCGCCGGCCCGCCCAACCCGTCCAAGGCCCCGTGGTACTTCCTGGGGCTCCAGGAGATGTTGGTCTACTTCGACCCGTGGATGGCGGGCGTGATCCTCCCCGGGCTGATCGTCACCGGGCTGATCGCCATGCCCTTCATCGATACCAACCCCAAGGGCAACGGTTATTACACACTCAAGCAGCGGCCGTTCTCGCTTGGCGTTTGGCTGTTTGGGTTTGTGATCCTGTGGGTGATCCTGATCGTGTTCGGGACGTTCCTGCGTGGACCCAACTGGAATTTCTTTGGACCTTATGAGTATTGGGACTCCCACCTGCAGGTGCCGCTGACCAACATCAACCTCAGCGATTACTTCTGGGTCTTCGGGCTGGGTCAGCCGCTGCCGAAAAACCCCATGGTGCGCGAGTCGATGGGGATCCTATTCACCATTTTCTGGATCTTTGTGCTGCCGGTGATCTTGGCACGCACAATCATGCGGCGGATGTACGACAGCCTGGGCGCTGCGCGGTTCTACGTGATGGCGTTCCACCTGGTGGTGATGGCGCTGCTGCCGGTCAAGATGGTGCTGCGGTGGGTGTTCACGCTCAAGTACTTCGTGTACCTGCCGGAGTTTAACCTGAATCTTTAGATCAACACGAAGCATTCTTCATGAGCATCACGGCGTGGGTCATGATCGGTGGGGCGGTCGTGTTGATCGTTGTGCTGATGTACAACGGGTTGGTGGGCAAGAAGAACCAGGTGGAGAACGCTTTTGCCAGCATCGACACGCTGCTCAAGAAGCGGTACCACTCAACAACTAGATCGGCCGGGCGCTGGGGAGTATCCTGACCGCTAAGCATCCAATGGCCAAAACCCTTTTTTGAAAAATAGCCTATTTTTTTATTGCCGTCAGACCCTATGGCCGGGTATATTGGTCTATTAAAGAACCCCGTGCCTAGGGGTGCTCTAGCCTTCTGCTTGCTCAGTTAGCGGATGGCGTCCCTGCATCAGTGTGAGCCTGCAACACAAGGGAGAACCCGCCATGGGATGGATGCAAAGCCTTACTTCGTGCTAATGTCGCCAACTCATGTTGCCCCACGGTTGTTACGGCGTCGTTCGCGCTGCTGATGGGTGTACGCGTGCGGTGGTGTGTCCCAAGATAATCCCCGATAACTCGAGTCATAGCGAGATCCTATAGAAGGAGCCAGATCAAATGAACCTTACGCAACGGACGCGCAAACAATTGCTGTCAGTTGTTGGGATGTGTTCGGCTTTGCTATTCGCCCCATCTATCGCGTCGGGTTTGACGATCAACCTGGTCTTGAATGAAGATTTCGACCCACCCAGCGCCGACCCGGATCGGCAGAAGCTCGAAGTGATCATGGCAGCGGCCGCGAATTATTGGACTGGGCTGATCAAAAATGGACATACGCTCACAATTGAGTATGGGTACCAGGATCTGGCCCCAAGCGTTGCCGGCCAGGCGTTTGTCGACGGGGATGACGTCAACGCCCTGGGCCGGGCCACCAACGCCCAGATTGCGTTCGACACCACGATCAACCCGCAGGTGGGCAGGTCGTTCGAAAGGCTGTGGTATTACGACCCCTCGCCGTTGAACAACTCCGAGTTCGACATGCAGCAGACCCTGTATGGAGATCTCAGCGCCGCGGCTCAAAACCTGTACTTCAATGGTAGCCCGCCAAATCAGCTGGAGGTTGGTTATCAAGGGTTGGCCAAGCTCTCTGCTCCGGTGGCGGCGCGGGACGGCAGCGACCTGTTTACCGTCGCCCTGCACGAGATCGGGCACGTGCTGGGCATGCTCGACCCGGTCGCGGGGACGGAGACGATGGATGGCGATTACGATTTTTCTTCCGCGTTCATCGGGGGGCATTCAGCAGCGGCTAAGGTCTATTCTGACCCGACGAGCGGGACCGACTCTCAGCACCTGCGGTGTGCAGACTGCTTGATGTTCGGCGGTGGGGGTGTGGGCGATGGGCAACGCACGCTGCCCAGCGCCACCGATGTGTTCGCCATCGCCACCGGGCCCACTGTGGGGTGGTCAATCTTCGATCTGCCCCGGCAGGACTTCTTGACCGGCAACGACTGGCACGACCCGACCAATTGGGAGGGGTTTGAGGTCCCCGATGCCAACGACGACGCATACGTCCGACACGCCAGCGCAAGCTCGGTAGGTGTTTTTAGTGACGGTTCTGTAAGGAACCTCACCGTCGCCGAGCGCAGCGAAGTGTTCATCGACAACGCCCAGCTGAACGTGTTCAGGCTCACCGTGATGGCGGGCCCCAACCTCTCAGGTGCCAGTAGCGTTACGGTGGGTGACAACGGTGAATTGGTGGCCCCAGGTATCGATATTGAAGACGGTGGGGAGGTGGCCAACTTCGGCGGCTTCGTCGATGTCGAAATTTTGCGTATTCACCCAGGCGGGTCACTGCTGGGCAACGGGAGGGTCAGTACTGACGGGGCATTGCGTAACGGCGGTCAAATCGTTGCTTCCCAGCTCTTTGGCATCGGAGAAGATACCTTGCGTATCGAGGATTCTTCGGGCAACGTCGACCTCGACGGGGGGAGTGAGAACGGCGCGTTGATCGCACGGGGTGCTAACATGATGATCAGTTCGCCCGGAGGGATGACCGACGCTTTTGGTGGCACGATGGAGATCGGAGCCGGCCGGGAAATCAACTTTCTTCTCTTCGGTGAATGGACGATGGAGGGCGGTGGCGTGATCGAATTAGATGGGGGGCCTTCGTCTTCTGTCTCTGATCGGGCACGCTTGACCGCCAGGGTGGTCCATTTCACGGCCGGCGATATCGAGGTATCCGGCAACGGTTCGATCATCGCCGATATCATCACCTTTGAACCCGGTATCGACGTATCGTTGGCACCCAACGCGAACCTGAAAGTGGATCACTTCGGTGGCGGATCGATCACCGTCGAAGGCGGCGACTACACGATCGCCGACGGGGCTGTCCTGGAGTTTAACGACCCCGTCACCGTCGAGAACGCCAACTTCATCATACCCGGCAATGGCGAGGTCCACTTCGATGCGGATACCACGTACAGCTTCAATACCCAGATCACCTCGACCGGCATGATCAGACAAAACGGGGATGCGACGATCATCGGCTCGATGACCGTTGACGGCGGAAGCTTCGACCTCGATGGTCTCTCGGGCAACACCACGATCTATTTAGGCAACGCCACCAACAACGGCTCGTTAACCCTCAACGTCGATGCAATCAACACGGACATCCCCATCATCGTCGGCGATGAGTTTATCTTCCGCGGCACGATCGAGACCGCTCAGGCCGGTATCGTCGGCGGGCTGACGATCAACCTGACCGACCCCGATCACGCCTGGCAAATGGCCGGCACGCTCAACCTGCACGGCGGCAACCCGATCTTCCGCCCGACGCGCGTCGCCGGCTCGAAGATGTTCGTCACGGGCGAGATCAACCTGACCAACCGCGTGCGCATCGCCGCCGATGTCGACTTCCTGATCAGCGCCACCGTCAACGCCACCGGGTTTAACGACGAGCTGACCGTCTCAGGCGTCACCCAAATTTTCTCTGGAGCCGACTTCAACGGCTTGATGACGATGATCAACGACGCCAGCGGCGATCTCACGCTGCACCACGGCGCCCATACCCCATTCGTCATTCTTGAGAACGCTGGCACACTGCGTATCGGTGACTCGCCCGGCTTGGCCACGGTCAATCACTATACGCAGACCGCCACCGGGACATGGGAAGTCGAGGTCGGCGGTGTCACGCCCGGCACCGGGTATGACAGGCTGATCACCATCAACAACACCCCGGCCGAGCTGGCGGGGACGCTTGATCTTGAGACGATCGATGGTTTTGTGCCTGATTACGGCGACACGTTCAGGATCCTCGTCTATCGATCGCGCAACGGCGTGTTTGATCAGGTCAACGGCGCCATCCTCGCGCCTGATTTAGCGCTGGGCCAATTCTATGAAACCATCAACCCCGACGCGTTGACCCTGCTGGCCACCGCGCCCGGGGACGCCAACGGCGACCTGATCGTCGACATCTCCGATTTCGGCATGCTGGCGGGCAACTTCAACCAGCCCGGCACGTGGGAGACCGGCGACTTCGACGGCAACGGCATCACCAACATCAACGACTTCGGCCTGCTGGCCGCCAACTTCAACGGCGACTTCAACACCCTCATGGCCGCCGCTGAATCATTTGGCATCACCACCATCCCAGAGCCCACGACCGCCACGCTGATTGGGTTAATCGTCTTAGGCTTACGCCGCCGCCTCATGATTCAACCCTCAAGCGCTTCGCCGACCGATCCGCGACCGACCAGGTGATCGATGCGATGTTAGCCCAGATCGACCAAGCCATAACCCAAGCGTACGACCAAGAACCCCAAGAGATCGCGATCGATTCGACCGGCATGGAGACGACCTGGGCCGGTGCGCAACGACAAGACAGGCAGCGGTCAGAAGCGCAGGCCATACGTCAGGCTGTCGGCGTGCGTGGTGTGCGGCTCGCTGTTGCCCGCGGGGCTGGTTGTGGGCTGGGTTCCGCGCAACGATAAGGCCGAGGCGCGTGCGTTAACGGACAAAACCTCGGCGGCGGTGCAGCCCGACGCACCGCCGCTGTCGTCGCGGCGCTACCGTAAAATATCTGTCCCATAAGGCCTCCGTGCCGGGTAAATCAGCATCATAACCCACACCACCACACCCTGGGACGAAACACCTAGTTTCTTTTCGGGAGAACCTCAATCATCGACCGTTCCGGCGCGGATCTGACGATCGGGTGTTACCCTATGGGCCTGATGCAGATCCTCCTAGCCACCTCAAACCCCTACAAGCTTGAGGAGATCGTTGCGATCTGGGCGACGCTGGGTCGCGGTGGTGGTTCGCCGCGGGTTGAGCTTGTCGGCCTGGATACGGTTGATCCTGGTCGAGGTATCCCCGAGCCGGTTGAGGATCAACCCACATTTGAGGGCAATGCAACGCTCAAGGCCCGTTACTACGCCACCGCGACGGGCGTGCTTACGATTGCGGACGACAGCGGGTTGGAGGTTGATGCCTTAGGCGGGGCGCCTGGTGTGCGTAGCGCCCGATACTCGGGTGTCACCGGGCCCCGTGGTGTGGTGGATGGGGCGAACAATGATCGGCTGCTGCACGAATTAGCCGATGTGCCGACCCAGCAGCGTACGGCACGGTTTGTGTGTGCGATGGCGTTGGTGGCACCGCCTGGTGGTGGGTCGGCTGGGGCGTTGGGCTTGGGGGAGGGCGTGTTGGCGGTGGTGCGTGGGGTGATCAAAGGGCGGGTGATCGGGCCGGGTCAGCC
Organism: Phycisphaeraceae bacterium; assembly: GCA_965223655.1. GTDB lineage: Bacteria > Planctomycetota > Phycisphaerae > Phycisphaerales > Phycisphaeraceae > CBDCXC01. The sequence continues at coordinate 25,753 of CBDCXC010000020.1, forward strand.
ACCGCGGGGGTCCAATGGGTTTGGGTATGACCCGCTGTTTGAGGTGGTTGAGCTTGGCAAGACTACGGCTCAGTTATCGCCTAAACAGAAGAATCGGATCAGCCACCGGGGTCAGGCCGCCGGGATGATGTGGGCACGGCTCGAGGCGTTGGGGTTGATGGGGCAGGGGGCTTAGTGGGCGTCCATTCGTACGGGGGTGTACGCCAGAGAAACACACTGGCTTTGCGTCGCGTGGCGCTGACTGCCACACCCCATACGGATGAGCGTGAATCCGTATCCTTGTTTTTAGCGGGTTTTCTTTACCGGCAGACCAGGAGCGGCTTTTTGTCTTTCTGGGGCGGCCGGGGCACGCTGGGGATCGTGGGCGCGGCTTTGAGGGGCTGGTCCATCAAGCGGTTCTTCCAATGATCGGGTGGTTTCATCAAGATCATATGGGGCTGGATCATCGGCCTGTGGCTTAGGGTGTGGGCGTGGTGGTTTTTTTGGATGACCCGGACGGGGTTGGCCATGAGGCTGTTGTAGAGGCGCTGGGCTACCAGGATGTGGTTGTTTTCGTCGATGCGGTATTCGCCTTGGTGGCGATAGTTTTCCTGCGGATCGAGGTAGATATGCCGATCCGCCAGGTGGACCTTGAACCGTTTGGGGGCGTGGATCTGTTGGCTGGGGGTGTCGCGCGTAACCACGCGCGCTGGCTGGGCGACGCGTGGGCTGACGATCCAGATCCGGCGTTTGGTGACCGGGGTATGGATGCGATAAGCCTGCATGGTGGGGGTGGGTGGATGATCGGCAAAGGTCAGCCCGGTGATGGCGGTGGTGGCGATGAGCCCTGCGATGGCCGCGGCAATACGGTTCACGTGCGTCTCTCCTTTGTCTCTCCCCGGGCGACGATGGATCCCTCAACCCAACCGTCCCGGCTTCTGGCTTTGATCGATCCAAGCGCTGGCGACACCGGCTAGCGGTGAACCCGCTGTGGCCGGCGACGTAAAAAATGAATGCAAGGGTGATACCAAGGCGGTCGAATCGGCCAGTATTTTGACAAAATACGATTATTTCAGGTACTTATAGAAGCAATAAGCGGGTGGTGGCTACCACGGAGCTTTAGGGAGAGCGGCGGCTGTTGACTAGAAGCAACACCGCTGTAGGCTGGTCGCGACGGTAAGGGGGGGTGGCACTGGCCTGAAGCACCGCCCGCGTTGCTTGGTGACACAAACCCGCCAATGCCAGGAAGAATTGCCATGGACCAACAGACCCTTCGACGACCCGGCCCCCTGACGACCCGAGCTATTTTATGCCAAGCCTGCTTGGTGTGGCTGTTGATGCTGGTTGGCTGTGAATCCGATGGGCAAACCGGGCGGATCGACGTGACGCGGACCACCGAAGCTGAATTGAAAGATGATCGGGTATTGCCCGTGGCGTTGGTCGAGTTCAGCGACCAGGTGCCCCAGCAGCTGACCCACGATCTGAATCAGATCCGCGAGATCCGTGATGCCCCGGGGCGGGTTGCCGTGATCATGGGTGATCTGAACAACAAGACGAGGATTGTCTCGTCCGATGAATTCGAGCTGACGCGCAGCAGGATCCGCAACAATCTTTTGCAGAGCCAGTTTATGCGGGGCAAGATCCGGTTCGTGGAGGACCAGGCCCGGATGGACCAGCTACGCCAACGCGAGCTGGGGCTGGCTGGCAGCACGCACAACAGCCTGGACCCCAGCACCACGTTTGCGCTCAACGGCGACTTCTATCGGATCAGCCGGGGTGATACCAATCAGTATTACTTCGAGTTTCAGCTGGTCCATTTCCAGACCCATGAGATTGTTTTTTCAAAGCGGTACGACATCAAACAAGTCAAGCGCTAAGCGATGGTGAAGGGTGGTTTTCAGCGATCCGTAGCGGCGTCGGCGTTCGTGTTGGCTGTGGTGCTGGTGGGCTGCGCGGGGCCGCCGCGGTCGACCCGGATGACGGTCGATGATTTGGACGCGATCAGCGGCGCGATGGCCGCCAGCCTTGCGGCTAGCCCGGCGCTGGCTGGGCGGGGGCCGAGCAGCAGCCCGGCGTGGGTGATCTCGATCGACAAGGTGGAGAATCTTTCAAGCGATGTGATGACCGAATCGGAGCAGTGGGCGGTGGTCGCCCGGATCCGGGGGTCGCTTGCGATCCAAGCGTTGCGTGAGCAGAAGAACGTGCGGTTTGTGATCCCTCCGGATCGGGTTGAGGCGATGCGCAGTACGGTTGGCTCCGCCGGTGATCAGCCGGGCTGGGGCGCCCACCGCCGCCCGACGCACCAGATGGCCGCCACGTTCCGGTCGGTCACACGCGCCGGCGCGACCGACCGGACGGAGCTGTATTACTGTGAGTTTCAGGTCGTTGACTTGTCCAGCGGCGAGCGGGTCTGGTCGGACCGGTTCGAGTACAAGCGCATTGCCAAGGGGCACGTCTGGGATTAACCCCATGTTGTCATTTAAGCGTCAGCGGTGTGGTGAGGCGGTCCGGGGTGTGGCGATCGGGCGGGCATGGGTGTTGCTTGTGCTGTGTGTGGGTGTGGTCGGCTGTGCGCCGCGGCCGCAGCCGGTGGGGCATTGGATGGTTCGGGGCGAGTTGGGTCGGGCACGGGTGGCGGTTAGCGAGCAGCTGACCGAGGACCGGGCCGACCGGATGTATCTGTTGGACCGGATGCGGTTGGGCATCTTGACGCTAGCCGATGGCTACCCCCACGCTGCTGGGCGGGTGTTTGAGCAGGTCTACGAGGTGCTGCGTACCCAGGGGATCAACGCGGACAAGACCGTGGCCTCGGTGGTGTTGAATGAGGACATCAAGTTCTGGAAAGGCGAGCCGTTTGAGCAGGCGATGGCGTTGTTTTATTACAGCGTTCAGCAGGCGGCGTTGGGGCATTGGGACAACGCCCGGGCGGCTGCGGGCAATAGCTTGTTTCGATTGCGTGACTTTAGCGCGCACCAAGCGGTCCGCCGGATCGACGCCCACGCCGTGGCTCGCCGCGCTTTGATGTATGAACGTGCCCAGGCCCACGGGGGGGCATCCCCAGGTGGTACGCCCCAGGCAGGCGCTCCCGCTAGCCCCACCGCCAACAGCGGGTACGCGGTGCGCCAGTCAGATTTCACATTGGGCTATGTGATGAGTGGGTTGGCCAACCAGCAGCTGGGTCGGGCCGACGAAGCGGCGGATCATTTTGCGGTCGCGACCCAGCTCGACCCTCGGCTCAAGCCGTTGTGTGAGTTGTTGGCATCCGGTCGGTACAACACGGTGCTGGTGGTGGGTTTTGGGTTGGGGCCAGCGAAAGTGGGTTACGGGCCGGATCGTGCGTTGTCGGCGTTTGAGCCGCGGTTTGATAGCGATGATCGGCTGCTTCGGGTGGCGATCGATGGCCGGTCGGTGGGTGGGTTCCCGGTGGTGTGCGACCTGAACACGATGGCGGCCAACCACATGTGGAACAGCCTCGAGGGGCTGCGGGTGGGCAAGAGCCACCTGGGCACGGCGTTGTTGATCGGCAGCCAGGTGGTGTACCAGGTTGGTCGTCGCCACGGCGTCAGGGGCCGTCGTGTCACATCCCGAGCCGCCAGACGAGCTGCGGTGGGGATGGCCTTGGGGGGGCTGTTTTTGAAGGCCGGGGCGCATGTGGATACGCGGTACTGCGATGCGATCCCTCAGCGGGTGTATGTGGTCCCGATCGATTGGCGTGGGACCGGGTCGGTGCTGCGGCTGGAGGTCGAGGGGTTGGGGGTGTCGCGTCTGGTGCTGGTTGGTTTGGGGGTACCCCCGCGTGGGAACACGCAGCTGCGGTATGTCCATCTGGTTGGCGGGGGCCCTGGTGGTGGGTTAGATCGGCCGCCGGGGTGGGCGGTGTCGGGCAGGGTTTACTACGGCAACGACCAAACCGGCCCAGCAAGCGATCAGCCGATGCCTTATATTTTGGGTGGGCTTTGTGTTCGCCAACCCAGCGACGCGGGCCTACGATCCTATCAGCAAGCGGGCTATTTGAAAGGCTGGACCGTGGCCCAGCTGCGTGAAGCCTACCGGGCTAAGGGGATCCGATTGACGGTCGAAGACCAGATGGGCCAGGCGGGGTTGCACCTGTTGGAGGGCGGTGGGTCGATGGTCTTGCCGTTGGCGGGGACGACTGGTTTTGCCAGGCTCATGGGGCAGTCCCATTGGCCTTACCGGCCCGCATCGGGCGCCGTCAAGCAGCCATTTGATTCACACAAGCACGCTTATTGATCAGACGCCATCATATAGGAGTGTGACCCATGCGTTTTAGAAGCCACCTGGTTTTGTTATTCGTTTTATATGTTTCCGCTGCGTCGTTGGAGGTGGGTTGCGACATGGTGAAGGCTCCGCGTGGTCGGCATGATCCGCTGGCGCGCGCGGATTACCCACAGGTTACGGCCCTGGATGATCTGCACCGGTACATCTTGTTTGCCGATCCGGTGGTCAAGCACGATGCGCGTCAGCCGATGAGTATCACGGTGCCCGTGCGTGCCGCGATGGACCAGCCGGTGCGGGTGCAGTACCGGTTTGAGTTTTTTGATCAGTCGGGCCGGCCGTTGCGGCCGCGGATGGACTGGCGGTACATGCTGCTGCCCGCCCGGGGCCAGCGGTTTATGGAGAGCACCTCGCTGGATATCGAAGCAGAAGATTGGCGATTGGAGGTCCGTTCTGCGCAGTAGCGCCAACGGATAGCCTGGTGACTATGCAACGGGGGTGTCTTGGGCGGCTACGATCGCCTCGACCAGGCCGGGGATGTTTGAGGTTTTGGCTTCAATGGTCGGTGGCAGGCCCAATTGATGTAGGGTTTGGCTGGTGATCGGGCCAATCGATGCGATCTTGACTTGCTCAAGCAACGCCCGTTCAGGCCCTAGCAGCTCCACCATATTGTTGGCGGTTGATGAGCTGGTGAAGGTGACCCAGTCGACGGTGTTTTCGCGTAGGGCTTCGAGTACCTCTTGTGGCAGTTCTGGGGCGAGCTTGGTTTGGTAGATCGTTAATTCAGTCACGTTAGCGTCGGCGGCTTTGAGCAGCTTGGGTAGGGCGGGTCGGGCGATGTCGGCTCGCAGCAGCAGTAGGTTTTTGTTTTTCACCTCATGCTTTTCAATCAGCTGCTGGGCCAGCGATTCGGCGACGAATTGGGGCGGCACCAGGTCGGCTTGGATCCCCAGTTGGTGGCGCAGGGCGGTTTGGGTGGCGTCGCCGATGACCGCGATCTTGACGCCCGCGAGGTGGCGCGCATCAAAGCCTAGGTGGTCCATGCGCTGGTGTAGCGCGGTAACCCCGTTGGCGCTGGTGAGCACCAGCCAATCGTATTGAGTGATCGTGTGGATCGCTTGGTCGACTTGGGTCCAATCTTGAGGGGGCACCAGTTCGATGGTGGGGGCTTCGAGGGTGATAGCACCCAGGTCGTCTAGCAGCCGGCGCAGGTCGGAGGCTTGCTGGCGGGTGCGCGTGATCACCACGCGCTTGCCAAACAACGCGCGGCGGGTGAAGCCGTCCAGCCCCGGTTCTTGGAGGCCCGCGACCTGACCCACGATGATGATCGCCGGGGCGCCGAGGTTGGCTGCGGTGGTATCAGCCACGGCATCGCGCAAGCGGGTGCGGACCTGGCGTTGGTGGGGTGTGGTGCCCCACTGGACCACGCCAACGGGCGTATCGCGGGCCACACCCAACCCAAGCAGCTGATCGACAATCGCGCCCAGCCGCCCCACGCCCATATAGAAGCAGACGGTGCCACCGGTTTGGATCAGGCCCGCTAACGCGGGGTAGTCGACCGAAGAGGGGCCTTTGGTGGGGTCTTCGTGTCCGGTAACAAACGTCACGGTGCTGGCGATACGGCGGTGGGTCACGGGAATGCCCGCGGCGGCGGGGGCGGCGATGCCCGCGGTCACCCCGGGCACAACCTGGCACGCGATGCCGTGCTGGGCGACAAATGTAGCCTCTTCGGCCCCGCGTCCAAATAAATAGGGATCGCCCCCTTTGAGCCGGACCACCCTCTTGCCTTGGCGCGCGTGATCGACCAGCAGCTGTTGGATCTGATCTTGCTCCAACGCGTGTGCCCCAGCCCGCTTACCCACATAGACCCGCTCGGCGACAGGAGGGGCATGTTCGAGTAGCGCCGGGTTAGCCAGCGCGTCGTAGACCACAACATCAGCTTGGCCAAGAAGTTCTAGCCCGCGGGCGGTGATGAACCCCGGGTCGCCCGGGCCGGCCCCGATTAGCCAGACACTTCCTTCACGATTTCCTATTGGCATTGTCAACCTGTGTAAACCTTACCGATTATTCAACCGATGCACACACTGGAGATTAAGCGGTTTGTACCCATTGTGGGCAATAGACCGTGCCGGGAATCAACCAAACCCGGCAACCTCCCCGCCGTTGGAAGCGGTCAATCAGCCTTGGATCCATGCCTGGATCAGGCACGAAGGGAGCCTATTACGATGTCACAAGCAACCCTACGTCTGGTGGCCGCCGAACAGCCAACCCAGCGCGATGTTTTGCGGTTTGAGCGCCGGGCTTGCCTCCGCCGAGTCATCGGTGGGCGGGTGACATCGGTCCAGAAACCCGCAGATCCCAAGACCGAGAATAACCGCATCTGCTCGCTGCAACTCTTAGATATCTCCGATGTGGGCCTTGGGGCCATCAGCGAAGAAGCGATCGAGCCGGGCAGCTCGATCGTTGTTTTCTTCCCACCGCACGGCCCAGAGATGGGGTTCGACCGCTACGGGTATGTGGTGCGGTGCGACCGCGGCGAGCACGGGCATCTGATTGGGGTGCGGTTTAGCACCCGGTCGGCGGCGTGAGGCAGCGGCGTCAGTTCACCTCTCCTTATTTTTTGGGGCAAGGCGAGGCTCCCAATTCGGCGGGTTTCAGGCCATCCCCTCATCAGATCTTTCAATGACCGCTTCCATCGCCTGCGATAAGCGGTTGTAGCTGTCTTCTAGGGCTTGTGGGATCACGCGCACCTGTCCGACGGTTTGGATGAAGTTGGTGTCCCCGCTCCACCGTGGCACGATGTGGACGTGTAGGTGTCCCGGCAGGCCGGCGCCGGCGCAGCGGCCTAGGTTGATCCCGATGTTCATCCCCTGGGGGTTGATCGCGGCTTTAATCACACGCTGGGCCAGGGCGGTGAGTTCGATCAGCCCGGCCCGTTCATCGGGTGAAAGATCGGTCAAGTCGGGCAGGTGATCGATGGGGGCAACCAGCAGGTGTCCGTTGGTGTAGGGGTACCGGTTGAGCTGGATCAACCCGCGGCGGTCGCGCAGCAAGACCAATTGCTCGCGCGCCTCGTTGCTGGGTGTGTCAACCTTTGCCGCTTCACACAGGAAGCAAGCCGTGCTGGGTTGGGGTGGGGTGGGTGTGTCTTCCGATAAATCCGTTGATTCTTGAGCCTCCATCTGCTGGAGGTACGCCATCCGCCACGGGGCCCAGAGGTTCTGATGGTTCATGTTAAATGTTATACCATTAGGCTCGTGATTCAGGCACCCGCGGGGTGGGTGGCGCTAGACCAGGCGTATCCCCGTTCCGACCCGAAACAGACGTGGCGGGGTATGCGTGATTGGCCAGTGGCATATGGGGCCTGGGCGTGGTCTGGATAACCCTTGGGTTGAATTGTCCTAGGATGATCGGCTTGAGCCACTTGAGTCGGGTTCATGTTAGAACCGATTGATTAGTAGGTCGTTAGGCACAGCGTAGGATTGATCTGATGCGGTGGTTACACAGCAAGCAGGTTGATCCGGGGCTGATGCTGATCGGGGGGCATCGGTCGCGGTCCGGGCATGAATCCTGAACGAGGCTCATTTTTGAATCGTTAGGCGATCCGAAGAGATGTAACGTATGGCTCCGATCTGGTTGTTGACATTGGCGATTTTTTCACCGGTGCTGTGTGGGCTGGTGGGGCTGTCGCTGCCCCGGAAAGAGATGAGCCTGCGCGTGTGGCTGTCGGTGTTAGGTCCGGCGTCGGCGTTGTACCTGCTGTCGACGTTTGTGGGGACACACGGGGTTGGTGCCGGTGCATTGAGCGCCGCGTGGATGCCGGAATTGGGGCTTAACCTCCAGCTCAACCCCGACAAGCTCGGGTTGTTCTTTGCCTTTTTGGTCAGCGGGATCGGGCTGCTGATCGTGCTGTACGCGCGCGCGTACTTCGGGCCCGACGCCGACAGCCTGTACCGGTTCTACCCCAGCTTGCTGTTGTTCATGACCGCGATGCTGGGTGTGGCGCTGGCGGACAATTTTATCCTGCTGCTGCTGTTCTGGGAGATGACATCGATCAGCTCGTTCCTGCTGATCGGGTGGGAGCGTGACGACCCGTCTGCGGTCAAGAAAGCCATGCAGGCGTTTGTGGTCACAGGCGCAGGCGGGCTGGCGATGATGGGCGGGTTGGTGCTGCTGGGGTTACAGACCGGGCAGTGGTCGTTTAGTGGTTTAACAGGCGCCACGATCAACCCGGACATGGCTACGACGGTAGCGTTTGTGTTGATCTTTGCCGGTGCGGCGGCCAAGAGCGCCCAGTTCCCGCTGCACTTCTGGCTGCCGGGGGCGATGGCGGCCCCGACGCCGGTGTCGGCGTACCTGCACTCGGCGACGATGGTGAAAGCGGGCGTGTATCTGACGGGTCGGATGTGGCCCATTTTGGCTGCGGCGTTGCCGATCTGGCCGGCGCTGATCATCCCGATGGGGGCGGTCACCATGGTCTGGGGCGCGTTTGTCGCGCTACAGAAGAGCGACCTGAAGCAGATCTTTGCCTACACCACGGTCAGCCAGCTGGGCTTGCTGATGTGCATGTACGGTTTGGGGGCGTTTGCGTACCACGGGGAGCCGAACCTGATCTGGGACGTGACACAGATCCTCAACCACGCGTTGTACAAAGCGCCGCTGTTTATCTTGGCTGGCGCGATCGGGCACGTGGCGTCGCGCGAGCTGCCACAGCTCAAGGGTTTTTTCTGGCGTGATCGGACGTCGATGATCATGGCGCTTGTGCTGCTGCTGGCTGCTTATGGCCTGGCGGCGGGCCCGGGCACGCTCAGCTTTACCGCTAAAGAATTCTTCTTCTATCAGATCTACCACGCCAAAGAATCGCTGCCGACTCAAGGCTTCTGGCTGCTGGTCGCCGCGGGCATCGCCACGGGGATGTTTAACGTGGCGATCTTTTTCCGCCTGCTGCGGGCGTTGGTGTTCCAGAGGCCAGACGCGCACGGCGGGCATAGCGATCACCACCATGGGCATGGCGGTCACGGCGACCACGGGCACGAGGCGGGTCTTTGGCCGGCGTTTTTGTGGGTCCCGGGTTTAGTGATCGTGCTGTTCCAGTTTGTGGGTGGGCTGGCGCCGGGTGTGTTGGATCACTACCTGCTTGTGCACATTGAGCCGAACCGATTTTATGAGGAACACCTGCCTAGCCTTGGTGATGTGGCGAAGCACCTATTACACCCGCAGCTGCCATTGATCATGAGTGGGGTGGCGATCGCTTTGGGCGTGGTTGTGGGGTTCCTGCCGGTGCTGACCGGCGTGTTGAAGGACCCATTCGATTACGCGTACCCCGGTTTTTACGATTTAGTGACCAAGCGGCTGGGGCCCAAGGCGTTTGGGGTCGTGCAGCGTGGGCACATGGGTTGGTATATCGCGTTTGTGTTCGCGTCGCTGGTGGGGTTATTTGTGTGGACGGTCTGGCCTGACCTTAGCGTCCTCTACACGCACTGGCCCCGTGGCCAGCGGCTGTTTGAGATCGATCAGATCAGCGAGCTTTCGGTTGGGGCGATGCTCACCGCGGTGGTGTGCATCACAGCCGTGTTGCTGCCGATTGTGACCGACCGCGCCAGCCGGGTGCTGGTGCTGGGCACGTGTGGTTTTGGGGTCACGGCGGTGTACTACCTGTACAAAGCGCCGGACTTGGCGTTGACGCAGATCAGCATCGAGATCGTTTCGTTGATCTTGTTTTTGTTGGTGCTGAGCCTGATCCCCCAGGGCACGCCCAGGCCGCGGCTGTGGGTGGCGCCGCGTGTGGGGCTGTCGATCGCGGTGGGAGCGGTGATGTTTTGGCTGACGCTGTTTAGCTCGGTGGGCCCGCGGCCGGCGATGCCCTACCGCAACCACGAGGGCCAGCCGTTTAAGCTCCTGGGTGATTTTTTCCTGCGCAACAGCTACCACGGGCAGGACACGGAGCATGTGTTGGCCTCCGAGCTAGCCAGCGGCGTGGTGAACCGAGCCGAGGGCGGGCACGGCCACGGCGGCGATATACACCATGGTGCACACGATAAGACGGCGTCGCTGCACCACGGCGGGGGCGGGAATAATGTGGTGAATGTGATCTTGGTCGATTTCCGTGGTTTTGACACGATGGGGGAGATCACGGTGCTGGGTCTGGCGGCGATCGGTGTGTGGACGCTGCTGCGTCGATCGCGTCGGCGTGGTGTTGGCGTGGCGGGGCCGGATGATACCGGCGATGACCAGCCCTGGTCCGATCAATACCCCGATACACCGGAACGCTACCTGCGGTTAGACATCCCCGATCCATCCGGTGGGTCGGGTGAGGGCGGCAGCTTAGAACCCCCACTGGTGAACCGGAGCCCTGGGTCATGATGAGCACGGTGATCTTACGAACCGCGTCGAAGGTGCTGGTGCCGCTGAGCCTGGTGTTTGGCATGTTTATCTATTTCAAGGGTCATCAGACGCCTGGTGGTGGGTTTGTCGCGGGCTTGGTCGCGGGTGTGGCGCTGATTGTGCAGCGGATGAGCAGTGGGGGCGACAGCCTCAACCGGATGCTGCCGTTCCCCGAGCGGTTGTTGATCGCGGTTGGCCTGGTGCTGGCGTTGGCTACGGGGGCGGTGGCGTTGTTGTTCGACCTGCCGTTCTTTACCTCCAGCCACGGCTACCTGCACCTGCCCACGAGCACGGGCGAGCCGTTCGATTTTGAATGGGCGTCGGTGATGGTGTTCGACTTTGGTGTTTTTATGGTTGTCGCGGGTGTGGTGGTGGGGATGATCAACGCCTTATCGAAGGAGCTGGAGCGATGACGTTTTTAACCGCTTTGATGGTGGGCGTGATCTTTGCTGCTTCGACGTACCTCATGCTCGGGCGAGAGCTCAAGGGTGTTTGCATGGGTGTGTTTTTGTTGGGGCACGGCGCGAACCTGGCAATCATCTCGACCAGTCGTTCGCCGATCGGGATGCGGCCACCGGTGCTGGGTACGGGCCCGCTGGATCAGCTGGCCGACCCGCTGCCTCAGGCGCTGATCCTGACCGCGATCGTGATCGGCTTTGCCGTCCAGGCGTTTCTGTTGACGCTGCTGGTGATTACTTGGCGTCGCAGCCAAAGCATGGAGCTCGATGAATTGACGGTCGAGCCCGCACACGAAGTTTAAATGTAGGACTTACGCATACCGACCCGAGAACCCAAGCCATGCCTCAGCACCTGATCATCTTGTTCGTGATCCTCCCGATGGCCGGAGGGATTGCTTCCTTGGCGGCGCACGGGCGTAAGACCCTCCAAGGGTTGCTGGGTGTGGTCTTCTTGCTGGGCAACTGCGGGTTCGCGTGGTGGGCGCTGGGGACCGTGTTGTCGGGGGCTGGCGGTCAGGGTGGGGTGCTGGTCTCGCAGATGGGCAATTGGCCGGCCCCGTTTGGCATCACCGTGGTGGTCGACCCGCTGGCGGCGATCATGCTCAGTGTGTCCTCGGTGGTCTGCCTGGCGGTGTTTATCTACTGCCTGGGTCAACTCTCTGACCGGTTTGGGGGAGGCTATTTCTACACGCTGTTTCACCTGCTGATGCTGGGCGTGCAGTGGAGTTTCATCACGGGTGACGTGTTCAACTTATTTGTCGCGTTTGAAATCATGCTCATGGCTTCCTACGCGATGTTTGTGGTTGGGACCACCCACCGGCAGATGCAACAGGCCTACAAATACGTCATCTTGAACCTGGTCGGGTCGACACTGTTTGTGACTTGTGCGGGGCTGATCTATGGCCAGCTGGGCACGCTGAACATGGCTGACATTACCCGGATCGCGATGCAGGGCGACCTGCCGCCTACAAGCATCCCGGTGATCACGATGCTGCTAATCGTCTTTGGCGCCAAGACGGCGATCTTCCCGCTGTGGTATTGGCTGCCCGATACGTACCACACGATGCCCGCAGCGGTGGGGGGGTTGTTCGCGGGCCTGCTGACCAAGGTCGGGGCGTATGTGATGATCCGGGTATTCGTGATGATGTTCGGTGCATCCCAAGCGGTGACCGATGCGGTCACGCCGCTGATCTTGGTCTCCGCGGGGGTGACGATGTTTTTGGGTGTGCTTGGCGCGGTATCGATGCACACGGTGCGTCGGATCCTGTCGATCCACATCATCAGCCAGGTGGGGTATATGCTGATGGGGATCGGGTTGGGGATCGCCGCGGTCAAGGGCCTGTCGCCGGCCGACGCGATCACCAGCAAAGAGTTGGCGGTGGCGGGTGCGATCTTTTTTATCATCCACAACATGGTGGTGAAGTGCTGCCTGTTCCTGTGTGGCGGGTTGATGATCGACCACGCGGGCAGCGACGACCTGGAGCAGATCGGCGGCCTGCTGAAGCGAGACCCGTGGCTGGCGGCGTTGTTTTTGATCGCGGCGCTGTCGCTGGCGGGCCTGCCGCCGCTGTCGGGCTTCTTTGGCAAGTGGGTGCTGATCAAAGAGGGCTTCCACCAGCAGCAATACAGCCTCACCGGGTTTGCAATCGCCACCAGCCTGCTGACGCTGCTGTCGATGCTCAAGATATGGAGCTACGGTTTCTGGTCGCCGGCCCAGGGCCGACACGTGACACACCCCGATGTTCGGCCGCGTACTGCCTGGGGGTTCGTGGGTGTTGGGTTGCTGGTCGTGATTGCACTGGGGATGGGGTTAGGTGCCCAGCGGTTTATGTCGGCGTCGCAGCGGGCAGCCAGCGGGTTGATTAACCCGCGGCCATACATCGTCGCGGTGCTAGGCCCGCAGTATGCCCCGGCGAACCACGATCCCCACCGCCAACAACAACATCATCAGCATCACCATGCGGTGGATGACAGCGGGATGTTGATTGAGGTTTCATATGATCCCGCTGACGATCGCCTGGTTGTGATCCCGACGGCAGCCCAACCCTTCGTTGATTCGGAGGCCTTGCCATGAGGTATTTCCTTCTGAATATCCTGCTTGCGGTGCTGTGGATGTTTATGTGGGGGTTCTTCGACATCTACAGCCTGGTCGCAGGGTTTGTGTTGGGGTACCTGCTGCTAGGGATTGTTAGCCGCACCACGCCCGGGCAGGGGTATGGCTCGAGGGGTGGGAAGCTGCTGTCTTTTATGGCCTACTTCCTGCGGATCCTGATCAAGGCGAACCTGCAGGTGGCGTGGGAGATCATTACCCCGGGCTTCCAGATGACGCCCCGGTTTATCCGCTACTCGATCCAGGGGTTAACCGACTTTCAGATTACCAGCCTGGCCAACGCGATCACCCTGACGCCCGGGACGCTGTCGGCTGACGTGTCCGAGGATAAACGCTATCTCTACGTGCACTGCATGTATGCCCAGGACCCGCAAGACGCGATCAACGAGCTCGACGAGCTACGCGATCGGATGATCAAGGAGTTGTTCTGATGGTTGGGATGATCACGCCGATGGTGGCTGCGACCCAGACCTGGCACGGGGCGCTGGTCCAGTGGACCGAGGCGCTGGCGTTCTTCGTGATCATCGCGGGGATGGGCATCTGCATCTTCCGCTTGCTGCGTGGGCCCCATCTGGCCGACCGTGCTTTGGCGGTGGATGTCGTGGCGCTGCAGCTGGTGGGATTGGTCATTGTCCAGACGCTGTGGTACCAGTCGTTGGTGTTGTTTGACGGGATCTTGGTGTTGTCGCTGCTGGGCTTTGCCGGCACGGTGGCGATGGCCCAGTACATCGGTCGGCCGCACGTCAACGAGCCCACCGTCCCGCAACAGGAAACCCCCGAGCCTTAATCGAGCCCAATGATGTTTATATCAGCCCAGATGATCCTCGACCTGCTGACCGTTGCGGCGTTGCTGTTTGGCCTGTTCTTTATCACGGTGGGGGCGGTGGGGCTGTGGCGGCTGCCCGACTTCTACCACCGCGTCCACGCGGCCAGCAAGGGCGTCACGCTGGGGCTGACCGGCCTGCTGATCGCGGCCATGTTCGGGCTGTGCATGCACGAAGAAGCCTCGGTGATCAACATCGTCACACGGGTGGTGCTGGTCATCCTCTTCCAGTTTGTGGCCAACCCCGTGGGTGCGCACCTGCTAGCCAAAGCCGCCCACCAAGACGGCTGCCCCAAGTGGGAAGGCACGCTCAGTGACGACCTGGAAGAAGACCTAGCCCGCTGATTCGAGTTAGGCTGCACCGGTGGCCGTAACCCACCCGATAGCTTCACACTGTGACCTGCCCAATCGCGTGATACAATCACGTGGTATGTGTGTTATTTGTATCGCGGTATATCCGTGGCCGATACCAAACCTCAAAGATCCCGCTCCCTCACGGTCGCGGCTCGTGGTGTACGATCAGGGATTCATGTCGGTGCATGATCATGATCTGGTTGTCGTTGCATAGGGATCGCCAGGGATGGCTCAGCAGTTTGTTCACCTCCATGTCCACAGCCAGTACTCGCTGCTGGACGGCGCCTGCCGGATCGCGGGCCTGGTCAACCGCGCCAAGGCAATGGACCAGGCCGCGTTGGCGATCACCGACCACGGCTGCCTGTTTGGCGCCATCGATTTCTACAACCAAGCCGTCACCGCGGGCGTCAAACCCATCATTGGGATCGAAGCCTACATGGCCCCCCAATCCCGCCACGACCGGCAGACCACCGGCGCCAAAGACGGCGGGTACCACCTGCTGCTGCTGGCCCAGAACCACCAGGGCTACACCAGCCTGCTGAAGCTGGCTTCAATCGCCTATACCCAGGGGTTCTACTACAAGCCGCGGATCGACAAGGAAGTGCTCAAGGCCCACAGCCAGGGCCTGATCTGCACCAGCGCCTGCCTCGGCGGTGAGATCCCCTCGGCGTTGCTCAGCGACAACCGCAAGAAGGCCAAGCAGATCGCCGAGGTGTACCTCGACATCTTTGGGCCCGACCGGTTCTTCATCGAGCTCCAGAAGCATATCGCCGAGCAAGACCAGGTGAACCCGGAGCTGATGGACCTGGCCGACCAGCTGGGGGTGGGCTGCGTGGCGACCAACGATGTGCACTTCCTAGACGCCCAGGACCACGCCCCTCATGACGTGCTGTGCTGCATCTCCACAGGCAAGCTGCTCACCGACGAATCGCGCATGCGCTACCCCACGCAGCTGTACCTCAAGTCCACCCAAGAGATGTACGCCGCGATGGACCACCCCAAGTGGGCCGAAGCCTGCGAAAACACGGTCCGCATCGCCCAGATGTGCGACCTGCAGCTCGACTTCAAGGCCAACCACGCGCCCGTGGTCAAGATCGAGAAAGAAGTAACCGCTAAAAAGAAGAAATCTAAAAAAACAACCCCACCCACCGATCAACCCCCGGTCGGCAGCACCGCTTGGTACAAAGCCTTCTGCCAGCAATACCGCCTCCAGCCGTTTGACCAGCTCAAAGACAAGCAACTCACCGCAGAGCAACTGAAGACCCACGGCGATCAGGCCCTGCGTGAGCTGGCCGAAGCCGGGCTGATCTGGCGCTACGGCCAGCAGGCGGTGACCGACGAGATCCGGACCCGCCTCGACCGAGAACTCAAGATCCTGGCCGACAAGAATATTTCCGCCTACTTCTTGATCGTGTGGGATTTTGTGAACGAGGCCCGCCGCCGGGGCATCCCCGCCAGCGCACGCGGGTCGGGCGTGGGCACAATGGTGGGCTATTGCTTGGGCTTATCCAACGCCTGCCCGGTCAAGTACGGCCTGCTGTTCGAGCGGTTCACCGACCCCGATCGCAACGAGTATCCTGATATCGATATCGATATCTGCCAAGACGGCCGGCAGGATATCCTCGACTACGTGCGCGGCAAGTACGGGCACGTGGCGCAGATCATCACCTTTGGCACGCTCAAGGCCCGTGCAGCCATCCGGGACGTAGGGCGTGTGCTCGATGTGCCGCTGGGTGAGGTCGACAAGATCTGCAAGCTGATCGGCAACGGGCTGGGCACGACCATCGATCAAGCACTCAAGCAAGAGCCCGACCTGCGGGCGCTTTACGATAGCAACCCCCTTTACCAGAAGATGCTCGACACGGCCCGGAAGCTTGAGGGTCTGTCACGGCACGCGGGGGTCCACGCGGCGGGCGTCGTGATCGCCACTCAGCCGCTGGACAACATCGTCCCGCTCTACCAGCCCCCGGGCACAACCCAGCTGGTCACGCAGTGGGACGGGCCCACGGTCGAAAAAGTCGGGCTGCTCAAGATGGACTTCCTGGGGTTAAGGACCCTCTCGATCCTCGAGCGAGCCCGCAAGCTAATCCAAGACACACTAACCCCCGAAACGATCCGGCAGACCGTTGCGTTAAAAGATCTGTCTCAGCCGCCATCCGACGCCGATCCCGATTGGGATCAACACGACCCCTTGGACCTAGAGCGGCTTCATTACAACGACCCCAAGGTGTTGGACCTGTTCCGCCGCGGCGAAACGGCCGGTGTGTTCCAGTTTGAATCCGGTGGGATGCGCAACCTGCTGATGGCGATGAAGCCCGATCGGCTCGAAGACCTCATCGCGGCCAACGCGCTCTACCGTCCGGGCCCGATGGACCTGATCCCCGACTACAACGCGCGCAAGCACGAACAGCAGCCCGTGCCCACCGCCCACCCCATCGTCGACCGCTACACCGCTGAGACGTACGGCATCATGGTCTACCAAGAGCAGGTGATGCAGATCGTGCACGAGTTGGGCGGCGTCTCGCTGCGCGAGGCCTATACGCTGATCAAAGCGATCAGCAAGAAGAAAAAGAAAATCATCGACGCCAACCGCGAAACCTTTATCCAAGGCGCCGCCCGCCAAGGCCTGTCACCCCAGCAGGCCCAGGAGTTGTTTGACCTGATCCTCAAGTTCGCCGGGTATGGCTTCAACAAGAGCCACTCCACGGGCTACGCGATCCTGGCCTACCAGACCGCGTACCTTAAGACCTACTTCCCCCTGCAGTACATGGCCGCGGTGCTGACGTACGAATCGGTGAGCACCGACAAGGTTGTCGAGTACATCGAGGAGTGCCGCCGGGTGTTGCTGCCCGGCGGTGGGGGCCGACGCGGGGTCGAGGTTAAGCCCCCGGATATCAACCTATCCGATGTCGACTTCACCGTGGTGTACGACAAAGACGAGCCCCACGACGCCGACCACGGCCACATCCGGTTCGGGCTTAGCGCGGTCAAAGGGGTGGGTGAGAAGGCGATCCAGGGCGTGATCGAAGCACGCCAAAAAGACGGCCCGTTTAAGAGCCTCTACGACTTCACCGAGCGTGTCCCACTAGGTGCGGTCAACCGCGCCACAATCGAGGCGCTGATCAAGTGCGGCGCACTGGATTCACTCCACGGGCTAGACCAGCGTGCGGCGATGACCCAGGCATTGGACGACGCGATCCAGGCCGGCCAACGCGTCGCGCGCGACCGCGAATCCGGGCAGCTTAGCTTCTTCGACGCACTGACCGACTCAGACGCCCAGGCGTCCAACGAGGCGCTGCTGCCGGAAACCAAACTCCCCCAAGCCACACCCTGGACCATCCACGAACAGCTCCAACACGAAAAAAGTGTCCTGGGCTTCTACGTCTCAAGCCACCCGCTCGACCAGCACCGCGATACCCTCGACCGGTTTACCAACGCATCGATCAGCGATATCCACGACCTGCCCCCCGATGTGGAGGTGATCGTTGCGGGCATGATCAGCCGTGTGCGCAACACCCTGGTCAAGAAGGGACGCAGCGCCGGCGAAAAAATGGCCATGATCACACTCGAAGACCGCACCGGATCGATCGATGGGGTGATCTTTTCCAAAACCTACGCCCTCACCCAGCCCTTGTTACGCACCGATTATCCCGTCCTGATCAAGGGCACGGTCGACCGCCGCCGCGAAGAACCCAGCATCGTGGTCAACGACGTGATCCCATGCCAAGAAGCACCCCAACGCCTGACCCAAGCCGTCCGGATTGTCATGGGCCACCTAGAAATCCCCGATCCCCAGCCACCGATCAAGCCCAGCCTCACCAAACTCAAAACCCTGCTGCGTCACGCATCACAAGCAGACCGCTCCATCGGCAGCGGGGCTCAAGTCTTCCTAGAGGTACATGAAGGCGGCTACCGAACCCGGCTGCGGATCAACGGCCTGCGTGTCGCGGTTGACCCGGATCTGCCTCAGCGGATCGCCACCGTCTTCGATGCCCCGGTGCGGTGTGAACTGATCGGGCCCAGCAGGCTAAACCGTAACGGTTCAAATCGTCATGATCAGCCCCAACCAGACCATGATGCCTTCCATCGCATGGAAAACGAACCGTCTGATTTCAATAGTAGCTCAGCCTATCAAGAACTACGCCACGCCGGTCAGGCCTGACGCGGAGGGATCCCATTCAAGGGCTCGTTGACAGGTGGACCTGCCTTCCCCTTCTGATCAATTTGTATCGCCACCCCCATCGCACGCAGCTGTTCGATGTGCCGATCGCTGACCTGAGCCGTGATCACCGCGTGTTGGTTTTCATAGCGCCGGTCGAGCACCTGGGTGTGGGTCTCAATGAAGTGGATCGCTTTGCCGTTTCGCAGGTCGACCCTCACCGTGGTTGGGCGCACCGCCCCATGCATCGCTTCACGCACGCGCTCAATCAGTGTTTCTAACCCAAAACCCGTGCGCGCGCTGATGGGCACGCTGCGCGGGTCGCGCTGCTGGAAGATCAGCAGCGACGCGTTATGCTCCAACCGGTCGACCTTGTTCAGCAGCAACAGCCGCTGCTGGCCCGTGGCGCCGATGTCGTCCAGCACCCCGGTAACGGTATCGAGCTGATCGATCGCACGCGGGTGGGAGACATCCAGCACGATCAGCAGCAGGTCGCTGTGGACGGCTTCTTCGAGCGTGGCCTTGAAGCTGGCCACCAGCTGGTGGGGCAGGTCACGCACAAAACCGACAGTGTCCGAAAGCATAGTCGCATCACCCGACCCCAGCTCCCAACGCCGTGTCCGGGTCGAGAGCGTGGCAAAGACCTTGTCGTCGGCATACGCGCCGCCTTGGGTCAGCGCATTGAACAGCGTGCTCTTGCCCGCGTTGGTGTAGCCGACCAACCCGACCGTAAAAAATTGCTTGTTGCGCTGCGTGACCTCCTGATGCTTGCGCTTCTGGATCTGCTTGATCTGGCGCTTCAGGTCACTGATCTTGCGTTGCACGATGCGGCGGTCAATTTCGAGCTGCTGCTCGCCGGGGCCGCGTGTGCCGATCCCCGTGGGCGCCCCGCCGACGATCCGCTCCAGGTGCGACCACATTGCGCGCAGCCGCGGGTAGGTGTATGCCAGCTGTGCTAGCTCGACCTGCAGCTTGGCCTCGTGCGTACGCGCCCGGGCGGCGAAGATGTCAAGGATCAGCTCGCTGCGGTCGAGCACCTTGCACGCGGTGACCTGCTCGATGTTCCCGATCTGAGAGGGGGACAGGTCGTTATCGAAGATGACCACATCGGCCTGTGTGGCCTGGACCATTTCCGCCAGCTGCTGGGTCTTGCCCGACCCCATAAATGTTTTGGGATCGGGTTGGTTCTTGTGTTGGATCATCTCATCCACAACCACCGCCCCAGCCGTCGCAGCCAGGCTACGCAGTTCGCTAAGCGGGTCGTGCGGGTCGGCCTGGTGGCCCGGCAACAGGCAGGCAACCAGCACCGCCCGTTCCTGCTGCACCGCCAACATTTCTCGTGTGATCTGCGTCAAAGCATGAACCCATCTAGCCGATCGATGACCAAAGTGATCCCATCACATGACACTTCGTGATGCATCATAGGGACAAGGGGGGGACCAAGGGGCACGACCCACCTGATAGATAGCCGCGGCATTTTGCCGCGGCGGACCGGCTTGAGCATCAATCAATCTACCAATCCCTTGCCAGCAAGCCTCGATACCGATCCCCATCAACCCGGTCAAGGATCACAAAACCTTGCACGTGCCGCATGGCCACATCGATCATGATCTGATCTTCTGTCCAACGCCAGGGCATGAACCACCCCTGGTCCACACACCGCACACACCCACGGCCCTGGGTCAGCGGGCCTTGGTAGGTCAAATACAAGCGGCGGTGAGGTCGGATCCGCTCCAACCCCCAAGCCCCCAGCCGCGGCCAATGCCTGCTGGCAGGCTCAACCCGTGCGGCCCATAGCATCATCCCAGCCCGACTTGGCCGGGTAGGGTCGGCCAACAACCAGTCGTGGTGCGTGCCACGCCGGGTTTCATGCCGTAATAGGACCGTCGGGAAACGCCGCATCGCTCCGATAGCCTAGCGGCCCTGGCGTCATGGTGCTTGTCATCGGTTGGGGCTGGTCGTATGCTTGGTCGGGCTTGGGCAGGGTAGCCTTGGGCTGGTCTTGTTCGGTAGAGGGTAGCGTATGGCGGCCATGGCATTGCAGTGGCGACCTGGGGCGACCTGCCGCGTGGAGCGGTGGGCGGTGGTGGCGGTTCTGCTGCTGGCCGCCGCCATGCTCGCCCTAGCCGGGTGTATGCGCCAGCCCAACCCGCTGCTGCGCAAGCACGGCATCGAGGCGTTCGACCGCCGGCAGATCCACGAAGCCGACCTGCACTTTAGCCAAGCCGTCGAGCAAGACCCCTCCGACTGGAAGAGCCTGTACTACCTGGGCCGGGTGCGCCTAGTTCAGAATCAGCTGTTCGACGCCCAGCTGTTGCTCGAACGCGCGTTGGCCGTGCGACGCGATCACGACCAGACGCCCGACATCCTCGACGCGCTGGCCCAGACGCTCTACCAACACGGCCGCGTCCAGCAGCTGCACCAGCTGTTGCAGCAAGCGGTGGCCGACTACGGCGCCAGCCGCGACTTCATGCGCCAGGGCCACTACCTGATGCAGCTGGGCGACCGCGACGGGGCGAAGCTGGCGTACCGCAAGGCCGCGTTCTTCGCCGCACCAGACGACGCGGGCCCGTTTGTGGCGCTGGCCGATTTCTACGAATCGATCGGCGACACGCCCAACGCCATCACCGCCCTGCGACACGCACACGCGATCCAGCCTCGCGACCAACAGCTACGCGACCGCCTACGCCAACACGGCATCGTCCCAGGACCCACCGCCGCCCTGACCCCCGCGAGGGATCAGCCGTAGGCAGGCACGGCATCACCGCATGATCGTCTACTGCTGCCAAGACCTGATCTTCGCCACCAAGATCCGCGCGACCGCCGAGGCGGTAGGTGTGGCCACCCGCCCCACGCGCAACGCCGAGGCGCTCAACAATCGGTTGCAACAAGTTGACGACGGTAAACCCAACGAGCCGGTGACCGGGGTGTTGATCGATTTGGAAACGGGCCAGCAAGGCCTGGCGTTGCTTGACCAGGCCAAAGCCTTTGATGATCAGCTGCCTGTGGTGGTGTTTGGATCGCATGTGGCGACGCAGCAGCTCCAGGTGGCGCACGACCGGGGCGCTGATTTTGTCATGCCGCGCAGCCAATTCGCCGCAAACCTGCCAGTGATTTTGGAAAGGCTCGGTGGGGCGGATCGGTAAGAACCCCAACCCCGCTTAAGCGTTACTCAGGTTGAGATGACAAAACGGCACCGATGATTGTCACCGCAGCGCTCGAAAAGCCGTAAGGCCTACTGCTTGGAGTAAGATTCCCGATGAGCGTGACGCGATGGCCACCGGGGTCACCGATCGCACCTGGCCATTAACACAAGGGTTGAACATGCCCGCCATGCCGTGGGGATAGGACACCACGGAATGCTTCGATTAATAACTCAACAAGGGCTTGGGCGCGGTCGGGCTCGAGTTGATCGATCTTGGCGCGGACCTCGTCTAGGATCGTAAGGGCGTCTTGGGTGCGGCTGAGGTCATCGGCCATCCTGTGGACCCGGAAGGCGTGGTGGATGCCCGCGATGCCGTGGGCGAACAGCAGCACCGCAGCGGGCACCGGCACGAGGTCGACTAGCGTCGGTAGGAGCATCCGCTCTAGTATCTTGCTGGGGTTGGGGTGGGGGGTCTGTGACCACTGGTGTTGGGCTTGCATGAAGCGGTCGTCGCGTGTGACGGCTTGCTGATCGGCTTGGAGTTTTTGCCAGTGTTTGTGGGCCATGACCCGGTGGTTGCGGGCCGGGCGCAGCGAGCCGAGGGTAGGGTCTAAGACACGGAATCGCCCATGATCAAGCCGGATTTTATAGGCGCTGGGGTCGTCGCTGAGGCCGTAGTACTCGACCCGGCTTGGCGAGCTGCGGCCGTCGGCGAGGTAGTAGCCGCAGGCGATCTCGGTGTCACGCTCCATGCGGTTGATGGTCACGCAGGGCAGGACCCAGTAGAGCGTGGGTGAGGTTGGCTGATAGTCTTGGATGTCGAGGATCGCTTTGCGGGCCTGCAGCCGGGCCGAGACGATCGCGGCGTACAGGTTCCGGTAGGGCGGGTCGACCTGTTTGGGGTCCATCAGGATCGCGGTGCGATCCAAGCCTTCGGAACCGAACACCTCCCCCAAGGGTTGGGTATAAGGCTGGCTGCCGCCGCCTAGTAAGCTGTGCAGCGCCCCGCAGCAGGGCGAATCGGTTTCGTACCGCTTGAGCGCACCCAATCGGTACCGGCCCTTGGCGGTGGGAGAGACCCCAACATGGGCGTTGATCTTGATGACCAGCAGCTTGTAGGCGTCGCGGGTTTTCGCGGTCGCGAAGTGCTGCTCGGCCAGGCGGGCCGCGGTCCATTCGTACTGCCCCCCGAGGTTGGCCAGCCGAAACGCAGCGCAGTGGGCAAACTTGAGCGGTGGGAGCACGTGTTGGACGAAGAGGTTCTGGAATGCGTTGACGCATTCATACTCCGATTCATCGGCGCACGTCACATGCAGCGCCCCGGTTGCGGGCGGTTTGAGCTGTGTTGCGGCGGCGAGCAGCGTCCGCGGCAGGGTATCGATCGGCCCCTCAACGCCAATGATTTGTTGAAGCTCTTTCACGGTTGTGATGGATCACCCCGTTCGGGTGGTATTGATTTTGGGTCGCGCTTGACGAGGTCAAGTTGACTGATACGAACCCCGGTGGGTGGACGGCATTATACACCCATCGGGTATCAGTTTGCCGTGTCGGGGACACAAAACCCCCAAGGATTTCCCTGCCGCGGACGAACGAGACCCCGTCAACCTGATCGGGGCTGGTAAACAAAAAGAGCCCACGCGTGGCGCGTCGTGGGCCCTTGATTAGCCAGCAATCAGCGTGCTGGTTTATAGATTTAAATCTTCCCCGGTCAGGGCACGGTACGCTTCGAGGTATTTCGCCAAAGTGTTCTGGACGATCTCATTGGGCAGCACCGGCCCCGGGGGTTGCTTGTGCCATTGTTTACTATCGACCAACTGTTGTAGATAGTTTCGAACATACTGTTTGTCAAAGCTGGGCTGGTCTTGACCGGGTTGGTATCGGTCGGCTGGCCAGAAGCGCGAGCTGTCGGGTGTTAGCACCTCATCGATCAGGATCGGCTCAGCGGCCGCGTCGGCGCCTAGTGGCAAGCCGAACTCAAACTTGGTGTCGGCCAAGATGATCCCACGCTTACTGGCGTAGTCGTGCCCCATGCGGTACAGCGCCAGGCTCCGGTCGCGGAGCTTGATCATCAGCTCGGTGCCGGCGATCTGGCAGGCTTGGTCAAAAGAAATATTCTCGTCGTGCCCGGTGTCGGCCTTGGTCGAGGGGGTAAAGATCGGCTCGGGCAGCTTGCCGCACTGCTTCAGGCCCGCTGGCAACGCGATCCCACAGACCGTCTGGGACTGGCGGTATTCCTTCCACCCCGACCCTGCGAGATAACCACGCACCACACACTCGATCGGGACGACCTTGGCCTGGCGCCCGATCATCACCCGGCCACGCAGTGATCCCCGCTGCGGATCGGTCAGGCCGGGGATATCACCTGGGTCAGTCGAGATCAGGTGGTGGGGCTGGGACGGCCCAAGGGTCGCGGCGACCCGGTCAAACCAGAACCGGCTGATCTGCGTCAGCACAACACCCTTGCCCGGCACGCCGTTGGGCATCACCACGTCGAACGCGCTGATCCGGTCGGTGGCGATGATCACCAGCGCCGCGGTGCCATCGGTCAGCGTGGCTTGATAGATATCACGCACCTTCCCCTGGCGGCGGCCGGGCAGCGGCAGGTCGGTCTTCAGCAGTGCTTCATTGGTCACTTGTGTATTCATCACTTGTGTGTTCATCACGCAGCATGGTTTGATACGCCGTCAGATTGAGTGGATACAACAAACCATCCACGCTAACGGTCTAATTAGTATTACGGTTTATTGAGGAAGCTTCAATAGGGGTCGGAGATTTTTTGATAATTTTTCTTTTCGCGTGTTTGTGATCATCAACACCGGTTCAAGCCGCGTTCGAACCCGGGTGCATTAGAACTGACGCAAGAACCGCACATCGTTCTCGAACAACCACCGGATGTCGGAGATGCCGTACCGGCGCATCGCGATACGCTCGACCCCTAACCCAAAAGCGAACCCGGTCCACTGCTGGGGGTCGTAGCCAACCGCTTCAAAGACGTGTGGGTCGACCATGCCGCAGCCGCCTAGCTCGACCCAGTCCCACTTGTCCTTGACCTGCATCTTGATATCCAATTCAGCCGACGGCTCGGTAAAGGGGAAAAAACTAGGGCGCAGCCGCACCTGGGCCTCGGGCCCAAAATAGGCGTGGGCGAACTGGATCAGCGTGGTTTTTAGGTCGGCCATCGTGACATGGCGGTCAACATAAAGCCCCTCGATCTGGTGGAACATCGAGGCGTGGGTCGCGTCGTGCTCGTCGGGCCGATACACCCGGCCTGGTGCGATCACCCGGATCGGCGGGGGGGTGTGCTCCATCACACGGATCTGGATCGTGCTGGTTTGGCTACGCAGCAGCTTAGGAGAGTCGGCTTGGGGTGAACCGTTGTCGGGCGTGGCGTTTTCAGACGCCAAATAAAAGTTATCCAGTGGGTCACGTGCGGGGTGGGCTTCGGGGATATTCAACGCCACAAAGTTGTGGTAGTCGTCCTCGACCTCGGGCCCGGTGGCCACATCGAACCCCATGCGCCCAAACACCTCGATCAGCTGATCCATCGTCTGGGTAATGACGTGCTTGCGGCCCATCCGAGGCGGCAGGCCCGGCTCGGTAATATCCAAGCTTGGGCCCTTGGCCTGGGTGGGGCGTGCTTCGGCACCCAGCGTGGCTTGACGCTGCTGGTAAGCCTGCTCGATCTCTTGACGCAGCTGGTTGGCGCGTTTGCCAAAGGCAGGCTTCTGGTCGGGCGGAACGCTTTTGAGCTGCGCCATCAGGGCTTTGAGCCGGCCCTTGCTGCCAAGGTATTGGATGCGGAACTGTTCGAGTTCCTGGGTGTTGCCCGCCTGATGGAGGTCACGCTGCGCTTGGGACTTTAACTGGTCAATCTTCTCAAGCATTGGAGATTAGCCGTGGTTCTGGAATCGTGCCTATCCATCAAGCCATGCGCTAAAGACGATACATCAGTGATGGTGACCCACCGCGGCGCGAGCATGATCAGGGGTGTGCGGGCGGTGGGCGGGGCTACCCATCACGCGGAACCCGATGTCACGGCGATAAAACGCACCGTCGAAGCGGATCATTTCGCAAGCCTGCAGCGCGTTCTGGCGTGCCTGGGCCAGGTCGGTGCCCATCGCACAGATATTCATCACCCGGCCCCCGGCTGTGACCAATTGGTCGCCTTTGATCGTGGTGCCCGCGTGAAAGACTTGCACGCCGTCCAACCCCGCAGCTTGGTCGAGCCCGGTGATCGGCTTGCCTTTTTCATACGCGCCCGGGTAGCCGCCGCTGGCCATCACCACGCAGCAGCAGCAGCGCGGATCCCACGACAGGTCCGCTTCATCAAGCCGGCCCTGGGCCGTGGCCAGCATGATCTCAACCAAGTCACCCTGAAGCCGCATCATCAGGGCCTGCACCTCGGGGTCACCGAACCGGCAGTTAAACTCTAACACCTTGGGGCCCCCGGCGGTGAGCATCAGGCCCGCGTACAGCACGCCTTGGTACACTACCCCATCGCGGCGCAAGGCATCCACGATCGGCACGAGGATCTCTCGCTCAACCTGCACCATCAGCTTGTCATCAATCAGCGGGGTCGGGCAGTACGCCCCCATCCCGCCGGTGTTGGGGCCCGTGTCGCCCTCTCCAACCTGCTTGTGGTCTTGCGCTGGGTCGAGCACAAAGATGTTGCGGCCATCGACCAGCGCCAAGACCGAGACCTCTTGACCCACTAGCCGCTCTTCAATCACCACCGTCTGGCCCGCTTGGCCGAACGCGTGATCAACCATGATCGAGCGGACCGCGTCGGCCGCCTGCTGGTTGCCGTCACAGACGACCACGCCTTTGCCCTTAGCCAACCCCGCGGCCTTGACGACGACGGGTGTTTCGCGGCTATGGGCGTAGGCCAGCGCGGCGTCGGCGTCGGTGAAGACCCGGGCTTCCGCGGTAGGGATGGCTGCGGCGCGCATGAGTTTTTTAGCGAACGCCTTGTCGGCTTCGAGCTGTGCCGCGGCTTGAACCGGGCCGAAGACCACCCAAGGCTTGTCTGTGGGCGCCGCGGCGGTCAGCCGATCGCTTAGCCCACCGGCCAGCGGGTCTTCTGGGCCGATGACGATCAGCCCGATGTTTTGTTGGCGGCAAAAATAGGTGATCGCGTCAACGGTCTTGGTATCAACGGTGTCGACGCTGATGGGGACATTCTCCCCAAGCGCCGCGGTCCCCCCGTTCCCGGGTGCGAAAAACAGCCGGCCACACCGGGGCGACTGCTTGAGCTTCCACCCCAGCGCGTGCTCGCGCCCACCGCTACCTATAATAAAAATATTCATACACCAGGCATCATAGAGAGGCCTCAAAACCCATGCAAAAGTAAGAATACCCATCGGGTATAAATTTGCCGCGTCAGAAACACAAGAACACTGGGTATTTTCTTGCCGCGGCCGGCCGACACCCCGTAAACTCGATCGGGACTGGTATAAAATAGAGATACTCTTGGTGCTGGCTTTTGGCCTCATCCATGATAAAATACCTATTGCGTTAAAAATTCTGCTAAAAAAAAGATTCGATACGCGGATGGATGCTCGACATACAGCCAGGTCGTCATACTCCACTTGAGGGGAAGGCAATGGTCTTGACACAACGCATCAAGTTTGATTTTGATCCATCCATGATCCTTGGTCATGGCCTCACCGGTTTGGGGTGGGGCCGCATACAGGCATGCCGGTATCGTCTTACCTCTGGGTTAGCCTCCCGGTTCTGCATGTACCGGTACGCTTGTCGATGGCTGGCAGCAATGCTAGTTGGGTTATCCGCTTACCAGGCCAGTGCGGTCGTCATCACAGGTGGCGACGGCAGCGGGAACACCACCGCCGACTCGATCCAGAGCCTGCACCCCGACTTCGTTTGGCTTCCTCATGTGGGGCAGGTCACCTCAGGCAGCGGGGTGTATCTGGGGAACGACTGGGCCATCACCGCGGTACATATCACCGGCACGGACAGCTTGGGCGACCCCAGGCCGCCGGGCAACCTGATCCTCAACGGCACGCCACACCCACGCGACACCTCGGTCGACCCCGTGCGTTTGGTTAACCCCTCCAACGGCACGCCCGCGGACCTGGTGCTATACAAGCTTTTGCCCAGCGCAGCGCTCGACGCCATGCCACCCGTCACCCTCCCCACCAGCACGCCTGACATCGGCACCGAGGTGGTCATGATCGGAGTCGGCCGCGACCGGGAGCCTGATCTTATGGCTTGGACAACCCAGCCCATCGCAGGCAGCGATGAACGCCAATGGTTGCCGGTGCCCACCACCAACCCTACCAGAGAATTCACCGGCTACCAGTGGGTCGATGACGCCACCGCACGCACGCTCCGCTGGGGCACGAACACCATCTCCGACAACCACCTCAACAACCCAGGCGAGATGATTTTTGTCAATACCGACAGCCCATTTGGCACGATCTTTGGTTTGGAAACCATCTTTAATGCCGGCGTGTCGGACAACGAGGCCCAGCCCGCGATCGGAGACTCCGGCGGCGCCATGTTTGCGAAAAACAACGGCACCGGGCAATGGGAGCTGGTGGGCATCATCAACAGCGTCGAGGTCTTCACCAGCCAGCCCGAGATTGCCGTTTTCGGCAATGCCACCCGCAGCGTAGACCTAGCCCCATTCCATGACCAGATCCAAGAGATCATCCCCGAACCGTCCTCGGCGGGTGTCTTGGCGGGCTTGGTTCTGATCGGTGCGGCCCGGCGGCGCCCAAAGCGCTAGCCATAGCGTTTATTTCTCATCATCACAGGCTTGGGTTAGCCGCTGCACAGCTTGGTCGATATATACACATCGCGTATGAGCTTGTGGCGAACCACTCGTCCGCGCCCGTTCCTTTCCCCTGGGGGGCATCCTGCCCGCCACCCCTGGTCGCCTACCCATACTCTTATCAACCGAACGGGGCTCTGAGAGCCCGGCCCCTACCGCCGCCTGAGGCAGGGCAATACCACGTGTTTTTGTGTGACCCCGACGCGGCAAACGCATACCCGATGGGTATACCCATCGCGTATACTTCAAAACGCCGGGCCAAAGCCACGTCCTCGTACGACTCACGGCGATTTTGATTGATATTGGCTTGCCCATCATGCATTGGATCTACCTCGACAACAACGCCACGACCCAACCGGCCAAGGAGGTACTCGACGCGATGCAGGAGACCTACGAGCGCTTCTGGGCCAACCCGTCGAGTGTGCACCGGTTGGGGCAGGCGGTGCGCCAGCGTGTGGAGCTGGCCCGTGCGCGTGTGGCCAAGCTGATCCACTGCCGCGACCGGGAGCTGGTTTTTACGTCTGGTGGCACGGAGTCGAACAACCTGGCGTTGCGCGGGGTGTTGGATCGGGCGGCGTTCGCTCGAACCCCATCGACTCCACCGCGGGGCGTGTTGATCACCACGGGTGTGGAACACCCCGCAATCCGCCAGCCGGCGCAGGCCCTGGCCCAGCAGCAGGGCACCGAGGTGGTCGATCTCCCGGTGGACCGGCATGGCCGCATCACGCCCGATCAGATCGTCGCGGCGATCCAATCGCAGGCCCGCACCGCGGGTGTCGTGCTGGTCAGCGTCCAGTGGGCCAACAACGAAACCGGGGTGATTCAGCCGATCGAACCCATCGCCCAAGCCTGCCATCAAGCGCGGTCGACGGTGTCACCAGCGCAGGTGTTGTTGCATGTGGACGCTACGCAGGCGGTGGGCAAGATCCCGGTGGATGTTGGGCGGGTGCCGGTCGACCTGCTTACACTCTCGGCCCATAAGTTTCATGGACCCAAAGGGGTGGGGGCATTGTATATACGCCACGGCGTGCGGCTGTGGCCCCAGATCAGAGGGGGCGTCCAAGAGCGTGAGCGGCGTGGCGGGACCGAAAACACCGCGGGGATCGTGGGCATGGGCGCCGCCGCGGAGCTGGCCCAACGTTTTCTAGCCGACCCCAATCGGGCGACGCAGCTGGCGGCGATGCGCGACCGTTTTGAGCAAGGGGTTCTCGATGCGTTGCCCCAAACCGTGATCCATGCGCACGCCAACGGGCACACCGATGGGCTGGCGCCACAGCGGCTGTGGAACACCTCAAACCTGGGGTTTGCCCATTTGGCGTCCGAGGCGATCCTGGTTGGGCTTAGCGAGCGTGGGTTGTGTGCGTCGGCGGGGGCGGCGTGCTCCAGCGGGTCATTGGAGCCGTCGCCGGTGCTGCTGGCCATGGGCGTGCCCGAAGCGGTGGCCCATGGATCGGTTCGGTTTTCGCTTAGCCGGTTCACGACCGATCCGCAGATCACCCAAGCGGTTCAGATCGTCACGCAGGTGGTCAAGAAGATCGCCAGGACCCTGCCAACCCCAGCCTGAGGCGCACCCCAGCGGGCGAATCCCTGGTAGGCCCGCGTTGTTTTTGTATGGCCCACACGGTAATGTCATGGCCCGATGGGTATGACCGCAGATCAGGTGGCTCCGCGATGCAGCTGATGACATGGATGGTTGCGCGCCTAGGCAGCCGATTCAGCCTGCTATTTGAGCCCCACCAGCGCAGGATCCGCCACTCCGCACTGGGGCGGTTCTTTGATCAGCCCATGGATCTCATGGTTGGGTTGGTTGAGCCCGACGGCACCGAGCGCGTGTTGCCGTTTACCACCCGCGGCCAGCCGCTGTACAACCCCGAGCAGTTCGAGCGGCTCAACTCGGTCACGTTCCGCGGGTACAGCACGCACTACGGCTTGAAGTTCGAGCTCAACGTGCACAGCGTGTTCTACCCCCAGGACGAGCCGCTGTGCCTGATGCCGGTGTTTTATCTGGAGATGCGGATCAGCCCCACCGGCCGCATCCGAGGCACGGACCCGATCGCCCCCACGCCTTCGAGTGTCAAGCTGTTTATCCGACTCAACCGGCCCGATACGCAGATCACCGCGACCGCCCAAGCCACGCGGGGCGATGCGGGTGATACCGAAAGCTGGATCGACTTGGCGTACCACAACACCCTCATCCCAAGCCATTCCCATACCTTTGCGCCAATCACACCAGACGGGGGCGATCTCACGGTGCCGGTCCATGAACGGATCGTTAGCCTCAACCCAGGCTGCGCTGTCGAGGACGATGGCAAGGGCCTATCGCTGGAGCTGCCGGTAACCGAGATGGGCAGCGGCATCAAGTGGCGGCTGGTTTGGGGGGCGCACTGCAGCCAACCGGTGTTCCGCGGCAGCGGGCCAGGCCAACCCCCAGCCCCGCTGCGCTACAACCGGCATTGGGCCGACCTCGACGCGGTGATGCAAGAAGCGATCCGCCTGCGTGACGATCGGCTGGCGCATTCACGCCGCTTTGAAAAGCTGGTGGATCAAGCCCCGCTAAGCATGGCCCAACGCCACCTGCTGAATCAAGGATTCCAGACGTTCCTGGCCAACACCTGCTGGTGCGCACCGGACGATACCACCCAATGGTTTGGCGTGTGGGAAGGGTACCGCTCGTCTGGCAGCTTGACGGATCCGGCGTACTACAGCGCGTTGTGGTCTTTGGCGGTTTGGCCACACCTGCTGGCGATGCAGCTAGAGCAATGGACGGGCCACGAACGGGTCCATACACCCTCGAGTGGTGGATACCTGGCACTGGAACCAGAAAGCCAAGCCCCGGAAGCCCAGCGGGGTGACGCCCCAGCCCTTGAAGACCGGCCCGTCGAAGACAACTGCAATTACCTGCTGCTGATGCAAGCCTATACCCGCTGGACGGGCGACCGCTCAATCGCACAGCGCCACGCGGATCTGGTGACGCGGTTGGCTAGTTTCTTGATCTGGTCTGACCGTGAGAGCAGCGGGTTCCCCTGTGAAGGCAGCGTGCCTGACGAAGCCCAGGGGGCCGCGAGAGACCCTCAGCAACCCACGTATTTAGCGATCAAACGCCTGTGCGCCTTACAAGCAGCCTCTGATCTGCTTAGCGATGAATCCAATGAAGGGTCTCGGCGTTACCAGCAGCTGGTCGAGGCCGATGCGGCAACGGTCGAGCTGCAGGCTTGGCACGGCGATCATTACACCCACTGTGTCGATCAAGCCATGCTGGGCATCCAAGAAGCTTGGGCCGGCGATACCGTATCGTCCGATGCCGGCGCTGCCCAGGGTGATGTTTACACCATCGACACCGGCAATGGGCTGCTGCTGCCGGTCATGACCGCCCAGCCCTTGTTATTAGACCCCCATCGGGTCGAAACCGATCTGGTCAACGCCGCCCGTGAAACACTGTCGGCTTACGGTTGTGGGGCTGATTCAGCCCGGATCGAAACGGTAATCATCAGCAAAAATCTGTGGCGGGATCACTTGGCGGAATACCTGGGCTGTGGCCGCACCACCCGTTCCCAGCGGTACTGGGACCTGCAGGTGATGAGCAACACCGATCAGCAGAGCCTGGGGTACTGCGATAGCTACATCGGCTACCACCTGCCCTTTAGCCCCCGTGGCGCCGCGTGCATCGGTTTTTTGCTAGCCGGGCCGAGGCTGGTGATCAACCGCTTAGCGCCCGGCGGGTCGCTGATCAGCGTCGAACCCCGCCGCGATGGCGCGCAGCGCTGGCCGCTGCTGCCGCTGGCCGATTGGAAGGCCGGTAAGATCCCCGTCTGCGTGGTCGCATCAAACGGCAACATCGCCATCGAGGGCGAGTCCGATCCAATCATCGTCCATGGCGGGCAGTCGACGACCGCCCAAGTCATCGGGTAGCAGACGCACCAGATACCCATCGGGTATGAGTTTGCCGCGTCGGGGTCACAAAAACGCCCAAGATTTCCCTGCCGCGGGCAAACGGGACCCCGTCAACCTGATCGGGACGGGTATATTATGGATTCGCCGCGTCGATGAAACAACAGCATCGGTCATTGCGTGACGGCTCTTGGGGCTGCGACGAAGAAGACCCAGAGGGAACCTGTATCGACTGGGACGACGGCGGCGCCGAGGGCACCGGCATCTACTTCGGCAAAGACCCACACACCCTGTTCGTCAACATCCAACACGCCGAGGCCGATAAACGCGACGGCACCTGGGCGATCACCAATCGCCGGGCGAAGTGATATACGTTTAGATAGGGGCCTAACCACTAACAAGGCTGGGGCGTCTTTGGACGCCCTAGCTTTATTCTTTCCCCAGAGACTTGAAGATCGATTCCGGGGATGAGACAGGGGTGGGTGGTTGCATCGGGCTCCAATCTGGCTATGATTCAGGTCTCGATTGATTTGGGTATACCCATCGGGTGTGAGTTTGCCGCGTCGGAAACACAAAAGCACCAAAGATGTTCCTGCCGCGGGCGACCGGACCCCGTCAACCTGATCGGGGCTGGTATATGTGGGCCGCGGCGTTCCCTGCTGTGCGGGTGTTCCTTGGATAGGTTTGATAACACGGAATTTTTTTAACCCCTGCCTAAATCACCGATTACGTATGATAATCTCTACCGCTACGGGGTGAGCCGACTGATGGGATTACGGCACAATATTTTGAATGATCCGGTGTCTGAGCTGGAGCTGCGGGAGCTGATCGCGGTGCGCCCACAGACAAAGGTGCGTGAGGCGCTGGACCAGATGCGAGCCAAGAAGCTTGGCTGTGTGGTGATCGTGGATGATGAGGGCCGGCCGCTGGGCAAGTTTACCGAGCGGTTGTTGATCAAGCTGCTGCTAGAGCACCCCGACGGGCTAGACCACCCGGTGAGTGAGCACATGGCCAGCGTTTGGGCTTCGGTGAAGAAGAGCGACCCGATCATCAAGGTGATCGACTTGATGCGGTCCAAGAAGCTGCGGTTTATCACGATTATTGACGAGGATGGGCACGCTGTGGCGCTCACCGGCCAGAAGGGGGTGATGGAGTACATCGTGGACCACTTCCCCCGGCAGGTGAAGGTCCAGCGGATGCGGACCGAGTTTTTTACGGGTCAGCGCGAAGGGGGCTAAAGCCTCCTCGGCGGTTGGTTGGGGAGATCTTCCACCACGGGTAGGGATACCGATGAGACGCAAACGACGAAGCACCCAAACCGGCGAGTTTGAAGATCCGCTCAAGGACTACAGCCCCCGCGATTACGATGATGATATGGAGCGCGCGCTGAGCGAAGACAGCCTCACCAAGCTCCAGACCAAACCCCTGTTGACGCTTGACGCCGGCACAACCTTGCAGCAGGTGCTGGGGACCATGGCGGAGACCAACGTGGCCTGTGTGATGGTCACGGAGAACGACCGGCTGGTGGGCATCTTTTCGGAACGCGACGTGCTCTACAAGGTTTCTGATCGCTACGCGCAGGTCAAAGACAAGCCGATCCGTGAGGTGATGACGCCTAACCCGGTGATCGCCTACGAGACCGATACACCGGCCAAGGCGTTGAACTTCATGGCGGTGGGGGGGTTTCGGCATGTGCCGGTATTGAATGTCGATGACAAGGTGGTGGGGATGCTGGGGCCCCGGCGGGTGACCGCCTATCTATACCAGCACTACGAGACCGATACCTCTACCCCATCGTAGTCTGACCCAGACCGTTTGTGCCATCAGACATTGATCCCGTATCTCGATACGGCCCTGGGCGGTCTATTCGCTGGGGTTGCGCCGTTTTTTTCTCTGGCCTAGCATAATCACGTTTGCCAACCCAAGGCCAAGCAGGGTCAGCGAGGCCGGCTCAGGGATGGTAGCGCTGGTGGCGGTCTGAGGAGCTAGCGGGGTTGGTTGGCTGGTATTGAGCAGGCCCCAGGTTCCATTGTTGCGCCAGAATTCGAGCAGCAGATTGCCGTTGGCCGGCGCGTTGAAGTCCTGGGTGGTTAATGGTGCAAGCGTGCCGTCTTCTTCGTGGCCGATATTTTCGGGAAGGCGAATTTTGTGGTCGGACCCGTTGCGGTTGCTAATCAGGATCACCGCGATGTCGTCGTTGACCAGGCCCGACCAAGCGATCCCCGCTTCCTGGGTGCTCATGATCCCAACGCCGATCACCTTGACCTGATCGGCAAATAGGATCGGTTTGGGGTTCGGCCCGCCCGCACCGGGGCCGTCGTAGTTTAAGACGGTCTCGATAAACGCCAAGCTTTCTAGTGTGGTGGTTTGGTGGCGTTCATGGGCTGCGGTCGAGCTGGCTGGGCCGGCGATGGCTGCTGTGAACGCCAACGCATAGGTGGCTACAGCGAGGGATGGAATCGTTGTCCAAGATCGCATCGTGGTTCTCTCCCAAAATTGAAGCAGCCATAATAGGTGTGTTGCATTGCTGCGATGAGATCACAACAACACAGTCTGTTTCCCTGCCGCGGACAGGCGGGGGTACGTATCCGCTTTGATTAAGGGTGGGTGGTGGTCCTTCTCTTCTTCAGCCTCGATTTTCTCTATTTTGTTGTGTCTCTCCTGCGTGAGTTTATTGTGTGTAGACTCAGGCGTTACCTGACCTATAACACGTTGACGCGACAGTTAATCGCACTTGTAAATTACAATTTTACTCGATTTGGTCCCTTTTGCCAAGAAAAAAGTTTGTTTTGAAATGTAATCGTTAATATACCCGCCCCGATCAGGTTGACGGGGTCCGGTGCCCCCGCGGCAGGGAAAGCTTCGACGTTTTGGTGATTCCCACGCGGCAAACCCATACCCGATGGGTCTAAGCAACGGTTGGGTTTAGCGGATTCCCTGGGTTGATGAGGTTTGGGGCCATGCGGTCTGAAAGGATAAAAAACACTAAAATCGTCTTGATGTGGGCTTGAGGGAGCTGTACAATGGCTCCAAATTACGGTAAAAATTGTACAAATCATAGAGGAAGCATCAGCACAAGAGAAAGATAGTGCCCATTGTGGGTATAGAGATTCTATCACGCATCGTGTATAAAAATGCCGCGTTGAGGATGCTAACAACATCGGTTATGTTTCAACCGAGCAGGGGCGGCCTGCCGCAAAATCACCTGGGACGGGTCTATGGGGTTGCTATCGCAAAGCTTTGATTTGATAGGGAGAGGTTTGATGGCACGTCATCGGATCGTTGGGGTTCTAATGTCTTTGGTGGTCGTTTTTGCGGCTGAGGCCGCCGAAGCGGAGCTGATCACGTTTGATACCACCCTCGGGACATTTGTGGTCCGAACATTCGATGATACCACCACCGCGGTAAACAACTTCAAACAGTACATTCAACAGAATCTGTTGGACGATTCGTTTATCCACCTGGCTGGGACCATCCCGTTGGTAGGCGGTGGCGAGGGAACGATCATCTGGGGCGGTCAGTACACCGTCGATGTTGATGTGCTTGATATGGATAATGTGACTCAGCTTGCACCGGCCAGTGATACATCGCAGGCAACCCTCCACTCCAACGTCAAATACACCATCACGATGGCCCAGACGGGAGCAAAGACATATACCAGCGGCTGGTTCATTAATATGTCCGACAATACAGGGCTAGATGACGAGTTGTTCACCGCCTGGGGTGAAGTGATTGCTGGCCGCAGCGTTCTCGACGCGATCTTGAGCAAGCCTACGGCCAATCTGAATCAAGATATTTTGAGATTATTTGGTCTTTCTGGCAGTTTCGGCAACGTTCCAATTGACGATAAAGACGGTGACGGCCGGGTTCAACTGGATAATTTCATCCGCCTAACAGACCTCTCTGTGCCTGAACCGGCATCGCTGACTTTCTTGGTGCTTGGCGGCTTGGCGATCCTGCCTCGACGGATCGCTTGATCAGCTTTAAGAATCCCCAATCCAGTTTACGCGGCGGGGTCTTGGGTGTCTTGTCGCACCGCGTAGGCCACGTGGGAGACGCAGCTGTTGATCTGCTTGAGGTTGATCAGCAGGTCCAGGTGGATCGCGCTGCTTTCGAGGCTGGCTTCGTGCCCCTGTCGCAGGCGGGCAAAGTGTTGGTCACGCAGCTGGCGTTCGTGCTGGTTGAGTGTCTCTTTGTTGCGTAGCAGCTGCTGGGCTAGGGCGCGGTCGCGCGTGGCAAACGCGGTGTCGGCGATGAGCATGTTCTCGGATACCCGGCCGTAAAACGCATCGAGCTCTTGCCAACCCTCATCCGAAAACGCAGCGCCGAGCCTGATTTTTTTGATCACCAGCTCGGATAGGTTCTTGTCGATGATATCGCCGATAGTTTCCAACTCGTTGAGGTAGCGCAGCTGGCGCATCTGTTCCTGGGCATCTTCGGAGTCGCCTTGGGCGCTAAGCTGCTGGGTGAGGAACCGCTTGATCTGAGCATCGAGCAGGTCGACCTGGTCGTCGCGTTCGCTGACGCTGTTGGCCAGGGCCTGGTCGTTGGTCTTTAGCGCCCGCCACAGGTCGCCCAGCATGCCCCGGACGATCTCGGCCACGTGCATGATCTCACGCATCGATTGGGTCAGCGCTAGCGAGGGGCTGTCGGCTGACCCGGTGTTGATGTAGCGGGGCCCGAACTCGGGTGTGTCGACGGCCAGCGGCGTAGGGACCAGGGTTTCCACGGCCTTGCTGATCAGGCCGACCAGGGGCAGGCCGATGACCGCTAACACGATATTGAAACCGGTGTGGGCCATGGCCACACGCTGCTCGAACGTCCCGGGCACCCATTGAATCGCATCGGCCACCGCGGGCAGCGTCGCCAGCACACACCCGGCCATCGCGCCTTTGGCGATCAGGTTGCCCATCGCGACGCGGCGTGATTCAGCCTGGGCCCAACCGACCAATAGGGAGGTGACCACGATCCCTACATTGGCCCCCGCGACCACCGCCACGGCCAGCTGCAGCGGCACAGCGCCGGTAGTGCCCAGCCCCATGACCAACCCGATCGAGGCGGTGCTGGACTGGAGCCCAAAGGTGAGGATGGCGGCTATCGTCGCGATCCCCCAGAGGTGGCGCTGGGCGATCTCCATGAGTTTCATCACGTCGTCGGATTGCGTCATGGCTTGGCCGGCAGCGGCTTTGATGGTGGCGATGCCTAAAAAGATAAACCCTAAGGCCAGGATCGCCTGGCCCATGCCACGCGATTTGGGGTAGGGTGTGAATTGGTGCAAGACGACCCCGATCAGCACCAGCACCGGGGCGTATTGCTCGAGTCGCAGCGAGACCAGCACCACCGGCATCGTTAAGCCGATTCCGGCTCCGAACATCACGGCCAGCATCTGCCGGGCCGTCATATGCCCCGCCTGGACGGTCTGGGCGGTCAGCACGGACATCGTTGTGCTCGATGGGACGACGAATGAGACCCCAAGGCCGGCGACAAACGCCTTGATCCGGTTGCGCGCCAACCGCTGGAGCCATCCCTCGAGCTTGGCACCAAACAGCCGGTCAAGCCCTTTACGCAGGTAGCGCACCCCGAAGAGGATCAACGCCACACCGCCGGCGATTGTCAACAGTGTTAACACAAAACCAGCCTCCGAGGTACCCAATCGGGTATTAGGCGTTATCCGAGCGCGCTGCTGTGGATCGATCGTTTAATGTCGGAAGTGCCTGCGGCCGGTGAAGAGCAGGCTGACGTTGGCTTGATCGCAGGCGGCAATGGTTTCGTCGTCACGCTTGGACCCGCCGGGCTGAACCATGGCTTGGATGCCCGCGGCGATCAGCACATCGGGCCCATCGCGGAACGGGAAGAACGCATCGGACGCTGCCACGGCTCCCTGGGTGCGGTTTTGCTGGCCGGCATTGGCTTTGGCGACCGCGATTTTACACGACTCGACCCGGTCCATCTGGCCCGCACCCGCGCCGGCCAGGGCGCTGTCGCGTGCGATGGTGATGGCATTGGACTTCACGTGTTTCGCTGCACACCAAGCCACGTGCAGGGTGGTCATCACCGCTTGGCTAGGCTTGGGGCCCGCAGCCAGCCGCCACCGGTGAGGGTCCATATCGGTTAGATCGGACTGCTGAGCCAGCACACCGCCGGTGATGGAGCGGAATTCGATGGTGCTCGTAGGCGGGTCGGGCGGTGCTACCGGGCCAACGGCCAGCAGCCGGACATTTTTCCAACGCTGCTGGAGCATCTCCAGGGCGTCATCGTCGTAACCTGGGGCAAGGATCACCTCCACGAATTTTGGGTTGCCTTGCGGGCCGGGGCCGGTGATCCGGGTTGCGGTGTCGAGGTCCACCTGCTGGTTGAGCGCGACGATCCCCCCAAACGCAGCCAGCGGGTCGCCGGCGTAGGCGCGTTCAAACGCCTGGGCGAGGCGATCTCCCACGCCGCAGCCGCAAGGGTTGGTGTGCTTGATGACCGCGGCGGCGGGCTGGTGGAACTCGCTAACCAGAGCCAATGCAGCATTGGCGTCGTTGAGGTTGTTGTAGCTAAGCTGCTTGCCGTGTAGCTGACGAGCGGTGACAGCGTTGGCCGGCGCGGGAGCAGGGGCGGGCTGGCGGTACAACGCCGCGGCTTGGTGGGGGTTCTCCCCGTAGCGCAGCAGCGCAACGCGGTCTAGCTTCATGGTCAAGGTCGGGGGGAATATCGATTCGGCTTCGACCGGTTCAGATTCGAGTGGGGCGGGGTCGCCGCTGTACCGGGCCATCCAGGTCGCGATGGCGGTGTCGTACGACGCGGTGCGTTGGAACGCGGCGGCGGCCAGCTTGCTACGGCAGCGTAACGTTGTTGCGCCTTGGTGGGTATCGATTTCTTGGGCAACGGAATCATATTGAGAGGGGTCGGTGACGACGGCGACGAATCGGTGATTCTTGGCGGCGCTGCGGATCATGCTGGGGCCGCCGATATCGATCTGCTCGATCGCTTCCTCGGGGGCGACACCTGGTTTGGCGACGGTCTGCTCGAAGGGGTAGAGGTTGACACAGACCAGGTCGATGGGCTGGATCCCGTGTTTTGCCATGGCCTGGGTGTGGTCGGGTTTGTCGCGCAGCGCCAGCAGCCCGCCGTGGATACGGGGGTGCAGCGTCTTGACACGCCCGTCCATCATCTCGGGGAAGTCGGTGACCCGTTCGATGGGTGTGACGTCGATGCCTTGGTCGGCCAAGACACGGGCGGTGCCGCCGGTGGAGATGATCCGCACGCCGTGCTGAGCCAGCCGTTTTGCGAACGGCACCAAGCCGGCCTTGTCACTAACCGAGATGAGTGCTTGTTTGATCGGAACCGTATCAGCCATCTGATCTGCCTGTGGTAGAGGGGGTCAAAACGAAGGTTTTCAAAACGGTAAATGCGATTGGTCAACTTCGGTGCTGAGCTGCCAACCCTGGGTAGCGTTTGTGTCTGTGACCGCCAGCCGGATCTTTGGTGGTCGCTACCGGGGCGGGCTATGAGTTGGGGTCCATCAGCAGCAGCCGGCCTTTGGGCGAGACCAACAGCAGCTGCCTGTCAGGGCCTGGCAAGACAACTTGCAGGGGGTGCACGGGCACCTCGATGAGGATCTTGCCTGAGCCGATGTCGAGCACGGCGAGGCTGGCCGCGGTATGGGCCAGGAGGGTTTCTTCGAAGTGCAGGATCGGGTTGGCCACAAAGGGTAGACGCCACTGATCTAAGCCGGTGCGGGCATCGATGGCCCTAAGCCCTTGATCGGGCAGCGCCAAGCAGACGACGCTGGCGAAGACCTTTGGGCTCTTGGTCAGCGGCTGGGTGGTGTGGTAGACCCACCGGTCTCGGCCGGTGGCGCCGTGCAGGGCGTAGAGCGAGTGGTCTTCGCTGGCGACAAAGACGCCCAAATGGCTGATCGCGGGTTGCGCGGAGACTTTTTCAAAGGTTCTGCCCTTCCACAGCAGCTGGCCGGTGGCGGCGACGAACATCGCGTAGACCCCGTTGCCGTCGGCCACAAACACGTTGGGGTCGTATGTGGTAGGCCGCGTAAAGACGCGCTCGGTCAGCTGGTAGGCCCATTTGGTGTAGCCGGCTTTAACGTCATGGGCAAACACGCGGTGGTTCAACCCGCCGAAGATCGCTAGGTCATCTACCACCGCTGGCGCGTGGTTGACCAGGGATTCGAGGCGCGAGACCTCAAGCTGCTTGCCCGACTCGATCGCGATGACGTAGAGCAGCTGTTCGGAGTTGATCAGCAAGAGGTCGCCGCTGCGGACAGGGTCAAACAGCTCGTCGGCGACCTTGCCCACGACCCGCCTCCAGATCATCGTCCCGTCTCGCATTGAGACAGCCGTCACCATGTTCGAGGGTGCTTCGATACAGACCACCACATCGCCTAGCACTTCGATATGGGAAAGCCGCTGGTCGGCGGGGATCCCCAGGTCGGTCGTCCATTGGATGTTGTACCCGATGCTGTGTGCGTCCAGCGGGTCGATCAGCGGGCCGGTGCCCGTGGCCAGCTGCGTGGGTGGCTTGTGCCCCCCTAGCAGTTGGGTGACCGATTCACAGCCTGCAGCGCAAGAGGCTGCTAGCGCTAGGAGGAAAAATAACCTTGATCGATGCTGCATACTCAAAGTCCCCTGCGGTGGGATCGATCCTATCGATCCACGGTGCTTGGTGTTTGTATCCGCGGCGATATTGCGGGCTTGACCAAAGCGTATAAGTATCAGCTGCTTGGCAGGTTCGGTCAAGCCAGGGCCGGTGGGGATCAAACCGGGGTCGGCCGCGTTGGCCAAGCGGATTGCTGCTGTTACAATCCGGCCCATCAACAACTTGGATCAAACAAAGGATCTGCATCCATGACGCTTATCCCAATGGTGATCGAGAAGACCGGCCGTGGCGAGCGGGCTTACGATATCTATTCCCGGCTGCTCAAAGACCGTGTGGTTTTCCTGGGTGGGCCGGTGACCGACGACACCGCGAACCTGATCGTGGCCCAGCTGCTGTTTTTGTCGAATGAGAACACCAAGGAAGATATCCATTTTTACATCAATTCGCCGGGCGGGTCGGTTAGCGCGGGGCTGGGGATCTATGACACGATGCAGTTTGTCCGGCCCAACGTGGCGACGTACTGCATCGGTGTGGCGGCGTCGAT
Organism: Phycisphaeraceae bacterium; assembly: GCA_965223655.1. Classification (GTDB taxonomy): domain Bacteria; phylum Planctomycetota; class Phycisphaerae; order Phycisphaerales; family Phycisphaeraceae; genus CBDCXC01. The sequence goes on from CBDCXC010000020.1 coordinate 67,224, forward strand.
GGGGTCGTTGCTGCTGATGGCCGGGACCCAGGGCAAGCGGTATGTCTTGCCCAACAGCCGGGTGTTGATCCACCAACCCTTGATCGGTGGGGTGATGCAGGGCCCCGCCACTGACCTGGGGATCCAGGCCAAGGAAATGATCCGCACCCGTGAGCGGTTGTATCAGCTGATGTGCAAGCACACCGGGAAAGACTACGACACCGTCGCCCAGGATTGCGAGCGTGACAAATGGCTCGACGCTGAAGAGTCGGTGGCGTATGGCGTGGTCGATAAGGTCTTGGAACACATCCCAGACAACATGGCCCAGCAGCACGAACACGACGATAGCGACGACGCGTGACCCCAACCCCAATACCCACACCGGGACCATCCGCCGCACCCCGTACGCATCGCGCCGGGGTCGTGGTATGGGGCGGGTTGGTGCTTGCCTGTCTGTCTGGGTGTCCCAGTGGCCCCAAGAATTTTTTAAACGAAAATGATCGGCTGCGCAGCGAGAATATCGCGCTGCGTCGGCGTGTCCAGGAATTGGAGGGTGACCTGAAAAACCAGGTGCAGCTGGTGGGCACGCTCCAGCAGCAGATCGAAGCTCGGACCAAGCTCGCCGAGGTCTCATCCGCCGATCTGCCGCAAGTCGTCGGCATCCGGTTTGGCCGGTACAGCGGGTTGGTCGATACCGATCAAGATGGCACGGTGGATACCCTGCGGTTATACGTTCAAACCTACGATCAGCATGGGTGGTTCCTGCCGGCCATTGGGCCGGCAAAGGCCCAGGCGGTGGTCATCCAGCCCGGCCAATCCCCGCAGATCATCGCCCAGCAATCGCTCACCCCCAAACAGTTTGAGCGGTCGTACCGCAGCGGGATCACTGGGTCACATTTTACGCTGGAGATCCCGTTCGACGGGTCGCTACCCCAAGGCGTGGATCAAATCACCGTCAAGGTGGTTTTGACCGACGCGGCGACCGGCGTGGCCCACAGCCACGAGCAACCCATATCGGTGCGACGCTAACGCGGGGTATCGAGGGTGCGCCTAGAGCAATCCGCGTCAATCATCGCCATGCTCTGGGGTGCCACGGCTTGCTTGCCGGTGAGGCGGGGATCTTGCCCGCCAACGAGCAAGCCGTGCGTTGCCATTGCGTGTCATACCTGCGATCTAGGTGAAATAGAGATGATTGACGCGGATTGCTGTAAGCGGGGGCGCTTGGTATCGGCGGCCTACTATGGCCCATGCCTCCCCGCCTGCCCCCAGAGCTGTCTTAGCCGCTTGTCACGGCCACAACCGGATCGATAGGACTGATACCGGCGTGGGTTCTTCTTGTAATAGTCCTGGTGGTAGCCCTCTGCGGGGTAGAAACGCGATGCGGGCTGGATCTGCGTCACGATCGGCTGATCAAACCGCCCCGACTGCTCCAGCTGGGCCTTCGACTGCTGGGCGAGCTGTTCTTGTTGCTGGTCATGATAAAAGATCGCGGTGCGGTACTGGGTACCCTTGTCGCAGAATTGCCCGTGCGGGTCCAGCGGATCGATGTTGTGCCAGAAGACCTCTAGCAATTGTTCGTAGCCGATCTGCTTGGGGTCGTAGGCGACCCGGACGGCTTCGGTGTGCCCGGTGCGGCCCGAACAGACCTGGTCGTAGGTAGGGTTTTCTTGGTGCCCGCCGGTGTAGCCCGAGGTGGTTGACGCCACACCCGGCAATTCATCGAACGGGGCTTCCATGCACCAGAAACACCCGCCGGCAAAGGTGGCCAGCACAAGCCCCTCCTGATTCGGTGTGGGTGGCGGCGCATCTTCAGCCACACTGAACAACGAAGAACCGGCCCAAAGACCTGCCACCGCGATCATCAAAAGCAACAATAAACGTGCTGTCATGGCTGCCTTGATACGACCCCGCGTGGACCGGGGTTCACCCCCCACCCGGCAGCCCGGCGCGGATGCGGTCAAACAAGAGATTGGCCAGCCCCTTGTCACGTTTATCGACCGCTGCGATCGACACGCGGGTTGTGTGGTGGGTGGCGGCGAGGACGACCACCTTGAACTCTTTACGCAGCGCTGAGTGGACCTGGAAAACCGCGTCGATGTTGGTCATGGAGCTAGCTTCGAGCTCCAGCTTGGTCGCGGCGATGGCGCGCTTGACTGCTTCGATCACCTGGGCCGAGGGCGCGGGCACGACCTGCCGCACCACCACGTGATAGACCCGCCGATCCCCTGACTGCTGACGCTTCTTGGCCGCCTCATCCGACCGGCAGCCCCAGCAGGCCAACAGCGCCGCCATCCCGATCACGACCCCAATACTCCCTAACAGGCTCACACCCTCAGCCCCTCCCGCGGGCTTGCCAAGGCGCTTGCTCACTGAGCGACCCTTTCTTCAGACTTATTGAACATTGAATCATCCACTCAACCCGCCGCGGCCGTTAGCAAAGCCATAGGGATTTTCAAGGCAGGTCATGTTGACCGGGATATTCAATGTTCAATCATTAAAAACAAGTGATGGTTGCTAGCTAATATACCAGCCCCGATCAGGTTGACGGGGCCCCGTTGACCCGCGGCAGGGAAGTCTTGGGCGTTTTGGTGATTCCAACACGGCAAACGCATACCCGATGGGCATGCCTGAATCGCGACACTTGCAACCCTGCTGCTTGGGTTAGGCGTCAGCATATCTTTGGAAACCCAAAACCGCCAATTCAGGAAAAAGCAATTGGGTCAGCTCGCTATGAGCCGTGGCACCGAAATGCCCCCCCCTATCAAAGCAACCCCAGAGGGCGTGCCCTAAGAATGAAAAACAGCTAAGAAAAATGATACCCGTCCCGGTTGAGGTTGACCCAAAAAAGAGAAAGGGTGCCTCCCAGCATGGTGTGTCGATGCTTGTCCACAATCGGGCTGACATGGAGCGCCTGAAACACACCGGCTGGCTCGATACGAAAATACCAACCGACATGGCAGCGCAGCGAACATTCGCCGATGTCGCCCATTGGAACAAATTCTCCCTTCCGCCCCGTGCTACCTAGCAGCGGCCGGCGACGGTGTTTCACCGCATGCTGTGGGTTCCCCTTCCGCCCCGCATTCTCCTGCCCTTCTCCATCAACGAGTCGTGCAGATGCCATGAGACTAGGCGTGATTGGGTATTTCTTGAAATTTGAAACATATCGATTGCCCGTTGTCCCTGACTGGACAAATAAGCAAGAAAAAACAATTCAATTATATGCAGCGATACAAAAACGCCGCTGGACACAGGTGTTGGCGTTCCTGGGCCAACGGCGTGGGACAGGGCTCGAATCTAGCAGATCGTGGCTAGGACCGAGGGTCTAGACCCAACAGGCTCTCTATCTTAAATTTTCTTCGTGCCTTTGTAAAGCAGCCGTTCGCTTTCCACAAGGGCACGGGCTAGATCGGAGAGGCGTCGCCTGGAATCGCGTGCCTGTTTCTTGAGTCGAGACATCGCTTCGTTTTCGCCTAACCCCAATCGATCCATGAGCATGCCTTTGGCACGCTCAATAAACTTACGGTCTTCCAAGGCTACTTTGAGGCCTTGGACCTCATGGCGGAGCTGTTCTTGCTGCTGGAAACGCGACCAGGCGACTTCGATGTTCACCCGGATCTGGTCGGCGGTAACCGGCTTCACCAAATAGCCAAATACCCCCACCCGCTTGCCGGCGTCTAGGTACTCGGGGTCGCAGTGGGCGCTGATAATCACTACAGGGATCCCCATGTGCTTAAATAGCACGGTGGCCGCCCCCAGCCCGTTGATGATGGGCATGCGGATATCCATCAACGCCAGGTCGGGCTTGTCTGTTTTGGCTAATGCAATCGCTTCTTCACCGTTGGATGCTGGGCCGATCACATGGTATCCAAGCTCACGGACGTTGTGGCTGAGGCTGGCGGCCAGCAAGGCATCGTCTTCTGCGATCAAAATGTCCGAAGGCTGGTTAGCCAATGGCGGATCGGATTGCTTCGGTGCTTCGGCCTGAGTGAGGGTCATAAATTCCCTATAAGAATCGTTTTGAGTTTGCCAGGTTGGCGTGGCTTGTGCGTACAATCTCAAAATCCAACCTGGCGATTTACCTTATTATGATACATTAGAATAAAGAATTCATGGTCAACATTTGAGCACTTCATGTCAGAACAGATTTTTTTACAAAGGCGCCCAAGTCCAGAAAATGATGGATTCGGCAATTCTAAAGGGACTTTTGCCCAATATCTAACGTTTTAGTATCCCTGTATTTTCTTTGATGTCAACTCTTTTTTTATCTATTTTATCATTCCCCGATCTTTTTTGTAAGTATTTTATGTGGCACAAATTAAAAATTCGCCGCATTGTGTTTTATAGCCTCAATCGGCTTGGGGGAGCAGTGATTAGGCAAAATGATGGGACGATCAGCCGCTGCTACCATGCTACCAAGGTCGTGCTACCCCAAATATACCAGTCCCGATCAGGTTGACGGGGTCCGGTTCGCCCGCGGCAGGGAAATCCTCGGCGTTTTGGTGATCCCGACGCGGCAAACGCATACCCGATGGGTATATCAGGGGCCATACAACCGTCTGCTCCGGTGGAAACGGACTGTTATGGCAGAGATTTTTAGGATTGTGTTTGACAGGGGATCGGCCAAAAGGGTTGTTGAGCCGATGAGTTGTGGGGTCGTCCAGCCTTGGCCCGATGCCTGGGCGTCATCCATCATGGTAAATGTCGCGAGTTGGCCCTTGATTTTCGGCCCGTTGCCCGAACAATAAAGGGGTAAAGAACCCAGGGGTTATGTTGCCCTCATGCCCCCATATTCAACTCAGTTAGGTAGGCGTGAAGGATCTAGGTGGCCAAGCGGAAGCAACAACCCCCTCCCCACCCTGACTGGCCCCCCCCGCCCGCGGGCCGCGATGTGGTGCTGCACACGCGTGTCGTGACCGAGACCGGCGGCGGGCCAGACAAGACGATCCTGTTATCGGCCTCGTTTCTGGATCACACCAATTACTGGTTAGCCGCTGCGTATATGCACCCACCCGATGAGGACGGGTTTAACCAGCTACGCCAGCGGGCCCGGGCGATGAACAGCCCGTTAATCAGTGTGCCCGACCGGGGCCCCTTGGACCAGGGTGTGCTGCGCCGGCTGCTGAAGCTTTGCCGCTACTACAACGTACGGATCTGGCACGGGCACGACTACAAGTCCAATCTATTGGGGCTCACGCTGCGGCCGTTCTGGCCGATGAAATTGATCACCACCGTCCATGGCTGGGTCAAGCACACCGTGCGCACGCCGCTGTACTACGCGGTGGATCGGTGGTGTTTGCCTTACTACCACCATGTGATCTGTGTGTCGGAGGACCTGGTGGAACGGGTGACCAAGCTAGGCGTGCCCCCTCAACGCTGGTCGCTGATCCACAACGCGATCGACGAGACCGCCTACCGCAGACAATATCGCCCAGAGAAGTCCCCGCTACGGATCCGGGGGGTTGTCCCTGACATGGGATCGGGGAAACAGCACACGCAGGAGGGAGCATCCGCCCAGCCGGTGCCCAAGGGCCGGCTGGTCATCGGCGCGGTAGGCAGGCTAAGCCCTGAAAAGGCATTCAACAACCTGATCCGAGCGGTGCACGCGCTGATCGAGGAAGGATTCGATATCGAGCTGTGGATCGCCGGCCAGGGTGATAGCCGAGATGAACTGCAGGTGCTTGTCGATCACCTGGGGTTGCGTCACCGGGTGAAGCTGTTGGGGTTCTGTGCCAACACGATCGAGCTGTACCACGCCTTGGATGTCTTTGTGCTTAGCAGCCTACGCGAGGGGCTGCCCAATGTATTGCTTGAGGCTATGGCGATGAGCATCCCCGTGGTCTCAACGCGCGTGGCGGGCGTGCCCAACCTCATCACCGATGGGCAGACCGGGTTATTATGCCAGCCGGGGTACATCGATGAATTAGTTGGTGCGATCAGGCGGGTGTTGGCCGATGATAAACTCCGTGAGCGTTTAGCCACCAACGGCCGGGCGCGGATCGAAGAATCGTATAGCTTTACCCAGCGGATGGCCAAGGTCAAAGCGATCTATGATCAGGTGTTAGGGGTTGAACCCGCCAGCCAAGCCGACCCGTCCGCGCCCATCCCACCCACACCGAAACGCCAGCCAGCATGAGTACCATCAAAGCTTTGGCCAGGGTCGTAGGCTTGGGGATGGCGATGCCGTACCTTGTGGGGTACGCCCTGCTTCGGCTGGCGCTGGGGCCCCAGAGGGCGTTTGGTGCAATCAGTGAATGCATCAGCAAGATCGGGGCCGGCGTGATCGGGGTGTACGCCCGCCAGGGGTTTTACCGCTGCCTGCTGGGACACGTCGGGCAGGACGTGCACTTTGGGTTTATGGCACTGTTCAGCAAGCGTGAAACCACGATCGGGGACCGGGTCTACATCGGGCGCTACTGCATCATCGGGTACGCCAAGATCGAAGACGACGTGATGATCGCCGATCAGGTGCAGGTACTCAGCGGCCGACACCAGCACGGATCGCAGCTGATCCCGGGTCAAACCATGCGTGACAACCCCCACCAATACACGCAAGTCACCATTGGGCGCGGTGCGTGGCTGGGGGCGGGGGCGGTGGTGATGGCCGACGTCGGACCAAACGCGGTCGTAGGCGCCGGGGCGGTCGTCGTCAAACCGGTCGCAGCAGGCCAAAAAGTTGGCGGGGTACCCGCCAAGCCACTCAAACAATCAACTCCAGCACGGTCCGATGATGCACAACCCCATGAACACAGCCGGCCCCGGCCGGTGATTAACTAAAAGGATCTTAATCGATGGGTAACTGGAAAGCATTGCTGATCATTGCACTACTGGCAGCCTGCGGCGCGGCGTGGTACTTCCTTTGGGGGCCCGGCAACGCCAAGATCGACCCCTGGACCAAAGCCGATGCCTATTACACCATGGGTTCTTACCAGCGCGCAGCCGAAACCTACACCGAAGCACTGGAAAAGAACCCCAACCACGAGAATGCCGGCGACGCCGTTTACCGCATCGCCCGCAGCCTACAGATCCTCGAACACCACAGCGACGCGCTGGGCGTATACGAATCCTTTATCCGTGAATACCCCGACCACCCACACGCCGGCGACGCCCATAACCAGATCGCCAAGTACAAACTCGAAGGCGTAGAGTAATACCAATGACTAAAAAATTTGAATCGATCTGATGATTGCGAGGATTGATAACACAAAGACTTATCAACCTTACGCCGCATCATAAAGATACGTAATACGGATAAGCCGGCTCCAGATGGGCCCGACACGCCGTATCGCCCAACACAAGCCTCACCGCCCCACCTGATCGAACCGGAACACCAGGTCGAACACCTCCCCGCCATAGACCTCCGCCACGCCTGCGTCCTTGATCATCGCGATCTTGAGCGTGTCGCAGGCCAGCGGCGCATCGAAGTTGGTTTCCAGCGCCCGGCCCATCCCTTCGAGCACGACCAGATCCGGCCCACACCGCTCAACCGCATCGGCCAGCTGCGGCGAGCACCGGGTCAGGTCGATCAGCGGCGCCCCGTTGCCGCTTGGGATCAGCTTCAACCGACCGCCGGCCAACGCCTGGCCGATAATCGTGTCCCAGCCCGCGATCGACCCGATCAAACCGGTCAGCTCCGCGTGCGTGATATCGTTCAACGACGCGGTGCTGTTGGCCGTTAGGATCACCCCCGCCCCGCCCCGCAGCAGCTCGCGTGCCAGCGGGATCATCCCCAGAACGATGTCAAACCCCGCGTTGTCAACAAACAGCACCGCCTGCTGGTATGGCTGCCCATCCCGCCAGCGATGGACCCACGCATCGAGGTGATCCACACGCCACGGCCGGGGCTTGAGCCGGCTTAGCGTGGCATGGAAATCAAGTCCACCTGCTTCAAACAGCTCCAGCGTGGGCGAGACACCCAGGTCAAAAATATTGCCCGCAAAAACACCCTCGATCAGCCTCACCACCCGCTGCCTAGGCTCCATCGCATCGATCTGCGCCAGCACCCCGGCCAACAACGCCAACGCCGCATCGTTCTGTTCTTGTTTGGCTAACCGGTAGGGGTCGTCAAACCCAAACCCCCGCAGCACACGCTCACGCTCCAGGCAGATCGCCAAGATATCCAGCCGTCCAAATCCATGCGGGTCTTGGGTCAGCTGATCCAGATAGCACGCAAAGGCCTCACCGGCACCCGCGCAGCGGGCTTGCACCTGGGCTTGATCCAGACCCCGCGACGCGGCTTCCCGCTTGGCTTCAGCCAGCAAACTGGGGAAATGACCCCGAAACAGCTCCAACCAGTACGCCCGCCGACGCGCGTCCACGCCCAGATCGAGGCCGCAAGCCACATAGCCTAGCGGGTCTTTTAGCAGCGGAAACACCGCGGTGTCGGTCAGCATGGGTGGCCCCATCCAAACGCATCAGCATCAGCAAAAAAACATCTGATACCAACCAGGGTTGATTTGTACGCATCGCTTCCGAACGCAAGTGTTGATTTCAAAGCGTGACAGACGATCCGCCTCGCACAAACGATGGCCATACCGGGCTAGACCAAGCCGCTGTTTATCCCTGTTGCGGACCGCGCATCGCACGCAGCAGGTCGCGCTGCTCGATCACCCCAATCACCTGCCGGGATTCGGTGTCGTTGACCACCGGCAGCGAGCCTACATCGCGGTCCTGGAATACCCCCATCAGCTGATCGAGCGGCAGGTCAGCGAGGACCGGCTGAGTATTGGGGTTCGACAGGTCTGCCGCGGTGACCAGGTTGGCCAAGACCGGGTCGTAGATAAACTCGCGCAGGTCGCTGAAATGGATCACCCCTTGGAGGTGGTCCTGGTCGTCGACCACCGGGAAGTGATCGAACCGGGAGTGCTCGACGATGCGCAGCACCTCATCGAGCGTAGCGGACATGGGGACCGTCTTGACGTTGGTGCGCATGATGTGGCGGACACACAGCGGCCCCTGCTTGGCGATCTTGGCTAAACGATTGGGGCGCACCGCGCGCAGCAGCGCCTCGGCCATCAGGCTCCAGACCGACTGCGCCGCGGTGGGGTTGGTGTCGCTTCGCCGCAGCAGCGTCACCGCCTTGACCTCACCGCAACGCACCACCAGCCGCTTGAGCAGCAAGGGCCCGCAGATCTCAAACACCACGGCCGAGCCTAAGATCGTGGTCACAAAGCTGCGGCTGGCCCAGGGGTGGTGCCAGTGCGAGCCCACATAGTCGGCAAGCCCGATGACGACCGCGGCGTGGCACAACAGCCCGGCCCCGATCTGGCTGTCCAACGCCGCCCCTCGCCCCACCCAGCGCACGCCCAGCCAGCTGCCGATCAGCTTACCCGCCATACGCCCCAGCACGTACGCCACCCCGATCCACCCCAGGTGGCGCAGGTCTTCCAAATGCAGCTGGTAGCCGGCTAAGACGAAGAACCCCACGAATAACGGCATCCCCACCGTCTGGATCGCGCTGCCCATGCGGTCGGGGTCGACCGCGATGTTGGCGAACACCGCCCCGAAACACAGCACCGTCAGCAACGAGTTGTATGAGAAACCGATGTGGCTTAACAGCCATCGCTCGCCCGTGCTAAGCACGATCAGTGCCGCAATGACAACCAGCAGCGCCTCGGCCACCGGTAGCTTCGCGTGCACCACGCTGATGACAAACCCCATCGCCGCCCCGATCCCCACGCTCCCAACGGTGGTCAGCAGCACCCCCAGCCACAGGCCCGACCCATCGAGCGTCGTGCTGTGCACCGCCCCAACCCATACCAGCGCCAGGAAGACCAGCTGAAACCCGACGATGCACACCACGTCCGACAGCCCGGTTATGGTCAGCACGGTATCGCTGACCGGGCCTTTGGCTTGGTATTCACGCAGGGTGATCAGCGTCGCGGCCGGGGCGGTCGCGGTCGCAGCCAACCCCAGCAAGACCGCTAACGCCAGCAGCTCTTTAAACCCCACGGGCGCCGACGCAGCCCAACCCACCAGCAACACCCCCGCGGTCACGGTGCACGCGGTGAGCGCGGCCCCGCTTAATCCGATGCGCAGCACATCCCGGCCGATGGCTTTCATGTGCCGGGTCTCGAACACCCCGCCGATCGCAAACAGGATCATCCCCAACGCCAAATCTTTCACCGCCTGCAGGGGCTTGGCGGCGTGTTCCAAATCTTCATAGGAAGGCGGCTGGCCCGCCAGATCGAGCAGCCAGGGCAGCGCAAACCGCATCGCCACACCGGCCAATAAATACCCGATCACCCGGGGCAGCCGCAGCGCGTGGGACACGTAGCCCCCCCCAATCGCTGCGACCAGCAGCAGGCCCATCAGCAGGCCTGCTTCGGGCACCAGGCCCAGCGTCAGCGTCGGTTGTTGGGGTAGCACCATGGGGTTAGATACTCACACAGACCCATCGCCCAGCGCACCTTCCACCCCATGGGCCGAAACCCTGCCAAGCCCAGATCTCACACAAAGCTTAAAGCCGTTGACCCCCACACGCCAACGCACAGGGGATATCAGTGTCCTATGCGGTTGGTGCCACCACCTCTTGAATCGCCGCCACCACCGCGTCGTGGATCGGGCCGTTGGTCGCCACAATCCCTTGGTTCGCATCGAGTGTTCGTCCGTGTGTGAAGTCCAGCGGCCGGCCGTGGATGTCCGTCACCCTGCCGCCCGCTTCGGTCACCACGATCCAGCCCGCTGCGTGATCCCAGATTTTTTCCACATAGCCCGCACGCGTGGGCAGGCGCAGGTAGATCGACGCCTGGCCCTGGGCGACGGTCGCGTACTTGGCTTGGCTGTCCATGCGCACCGAGTCAGCGGTGATGCCTAATCGCTTGGCGACATTCACCGCGTCGCCGTGGCTGGAGTGGCCCGACTCGACCGACTCGCAGAACCGCGCCGCACTGGGGTCGATCACTTGACTCACATGAACTGGTCGCCCGGGCTGATCGGCGTCCCACAGCGGCATGACCGAAGCACCCCGGCCCCGCACCGCCACCAGCAGCGCCCCCGTCTGGTCACCCAGCGGCAGGTTCGGGCAGCCCAGCACACCCAGCACCACCTGGCCAGACTCGATCAGCGCTAGCGCCACCGCGTACTGCTCGCCACGCAAAAAACCCTTGGTCCCGTCGATCGGGTCCAGCGTCCAAAACCGCGGCGGGGTTGAGCCCGTCCCGCCCACCTCCGCGGCGCCCCGGTCGATCCAATCCATGACCTGATCGGGGTCCACCAGCGTGCCCATCCCCATCGCCACATGGTCGACCACGGCTTGCCGGATCGCCGCCTGTGAATCTTCGCGTAACGTCTTGGCGTCTTCCTCCCCAACCACCGGGTCATCCGGGAACGCTTGGGCCAGCTTGGCGCACACCACCGCCTGGGACGCAAAATCCGCGACCGTCACCGGGCTGCGGTCTTTCTTTTGGAGCGTGTCCGCCGTGACCAGCCCTTGCTGGACCGTGCGGCAGACCCCTGACGCGGTGCGGACCGCTTGGATCGCGGCCTGTTGTTCATGGTTCATGTCGGCTTGTGGCATCAAGTGCTCCTGAGCCTCCTGTTGTTGAATGTGGGGTTAGAACGACGGGCCACGGCTGATCGCTGCCAGGTTGTTGAACCGCATCGTCGGGCTGTGGAACTGCAGCTCGACTTTGCCCGTTGGCCCGTTGCGTTGCTTGGCGATGATCAGCTCGGCGGTGTTCTTCTCCTGGTAGTCTTCCTCGCCGCGGTGGTAGTAGTCCTCGCGGTGCAGCAGGGCGACCACGTCGGCGTCCTGCTCAATCGAGCCCGATTCACGCAGGTCGCTCATGCGTGGGCGGTGGCCCTCGCGCCCCTCGGGCGAGCGGTTGAGCTGGCTAAGGCAGACCACCGGCACGTTCAGCTCACGCGCCATCGCCTTGATCCCACGCGAGAGCGTCGACACTTCTTGCTGACGTGACTCAGCCTGAGACGCGGTCATCAGCTGCAGGTAGTCGATGAAGATCGCCTTGACATCGTGCCGCGCCGCCAGCCGCCGGGCTTTGGCACGCAACGCCAACAGCGTCAGGCTGGGTGTGTCATCGATGTACAGCGGCGCCTCAGACAGCTCACCCACGACCAGCGCCAGCTGCCCAAACTCGTCCGCGGTGAGGTTGTGCTTGCGCACCTTCTGCGAATCGACGCCCGCGCGCGAGCACAGCAGCCGCTGGGCTAGCTGCTGCTTGCTCATCTCCAAGCTAAACAAAGCCGTGGGCTGATGGTTCACCGCGGTGATGTGCTCGGCGATGTTCAACGCCAACGCGGTCTTCCCCATGCTGGGTCTGGCGGCGATGATGATCATCTCCCCGTTTTGCAGGCCGTTGGTCATGTCGTCCAGCTCGTAGTACCCGGTCTCCAACCCCGTGAGCTGTCGGCCGTCGTGGGCCTCGAGCAGCGCATAAGTCTCTTGCAGCAAGGCCTTGAGCTCGGCGGCGTCCTGGTTGATCCGGGTCTCGGCGAGGCTGAAGATCTTCTGCTCGGCTTCGTCCAGCAGCGCCCCCACCGATGCCACGCCCGTGTAGGCCTGGTTCAAGATCTCTCCCGCGGCCTCGATCAGGTGGCGCAGGACCGCTTTGTCGCGCACGATCCGGGCGTAATAGGCGGCGCTGCTGGCTGAGGGGACCGACTCAGCCAGCTCGACCAGGTATTCCACCCCACCGGTCGACGCCAACAAACCCCGGTCCTCCAGGTGGTGCTTGAGCTGGACCAGATCCAATGACTGGTTCTGGTCGTACATCTTGACCAAGACTTCGAATAACGCCGTATGCTTGGCGTCGTAGAAATCCTGAGGGGATTCGATGATCTGGACCACCTCGCCGATCACCCGCCAATCCAGGATCATCGAGCCCAGCAGCGCGCACTCGGCTTCGATCGCCTGAGGCAGCCGTTTATCCAACCAGCGTGCTAGCTCGGCAGGCGGGCGGGCTGGTGATGAGGGTGAAGAAGCCGTCGTGGTGGTAGTGATGGTGGACCCAGCGGTGGCGGTACTCATACGCGGGATTGTATACCAATCCCGATCAGGTTTACGGGGGGACGTCTGTCCGCGGCAAGGAAATCTTGAGCGTTTTGGTGATCCCGACGCGGCAAACGCATACCCGATGGGTATATAACCGATACCCAGGGGTGACACCCGGCATACGCCAACACCGCCCAGCCCTGCCACAACACATCGGCTGTGTTGTAAAGGCATATGCAACATGGATATCACACACCCAAAGCCGTAGGCCAAAGCCCAAATCGGCTTGGGATACCGCGTGGAGAAATTGGTGTTGTGATCCATCCCATCGAGGCGTTTGATGATCGTGTGTGGCGGCAGCTGTCCTTGGGCCGCAACAGGCTGGCCTAGAGCAGCAGACCGCCTAACCAGCGGAACCGGCCGCCCTCTTTCCTTGGGGAAACGCACGAACCGATCGGCCGGCAACCGCGTATCAAAATCAGTCACATTTTTTCTCACCATGGGAACCTTTGTTTGTGGTGTGCGTCTAATCAAAAAGCACTGAATTGGGATGGAGTTCAATCATGAATAAGCAATGGTTATGGGGGATCACCGTGGTTGTTGGGTTTGTGGGATTGAACGCCCCAAATCAAGCTTGGGCAAAAGGGAGGTGGGGGATATCTGTGTCGGCCCGTCACCAGGAGGCGGAGGCTGTCCAACCAACCGACCCCGCCCCGGTTGCGCTTCACCCCGCACCCGTCGGGCACCAGCCGCTGATCCAGATCGCGTTACTGCTGGATACGTCTAACAGCATGGACGGCTTGATCGGCCAAGCAAAAACCCAGCTGTGGAAGATCGTCAACCAGTTCGATGCGGCACGCCACAACGGCCGGCGCCCGCGGCTGCAGGTCGCGGTGTACCACTACGGCACGCCGTCGCTTGGCGCAGACAACGGGTTTGTCCGTCAGGTCTTGCCATTCACCGATGACCTGGATCTGGTTTCCGAAGAGCTGTTCGCGCTGCAAACCAGCGGCGGCGATGAGTACTGCGGCACGGTGATCCAAGCCGCGGTGCGCGACTTAGATTGGAGCCACGTCGACCAGGACTACCGTGCGATTTTCATCGCCGGCAACGAGCCGTTCGATCAGGGGCACGTGGACTTCCACGCGTCTTGCCACGATGCGGTCCACCATGACATCGTGGTCAATACGATTTTTTGCGGCCGGCTCAGCGAGGGGATCCATACCCACTGGAAGGAAGGGGCCGACTTGACCGACGGTGCGTATATGAGCATCGATCAGGAAGCTTCGGTGGTTCACATCGACACGCCCCAGGACAAGGAGATCTTGGAACTCAACGTCAAGCTGAACCTAACCTACATCGCCTACGGCGCGTCTGGCCGTGAAGGCAAAGCCCGCCAGGAAGCACAAGACGCCAACGCGTCAAATTTTACAGGCTCGCTGCTGAGCCGCGCCGCGACCAAGAGCACCGCTAACTACACCAACAGCGGTTGGGACTTGGTCGACGCGGTCCAACAGGGCAAGGTCAAGCTAGCCGACTGCCAGCCCGATCAGCTGCCCGAAGCGATGCGTGAGATGTCACCTCAACAACAGCAAACCTACCTCGATACCAAGGCCCAGGAACGCAGCGCCATCCAAGCCCGCATCCGTGAGCTGACCGCCCAGCGCAAGGCCTACGTGGCCCAGGCGATGAAGGATCGCGCCGGCGATGATGCGGCCAACACGCTGGATGCCGCCATCATCAACGCCGTGCGACAGCAAGCCCAAAAGAAGCAGTACCGCTTTGAGCCTGACACACCGCCTCAGCCTTAAACGCGTGCATGGGGATTGAATATCCCGATCAATATCGTCTGCCCTGAAAATCCCTGTGGTTCCGCTCTTACGGCCGCGGCCCGTTGCGTGGATGATTGAATCAGGCAGCGCCTAACCCAACCGCAGGGTTGCATCGGGGTGCGACCACTCGTCGCGGTCTTTGCGGAAGCGGCGGGTGGGGTCGACCTCGATCTGGTCCTGCCCGTCAACGGTGACCCGCTTCAACGCACACCGCTCTAGTGGGCGTCGTGCCTTGGAGCCATCTTGGTTAATCCCTTCAAAGTCAAACCGGCTCTTGTGGCAGGGACAGTTGAACCACTGGTTCTCCAGGTCCAAATGAGTGGTGCACGCCAGGTGGGTGCATGTGGCGCTAAGCACGACCAAGGCTTGGCCGTCGCTGACGATCCAGATGCCCTTGTCTTCTTTGTAGCCGGGGTACACCCCCGGTTTGGCGTAGCGGCTAGGGGGGCCGATCCGGAACGGCTCGGTCGCGAGGTTGGCCTTGGTGCTCTTCTTGGGCTTTGACGCGGCGGGCTGGGGCGGCTGGTTTGCCCCAGACGGCCCCGGGTCGGCTTGACCATCACAGCCCAGCAGGGTCACCGCGGCCACCGCGGTGCCGGCCAGCGTGAACTCACGGCGGGTGACCGGGAAACATACAAAATTTTCTTGGGATTCAATCAAATCATATCTTAGGGGATTGTGGGGGGCATGAATACCGGCGTCAAATGAGCATTGAGAAAAGCGGATCTACTCAAATCATGGTGTCTCAACCCTTCAGACCCATTGGGGATGAAATAACCGTGTCGAAGAGACACAAAAACTGGAAATTTTTGCCCCTGCCGCGTCTTCGTCAACATTTCGGACCCTACCATGAACCCCAATCAAATCGAGGCGGGTGTGCCCGTGGCATCGCCCGAAATTGACGCCAAGACCCCACACTAGGCTCTGTCTCAAAACATGATGGGTGTGCCACTGGCGGCTGGTCCGCCAGTGCCGAACCCCTGGAGATACACTGGCTGACAAGCAGCCAGTGGCACACAAGCCGATCGGCAAAATGCGTTTTGAGACAGAGCCTAGTGTGTTTGGGGCGTTTATATTCTACCCCGTTGGCGCCAACGGGGATACAAGATCGTCACCACACCCAAAAGTAGACCCAATGAGGATGGCTCGGGTAACCTGCCGACCCACGCTTCTGTTCGCAGGTTACCCGCGGGTGTTCGGAACACGCTTGTGCCGTTGCCTGTGATCGTTAGCCCATCGTCAGAAACATCGGTCGCCCGAACCATCACGAGATTCGGCATTGTGTGCCCCAGCTGTGTAAACACATCGATCAGGTTTTGCATGCCGTTGACTTGGTCCCAAATAAACGGCGCAAAAACATCCAACCCTCCGTCGCCAATCGCCACGGCGCTGTACCCCACTATCACCGATCCATCGGCTGAGACACCCGTAGCTACGCTATTGAAGTTCCCACCGGGTAGATCGCCCAACGGTGTCATCGTACCGTTTTCCCAGCGAAACGCTTCGACGTCATTCAGCCCCGACAAGGCAGACGAACTGGCCCCAACAACCACGGCGCCATCCGCAGAGATCGCCGTGGCAGCGCTGATCGGGGCGCCTCCTGGTAAATCACCCAATGGTGTCATAACACCGTTTTCCCAGCGAAACGCCTCGCCCCCTGTTACCCCAGACAACGCCGATGAGCTCACCCCAACGACCACGGCCCCATCAGCCGATACGCCCGAGGCGGAACTGGTCGAGTCTCCCCCTGGCAAATCACCTAGCCCAACCATGGTTCCTTGTGTCCATCGGTACGCTTCAGCACCGCTTAGCGTACCTCCTGGTGAAATGCCTGTTCCTACTACGATTGTCCCATCATCCGATACACCCGAAGCACCACTCCCAAATGCTCCGCCAGCCAGATCTCCCAATCCAACCATGCCGCCCCCGGATGTCCACCGGAATGCCTCGGGCCCATTCGCGGAGTTGCTGCCACCCACAACGACCGATCCGTCAGCCGATACCCCCAACGCATTACTGCCACCCGCACCGCCTGGAAGAGTGCCCAAAAATTCCCCATCGACGGTGCCATTCAAAAGAGGGAGCACACGTAACCGCCAGGCCAATCCGGCAGCCGTGCCCTGGCCAACGATCGTCGACCCATCAGCGGATACAGCATTGGATTGGCTGTTAAATTCGTCTGATATCGGTAGGCCTTGCAAATCAAAAAGAAACGATTGACCAAATACCGATGGCGCCAAGTACGCCACGGACACCAACAACGCAACCACCCTGGATAAATAAACCACGAAGCTTCTCCTTAAATAAAAATAAGATTTCAGCAACTAGAAAATTGGGGGAACCGTGTTTTGCTAACACACAAAAGATTCGCCCACCCTGGATCGGTTCCTCTCTTGTGATCTCTACCTCTAGCGTGCACTCTAGGATGCTCTCATACGAACATGAAATCCTCATCGAACCAACATGCCATCTAGTAACGATTGCTTGGCATTGTTGATATAGATAAACAGTATACTCGTACGATCTAGTTTGCGCCAAGACTTAATATTGATCTTTTTAAATTTTTTTCTCCTTGGCAACATTTATGGACGAGTGGGTTCAATCGTATCAATCGCCCGGAAATCAGACGTCCTTGTTGAGGAAGAACGCTGTACAGGTCAGTGATCGATTGCCGGCGTTTCACGCCAAGCCCGATGCCGCCGTATAATCCCTGCTGATGTCGACTCACACCCCTCCTATCGCGCGGCTGGCGTTGGAAGACGGCAGCGTGTTGACCGGCTACGGCTTCGGGTGTGTCGAGCCACGCACCATCGACGGTGAAGTGTGCTTCAACACTTCCATGAGCGGGTATCAAGAGGTGCTGACCGACCCGTCGTACGCCGGCCAGATCGTCACCATGACCTACCCGCTGATCGGCAACTACGGGATCAATATGGAAGACCTCGAGTCGGGGCGGGTCCAGGTCAGCGGCTTTGTGGTGCGCGAGCTGGCCAACCTGGTGAGCAATTTCCGCAGCCAGAAGTCACTCGAAGCGTGGCTGGCCGAACACGGCGTGACGGGCATCGCGGGCGTCGATACCCGGGCGTTGACGCGGAAGCTGCGGATCGACGGGGCGATGAACGGCGTGCTCTCCACCCAACCACCCGAGGCGTGCAGCGACGCCCAGCTTGTGGCGCTGGCAAAAAAAGCACCGGGGTTAGTCGGGCGGAATCTAGCAGCCACCGTGAGCCGGCAAGAGGCTCAAACCTGGGACCAAGGGCTGGGCCAATGGACCCCCATCCAGGGGCAGGTCGACCCGCCGGCCGATCCATACCCAGTCGTCGCGCTGGATTGCGGAGCCAAACACAATATCCTGCGCAATTTGGTTGATTCAGGCTGCCGGGTGACCGTGCTGCCGTTCGATGCTTCTGCAGAGGAAGCCTTAGCCCACCAACCCCGCGGCTTGTTTGTCTCCAACGGCCCGGGCGACCCGTCAGCGGTGACGGCGACAATCCAGACGCTCCAGCAGTTACGCGGGAAGCTGCCGATCTTTGGCATCTGCCTGGGCCACCAGCTGCTGAGCCTGTCGCTTGGCGCCAAGACGTATAAGCTAAAATTTGGGCACCGCGGCGCCAACCAGCCGGTGCAGAACCTGGATACCCAGAAAGTGGAAATCACCAGCCAGAACCACGGCTTCGCGGTCGACACCGCCAGCCTGGAGGCTGCGGGCGGCCAGCCGACGCACATCAACCTCAACGATCAAACGCTCGAGGGCTTCCGCCACCGGTCGGATCCGATCTTTGCGGTGCAGTACCACCCCGAAGCCAGCCCGGGGCCGCACGATGCGCGGTACCTGTTTGACTGCTTCATCGAGATGATGAACACCGGCCAGAGCCCCACCGCCCAGCAGATGGACCTCGCCCAGCGCCGCCGCAATAAGGTCCAGGGTGGGGTGTGATTTTCTCTACACTTGATCCGTACTTCAGGCAGCAGACTCCCCTTGCCAGAGATCGTGGCTTGGAGAGAACCCCGAACTCACCGCGCATACATAAACCCCCTTGCCGGCGATCGAGGTCGTAAGACCCGTTGGCCGGAAGGGGGGGTGGGTCATCAGGATTTTCAAACCTTTTGATCCAGTTAAGATCAGGCGATGTTGCGTCGTCGCAGTCGGCTGGCGATCCCGGCCAACGCTAGGCCCGACAGCGCCATGGTGGCTGGCTCGGGGTTCGGGGTGCCAAGCAGCTCCGCATCAAAGCTGGTGTGGCGATCAGGCCCGTCGTGGTGGATCGTGATCACCATGGTCAGTGAGTAGCTTTGGTTGGGGTTGGGTGTGTAGTGGATCACGTCGCCACCCCCAAAGAAGTTGAAGATGCCCGTCCCCGTCATCGGCCCGGTGCTACCCAATAGGGTGCCCATCCCGAATTCGGTGTTGGAATTGTCGAGATAGGTCTCGAATGTCACCGTGCCGTGGGTCGTGCCACCGATGCTTGAGAGAAACTGCATCTGATCCGGATTCAGCAGGTTGCCGTGCGGGGTGAAGTCTGTCTCGGTAAACATCACGGTCAGCGTGCCGCCGTCCGAACTACGCCTGGTGGAGTTGAACGACAAGATATCCATCAGGGGCCTATCGGCTGAACCCACAAACGGCTTGGTGAACCCCAGGGTTGCGTTCACCGAGAAATAGCCGACTCCGCTATTAATATCAACCACGCCGGCGTCGCTGTTTTCATCCAACAGGCCACCATCATGGATGATCACTTCATGTAAAGTCCCCCCGACTTCGCTAGACAACTTTAGCGCCGGAACCGCCTGGGCCTGCTGCGTCGCAGCCGACAGGCACAGGGCCGTCACCGCCATCGGGGTGAACAGTTTTTTCATCGAAATCATCGCTTCTCCCTTCCTTTCACGTATGAGCACCATTGCTGCTGCATCTTGGAACATCTTCCCACAGCCACACTGGCTTGGGCGATTACACAAAATTAGATCTACCCCACGCAGACCCCAGAGCCAGCGGTTCTCATCAAGAAGGGGACTTTTAGGGTTGGTGATGCCCAAACGAGCGATAAGGATTGCCTATTTCCCCTGAGATCGGCGAGGAAACGGATTGATTGGGGATTAATCTAGGTTCTGGGGCATTGCCCGATAACGTGAGATATACCCATTGGTGCTAGTTGAAAAAGCCATGGGGCTGCCCTGCCCCCTGTTGTGATACCACCTGTTAGTTCCGGTTGATCGTGTGCGCCTGCCGTCGCGTAGCGGAGACAGGCGTACACGATTCGATCGCTTCTGGGGCCGGTGGATTGAATACGCCAGCTCAGCCAAAGAATGAAAGTCAAGAGCGAAGACGACGTTCCTGTCTTACCGCGACGATCGTGGCAGACAAGCCGACCGAAAATGCCTGCGGATGAGCTTTGCGACTTGGCTAAAAGAAGCCGGCATCGATGTACGAGACGCACAACGGCTGATGCGTCACAGTGATATTAACCTGACGACGAAGGTGTACACAGACGTGCGGATGGCAAGCATGCGTGCCAGCGTTGAGCGGATCGGTCTTCAAATATTTAACAAGAGCGGCCCAACAGAACGCAATGATCGCCTCGAATCGGCAATCGCGTGACCGACCGACAATTGACGTAAGCGCACTGATCGGCAACAATTGATGGTCCACGGGGTGTAGCGCAGCTTGGTTAGCGCGCTTGACTGGGGGTCAAGAGGCCGCAGGTTCAAATCCTGTCACCCCGATGTTTCACAGATCGAGCCCTTCGGCCAAAACGTCGGAGGGCTTTTTTATGGTGTACTCGAGGGTTGTGTTGTTTAGCGTGTAGTTCAAACAGGTGATTTCGAGGATGCGGCGTTTGGCGCGGTAATCGGCGTCAAGCCATTTGTCCGTAAGGCTAAGGCTTTGAGAAAGTTCAAACGCCTGGATGGCGGTCTCGCCATCTTCAGCGCGTCGGCGGTCACCGACAGTGATCTTGAGTTGCAGATTTTCGATCCGGTCGCGCAGCTCTGTGCTTTTAGCGGCAAAGGTTTGGTCGCTGATCTCAATCGAGCAGGGCTGAGGTCACGAGGTCCCACTGGTTGAAGGCGGGGTTGCTGGCGGAGGCGGTGCCCCAATAGCCGGTTTCAAGCGTGGTGGGACGCTGGCGGCGTTGAAGTGGTTGTACCAATCGTTCTGTTGGGTGGTGGTGAGGCTGGCTGGAGGCCAGACTCAGAGCTTTCCTCAGGCGTGGGGTCGTACCACCAGGGGCGAACCCACGGCGGGGCTCCGCCGATGGTATCGAACCGGGTGTCGGCCTCGGTTTCACGCCCGCCCACGGAACGGGCTTCCTGGTGGTTGACTGGCTGTGCATCGGGCCTAAAATCGGGTGTTTTGGAGTCTTCAAAATGGCCCGTACGTTCCGTTGCACCTTGGTCACCCCTGAGCACCAAGCGTTAGATGCGCAGGTGAGTTACGCTTCGGTCCCGGCTCACGATGGGCTGATCGGGATCATGCCGTTCCGCGCTCCGCTGATGATCAAGCTAGGCGATGGGGCGCTGCGGCTAGACCTGGCTAAGGGCGAGACCCGCTGGTTCTTTGTGGGCGGTGGGTTTGCCCAGATGAAGGGCAACGCCCTGTCGCTGGTCGCCCAAGAAGCGGTGCCTGTCGAGCAGATGCAGCGGGAAGAAGCCCAAACCCAATTAAAAGAAGCCCAGGCCCAGGTCACCCACAGCGATGAAGCGTTTGTCCGCGTCCAGCGCCAGCAAACCCGCGCCAGGACGATGCTGCACCTGCTCGATACCACCGGTAAGTGATCGGCAATCTTACTCGAATATTTAAGAGTCAATCATCAAGCACGCCCAGAGGGCGTGGTATTGAGGCCCTTTGAAGGGGCCGTGGGATGGGGGAACCTCAAGCCGCCGGAGGAGGCACCTGAGAAGGCTCTTGGTAGGGGGGTAGGAACCCTGCGATCAGTGACAAGAGCTTGAGTTTGTTGATCGGCTTGGTGGTGTACTCGTCGCAACCCGCGTCGATGCATTTTTGGCGGTCGCTGGCCATCGCGTGCGCGGTCAGCGCGATAATCGGGCCGCTGTAGCCTTCTTCTCGCAGCTTCCTTGTGGCGCCGTAGCCGTCTAGCTCGGGCATCTGCATATCCATGAGGATGACATCGAACGGCTGGCCGTCTTGCCAAGCGCGCATGGCGTTTTCGTAGGCGATGCGGCCGTTCTCCGCGACGGTGATCTGGGCGCCGGCTTTCTTGAGCACGAACGAGATCAGGCGTTGGTTATCGGCCCCATCCTCGGCTAGCAGCAAGCGGGCGCTGATCTTGCTGGTTTGGCTGGCAGGCTTTGTTGAGGCGTGCGGGTCGGGTTGGGTCGGCTCGTTGCTGCCTGCGACCATGGCCACCCCATCGAGCGATCCGGTGCGGACCGTCACGGTAAAGGTGCTGCCCTGGCCTTGGGTGCTCTGGATGATGATATCACCCCCGAGGATCTGCGCCAGCCGGCGTGAGATCGTCAGGCCCAACCCCGTGCCCCCGAACTGGCGGGTGGTGGAGTTGTCGGCTTGTGTGAACGGCTGGAAGAGCTTGTCTTGCTGGTCTTGGGTCATCCCGATCCCGGTGTCGATGACCTGGAATTGGATGTCAGGGTCGGGCGCGTCGTGTGGGCTGGCCATCCCGGCGACAATGCGGACGCTGCCCTGCTTGGTGAATTTGATCGCGTTGCTGACCAGGTTGACCAGGATCTGCCTCAAGCGTGTGGGGTCGCTTTGGATCTGTTGAGGGATCGGGCCGGAGAACTCTACTTCTAAGGCCAGTTCTTTGTCTTTGGCTCGGTGACGCATCAGCGATTCAACATCGGTCACAATCTGCCGCGGGTCGCATGGGATGGTTTCGATGGTCATCTTGCCCGCCTCGATCTTGGATAGGTCCAAGATGTCATTAATCAGCGTCAGCAGGTGCTCGCCGTTGCGCTGGATCGTGCGGATCGCGTCTAATCGTTGTGGGGAGATCTTCTCGAGATCGCCGTCTTCGATCAGCAGGTCGGCGTAGCCCAGGATCGCGGTCATGGGCGTGCGGATCTCGTGGCTCATGTTGGCCAAGAACTCGCTCTTGGTGCGGGTGGCTTCCTCGGCTACGGCGCGGGCCTGCTCGAGCTGTTCGGTCTTGGCTGATAGCTCGGCTGTCTGTTGCTCGAGGTGGTCTTTGGTGTCGGCTAAGTCCTGGGCTTGTTGGAGCAGCAGGGTCTCGGCTGTTTTGCGCGCGTGGATGCTCTGGATCGACCCAGCCATGCGCACGGGCTGGCCCGAGTCGTCCCAGACCGCCCGCCCCCGGCCACGGAACCAGCGGTACTCGCCTGATTTGACCTTCAGCCGGTACTCCACGTCGAACGGGCGGCGTTCTTCAAGGTGGGCTTTGACCGCGTCAAAAGTTTTATTCATGTCCGCTGGGTGTAAGATTTTTTTGAATTGAGCCAGCGAGGCGGGGATCTCCTGGTCCTCATAGCCCAACAACTCATAGAAACGCGGGGACCACCACTCTTGGTCGCCGTTGATATCGATCCAATCCCACAGCCCATCCGAAGAGCCGTTGATGGCTAGGTTGAAGCGTTCTTCGGCTTCTTTGCGCTCGATCACCCGTCCCAGCATGGTCCCGAGATAGGTCATGGTGTTCAGCAATGTTTCGTCGGGGTCGAATCTCTGATCGGTAAAAAACTCTAAAACCGCAGCGACCTGGTTTTTGGCAAAGACAGGGATGGCAAACCCGGCTTGAACATCCAAATCTGGGACGAGCTTCGCCCTTGGGAAGTTGAGGTCTTGGGCGACGTTATTGATCCACTCGGGTTGCTTGTTGGCCAGCACGCGCCCCGGCAGGCCAACCCCGATCTCAAAGGATGTCTGCTCCGTCACATGCTTAAAGGAGTTAAAACGCTGGGGGTCATCCAGGTGCCAAATGGTGGTTGGCACAACGTATTCGCCATCGGCGGTGTCTTGGCGCAGGTACGCGTGCCCCACGGGCCAGCCGGTATATTCACAGACGGCATCGAGTGTGCGTTCGATCGCGGCGTCAACGTTTTGGGCGTTGTTTGCCGCTTCCGCCACATCTTGGAGCAGCCGCTGAAAATGGCTCTGCCGCTGCAAGGCCTGCTCGGCTTGCTTGTGGAGAGAGGTATCGACAATCGCGCAAAGCACCATCATCCCCTGGTTGATCTGGATGGGATTGAGCGCGACCTCGATTGGGATCTGAGTGCCGTCTTTCTTGACCCCGTAGAGCTCGCGCCCCACGCCCATCATGCGGCCCTGGGGGTTGGCGAAGTAGTCGGCCCGGAGCTGGGTGTGCTTTGCGCGAGAAGGGCTTGGCACTAAAATCTCGATCTGGTGGCCCAGCAGTTCGTCACGCGTGTAGCCAAATATCGCCTCGGTTCGTGTATTCACCATCTCGATCGAGCCTTGCGGATTGACGATGATCATCGCGTTTGGTGCGGCTTCTACGGCGAGTCGGAACCGGTCTTCATCCCGCTGGCGCTGGGTGGCCTCGCGTTGGAGCTTGTCACGAGTGTCCGACAGCTCTTGGGTCCGCAGGGCAACGATCTGTTCGATCTGGGCTGACCGCTGTGATAAGTGGAGCAGGTAGGCGGCGACAAGCCCGCTAAAGAGCAGCCCCGCGGCTAGGCTGGCCCAGGCGTACCAGGTCTGCTGGGCGGCGAGGAATGAGGGCGTCGCCGCCGCATGCACACGCCATCGTCGACCACCGATCGTGATGAAGTGATTCAGATTCATCTGGGAGGTGTGTCGGTGGGGGGATCTCCGGTCCAAGCCGACAACGGGGGGTTGCCCTAAGATTTGATAGGCGAACGGGTGTGTCTTGAATGGATCGGTCACGTCCTCGATATGGACCCGCAAGCCGTGGTAGTCAAGATCCTCCAAAGCCACGCCCAGCAGCTGGCTGACCCGCATGACCAAGACCACAACACCAAATAGGTCTTTGTTGCGTCCTTCGGTGGTCTGGGGGGTTGTTCCGCTGCGGTAGACCGGCAGGAAAAACAGAATCCCAGAAGGGTCTTGGTTTTCCTGCACAAGCGTGAGGGGCGCCGTGGTGGTGAGCTGCCCGGAATCGCAGGCGCGTTGCAGCGCTTCTTTCCGGTTGGGGTGGGAACCCAAGTCAAAGCCCAGCGCCACTTCATTGCCGGTATGGGGCTGCACATAAAAAACAGGGAAATAGTGCGATCGGGTACCGGCTGGGGTGTGGTGGCCTTGTGGGTCTTGCTCGTAAACCTGAAAGTGCAGGAAGCCCTCGTCGCGGGCAGCCTGCTCGAATTCGCGGCGTTCTTTGTAGGGGACGCGCGGGATCCATTCGATCGCCATGATTTCAGGATGGCGCCCGGGGTAGTGTTGTGTAAATGTTTGGAACTCTTGGCGGTCGACGTGCTTGGAGCTGTCGTAAAGGCTTTTGACAGCGTAAAGCACTTCGATTGTATCGTCCAGAAGGTTTTGGAAGTCCCCGACCACCGTCTGAGCCCGACGCTCGAAGATAAGCTGGGTCCGGTCAGATTCCCACTGCCGGACCAGGAAGAACAAGCCCACGCTGGCCGCCACGAGCCCAAGGCAGACCAACGCCATCACCGGCCAGGTGTATCGCGGCGTAGCTTGATTAGGGGGTCTCTGGGTTGTTGGTAACGCGTCGATGGCGCCCCCTCTTTGAACAGCGAGACTCATTGGTTATGAGTTTGCCGCGTCGGAATCACAAACACGCGAAGATTTACCTGCCGCGGGTGAACCGGACCCCGTCAACTTGATCGGGACTGGTATATAATCTAACCCGGGTTGTTGTTATGTCGGCTGAATCAGAGCGATCGTTCATTGTTAAATGGGCCGATCATCGGGTATCCGTTTACCGCGATAGAAACACCTAAACGTCAGGGATTGCCTTGATGCGGACGGTTGGCTGGGGCGTAAGCTCTCTGGGATTTGATAGATGGCTCCTGTGGCGTTGATTATCCGGACCGCGGGAACCAACTGTGACCGCGAATTGGCCCACGGCTTTGAGCTGGCAGGGGCGCGCACCCAATCGGTCCACCTCAACCAGCTGATCGAATCCCCTGGGCGGCTGGATGAAGCGGGCCTGGTGGGGTTCCCCGGCGGGTTTAGCTACGGTGACGACATCGCGGCTGGCCGGATCTTCGCCAACCGGCTGCGGCACCGGCTGCTGGGACCGCTGCGCCACGCCATCACGCAAGGGGTCCCGATGATCGGCATCTGCAACGGCTTCCAGGCCATGGTCAAGCTCGGGCTGCTGCCCGACCCGATGGCCGACCCAGATGCAGGCGGCGGTCAGGTGGCGACCTTGGCTGATAACAACACCGGCCGCTTCATCGCCCGGTGGGTGAAGCTGTCTGTACCCAAAAGCAGCGCCTGCCTCTGGACTCAGGGGATCCGATCCCTGGAGCTGCCGATCGCCCACGGCGAGGGGCGGTTCGTGCCTGGGTCGGACAGCGTGTTGGCCAGGCTGTGGCAACAGCACCAGGTGGCGATGCAATACACCGATCTGAACGTAGGGGCGGGCGTGGCCCACCCCGCGCAGGCACCGCAGAACCCCAACGGCTCGGTCGACGCGATCGCAGGCATCTGCGACCCCACAGGGCTGGTGTTGGGCCTCATGCCCCACCCCGAGCGGTGCCTGCACGCGACCCACCACCCCCAGTGGACGCGGCAAGGGACGCATCAAGCAAGCCAGGTCCCCGCGGGCCTCAAAATGTTTCAAAACGCGGTCCAACACGCCAAGCAAGCCCGCCAAATTGGGGTCACGCCAGGCGCCGCACCGTAATCGTTGTTGAATAGGGATGGCTCAGGAGCACGGATCGTGGCACAAACGCAGACACCTTCGATCGGAGTCGGGTTAATCGGCTGCGGCACGGTCGGCGCCGGGGTAGTGGCGTTGTTGGACAAACAAGCGGCGCTATACACCCACCGGTTGGGTCGGCCGCTCCAACTCCGCCGCGTGTTGGTGCGAGACACCACGAAATACCAAGCCCACCCCGGCCTGCCACAAGGCGCTTTAACCGCTGATCCCGATCGATTTTTTGCCACGCACGACATGCCGATCGTGGTCGAAGTGGCCGGCGGCGGTGGCGCAGTGGCGCAGCACGTCTCGCGCGCGCTATCGATGGGCAAGCACGTGGTAACCGCCAACAAAGCAATGTTGGCACAGCAGGGGCCCCAGCTGTTCGCCCTGGCCCGGCAGCACCAGGCGTCGATCGCGTTTGAGGCCTCTTGCGGCGGGGGGATCCCGATCCTCACCGCGTTGGAGTTCGGGCTGATGGCCAATCGGATCGATGCGCTCTACGGGATCCTCAATGGCACCGCGAATTTTATCCTCACCGCCATGACCCAGCACGGGCAAACCTACGACCACGCCCTGCGCGACGCCCAAGACAAGGGCTTCGCCGAAGCCGACCCGACCATGGACGTCTCGGGCCGCGACGCGGCGCAGAAATTAAGCATCCTCGCATCGCTGGCGTTTGGTGTGCGATGCCAAGATGATGAGGTGGTGTGCGAAGGGATCGACAACCTCGACCTGACCGATCTGCGGTTCGGTGCCGAGCTGGGGTACGGGATTAAATTATTGGCAATCGCTCAGCGGTGCGGCGAGCCAGGGGGGGGATCCGATGCGGCGATCAGCCTGCGTACCCACCCCTGCTTCATCCCCGCAGGCGCGCCGTTGGCGCAGGTGCACGGTGCGTATAACGCGTTGTCGGTGTACGGCCACGCCGTGGGCCACACGATGTACTACGGCCCCGGTGCGGGCAGCCTGCCCACCGCCAGCGCGGTTGTTAGTGATCTGCTCAACACCGCCTCAGGGTGGTACCCCGCAGCGTTTTCAAGCCTGCGTCTGTGGCCCGATCAGCACCAGCGCGCTCGCGTTGTGGAACCCACGGAGTTGGCCTCTCGCTTCTACCTGCGGTTCAACGCCATGGACAAGCCCGGCGTGTTAGCGAAGCTCTCGGCGATCCTCGGTGACGCGGGCATCAGCATCTCAGCGGTGCTCCAACACGAGTACAACGCCGGTGCGTTTGTCCCGATGGTGATCGTCACCCACCGCGCGCCCGAGGGTGCGGTGGCAGGCGCATTGGAGGAGATCCAGCAGCTAGAGGTCATCCAAGGCCAACCCGTACGGATCCGGATCGTCGACCTGCCCGCGGATGAAGCCAACCCCGGATGAAGTGATGCTCGCCCCGGATACGTTTGCGACAAGCCGGCGGGTAACCGCCGGTGTTTTTTTGCCCCCAACCCAGTCAAGGCATACGCAGAGGCGTATGGGCCTGGGTGTTCGGCTACAATCTTGGGCCATGCAACAGAACGCCGATCAACCCGACAACACCACAGCGCGACCACCCCCCGCCGCGATCGATGAGGCAACGGGGATCGTGATCGTGGATCACGGTTCCACGCGTGCGCAGTCCAACGAGATGCTGCTGGCGGTTGTCGAGCGGTTCCGCCAGCAGAGCCACTTTGCTATCGTCGAGCCGGCGCACATGGAGCTGGCCGAGCCTTCGATCGCCACCGCGTTTGACCGCTGCGTGCAGCGCGGCGCCAAGCGTGTGGTGATCAGCCCCTACTTCCTCTTGCCCGGCAAGCATTGGGACCGGGACATCCCCGCTTTGGCCAAAGAAGCGGCCCAGCGCCACCCCGGGGTGTGTTACCTCGTGTCGGCCCCGCTGGCGCTGCACCCGCTGATGACCCAGGTGGTCGCGGCACGGATCGACCACTGCTTGGCCCGCACCCGGGGCGAAGCGCCCGAATGCGATGTGTGCGAGGGCACCGGGCGGTGCGTGATGCAGCAGGCTTAGCGCCACACCAGGGACAACGCCCACCGCTACACCAACAGCCGCCCGCCATCGAGCTGGAGGATCTGACCGGTGCAGTACCCAGCGTCTCGGATCAGGAACACCACCGCCGCCGCCGCCTCTTCCACCGTTCCCTTGCGTCCAAGCGGCACGCGTGCCAGGTATCGTTCTTGCTGCTGAGGTGTTGCTGATTCGGCCCACGCGACAACACCGGGTGCGATGGCGTTGACCGTGATTCGTGGCGCCAGCTCGATCGCGGCGGTGAGTGTGATCTCTTGCAACGCAGCCTTCGAAGCGTTGTAGGCGGCATACCCCTTGTGTGGCTGACGCATCACGTGCGCATCCAACAGGTTCACCACCCGGCCCGGCGATGCGGTGCGATCGGCTTGCTGGCGGGCTGCGAGCATCGGCGCAAACCGTTGGGTCAGCAGCAGCGGTGCCCAAGCGTTGACCGCCATGTGGTGCTGCAGCTGATCGGTTGTGACCGTTCCCAGCGGTGTGGGCGTAAAGACCGCGGCGTTGTTGATCAACGCATCGAGCCGATCGAATCGGCGGGTGAATTGCTCATAGATTTGATCGGCCGCATCGGGCTGAGCCAGGTCGGCCTGGATGGCATGGCCCTGGCGCCCAAGCCGCTGGATCTGGCCCAGGGTCTGCTTGGCTTGGGTCACGCTGGTGTTGAACGTAAACGCGACGTGCATCCCCTCTTGGGCCAGCCTCAGCGCTACCGCCTGGCCAACCCGCTTGGCGCCCCCGGTCACCAACGCGACATGATCTTGAAGCGTCGCGGGCAATCAATCGTCTCCCTCGGGTTGTGTTGGGGGTTCATCTGTGCTGTTGAGGCTTTCAGGCGAAGGGGTTTTGAGCCGGTCGCCCCCGGCCTGCCAGATATCAAACGCCGGCCGCCGCCGGCTGGTTTGACCTTGCTGATGACGCCGATTGTGGCGCCGCCAGGTATGCAGCAACTGCCAGATCAACAACAGGCTGCCCAGCCCCACCACAACCAGCAGCAGCGTGAGCACCAC
Source organism: Phycisphaeraceae bacterium (assembly GCA_965223655.1). Lineage (GTDB taxonomy): Bacteria > Planctomycetota > Phycisphaerae > Phycisphaerales > Phycisphaeraceae > CBDCXC01. The sequence goes on from CBDCXC010000020.1 coordinate 96,809, forward strand.
GAGCCTAGCCACCGAGGCATTACCCAACAGGCTTACTAGGTTGATCGGGCGATTGATCATGCTCATCTCTGTTCGACGCCAAGCCCCATGGCCCCATACCCGAAGGGGTACGCGTCATTCCACTACGGCTCGCTGAGCTGGCTTTGCCTGCGGTACGTACACACGGTCTTGTCCGTCTCCCACACGCTGACCGCTTCGAGCTCAACCCCCAACGATCGCAAGGGTTGCTCCACCATGCTGTAGATCACCTGCGCGATATGCTCAACCGAGGGGTTGCGGTTTTTGAATTGCGGCACATCGGCGTTGAGGTGTTTGTGGTCCAGCTTTTGGATCACGGTTTCGTCAACCAGCGCATCGATCGCCTCCACGGGGATCAACCCACCGCCCGGGTCGACCGGTGCCTGCACCGCGACTTCCAAGCGGTAGTTGTGCCCGTGCCCGGAGGGGTTGTTGCACTTGCCAAAGACGCGGCGGTTCTCTTCGTCGCTGAGCCGATCGCTGTGGAGCCGATGGGCGGCTGCAAACTCGTATTGCTGGCAGATGATCACATGGTCCATGGCTCGGCTCCGGATCGTGAGGGCATAATAGGGCGTCAGGTCCAGCCGTGTCTCGATCACCGATCCATCCAATGGCTTTTGGAGCAGCTGCATGATCCGCTGCATCAGCCGGCCCATCGGGACAGCCGCGGCCGACCCCGTGGTGTGGATCAGCCGCTGGAGGTCGGGCAAGACCGCTTCGGCCACCGCTTTATCGATCTGCTTGATACTGATGAAGTACCCGGTCACCGGGTCGGCCTGCCCCCGGCACCGCACCACCAGCTGGTAGTACCGCCCAAGCCCACGCATGGGCGGCCAGGCGGAAAAACCGTTGTGCCGCGGCGGCCAGGTGGTGGGGGTGACACCGGCGGGGTTCCGCTGCTGGGATGGGGCGGGCTCGTCATTGAGGCAGAACCGAACCGTGCGTGATAATTCCACAACCATGGACCCGGCATTATAGAGCGGTGGTGCACCGTGTCCGCGAGTCATCATGGTCTGGTGGATTGCCCGCAGCGGTAGATCGGGTACGCTTGACAATATGGATCAACCCCAAGGCCAACCATTACACAACGCCTCGCCTAAGGGCCGCTGGGTCGTGGCGGCATTGCTGGTGAGTGGTGTGGTGGCCGGGGCGATCACCGTCTCTTACTGGCGCAGCCAGGCGCGCTGGATGGACCGGCCATCCCAAGACACCTCCCCTGACGCCGCCGGGGCCGCCCCATGGGACGAGCAACAAGCCAAAACCCAGCTCGAGTCGGTCCAGCAGCAGTTCAACCAGATCGCAGCAGACCACCGCCAAGCCCAGCCGGTCCTCCAAGAAGCCAAGCGCCTCGTTGAGCGGTACCCCCAATACGCCCCGACGCGCACCCTGCTTGGCCAGATCTTGCTCTACGACGAGCAGTTTGATCAGGCCTACGACCAGTTCCTGCTGAGCCTAGACTTAGACGGCCAGCAGCCGGAGGTTCAGCTGCTCGCCGGGACATTGGCGTTCAAGCTCGACCGGGTTGACCGCGCCACGCACCACTACCTGATGGCGGTGGGGCTTGATACGGCCAACCCCCGCTACCGCCTGCACCTGGCGCAGGCCTATCTCAAGCAGCGCCAGGATCAACTTGCACGCGATGCGCTGCTCGAGGCGCTGCGCATCGACTCATCGTTGCACGAGGCGTACGCGATGCTGTCCGACATGTACGCCAAGCAAAACCGGTTGTCGTTAGCGCTGCCCCAGATTCAGGCCGCGATCGACCAGGCCCCGGCGTCGCAGCGGTCTCAGCAGACGATGTATGTTTGCCGCAAGGCGCAGCTGCTGAGGCGGGCCAACCGGGCAGACGAAGCGCTGCTGACGCTGCAGGGATTAGATACCCACCAGCAGCGTCAGATCCAGGTGATGCAGGAGGTGGCCTTGTGCTGGTCGGCGTTGGGCCAACCCGACCAAGCCGCGGTGGTGTTTGAGCAGGCGATGGCAGATGACCCCACCCAGTGGTCATGGGTGGCGCATGCCGCCCACTGGCGGTTCAAAGCCGGGCAGCCCGATGCCGCCCGCCGCCACCTGGCGACGCTCCAACGCATCAACCCACGCGCGCCCATGATCCCGGAGCTTGAGGCCTCGCTTGCCGAGCATCAGGAGTGATACGCATCGCGTATGAAATCCCCGCGTCGGAGACACAACAACACCGAGGTTTTTTTCGCCGCGGACGCACGCCTTGCCGCCAGCTTAGCCAAGACGGGTGTATACAACAGGCGGCTACTGGGCAAACATCGCCTCGACGAATTTGTCGGGCTCGAACGGCTCGACGTCTTCGGGTGTCTCGCCCACGCCGATGAATTTGACGGGGATCCCCAGCCGCTCGTGGATCGCCACAACAATGCCCCCCTTGGCTGTGCCGTCGAGCTTGGCCAAGAAGATGCCCGTGACTTCGATCGCTTCGGTAAAGGCGTTGGCTTGGTTGATCGCGTTTTGGCCGGTGGTGGCGTCGAGTACCAGCAGCACCTCGTGGGGCGCATCGGGCATTTTCTTGGCGCAGACGCTGCGGATCTTCGCTAGCTGTCGCATGAGGTGGCCCTGGGTGTGCAGGCGGCCGGCGGTGTCGACGATCAGCACATCCACACCGCGCGCTAACGCGGCTTCGCAGGCGTCAAAGGCGACAGCAGCCGGGTCGCCGCCTTGCTGGCCCTTGATCACGTCAACGCCCAGCCGGTCGGACCAGACCTCCAGCTGTTCGACCGCTGCGGCGCGGAACGTATCGCAGGCCGCGAGCATGACCGCGTTGCCCTCGTCGCGCAGGCTCTTGGCGATCTTGGCGATGCTGGTGGTTTTGCCCGCGCCATTGACGCCAGCCACGAAGATCACCGTCGGCCCGGTACCGGGCTGGGCCAGCCTCAGCCGGCGGTTGGCGGGCGGCCAATAGGATGCGATCTGCTCCTTGAGGTAGTCCAGGGCCTGATCGCCCGATTGGATCTGTCCCTGCTGCCACGCCCCGCGCAGGTCCGTGGTTAGCTTCTTGGCGGTTTGAACACCGATGTCGGCTTGGATCATCCGCGCTTCAAGGTCGCGGATCAGCTCGGCGCTAAGCGCCTTGCCCGTCAGCATGGTGCGCAGCCCGCCGACAAACCCGCTGCGTGTCTTGGCTAGCCCTTTCTTGAGCTTGTCAAACGCGGTTTTAAATAGGCTCATGGGGTTTGATCCATGAATGAACAGCTGGGGTAGAAGTCATACCGGCTGGACGTGCCTGGATCAAGACGGCTGGGTGGGTGTTGGTGCTGGCGGTTGGCCGATATGTCTGGGCATCTTATCCAGCACGCCGTTGATGAAACCCGGTGAGGATTCGCCGCAGTACTGCTTGGCCAGCACGATCGCTTCGTTGATGGCGACTTTGATCGGCACGCGGCGGGTGGCGATCTCGTAGTACGCCAGGCGTAGGATCGCGCGGTCCAACGGCGGTTGGCGGTGGGTGGGCCAATGGGGCGCGAGCCTGCTGGCCAGGGCGTCGGCCTCGGAGTGGCTGGCCCAAGCGGCTTGGGCCAGCTCAAACGCTTCCCGGCAGGCCTCGGGCGGGCCGGAGGGGTCTTGCTCTTCTAACCCCAGGCGGATGGCGTGGGCATCTTGGTCACCACGCAGGTCCAGCTGATACAACGCCTGCATCGCGAGGCATCGGATGTGGTGGCGGGTCGGCATCGCGCTGGGTGATCCCCAAGGTGTTCGTTGTTGGGCAGCAGCCCGTGTTATACCCAAAAGGGGATCCGTTGGGATCGGTCACGTGGTATCGGCCTCGATCTGCTGGATCAGGTTGGCCATCTCGATCGCGGCCTGCATCGCTTTGGCGCCTTGGTTGCCCTGCTTGGACCCGGCTCGTTCGATGGCTTGCTCAAGCGTGTTGGCGGTGATGACCCCGAAAATCGTTGGCACGCCGGTAGCGGTATTCACCCGGCCGATGCCTTGAGCCGCCTGCTGGGTGACGTGGTCGTAGTGGCTGGTGGCCCCGCGGATGATGCAGCCCAAGCAGACGATGGCTTGGAACCGCCCGGTCTGGGCTAGCTTCAGTGCAGCCACCGGCAGCTCGAAGCTGCCCGGCACGCGCGCCACGGTGAGTTGGTCTGCGTCGCCGCCGTGGCGGGTGTAGGTGTGGATCGCCGCCTCCAGCAAGCGTGCGGTGATAAAGTCGTTGAATCGGCTAACGACAACGGCGATGGGGGCCTGGCCGGCAAGCAGGCTGCCTTCGAGCTGGGTGGGCATGGGTGTGTCCTATCGACCAATCCCGATCAGGCTGACCGGGCCCGATTCGGTTGCGGCAGTGAAACCCCGGTGTTGGGGGGCTGCGACGCGGCTATTTCATACACGATGCGTATCGAACGGTTGGGTTGGGTGACGGATTAGGGGCGGGCCGGTGGCTAGGCTAAGGCAATGGGCTCCGAAACAAGACGGAGATGAAAAACGCTGCGATCAAACCGATCAAGATCGCCAAGATCAGATTCCAACCCACCCGAGGCTTGGTGCGGATGACCCGCCGCTTGGCTTGATGATCAGCCCCTCCCTCATGGTGGTGGTGGACGATCATCGCATCTTTTCTCCACCGCTCTAACCCGGTAAACCGCCATCCTCGTGCCATAGAGGATACCCCTAGAGCAATGCGAATATTTATTATCATACACAAGGCAGGCCTTCAAGACCAGGGTATACCAGTCCCGATGAGTTGACGGGGTGCCGGCCGGCCACGACCGAGAGGCAGCGGGCTGCTCCGGTTTTGGGTTCGACTTAATCTGCAACCGGATGGGTATCAGGTGTCATCCAAGTTTGTGGCAGGGCGGGGGGCAGGATGGGCGCCCCACCGCCTGATGCCTCACGCGCGTACGCTTCAGCTACGGCCGCGGTGTGTTTCTGCGTGTCGGATATTTTGGTGGAAGTGATCGAGGTTCAGCCCGCCGATCACGAGGCTGGTGACATGGGGGTTGTCCAGCACAACCCCGATCGCTTGGGCTGCGGGCAGGTGCCCCGAGGCCAACCCTTTCTTGACGACTACCCCGACGCCCGCTTCCCCGGTTTGGGTGATCACCGCTTCGTGCGAGCGGTCGTTGGCGTGGTATTCGACCATGATCGCATCGGCCCACGCCAATGCAGCTTCCGCACCAGCCACTGTCTTGCCCGACAGGCCGATCGCCTTCACCAGCCCCTGTTTTTTTAACGCCACCAGGGCCGCCACCGCGTCGGTTTCGTTGAGGATCTTGAGGTCTTCTCCATTGGAGTGCAGGTAGAGCACGTCCAGCACGTCTGTGCGCAGCCGCTCCAAGCTGCGGTGCACGCTATCGCGTATGCCCTGTGTTGAAAAATCGAAGCGCGATCGCCCCCCCTCGAAGATCTCGCCGACCTTGCTCGACAAGACGAATTCGTCCCGTCGATGCGCGATCGTGTGCCCGATCCGCTGCTCACTTAGGCCGTAGGCCGGGGCGGTGTCGATCAGGTTCACCCCCAGGTCCAGCACGCCGTTGAGCAGCGTCTCAACCTCACGCTCGGTAGGCAGCGGGTAGGCGTTGGGGTATTTGATCCCCGTGTTGCGGCCGATCTTAAAGGCCCCGAACCCGATCACGCTGACGGATAGACCGGTTTGGCCTAATGGTTTTAGATCCATGCTTGTGGCAGCTCCCAGGGCAGCGGCGCAACGCTCGGCCGCGGCCAGTTGGTCAGCACAGGCGGATTGCCCTGCGCTTGGCCCACCGTGGGTGGGTCCAATCGATCCATGATCTGTTTGGCCAAGATGGGCGCTAGCGCCAGCTTGGTTGGCCAGCCGGTGATCACATGGCCCTCATGAAGCACCTGCGCGTTGTCGGGTCGCACCCCGCTGCCCGTGGCGGCTTCCGCTCGGTCAACGCGATAGGTGCCCCAGTCTAGGCTGTCCAGGTCGATCCGTCCTAGGACGGCTGCAAGCTCTTTTTGGGTGTGGGCGACCAGTTCAGCGGGCTGCATGGTGACGCCATCCTCCGCGACCTGCCCACCGATCTGCCACACGCACCGGCCGTGGGTATCCCGGTCGCTGGTGATCGTCACGCGCGTGCGGTTGCCGTCGATGCAGTGCCCATGAAAGCCGGGCAGTTGGTTGCCCCGGGCCATCACCATCTGCAGCGGCCGGCGCTGCATGGCCTGGGGTGATAGGCCCATGGCTTCACGCAGAGATGCGTTGCCCGCGCCCGCGGTCAACACGACCACGCGTGGTCGGATCTCTAGCCCGCCATTGGTGGCTTGCGGGTGTTGGAGCTGGATCGCCTGGATCTGACCGGGCCCTGAAGTATCGAAGCTCAAGCCGTCAGCCGCGTCGATCTGGAAAATCCGGTCAACATGTTGAGCCGAGAGATCGGCCACAAAGCTCGCTGGGTCGATCACCTGCTCATCAAGCTTGTAGACCCGACCGGCACACCCCGCCAGCGCCTCGGGCCAGGCATTGTCCTCGACCGGCTGGGGTTTGACCCGCAGCAGCGATTTTGCACCGAGCATGCCCGCGCGCGACTTGATCGAATCGGTGTGCCACAGATACACAAACGGGGCACGCAGGCGGGTATTGGTCAAAGCGGGTTGGGCTTGGTTCGCTAAGCATTGGCTCCACAGCCCGGGCATCTGCTTGATCGCATCGGCTGCTTGGGTAAACAAGCCTTTGAGGGTGTACTTCAGCCCGCCGTGGATGATGCCCTGTGAGGCGATCGTCTGCCCGCTGCCCAGCGCGTGGGCTTCTAGCAGCAGCACACGGTAACCCCGCCGGTACAGGCCGTCTAATAACCACAGACCCGCTGCCCCCCCCCCGAAGACCGCGACATCGATGCTCAGTGCGGTGTCGACACCCATCCAGGGATACTCGTTTGGCGTCCCTGAATCGTCAAGCGGCTAGCAGGGGATGGCGACATGAGAGGCTACCCGCCCTAGCGGAGTTTACCGCCAGCCGGCCGTCCGCGGCAGGGAGGTCCCGGGTGTTCTTGTGCCCCCGACGGGGCGTGTTTATCCCCATGTGTATAGCCCACCCTCCGCCGGCGGTGTGGGGTGTATGAGGCAACAACAACTACCCATAACCCCAAGCCCTCGGCGATCAATACGGACCTTGCCTGTTTAATTACACCAGGTATTCAGCCGACGATTAAGTAGCACAATCCCACTTATTTTGGGTAGGGATCATGCCATGGATGGGGCAGTCTCCTCATGGGCATGGCGGTGATCACAATGGGTTTGCCTTGCCCATGCCAGACAAGACCATCCATAAAGTGAGCGCACCCGCCCCGTCGCCCGATCCTGCACCAAGCACGCCTGCCGGCCAGGAAGAAGGCACCGCGCGCTTCGCGTTACCGCGGTGGCCTGTGCCGCATTGGCTGGCGTGCCTGGGGGTAGCCGCGGTGAGCATGGCGTTGTTCCTGGCGGCCCGGGGTGGCGATCAGCAACGCGCCGCGCTCCGTTTCGAACGCCAAGCCAGCACACTCGCGCACGCCTTTGAAAAACAGCTGGATCGCACGCTTGACACGCTGGGGAAGGCCCGCGGTTTTTACGCCGGCTCTGAGTTCGTTAAACGGTCGGAATTCCAAGCGTTTGTTGACCATCATCTGGCGGCTCACCCAGCGGTCACCGCGGTGGGGTGGGTCCCACACGTCTCCAACGCCGACCGTGCTAAGCATAAAAAAGCAGCGCGTAAAGACGGCTTGAAGGGTTTCCAGATTTGGGAGGCCGCCGCCAACGGTCAGCTGGTGCGGTCACCGGACCGCTTAGAGTATTTCCCGCTGTTCTACCGGGTGGGGTTGGACCCAGGCCACAACGCGCCGCTGGGGTTTGACCTGGGTTCGCGTCAGGATCTGCTCGAAGCGCTCAACCGGTCCTGCGAGACAGGCCAACCCGTGGCCACCCTCGCCGACCCCCCGCTGCAAGCCGCGGATCAGCCGCCTGGTTTGTGGGCCTGCATGGCGGTCTACCAGAACCGCCTGCCCACCCAAACCATTGAGCAACGACGCCGAAGCCTGATCGGGTTCGTCACGGTGCAGGCCCGGGTGGATCGATTGCTTGAGCTAGCCTTAGATGACTTAGACCACCAGGGCCTGGCGATCCGGGTCGAGGATATCACGTTTGATTCCGATACGAAGCTGCTGGCAGCCGAAGCAGCGGGTTGGGTAACACCACAGCCTGATCCGATCAATCGGGGGCAGCCCCAAGCGCGTACCGACCCCGGCCAGCTGGCTTACGACATGCCCTTGGACGCCGCAGGCCGGCGGTGGGTGGTCCGTGTGCAACCCACCCAGGCATACCCCGCAAGCCGCCACGCCTGGTGGCCATGGATCCTGCTAGGGGTGGGGGTGTTGGTGACCGCGTTGGTGGTCCAACGGATCTGGTCCCTCAACCGATCCCTGATCGAAGTCAAAGCCGCGGCCAAATCCAAGAGCGTGTTCTTAGCCAACATGAGCCACGAGATCCGCACACCCATGACCGCGATCCTGGGGTTCACCGATTTGATGCTCGACCCCCAGCAATCGTCGGCGGACCGGATCAACAGCATCCAGACGATCCGCCGCAACGGCGAGCACCTGCTGACGATCATCAACGACATCCTGGACCTGTCCAAGATCGAAGCGGGGAAGATGGATATCGAATCTATCCCCTGCTCGCCCTGCGAGATCCTCGCCGACGTGGCCTGCCTGATGCGCGACCGGGCCATGCAAAAAAACCTGGCGCTTGAGATTGAGTACGGCAGCGCGATCCCTGAAAAGATCCATAGCGACCCCACCCGGCTGCGCCAGATCCTGCTGAACCTGGTGAGCAACGCGATCAAATTCACGAAGACCGGGGGGATCCGGATCGTGACAAGGCTGATCGATCCGCCCGATGTCAATAGCCCCCGCATGCGGTTCGAGGTCATCGACACGGGCATCGGGCTAACGCCCCAGCAGCAGGGCAAGCTGTTCAAGGCGTTTGCTCAGGCCGATACGTCTACCACCCGCCATTTTGGGGGGACGGGGTTGGGCCTAACCATCTCACTGAAGCTAGCGAAGATGCTGGGGGGGGATATCACGGTCAGCAGCACCTACGGCCAAGGCACGTCGTTTACCGTGACGGTCCAGGCCGGCAAGCTGGCGGGTATCGCGATGATCGAGAACCCCCGTGAGGCCATGACCGAGCCGGCCCCGCCTGTCCTGACCGGGGGTCACAAGAAGCCCAAGCAGCTTGAGGGCATACGGATCCTGCTGGCTGAAGACGGTGTCGATAACCAGCGGCTGATCTCGTTTGTCTTGCGTAAAGAAGGCGCCACGATCGAGCTAGCAGATAACGGCCAGATCGCTTACGACGGAGCGATGCAAGCGGTGCAAGGCGGCCAGCCATTTGATGTCATCCTGATGGACATGCAGATGCCCCAGCTCGACGGCTACGGCGCCACGAACCTGCTGCGGAGCCAGGGCTACAAGGGGCCCATCATCGCGCTGACCGCCCACGCGATGTCCAGCGATCGGGACAAGTGCCTCAACGCCGGGTGCGACGACTTCGCCACCAAGCCCATCAACAAAGCCAAGCTGATCGAGGTCATCCTACGCTACACCCAGACCACCGTCTCAGCCCCAACGTGATCGCCATCAATGCCTCAGGCACCAACACCCCCGTAATGTATACCAGTTAGACCCGTCACAGTTGAAATGATACGGAACGATCTGCCCGCGGCAGGTCAGTGGCCTGTCTGCTAAATCACTCTTTTGAGTCGTCACCTTTGGATTGCCCAGGCCAAGATAGCATCACGATCGTATGAAATACCCGGTCAGCCAAACTATTGTCGAAAGAATTTGCTGGCATCATTCCATGGCATATTTTGTTGCGTAAGTTAATTCCCCGGCGATCTGTGTAAAGGATCCGAAGGTATTCGACACCGTCGTTAGATAGCATATTGATTGTGATTTGATCCCGTAGCAGGTCATCCATTGATCGTAGATCCATCCCGCCAGCGGGATTGGGTCTGTAAACATCCCCACCAGCCAGCTCAACTAACTCCCGGATCGCATTCTCAATCTGAGGCACAAGAAGATGCAAAGCCAACAAGGCATCGCTGTCAAAATAAGCCTTGAGCCCGCGTTCGAGGATCACGCGTCTAGACGGATCGAACACAGGCGATCCGTCTATCCAACCTACTATGGCATCTACAGTTAAATCGAAACGACTGATCATTTCCTTGATCACTTCACGTAGTAGCAAAGCCTCTATACCGATCTTTTGACGGGTCTGCATCATTATTCGTCCATTGAGATCGTCATTGATGGAACCGACCGTGGCCACAGGGCGGCCTTTGTGGTCCATAATGTTGATCGGGCCTAAAAACATAATAGGGGAGTCCTTGGATAGAGCCTGAAGCAACTCTTTAGTATCCGCTCGCTGTGGTATGAATTTGATAATAAAGCGAAGTATTGCCGTTTGTAGATCGCCCTCTAGGATAGAATTGATGCAGCGATCCATATCCTCCTTCTTGATTTCTATGGGCGCACTTATTTCTACCAAGCTGTTTTGAGTTTCCGGTCCAAGTTCGCAGATCCGTTTTCGTAACGCATCGGTTTCATCGTGAAGCTCGAATCGCTTATAGAGATCGTGGACTTTCCGCAACCATGATTGGGCAAGCAAAGGGTCTGCCTGCCTTACGAGAGGATCAAAAGCCCTGCCCACCTTGAGTAACACTCGTTTTACATCATCCTGTTTGCCTAGGCCTTGGTAATGTCTGGCAAGACGAAGGCCCGCCTTCTCGGCCCCCCATGGGTTAACCGGGCTTGCACTCGATAGGCGTTCAAGCCGATCTTCCAAATCTTGGATAATCGTTTCTCGCTGATCTTCGGTTAATTGTGATTTCTTATTGCAACACAGCAGGTTAAACGCTGGAACCCACAGCCCAGCCTTGTCATCGACGGCAACTTTCCGTTGGAAGCCAATAATGGCATTTCGTACTATTTTGATACGAATCTGGTCATTGATGCGGATAGCCAGATTAAGAGCATGCCCTAGCTTATGAAACACATCAATTGCTGAAGTATGAGCATCGATATTCGCCATCTCAACCACTGCATCGATGTGGATCTGTGCCATGTCGATGGGGGCATTCTGATTGATTACCTTCGGGCTGAAGTCCCAGACAAGACCTGCATATCGAGCCCGCAGCACGGGATGTTTGGTTTTCCGACCGCGCTCCAACCAGTATTCAAGTATCTCTTCATCAACAGATTGAATGCTTGGATATTCAATAACAGTCCCATGTTCATTGACAGCCGTTCCGACTGGAGTGAAATAAGTCCCCCAGGGCTTTTCGCCACCTGCCCATCGTTCGCTGAAAGTAAACGCTAGCATCTCAGCTCGCCACTCGAACGTCGGTTCCGATTTGTCGTCCGGCGACCTTAATTTCTGAATTTCACTGGCTACCTTGTGTTCGTCAAGAGGGACCGTTGAGTTATCTATATTGGATAAGGTTTGATCAAGCATTTTCCTGACTATAACCCATCAACAGTTATTGACACTACGGTAGGCACCATTCATTCATATATACAGCAAGCGGGTACTTCTTAGCCGTTTCACCTTCACTGCGGCCCCCCGTCTGCGATCCTCCCCCGTGAGTTATCCGCTACCTCCCCTTTCCCCTTTGGGTCCCAAACCGCTGGTTATATCGCAGGGTCAATAATCTCTATGCCGGCTGAGTCAGCGTCTAAGTCATTTTGTAAAAATAGCTTGCGTTTTCGGTCCGGGGTAGGGCCCGATAAGCCCACGCCCCAATAAAACTGGTTCCCAAAACGCGCAAACACCGAATGGGATTAGCGGACTAAGGCCCGTCACGGATGAACGGGTCCTTGTTAGAAGCGTGTTTGCTAAGGGCTTTCTACCATGAGTCGTATCAACACCAACGTTTCGTCCATCTTGGCTCAGCGCATCCTGGGCCAGAACAACCAAACGCTCACCCGGTCGCTAGAGCGGCTTAGCACCGGGCTGTCGATCAACCGAGGGGCCGACAACCCCGCGGGCCTGATCGCCAGCGAGAACCTCCGCTCGGAGATCGTCTCGATCGACGCCGCCATCGGGAATGCCGAACGCGCCGACCAGGTGATCAACATCGCCGAGGGCGGTCTCCAAGAGATCAATACCCTGCTGCTGGGACTCCAGAGCCTGGTGACCGAGACCGCCAACGACGCCGCCCTGGGCCGGGCCGAACGCGAGGCCAACCAGCTCCAGGCCGACTCGATCATCCAGACCATCGACCGGATCGCCAACGTCACCAACTTCCAAGGCGTCAAGCTGCTTAATGGGACGTTCGATTTCACTGTGTCCAGCCAGAGTACGAATGTGGGTGATTTTACGATCAACGGCGCTAAGCTGGAGTTCGGCGATACACGACGGGTGCAGGTGGTCGTCACCGAGTCGGCGCAGCACGCGGGGCTATTCCTGTCAGCGGGTGGATCCAATATTAACCTGTCGGCTTCGACCAACCGGTTAAGCCTCGACATCGCGGGCACCGTGGGTTCCCGTGAGTTTAGCTTTGCGTCGGGCACTTTGCTGACTGACGCGGTAGCGCAGATCAATACCTTTAAGACGATCACCGGCGTGTCGGCTGCGGTCAGCGGGACGGGCATGTCTTTCAAGAGTATCGGGTTTGGCTCGCGTGAGTTTGTGTCGGTCAAGGTGACTGATGACGGGGGGATCAACGACGCGACCTCCGGTGCCGGTGCCGGGGCGGGGATTTACATGCTCTCAGCCATGAATGAGAACGCCGCGGTCAGCTCCAGCAACACCACGTTTGTCAGCGCGACCAACGCGATCCGTGATACGGGACAGGATGTGTCGGCGATCATCAACGCGATCAACGCCACCGCCGATGGGCGCGTGGCGCGGATCAATACCGACTTCCTGGACCTAAGCGTTGAGCTGACCACCACCGGCGCCCAGACCCTATCGACGTTCGACGCGTTTACCATCACCGGGGGCGGGGCCAGGTTCATGCTCGGGCCGGAGGTCAATATCTCGAATCAGGTGAGCATCGGGGTCGAGAACGTCGCGGCCCGAAACCTGGGTGGCTTGTCATTTGGATTCCTCGACGACCTGGGCTCGGGCAACACCCGGAACCTGGTTGATGGCAACCTCGAAGAAGCCCAGACCATCGTCGATAATGCGATCAATCAGATCTCCACCCTGCGCGGCCGGTTGGGGGCGTTCCAGAAGAACACCATCGGTTCCACGATCCGGGCGTTGGGCGTGGCGTTCGAGAACACCAGCGCCGCTGAGAGCGTGATCCGCGACACCGATTTCGCCGCAGAAACCGCGGAGCTCACCCGATCGCAGATCCTGGTGAACGCCGCGACCAATACGTTAGCGATCGCCAACGCCCAGCCCCAGAGCGTGCTGTCGTTGATTGGATCATAACCCTTTCCGTACTAAGCCAACCCTCAGCGTGTTCGTTTTAACACGAACCGCCGATCACTGATGCAGGGCAGCGGCCTCAACCAGGGTCGCTGCCCTTTTTTTGGTCGGGGGCGGGCAGGGCAGGGCATGGCAGGGGAGTTGGGGGGGTAAGCCTGAATTCATTTCTTGATCGGCAGCCTTCATAGACAAGGCCGCGCGATCCAGCTAGATTCTTGATACTCCAGCGTGGGTTGGGAATGGTGTGGATAGTTGTAGGTATGTGTGTTTCGATTGGTTTGGCGCCCGTAGCTCAATTGGATAGAGCATCTGACTTCGGATCAGAATGTTGGGGGTTCGAGTCCCTCCGGGCGTATGCGGCAGGGTGTTTTTTTCCACGATGGACCTGTTCGGCTGGTCAAGCCGATTCAGGCCGCGTGATTTCGATTTAGGCCTCGAGATCCAGCAGCTGCCCTGCTTGTTGCACCAGCGGGTTGGTCGCAGCGCTAGGGGGCATGGTTGTTTGGGGCGCAACGGTGTGGTCGGCCGCCTGTTGATCGGCTTCGGCCACGGCAGGTGCGGTAGGGCTGGCGGATTCGGGTTGGCTGCCTGAGGCCTCTTGGGATTGTTGTTGGCGCAGCTGCTGGCGTGCTTTTTGTGCTTGGCGTGCGGCTTGTGCTGCGACGGCCCGGTCCTGTGACGACGGCTGGGCGGGCGCCAGCGCAGCGCGGCGGACGGTTTCCATCTTTTGAATGGTTGCGGCGGGGTCACCCGGTACCGGGCTGGTGTCGATCTGCACCTCGCCACCCACCGCGTACCGCCGCCCGTCGGGGCCTGTCTGGAATTCAAACGTCGGCCCCCCGCGTGCCAACCCGCCCGCTGCGGCTTTGTGCGCGGCCTCGTGCTGACGCACCTCGCGGTCGCGTGCCTTGAGTTTTTCGACCTGTTGTTGTTCTTCTTGCGTCAGCGGCCGGCCCGAGGTTGACCGCTCTTGGGGTTGGGTGGGGGGATGGTCCGATGGCTCGGTGGTGTGGGTAGGTGTGGGTGGTGTGTGGTGTTGACCCGTGTCCTGGCTGTGTCCCGAATCATCCGACGCGTTGTGGCCAGCGCCTGGGTTTGTTGGTGTTACGCCCTGACGGTTGCTTGGCTGGGCTTGGGGTGATAGCTCGACGATTGTGTCGGGCCCGCGGCCGTGTTGCTGGGGTTGGGCGGTGTCCCCCACGGGCAAGCCGTTGGGCGCCGCACGGGTCAGCATCAACGATGGGTCGGCGTGCGGGATGGCTGCATGGATCGTAGGCATCGCGGGTCACACCACGTGGTAAAACGACAGGCCGATTTCGCTGTTATCGGTGCGATCAATATGGCTCTTAAGCGTCATGACAAGCTGTCGGGATAACCCGTTTTGGCAGGTGTCTGGTGCGTTTAGACCGGGTGTTGATGGGGTGGGATGAAAAAAAGAAGCGGCGGGATGCGTAAGCCGAATTCTGTCCCTTGTACCAAGCCGGCTCCCAACACAGCGTGAACCGTGTTGGGGCGGCGGTAGACAAGGGGGCGGCCATTTCTCTACGCCCGCCGTTGCCAACGGGCTTGAGCAGCCTACCCGCGCCCTGCCACGCAGGGTGGCGTAGCCGGACCAGCTACCGTTTCCGAGGGCGCTGCTTGGCCTTGCACGCGGTGGGGCTTGCCGTGCCCGATCGGTCACCCGATCGGCGGTGCGCTCTTACCGCACCATTTCACCCTTGCCTGTGCCTGGCGGTTGCCAAGCCATCGGCGGTGTGTTTTCTGTGGCGCTATCCCGCACCGGCTTGGGGCGGTGCTAGCGATGGTGTTCGATCCACCCTTCGCACCACCCCAAGCGGTGGGTGGGTGTTACCCACCACCGTGTCCTGGCGTGTTCGGACTTTCCTCCTGTCCATCTGGGATGAACAGGCGGCCGCCGCATCCTCGCCGCACCCGGATTGTATGCCCATTCGATATACTTTGTGGCGTGATGGCTCAAGCCGACCAAGCCGAGGTGGCGATCTGGACCGACAGCGATCATGTGGCTCAGATCGATCGGGTGCTGCGCTTGATGGGGGCTGGGGTCAAGCCGGTCTGTGTTGGTGGGCTGCGTGTTGCAGAAGCGGCCGATCTGGCACGCCAATGGGGATGCGATCAGCAAGACGACCTGCGGAAGATGCTGCTGGACCACCCCGCACGGTTTGTCTTGCTGGGCAGCGTTGCGGGGGCAGGCGTTGAAGACTTGCAGGCCGCAGCGGCGCAGGGCTGCACGGTCCTGACCCTTGAGCCGATCGCCGCCGAGTTGGATCATCTGCTGGTTGAGAGGCCGCGGCTGGTGGGTGTGGGGGCCACTCATGGCGAGCCGCGCCGGGATGCGGCAGCGGGCTTGGGGGCACCCTCTGGCGCGGGTTGCAACGCATACGGGCGTATTGAATGGGCGCCTGCGTTTGACCGGTCGCCCGGGTGGGTTGCGATTGTTGACCCTTTAGAGGCAATCGGGTCGATCCATCAGATCGGTTTGATCAGTTTCGGCCAGGCGGTGCAGTGCTCGCTGTTTGCGCGCACGTATGATGCGTGGCGGATGGTGACGGCGTTGGGGGGCTTGCCCCAAGAGATCGACGCGTCGCTGACCGGGCCGCTGGGGGCGATCCCCGAGAACCCGCGCGGGATGACCGGGCACCTGGGTGTGCACGCGCGCATGGGCAGCGGCTGCCTGGCGGTGATGCAGATCAGCGACTGTGCGGGGTATCGCGGGCGGCAGATGAACATCCTGGGTGACCAGGGCCACCTTTGTGTGACCGATCTGGGCTACCAGCTCTACGACACCGCTGGTCGGTGTCTGGATCAGCATCAGCCGGCACACCCCAACGCCGATGCCGCGGTTGATTTTGATCAGCTGATCGCATCGCACTGGCAAAGTATGATCTTAGACGCTGTGACGCAGCCGGGCCCAACCCAGTCACCGGGGACAACCGCCGATGTACACGCATTGGCGTGTTGCTTGGCGTGCTTGTTGAGCGCCCGCACCGGCCACCCCGAGAGCCCCCGCAAGCTGCTGGATCTACACCGGCGGTAGGCGTCACGCCGTCATACGCACCTGGATTTATTTGTGGCCAATATGAGTTGTCGAAGAATTCCGCTCCCTCACAGTCGCGGCTCGTTCACCATTGCGGCTCGTTGCGGTCGTATCCGGATTAATCCAGATGCGTATCAGGCGGAATATACCCATCGGGTATGCGTTTGCCGCGTCGGGATCACAAAAACGCCCAAGATTTAACCGCCGCGGGCGAACCGGGCCCCGTCAATCTGATCGGGATTGGTATAGATGCTTAAAAAAGCTTAGCTGGTCAGCCGAAGCAGCTGTGATGCTGTGCCGACGCTGCCAAGCGAATCCCCGATCAGGTAGTAGATCATCCCGCCGCGGCGCCACACGATCATGGGGCTGGGTGTCCCACTAGGGGCCACCAGGTAGGGTTGATCGGGTTTGATCGCGGGTGACCCGGTGTAGCGTCGGATCCACAGGCTTAGCGCGTTTTGCCCGTCGGGGTGGTCTTTGTGGTGGTAGACCAGGTGGACCGATTGGCCGCCGGGTGCGTTGCACTGGCCCACCGCGTAGAACGTGTAGCCGATGCTTGCCAGGTCCAGCCCCGGTGTGGGTTGGTCACCCAGGTACGCGGCCAGCGATTCGGGCAACGCTTCAAGGTTTTGGGCGAATCGCTCCATGTGCATGAGCTTTTCGATCATCCGGCTGCAGCCCAGGTGGCGGTTGACAAACACCGCGTATCGTGCATCGGAGACCGGGCTGGCCGTGGCGGTGGGGTTGAATTGGTAGAACAGGGCGGTGGCTGAGATCAGCAGCACCGCCGCCACGGCCGCGGGCACCCACCGGCCGATCCAGCCGAGGGTAGGTGCTTGACGCGGAGTATCATGATGGGAGGGTTCTTGTGCTGGGGCAGCCTCGGGCGGGGTTGAGGTAGGCGTTATCGGGGTTTGGGCCGCTAGCTGCTCGATGCTTTCTCGGAGTGAATCGGGGGCGGTGGCTGTTGGGTCTTGCATCGCCCGGTCGACCGCTTGGCGCAGCTGCTGCTGGTGCATGACCCGCCGGGTTGCCTCGGGGTTCATGGCCATGTGCTCGAGCACGCGCAGGTTCTGCTCGACGTCGAGCTCACCATCGGCGAACGCCGGGAGGTATTTGCGGGCTTCGGTTTCGTTCATCGGCTTCGCCACGGATAGGGGCCTTTAATCACATCTCGCCACCGAACACCGGGGATTTAGCGGCGTTCGTCGGTGGTTTTCAGATCGGTTGGTCTGATTGGGTTTCATGATCGTTCAATACGGATCCCGTGTTCTTGGGCCAGTTCAGCCAGCTGCTGGCTGAGGATGGCCCGTGCCCGATAAAGCCGGCTCATCACGGTGCCCAGCGCCACGCCTAAGATATCGGCGATCTGGCGGTACTTGAGCCCCTCGACGGCCCACAGCAGCAATGCCTCGCGGTAGTAAAGCGGCAGCTGGTCGATCGCGTGTTTGAGCCGTTCATCGACTTGTTCCCAATCGAGGCTGGCCAGGTCCCAGCATGGGCTGGCGTGCTCTAGCTCGTGGGAGATCGATTCATTTTGCAGGTCCTCGACGAGCGTGGGTTCGCGTCGTTGTTTGCCTAGCTTGGTGTAAAACGTGTTATGTAGGATTTTGAACAGCCACGGCCGGATCCCTTTGTCCCGTAACTCAAAAGTATTTTGAGCCTTAAATGCCCTGAGATAGGTTTCCTGTGTCAAATCGGCTGCATCGTCCGGACGGCGGGTCAGGTGCATCGCCATCCGGTAGACCGCGTCAAGTTCATCAATAGCTGCTTGGCGGAACGCCTGGGGATCCACGTGGGGTTCCTCCCTCATGGCATGGGGGTAACCGATTGAATGTATAAGATTATTCCATGATAGACCGGAAAAGTCATCCCGAGGATGTTGGGTCCTTATAAAGGAGATTTGTACGGTGTGGGGAGGGACATGGGGGGATTCCGTGGAAGCCTCAGGCGTATCGGGGGCCTGGATTGGGATAAGATGATAGGTAAGGTTTGCACTTATGGGATCGATGGTGATCGACCAACTCGCGACGTTCGGCCCCGACCGGTGTGATCGGCTCAGCTATGAGCAGGCGGCGGCGTATACCCGTGAGCTGACCCAGTCCCATGAGGAAAACTTTACCGTGGTCAGCTGGCTGCTGCCGCGTCGGCTGCGGGAAGATTTCAGGCATGTCTACGCCTTCTGCCGGTGGGCCGACGATTTAGGCGATCAGGTGGGCGACCCCGACGAATCGTACCGGCTATTGGCGTGGTGGAGCCGAGAGATCGACGCCTGCTATGCCGGCCAACCCCGCCACCCCGTGTTCGTCGCCCTGAGCCGCACCATCGAACGCCACCAAATCCCACGCCAACCGTTCGACGATCTGGTCGACGCGTTCGTGCAAGACCAGCGGGTCAACCGGTACCAGACGTGGGATCAGGTGTTGGATTATTGCACGCGTAGCGCCAACCCGGTGGGTCGGCTGGTGCTGTACCTGTGTGGGTACCGCGACGCGACGCGCCAGGCGTTGAGCGACGCGACGTGTACCGCGTTGCAGCTGGCGAATTTTTGGCAAGACGTTCGCCGGGATATCCTCGAACGCGACCGGGTCTACATCCCCGCACAGATCGCCAGCCAACACGGGTTGGATGTCGAGACGATGGTCCAGGTGGTGCAGCACGACGCCCAGGTGAGCCCGGCTGCGTGTGGCTGCGGGGGTGGGGCGTGTGCGCCTGCCTCGGTTGGTGTCCGCGCGTTGCAGCGGCCCTACCGGGCCACGGTGCGGGAACTGGTTGGTCGCACGTGGCCGCTGTTCGAGCAGGGCCGGGGGCTTTGGCCGCTGGTGGATCGGGGCATTCGGCTGGATATCCGGCTGTTCACGCTCGGGGGCGAGACGATCCTGAAGAAGATCCAGCGTTTGGATTACAACACGTTGCAGCACCGCCCGCGCCTAAGCAAAGTGGGCAAGGCGGCGTTGCTGGTGCGCGCGTTGGCGATGAACCTGGGTAGCGCTCGATCGCCCCAGCCCTCGGGGACGGCGGAGGCAGTGGCGTGAGCCCCACCGCATCGTCGACCACTGACGCAGCCTCGCCTCTGGCCCAGCCGGATCCAGACCACGTGCTGGAAGCCTCATTCCGCTACTGCCGTGCGGTGACGCGCAAGCAGGCGCGGAATTTTTATTACGGCTTGAAGCTCATGCCGGGTGAAAAACGCCCGGCGATGTACGCGGTTTATGCGTGGATGCGTACGGCCGACGATTTGGCAGATCAGCCCGGTGACGCATCAACCAAGATCGAGCGGCTCGAAGCATTCCGCCGCAATACCATTGCCGCGATCGACCCCAAGGCGCTGCCCGAACGCCAAGCGATCCAACCAGACGGAGACAGCCACCGGTTTGATCTGCTTTGGCCGGCGGTGCGCCAGACCATTGACCGGTTCCATATCCCGGGCCAATACCTGCACGCGATGATCGACGGCCAGCTGCTGGATCAGTATCGCAACCGGTACGAGACGTTTGAGCAGCTGTATGACTATTGCTACAAGGTCGCGTCGGTCGTCGGGCTGGTGTGTATCACGGTCTGGGGTTACCGGGGCGGGCCGGCTACGCAGAAGCTGGCCGAGTACCGTGGCGTGGCGCTGCAGCTGACGAATATCCTCCGTGATTTGGTGGAGGATGCTAGGCGTGGGCGGGTCTACCTGCCCGCGGAGGAATTAGCCGAGTTTGGCTACGATCACGATAGCTTGGTGCAGCGGTTGCTGGGCGGTGGGGCGGACGGATCATTTGAACAGCTGTTGGGCCAGCAGGTCGCCCGGGCGCGGCATTACTATGAGCTGTCGGATAGCCTGGAGAAGCAGATCGACCCGTCGTGTCGAGCCACCTGCTGGACGATGATGCGGATCTACCGGCGGCTGCTGGATAAGATCGCAACCAACCCGCGTGTGGTGCTGACCAAGTCGGTGCGTCTGAACGCGCTGGAAAAACTTGGGATCGCTTGGCAGGCTAACCGACACAGCAAGCGAAAGCCTTCATGACACGGCCCAGTACTACGGATTCCAATTTACCTTCCGTTGTTGTTGTCGGCGGGGGTCTGGCTGGTATCGCCGCGGCGCTGCGTTTGGCAGATCGTGGGTACACCGTCACGCTGGTCGAGACGCGCAAGCGTTTGGGTGGACGGGCCACCAGCTTTGTCGATCCCGCCACGGGCGCGCTGCTGGATAATTGCCAGCACGTGCTGATGGGTTGCTGCACGAATTTAATTGACCTCTACCGCCGTCTAGGCGTGTTGGATCAGATCCAGTGGCATCGGCGGCTGTATTTTGCGGACAGCAAGGGTCGGGTCGATGAGCTCGAAGCAGACGACCTGCCTGCGCCGCTGCACATGGCTCGGTCGCTGATGGGGTTTCAAACGCTGACGGTGTTGGAGAAGGCTGCGATTGTCCGGGGCCTGTGGGCGATGATCCGCATGGGGCCGGCGGGACGCCAGCGGTGTCACGATATGACATTTGGGCAGTGGCTAAAGCAGCACCACCAACCCGCTAGCGCAATCAAGAAGTTCTGGTCGGTCATCGTGGTCAGCGCCCTGAACGAGTGGCCCAGCCGGGTAGATGCGGCGTATGCGATCCAGGTTTTTCAGGAGGGTTTTTTGTGTCATGATCAAGCCTATGTGATGGGTCTGTCTGCGGCGCCCTTGGTGCGGCTGTATGACGCGGCCCAGCGTGTGATCACCCAAGCGGGTGGTCGGGTATGGCTGTCGGCCGGCGCCGATCGGTTTGAGTTTGATGGGCAAACGGTAACAGGGTTGCGGTTGGCCGATGGCCGGAGGCTGGGTGGTGATGCATTTATTAGTGCTTTACCGGCTGACCGGCTAAGCAAGCTGTGTAACGACGCGATGCAGCGAGCCGATCCTAGGCTCCAACAGCTAGAGCAGCTAACCTCAAGCCCGATCATTGGGCTGCACCTCTGGTTCGATGCGCCACCCGACCGTCCGATCATGAAGCTGCCTCACCTGATCCTGATCGACAGCCCGCTGCAGTGGTTGTTCAACAAAGGCTACGACCCGCAGCTCAAGGGCCAACACCTGCACGGCGTGATCAGCGCAGCGCATGATCGGGTCGATCAATCGGCGCAGCAGCTGATTGAGATGGCGGTCAGCGAGACCCAGCGGGTGTTGGGCGCCAACGGCGTGGTGCGGCACGCCCCGCTGTTGCACGCGCGTGTGGTGAAAGAGAAGCGTGCAACGTTTTCGGCCACACCGGGGATCGACCGGCGGCGGCCGCGGGCGCGGGGGGCGATCGGGAATCTGTACCTGGCTGGGGATTGGTGCTGTTCGGGCTGGCCCGCCACGATGGAGGGCGCGACGCGCAGCGGGTACCTCGCGGCGGCTGAGGTGCTACAAGACCAGGGCCAGCTTGGCGAGCCACCGCTGGTGCCCGACCTACGCCCCGGCCCGCTGTACCGGGTCTGGGGGTAAGCGCCGCATCCCCATGGCACACGAGATGCCTGCGCAAAACCACCTGTTCATCGTCCAATCCCTATCCGGCGGCGTGCAGGGCCTGACCAAACTCTTCTCCACCCACCCCGCCACCAAAGAACGCATCGTACGGTTACAAGAGCTGGCATGATGATCTGCGTAGCCAAGCCCTCGGCGTAAAATAGGTACTCGAAATCGGCTATGCCCGTCTCGGTTGCGTTCCCGAGGCGCTGTCCGGCCGCGACAGGAAAATCCTCGATATTTTCACGTGTGGGATCGCTATACTATGTTATTGGTCACTGGCCGTTCGGCAATCATCATGCAACACCTATACGCCTACAGTTTGTGGGCCCCATAGGATTACCCTAGCAATACACAACCATTCGCTGCCTGACCTCACCGCCTTTCTGCCTAGTCCAGCACGCAATCCCACACACCTTGATGAATACCGATACCCCGCCAGCCTTTAATACCAAGCAGCGTGTGCCCGCGCTAGATGGCATACGGGGCCTGGCTATCTTATTGGTGCTTGTCTGGCACTATTTCAACAACCAAATCAAGGCAGATCCCAATACGCTCACCCACGCGTTAAAAAAAGCCACCAACTTGACGTGGAGCGGTGTCGATCTGTTTTTTGTGCTGTCTGGGTTCTTGATCGGCGGGCTGCTCATTGAAAACCGGAATGCATCAAACCTACTCAAGGTCTTCTATGTGCGCCGAGCCTGCCGCATATTCCCGCTCTACTTCCTCTGGGTAGCCATCTTTATGGTGTGCGTCTATTTCGTGGACCACCCACGATACAACTGGCTATTTAAAAATCCTTTGCCGCTATGGTCGTACCTGACCTACCTACAAAACTTTGTCATGGCCCATGAAGGAGGCTTTGGCTCGAACTGGATGGGGATCACATGGTCGCTTGCTGTGGAAGAGCAGTTCTATCTTATCCTGCCATTCCTCATGATCTACACGCCACGCAAATGGATACCCCCACTGCTGACATTGCTCATCCTCGCGACGCCACAGATACGCATGTGGTTCTTCTACCACCACCCCAATGTCGGGCTCCCGCCCTATGTCCTGCTGCCCTGCCGATGGGATGCGCTGTTTATCGGTGTCCTGGGCGCCTATGGCATCCGCCAGGCAAGCATACACCGGGTTCTCAAAAACAACCTGTGGCTGTTGTACGGTATTTTTGTGGTGCTAGGTGCCGCGGTGGCCTACCTCGGTTACATCAGCCCTAAACCGATGACCTATCACATGACAAGGGCAGGGTATACCTGTTTGGCGGCGTTTTATCTGGCCCTGATCTATACCGTCTTGCTCAGCCCCAACCGCATCATTCAGGCTCTCACGCAAGCAAAAGTATTCATCATGCTAGGCACGGTTTCATACGGCATATACATCTTCCACCAGTCCGTCACCTGCCTGTGCCACATTGTGTTTTTAGGGAAAAGCTACCCAGAAATACGCGACTGGAGCACCGGGGCCGTAACGTGCCTATCGTTGGGAGCAACACTGTTGCTGGCATACGTCTCTTATCGATATTTTGAGTCGCCGTTTATCCGATTAGGGCACAACATGAAATATGCCAATCCTGGTGGGGATGACTCATAAATAAGCAGGCACCGGTTTTACTGGCCCCTGGTTCATCCATGTTGAAATCTAACGCTGTTCGTATCGAAAGATCGATCTGTAACAACCAGCCGCCTAGAGCAAAGCGAAGCGCGCCGCAGGACCGCCTCACCCAATCGTGTGCACAAACGCGTACACTTTCCCGCACAAGAACCGATTGTAAAGAAAATTTGCTAACCCCCGATATAGCCGCGGCATATTGCCACATCCGCCTTGTCTCCGCTGGCGGGGCGGCACCCTGCCCGCTATCGCTGTGCGCACAAACGTGACCCGTCGCCCCTCTATAGAAGCCGCGATCAACAACCAAAACCGCGGCTTCAAAGCCTTCCCCCGGAGCCATGCCGCATCACGCGCGCGTGACGCAACAAAACTTCCGGGGGGGAGCCGATTTGATGGTTTTCGTGCCTAGGCTGGCCGCCACCTGCGGATGACTCACCGGGCGAGGATTCGCCGCAGCGGGGCCAGCCACACGGGCCGGCCAAGCGTTTGCCCAACGATCATCTGCAACACTATCACACGGTGTGCGGGTGGCAGGGCCTGCGTGTGCCCATGACCTCGCCCCTAGCGGCACACGGTTGACAACGCCCAACCGACCACCACAAACGGTTTCGAGTGGGCCCAGTCTTGACCGGGCAAGATAGGCCAGCCCCGATCGGGTTGACGGGGCCCTGTTTGCCCGCGGCAGGGCAATCTTCGGCGTTTTGGTGATCCCGCCGCGGCAAACTCATATAGATGAAGACACACCGCTGGCCTAGACGGAAGATCCCAGGCCGGCGGCTGTGATTGCCACCTCACCCCTGCTGTTGCAGAGAGACGTAGACCAGTTGGCCTGGCATCAGCTTGAGGTGATGGGGCAAGGGTGCACGGATTGGGATGCCCCACTCCATCGCGGTTGGGTCATGGCGGTGGGGGGGGGGCACCAATTCCATTGTCGGCCCGACACGGTCAATCTGGGTCTCATAGGTTTTGGCACCGGGTGTCTGTGGCTGGACCACGACTTTCATGCCTACGCTAGGCGTAACAGCATGCGATTCTCTGATATAGGAAACAGATACGCCGAATGGTCCTGTGCGACGGTCAGGATGGGTTCGCCAGCCGGCGCGACTTGGCCAGGCTCAAGCAAGACTTCCGTCACCATGCCGGATACCGGCGAGCGGATGTCGAGCGATTCGATCTACAGCAGCAGGTCTCGCATGCGTGCCAGGTAAGAATAGGTGTTCGCCCGGATCGGAGCCAGCACGGTTTCGAGGTATTCATCTGGGGAGTGGGACAGTTCGCCCAGCCGAGATTCACGTGCTTTGAGTTGGGATTGGACACCCTCAATGACCTGTAGGCGTTCTTCGATCCTATCGGCCACGGCGTCACGCAGGGACTTGGTTTTGGATAATGTGTCGGCCGTGACTTTTCTGTCTTCAAATAGCCGGCGGGTATGTTCGTACCGCTCTTGGCACCGGTTCAGGTCCAGGCGTGCGACGGCCAGTTGGGCTTCGTGTTCAAGGATCTCGAGCCGCGCACGCTCCACTTGCAGTGATAGGCGACGCATCGTTTTTTCCACCGTGGCGTTGAAGGAATCTCTGGCCACACCTAGGTCAACAGCGGCTTCGTAGAGTTTTGCTTTGCTTTGCGCCACTTCGGCATATAAAGCTTCTAGCAGGGCAAGAGACAGACGGCTATCAAGACGCGCGATGATCTGCCCGGCCTCGACTTGATCAAAACGTTGGATCGCCCCCCGCTCCAGCGTAGCCAGGACGCCGTCGGTCCGGCTGGTCAGGCTAAACCGCTGAGCCTGGACCTCGCCAACGGTCGACATGACCCCTGCATGCCGGTCCCAAAGCCACAGCGTTAGGCACCCCGACAGGGCGAACGTCATCAGCGGGATCATCTTGATCCGGAGACGCCGCCATCGCAACGACCAGGGGGTTGAGATACGTGATCGGTTGAGCACTTTTAAATTTCCGACTCTTCCTCATACTGATACACGGAGGCATCGGACACACCCTCGATGCTGTGCAGGTCCTTTAGTAATTCGTCGCTGAGGTAGGGGTTGCGCATCAACACATGGTAGGACATCGTCATGCTCTCGGGACCGGTCCGTCGCTGGTTGACAAGGTAGCTGCGCGACGCGTGCCGAACCAAAACAGGCTTGATGATCGGAGAGGCGTCTCCGGGCCCAAGCCAACGCAAGGAAAGCACCGTGTCGAACTGATTCCTCGCGCCAAAAGCAGCGAAGTAGAGATAGATATAGATCAGCAAGATAAACCCACAGCCGACCACGGCAAGCGAAAACCGCATCGTCCCGACCGCCAGGCCCGTAATGATTGAAGCCAGGACAAAAGACGTGTCTCTGGTGTCTTTCACCACGTTGCGGAACCGTACAATCGCCAGCACCGCGAACAGCCCAAAGGCGATCACGATATTGTCCGTCATCACGAGCATCGTGACGGCCACGATCGGCGGCAGCACCACAAGCGACGCCGTAAAAGCTCGAGAATAAGAAAGCCCGGTATGTGTATAGATGTACACCCACCCGATCAAGTGCCCCAAACAAAAAGACATCAATAAAATCAAGAGCACGGTCTCAGCGCCCCCTGCACTGGCCGCTTCTGATGATAGCAGGTCATTTAACCATCCGGTTAGGGTCCCGCTAGCGTTGTTTAATTTTTCGACCCACTGGCTCCCATCCATCGTTATGCGTACCGTATGATGTCCCACACCCTTGTAGCAGAACTCAATTTCATCGCCGGTTTGCTTGCAGACTCCACAGACAGGCCATACTTGGGCCCCGATTGACACTGGATCCGGAAAGTGCGGATCAGGTCTTGCATCCACCGCGGCATGCGGTCGGTGTATTTTAATTCTAGTATCGTCCCGCCCAGCTCTTGGTTCTCAACGGGGTGCAGGTCCGTCACAAAAAGGTTGCGGTGGTCATAGGGCTTGGCACACAGCGCCCGGTCGAACGTCACACGAGCCGAATCGTCTTCCGGGTTGACATAGGCTTCGCGGCGGTACCCGACAAACATCGCGCCGTTAGCGCGCAGGCTTCTTTGAAGCAAACCAAACTGTTGAAGGGCACGCAGCCCCCTGGGGCTGGGTTTATAGAGATCCATCATTTCCGGCTCACGGCCGCATAGCAACTCGTTCGCCACGCTACGCCTGACAGCCGCCCGCTGCTTGCTGACAATGTCATTCAAGCGGCGTTTTGACGTGCCCCCCTTACTCTGATCCGGTTTGAGGTACCGTAGATTGGTGCCGATTGGTTCACAGAAAGGAAGGGCATCATGCCTCGTAAACGTTTCAGTGCTGAACAGATCGTGAGTAAGCTCCGTGAAGCGGATGTCTTACTCAGCCAGGGGACACCGGTCGCGGCTGCTTGCAAGAAGCTGGAGATCACGGACAAGACGTACTACCGCTGGCGTCGTGCGTACGGCGGGTTGAAAGTCGACCAAGCCAAGCGGCTCAAAGACCTGGAGAAGCAGAACGCCCGGCTCAAGAAGTTGGTGGCGGAGTTGAGCTTGGATAAACAGATGCTCCAGGAGGTGGCTTCGGGACGGCTGCAACAGCGCGTAGCGCTAAACTTCTAAGCCCGCCCCGCAAGCGTGAAGCGGTCCGTATGCTCCAGGATCGCTTCGATGCTTCCGAGAGGCGGGCGTGCCAGCTGCTTCGACAACCGCGTACGACGCAGCGTTACATAGTGAAGGTGCGTGATGACGAATCGCCGCTGACGGCCCGGGTCATCGAGCTGGCGTCGATGTTTGGAGCCTACGGGTACCGGACGATCACGGGTCTGCTTCGGGGCGATGGCTGGCACGTGAACCACAAGCGTGTCGAACGCATCTGGCGTCGGGAAGGCCTGAAAGTGCCGAAGAAACAGACCAAACGCGGCCGGTTGTGGCTCAACGACGGGGCGTGCATCCGTCTGCGGGCTCAACGCCCCAACCATGTGTGGAGCTATGACTTCGTACACGGGCGGACGCATGACAGCCGCAGCTTCCGGATGCCGGCGATCATCGATGAGTCCACCCGTGAATGCCTGGCAATCGATGTGGCTGGGAAGCTCAACCACGACGACGTGCTTGAACGCCTGGCTTGGCTGATGGTCACGCGGGGTGTACCGGGCCACATCCGCTCAGACAACAGTAGCGAGTTTACGGCCAAGCAGGTCCGCGATTGGCCGGGGCGTGTGGGCGCCAAGACGCTGTACATCACGCCTGGAAGCCCTTGGGAAAACGGGTACATCGAGAGCTTCAACGGGAAGCTTTCCAATGAGTTGTTGGAGCGTGAGATCTTCTACTCGCTGCATGAGGCGAAGGTGCTGATCGAACGCTGGCGTGTCCACTACAACACGGTTCGACCCCATAGCAGCCTGGGCTACCGACCACCGGCCCCGGAAGCCATCGCGCCCTGCTTGCCCGCCTCCGCTACGGCGGGCAAACAGGGCTACACTACGGAACTAACAGATGGTACAAACTCTGGGGGCACGTCAATACCCACCCCGGCTAAGATCGTGGCAATCCGGCCGCCCACTTTCCCGGGGGAAGTTCACCTTACCGAATCAATGGACGACACCCCGAGGCGAGGGCTCCCGGGGGCGTCGTGTGGCCGGCATGGTGTTTCGATCTGCGATTCGTCGATCACCGCGTCATCGCACGGGGCGGCTCGGCGTTACCGGGTTCGTCCTTCGCGGCATCCATGGATAGATGGGGATTCGATTCGATCTGATGCTCGGCATCAAGAACCAGTGTGCGTCCAAACGCCTGGCTGAAGGCTTTGATGTGCTTCTGCACGCCCCACACCTCCAACACGCAGTCGCCGTCAGCCATGATTTCGATCCCCACCGTTTCGTTATCTATCGGGGTGAGCTTGGCGCTTTGGACGATGCCCGAATGGCTGCGGTCCAAGCTCTCGGCAAGCCGCAGCAAGACACTGAGCTGGGTCACGAGCGTGCGCTGCGCCTGGTCGAGTTCGGCCAGTTCGTGGTGGCGTTTGCGTGGCATGCCCTTCCGGTGGTACCGCGCCAGGGCGGCCATGATCGAGATCTCGGTCTGATCAAAGCCCTCAA
Source organism: Phycisphaeraceae bacterium (assembly GCA_965223655.1). GTDB lineage: Bacteria > Planctomycetota > Phycisphaerae > Phycisphaerales > Phycisphaeraceae > CBDCXC01. The sequence continues at coordinate 125,422 of CBDCXC010000020.1, forward strand.
GGTCGGCGTGCCTGATCAGGTAATAGGTGTGGACATGGTGGTTATCGAAGGATAGGAATACGCCGATATCGTGGAGCAACGCCGCGTACTCCAGCAGCTCGCGGCCGCTGTTCTTAAATCGGTGAAGCCCAGCGGCGGCCGCGGAATCAAACAGGTCCAGCGCCAAACGCGCGACATGCCTGGCGTGGGTTTCGTCGAAGCCGCAGCGGCGGCCTAGCAGCAGGATGCTACGCTTGCGCGTGGGTATGGCTTGGTCCATCGATGCGGTCGAATCACGGTCGATATAATCCACCAACAAGCCGTCCCGGAGCCCGCGCCGGCTGGTCTGGATCTTGTCGATCTCAAGCTGTTCCATCAGCGTTTCAATAATCGCGGCGCCACCCAAGATAATGTCTGCGCGGTTTGGGTTAATCCCTGGGACCTTGCGTCGCTCTTCCAATGGCAGCGAACACAGCAGCCTGGAGACCTCACGCAGGTCATCGTAAGTTAGCGATAAATCTTCTTTGGTCGATTGGTTGTGTATCGCCTTGGCCGCGATCTCAGAGAGGTTGATGATCGTCCCAGAACTCCCCATGCACAGCTGAAAGCCCGCCTTGCGTATGCTCTGGATCGCACGGACTGAAACGTCACACACGTGGCGCCGCACGCGTGTGTACCAACGCTGGCTGATGGGGCCGGTGGGCTGATGGAGTTGAAACTGCTGGCTTAGCCGGATCGACCCAAGCTTGAGGCTGCTTAAGTATTGATACCCGTGTGCATCGCCGACGATGACCTCTGTGCTGCCGCCACCGATATCCACAAACAAGGCCTGCTTGCCGTCTAGGTGTGTGCCGTGGGCAACCCCCAAGTAGATCAAACGGGCTTCCTCTTTGCCCGAGACGACCCGCACGTCGAGGCCGGCCTCATGCTTGACGAGTCGGAGGAATTGATGCTTGTTCCGCGCCTCGCGTGTCGCGGCGGTGGCCACGGCGATCAGGGGGTCGGCATGAAAGCCGCGGGCCATCTGGGCAAACATCGCGCAGATCGAGGCTGTCCGCTCCATGGCTTGGGGGTCAAGCCGCTGATCCATAAATTCGCCGACGCCCAACCTGGTCTGCTCTTTCAATTCATTCAAGACAGTGTAAGACCGGTTGGGGTTCAGGCGTACCAGCAGCAGGCGCGCCGAGTACGTACCGATATCGATAAAACCGATCACCCTGCCGGTTGACCCGGCTACTGAAGGTGCCATTGAACCTCCAGGTCTCGTTTGAAGGCAATCCTTAACAAGCCGCCTTTTGTTTGGGCTTTGATGCACTCGGCCTCAGCGGGGCGGCTGGTATAGCAATGGATCGCGATGCTATCCTCATCGGCGTGGCAGGTTAGACGGCGTACGACGCTGCGATGGGTGCGGTCCAACCCATCGGCCACCCGCAGGATCCCCCCAAGCGTATAGACATCTTTTTGGTCTGCTTGGCTCAACGCCGCGAAGTGGTCGTGCGTGGGCTTGGGCAGGGCCTTGCGGTGGTAGCGCGCGATGGACCCCACAATCAGGCGCTGACGCACATCCCAAGGCAGCAAGCCGGATTGCAGGATCAGGCGCAGCGTTGCCTTGTGGTGGCCTTTCCCGCCTTCGAGCCACCCGATGTCGTGCAGCAAACCGGCGCAGATCAGCAAGAACGCATGGTGTTGGCCAAGCCCGTGGAGCGGTTGCAGCTCGTCGAAGAGCGCTACGGCCAACTTGGTCACTTGATGGGCATGACCGGCTTCGTATAGGCAGCTCTCCGCCAGCTTGTAGACGGGCTCGATCTCGGGGTTTTGACGGAACGCGGCCACCGGGTGAACGGTGGCCAGGGTCTGATCTGCCTGTTGGTCCATGGCGGTCCTATCCTATGGTCTTCTGCCAATGCCAAGATTGATCCTCATGGCCGCTTGGCCTCTATCCCATTATAGGGTGGGGGCCGCAGATGTCTGAGGCGGATGAATGGTGACAGGCTCGTCAAATGTGGCTCGCAGCCGATCCCACTGACCCGATTCCGTGGCTTGTTTCCAGAAATCGGCGAGCTGTGTATGAACGGCCTGGCGGCGGTCCTGACGATCCGCCATCAGGAAACGCACCGCCCTTGCGATCTGAGCAAAACCCCTTGTGTGGCCAAAGAAAACCCGGAATCGGTGCTCCTCTTCTTCCAGGAAGACCGGAAGGTCGTGGATCCATACATCGTGGTCGTGCATCTCACCCAGCATCGCCTGGATCTGCTTAACCAGCTTGATCTCTGATTTGAATCCTTCATGAAACAATCGGTTATAGATTTCTAGCGTATACCGCAAACGCTTGGCGGCGATCCGCATCTGATGCAGTTCGGCTACGTGATCGGGCAGATCAACGTATGGCGAAAACACCATCATATCTTCAAGGCGGCGGGCGATGGTTTTGCGGGCCGGGTTCTGAAGCGACGCGGGCAATGCCTCAAGGCCGGTTGTCCGGTCCTGAGCCTGGTAACCACGCATCGTCTCATGCAGCTCCTGGATCACACCAGAGGACTCCAGCAGGTCCATCGCGGCGCCCACGGTGCCCTGCAAGCCGTTTCGGCGTTGTGTGAGGCGGAGAAGCAGCCGCTCGATACCCCGCCGGTAGGCGCTGTGAGATCCTTGATCGAGCGTCTTTAAGAAATCTTGTATGGCGTTGATCTGTACATCGGTATCGCGAGCACCGCCAAGCGCACGGGTCACACGCTTGATGGGTTTGAACCACTTTTTGAACCGCTTGGGTGGCAGGCAGGGTTCGAACAGATCCATGGCGTTGCGGAGCTTGCGTGAGGCCACGCGCATGCGGTGGAGGCACTCCGGGTCTTGGGCTTTGCGGACACCGTCGACCTGCGCAGCCATCGCGTCGGTGTGTGTCAGTATTGCCGTGGCGGCGAAGAGCCGGTGTCCTCGGTTGATTTTTTGTGCTGCCATAATAGGCGATCGATGACCCCTTCGGGTTCTACAGCGTCCCAATGCTGGGGGGGCGGTTTGCGGTGGCCGTTGTTGCTAAAGCCGATACGCTCGGTACCGCTGCCTGGGGTGCTGACCACCGCGGCTTGTTTGGTCAGCTTCATCAAGGCGTCGTGTGTGCCGACTTGCTGAGGCGATGTCGGCTGGCGTTGGGTATAGGTGCCGCTGGGGTCAAGGTCCCAGGCTTGGCGCTGATCTTCTAGCGAGATCTTGAGGATCTGCCAAAGCTTGCGGCGGCACTCGGGGGCCTGAACCGGCACAACCAATTCGACGCGGTTCGATAGGTTGCGGTACATCCAATCCGCTGAGCCGATCAAGAACGCCCCGTCGGTTTCGTTTTCAGCCCCATCCCTGAAGTAAAAAATACGTGAGTGCTCCAGGAACCGCCCGATGATCGATGTGACACGGATATTTTCACTCAGCCCTTTCACGCCTGGCCGCAAGCAGCAGAACCCCCGCACGATCAAGTCGATCGGTACCCCGGCACACGAAGCCTTATACAACTCCCCGATGACCTTGCGGTCTTCCAAGCTGTTCATCTTCCCGATGATGTGTGCCGGCCGGCCCGCTTGATGGTGGGCGATTTCTCGGTGGATCAGCTGCATGAACCGCTTGCGCATCGTCATAGGAGCGACCAACAGGTTTTCATAATCCGATTTAAGCGACCGACCCGTGAGGTAATGGAACAGCTCAACAACCTCGTCGGTGATCGCCGGGTCACAGGTGAACAAGCCAAGGTCGGTATACAGCTTCGCTGTCTGGACGTTGTAGTTGCCCGTCCCGATGTGGGCGTACTGGCACAACCCTTCGGACTCCTGGCGTACAACCAGCGCTAGCTTGGTGTGTGTCTTGAGCCCGACCACGCCGTAGACAACGTGTACCCCTGCTTTTTCGAGCTGCTGGGCCCAGTAGATGTTGCGTTGCTCGTCAAAGCGGGCCTTGAGCTCCACGAGGCAGACAACCTGTTTACGCGCCTCAGCCGCACGGATCAGGCTATTCATCAGGGGGTAGCTATCGCCGACGCGGTAGAGCGTGAGTTTGATGGCCAAGACTTTTGGGTCGTCCGCCGCCGAAGCGATCAACCGCTCCACGCTAGCCGTAAAGCTTTCGTAGGGGTGGTGGACGAGCATATCACCCGCACGGATCACACTGAAAAGATCAACTTCATCATCAATCAGCGATTGGGGGACAACCGGGGTCCAAGGCTCATGATGTGAATCGGGGATATTGAGTTCGGTGATCGGCTTTAGGCCGGTGTAATCCAGCTCTGCCGAAAGCTCATAGACATCCTGTTCGCTCAGCTCCAGCTCGTCCATCAGCAAGTGGATAATCCACGGGTCGGGGTTCGGGCCGTGCTCGATCCGGACGATACTGGCAAAACGCCGTTCGCGAAGCTCGGCTTCGATCATCTCCAGCAGATCCTCGGCGTCTTCTTCGTCGGCCTCGACATCGGCGTTGCGCGTGACGCGGAATGGGGTCACGCTAAGCACCTCCATCCCGGGGAACAGCTCATCAAGGTTATGGCTGATCACGTCGACCAAGCTGACAAAGCGGTGCTGCATCGCACTCTTGCCCGTTTCAAGCGCCAGCCAACGCGGGAACACCTCGGGTACTTTGACACGCGCAAACAGTTTTTCGCCTTTGCCCGGGTGAGCCAGCGTGACACCCAGCGAAAGCGATAGGTTGGAGAGGAAGGGAAACGGGTGCCCGGGATCGACCGCGAACGGCGTCACAACAGGGAACACATTTCGTTTAAAATAATCGTTTGCCTTACGCCGCTCTGTCTCCGATAGCTGGTCCCACCTCAGCAGATGGATGCCCTTCTCGCGCAATGCTGGGAGGATCACGCCGATAAAACACTGAGCCTGCTCCAGGAGCATGCCCTGGACGTTGCTGCGGATCTGAGCAAGCTGTTGCGTGGGGGTTAGGCCATCGATCGACAGGGTTGACACACCCGCTACAAGCTGGCGTTTGAGGCCGCCGACGCGCTTCATGAAATATTCGTCGAGATTGGACGTAAAAATCCCAAGGAATTTTACCCGTTCGATCAGCGGCGTACGCTCGTCTAGCGCTTCATGCAAAACACGCCGGTTAAAAGCCAGCCAGCTGACCTCCCGATTAAAAAACAACCGAGGTGCTGTTGTGGCGTCGGGTCTTGCGGGGGTTTCATGTACTCCGAGGGTCGTCATTTTGATCGCCATCACCCCTACAGGGAGTTATAGACCCATCCCGATCAGGTTGACGGGGTCCCGTGCGCACGCGGCAGGGTAATCTTGGGCGTTTTTGTGATTCTGACGCGGCAAACTCATACCCGATGGGTATACCTTTATCGTTTGAGCCTGCCCGATGGTCGGCGACGCGGAAGCAACCGTATCAAAGACTGATAACGCTACCGACGCGTCAAACGCAGTAGATGATCGAGTCAAGCCGATTCGATCGGGCCAACCATGCAACAACTCAATCCTGTCATGCCTCGAACAGCCCGATTCGTGGTCCACAAGTTCCCAAAACCACCAGCGATAAGGTGTGTTTTAAAATAAAACAAACAAAACGGATCTGTTTGAAGTTTGTTGTAGATAGTTTTAAAAACACATCTTATAAAAAATCACGCCTTGGAATCCGGCCAATTGAGATAATAATAATTACAATTATTATAGTTGGATCACAAGAATAGATCTCGTTAATTTATATATACCATGAATCTTCCAAATAAGGGGGTCAGATTGTTAGAAATTGGTTAGGTTTTTGCCCAAGATGCACCTGTCTTGGATGCTTTTGTGTCAACCCGTGTGCCTGTGTATCTTGCTATTATATATGTAGTTGCCGTGTTGGAGATGCGAAAATACGGTGGATTTGCCTGCTGGGGATAGGCTGGGCTTGACAAACCTGACCGGGGCTGGTTTAGACCAATTGGCTGCATGATTTTGTCTGCTGCGTGGTGTTTGCTGAGTCTGCCTCTTGATGTGTATCCCTGTATCTTCTTGCCTGCTGGCGGGCATCCATCCCTACGATCCAATCAGAAGCGATAACGGTGAGCGTCTGCCTGTGTCAGCAGCTACCACGGCAGTACGTTTTCGATGTGGTCGGTGGGTTGGCCCAGCATCGGGCCGCGGCGCAGGGTGTAGAGTGGGATGTGCGGGGGGCAGAAGGTGCGCAGCGGCAGGATCGACTCGCCGAGCCCACGCGAGATCACGCATAGTGTCTGGCGGTGGCGCAAGACGCCGGACGTGAGCGTATCGGGCAGGTCGGTCGAGTTGTGCAGCGACCGTGACCCGGGCAGGCGCAGCTGCCCGCCGTGTGTGTGGCCGGCAAACATCAGATCGATCCCCATGTCCGCTGCGGTGGGCAGGCAGGTGGGGTAGTGGGACAGCAAGACCCGGATCGTGCGATCCGGCTGATTGGTGGTCGTGGATGGATCGGCTGCGTGGTTGATGCCGATGTTGGCCAAGTGTTCGAGTGTCGCGACCGCATCGGGTTGGTGGTACCGCCCGGCGTCGAACCCGATGATCTCTAGCGGCCAGCCGGCGGGTTTGTGCCCGGAGTCTTGGAGCCAATGGATAGGCAGGTTCCGGGCTTGCTGCCTGAGCTTGGGGGTGTCGTGGTTGCCGAAGACCCCGAAGGTAGCGATGCGTGGGTTGATCGCCTGGCAGATCTGGGTGAGCACCGCCAGCCCGATGCCTTCGTCTCCGGGTGCGTCGATGTAGTCGCCGGTGAGCACCGCCAGGTCGACCTCGATCAGCCCTAGCCCAGCGACCACCCGGCGGTGACGCGCCCTTAGCCGCCGTACGTGCAGGTCGCTGATGTGGACGACCCGGATTCCTTCGAGCTGGGAGGGCAGGTCCGGCAGGGTTAGCTCGACGCGGTGGATGAGTTTGGGGCCGGTGGTTGAGTCTATATTCATCTAAAATGATTGCAAATACATAAAATGTATAATATTATAGCTTCCTTTGTGGCGTTTCACCTCGGGTATTGCGCTGCAAAGGAGGGCTGCTGGTTAACCGGTTGTCCAGCTGCGGAAGTTATTCTAAAGTTAAAAGGGATTCAGCTGATCAGTCGACTATGATGAAACGGATGGGGCGCCTTTATCGACGCTGAAGCGACGCCCCCGATGGGCAAAGGACCAAGCGATGGCTAAGATGTTTTATAGCTTAGAAGAAGCGGCCCAAAAGCTGGGCATCAGTGAGGATCAGGTCAAGGAGATGGCCGCCGAAGGCCGGCTTCAGCAGTTCCGTGACCGCGACAAGCTGATGTTCAAACGGGAGCAGGTCGATCAATTGACGTCTGAGGGGACCGATGAGTTTGGCGATCTGTCCTCTACACTCGAAGGGTTTGTGGAGGAAGAAGACCAGATCATTCCTTTAGCAGACGACGAAGAACCGATAAGCAAGCCTTCGGCCCTGGACTCGGCTTCAGACACCGACGTCATCGACCTGATCACCAGCGACACCGACGACATGGTCCCGTCGGAGGAATCCCACCCCGAATCGGATGACACCCATTACGTGGACTCGGAACATTACGCGACCAGCGCTTCTTCGGACAGCACGCAGATCACCGATTACGCCACCGACCCTTCCTCGGATACCACGCAGATCGCAGACGTCCCCACGGACCTCGATGAGCTGCCGATCGAGCAGATCGGGTCCGGCAGCGGGCTGCTGGATCTGACTCGCGAGATCGATGACACGGGCTTAGGCGAAGAGCTTCTTGATGAGCTGTACGCGCCCATCACGACGCCAGAGCCTTCCTCTGAATCATCCTCCCAGGCATACGACGAGCCGCCCGTCACGGCCCACGAAGACCAAGCCGACGTTCAGCAGGATGCGGCCTACACCCAGACAGACTCCCAAGATGCGTTCGACAGCTCCGGGGCGATGGAAAGCCCCATCACCTCCTCGGGCATCTTCGATACCGGGGTGGAGCTGGACTTTAGCACCAGCGGCTTGGAAAACCTCCAGGACATCGGCGAGCCGTCGTCGGTGGTGCCTTCGATGGTGGTGCCCACCGGTGGCCAGCCCCAGCCGATGGACTACCCCTGGAATGGCCTAACCATCGGGGCGTTTGCAGTGGCAACCGCCTGCCTGTTCTACACCCTGGTGGTGCTGATCCACGCCTTGGGCCGGGTGCCTAGCCCGCTGCCGCAGTGGATGATCGGTAGCCCGCTTGGGGTAGCGGCAGGAGGGGTTGTGGCGATCGGGGTCTTGGGTGGGGTAGGGTTTCTTTTAGGCCAACGGGCTAAGGGCATGTTGGGCTCTAAGCAGTAGCTGGATGCTCTGCTAGCACCCTGTGCCGGGTGATGCATCGCCGCGCCAGACATACCAAGAACTCGAGATGCCCCTGTCGCGGTTGAACGGATGACCACCATCGTATCGGTGAGATGATCGCCACGGGCGGGTTGCCCTCCCCAAATAGGATCGATGTTTCATGGCCTTGCTAAGCCACTACGGCCGTCGCGAATGGCTCACGATTGTGGCCATCGGTGCGATGCTCACCGTGGTGTTGCTGATCGTGGGGTGGTGGTGGTTGGCGCTGCTGGCGGTCGTGGGGGCCGTGGCGTTGTTGACTTTTTTCCGTGACCCCAACCGATCGATCCCCGCGGAACGCGGGGTGGTGGTCAGCCCCGCTGATGGCCGGGTCAGCTCGGTGCACCGCGTGGAGCACTTCCCCCCGTTCAATGGGCCGGCGACGTGTGTCCGGGTGTTCTTGAGTGTCTTGAATGTGCATGTGAATCGCTGCCCCTGCCACGGGATGGTCGGGTCGATCACGCACAAGCCCGGTCAGCACCGCAACGCGCTCAACCCCGCTTCGGCGGACGACAATGAGTCGAACCTGATTGTTTTGTTGCACCCGGCGAACCGTCAGCCGCTGGCTGCGGTGCGTCAGGTGGCGGGTCTGATCGCGCGCACGATTGTCTGTGGGTTAGACCAAGGCCAGATTGTTCAGCGTGGGCAGCGGTTTGGGATGATCAAGTTCGGGTCTACGGCCGAGCTGTACCTGCCCGACACCTGCCGGCCCGAGGTGCGTGTGCAGCAGGGCCAGCGGGTCTATGGTGGCAGCACGGTGCTGGCCAAGGTCGCCCCGCCAACCCAAAACACAAGCCCCGAGATGAAAATACAAACGCCGCTGGATCGGGCGACCCAGCCATCGACCGCGGTGCACTCGTAGCGGTTTGCCTTGAGGTACGCTAGAGCGGAGAGACGCCGCCTTGCTGCGCTACGCTCGTTGAATCTGCGGATCAGGCCGCCATTTGATCTGATCCTTGCATCGGCGGTCTGAGATTGCCAATCGATCTTCTTGCGACGCTGGTTGCGGTCCTGATCCCAACGTGATATCTGGCGGGATCCGAGGTTCCACCGCACCGCCGACCCGGTCATCGCGGCGCTGTTGTTCCAGCACGCTTAGCCCGCAGCCGACCATGTTCAGCCAGGGGCCGAAAGGGCGGCAGGTGCTCGATGCCCCGCGTGATGACCGGGCTGTCAGAACCGCTTCAAACAACAACCCCCGACGCGATGGCAGCGTCCGGGCTGTTCTACGCCCGGTTCATGGACGATTGGGTAATCCTAACGCCCACGCGGTGGAAGCTGCGTAAAGCACGGGTGCCACACCGCACGCCGCAGGCTGCTGTGTGCCGTCTACCGTCGGTGTTGGATCGTCGTGTTGCTTTGACGCCGCACACAACAAGCTATGCAAACCGGGTCTTCCGGTGGGTAGTCTGCGTCGGGATAATGGATCTCGGCTTTTGGGACCGCTCATTGAAACTTCAACAGAAGGAGACCCATCATGCATGTTCTCGCGATCGACTTGGGACAACGGAAGAGCGTCGGGTTGCTGTATGACACTCAGACCAGTGATGAACGGTATTGGACCGTTCCCACCACACCCGGTGAGATCCATGACCTGGTGGTCGAAGCACAGCCCGGCCGGGTAGTGATCGAGATCGGGCCATCGGCGGGCTGGGTGCACGATCTGATCGTGGCTCTTGAGATCGAAGTCCAGGTCGCCAACACAAACCACCAAGCATGGCGATGGCGAAGCGCCCGACGCAAGACCGATCGGCTCGACGCCCTCAAGCTAGCTCAGCTCTCGGCGATGAACCAGCTGCCCACGGTCTACATGCCGTCGCCGCAAGTGCGCCAGTGGCGTTCGCTGATCACGTACCGTCACACGCTGATCGGGGAACGTACACGGATCAAGAATCAGATCCGGTCGATCCTGACCCGCGAAGGGATCCATTGGCCAGCGGGGCCGCAGGGTTGGTCTAAGCAGAAAATAGGTGAGCTGCGTCGCATGGCCAAACCGATCGCGAAAGTCGACGCTCAAAACCTCTGGCAGGGCCAGCTGTGGATCGAGCTCAAGCGACTGGCTGAGATCCAACCTCACATCAAACGGGTCGAGGATAAGCTCGACGCCCAAGCCCAAAAGAATGAGCACGTGAAGTTGTTACGGACCATCCCGGGCGTGGGGCCACGTCTGTCCGAAACGCTCGTGGCGGTGATTGACGATCCCAAACGGTTTGACAACCGCAAACAGGTCAGCGCTTATATCGGCCTGGTCCCCAGCCAATACCAATCGGGCAGCACCAACCGGCATGGCCACATCACGCGACAGGGCCATCGGCTGCTGCGGTCGCTTTTGGTGGAGGTCGCCTGGCTGGGCCGACAGCACAACAGCTGGTCGAAGCAGACCTTTGAACATCTCCAACGCGGATGCAAAGCCCGCACGAAAATCGCGATCATCGGGTTAGCCCGACGATTGCTGGTGCGATGCTGGGCCATGATGCGAGACGGCACCCCGTGGAAAGATGCAACCCCAATCGTGGCGATCCCGGCCAGTGGGTAGGCCGATAGACGCAGACGGTGTCAGGGTCAGGGAAACGAAAATACGAGCGGCTACTTTGGGGGCTTCGCCGCCAGCCCCCAAACCCCCTGGCTCCCCCCTGGAAGAGAAGGTTGAGACGACGAAACGGTGGCTGTAAGGCAAGAGGTTCGGCAAGATCGGAAGGCGACAGCCCGGTAGGGCGCGGGGCCATCGAGCCCGGGACATAACAATGGGCGTCGTCGTATAGCTAAGTGGGCAGGCAGCCACCGGTGTGTCATACCAAGCTGCCATCAAAGCTCGGATAGGATCATGAACCGATCCCGCCAAACCTCAACCTTGACAAACCCGGTTTCATAGGAGGCCCTTTCAGGGCCGTGCTGTGTGGCACCCAGATGTAATCCATGGTGTTGGGTGCTGCCGGTGGCTGGTGCATGGGTTGATGGCACGTGCCGGGTGGATTATCCTCAACTGCTTGTGATAGATACGGGTACCGGCCCATCGCCATGAGCTTGTGGCCTACCGGCATTGAGAATCGATGGACCCGATGAGCCACGAGCCACCCCCCTTAGTCCCTGAATCGGCCGGCTCCGCACCCGGTCGGTCCCTGGATCGGGCAGCGGGCTACCGCGCAGCGCCCTATGACCTGCTGCACCCCGATATCCACCGTGCGATGAAGCGGTATTGGCGGACGAACGTGGGGATCATGCTGGTCTTGCTAGCGGTGTGGGCGGTGGTGGGGCTGGGGTGCGGCGTGCTGTGGGCCGATTGGCTCAATAGCCTGACTGTCAATGGCAAGCCATTCCGGCTCGGGGGGTTCCCGCTGGGATTCTGGTTTGCCCAACAGGGCAGCATCATCGTGTTTGTGGGGCTGATCTTGGTCTATGCGGTGCTGCTGAACCTGCTGGATCGCCGCCACCATCTTGAGATCGAGCGCCTGCGACGCCAGAGGGAAGCTAGCCCATGAGTGTCCAGGCGTGGACGTACATCTTTGTTGGCCTGACGTTTGGGTTGTACCTGGCGATCGCCTGGCTTAGCCGGGTGCGCGACACGCGTGGGTTTTACGTCGCGGGCCAGGGTGTGCCCGCGTTGGCCAACGGGATGGCGACCGCGGCGGACTGGATGAGTGCGGCGTCGTTTATCTCGATGGCGGGCTTGATCGCGACCATGGGCTACGCAGGCGGGGTCTACCTCATGGGGTGGACCGGGGGGTATGTCCTGTTAGCGCTGCTGCTGGCGCCCTACCTGCGTAAATTCGGGCAGTTCACGGTCCCCGATTTTGTGGGCGACCGGTACGAATCCAATATCGCTCGGCTGGTCGCGGTGGTCTGTGCGGTGTTTGTGAGCTTCACCTACGTCGCGGGCCAGATGCGTGGCGTGGGGGTGGTCTTCTCGCGTTTTCTCGAGGTCGATATCAACGTCGGGGTGATCATCGGGATGGCGATCGTGTTTATCTACGCGACGCTAGGCGGGATGAAGGGGATCACCTGGACGCAGGTCGCCCAGTATTGGGTGCTGATCACCGCGTTCCTGATCCCCGCGATCGCGATCAGCATCAAGCTTACCGGGCAGGCTGTCCCCCAGCTGGGCATGGGCAGCGAGCTAACCGGCCAAGGCATCTACCTGCTCGACAAGCTCAACCAGATCAATGCTGACCTGGGGTTTAGCAGCTACACCGATACCTTTACCAGCCCGAAGTGGAACAAGCTCAACGTTTTTTGCACGGCGTTGGCGTTGATGGTTGGCACCGCTGGTTTGCCGCACGTGATCGTACGGTTCTATACGGTCAAGACCGTAAAGGCTGCGCGTTGGAGCGCTTTTTGGGCGCTGTTTTTTATTGCGGTGCTGTACCTTACCGCCCCGGCCACCGCGGCGTTTGCACGCTACTACATGATCCAAGGGCTCCAGGGCAAGACCCAGGAACAGCTGCCACGCTGGTTCAACAGCTGGCAAGAGACCGGGCTGATCCTGTGGCTGGACGACGGCGACGGGAAGGTCCGCTACTCAGCCGATGATCAGAATGAGATTTTCCGAAGCGGCAAGCTCTCCGCGGTTGAGTTGACCCGAATCATCACCAACCACAACCAGTGGCTATCGAACCCCGCCCAAGGCCAAGACGGTCGAACTGTCTTACGCGATAAGGGCCTGACCGGGCCCGATCGGGACATCATCGTCCTAGCCACACCCGAGATGGCGGAGCTGGCGAACTGGATCATCGCCTTTATCGCTGCGGGCGGGTTGGCTGCGGCGTTATCAACCGCAAGCGGGCTGCTGCTGGTGATCTCTTCCTCTGTGGCCCATGACTTGTACTACCGCGTGATCGACCCGACCGCGTCCGAGGCCAAGCGGCTGCTCGTGGGCCGCACGGTGATCGGGATGGCGGTGGTTGTCGCGGGGATCTTTGGGATCTACCCACCCGGGTTTGTGGGTGAGGTGGTCGCGTTCGCGTTTGGGTTAGCTGCGTCGAGTTTCTTCCCCGCGATTGTGTTGGGTATCTTCTCGACGCGCGTGGGCACGGTCCCGGCGGTGTGCGGCATGGTCGTGGGCATCGGGTTTACCGCAACCTACATCATCGGTAACCGGTTCTTTGGGATGCCCGCATGGTGCTGGGGCATCAGCGCCCAGGGCATCGGCACCGTGGGGATGCTGCTGAACTTCGCGGTCACCCTGGCACTTGCCCCGATGTGCAAAAAACCCAGCCAAGCGATCCAGCTGATGGTCGAATCGATCCGCGAACCCGAAGGCGTGGGGCCCGCGGTCGAGATCGAAACCGCCCCCCAGCATTAGCCGCTGCGCGAGAACAAAGGTGAGCAAGCCTGAGCGATCTGCTCGATGTGGCGCAGGTCCGTGCCGCAGCACCCTCCCAAGACCGTTAGGTGCTTTAGCCGCTGCTTCAGCTGAGCCAGCTGCGCGCCCAGCTGGGCGGGGTTGCCCATATCCAGCTGAGTGGACTCATTGAGTTCAGCGTGGCTCTTGCATGAGGCGTTGGCTCTCAGGCCACGGATCCTCTGTGTCCACGCAGCTTGGCTATCCTCTAGCACGTGTTCGAAATGGGTGGGGTGGGCGCAGTTGATCATGTAATAACTGGGGTAGGCCGCGGTCGTATCGTCGACGCATTCAATCGCTTCTTGGAGCGTCGCACCGGTGGGCAATCGCCCGTCGGTTTCCACGGTGAATGAAACCGCCAATGGCATCTGGACACGCTTGGCCGCTTGGGCAATCCCCACCGCCTCTTCCACCTCATTTATAGTGAGCGCAGCGACCATATCAGCTGCGGTCTGGGCAAACGTCTCGACCTGCTGTAGGTGATACGCCTCGGCTTGCTGCGGGGACATCGCCTGACCCGGTTGATACCCGTCCCCACGGGGACCGATGCACCCGCTGATCACGATCGGAGTGGTTTCAGACTCCACCTCGCTTCGGATCTCCTCAAGCAGGCGGATCGCGCTTCGGTTCGCCTCAGCCAGCGTTTCAGAGGTATACCCAAGCTTGGCTGCCCAGTCCGTGTTGGCTCGCCAGGTGACGCTTTCCAGCAGCAGCCCAGCCTGAAACCGCTTGGCAATCTGAGCGTGGGCGCGAAACCAACGACGCAGGGTCTCTTGGCCTTGGGCATCCTTGAGCAGATCGAATGCGGCAAACTCTGGCAGATCGATCCCCTCAAGGAAGACCAACGCGGTCTCAATCCCACCGTCGGTCAGGAACAGGTCCGCGCCCATTTGCGGCAACGCGTTTCGGTATCGAGCCATGGTCGGATCCTCTCACCATGGAATTCTGGGATGCCTTAACCAATCTGTGAACGGCCCCTGGGCTGATCCGCCACCAGCTGGGTGGCACGATACAGGCTTTCGATTGTCCCCGCGTCGGTCCACCACCCTTCCAAGATGCTGTGGGTCAGGTCACCGCGGTCAAGGTACGCGTTGTTGACATCGGTGATCTCCAGCTCACCCCGGGCGCTGGGCTTAAGTCGGCGGCAGATGTCGAACACATCGGTGTCGTAAAAATAAATGCCGGTCACGACGAATCGGCTGGGCGGGTCTTGGGGTTTTTCGATGATCTGAACGATCCGGTTGGCTTCGTCGAATTGCACGACACCGAACCGGTGCGCGTCGCCGACTTCCTTGAGCAGCAGCTTCGCGCCGGTGGGCTGGGATTGGAAGTCGGCGGCGTGTTGGCGGATGCTGCCTTGGATCAGGTTGTCACCCAGCAGGACACAGATCTTGCCGCCTTCGGCGAACTCTTCGGCAAGCTTCAGCGCCGCGGCGATCCCGCCTTCGCCTTCTTGGTAGGCGTATTCGAGGTGCTTCACACCCAGGTGCCGCCCGTCTTTGAGCAGCTTCAAGAAATCGCCCGCGTGCTCGCCGCCGGTGACGATCAGGATATCATCGATCCCAGAATCAACCAGGCACTGGATCGGGTAATAGATCATCGGCCGGTCGTACACCGGCAGCAGGTGTTTGTTGGTTACGTCGGTCATCGGCCGCAGCCGGGTGCCCAACCCGCCGGCCAAGATCACACCTTTCATACGGTTGGCTCCTTCTAGGATTTGCCACAGACGATACCGGCTTTGACGATGCGTGGGTAGCCCTACCGGGGTAGATCGACGTCCGATCACCCGCCTGACGGAGATAAAAAAACACTTTCCCCTGCCGCGGTGAGTATAGACCAACCCCGGTCGGATTGGCGATCGATCATCGGGCTACGGCAGGGGAGTCCCCGGTGTTTTTGTGTGCCAGATGCGGCATTTTCTACGCGATGTGTCTACCGCGTTTATGGCAGGCCCTCTTTTTAAGGAACATTATTGATCGCGTGACACACGCATCGAGCAGATCCCCGGACGGGTTTGATCTGAGGATCCGGTATAAGATATACCCATCGGGTATGGGTTTGCCGCGTGGGGACCACAAACACGCCCAAGATTTCCCTGCCGCAGACGGGCGAACGGGACCCCGTCAGACTGATCGGGGCTGGTATAAGCCGATGGATCCCTCCCAAGTACAACGCGATTACCTAGACCGGCTGCGGGGGTGGCGCAACCGTCCGGAGCAGGACCTGTCGCTAGGGTTCCTCCGGCAGCAGTTCCAGTCGCAGGTCGAGCGGCCGTACAAGCAGCTGGGTTCGGTGTCCCAGCTGTGGCGGGAGTTGGTGCCCGCTGAGTTGGCCGATCACTGCCGGCTCGAATCGTTCCAGCGGGGTGTGCTGCGGGTGGTGGTGGACTCTAGCCCGGCGTTGTACGCGTTGGACCGGCTATTGCGTGGGGGGGTGGAGCGGGAGTTGGTCTGCCGGCATAAAGGCCGGCCCGGGCTGCGCCGGGTGCAGCTGCGCGTTGGGGCGGTGGCGGGTTCTTGAAAGCGTAAAGGGCAGGTCAAATCAATGACCTGCCCTTCACGTTGTTGATGGTCTTATTGCGGCAGGCTCGGCCTGCCCGGACGGGGAGCAACCACCGTAGAGAGGCTGCTGAGCAGAGCCTTTGTGTTGGCGTGAATCAGTCGTAAGCCAATTTCAACGGTGGTTCCTTGTCGCCACAGATATGGACCCCGGCGTGGTTCTTAACAAACAACGAATCACCTGAAAACTGACCGTAGAAATCGGAGCCATCTTGAACTTGAAGGGATGCGTGAGGAGTGGTCATCACGGCGCACAAATTGGATTGGTCCTGCAGGATAACTGCTTTGGTGCCGAGGTTGACGATCCGTACGGCCCAGGGGTTTGTGGTGTCGTCATTGACAGCTGCTTGGTCCTGGATGGTGGCGTCTTTCTTGACAAAGATCGACAGTTTCGCGCCGTCGAGTAGTTCAATCTTCCCAAAATTTTCGACCCTGAATTCTTCGTCAACGACGATCGTGACGTTGCCGCTGATCTGGACGACATGGTGGGTTCGCACTAGGAATTTCTTGGCGTGAACGCTTTGATCGACGATCGTTGTCCCATGCCCTTCGTGCAACACTTCCTCGACGACAGCCCCCAAACCGGTAGGTTCGTCCACCGCTTGGATGGTGCCATTGGTATCGAAAGTCGGAGCGGGCCCGACGTTATCACCGCCGTAGGGGCCTTCGGCGGGGTCGTACGTATCGGCAAACGATTGATTTGCAAATGTCGGACTGCTTTTGAGTGGGACCGTGATCTCATCGGCGGCATGGGTGGTCGAAGTGAAGAGAACGGCTAGAGCCATGGCCGTGATGAACCGTTTGCGATGATTAGAGACAAATACAACGTGCCATTTTTTCATTTTAGAGCCTTTCTCCGAATCTGGATGACGTGTTGCTTCTAGGATAAATAAAAGATATTTCTCATATTGAAACAAATCCTGGGCGTCACCGATCGATGGTTTGGATGCGATTAGCATTTGTTTGTAGCGGTCACTTAAGATTGGGTATCTTCTTGCCCCTCCTCCAAGAGGGCGGCCTAACCGCTGGGTAGGATATGCGCATCGCGTAAAATAGGGTATTGTGACGGTGGGGGGGTGGTTCTGAGGGTGAGGTGTCAATGCCTCGAGATTCACTCGTAACCGGCATAAACCCATCTCAAGAAACCCGCTTCTTTACAGTCGCGGCTCGTGGCGGGCGCACAGAGAAGATCTGGTGGGGTTCACCTGTTGATTTAGGAGAACAGGGCGTTGGTCTGGCCGGTGTCGGCGAGCTTGATGCCCAGGTGGTCGGCGGCGATTTTGGTTAGCTGCCTGCCCTTGCGCGTGCGTGCGAGGAAGCCGATCTGGAGGAGGTAGGGCTCGACGACTTCTTCGAGTGTGCCCGCGTCTTCGCCGATGGTGGCGGCGACCGCTTCGACGCCTACGGGTCCGCCTTGGTAGACCTGGGCGATGATCGATAGGTATTTGCGGTCCAGCTCGTCGAGTCCCAGCTCGTCAACACCTTCGAGGCGCAGTGAGATATCGACGACCTCGGGCGTGAGCCGGCTGCTGGCACGCACCTGCGAGAAGTCGCGGACACGTCGCAGCAGGCGGTTGGCGATGCGTGGCGTGCCGCGCGAGCGTGAGGCGATCATCTTCAAAGAATCTTCGATGGCTTGGGCCTGCTGGGGGTCATGGGTATCGGGTGCATCGGGGTCGGGGCTATCGGTGGTGACACCGCGGATCTTTAGCAGCACGGCGTTGCGGCGTAGGATTTTCAGCAGGTCGTCTTGGCTGTAGAACTCGAAGCTGTGTGAGAGGCCGAACCGCGACCGCATCGGGGCCGAGAGCATGCCCGCACGCGTGGTGGCGCCGATCAGGCTGAAGGGTTTGATCGGGAGGGTGATGGTCTTGGCGTGCATGCCTGAGTCAACGGTGACTTCGATTTTGAAGTCTTCCATGGCGGGGTAGATGTACTCTTCGACGACGGCGTTAAGGCGGTGGATCTCATCGATGAATAGGACGTCGCCCTGCTGGAGCTTGGTGAGTGTGCCCACCAGGTCGGTTGGTCGCATCAGGGCCGGGCCGGAGGTGACGACCAGGTGCGTGCCCATCTCGTTGGCGATGATGTGGGCGAGTGTGGTCTTGCCCAGGCCGGGCGGACCGTGCAGCAGCACGTGTTCCATGGGTTCGTTACGCTGCTGGACGGCTTGTAGCGTGATGCGCAGCTTCTCGGCGAGCTTGGGCTGGCCGATGTAGCCGTCGAGGCGCTGGGGGCGCAGCGAGAAGTTGAGGCGGTCCTCCTCAGCGTTTAGCGGTTGGCCGGAGATGATGCGTTCGGTTGCCATGGGGTATTAGGCTCTGCCCAAAAAGCCGTTGTGAAGTTCATTTGAGTGCCACTTTGGGGGCGCATATAGCCTACCACGCGACTTCTTGTGTTTGTAGCTCTAACCCCACGAGGTCGTCGTATGTTTCGCGCTGGCGGATGACGGTGGCTTTGTCGGCGTCGACCAGCACCTCAGGGGGCCGTGGGTGGGCGTTGTATTGGCTGGCCATCACCATGCCGTATGCGCCGGCACCAAAGACGCACAGCAGGTCGCCCCGCGCCACGGGTGGTAGGCGTCGGGCCTGGGCCAGGTAGTCGCCGCTTTCGCAGATCGGGCCCACGATATCGCAGAGCTCTAGGCTGGGCATGGTCAGCTGTTGGCTGCGGGTGCCCTCTGGCGGTTGGTGCATGGGCGTGACCCGCACCGGCCAGATGAAGTGGAACGATCCATAGAGCGTGGGGCGGACCAGGTGGTGCATGCCGCTGTCGACGATGATGAATTTCTTGTCGCCGCCCATCTTGATGTATTGGACGCGTGTGATCAGCACGCCGGCGTTGGCGGCGATGCTGCGTCCGGGCTCCAAGATGACCCGCCCGCCCGCGTTGTGGAACGGCTGGAGCAGGGGCACGATCTTGTCTGCGTAATCCTGAAACGAGGGTGATTGACCCGACTCGTAGTCGGCGCCGAACCCGCCGCCGATGTCCAGTGTTTCGACACGGTAGCCCTGGGACTGGAGCGATTGGATCAGTTCAAGCGCTTTGGTGATCGCCTCGGCGTAGGGCTCGACGGTGTACACGGGCGACCCGATGTGCAGGTGTAGGCCGTTTAAACGCAGGTGTGGGTCTTGGCCGTACTGCTTGAAGAACCGCTGGGCGCGTTCCAGGTCGACGCCGAACTTGGATTCTTTCTTGCCGGTGGTGGTCTTGGCGTGTGTCTTGGGGTCGACATCGGGGTTGACGCGTAGGGCGGCGTTGGCTTGGGCGCCCATGTGCTTGGCGATGGAGGCGATGTTTTCGAACTCGGCTTCGGACTCGATGTTGAACCAGCCGATGTTGGCTTCGAGTGCCTGTCGGATCTCGGCGTCTGTTTTCCCGACGCCGGCGTAGACGATTTTGTTCATAGCTACGCCGGCGCGTTGGGCGCGGAACAGCTCCCCGCCGCTGACCACATCCATGCCCGAGCCCCGATCGGCCAGCAGCTTGCAGAGGTTGACGTTGCCGCAGCTTTTGACCGAGTAGCAGATCAGCGGGTCCAACGGTGCGAAGGCCTGCGCCAGCCGGTCGTAGTGTCCTTCTAAAGTACGGCGGGAGTAGACATAGGCGGGTGTGCCCACACGGCTGGTCAGCGCTTCGAGGTTGACCTGCTCGCACCACAACTGGCCGTGACGGTATTCAAAATCATCCATCGAGAGTTGCTTTCCTATCGGTGTGATGCGATTGGATGCGCATCAAAATAAAATCTCAAACGATCAAGGATCCCGTTCCCTCACGGAGAGCGGCTCGTTGCGGGCGGCTACGCTTATTTCAAGCCATGACATCGATCATAGTCGATCCCTATTGGCCCAACCAGCGTTGGGCACACGGCCGGCTGTCGCATCGCGCAACCCTTGGATGAATGGCTACGGTTGGTTTTTTTTGAGTAGGGGTTGGTTGAGTTTGTTGAGGGTCTGACCGTCGAGTGTGAACCACTGGTCGCCGTTGGTTGCGACATGGCCGTGCTGGGGTGATTGGGCAAACGCGAGCCGGTGGGTCTTGCCCTGCTTGGTGGTCACCTCGAATTTGACCGGTGGCTGGGGCACGTGCACGGGTGGGAGGTAGCGTTCCACGCGTAAGCCCGCGAGTGTATCGAACAGCGCGCCCACCGCCGAGGAGTCTATCGCTAAACCATTGTCGGCGGTGTATTGGCCCGACGCGTCCCGCTTGATGACCACCGGCCCCGGCTCTTCGATCACCCGGATCTGCTGCACCTGATCGATCTCGATGGGGAAGACCGTGCGCTGGCGGTACTCTTGACCGATCAGGTCCAGCAGGGTTTGGGTGATATCAAACCACTCGATGGGGTGACCGTTGGCGTCGATCCGGGTAGCCTGTGTCTGTGAAGGGTCGATGGCGATGCGGTGGGTCGTGCCGTCGGGCAGCGCGATGTTGACCCGGGGCAGTTGATCGGTGGCCGGGCGTGGCTGGATTGATCGGCGTGCCGGCCACCGTGTGGCGCGCAGCGGCAGCAGCTGGGTGCGCAGGGCGTTGAACGCTTGGGTTTCGAACGCGGCGTGGCCCGCCAGCGCCCAAGGGCCCAAGTCGGTTTTCTTAGGCGGGCGGGCCGAACCGGTGGGGCTGGGGGTGACCGATTGGCCCCGCACTTCCCGTTCGAAGATGTAGGTCACCCCATCGGGGCCGGGTTGTTCGATGATGATCTGCTTGGCTTGATCTGGGGTGACGTCGACCACGGTCTTGAGCCGCAGCGCCAACGCCGGCTGAAACAGCCCGGCCAGGTCGCCTTGGGCCACGTGATAGGCCACGGTTTCTTGATTGCGGACCACGGGGTACAGGTCGTTTTCGTCTGGGGGGTAGACATTCAGCACGTCGGGCTGGCTGCGGCCGATCGCGGCGAGTGTCGCGGTCGCGATCGGTGAGACCACCAGCTGCGCATCGGGTGTGTAAGACTGGGCGCGGGCATTAGTGATTGATTCAACCAGTGCTGACACATCGGCGCCGTCGGCTTCGAACCCAGGGCCGGGGTGGGCAAACGCCCAACCCGCGGGGCTGCGCAGCAGGCGGATCTCGTCGCGGGCCTGGGTTTGAGTGATCGTTAGCTCACGGATGTCAGAGGGTGGCAGCGGGGTGATGCGTGGGTCGCGTAGGTCGTTGACGGTTTTGATGAACTGATCCGCGTCTGCTTTTGAGATGGTGAAGACGACCAGGGCGGGGGCTTGGTCTGACGACCAGGCTGCGAAGCGGTATTCACCGGCTAGGTCTTGGGCGGCCCCGATGAGCAGCGTGTGGGTTGTGGGTTGGGGGTGTGGATTGGACGCGGGGTTGTGGTCTAGGTCGTCATCGCTGGGTGGTGTGGGCTGGGTGGTGGCGGGTTGGGGGGCTGGGGGCAGGGTGACGCTTAGCGTGGTCTGGGGGGCGTCTAAGCCGTAGGCTGAGGGGTCGGCGGGGTTGTCGGTGATAAAGTCGGCGATGTGGAGCTGGCCGATGGCGGCCAGCAACTCTTTGACAGCCTCGGCGCTGGCGCGTCCGGCGTGTGGGGCGGCTAGCGCCCAATCGCTGTGGGCCTTGCGTACGGTCGCGGTTTGCCCCTTGTGGGTCAGCGATAGCTGCTGGGTCTGCCCTTCGGTGGGGGCGGTGATCGATCGCTTGCGCCACTGGGTGGGTTTGCTGTGTAGCACGCTTTGGTGCAGCGCGCCGCCAACGGCGTAGACGTGGGGGTCGTCGTTGACCCTAACGAATGAGCGTGCCCCGAACCCCGATCGGCCCAGCTGGAGGGTGTGTTGTGCGGGTTTGTCGCCTTGGGACTGCAGGGTCACGGTGGCGCGGGGTGTGGTTAGGGCGGTTTGCTCGAGGCTGGGGCGGTCGATGTCGTCGCCCTGGCCGGGCAGGAACCGCTCGGTGTAGTGTAGCCCTGCAGCGTGATCGATCAGCCGTCTGACGTCCCAGGTGTTTAAGGCAAACCGGACCGGCTGGGTTTGATACCAATCCTGCCCCTCTTTGGTCAATACAATCGGATCGCCGATACGCGGTTGAATCGTGACCGATGTCACCGATTCGGTTGATAGCTGATCGGCAGTAAACAGCGGTGTGCCGGGGTTCTGGCGCTGCGTGGCTTTCTCCAGCTGGCGTTCGTAAGAGGTTTGGCTGCCCCGGTCGAAGAAGATGAAGTAGATCCCGACCAAGGCCAGCACGATCAGCAGCTCGATGGTAATTTTGATGTTCATAGGATTACCGGCTGTCTTGGCGTGTTTTCCATACGCCTACCCCTGCCAACAGGATCACCAGCGGCAGCCCGCCAAGCAACCCCCATTTCAAGGCGATCATCCCGGTGTCGGAGATCGGCCCGACACGGCGGATGTCTTGTGATCGTGGGCTGGCGGCGATCAGCTGCTCGAGGCTAGCCAGCCAATAGACGCTGTTGATAAACAGCTCGGGGTTGGCGGGAAAGGCGACCCCGAAGAGCTCCGAAGGCAGGTCTTGAGGCCCGAGGGTGACCGCCCGGTCGGTGGCCCACAGCGGGTCGGCGACCACGACCAACCGGTTGTCGTCACGCTGGGAGGCCGCGGCGATGACAAACGGGCCGCCGGCGGTGGTGGGGTCGAGCTTGGGGTTGGGGTCGGACTGCAGGTCGCGGTGCGTCCAGATGTTTTCACCCTGGACCTGAGCCAGGGGCCAGGTTTGGACCGATTGGCCGTCTTGGCCTGAGCCTAGGACCAACGGGCTGGCTAAGAAGAATGAGCCGGGCATCCCCGCCAACGCGCGTGTGATCGGCAACGCCGATGGCCAATGCGGGATCTCCATCCTGCTAGAGGCCAGCGTCCGGTGATCGGGCAGGGTCTGCTGTTCTAGGATCAGCCGGTCTAGCTGCGGGGTGATCCCCCAGGGCTCAAGCAGCTGGACCATGGGGTCGGGGCTGCCGAATCGTGCCATCGGTGAGACCTGGAGCATGATCAGCGCGGCGTCGCCGGCCTCAAGCCGTTTTTTGACCGTGTCGACGATCTGGTGTTTCACCCCCGCGGTCATCGGGTTCATGGGGTTGGCCGCTTCGACAGGCAGCACGACCCAGACCGCTTTTTGACCCGGGTTGGGTTGGGGCGGTGGGCCGGGTGGCATCGGCTGGCCCATCGGGCCGACTTGGCCCGATGGGTTCCACTGCTGGACCTCAAAGTGCACGCTGCGCAACCGCGCTGCGACTTGCTGGTAGGCGCCGTTTGGGCCTGTGGCTTCAAGCCGGCCGTTGATGATAAAAACAACCAGCGGCGGCTGATCCAGGCTCATGCTGACCAGTACACCGGTGATTTTTTCTTCGCCTTGGAACTGCAGCTGGGGCTGCTGGCCGGGTTGGATCAGGTTGGGGTCGGGCTCACGGAACATCTCACCCAATCCCAACACGCGCACCTGGTCTGGCCCGATCAGGACGACCTTGTCGCCCCGGGCATCGAGCTGGCTAACCAGCCGGTCGTAGTCCTCAACCGGATCAATCGGTTGCAGGGCCGATACCGCGTCTTGCAGCGCCTGGTTATGTTGTTTGAGCCTCGCGACAGCTTGGAGCAGTGTGTCGGCAACGGGGCTGGGCAGGCCCGTGGTGTTGGCGGCTTGTTCAAACTGGTCTGCTGCGGGTCCAAAGAGCTTGGTGTTCAAGCCTTCGAGCATGCTTTGGAGGGTGTCTTTGACCCGGCCGTACCGAGGCAGCGGCCGGTCAAGGCTTTCATCGAGCTGGGGCCCCACCGCGTCGATCTCGTCGCTGAGGCGGGCGAAGTGCTGCACGACGGTCTGGAGGTCTTGTTTGAGTTGTTCGTTGGTCAGCAGCGGGTCTTGGAACGCGTTGCGCAGCGGCTGGGCGACCGCGGCGGCCGATTGCTTGACTTGATCCAGGGCGGCGCGCCCGGTTTGGATGGCTTGCTTGATCGGTTCGAGTTCTGGCTCGAACCGTTGGAGCAAAGAGGCAAACAACGCATCGACACGGCCAAGCTCGCGCCCGGTATTGATGTGGTCGACCGAGATATGCTTGCTCTGGCTGGCGTATTCGTCGACCAGGTCCCGTGCCTGGCCGGTATAAAGGCCGATTTGGTCTAGCAGCGTGACGATGCGGTAGGGTTGGTCGAGGCCGGCTAGCAGCTGGGTGGTCTGGGGCGAGAGGCTGTATTGGCGGGTCGCGGTGAGGTCTTGTCGCCAGAAGTGGCGGTAGCCGATCCAGTTGATCAGCACCACGATCGCCACGGCCGCCGCCGCCGCGACCGTGACATTGAGCCCGTACACCACCCGCCGCTTGGCTTGGGTCTGGCCCGGTACCGGGGGATCGTCATTCGCAGCCGTCATCACCGTTCCACCTTATCCATTGGTTAGCGCCACCGGCGGCTCTCGAGCAGCTTGATCGCCAGGAATAAAAACAACGCGATCCCGCTGGCAAAGTAGACCAGGTTGCTGGTATCGATCAAGCCCTTGCTGAAGTCTTCGTATTGGAGGTTCACATTCAGGTAGTACATCGCCTCACGCAGGGCCCCATCGATAAACGAAGCCTGAGCCAGGTAGAACAGCGCGATCGTTAACAGGCAGATGATCGAGACGGTGAGCATGAACGCGATGATCTGGTTCTGTGTGAGCACCGAGGCCAGGGTGCCGATGGCTAGGTAAAGCCCCCCGACCAGGACCAACCCCAGCAGCCCGGTGAAGACCGGGCCGTAATCGGGCGATCCGGTGGCCTCTAACACCACGACCAGCACGGCCAAGGGCGTCAGCAGCACCACAAAGAACCCCATCGCCCCCAGCCATTTCCCGACGATCACCTGTGTGTCGGTCAGCGGCGCGGTCATCAGCGGTTCCATAGTCCCGCTGCGCAGCTCTTCGCTGATCAGCCGCATGCTGATCCCCGGGACCAGGAAGATCATCAACCAGATGACACCCCCCAGCGTCGGGCGCAGCGTGGTGGGGTAACCGGGTGCGAAGTTCTCAAAAAAGATCAGGGCGGTGCCAAACGCAAACAACCCCAGCACCACGTACGCGATGGGTGAAAAAAAGAGGCTGGTCAGCTCGCGTTTGGCGATCGCTAGCGTCTGGCTCATGGTGCGGGCTCTCCGCTGGATTGGTCTTGCAGCGCGGTGATGCGTACGAACATCTGTTCTAGTGAGGCTTCTTCTTGGCGCAGCTCACGGATCAGCCAGCGTTTGGCCATGATCGCGTCACCCAGCGTGGCGCGCACGTCGACGCCTTCCTGGGTGGTGACGGCGGCGCGGCACCAGCCGTCTTCGTGGGTGGTCTGGACCTGCTTGACGCCTTGGACCTGGGCGAGGGTGTCGGCGACGGCTTGGGCGTCGGCCTGGACCTGGACCCACACCCGCCAGTGGGGCTCCACGGTTCGGCGTAGCTGCTGGGGGCTGCCCTGGGCCACGATCCGGCCGTTGGCGATGATCATGATGTTGTCAGCAACTTTTTCGACCTCGGGCAGGATGTGGGTCGACAGCAGGATTGTGTGTTGATCGCGTAGCTCGCCGATGAGCTGCCGCACATGGCCGATCTGGTTGGGGTCGAGGCCCGCGGTGGGCTCGTCGAGGATCAGGACCGGCGGGTCATGCAGCAGCGCCTGAGCCAGGCCCACCCGTTGCTTGTTGCCGCGTGACAGCTGGCCGATCAGGCGGCGGCGGACCGCCAACAGCCCGCACCGGTCGCAGACCACCCCGATCCGTTTGCGGCGCGTGGGTCGGTCCATTTTTTGGAGCCGGCCCCGGTAGTCCAGGTATTCTTCGACCCGCATCTCGGGGTAGAGCGGGGTGTTCTCAGGCAGGTACCCGACCTTTGACCGCACGGCTAGCGACTGGGTCAATACATCGTGGCCATCGACGGTGACCGCCCCGGAGGTCGCGGGGAGGTAGCCGGTGAGGATCCGCAGCGTGGTGCTCTTGCCGGCGCCGTTGGGTCCCAGGAACCCCACGATCTGACCCCGCTCGATGCGGAAGTTGAGGTTGTCGACCGCCAGCGTGTGGCCGTACCGCTTGGTTAGGTTCTTGGCTTCGATCATGGGTGTTACATTGCGCCCTGGATAAAAACCTGTTGCTTAGGCCGGATGGTCTACCGTACGCGGGGGTTTGGGTCAAGGTTCAACCCAACTCTGATTACCGATACGCTTTAGTTGACCTGTCCGGGCAGGCTCGGCCCGACAAAAACGACGCCACACTGGAACCGATCCATATCCCTCCCAGTATAAAAGAACAGAAACCGGGTGGGGTAGGCCGATGTTGAGAGAGTAGGTCCAGGCGCTAGACTCAAGTGGGTCGGCTAGGTGCGTGTTAGGGGAGACAAAAAGTTTGAGAAATTCTCGGTTGTAGGCCGGCGATTTGCGCCATTTCAACCGTGGCTGGTATAGGATGCCAAGATGCGATTGACCGATATGCTCAACCCTCAGTGTCTGCGGGTGCCCTTGGAGGCGGCCAACAAGCAAGAGGCGATCTACCAGCTGGTCGATCTGCTTTGCGAGCAGCTCCAGATCGCTGCGCGCGACGAGCTTAAGGACGCGATCTGGCAGCGTGAGCTGACCCGGACGACCGGGATCGGCCATGGGGTGGCGATCCCCCACGGCAAGAGCACGGGTTGCCATCGGCTGGCGATGGCGGTGGCCAAGCCCGCTAAGCCGCTGGATTTCGGTTCGATCGACGGCAAGCCGGTCGACCTGATCATCCTTTTGGCCAGCCCCCCAGACCAGACCGGTCCGCACATCGAGGCGCTGGCGACGATCAGCCGCATGCTCCAGGACCAAGCCTTCCACGCCGCGGTCAAAAAAGCCTCGACCGCCCAAGAGCTCTACGAGCTATTTACCCAACACGAAGCCCAGTTCGCCAAGTAATCCCAGCCGATGCGGCTAGAGCCAGCCCCTGACACCGGCCAAGCCGTGGCGGGCAAGTTTGGAACCCTGGTGATGAAGCGGTGTGAATGGGCCCGGTCCCAGCTTGCGATCGGCTACCACGACCAGGAGTGGGGCGTGCCGGTGCATGATGACCGGCTGCTGTTTGAATTCTTGATCCTTGAGGGCGCCCAAGCGGGCCTGAGTTGGGAAACGATCCTCAAGAAGCGACAAAATTACCGGGACGCATTCGATGGCTTCGACGCCCAGAAGATCGCCCGGTACGACACGCGCAAGACCGACCAGCTGCTGGCCAACCCGGGGATCGTGCGCAACCGTCTCAAGGTCCACGCCGCGGTCCAGAACGCCCAGGCATTTCTAGCGATCCAAGAGGCCTGGGGCAGCTTCGATGCTTACTTCTGGCAATTTGTTGAGGGGCAGCCGATCCAGAACCGTTGGCGATGCTTGAAAGAGATCCCCGCTAAGACGCCTCAGTCGGGCGCCATGAGTAAGGATTTGAAGAAGCGGGGCTTCAAATTCGTGGGGTCCACGATCTGCTACGCCTTGATGCAAGCGGTGGGGATGGTCAACGACCATACCGTGGATTGCTTCCGCTACCCCCAGGTCGCGGCATTGGGTTAGCCGGTGTCATCTTCTATTGTTTCAGGTTGGTGGGGCAAAGCCTACGGAATGCCATCCGTGGGCTTCGTAGGCGATGCGTCTCAAGCCCAACAAGCGCAGGCCGGGGCGGGTCGTGGTATCTTCTGACTGGGTGCTAAAAACGGGATTTGTAAGGCTTCACGGCTTAGATCATGCCACAAGAATCAACCCAAAGCACGCCATCGCAGCAGCTCGAGCAGCTGGTCGAGCAGGGCGATGCCGTGCAGATCCAGGGTTTTCTCCAGGCACTATCTTCGGGTGAGTTGGCCCACACCATCGCGCGCATGGATGAGGGCAAGCAGGCCCAGCTGCTGGTGCTGTTGCCCGCGGCGTCGGCGGCTCAGCTGGTCGATGAGCTGACACACGCCCAGGCCGCTGAGCTGATCGAGCAGCTGCCCTCGGAGCGGGCCGCGGCGATCGTGGATGAGATGGCCAGCGATGAGCAGGCCGATCTGATCGGCGAGCTCGATGAGGAAGACGCCAACGCCATCCTCGAACACATGAGCCCTGAGGAGGCCGCCGACGTCCGCCGGCTAAGCCAGTACGGGCCCGACACGGCCGGTGGGATCATGATCACCGAGTACCTGGTTTACCCCCAGCACCTGACGACCAATGATATTTTGGCGGACCTGAAGCACAACACTGAGAAATACACCAGCTACGACGTGCAGTATCTTTACATCGTCAGCAGCAACACCAACGAGCTGATGGGCACGGTCCGGTTCCGCGACCTGGTGATGTCTGCGGGTTTAGCCTCGATCACCTCGGTCATGCGCCCCCAGACCCACAGCGTACAAGCCACCGCAGACCTTGATCAGCTTGAAGAGTTCTTCGATCACCTGGGCTTCCATGCAGCGCCTGTAGTGGACGAACAGGGGCGGCTGGTCGGGGTGGTGCGTCGGGCGCACGTGCAAGAGGCGCTGGCGGATCGGGCGGACAAGGCGATGCTGCGGCTGGGCGGGATCATCGGTGGCGAGGAGTTCCGCACCATGCCGGTGATCACCCGCGCGACGCGGCGGCTGGCGTTCCTGGCGCCCAACATCGGGTTGAACCTGCTGGCGGTCAGCGTGATCGCGGTGTACGAGCCGCTGCTGGCCAAGGTTTCGGCGTTGATGATCTTCCTGCCGATCCTCTCAGACATGAGCGGTTGCTCGGGCAACCAGGCGGTCGCGGTGAGCATGCGCGAGCTGGCGCTGGGGTTGGTCAAGCCGTTTGAGGTGATCCATGTGCTGCTCAAAGAGATCAGCCTGGGGTTGATCAATGGGTTGGTGCTTGGCGTGGCGTTGGGCACGATCGCGTGGATCATGCGTGGCGATGCGTACCCGTACCTGGGGTTGGTGGTGGGTGGGGCGATGGTGGTCAATAGTTTGGTGGCGGTGTGCGTTGGGGGGGCGATGCCGCTGCTGCTCAAGTCGATCAAAGTTGACCCCGCGTTAGCCGCCGGGCCGCTGCTGACCACGATGACCGATTTATGCGGCTTTTTCTTTGCGCTTACTTTTGCGAAACTCATGCTGGAGCTGACCGGGACGGCTTAACCGGCATCGCTGAGTTGTGACCCCCATGGCCAAACGTGTTACCGCATCACGTGCCGACACATCGCTGGGGCCCGAGACCCGGGTGTGTGTGCTGCATGGTACGGACCCGATGCTCAAACGTTTGCGGTTTGAGGCGTTGCGTGAGGTACTGGAATCGGCACGCGGCGATGTGGACGTGATCGTTTTTGATGCGGCCACTGCGACGCTGGCCGATGTCTTGGATGAATGTCGCAGCCTGTCGCTGTTGGGCGGCTACAAGCTGGTGGTGGTGGATGGGGCTGATCAGTTTGTCTCGGCCCACCGCGACGCCATGGAACGCTACGCAAAGGACCCAGCCGACCAAGCCACCCTGGTGCTACGCAGCGAGCGGTGGAACCGAGGCAAGCTCGATAAGCTGATTGACAAAGTTGGCGGTGTGCTCAAGTGCGAGCCGCTGTCGGCTGCCCAGGCCAAGGCATGGCTTGGGCAGCGGGCCCAGCAGGCGCACGGCCGGGCGATCGCCCCGGCGGCGGCGGGGATGCTGGTCGATCGGCTGGGCCGGGATCTGATGCGGCTGGACAACGAGCTGGCCAAGCTGTCGGTGATGGCTGAAGGAACCGGGGCGATCCAGCCAACCCACGTCCAGCAGCTGGTTGGGCGCAGCAGCGATGAGCAGGCGTGGGCGGTCCAAGAGGCGGTGCTCACCGCGTTCGCTGGGGCTGGGTCAGCAGGGAATCGTTCCGCGACAACGCCTGGGCGGTCATCTCGGGGTGGCCAAGCCATTGAAAAGATCCACGAACTCGTCGATCAGGCTGGGCAGGCCGACGTGCTGGTGGCTTACTTCGTGGCCGACCTGATCCGCAAGCTCTACCTGGGTACGATGATGCACAAGCAGGGGGCCGGCCCCGATCCGATCGCCCAACGGCTCAAGCTCTGGGGGTCGCGGCGGGCGGCGTTCTTGTCATTGATCAAACGCGTTAACGAACACACTGTAGGCCAATGGTTTGATCAGATCGTCCGGTTCGACGCCCAGGCCAAGAGCGGTTTAGGCAAGCCGATGCGGAATCTTGAATGCTTTTGTGCTTGGTTAGCCGATGAGATAAAATAGCGATCACCCGATGGGAGAGGCTAGAGGGTGTACGCCTGGTTCATGGACGAGCCGGGGCCAATCCAAGCGACGTGCATGGAGGCACAATGCCAAACACGGTTACATTAGGAAAGCGAGTCACCAAGGCTGCTCGCAACGAGCCGCGACCGTTAGGGAGCGGGGCCGATGGCTTGCTGGGTCGGGTTATTGGTAGGGGGGGGGCATCGCCGCCATCGTGGCTAACACGGATCTCAAAGCAACCCGCTCCCTTACGGTCGCGGCTCGTTGCGGGTGACTCAGGGTTGATCCAGAGGCCTATCATTGGCGGTGGGTTGCTGGGGGGTATTGTCGTGGCGTTAGGCATGATCGGCTGCGCCCCGGCCGATCAAAGCGTTCCACCAGGTTGGTCGCGTCAGGTCAACAACAGCACGGCACACACGCCGCCCCACCTGGGTGACCCCCAGGCACAGCAGATCGGTCGATCTGCAGAGGCTTACGCCCAGCGTGTGGCCGAATCGTTGCCCCAAGCCAATTGGCCTAATCAGGCGACAGCTAAAAAGCCGCGGCCTCGCCAGGTGCAATGGCTCAATGTCGCCGATCAGCGCAGCGGCCAGCCAGGCCAGGCCCCGTCACCCAGGGTGGATCGGGGACGACCGATTATGCCGCTGATGCCCCCGCCTCCCGCCGACCTGGTTGCCCAGGCCACGCCTACCCAGCCCAAGCCAGCGGAGCCGATCGAAGCGATCACCAAGCCGCTGCTGCAGGATCGCCAGGCGTTGCTGGCGCTGCTGCGCACCGCGATCCGGACCGATGACGACCCGGCGATGGACAAGGCGCTGGCCGCTGCGGCGCTGACGCTGACCGACCCGGAGCGCGTGTTGGACCCGCTGGACCTTGCACCGCTTGAGCCCCAGCAGCGTGACCAGGTGCTGCGGTACCACCGGTTGATCGTCATGCTTGCCCAGCAGCTTAGTGGCGCCAACGGCGAGCTCGACGCCCAGGCCGTGATGGGACGCGTTCAGCTTTTGTTTGGCGAGCATCCCATCAAGATCAGTACCGCGGCGCTGTGCCGGCGGGTACGCGGGTATGGTGTGTATGAGCCGTTTGAGAGCCACACGTTCTTGGCCGGACGCGCCCAGCCGATGATCGTCTACGCCGAGCTGGAACACTTCCACACCACGCAAAACGAAAACGGGCTTTACGAAGTGAAGCTGGCTCAGGAGGTCGTGCTGTACAACGAAACCGATGGCTTAATGGTTTGGCAGCAGCCGCAGGTAGAGATCGTGGATGAGTCGCGCAACCAGAGGCGTGATTTTTTTGTGGTCCAGATGATCCGCCTGCCGGCCCGTTTAACCGTAGGCAAGTATCTCATGAAGGTGCGGGTGGAGGACCTCAACGGCGGCAGCCTCGACGAGCAGACGCTGCCGATCCAGATCGTGGCCGACCAATCCCTTGCTGGGACCCCCCAGCGTGCCGATGCCCCATAGAATGGATGGAGATTCTGCGATAGAGTGTTCCATCGCTACCGATGGATTCAAGTTTGGGGTTTGATGCGGGTACTGGCCGACGCAACACGGGTAGACGAACTGATCGCAGGCCTGGCCGAGGCGATCGATCGGGATGTGGCGGCTGCCGACACCCAAGAACGCTGGGCGCTGGTGGGCATCCGCAGCCGGGGCGATCTGCTGGCGCAGCGGCTGGTGGGTCGGCTCAACCCGCGTGCATTCTTAGACCGGGTGGGGTGCTTGGATATCACGCTCTACCGCGACGATCTGTCCGAGGTCGGCTCCCAGCCCCTGGTGCGTACCACCGACATCCCGTTCGACATCAATGGGCTCAATATCGTGTTGGTCGACGATGTTTTGATGACGGGCCGATCGGTGCGCGCCGCCTTGGCGTCGATGATGGACCTGGGCCGGCCCAAGCGGGTATGGCTAAGCGTGCTGGTCGATCGCGGCGGGCGTGAGCTGCCCATCGCGCCCGAGCATACCGGCCTGGACCTGTCAGACCAACCGCTCGAACCCGGGCAGCTGGTCGCGGTCTGCCTCAAGCCCACCGACGACCAAGACGCGGTGATCGTCCGCCGGGCCGATGAAACCCAAGGAGCCGGGTCGTGAGACGTGCCAACCGCCACTACCGCTGGCCCCACAAGCACCTGTTGGGTATCGAAGATTTGTCGGCTGAAGATATCCGGTTCTTATTAACGACGGCGCGCGGGTTTGAAGACGTCAGCACGCGCAGCGTGAAAAAGGTTCCCGCTCTGCGTGGCAAGGTGGTGGTGAACCTGTTTTTTGAAGACTCCACGCGCACGCGCGCGAGCTTCAACCTCGCCGCCAGCCGGTTGTCGGCCGATGTGCTGGATTTTGGTGCGACCGGTTCGAGTATCTCCAAGGGCGAGACGCTGCGTGACACGGCGCGCAACATCGAGGCGATGGGAGTTGACGCGATTGTCTGCCGCCACCACCTAAGCGGGGCCGCCCACCAAGTCGCCCAATCGGTAGGCTGCTCGGTGGTCAACGCCGGCGACGGGCAGCACGAACACCCCACCCAGGGCCTGCTGGATATCTACACCATCTGCCGCCGGCTGGACCGAGAGGGCTATCGCCTAGACGGCGTGACGACCGCGATCGTGGGCGACATCGCGCACAGCCGCGTGGCGCGGTCGAATATCCACGGGCTGATCAAGCTCGGGGCGCATGTGATCCTGGTTGGCCCCACGACGCTGCTGCCAACCGGTTTTGCCGAGATGGGCTGCGAGCTGTCCAACGACCTAGACAGCGTGCTGCCCCGCGTGGATGTGATCAACATGCTGCGGATCCAGTTTGAGCGGCTCCAGAGCCAAGCGTTTCCTAGTGTCCGGGAGTACTCGCACCTGTTTGGCTTGACCACGCAGCGGCTGAAGCTGGCCAAGCCGGGCGTGATCGTCATGCACCCCGGGCCACTCAACCGCGGGGTGGAGATCGAGTCTGCGGTCGCCGACGGGCCCCACAGCGCGATCTTATCGCAGGTGGCCAACGGGTTGGCGGTGCGCATGGCGGTGCTGTTCTTGGTCACCGGGGCCGATGCCTGTTCCGGTTGATGCCACGGCGTGGCTTGTCGACAGGTGGCTGTGTCAAGGGGTCACTGCAAACCCATCCTAGATTGGTATAAATAGCTGGATGCCCACCACGCCGATGCCAGAAACCGGTTTGCTGCTGATCGTCTCGGGCCCGTCGGGCGTAGGCAAGACCACGATCGCCCGTTACATCGAGCGGCAGCTCAACGGGCGGTTTAGTGTGTCGATGACCACGCGTCCCCAGACCGCGGCCGATGTGCAGGGCCGCGATTATGACTTTGTGGACCATGCCCACTTTGAACAAGCGCGTGACACCGGCTTGCTGCTGGAGTGGGCTCAGGTTTTTGATCACTACTACGGCACGCCCAAGGCGCCTGTCGTTGAGGCGTTGGGCACCGGCCGGCTCATGATTTTAGAGATCGATGTCCAAGGCGCGGTGCAGGTCAAGCAACACCTGCCCCAGGCGTGCGCGATCTTTGTGTTGCCGCCCAGCGAGCCGGAGCTGCTCAACCGGCTGCGGGCGCGCAAGCGCGACAAAGAAGCGGCGATCCAGAAACGTTTCCAGCAGGCCAAGCAAGAGATCGCCCGCGCTAAATCGTGCGGCGTGTACGACCTGTTTATCATCAACGACGACCTGGCCGACGCGCAGCATCAGGCGGCGCAATGGACCCGGCAGCGGTTAGGCCAACCGTGATCCCGGGCCGATAGGTTTTCATTGACCGTTTGATCTGAGTCTTGCATTTCGTGGTATCCTGATTGCCATGACGCCGGCGGTATTCTTTGATCGCGACAACACGCTGATCCACAACGACGGCGACCTGGGCGACCCCGAACAGGTGCGGCTGATCAAAGGCGCTGCTTCTGCGATCGCGTCGCTGCGGGGGCTGGGGTATAAGATCGTGGTGGTAACCAACCAGGGCGGTGTGGCGCGTGGCGTGATGACCGAAAACGATGTCGAGGCGGTGCATCACCGGGTCAACGAGCTGGTCAAATCCACCACCGGCGCGACGATCGACCGGTTCTATTACTGCCCGTACCACCCCCAGGGGACGGTCAAGACCTACAAACAAGAACACCCGTGGCGCAAGCCCCAGCCGGGCATGCTGCTGGAAGCCGCCAAAGAGCTGAAGCTGGACCTGGATCGCAGCTGGCTGATCGGGGACCAGATACGTGACATCCAGGCGGCCGCGGCTGCGGGTGTGCGCGCGGTCCTGATCGGCGAACAGGGCCCGCCTGCTGCTGCTCCACCGCGGGCAACCAAGACCCGCGCGCGCAAGCGTACCAGCACCAAAGCCAAGCCCGCTGAGCCACCCAAACACTGGGTCGCGGCCAATGTGATCGAAGCGGTCAAGATCATCGCTCAGAAAGGCCGGACATCTCAGCAGGGCCCGGACGAATCTGTGGATACGGCTTCTGCCTCGATGCCGAAGCGCCCAAGCGGTGACGGGGCCAAACCAGGGGTATCCGACGACCCAGCCGAATCCAATCCCGCGGCCCAAGCCCCATCCAAGGCCCATGCCCGGCCGTTTCGGCCTTGGATGATCCAGCCGTCCGACGACCAAACCGCTGGGGCCACCGCCCCGCACACCGACGAGGCACACGGCCAAGGCCCAGCTGCGCCACCCCAAGCACCCGAGTTACAAACGGTTGATCCGCCCGACGCTGCTCAACCCGGCCCGCCGCTTCAGCCCACGCCGGATACCGGATCTCAAACCATCATCACCAGCCCCCGGACCGATCAGACGCTGCGCCAGATCCTCCAGGAATTGCGTAACCGCAACGCGGATGAGGCGATTTTTTCGTACCACCAGATGATCGCGATTGTGTTGCAGATGATCGCAGTCGTTTGCCTCTTAGGGGCGTTGTGGATGGGCGGGGAGAACCTAGAGCTGTTTATCCGGTGGCTGTGCATCGCGGTGTTTGTCCAGCTGGCGACGATCGCGATGCTGTTGTTCCGTAAATAAGGCGATCCATGCGATAATCGAACCAGGCTCCGTCCGAAAAGCCATTGTGAAGCTCGATTCGGGTGGCACGGGCTGCTTGTCAGCCAGTGAATGCCCAGGGTTTTCGCACTGGCGGGCCAGCTGCCAGTGCCACACCTCCGCGATCCCACCGAGGGCCGCGCCGATATGAGCTGTTGCAGCGACCGACAATCTGACGAACAAGTTGGAGGGACCACTGTCGGTCTGGACAAATACCTGTCAATAAGACCTTTACGGCGACGTCAAGAGTGTTGCTGCCTGCAAATGAATGCCGCACGCAGCGGATCGAGCAAAAGATCCTTGGATTCAGAGCGGTGGGCGTTACAATGGCCACCGACGAGCCCGTCGGCGTTGCCGGAACAAAGTCAAATGGGAAATGTCGGTTTAACAAGGAGCCGAACATGACGTATGAAAAAAACTGCGGAAAGCCGTCAAAAGAAAATGAAGCTAGGTTGAAAACTCTGATGTCCGAAATCCAAATTCGGGCGGAAGAAGTTGCAAAACTAATCGCCGCGAACGTAGGACGCGATCCTGGTAAATTAGGCCCTCTCGCGAGGTTTGTTTTAACTACGCGAGGAGACACACAAACGGGCGAGGTCGTGTCTGGACCCGATGCAAGCGGAAACTACCACGTTGGCTGTCATGACAATGAGGCACAAATGAGTTGCGACGGATTGTGCCCCTGTGATAGCACGTCCCCGCACGGATTTCCATCTCCTGGCGCGCCTTGAACGGGAACACCGCATAACGAATCGCTCAACCGGAGCGGCGGTGGGGCGCTGAATCCGAAATCAACATCGCTGACCGCCGCCCGGTTAGCTCAGGCGTTAACCGTCTATACACTCCATCATCTCGGCACCCGTTATCTGGGTGATAGGCGTATAGAGTTAGGCTCGCCCCGCTACTACAGCGGCTTCATCCCGGAAAGGGACAATCCGCCACCAAAATTTTGCTAGGTGATCCCGGATGTGACGGTATAATGACCTTCTGTCCACCGATGGCGCGATGACCAGGGCGTACGGATACGGCGTGTGGATCCCACCCCAGAGGGGAAAGCCAATACACCCTCTTTTTTGAGCGGCCCCTCGTTTTAACAACGCCCACACATGGAGCCAACAAGCAAGAGGAGCTGTAGATATGTCGATCAAACAGAAGATGCGCACGAGTGGGATGTGGCCCAGGTGCCTGGTTGGGGGGTTGCTGGCGATAGGGGTATGGCCCGCTTCGGCGCAGGGCACCACGACCACCATCGCGATCACCGGCCAGCAAGCACCCGGTACACCCACCGGGGCGGTGTTCGATAGCTTTACAACTCCCGTGCTCAACAACGCCGGGCAGGTCGCATATCGGGCCGTCTTGCAAACCGGCTTGGGCGGGGTGATTTCGGACAACGACCAAGGCATCTGGCGCGACAGCTCGCTGGTCGCTCGCGAAGGCTCCCAAGCACCCGGCACACCCACCGGCGCGGTCTTCAACAGCTTCAATACCCCCGTGCTCAACGACGCGGGCCAGGTGGCGTATGAGGGCTTTCTCCGCGCCGGGTTCGGCGGCGTGGATATCACCAATGATGCAGGCATCTGGCACGACAACTCGATCCTAGTTCGCCAGGGTTCCCAAGCACCCGGCACACCCACCGGCGCGGTGTTTAGCAGCTTCGCCTTTCCCGCACTCAACAACGCCGGCCAGACCGCGTATTACGCCGATTTACAAACCGGCTCGGGCGGCGTGGACGAGACGAACAATGAAGGCATCTGGCGCGACAACACGCTGGTGGCCCGCGCGGGCGAGCAGGCGGGTGGGGTGCCTACCGGGGCGGTGTTCAGCGGATTCGGCCTCAGCGCTTTACTCAACGATGCAGGCCAGACGGTTTTCGACGGGTTTCTGCAAACCGGCTCGGGCGGCGTGGACGAGACGAACGATGAAGGCATCTGGCGCGACAACACGCTGATCGCACGCGAGGGCTCACAAGCGCCCGGCACACCCACCGGCGTGGTGTTTAGCAACGCGTTTGGTCCCCCCGCGCTCAACAACGCCGGCCAGACCGCGTTCTGGGGGATCCTGCGAACCGGCTCGGGCGGCGTGGATTTCTCCAACGACCGAGGCATCTGGCGTGACAATACCCTCGTGGCGCGCACAGGCTCACAAGCGCCCGACACACCCACCGGCGTGGTGTTCAGCCAATTCGATATCGCCCCCGTGCTCAACGATACGGGCCACGTCGTATTCGAGGGGTTCCTGAAAACCGGTTCGGGCGGCGTGGACTCAACCAACAACGCCGGTATTTGGCGCGACAACACGCTGGTCGCACGCGAGGGCTCCCAAGCACCCGACACACCCACCGGGGCGGTGTTCGACAGATTCGGCGGCAACCACATACTCAACAACGCAGGCCAGACGGTGTATTGGGCCCAATTGCGAACCGGTTTAAGTGGCGTGGACGACACAAACGATTCAGGCATCTGGATCAACGGACCCAATGGCGATACGCTGCTGATTGCTAGAGAAGGCGATACCTTGGCCGGCAGGGCGATCGGTATCCTGTCTTTTATTCCTGGCTCCAACGGCTCCGACGGCAAGCCGCGCAGCTTCAACAACGCCAGCCAAGTCGCCTACCATGCCACCTTCACCAACGGCGATCAAGGCGTCTTCCTGTTCACCCCCGACCTGCGCTGGATCAGCCCCGACAGCGGCCACTGGGACGACACCGGCGCCGACTCCAACTGGACCATCGGCCAAGCGCCCGGCGAAGTCCACAACGTGTCCATCGACCCCGACACCGACCTAACCGTCACCGCGCCCACAGCGTTTACCCTCGTCAAATCGCTCACCGTCGGCGGCGGAACCGGGCAGGCCACCATGCGGTTCGAGTTAGATCCGTCGGACGAAGCATCCGTATCATCCAACCCAATCGGCGTGCTAGAAAGATTGTCGCTCGATGGGAAACTCGAAATCGCATTGGCCAGCGGATTCACACCCGATTACGGCGACATGTTTGATCTGTTCATCTACGGCGAGCGTGACGGCGTGTTTGATCGGGTCAACGGCGCGATCCTGTCGCCCGAATTAGCGCTGGGGCAGTTCTATGAACACGACGGCTTCCACCGAATCACCCTGCTGGCCACCGCGCCCGGCGACGCCAACGGCGACCTGATCGTCACCATCGACGACTTCGGCGTGCTGGCGGGCAACTTCAACCAGCCCGGCACGTGGGAGACCGGCGACTTCGACGGCGACGGCATGACCACCATCAACGACTTCGGCTTGCTGGCGGCCAACTTCAACGGCGACTTCAACGATCTAGCTGCGGCGGCTGAATCATTTGGCATCACCATCCCCGAGCCGGGCACAGCCACGCTGATTGGGTTGATGCTTGTGGCCTTCGTTTCCCACCGGCAGCACACGACGTGATAGACCCATCGCGTATGAAAATCCCGCATCGGAATCACAAAAACACCGAAGAATACCCTGCCGCGCGCGAACCAGACCCCGTTAGCCCGATCGGGGCTGGTATAGATCCAACACGGGTATAGCCGTACACGGGGAGGTATCTCCCACCGACCTACGTATGGCTTGAAAGAGCGATCTCAATCATCGCGTGTAGGCCCCCATACCCATGGAAGTACACGCGCCACCCCGTTGAGGCCGATCCCCGATACAGCCTGCAGCTGATCGGCCTGGGCAAACCCGCCACGCGCTGCTCGGGACTGGATGATCCGTTGGCCCAGCTGCGGGCCGATCCCAGGCAACAAGCTTAGTGTATCGGCGTCGGCGCGGTTGAGGTCGATCGCGGTGCCCGTGCGGATCGGCGTGAGGGTACGGGTGTTGAGTGGGCGCCACCAACGGACCCACAGGGCTGATCCCAGCATCGCCAGCAGGACCACCAGCAGGGTCGATGCCCAAGGGTGGGCGGGGGTTGGGGCTGTTGAGGGCCGCGGGGGTATCCCACGCGGTAGCTGGGGGTGAGGCGATGGTTTGATGGTCGGCAAGCGCATGGGGGGTGTGGCCAGCTCAGGTCGATCGTGGGTGGTGGCCTGGGGCGCCGTTGGAGATCTCTTGACGAAACGCCGCCAGCTTCCGGAAGGCCGGCTTGGGCTGCAGGTCTTGGTTGACCAGGCCGGCCATCGGCAGGTCGGCCTCTAAGCCCGTTTGATCCATACACTGGTACCACCCCACCGCATCGATAAAAGGCTTGCTCATGGCGATCTTAAACACCGCATCGAGCCAGCGGCTTTGAATCTGGGGTGACCAGGGCTGGCGCCAATGCCCGCATCGGGTGGCGACCGGGTCTGGTTCGTCTGGATCGTCGGCGTGGTCTGCGATGGCCTGGGGTTGGGCCCCCGGGCAGGGGGGCACCTGGCTGGGGGCGGCCACCACCAGCGTGATCGGCTTGCCAAAGCCTACAAACTGGTCCAGCAGGTGGCTGATTTGCATCAGGTCGCGGGTGTGCTGGCCCCGCGTGGGTTGGCCCATCAGCAGCTTGATCACAAACCCATCGAACCGGATGGAGCTTTGCAATAGGAGGTTGGCGTACATCACCGGCGGCACGGAACGCTGGTTGGTCGCGTAATACTCGCCAAAGGGCTGGGTGATCCCCACCAGCGCACGTGCGGCGGGCTGGATGTTCTTGACCAGCATCGTGGTCATCCGGGACAGCTCCATGATCTGGTCGAAGTTGAAATTAAAGTGGTTGTTCACGTGGATCCCCGAGATCACGTTCCACGCCGCCACCGTGTTGCGGTACCGTGTGACAACACGTTCGGCGTGCTCGTAGACCAGGTCTCGTATGGTCTCGTAATCGTTCTCCCAGATGAACAGCCAATCGGGCACGTGGCCGGGCTCAAAGCAGACCACCGGCCCGGCCAGCACCGGCACGCGGTGCTGTGTCAGCCACTTGGCCCAGCTGTCCATCGGCCGCCACTGGTAACCCTCTTCATCCGGCGCCAACGCGCACCACGGAGTGGGCAGGTAGAAGAAGTCAAAATTCGACAGCAGGCCAGCGCGCATGCGCTCGTTGGTCGGGTCCAGCATCACGCCGCACCCCACGGGGTACTTGGGCATCGCGCCGCTGGCCTTGCGGCGCGACAGCAGCGTGTCGGCGTGCAACAGCGAAAGCTGCTCGCTGGTATCGATCGCGGCGACCAGGCTTTCACGCGCTAGCCGCTCTGCTTGATCGGGTGCCTGCTGCTGGTGACACAACGCCTGAACAAATAGGCCCCTGGCGCGTGTGAACGCCTCGGCGATCGGCCCTTGGGCAGCCGCATCAAACATCGCCCAGTCTTCAAGCTTGCTGTAAAGCAGCAACAACCGCGACCGTGCCAGCTCGAGCATCAGCAGGTATGGCTCGTCCCGCTCGGGCAGCAGGCAGGTGCGGATCACCAGCTCCCCACACGGGCACACAGGCTGCTGCAACGCCAGAGCCGCGACCCCCGCTTCACGCTTCGTGCAGGTGATCGACTGGCCTTCGTATGCGATATCGCCTCTTAAGGGGTTATTGTCCGACCCTACCAGATAGGCGCCGGCGGTGGAAAACCCTTCGCCCAGCACCCCTTCATCGATAACCCGGAACGTTAGCTTCTGCACGGGGATCGGTCCTGAGTGAATAGACATTCAAACGCCCACCCGTGACCGGGTAACCTCCGGTTTGGGTGCCACCCGACGCAGGCATTGAACAATGATACGTAAGGCGGTCGAACACCTGAAGGAGGGAAGCTGCCGATCAATCCGTATCCCCAACACGGCCATCACAGATCCGGTGGGTCAGCCATCAGCATCCTCAACCTCCTGATCAAGGCTCTTATTATGCCTCAAACGCGTGATGGCTGCAAGAAAATTGCTGGGCCGGGGGTGGGCGTGCCAACGCGGGTGTCCCGGTGAACGTGCGGTTTAAGGGGCCGCCGCTAAAGGCGCAGGCGGTCGCGGAATCGCGTCAAGGCGTGTTCTACATTGGTGTGGCTATTGAATGCGCTGATCCGGAAATACCCCTGGCCCGAAGCGCCAAACCCGCTGCCGGGCGTGCCCACCACATGTGTCTGGGCAAGCAAGGTGTCGAAGAACGACCAGCTGTCGAGCCCGCTGGGCGTCTTGAGCCAAACATACGGCGCGTTGATCCCGCCATACACTTCCAACCCCATCGCGATCAATGTTTCACGGATCCGCTGGGCGTTGGCCATGTAGCCATCGATCAGCCCCCGGACCTGTTGCTGGCCCTGTGGGCTGTAGACCGCTTGGGCGCCGCGTTGAACCACATAGGAAACACCGTTGAACTTGGTCGACTGGCGCCGGTGCCACAGCCCGTGCAGCGCCACGCGGTTGCCCGCCGGGTCGGTGCCGGTGACCGATCGGGGCACCACGGTGTAGGCGCAGCGTGTGCCCGTGAAACCGGCGTTCTTGGAGAAGCTGCGGAACTCGATCGCCACATCGCGTGCGCCGGGGATTTCGTAGATCGAGTGGGGCACGCCCCGCTGGGTGATGAACGCTTCGTAGGCGGCGTCGAACAAGATCAGCGTATCGTTGGCTTGGGCGTACGCGACCCAGCGGGCCAACGCTTGCTTCGACGCCACCGCACCCGTGGGGTTGTTGGGGTAGCACAGGTAGATCACATCGACCCGCTGCGGGGGCAGGCTGGGCTCAAAGTTGTTTTCCGCGGTGGCCGGCAGGTAGACCAGCCCGCTGTATTCCCCGCGGTCGTTGGCGCTGCCCGTGTGCCCGGCCATCACGTTGGTGTCCACGTAGACGGGGTAGACCGGATCGACCACCGCCACCCGGTTGCCCCGCCCCAGGATGTCGAGCAGGTTCGCCGTATCGCACTTGCTGCCGTCGGAGACAAAGACCTCGTCGGCGTCGACCGCACAGCCGCGGGCTTGGTAATCGTGCTCGACGATCGCGTCACGCAGGAACCGATAGCCCTGCTCGGGCCCGTAGCCGCGGAAGGTGTCGGCGTGGGCCAGCTCGTCGACCGCGTGGCGCATCGCCTCGACCACCGCGGGCGGCAGGGGCTGGGTGACGTCCCCGATGCCCAGCTTGATCAGCTTGGCCTCGGGGTGTTCGCTGGCGAAGGCATTCACGCGGCGGGCGATCTCAGGGAAGAGGTAGCCGGCCTGCAGCTTCAAATAATGGTCATTGATCTGAGCCATAACAGCTGTGTCCTTGGGCCCTGTTCAAAGCCCAAGCGGCCCCACAGGGTGACCCAAAAGGATACCTGGATCCGCGGCCCAGATGAAATGGCGTGCACCGGCCGGCCTGTGGCGGAGGATTCACCCCTGGTGTGGCTTATCCCGGCGTGCCATCGATCCGATACAACCGCTACACGCGATATAGGGGAACCGGAAATGTCCGATAGTTTGCGACTCAACGGGCGTTTGGCCCGAGAACTCCAGCACTTTGACCGCCACTACGCCCAAGAAGCCGCCCGGGGGATCAACCCGCTTAGCGCAACCGATCAACGCCGCTACACCGCCCCCCCGCCCAACACGATCTTCCCACGCGAGCACTACTACCACTTATTGGCCCCGGTGAAGGGCAAGACGATCTTAGAGATCGCCTGCGGCAACGGTGTAGACGCCAGCATCCTAGCGCACAACGGCGCGCAGGTTTACGCCTACGATATCTCGCCGCGCGCCGTCGAGGTCACAAGGCAACG
Organism: Phycisphaeraceae bacterium; assembly: GCA_965223655.1. GTDB lineage: Bacteria > Planctomycetota > Phycisphaerae > Phycisphaerales > Phycisphaeraceae > CBDCXC01. Next base: position 168,365 of record CBDCXC010000020.1, read on the forward strand.
CGCCAAGATCAACGGCGTGTCGAGCCGGGTGCACCTGCAGGTGTGTGGCCACATCGAGCGGGCGTTTTCCGGCATGACATTCGACCACGTGATCGGGTATGGCGCGCTGCACCACCTGCCGCTGGAGGGGTTGGCCGAAAAGATCTACCACCGGCTCAAGCCAGGCGGTGTCGCGGTGTTTGCCGAGCCGGTGGCGAACTCCAAAGCGCTGCAGCTGCTGCGGCGGTGCGTGCCGTTTTACCATTCCCAGCCCACGCAAGACGAAGCCCCGATGACCGACCGCGACGTGGATCGGTTCGCCCAGCAGTTCGACGGCGTGGTGCAACGCAAGTTCCAGATGATCAGCCGGGTCTGGCCGTTCTTCCCCAACAGCTGGTCGCTGGCGCGCAGCCTCCACCGGCTGGACTACGGCCTGCTGAAGCTGCCGCCGCTGCAGCGGTTCGCATCGGTCGCGGTGTTCGGGCTGCACCGCAAACCATAATCCATCACAATCTGTTTTACGTTTGGCAGGCAGACTGCTGAGGCACCGCAGCCCGGCTCTGTTGGGATGGGTGCGCGGGTGGTGTGTGTGCAAGCGGGTGGGGCGGTCATCTTGCCGGCCATTCCTGTGCACAACAGGCGGGCAGGATGCCCGCCCCACCGAGGGAGACCGGCGGTGGTAGGGTTGGCTGCAAATCCAATTGAGTGGGGTAGACGCATCGCGTATGAAAATCCCGCTCCGGGACACAAAAATACCGGAAATCTCTCTCCCGCGGACGGGGTGCCGCCCGCCCGCGTCAGGGCAATCTTGGGCGTTTTGGTGATTCCCACGCGGCAAACGCATACCCGATGGGTATACTTTTTGGCCCAAGCACTCGAAACCAGCGCCCAACGATGACGACTCGCATGCCCCTATCACCTGCTGACAACCCACACCGCCCGAAGGTTGCGTTTGTGGCGATCGGGTTGCCGCCTTACCGGCTGCACCTGCTAGAGCGGGTGGTGACGGAGGTTCCCGAGATCGAGGTGCACGCGGTGTTTACGCACGAAACAGCGGGCAGCCCCTGGCCGTTTGACCCGCCGGCATCGATCAACCCGGTCTTGTTTGGCCGGGGCCAGACCCACGCCGGGCTGGTCTCGCCACGCACCTTCCTCACCGAATGGGCCAAGGGCGGGCGGATCATCCGATGGATGAAGCAGCAAGCCATCAGCGCGGTGGTTGTGATGGGCTACAACGACCCGGCGCGTGTGCGGCTGATCCGCTGGTGCTACCGGCAAGGCGTGCCCTGTTTCTTGCGGGCCGACAGCAACCTACGCAACGAAAGCGGCTCGGCGTGGAAGCTAGCGCTGAAGCGGTGGATGGTGCCACGGGTCTTATCTTGGTGCAGCGGCGTCATGCCGTGTGGGAGTTTGGGAAAGGCTTTTTTCGAAAAATATGGCGTGCCGCCTGAGAAGATTTTCCTGTGCCCGTTTGTCTCTGACCTTGACAAGATCCAAGCCATCACGCCGGAGACCATCGATGCGGTGATGGCTCGATTTGGTTTATCCAAAGCACGACGGCGTGTTGTTTATAGCGGTCGGCTTGTGGCCCATAAGCGTGTGGATCTGCTGATCGATGGGTTTGTGAGTATTGCCCAGCGGCGGCCCGAATGGGATGTGCTGATCGTTGGCGATGGGCCGATGCGCCAGGCGCTGCAAGCCAAGGTCCCTGCATCTCTAGCCAGCCGTGTGACCTGGACCGGTTTCTTGGATCAGCAGGACACGGTCAGTGCGCTCTACCGGGCTTGCGATGTGATGGTGCACCCCAGCGACCGCGAGCCGTGGGCGTTGGTGATCGGCGAAGCGCTGGCGGCCGGGTTGGCGGTGATCAGCAGCGATGTGGTGGGTGCCGCAGCGGATCTGGTGAAGCCGGGCGGAAACGGGTTTGTATTCCCCACCGGTGACCTACCTACTTTTACCAAGCAGCTATTGGAAGCTACCGACCCGGATCGCATTGATACAATGAAATCGGCTTCGGCAACGGTGCTGGCCCAGTGGCGCCGGGACGTCGACCCCGTGGTGGGGTTAAAAAAAGCCCTGGGGTCGGTGGGGGTGATCGAAGCTGATACGCATCGCGTATGAAGACCCTGCGTCGGGGACACCCCTTATGAGCAACCCGTCACAGGCATACGTCACCCGGCTATCCCAGACGCGGACACACCACACCCGGGACCGGTTTCGGCATGCCGCACTGACCGCATTATTCCTGCGGTTCAAGCTCACCGGGGCATTAGGCCCACTGCTAAGCAAGAACCGTATCCAATTCCTCTACCTGCACTACATTTTTGAAGATGAAGAGACACCATTTTTAAAGCTGATCGAGACACTCAGCCAACAGCACCGATTCATCAGCTACTCCGAAGCGGTTGAAAGAACCCTCAAGGGTGATATCGATCAGCCATCGATCTGTTTTAGCTTTGACGACGGGGTCAAGAACTGCCTGCAAGCCGCGGAAATCTTAGATCGTTTTGGGATCCGGGCGTGCTTCTTCCTGAATCCTTCTATCGTTGGGGCTACCGATTACCCGCAGATCAAAGCATTCTGTCGTCAGAGGCTTTATATGCCCCCGGTTGAATTTATGGCGTGGGACGATATCGAGTCGCTGTTGGATCGCGGCCATGAGATCGGTTCCCACACGGTCAACCACCTGGACCTGGGGCGGGCCTCGGACCAGCAAGCCAAAGATGAGATCTACGAATCGCATCGCCTGCTGACTCAGCGGTTTGGTCAGGTCAAACATTTTTCTTGGCCGTATGGGAAGTTCGCGAATCTGTCGCCCATAGCGGCACGGGCGGTGTTTGATGCCGGGTACCGCTCATGCGCTTCGGCCCAGCGTGGCTGCCACACCGCCGGTGTGGGCAGCGATCTCCGTAAACTGGCGATCCGCCGCGATCAGGTGATCGCCGGCTGGCCGCTGCATCACGTGCTCTATTTCTTGGCTCAGAACAGCCGTGCCGCCTCTCCTGGCACCAACGATTGGCCCCACGGGTGGCAAGCCGTGATCTCACAAGGGAGCCCCTAGATGCGGGTGGTGGTCTTAACCGGATCGTTCCAGACCTGTTCGTTGTACGTTCGGCGGTTGGCCCAAGAGCCTTCGATCGATGTGGCGATGGTGGTCTACAACCAAGGCCAGATCGCCAACCCCAGCCGATGGCGTAAACGGAAATTCAAAAAATTGCTTCAGATCGGGCCGCTTGGCGCGATCAACGGGATGCGGATACGCAGGTGGTTTGGGGAGGATCTCCACCCGTTGTTGGAGGTCGAAGACCTCGATGTGGTGGCGCAGCGCCACGGCATCCGGTTTGAGCAGACCCCCACGCTCAACTGCCCCCACACCGTGGATCTATTCAAGCAGGCCGACGCCGACATCGGCCTGTCCCTAGGCAACGGGTATATCGGCAAGCGTGTCTTCTCTACACCCCGCCACGGCATGCTCAATATCCACCACGAGGTGCTGCCCCGGTTCCAAGGCGCTCAGAGCGTGATCTGGCAGATCTACGAAGGGTCGACACAAACAGGCTATACGATCCATGAGATCGACCAGCACATCGATACCGGCCGGATCCTCTACCAAGAGACCATGCCGATCCAGTTCAAGCCCACGCTGGGGGAAACCGTTAGCCACAACTACGCCCGGCTGTACTTGGCCAGCGTCGATGGCCTGGTGTATACCCTGACCCACTACGAGGCGTTGGTCGCCAAAGCCCAGCCACAAGGCCACGGGCGATCGTACACCACCCCCAGTTTCTGGCAGTTTTTGCGGATGAAACGGCGGCATAAACATTTCTATCAAGCGGCTGCTCAACGCCACCCCGGGTAGGGCCGCTGGGCAGTAGACAACCCCACGGCAACGGCTCTATACTCTTTCTTTGAAGGGGTGAGCCGCTCATCTAAACGCACCAATGCTCCAACGCCTAACCCCACCAAGACAACCCCAGGCCACGCCCCCTCCGACGCGCTAAGGACCGCATGCTGCCAAGCTTTATCATCATCGGCTCCGCAAAATCAGGCACCACCAGCCTGGCGGACCTGCTCGACCACCACCCCGAGGTGTTCATGTGCAAGCCCAAGGAGCCCAACTTTTTTTCCGATGACCGCAACTACAACCGCGGCATGGCGTACTACCGCAGCTTGTTTGATCAGGGCCATGGCAAGAAGCTCGCCGGCGAGGCCAGCGTGACCTACACCATGGCTTCGCTGCACCCCACCCCCCCCAGCCGGATCGCTAAACACCTGCCCAACATCAAACTGATCTACATGGCCCGCCACCCGCTGGCGCGGCTCGAATCGCACTGGATGCAGTGGCGGGCCTGCGGCTGGAAGATCGACCCCTCATTCAACAAAGCCGTGCGCGACGACCCCCACATGCTCAGCGTCAGCAAGTACTGGCATCAGATCAGCGCCTACCGCCAATACTTCTCCGACGACCAGATCCTGGTGCTCTTCCTGGAAGACTTCAAGGCCGACGCCGACGCCACCGTCCAACGCTGTTTAGATTTCATCGCAGCCGACCCAACGATCAAGATCCCCGATGCCAGCACGCCCCGCAACGTGTGGCAGGGCAAGGTCCATGACAGAGCTGCTTTAGACGTCGCCCGCAGGATGCCGCTGTTCGATCAGGCCCGCGACATCCTCCCGATGGGGGTACGCAAGTCGCTGCGTCAGATCTTCAAGAAGCCGATCGAAACCCGCCCAACCTGGGACCCCGCGGTACGCCGCTGGGCGGTCCAGCAGCTCGAAAACGACACCAAACAGTTCCTCGAATTCTACGGGAAGCCCGACGCCTTCTGGCCGCTGCACACAGACCCGTAAGGCCGACGCCGGCCCGATCACGCCCCATCCACTAGCCGATCCGAGACCGCCCAAACCGCATCACCCGCGCCCGTTCGTCACGGCTAAGCACCCCGAACCATGTCACCGCGGCGTACGCCAAGCCATAAACACCACCCACAACCACCAACGCCACTAGCCCCAACCGCTCAAACCCGTGTGCCGCCCCTAACAAGACCGGCACGCAGGCCAAAGAAGCCACCGCCGGCCTCACCAATGGCCCAAGCAGCTGCCCCACCGATACCCCCAGCCGCCCGCGGGCCACCCACCCCACACCGATCAGCTGGGCCGCAACATAAACCCCCGACATGGCAAACGCCGGCCCCGCGGTACGCCACGGCTCGGGCAACACCAACACCGCGCCCGTCACCACCACCGGGTACCCCACCAAACCCGCCACCACGATCGGTGCGTATCGCCGGATATGCCCCGCCCCGTACAGGATGTGCATCCACACCTCCGAGATGCTCATCGCCAACACGCCCACACACAGGGCGCGCACGATCAGCGTGATCAGCGGGATCTCCACACCCGCGTCTTGGAGCTGATCACCCACCCACGCCGTGATCAGCGGCTGGGCCAGCAGGAACGTGGCCACCATGGTGGGGAACATCACGACCCCCTGGAGCCGGCTGGCGTGGTACATCTGCCGGTGGATCGCATCACCCGACCCGGTGTGGCTGATCCGGGTCGACACCGCGTCGAGGCCCGCGGTGATCCCCGTCGAGATCACGCGCGCATAAAACGCCAGCTGCATCCCGATCCCAAACAGCCGGCCGCCCAGCGGGCCGTACAAGCCGAACATGAAAAAACCCGCCACCGATTGATACCCACCCAAAGCGAACTGCACCAGCGCGTTCCACAACCCGATCGTGAGGATGGATCGGATCTCCGCCACGGTCGCCAGCGATAGCCGCGGCCAAAGATCCGCGTCCTGACGGATCAACAAAAGCGAGGGGATACACTGGGCCAGCGCCGTCAACCCCGCCGAGCACCACCCATAGATCACCACCCCACCGGCCGGGTCGTCGGCGCCCACCAGCAACACCCACCCCGCCGACGCGGTCAGCGCCACCCGCTTCATGGTCTGCCAGAAATTGTGCCACCCCATGCGCTCGGTGATCAGGTACATGTTGTAGACCGGCGACAGCCCGATCACCACAGCCGACTCAACCGCCTTAGCCAACACAAACCACCGCGCAGCCGACACCAAGTGCGCGGGGACCGGGAAAAACGCGATCAGGACGATCAACCCCACCAGCAGCGCCGCCGTCACCGCCCCCACCCCGAGGCACAGCACCAGCGCCGAGTTGAACGCCCGGCGGAAATAGCCTGAATCCCCGCTGTGCAACGCCGTGCCAAGCTCGCGGATCAGGCTGCGCTGGGCGATCCACTGCAGCGACTGGGCCAGACCCGCCGACGTGCCCAAAAACGCGATCAGACCATAAGCCTCATCCCCCACCGCGCCCAGCAGCCAGCGCACCAGCACCAGACCCAGGCACAGCGTGGTCAGCAGCCGCGCATAGTTCGACACCACCCGGTAGAGTGTCCGTTTGGCTTCAGACATCTGGCTCAATCACGCTTGCGTGGTCCTGGGGTGAAGATCGTGGCCTATGATTGACCCATGGCCTGACGCTCTGAAATCCTGTTGCCACACCGTGTTGCCCGGTAAGCCCATGAACCCGATCCGCTCCATCACCCCGGTCCGTACTCTGATGGCCATGGCCTTGGTCGGCCTGCCGCTGGGGTTTGGTGTCCCACCGGCTTGCTTGGCTGGCCAACCCCGGCTGTCGCCACCCGTACCGCCCACCGAACCCCTGGCAGGCCCGATCCGGGCGCTGGCCTGGACCCCGGCTCCGAAGGATTGTAACCACATCCTCTACGCCCAACGCGTCGACTGGTCCACCGACCCCGCCCAGGCCGCTCGCCAAAGCCAGGCCTACCCACCCGGGCTCGCCGCGGTCCGGCCATGGCTCATGACCAAGGGCCTCCTATCCCACCCCCAAGACGCCTGCCGAACACCCCAGGGCACGCTCACGCCATATCCCAGCCCGTGGCTGGAGCACGGCACCGCGTTCATCCGCCAACGCATCGAAGCCTTCTTCACCGCCTACAAAAACGCCGGGGGGCGCCTGGATTGGCTGGTCGTCGACTTTGAACGCGGCTTCTCGCCCTGGGGGCTCGACCCCCAACACATCCGCGCGATCCAAGACGACCCACGCAGCCCATCCTTGAAACAAGCGATGGGGATCGATGACTTTGAAGCGGTCATCAAGCACAAAAACCCGCAGGTCTATGCCTGGGATCGACACATGCGGCGGCTTGTCTACCGCGGCCTCCACGCGGCGCTGCTCGAACCGATCCAGCGGCTCTACCCCGATGTGAAGGCCAGCAACTACGGCTATTTCATCCTCACCCCCGACAACGCGATCCCCTACACCAACGGGTACCGCCGATCCAACCCGTTCTGCTTCGGCACCCACAACAGCCAGGCGTACTACGGGGGCATCGGGCGCAAAGGCAAAGCCATCCCGGGCTTTATCCAGCTGGGCTCCCCACACGCCGACCGGATCTCCCCCTTCGCGGTGTTGCGGTGGCACGTCAATAAGGTCCGGGGTATCCGCCGGTCAAGCGATCGGCCCCTCGTGCCGTGGGTGGCGCACAAGAGCTTCGAGCCCGGCGTGTTCGCCACCAACACCTACTACGAAGAAAACATCTATCACCTCGCGCTGCACGGCAGCGAGCACTTCTTGTTTTGGAACTCGGGTTGGGACCGCAACAAGCCCAACCACCCCGGCCCGCGCCGCACCGCCGCCGACGAGCGCCTGCTCAACCGCCTGCTGGAAGAACTCAATCAGAAATTCGGCCCGGCCCACCGCCGGTGCATCACGATCCAGCCGATCGATTGGGACAGCCCCCTGATCGCCACGGGCATGCAGATCGGCCACGACCAAGTGTTGTGGCGGGTCACCGCCCCGCCGGGTACCGACGCGATCCGCGTCGACCCACAAGGCCACACGCTCCCACTCAACGGCCAACCCGGTGTCTGGTATGTCTCCACACCAGGGCAATCGGTTCGGTTTGCCCCGATCAACCCGTAACACCAATCGCGAAAAATTTTGAGTCAGCCTGCCGATTGCGGGTATGGATCAGACAGCGGCCGGTCAACCCTACGTCGCAGCGCCCACCGGCCGGCCAAGCCCCGATCGGTATACCCGTCCCTGATCACCCCCGCCAACGCCGGCCCTCTGTGGCAGGAAAGCCGGCAGCGTTGTTGCCTCTAAGAAAGTGTGTGAGAAGCATACGAACCCTCAAAAGTCGGGTGCCACTGGCGGCTTGTCAGCCAGTGTTTTGACCTACGACTCTCTCACTGGCACACCCCTTCTTACACACTTTCGAACGCGGTATTTTCATACCCGATGCGTATACCATATACTAGACCGTTCCATGCCCATGGGGTATGGCTACGCAGGGACGATGAAGGCTTCTCTGCCCCAGCGGGCGCGTGTCTGTCAACCCACCCCAGATGGGGATGGCCTGCCTAGAGAATCAAACCTTGCCCCGGCGTCATCCGTATCAGAGGTAAACCGGCGCGGCCCACTTGGTCGATCAGAGCAATAAGAATACCCGCCCATCACCGGGCTGTAGCGTGCACCAATCCAAGCACCCCCTCAACAGGCTTTGGAGGCCCTTGAGTTCCGATCGTGTGAAGAACCGCCCCATGCTCGAATCAAAACACATCAAGCAAGAGCAATCCAACGCCTTAAAGCTGATCCTGGCTTCGTCCGTGTTGGCGGTCGGCGGCATCGTGCTTTCCAGGTTCATACCCACCATACGCCCAGGCGGGCACTCCGCTGGATCTTGGATCGACTTCACCAGCTGGGTGAGTATCGTCGCCGCGGTGGTGGGGTTGGCGTTGGCGTCCGTCGCTTGCTTGCTGATCGGGGCGGTACGCTGGGCGCTGGCCGGGTCGGTGCTCCAATACGCCCACCAAGCCGCAACCAACCGCCAAGAAGTCAACCGCCTGCTGAGGCTGATCAACGACCGCCTGCTGGTCAGCGACGTCACCAAGCGGATCGCCTACCGCGACCGCGACCGCGAGACCCTGCGCGCCGCGATACACGAAGACATCGCCCGGGGCGAGCTGGAATCGGCCAACATGCTCGTCAAGCTGATGGACCAGCTCTACGGCTACCACGCCGAAGCCGAAGAATTCCGGCTCGAAGTCGAAGAAGCACGCAGCAGCGAAAACAATGCCACCACCGCCCAAGCGATCCGCAAGCTCGACGAGATGCTGGCCAGGCACGAGTGGGACAAAGCCAACCAAGAAGCGGCCAAGATCCAGCAGCGGTTCCCCAACTCACCCCAGACCCAAGGCCTCAACCAACGCGTCGTCCACGCGCGTGAAAACCACAAACGCAGCCTCGAGCGAAATTTCCTCGAAGCCGCCCAGCGCGACGATATCGACCTGGCGGTCAAGCTGCTGCGCGAGCTGGACCGCTACCTCACCGAGGCCGAGGCCGAGCCGTTCCGAGAAACCGCACGGGGCGTCATCGGCAAGCAGCGCGACAACCTGGGTGTCCAGTTCAAGCTGGCGGTGCACGACAAGGAGTGGGCCGTCGCCGTGCGCGTCGGGGAACAAATCATCCGCGAATTCCCCAATACCAAGATGGCCGACGAGGTCCGCGGCATGCTCGACCTGCTGCGCCAGCGCGCGGCCGAAAAGAGAGCCGCACACGCCTAACAGCTCCCCCCCTATCACACCCACGCCCCGCCTCGCAAGCCCTAAAACATCGATCACAATCCTGCCGTGGACCGACGATTGACCGCAAACATACCCGTGGTTGGTATACTCTCGCCCATGAATCCCCAACCCGTTGTATTAATCCCCGGCGACGGGATCGGGCCCGAGGTGACCGCGGCGGTGAAACAGATCCTGGCCAGCGCCGGCGCCCAGCTGCAGTGGATCGAGCACCAGGCCGGTGTCACCGCCATCGACCTGGGCCAGGACGTCCTGCCCCAGGACACGCTCGAAGCGATCCGCCAACACAAGATCGCCCTCAAAGGCCCCTGCACCACCCCGGTGGGCAAGGGCTTTTCTTCGGTCAACGTCCAGCTCCGCAAGCAGCTGAACCTCTACGCCGCCGTCCGGCCCGTGCGCAACCTAGAGGGGGTGTCCACGCGGTTCACCGGCGTCGACCTGGTGATCATCCGTGAGAACACCGAGGGGTTGTACAGCGGGATCGAAAACGAGGTGGCCCCCGGGGTCGTGACGAGCCTCAAGGTCGCCACCGAATCGGCCTGCAGCCGCATCGCCGATTGGGCGTTCCGGTACGCCCTGCAACGCGACCGAAAAACAGTCACGGTCTTCCATAAAGCCAATATCATGAAGCTCACCGACGGCCTGTTCCTGCGATGCGCCCAGCAGGTCCACGCCAAGCATTACACCAACATCACCCACAACAACATGATCATCGACGCCGGCTGCATGAAGCTGGTCCAGGACCCCACGCAATTCGATGTGTTGCTATTAGAAAACCTCTACGGCGATGTGGTGAGCGATCTGTGTGCGGGGTTTGTCGGCGGGCTGGGTGTCGTGCCCGGGGCGAACATCGGCCACGACCAAGCGGTCTTTGAAGCCGTCCACGGCTCAGCGCCCGACATCGCGGGGCGGGGCGTGGCTAACCCATTAGCCCTGCTGATGTCCGCCGTCATGATGCTCAACCACCTAGCCGACACCCGCGACGACGCACACCACCGGCAGGTCGCAGAAAAAATCAAGCACGCCTACAACCTCGCTCTGGCACAGGGCCAAAAAACACGCGACCTAGGCGGCGAGCTGGGCACCGACGCGTTCGCACAAGCGATTATCGATCGGCTCAACGGGTAACCCTCACGCATCGACGCAAACACAGGAGAGATCACGATGCCCACCACACAAGCCATCACCGACTGGACGCTGCCCGGCAGTAACGATCAACCGATCTTTGGCTCTACCCACCTGCCGCCGGCCGATCAACCCCCGCGTGGGGTGATGATCCTCTGCCACGGGTTCAAGGGTTACAAAGATTACGGCTTTATCCCTCCTCTGGCCCAAGCCGCCGCCGACCACGGGCTGATCGCCCACCGGTTCAATTTCAGCCACAGCGGCGTCACGCACGACCACGAAACCTTTGCTCGCCCCGATCTGTTTGAGCAAGACACCTGGGGCAAACAGATCCACGACCTGCACGCCGTTGGGGCCGCCACCGCAGCGGGCCGGCTACCCGGCGGTGCGACCGATCCGTTACCCGTGGTATGGTTCGGGCACAGCCGTGGTGGTGTGACGGTTTTGTTGGCCTGTGCCAGGCTGTTGGATTACCCGAACGCCGCCCCTCTGCCCGCGGGGCTGATCGCCGCGGCCGCACCCGACACCACCTGTTCGCTAGATCCCGACCAGGCCCGCCGGCTGCGCCAACGCGGGTACATCGAGTCGCCCTCTTCCCGTACCGGGCAGGTCTTGCGGATCGGCAAGCCGTGGCTAGATGAGATCGAGCAAGACCCCGAACAGTTTGACCCCTTGATCGCGGTCGGCAAGATCGAACGCCCGATCCTGCTGATCCATGGCAGCGACGACCAGACCGTCCCGCCCCGAGCGTCGCGCCGCCTGGCCGCCGCCGCCAAACAGCAAGACACGCTAACCTTCAAACAGATGCCTTCCGCGTCCCACACCTTCCAATCCCCCAACCCCTTGCCGCTGGATCAGACGCCACCGCCGATTACCCAGCAGATGATCGACCTAGCAATCCAATTCACCACCGGGCTTGGTGGGGAGCAAGCACAACCGGCTTAGGCCTCAACCCCTCGTGCCTGCTGGGTGGGTATCGGTCAGCGGTCGTTCTTGACGGGTTGTGCGGATTACCCTAACCTCGCGGGCACTTCAAAATAGGTATGGGTGCGCAGCGGATTGTAAACAAGCACTTGGGCTTGAAGTGCTGAAACAAGAATCGCTTACGCCGCCCATGATACAAGGGCATCTGCCCCCGCTTGGGGCTCGTAGCTCAGTTGGTCAGAGCGCACCGCTGATAACGGTGAGGTCGGAGGTTCGAATCCTCCCGGGCCCATATTGATACCCATCCGGGATGAGTTTGGGGCTAGGCCGTCGAAGACGGCCTAGCCCCAGAAACCGTGGGCGCTAGGCTGAGGCACATTCCGCTTCACCCCAGGCGGCCGGCGCTCACACAGTCTATTGATCGGCCTGCGATGCCAACGCGCTGTTGATGAGGATATTGGCCAGCTTTGCCGCGGTGTCGGCTGCGGTCTTCGACCGATCGATCAGCTCGGTAACGATCGCGCCTTCGACGATCAAATTGAAACTTTCGGCGAACCGGTCGGGGTTGTCGAAGCCCGCTTCGTCGGCCAGGTCGGCGACGATCGAGCGGATCGCATCGACATTGGCCTTGGCCGCTTGATGGGCTGGGTCGTGGGGGTTGGGGAACTCTGTGGCCGCGTTGATGAACATGCACCCCTGAAAATCGTACATCTCAAACCATTCGCCGAGTACGTCAAAGACCGCGCGCAGACGGGCCACGGGGTCGGGCCCGGCACGCTGAGCGATTTCTTCAACGAACGTCTTACGCCACCAGGCGTCGCGTTGCTGGATCACCGCCAGAATCAAATCGTCTTTAGATTCAAAGTGATTGTAGAAGGTCGTCTTCGTGGTTTTGGCTGCGGTGATCACCTGATCGATCCCCACCATGTGGTACCCCGACTTGGCGAACATCTCCAACGCCTTGTCGATGAGCCGCTGCTTCATCGGCGGGTGACCCCTGGACACTGGTTGGTAGCCCGTTTCCCTCATCGCAAAATCACTCACACGCGGGTGTGCAAGAAAGAAAGATACCCATCGGGTATGGGTTTGCCGCGTGGGATCACCAAAACGCCGAAGATTGCCCTGCCGCGGGCGAACGGGACCCCGTCAACCTGATCGGGGCGGGTATATACCGTCGCAGCTTACGGAAAATCACCTTCGTCGTCTTTCACAAAGGTTGACTAGAAGTTAATCAAAATTGACTTCAAGTCAACCAAGATCAAACACACGCTTCCCTATATTGGGGTGCGGTTGTATCGGCAACGAGGCGGCGGTGAAGCTGCACACAATGATCGATCTGTGTGGCAATACCCCTTGTTTTATACGGGTGACTCACGACAAGGTGCACGATGTCAAGGCGCTGGATCACCTGTCCATCGAGCCGGGCGCCTATTACGTAATGAACCGAATGTTACCAAGTGCATCTTTGCCGGTATCGCCGGAGGTCATATTGGGAAATCCCGGAAAAATGTATTCGTATGACAATCCATGAAACAAACGCAGCGCCGTCACAATCACAATGAAGGAGAGCCCGTCATGATGTCCAAACTCTCCGCCGAATCGCAAGACCACCAGGCCCGCGTCTTCGAAACGCTGTCCCAACGGACAGCCCGCCTGTCTACGCTGATCGCCGTCGCCTGTGTGCTGATCGCAGCGCCTACCAACGCCCACGCCCAGCAGCTTGTGCAGTGGCTGGGCGGTTCATCCGGCTTATGGGACGTGCCCACCAACTGGAGCCCACAAGTGATACCCGACCAAACCAACAACGTTCTGATCAATGCCAATATATTCAGTGTCGATCCCGAAATTCTGATCCTATCAGATTTCATCGCCATCAGAAGTCTGACTGTCGGGGAGGGACCCACCGTCTTGTTGCGTCCGTCTCCTACTGCGTTGTTCACGAACAATGTCGATTTCAGAGTCAATCAAGACTTTCTTGTCGACAACGACGCGAACCTGACGTTTAGCTCAGACCAAACCGTAACCATGCTCCGCACGATTAACGTCATACTGGCCTCAGGGGGGACCGTATCGGGCGCATCGATGCTCACGCTCGACGGAAGATCCAGGCTTTCTGCCCTGGGCGATCTCTTCGTGAATGATGGGGAGGTGCGAATCGGCTTTTTTGCATCTGCATCGTTCTTTGGCAACAACATCAATCTGGAATCCCGCAGCACCATGGTCAGCCGGGGGCCCGTCACCGCTGTTAACAACACCCGGGTCGATTCCGATTCGTTCTTGCGTGTCCGGAACAACACATGGGAGACCACCTCCATACAAATCAGTGACGGTGCGGAGGTCGAAGTCAGCGGATCCGGAACGCTCGAAGCCGACTCCATGAGCCTGTCCAGCTTTGGACGGTTGTCTAACTCCGGGACCACCACCGTGACAGGCCTGACTTCGATAGACCTCTCCAGCACCTTCAACCTCATCGGCGGCACCTTCCAAACCGGCTCCTTAAGTGTCGATAGCAGAAGCAACCTTAACCTGCGGGGTGGGACATTCCACGTCACAGGTCCCGGCGGATTGGATACTTCCGACAGCGGCCCCTTGAACCTCGCCCCCGCCATCTCCTCACAACTGGCCATGGTCGTCGACAATACCCTCACCGTCAGCCCCGACGCACCGATCAACTTGCTAGGCGGCTCACTCAGCGCCGGTGCCATCCAACTAAACGGCGGCCAGATCAACGGGTCACCCGGCAACTCCCTTAACCTGACCAACATCACCACCGGCCTGCTCTCCGGCAACGGCTCGGTTAACACCGCCGTTACCGGCGACGCCGCCTCCACCATCACCGCCAACGGCACGCTTGTTCTTGGTTCGCTCGCCGACGCCGCGGGGTATGACGTTGCCGGGACGCTCAATGTCGGGGCGAATCACGTGTTGATCCTCGACGCCGACCGCGCTCAGCTCGGCACCACCACGACCATGGACGGCGGCCGCCTAAGCTCACTGAACGGCCTGGCCCTCGGCTCCGGCGAATCACTCACAACCACCACCAACGCCACAGCTACCATCGACGGCGAGTTCATCAACAACGGCACCGTCAACGGCCCAACCGAAGACGGGTTCTCTCTCGTGTTCGACGCCGCTGTCAACGGCACCGGCAGCTACACCGGCAACATCACCTTCCTCGACATCTTCTCCCCCGGCACCTCCCCCGCAGCCGTCCAACTCGAAAACATCACCCTCGGCACCGTCAGCGACCTGCACGTCGAGCTAGGCGGACTTGCGCCCGGCAATGAGCACGATCAGCTCGTTATCGCCGGCGACGCCAACATCGCCGGGCAGCTCTCAATCGCTCTGCTCGACGGGTTCACGCCCGCCGACCAGAATACCTTCATGATCCTCGACGTCGCGGGCGACCTCACCGGCCGGTTCCAGGGCCTCGACGAAGGCGCTCTCGTCGGCGCCTTTGCCGGCCAGGACCTGTTCATCACCTACACCGCCGGCGACGGCAACGACATCGCACTGCTAAGTGTTCCAGAACCCTCGACTTTATTGCTTTTGGCGCCAATTACCGCGGTATGCCTGCGACACCGGTTAAGGAAATAAACCGCCCAACCGGCACACAGCCGACGTGCTTGGCTCGCTGGACACCCGGCTTTCCAAATAGGGATCAGATTCTGACAGAAATTCCCGCCTTCATCTTGGATCGGGAGGGTAAAGTTGGGGCGACATGGTTAACGGACCCTAACAAAAATACACGGTTGGAATGTTTTGCGGAAGATCAGCACGACGCGTGTGTTTGCACGGGCCGTGGGATGAAAAGGAAGCCTGAGTATCACCTCATTTCATAAGAAAGGATAGATGGACATGCGGTATCTAAGCTCAACTTTTGTTCTCATCGCCTCGGTGCTGGCGCTGGCCGGCGCCCCCACCCAAGCCGCGACCCTATACGACTTCACCGGTTCGTCGCCTGCCTCGGCAGCATCCCCGCAATTCGACGTCGGCGGTTTGGTCGTTACGGTAACCGGCGGCGGCGCGGGGGCGAACCCAATCGTCACACAAACGACAGATGGCTTGGGGGTGACGGGCTCCAATGACGGAAACGGAGAACTCGACAGCAGGAGAGGCTTTTCCCCCTTCACCACCATTCCGATTGTAGCCTACAGCAACTCTATCGCCTTCGCCTTCGGTGAAGACGTGGCCCTG
The DNA here is from genome assembly GCA_965223655.1 of Phycisphaeraceae bacterium. Taxonomy (GTDB): domain Bacteria; phylum Planctomycetota; class Phycisphaerae; order Phycisphaerales; family Phycisphaeraceae; genus CBDCXC01. The sequence goes on from CBDCXC010000020.1 coordinate 184,221, forward strand.
ACGCAGTTCACATTCGGGGCATTCGATTCTAACGACGAATACGGGATCACCATAGACGGGATTGCACTTGGAGGAGGCTTTAACTCCCAGACGACCGCGACCTTTGACGCCACGGGTTTTGATATCGCGGCTCGCACGGGGCGGACATTTCGGGTGCATACGCTGGCGGTGGTTCCATCCATATTTAACCCATTTGGCCCGGTTGATGAAGACAGTTTTCGCGTGGCGAACCTGACGGTCGAACGGCTAACCGTGGTACCCGTCTCCGCTACAGCGTGGATGGCCGCGCCGCTCTTGGCAGGCCTCGGGGTCATCAACCGCCGCCACCCAGCGTAACCCGAACACCCATATCACCCTGGACATTTCCCCTATGGCCTCCGCCGGGTGTCGTCCAAGTTTGTGGCGGTGTGTGGCTGGGGCTCAGTTCGCTGCTTGCAGCGAACCTGCCCCAGGGCCGTGGACGCTGGGTTGGGACACACTCCGCTTAGCCCCCGGCCCCGGGCATTCGGCGTGTGGTGGTGATTCGTTGCCCGGCAGTGACCTGCCCCCGTTGTTTGTGCCACCTGTTAGTTCCGGTCGATCCCAGCCTGGTCCGACCGGCGATCTCTGTTCCCGAACCTTCATCGGTGGCTGTGATGCTGTGCTTATCCTGGGCGGATTCGTGGCCCCGCAGAAGCGACAGACAGTTCGCCATCGAGACCTGATCGGATGCCTCCCATGGCAGGGATCACGATCCCATGGCGGCTGATATACCTGTCCCGATTAGGTTGACGGGGTCCCGTTCGCCTGCGGCAGGGCACTCTTGGGCGTGTTTGTGATCCCGACGCAGCCGGGCGGCGACTAGCAGCGCCAGGTGCTGCGGGGCTGCCCCAGCGCTTGGCATGCACGGCGCTGCGAGATCTTGTCATGCCCCAAACCACGACGCACCGTGTCCACGGCCCGACGCCAACACTCGGGGTCTACCCGTTTGGGCGGGCGGCCTCCTTGAGGGTCGCCCTGTCCAACGCCCGATCGGCCACCAGCTTCTTGAGCTGGGCGTTCTGCTTCTCAAGTGCCTTGAGCCCTTGGCCAAGCGCCACATCCGCCTAACGCGGCTTGGCAACGATCTGTTCCGGGCTGTATCGCTTCTTCACGAGGGATCCTTTCCGGCCTGTGGCCGGTGCGGGGTTCTCCCGTATCAACGGGATCAGGTTTCTAGGAGGGGGGCAATTCGCTAAATGGGATTTTGTGGATATAATAAAATGTTTATCTATCAGCGGGAACGCTGGAGGACCGTATCGCATGGCATTGCAAGAAAAGCTGCGGGAACTGTTTTTTCTGGATCAGCAGATCCGAGGGATCCAAAAGCAGCTCAACACGGCTACCGACCGCCTCAAGGCCCAACAGGCCAAATTAGGCCAGCTCAACCAACAACAGCACGAGCTCGACACCCAGCTCAAGCACGCCCAAGCCAAGGCCGCTACCCTCGAGCACCAGGTCCGGGACGTCGACCTACGCATCGCCGACCTGCGCCAGCGCATGCTCAACGTCAAGAGCAACAAGGAGTATTCCGCTGTCCTGATCGAGGTCAACACCCTCAAAGAAGACAAAGACCAGCTCGAAACCCAGACACTCGAACAGCTAGACCACATCGAAACAATCAAGGCCCAGTCCCAAGCGATCCAGCAGCAGGCCCAGGAGCAAGAAAAGCTTGTCGCCGCCGCCCAGGGCGAGGTTGAACAACGCCAGGCGAAGATCGGCCAGGAACTCGAGCAGCTCCAAACCCAACGCAGCCAAGCCCAGCAGGAGCTCGACCCAGAAACCGCGGCCCTGTTCAACCGGATGGCCGACCTGCACGACGGGCATGCGATGGCCCCCATCGCCGAGGAAAACCGTCGGGCCAAAGAGTACACCTGCGGCGGCTGTTACATGAGCCTGCCTGTTGAGCGGGTGAGCGTGGTGATGTCGCAGCCCGATCAGGTCGTGTTCTGCCCAAGCTGCAACCGGATCTTGTACCTCGACCACGAGCTGAAGATGTCCATGAGCAACAAGTAGCCGCCCCCACGGCGGCCGACCCGCCGTACGTCCTATCCATTTTCAATACCGTTTCGATGAAGCTAAGCATCTACATCGATGGCGGCGCCCGAGGCAACCCAGGACCCGCCGCCGCGGGGGTCGTGATCCTCGATCAAGACAGCGACGAACCGATCCACGAAGGCGGCTACTACATCGGCTCGACCACCAACAACGTCGCGGAATACCAAGGCCTGCTCACCGCGTTGCAGATCGCCGTTGACCTTGGCGCCCAAGCGGTGCGGATCCACAGCGATTCGCAGCTGATGGTCCGGCAGATCCTGGGGCAATACCGCGTCAAATCCCCGGCGCTGGCCCCGCTGTACCAGCAGGCCAAGGCGCTGCTAGGCCGGGTCCCCCAGTGGCAGATCACCCACGTCCTAAGAAACAAGAATCAGCGGGCCGACCAATTGGTGAACCTCGCGCTAGACGCCGGCGACGACGTGATTTCACTGCCGGTCTCCAACTCTCTACGCCCCCAAACAGGCCCACACGCCGCTGGGGTACCCAACCATGAACGATCCATCACACCCCACGATGCCCCGCGCTGGTCGGTGCGCCTCACCACCAAACCCGGCGCCAAGTGCCCGGCATCCAGGCAAACCACTGGACCCTATCCGTTTGGCCCAACCACCCCCGTGGGCCTGTGTGTCTACGCCACCCAAGCCGCCTTGGCCAATAGCCCGATCGCTCACTCACCACCCACAGCCTTCCCCCAGCAAACCCGGTGCCCCCACTGCGGTGTGGGGATCGTCATCGAGCAGGATCGACCGTAGCAATCGGCACCGAAATGGGCTTGAAGATAGCCCCAAGGCGCCTGGCGATGATTTCCAGCCCGTGCAGTCGGCTGCGACGCGATGGCCGAAAGCTCAACTGCGTACCCAATGCGTATAATGGACACACATAGGCTCAACCGATGACCGCATCAGATCCACAAAAACACCGGAGATCTTTCCACAACACCTGGATGATGGCGGCGCTGGCTGGGGTCGCTTTGCTAAGCGTCACATGGCCTGTTGCCGCTAACGATGGCCACGCCCCTGGCTTCGGCGCTTACTGGCACGACGGGCAGGCCGAGCTGAGCGGGTACCGCTATACGGTGACGCGCTACGGCCAGCCCCGGCAGGGCCAAGCGGTCTTGATCTACGTCACCGAGCCGTTTCGCCGATCTAAAAACGTTAAAGCCGACAACCCCAACCAAAACCCAGCCGACACATTCGACGCCTTCAAGCTCAACCTGGTCCGCGACTTTCAAACCGGGGTCTACGACTACAACACCATGGCCTCGGTGTTTGTGCGCAGCAGCGACTTCTCGCCCGTCAAACTATCGTTTACCAGCGCCGAGTGGTGCGGCCACGTCTACGAAGAGCTGGCGTTGGATCAAAATCGGGTCACCGAAAAGATCTTTAGCTACTTTGAAGACGAGTCATCGTCGCGCACGCACAACCGCCCTGCAAAGGGCGTTGTGGAAGACAACCTGTTCATCCTGCTGCGTGGCCTGCGTGGCGCGTTCCTCGAACCGGGTCAGGAACGATCCGTTTCACTGCTACCCGGCGCGCTCTACCGCCGGCTGACCCACCAACCGTTGGGTTGGACCACCGCCCGGATCCGTCGTGCCCACAAACCCCAGCAGATAGAAACCCCCGCCGGCGAATTTGACACCACACTCTACACCATCCAAACCCAGCAAGGCCGACGCGGACAATTCTGGATCGAAATGCCTTACCCCCACCGTGTGGTGCAGTGGTCGTGGCAGCCCGCACCCGTCGCGGGCAAAAACCCCAGCCAGGAAGCAGCCGAGTCAGGCCAACTCACCGGAACCGTGCGCCTGAAGTACTGGCAGCGACACGCCAACGGCCACGAAAAACACCTCGAACAACTGGGCCTAACCCCACCCCCACGCTAAACCCACCCCCGCCGCCACCCGATCGTTTGCCCAGATCTGGCGCGGGGTAGGCGTCCCGTCTCGGATGAATGTACGCCAAGCCGCGGCGGTGGGCCAGCGCGATCAGGCCCATCGCCCAAAGCCCCGCTGAGGCCGGTTCGGGGATCGGGGTGAACTCAACCAAGCTCAGCAGCACCGACGCTTGGGCCGAGGTGGTGTCGTCGCCTAGGAAGATGAAATTGGGGATCTCATAGACATCGGGGGTCGGCGGGAACGAAGCGGGTGGTTCCCACGCTGTGTAGTTGCGCATCGCACCGCTGAGCAAGTGTGCACCGTTCGCGGTGAGGCTGTAGCTGCCGGCGTTGACCGTCAGCTCGTATCGGGTGACTGCGGCGGTGGTGTTGAAGGCTTGGGTCTCGTCGTGGCTGCTGTCGAATACCGGGGCTGCGTCGTCGTGCGCCCAGACCTGGTCGGTCCAGAACCCTAGCTCCAAGGCCCGGGTCGGGTCGGTCGAGACCACGATGACGCTAAAGCCTGCACGGTGGTCGCTGGCGTGCGACTCGCTGATCAGCTGGGCGTCGAACCGGAGGGTGTAGCCTTGATCGGCATCCAGGGCCTGATCGGAACGCGAGTAGCCGGTTTGGATGGCGTTGCTGGCGGTGGTGTCGAGCGTGACACCCTGCGGGCCGATGGTTTGGGCGGCCACGGGCAGGTAGAGCCAGCCTTGGCTCGACGGCGCGGTGCCCAGCGACCCATCGTAGATCACGCCCGCGATGGTAGGCGCCGGGGCGATCAGCATGATCCATGCCACGAGGCAAATCTTATCGATTGGTTTAGCACTCATCCCGATGACTCCTATTTATTGAAGATTGAATATTCCAGTCAACATCACATGCCTTGAAAATCCCTATGGCCCCGCTCGCTCACAGTCGCGGTTCGTTGAATGGATGATTCAATCTTCAATCGTCTGCGTTGGTTGCCATGGATGGGAAGGCCAATGGGCCATCTAATTCCAGCTTCTCTTACTCACCCAATCAGTTTTAATTGTAGGTTCCATTTAGAGGGGTTCGCTGAGGATCTGGACCATTTTTTCGACCCCGCCGGCTTGGGCGACCACGATGATCTCGTCGTCTTGTTTGAGCAGGGTATTGGGCGGCGGGTTGAATTGCCGCGTGCCGTCTGGCCGCACTAGCGCCACGACCATCAGCCCCGTTTCGTTGGGCGGCGCCAGCTGGCGCAGCGGCCGGTCCACGGCTTTGGGCAGCTGGGCGACGCGGATCTTGGAGATCTCCAGGTCGGGCCCGGTGACGGCCAGCTCCAGCAGCTCGTCGATGCCGGGGCTAAGCAGCATGTGCATCACCTGGTTGGCGCCGAGTACGGGTGGGCAGATCACGCGGTCGGCACCGGCGCGTTGTAGCTTGGGTTGGGCTTCGATCTCTTCGGCGCGTGCGATGATGGTCAGCTTGTCGTTGAGCCCGCGGGCGGTGAGTGTGACAAAGACGTTGTCGGCGTCGCTGTGGAGGCAGGTAGCCAGGCCACGGGCGGCGTGGATGCGGGCGGCTTGGAGCGTGTGTTCGGACATGGCGTCGCCGTTCAGATAGGTGTATCCCAGGGCGTCGGCTTCTTGGGCTCGTGGCGCGTTTTGATCGATCAAGATAAAGGGTGTGCCTTTTTCGTTAAGCTTGGCACACAGCGCTTTGCCCATGCGCCCGAACCCACAGACGATGTAATGGTCTTTCATGCGGTCGATCTTGGATTGCAATTGACGCCTCCCGAAGATGCGGCGGATCTCGCCGTCGATGATAAATGCGACCAGGTTGCTCGCGGCGTACAACGCGGCGCTGATCCCCACGAGCATGATGATCAGCGCCCACCCCTGCTGGGCGGCGTTGAGGTCGACGCCGTTTTCCTTCATCCCGACCGTGGTGAGGATCAGGGCGGCGAGGTAGACACACTCGAAGAACGTCAGCTTTTCGCTTAGCCAATAGAACCCTACGGCCCCGACCAGCAGCATCAAGACCAGGATCGTGACGCTGATCCACAGCTGCTTCCGGTTGTCGAATGGTTCTTTGGAGGTTCTTAGGAACACGTTTTTTCGCTGTGGAGGGGTTAGCCGTCCAGGGTTTCGTCGTCGTGGCGGCGGGCGGGCCCGACAAACCGGAGCGTGTAGCCGTCGGGGTCGTGCCACTGAAAGGCTTTGTCGCCGCGGCTCAGGCGTTTCAATCGGGTCACGCGCAGCTGCATCTGGATCATCTGCTGGTGTTTGAGCTCGACGTTGTCGACCGGCAGCTGCAGGGTCATGCCGGTGGGGGTGGTGGAGCCGCTGAGTTGGGGTGCCCGCTTGAACAGCAGGACGGTCCCGCCGATCGCGACGGCCCGGTGTCGGCCGGTGGTAGGGCGGGGCGAGAAGCCGATCGAGCAATAGAGCGCGGCGCTGTCGGCTGGGCTACGCACGGGCAGCTCGATCCAATCGGCGCCGATGATGTGGGGCGGCGTGGGGTAGGCCCAGGGCGCCGGTGGGGTCGGGGTGGGTTTCTTCTTTGAGGGTTTGGTCTTCATCCGCGTGGATGATACACCGTGGCTGGGGGTTTATGTCAGATGGGAGAGCAATTTTTTCTCATCCCAGATCTCGACACCCAGCTGCTTGGCTTTTTCGAGCTTGCGGCCCGGGTTTTGACCGGCGATGACCAGGTCGGTCTTCTTGGAGACGCTGGAGGTGACCTTCGCGCCAAGCGCTTGGAGCCGATCGGTGAGTGTCTGGCGGTCAAAGTGGTCGAGTGTGCCGGTGAGGACGATGGTTTTACCGGGCCAAATTGAATCGTGGGCTGGGGTATCAGGCGTTTTCGGGTTGGTCATGACGACGCCCAGCTGGCGAAGGTCTTGGATGACCCGGCGGCCGGCGGGGCTGTGGAGGAATCGGTAGAGGCTGTCGGCGGTGATGGGGCCGATCTCATCGATTTCAGTAAGATCGTCAGCCGAAGCTTCTAGCAGCGGACCGATCGACCCGAAGTGAGTGGCCAACACCTGGGCCGCCCGCGACCCAACGTGTCGGATCCCCAGCCCACTTAGCGCCCGCGCCAAGCCCTGATTTTTGGACCGCTCGATCCCCGCTAGGAGGTTCTCGGCCTTTTTGTCCGCCATCCGTTCTAACGCAACCAGCTGATCGCGGTGGTTTTTGAGGCGGTAGATGTCGGCAAAGGAATCGAGCAGCCCGGCGTCTGCCAGCTGATGGACCGCTTTATCACCCAAGCCTTCGATGTCCATCTGCCCCCGGGCGGCGAACCAGATCAGCCGCTCCCGCAGCTGGGCGGGGCACTGGGGGTTGACGCACCGGATCGCGGCCTCGCCTTCTTCGCGCACCGGTGGTTGTTTGCAGCTGGGGCACCGCTTGGGCGGCTGGGTGCGGCGGGTGCGGCGTGGGCGTTTCTCTGCAACGACGTGCACGACCTGGGGGATGATCTCACCTGCTTTTTCGATGACCACGGTGTCGCCGGCGCGCACGTCTTTGCGTTGGATCTCATCGATGTTGTGCAGCCCGGCGCGTTTGACGGTTGTGCCGGCGAGGAAGACCGGTTCGAGCTCGGCCACGGGTGTGAGCGTGCCGCCCTTACCCACCTGCCACGTGATCGCTTTGAGCAGCGTGGTCGCTTGCTGGGCGGCGTACTTGTAGGCGATGCACCACCGCGGGCTCTTGGAGGTTGCGCCCAGCTGTTGCTGTTGATCGTAGCGGTCGACTTTTACCACCACGCCGTCGACTTCGTAGCCCAGGGTGTCACGCTGGGATTCGAACCCCTCGATGAACCGCCAGACGGCTTGGGCGTCATCGCAGACTTGGATCAGCGGGTTCGTGGGCAGCCCCCAGGCGCGCACGGCGGCTAAAAAATCACTGTGGCGTTGGAACGGGTCTGGCTGGGCCTGGCCGCGGCCGTGTGCGACGAACAACAGCTGGCGCTGGGCGACCTCACGCGGGTCGAGCTGCTTGAGTGTGCCGGCTGTGACGTTGCGCGGGTTGGCGTAGGGTTCTTGTTGGGCCTGGGTGCGCCGCTGGTTGATCCGCTCAAACTCTTTGTTGAGCATAAAAACCTCGCCGCGGACTTCCAACACATCAGGGATCTTGGGCGGGGTGGGTGCATCGGGGTGGGGTTGAGCGGCGGGGTCGTGTGATAGTGTGAGTGGGATGGCCTGGATGGTGCGGATGTTGTGGGTGATGTCGTCGCCGCGCTGGCCGTCGCCGCGGCTCAACGCCCGCACGAGGCGTTGGTCTTCATAGCGCAGGCTGACCGCGACGCCGTCGATCTTCGGCTCGACGATATATCGGGTGTCGTTGTCCTCAAACAGCCCCGGGTCGGCGTGGGGTGCTGTGCCCAGTGCTTTGTCGACCCGGTCGTGCCAGGCTTGGAGGTCTTCTGGTTGGTAGGTGTTATCGATGCTGAGCATCCGCTGCCCGTGTCGGGCGGTGCGGAAGCCTGGGATGGGTTCGCCCCCGACGCGCTGCGTGGGGGAGTCGGGCGTAACGAGCTTGGGGTGTTGGTGCTCTAGGTCCTCAAGCTGGGCCAGGAGGCGATCGAATTCGCGGTCGGATATCTCGGGCTTGGCCTGGACGTAATAGAGGCGGTTGTGGCGGCGGATCTGACGCCGAAGCTCTGCGATGCGTTGGGCAGCCGACGCCATGGCTTCGATTGTATCTTTTTGTTGACGGTCCAGGCTGGGTGTGTGGATCGCCAACGGTTGACCGGCCCGGCCGTGGTAAGCCGGTCGCTTACCCGCGGATGGCTTTCTGCAGTGCTTCTCGGGCAGCGGGGAAACGGGTTTCTTGGGCCATCTGATTGAGCATAGCATTTTTGTGCTGCTTCTTGGCGGTGCGGACTAATTCCACCAAGTGCTGGTCGCGGTCACGGGTAAACCGGGCGAACGCCTGCTCGAGCTCGTGTCGGCTATAGGCGGTCAAGGGATCGGTCAGCCCGCTTTGGGCTGCCGCCCATTCGATCAGGCTCCGGGCGCCTGCGTTGAATCGGTAGCTATCTAGGGTCGCGTTCAGCCGGCCGCTTAGGCCCGCGAAAGGGTCGGTCATGGCTTCGGGCAGCGACCAGAGCTCGCGGGGTGGGTTCTTTTCGAGTGTCCCTAGCCACCCTTGGTTGGTGGCCGGCGTTGGCGAACCGGAAGTCGTCGTGGTGCTGGTCATTGTGTGATTTGATCCTTTGGGTTGGAGGTTGGCGTAAGCCGTGTTGAGGGTGATTCTGCCATGGTTGACGAACCGGACGACCAGCCGCTGGGCGGGTTGGCCTTGGTGTTGGATGGCGGTTGCTTCGTGGATCACGCCTTGGCCCCACTCGGGCCGCCGTGCGTGAACCACCACATCGCCTGGTTTAAAAAGCTTCTTATTCAACTGCGTAATTGCCTTATCCCAGCCGTATCCGTGGTGGGGTATCCCCGATGAAGCATGAGTTTCCCGCAAACTCATGTGGGATGGGCTCGTTGATTCCCGTGAGTCGTGAGGCACGATGCCTCATTAGGAGGCATGTCCCAACAGGCTTTGATCGGTCCATGTGGTGGTTGTCGGCCTCTAGACCCTACCTACAAGGCCTCTGGCCATTTTGTTCTGATGCTGTGATGCAGCGGTGCTCCCCGCAGCTGAAAAACCCCTCACACTCCCCCCCCGATGCCGATATGGCACCCCTTTAAGTATAGAGTACAAGATTAATACTGAAAAGGCGGGGCTGGGTCAACCCGAGGAAAGGTTTGGTTGCATCGATCGGGCATCGGGGTAGAATAAGGGGCTGGACTCGACTGAGGAAAAAGGTACCGCTATGCCCAAGCTAAAATCACACAAGGGTCTGCTCAAGCGGATCAAGGTGACCGCCAAGGGGAAGGTAAAGTTCAAGAAAGCCTTCACCGGGCACCTGCGTAGCCACAAGAGCGGCAACAAGCTGATGCAGCTGCGGGGCAAGAGCCTGGCGAAGCCGGGTGACATTGGCCGGCTGGGGCGGATGCTCCACCGCCCGCTCAAGGGTGTGAAAGAGGGTTCACAAGCCGATTGCCATGATTGAGGGTGATACAGGAGATCAGCCATGCCTCGTGCGATAAAGGGTGCCGCCCGCCGCCAAGCCAAGGTGCGGTGGTTCAAGCTAGCCAAGGGCAAGCGTGGGACGCGTAGCCGATGCTGGCGCCGCGCCAAGGAAGCGGTAATCCGTGCGGGCGTCAACGCCACGCACCACCGGAAGCTGGTGAAGCGCGACTACCGTCAGCTGTGGGTGACCCGGATCAACGCCGCCACACGCATGCGGGGCGTGCCCTATAGCCGATTCATCGCCGGCCTCAAGGCAGCCAACATCACACTTAACCGCAAGATGCTTAGCCAGGTTGCGATCACCGACCCCAAGGCGTTTGACCAGATTGTCGAGACCGCTAGCGCGGCGTTGGAAGCTGGGCGCAAAGCCGCGGCGTAAGTTGGGTCGGGGTTACCCCCTACAGATAAAATTGAAGTCATCCACCTTGCCTTAAGCCTGCCTTAAGCAGATGGATTGTTGGTGTTACGGCGTGTTTTCTTACGGTGATTTTTGTACCCGATTAGTCTATTGCGCGTAACGGCTTCGGCGGCGTACAAGGACAAACCCGCCCAGGCCAAGAAGCACGAGTGATGTCGGCTCGGGCGTCAACAAAAGGCTGAAGCCGCCTGATTCCTCAAACGTACCGTCTTCGAAATCTTCAAATTCATTATCAAGTCTGACACGGCCGATCCCTTTCGCCAGCCACACGGTATTTATGGAGGTGCCGTTCTCGGTGAAGCCGAAGCCGCTTACGCTCCATACGTTGTTGACAACGACCTTCAGGGCATTGAAGGTTCCCGCAGGTGTCATCACATCTTCAAAGCCAACGATATTGACCGTCAGGGTCGATGTGCCCGTCCAGGTAGAGGTAAGATCTTGTCCCTGGAAGGTCTGTGAGGCCATGTGGATCTGACCGGCGTCAGTCATGGCAGGGATAACGTTGTGTGGGTTGTCAGACTGTTCGAAATCATTGTTGAAAAAGTTGAACTCTTCTCGGTGCAAGTTTAAGCCCGAACTGGTTACGCTGAAGAATTGGCGGTTGCCTGGGTCGCCCGCCAGATTGGTGAGGCGGTCGAATCGCGTTGTATTAATGGAATGGATGGACTGGTTGGCAGTGGTCTCAATGGTCGCGTTTATGGGCACCGTACCACCTATCAAGGTGCTAGTGAATGTGCCGGTATATTCCCACTTCAATCCGACATCTGTGGGGAAGTAATCGGCGATCATGATCGCGCCGTATGCTCCCGCCCCATGCGGGGTTGCCGCTAAAACAACAACCATGGCCGCTTGTTTTAGGTGTTTGAGGTGATTCATCGTAGAGCCTCCATTCTTGTAAGAGCCATATGTATTGCCCAAATATTAAGCTTTACGCTTACGCCGCCGCATCAACGCTAAGCTACCAAGGCTCATGATAGTAAGCGTGGCGGGCTCAGGAACCTGACTTGCCACGCGAAACCCGATACCAACCCCTCGTGCGGTCGGTGGGGTAGTACCGGTGATTCGGTATGACGCTGGAAGAATCTCGGCAGAGTTTCCCCATGAGCCGCCGCGGAAATTGCGTAACGTGCCGTCAATCAACGACTCGTTCCATTCCCACGCATTGCCACTCTGGTCGAAGGTCCCGAATGGGCTGACTGAATTCGTGTATGATCCAACGGGGGTACGGCCGCCAGCGCCATCGTAATTTGCCGAGTTGCTGCCGCCAGGAGGCGGCTCAGCGGTAGGAAGTGTATTACTGCTCGTGGCGTAATCGAAGTAGCTGTTGGTGCTGGGGTCGTAGTACGCGGCTTTGTACCATTCATCTTCACTGGTCAGGAAGACCTTCGCTCCCGTATTACGCGTAACGCTGTTGGCATTGCTCGGTACGGGCGTGCCACCCAGGAGCGTATACGCTCCTGTTTCAGTATCTCCATTGCCTTGTCCATTGTGCAGCCAGTTAGCAAAGCGCAATGTATTGTAAAATGTCACTGCTCCTACGGGTTGATTCGATCGCTGGCTCCAAGCTACGTACTTTGAACCATTAGGGTTACTGGGAGTCAGAAAAATTCCGCTAACGCCGATGTTAGAATGATACAGGCCTAAGCTGTTGGCTCCGGTAGGGTCTACCGCATTGAGAAACTCGGCGTACTGCGTGTGCGTCACCTCGTGCTTGGAGATACGGTATACGTAGTCCACTGCGCCATACCCCGAGGTGCCGTCATTCATGACCTCCGTGTCCGCTATGTTCCCTGGGTTGCCAACAGTCGCCCATTCAAACGTTACTTCTGCTTGGCTTGTACCTGTGCCAAATGTCAGTACCGCACCCGCTGTTAAGGCGCACAGTAAAGTTGGTCGTTTATTTTTTATCAAGAGGAGCCTCCCTTTATATACCCATCGGGTATGAGTTTGCCGCGTCGGAAACACAAAAATACCGTATATTTCCCTCCCGCGGGCGAATTGGACCCCGTAAATTCGATCGGGACTGGTATATAAAGGTATCAGATACGAACCATTGAATGCCCTGCATCAACAGCCTCAAGGTTTAACAATTGGCATTTTACAAGCAATGCAAAGCGGCGCCTAGGCCATTTTTGATTGTTTTTGAATAATTTATTTTTAATCTTGCCTTCCCATGGCCGGCCAGGCGTTCAAGCTTTCCTCCGCGCAATACCCGGATCACGGGTTTTATTCGCACGGTCGTTGGCTCCGCTGTTTCATGCCCGATGAGTACCGCACGCTACTGTTTTACTCTGCCGCCGAATCCCTGAACAAATCCGGCCTTGTACGCGATGGGCTGCCTCCCGTATGCTGTGAGTGCGTTTGCGTTTCTGTCGTGTGCCACCACACACACGGTTCATCCATGACCTCCGACGGAACAGCCTCATGCCAGACCAGCAGGACGATACAAACCTAAGCAAAGAAACGTGGATGATGTTCCGTATCCTGTCGGAGTTTGTCGACGGGATCGAGGTGATGGGCGGGCTGGGGCCGGCCGTGTCGGTGTTTGGCTCGTCTCGGACGCCTCAGGAGCAGCATGAATACCAGCAGGCGGTGGGGTGTGGGCGAACGCTGGTGGAGCGCGGTTTCGCGGTGATCACCGGCGGGGGGCCGGGCATCATGGAAGCAGCCAACCGCGGGGCCATGGAAGCGGGGGGGCAGTCGATCGGGCTCAACATCAGCCTCCCCATGGAGCAGAAGCCCAACCCCTACCAGACCCACGAGCTGATGTTCCGGTACTTCTTTGTGCGCAAGGTCATGTTCGTGAAATACGCCAAGGGGTTTGTCATCTTCCCCGGCGGTTTCGGGACCATGGACGAGTTCTTTGAGAGCCTCACGCTGATCCAGACGCTGAAGATCGATCCGTTCCCCGTGGTGTGCGTGGGGCACCGGTTCTGGGACGGGTTAATCGATTGGATGCGAGGCGTTATGGTGGAGCACGGCTACATCAGCCCGGAGGATATGACACTGTTCCGGGTGACCGACGACGTATCAGAAGCAGTCGATATCATCCACGATTGCTATGACAACAAGTGCTGGCTGGGCCCCAAGCCGCCTGAGATCACCGGCCCGGCCGCCCAGCATACCGCAGAGGGCACCCGGGTCGGGATCGACCCTGGGACAGCCGCACGGCGGGCCCACCTGTCCCCCAATCCCCCCCGGTAAGAAGCGATCCCCGCGAGAGGGTCAATCTTCATCTGCTTTGGGTTTGTATGCCGCCACGATCTGCTGTTGCAGGTTCGCGGGCACGGGGTCGTAGTGGCTTAGCTCCATGGTGAAGCTGCCCTGCCCGCCGGTGACGCTCTTGAGCTGGTTCTGGTAGTTGCTGACCTCGCTCAGCGGGACGACCGCGGCGATGACCGCCTGATCACCCCCGAGGATATCGGTGCCCTGGATGCGCCCGCGTTTGCCCGACAGGTCGCCTGTGATGTCGCCCACGTGCTGGTTGGGGACCGTGACCTCAATATTCACGCAGGGCTCTAAGAGCGCGGGCTTGGCTTTGCTGATCGCATCCAGGAACGCCTTGCGGCCGGCGGTGACGAACGCGACTTCCTTAGAGTCGACCGGGTGGTGCTTGCCGTCGTAGACCGAGACCTTGATGTCCTGCATGGGGTAGCCGGCGATGGCGCCTTCTTCCAACACCTGGCGGATACCTTTTTCAACCGCGGGGATGAACTGGCTGGGGATGGTGCCCCCGAAGACATCGTTGGCGAATTCAAACCCTGCGCCGCGTTCCAATGGCTCGACCCGCAGGTAGACCTCGCCGAACTGGCCCGCCCCGCCGGTCTGCTTCTTGTGGCGGTGGTGACCCTGGGCCTTGGCGGCGATGGTTTCGCGGTAGGCGATCTTGGGCGGCTTGGTGTCGACCTCCACGTGGTAGCGGTTCTTGAGCTTCTCTAAGACCACGCGCAGGTGCAGCTCGCCAATCCCGTGGATCACTGTTTCGTGGGTGCTGGCGTCGCGTGTGACCTTGAAGGTAGGGTCTTCTTCGATGAGCTTGTGGAGTGCGTCGCCGATCTTCTGCTCGTCGCCGCGTCGCTTGGCGGTGATCGCCAGCCCGGACATCGGCTCGGGAAACGTCAGCGGTTTGAGCCGCAGACGGTCCTCGTCGTGGGATTCATGCAGCACCGAGTCACGGTGCACCTGATCGAGCTTCGCTACCGCGGCGATGTCACCAGGAACCGCCGTATCGACCTCTGTGTTTTGCTTGCCGTTGAGCTTGAACACGTGGCTGATCTTGATCGGCTTCTTGCTATCGCCGGTTTTGGGGTCGCCTACGTAAAACTGACCACCGCTTTTCACCGTGCCCTGGTGGACCCGGAACACGCACAGCTTGCCCACAAACGGGTCGATGCTGACCTGGAACACGTGCGCCATGGCTGACAGGCTGGCGTCGGGCTTGGCGTGGAACTCCTCCCCGTCTTCGCCGCCCTTCAAGAATGGGCGGGGGTTGCCCTCCAGCGGGTTGGGCCCCAGCTTCACCAGCAGATCCAGCAATTCTTGGACACCCACAGAGGCTTCATGATCGGCGTGAGGGTGGGCGGCGGTGAAGCAGATCGGCACGAGATGCCCCTCGCGTAGCGCTTTTTCAAACGGCTCGTGCAGCTGCTGGGGCTGGACCTCACCCTGTTCGAGGTAGACCTCCATCAACGCCTCATCGACCTCGACGACTTGGTCAACAATCGCGGTGTGGGCTTCCTCAACCGATCCAAAGTCGCTGTCGCCCGATGCGTTCTCGAAGCAGCCCACCACGGCTTTGCCGCCTTGGGTCGGTAGGTTGATCGGCAGGCACTCTTTACCAAACGTCTCTTGGATCTGCTCGACCAGCCCGGGCAGGTCGAGGTTGTCTTGGTCGATCTTGTTGATCACGATCATCCGGCAGAGGCGCCGGCTTTTGGCTTGGTCCATCATCCGACGCGTCACCGACTCGATCCCCGCTGATGCGTTGATGACCACAGCAACTGTTTCTACCGCGGGCAACGCACACAGCGCCTGGCCCACAAAGTCGGGGTAGCCCGGTGTGTCGATCAGGTTGATGTGCTTCTCCTGGTAGTCGGCGTGGAGCACAGCGTTGAACAGGCTGTGGTTGTGGTGCTTCTCTTCATCCGTGAAGTCGGCGACCGTGGTACCCTTATCGACCTGGCCGATGCTATGGATCTTCCCCGCTTTAAATAGCAACGCTTCAGCCAAACAGGTCTTGCCCGACCCGCCGTGCCCGACCAGGGCGATGTTACGGATGTCTGCGGTGGTGTAGCTGGGCATGGGGGGGTCCTCCTGCCTTCTTAAATCGTGGTGTATGGAAGCCATAGCGGCCGTGTCATGACCGATTTGGTCAGTATAAAGCGCCCCCCAACCCCACGCCAAGTAGGCTCCATCCAGGCCGGTCTACCCTGTCGGATCCTCTGGCTATGGGGTATCTTGGTCGGCCATGGCCACGCCCGACCACCGCACCCAAACCCTGGCCCAGCTCGACCACGCCCACCTGTGGCACCCCTTTACCCCGATGCAGCAGTGGCGACAGCAGCAGCCGCTGATCATCGAGCGTGCCCAGGGCTTCGAGCTGGTCGATACCCAAGGCCACCGCTATATCGACGGCGTCTCGAGCCTGTGGTGCAACGTCCATGGCCACCGCGTGCCTCAGATCGACCAAGCCATCCGCGATCAGCTGGATCGGGTGGCCCACACCACGCTGTTGGGGTTAGCCTCCCCGCCTAGCATCCAGCTGGCCGCCCGGCTGGCCGCCATCACGCCGGGTGATCTGAACAAAGCCTTCTACACCGATGCCGGCGCGACCGCGGTCGAGGTAGCGCTCAAAATGGCGGTCGGCTATTGGCACCACACCGGGCAGCCCAACAAGAACCAATTCGTGGCCTTTAGCGGCGCGTACCACGGCGATACCACCGGCTCGATGTCGGTGGGGTACAGCGATCTGTTCCATCGCCCCTTTAGCGCGATGGTCTTCCCCGTCCACTTCACACCCGCGCCCGACGCCTGCCACCCACCGGAATCGTGCGACCTACCACCCGTAACCAGCGACCCATCAGTTTGGCCCAGCGAAGTCCCAAGCCTCACCCAAGCCGTCATGCAGCACTGCCTTGACAAGCTTGACGCTTACTTATCGCAGCACGCTGATCAGACCGCGGGGATCATCATCGAGCCCATCATGCAAGGCGCCGCGGGTATGGTCTGCCAGCCGCCCGGCTTTGTGCGGGGCGTGGCAGCGTTAGCCAAGCAACACAACACCCTGCTGATCGCAGACGAGGTCGCCACCGGCTTCGGGCGCACCGGGACGTTATTCGCCTGCGAGCATGAACTAAGCGATGGCGTGGGCAACTTCCAGAGGGGCCCTGACATCATGTGTCTAGCCAAGGGTATCACCGGCGGGTACCTGCCGCTGGCTGCGACGCTAACCACCGATACGATCGAGCAGGCTTTTTGTGGCGAACTGGCCGATCGACGCACGCTCTACCACGGTCACACCTACACCGGCAACGCCCTGGCGTGCGCCGCAGCGCTGACATCGCTGGATCTCTTTAAAGAAAACAACCTGCTGGATCACATCCAACAAAGCACCGCAATCATCGCGGAACAACTCAACGCACTGCGCGACCCCGACGCGTTCCCCCACGTGGTGGACGTTCGCCAGCGGGGCCTGATGATCGGGATCGAGCTGGCCCAAGACCGGCAGACCCGAAAACCGTTCGACCCCACCCAGCAGACCGGGGCCAGGCTCTGCCTAGCCATGCGACCCCAGGGCCTGATCATCCGCCCGCTGGGCGATGTGCTGATCCTCATGCCCATCCCCGCGATGCCGCATGACACCCTACGCCGCATGCTTCAGGTCGTTGTCGACACCCTGCGCCAAGGCCCATACCCCTCAAGCCATACCTAACACCCCAAGCTCTGCCAATTCGACACCTCTTCACCCCCTCGCCTCACCTCGCTGGCAGATCTGTTGTTGGCCGTCGCTTTTAGCTACCCACTAATATTGCGTTTAAGTTATTTGATTAAAATAGATTACAGATGATCTGAAGGGTTTCTTTTTTCCCAAGCCATGGCACCGCGTTTGCCAAAAGCCATCACAGGATCATATTGATCATGGTCAACGTACGCCCCCAACCCGGCTCTCGGCTCAACGTGCTGATCACGGAGGACCGCCCCCATGCGCCCGAGCACTGGACCGCCCAGCTGCCCCGGCTGCTAGCGCCCCAGGGCGTGGCGTCCTACGTGGCCCGGTCGGGCCAGGAAGCCATCGATCTCACCCAGCGGGTCGAGATCCACGCCGCCGTCGTTGATTGGAGTACCCCCATCGGCCCAACCGGTAGCCGCCTCCAGCATGACAGCCCACCCCGTCCCGCACCCACCACCGACAGCGATGCGGGCATCTGGCTTCTGGAGCTGTTCCGCCGCCTACCCAACCGCCCGCCCGTGGTCTTGGTCCGTGCCCCAGCCTTCAGCCAACGGCAGTTCGACCGATTGATGCGCGAAGCACTACGACTGGGGGCCTTTAGCGTGGTCAACAAACCCGTTGACATCGAGCAGATCCTCACCGTCTTCCGGCGCCTGATCGATCGACGCTACCGCGGCCACTGGCCTTCCTCGTAATAGAGAGTGATCAACAAACCAACCAAGCCTGCACGGCACCACAAACAAACCGTATGACTGATTCACAATTTTCATTAACCCACCGGCTGCAAGACGCAGCCCCACTCGCAAAGGAGACTGTTCATGAAGCTACGACCCTTAGGTGACAAAGTGCTAGTGAAGCGCAACGAAGCCGAAACCCAGACCAAGTCCGGCATCTACCTGCCCGAGACCGCCAAAGAAAAACCACAGCAGGCCACAATCGTTGCCGTTGGCGATGGCAAACTGCTCGATAACGGCGAACGGGCCTCGTTCCAAGTCAAGAAGGGCGATAAAGTCCTGATCGGCAAGTGGGGCGGCACGGAAATCAAAGTCGAAGACCAAGAACTCCTGGTCATGGGCGAAGACGAGATCCTCGCTGTCATCGACTAACACCAAACATCGTTGAAAACCAAACCAACACCAATCTCTTTTTAGAAGGAGAGACCTTATATGACCGCCAAGATGATTAAATTTGACTCAGAAGCACGCGAAGCGATCCGCCGCGGCGTGGCCAAGCTGGCCAAAGCCGTCAAAGGCACACTGGGCCCGTCGGGCCGCGTCGTGATCCTCGAAAAATCGTTCGGCTCACCCACCGTAACCAAAGACGGCGTCACCGTCGCCAAGGAGATCGAGATCGAAGACCCGCTCGAGAACATCGGCGCCCAGATGGTCAAGGAAGTCGCGTCCAAGAGCTCCAAAGATGCCGGCGACGGCACCACCACCGCGACGATCTACGCCGAGTCGATCTTCAACGAAGGCCTCAAGAACATCACCGCCGGCGCCAACGCCAACCAAGTCAAGCGCGGCATCGACCAAGCGATCGAAGCCATCATCGAACAGCTCCATAAGCAGTCCAAGAAGATCTCATCCTCCAACGAGATCGCCCAGGTCGGCACCTGCGCCGCCAACCAGGACTCCCAGATCGGGCAGATCATCGCCGAAGCCATGGACAAGGTCGGCAAAGACGGCGTGATCACCGTGGAAGAGGGCAAGAGCCTCGACACCAACGTCGAGCTGGTCGAGGGCATGCAGTTCGACAAGGGCTACCTCTCGCCCCACTTCGTGACCGACCCAGCGCGCATGGAAGCCACACTCGAAGACGCCTACATCCTCATCCACGAGAAAAAAATCTCCAGCGCCAAAGACCTCGTGCCCATCCTCGGTCGCATCGCCGAGGCCGGAAAGAGCCTGCTGATCGTCGCCGAAGATATCGACGGCGAAGCGTTAGCCACCCTCGTGGTCAACCGGCTGCGCGGCGTGCTGAAGGTCTGTGCGGTCAAGGCGCCCGGCTTTGGGGATCGGCGTAAGGCCATGCTCGAAGACATCGCCACCCTCACCGGCGGGCGAGCCATCATGGAAGAGCTGGGCATCGAGCTAGAAAAAGTCGAGCTGGCCGACCTGGGCCGGATCAAGAAGGTCGTCGTCGATAAGGAAAACACCACGCTCATCGAAGGCGCGGGCAAGACGTCCGACATCAAGGGCCGCATCGCCGCGATCAAGGCCGAGATCGACCGCTCCACCAGCGATTACGACACCGAGAAGCTCCAGGAACGCCTGGCCAAGCTCTCGGGCGGCGTGGCGCAGATCAACGTCGGGGCCGCGACCGAGTCGGAGATGAAAGAGAAGAAGGCCCGCGTCGAAGACGCCGTCCACGCCTGCCGCGCCGCGGTCGAAGAGGGCATCCTCCCCGGCGGGGGCACCGCGGTGCTGCGTGCACGCAAAGCACTCGACAAGCTCTGCGATTCAGCCAAAGGCGATGAGCGCATCGGGATCGACATCATCCGCCGCGCCCTGTCCGCCCCGGTCAAGCAGATCGCCCAGAACACCGGGCTCGACGGGTCGGTCGTCTGCCAGAACGTCGAGACCAACAACGGCGCCAACTACGGCTTCAACGCGCTGACCCACGAGTACGGCGACCTGCTGAAGATGGGCGTAATCGTCCCGACCAAGGTCGAGCGCATCGCGTTACAAAACGCCGCCTCCATCGCCGGCCTGCTGCTAACCACCGACGCCGTGGTCTCCGAGATCAAAGAAAAGAAGAAAGACGCCGGCGGCGCGCCGGATATGGGTGATATGGATTATTGAAAATGACAACAACGGTTCCGGGGAAGCAGACAATCTGAACACTCTCACACAGCCGGACCGCGAAAGCGGTCCGGCTGTTTTTATCAATTGATCACCCATGCGCCCTCTTTACAAAGCTACTCAATATGTTTGGGATGAAATAGATAAAAGAACGGAGACGGCGCATCGAGAATCAAGATTCGGAAAGATGTACTATGCTCTCTGCAATTTAGATGGCTCAGCTCGCCCAATTGTTGATCAAAATGATTCAAATTTCGAAATCGCACGTGAGGCAATCCGTGATGTCCGACAGCTTGAATTTGTATTTGATCAACTTACAACAATCCCTACATTTTTGATGTCTAAATTAATCAAAGATTCAGATTTACCTCAAAAGGACCGTCAAAATTCGCCTGGCAGAGATACGCAATTAGAACTCTTTATAGCTGCGATTTGTAACAAAGCCAAATTTTTACCTATAACTCACGAAGAGCCTGATTTGGCCGTTGAGTTTAGGACGAAAAAATATGGCATTGCAATCAAACGCCTTAAAAGTGTTGGTAAGTTAGAGAGGCATATTAGAAAAGCTATCAGCCAAATTAACAATCTTTCATTACCTGGCTTCATCGTTATGGATACATGCTTGGCTTTTAATGAAGACAATCTTTCTATAACAGAATCCATGTCATTGGAAAGGTTTATAAAATTACATCGCCTGTATCTGGATGGATTTGTTCGTAGGCATCATAACTCCATTCAAGACTGGATTAAGGGGAAATGGGTTCGCGGGATCATTTTCCATGATCATCAAATTCGTTTCGATCCTAAAACGGGATGGGAGCTTAACAGCATGATGTATACAGTAAACACCGCAACTCAATATGCAAGAAGATCTCGTGAATTCCGCAATTTCGTAAATCAATATGAGCAAGGTCTCCCAACAGATAAAGATGGCCGAAGCAAGTAACCCGGCTGGTGGCACTGACAAACTTGTTTGTCAGTGGTGGTTCCGATTGGTTACATCACACTGACAAGAGGGCTTGTCAGTGGCACACGCACCGAGCGCCCTCTGTGAGCCGGGGTGCCACACTTTGACCCGAAGGGCAAAGTGTGTTTCTCGCCAACCACCGACTGCGCACGCCTTGCCCCGCGGGACAAGGTGTGGGCACGACACAACCCTGATCCCTCCCGAAGCCCACGGATTGAATCCGTGGGCTTCTTTATACCAATCCCGATCAGGTTTACGGGGTCCGGTTCGTCCGCGGAAGGTCAATTTTCGGTGTTCTTGTGTCTTCGACGCGGCAAACGCATACCCGATGGGTATACTCGGTGCCGCGATCGGTCAGGATGCGTAGCGGGTCCACGTCGTGCTGCTCGTACCAGGGGATCACGCGGTCGTTGAGCAGGTCGGCGGCGACCAAGGCGTTCTTGCGATCGTAGAGCTTGGCGTGCGCCACGCGTGTGTAGGTATCGATAAACGTCTGCTGGTAGATCCGGCCCACGCCTTTGATTGTGCCGACATAGGACGTGTCTTGAGATCCCAGATATCCGGGGTGCTGGGTCTCGATCTGGCCGTGGGCCTGCTTGTCTTGCTTGGCTTTTTCCAACGCCACCACCTGGGCTTCAGTCAGAACCATCTTTTCAGGGCCTTGAGCGACCCTGGCTTCAAGGGCTTTGAGCCGCTTCTTGAACGTCTCGAGGTCGTGCCGCAACCAGACGCTGCGCACCCCGTATTCCGGGGGCGGGCGAGATGAGCTTGCCTTGTTTCTTGAGTTCGTTCGATACCCGCACCTGGCCGTACGCGGGTTGTTCGGTCGCAAACGCGACGACGGCTTGCTCGACCTGGGGGTCGACGCGGTTGGCCAGGATCGGCTTCTTGCGGCTGATCTCTTGCAGCGCTAGCTGCCCACCCTGGTCGTAGAGCTGCTTGAACCGGTAGAAGCTATCCCGCGAATACCCCATCACCTTGCACGCTTGGGACACGCTGCCCAGCGTCTGGGCCAGTTTGAGTAATCCGACTTTGTGAGCAATGATCTTCTGGTCGGTCGTCATCTGACGGGCTCCTTGTCAAAGAAACAAAGATTAACCTAAACGCCAGATGAAGTGGTGACTAATACATCTTAGAAATTTGGGCGGGCGGCCTCACGCAGGATCGCCTTGTCCAGCTCCGCGTCGGCTAGCAGCCGTTTGAGCCGGATGTTTTCCTGCTCTAGCTCTTTGAGCCGCTTGGCTTGATCCATCTTCATCCCACCATACGCACGACGCCAGCGGTAGTACGTCTTGTCTGACACCCCGATCTGCTTGCACACCGTGGCCAATGGCTGGCCTTGGGCCAACCCCACCTCCGCTTCCCGCAACAAGGGAATAATCTATTCAACTCTGAACCGTTTCCGTGCCATGATAGACCCCTTTCTAGGTCCAAAACCGACAGTTTAAAGAGACCAACAAATGGACCGAGATCAGGGGGGAAGGTCAGGTATTCAGACTCCGATATATCAAACCGGTTTAATGGTTTTACCTTGCCGACGCCGGAACTAACCCCGATTTTAACGCCCCCTACCTCGGCGTTTGATATCAACGTTCCTGCAGACACCACACCATATGAACCTTAAAAAAAGCGAGGCGGCCATCAGCCCAAAGATGGATTTGGCGTGCAGATTACACCTTCGGGTTCAGCCAAAACAGCATCACGTAGATCAGCACGCCGGTGAGTGAGACGTACATCCACACGGGGTACCCGATCCTAGCGACCCGCCGGTGTTTATCGTAACGCCCGGTGACGCCCAACCGGATCAGCCAGACGGCGAAGACCGGCACGGTCGCGGCCAACACGATGTGCGATAGCAGCACAGCATAGTACATCGTTTTTACCCACCCGGTGCCGTGAAAGGGCGTGTGCGTGCCGCCCTGGACTGTGGCCCGCCAGGTGTAGTGGATCACGTAGCTGACCAGGAAGATACCCGACAGCGTAGCGGCGGCGATCATGCATCGGCGGTGTGCGTCGATGCGCCGTCGCTTGATCATGGCCAGGCCACTGATTAGGCAGATACAGGCCATCCCATTCAGCGTCGCGTTGACATGGGGCAAGAAGGACAGGTCCACGCTACCCCCCGTGAACAGGTTGGTGAGGCTGACGCGATCCCGCTGCGTGGGGGGGCTGCTGCCCAAGCAGGCGGCGCAGGTCACGCCGCAGCGCCGCTTGGCCTGAAGCGTCTAACCCATCGTAATACCCACGGATCTGCCCGGCTTGATCGACCAGCACCAGCTTCTGGCTGTGGATGATGGGTGCGTCGGGTTGATCGGGGTTGTCTTCCACGGGCAGCATGAATCCAGAGCGGATCAACCGCCAGACTTGCTGCTGATCGCCGGTGAGGAACCGCCAACGATCGGGGTCGGCGTGGGCCAGCCGGGCGTATCTCTGGAGCACCTGCGGTGTGTCGTGTTGCGGGTCAACGGTAACCGAGACGAATTGCACACGGCCTGAGTTGGGCCAATCGCCCAACTCTTGGTGGAGCCGAGCCATCTGCGAGGTAATCATCGGGCACGGCCCGGCGCAGCGGGTAAAGATAAAGCCCGCGACCCACGCCTTGCCGCGTAGCTGCCGGCTGCCAAAGGCATGACCGGTCTGGTCGGTGAGCCGAAACGGGGGAACCGTACCCAAGACCGGTGGGTGAATCGGTGTGGTGGCGATGCTTGTGGCCGCCCCGCCCGCCACCGCCACTTGAGCGGTTGGGCTTTGCCGCACCCAGATGTTTAACCCAATCAGAACCGTGGTGCCAAGCGACGCGATCGCCAAGAGGATCATCCACAGGCGTTGGTGGCCCGGCGCGGCCAACGGCGGGTTAGACCCCGCCGTGTGGGGCAGCGTTGTGGTTGGTGTATGGCTGGGCGTCACGCAGAGCCATCCTTCCGGGGTCGGGCGACCAACCGTTGGGCCAGCGCGGTCATCGCCACGGTGAAGCCGCACAAAACCCCCAGCGCCACCGGCCATGGGACAGCCGCGTGGGCTTGGGTCGGGTCGGCCCGGAGCATCGGGGCGAACGCGGCGTAGCCGTACGTCAGCGGATTAAGCCACATCAGCAGGCGCATCAGCCACGGCGCGGTGCTGACCGGGAAGACCGCCCCGGACAAGAACCACATGGGCATCAGCGCCAGGTTCATCACCGCGTGGAACCCCGCGACCGAATCCATGGGCCAGGCGAAGCACAAGCTCATCGCCGTGATCCCCATCGCCAACAAAAACATCACCGCCACCGCCCCCACCATCGCCCCCATACCGGGCCAACCCCCGACCAGAGGCCAAAGGATCAAGAAGAACGCACCCTGGATCGACGCGATGCTCGCACCGCCTAGAACCTTGCCCAGCACGATGGCCAGCCGCGGCACCGGCGCAACCAACACCGCTTGGAGGAACCCCTCCCTTCGATCTTCGATCACCGAGATGGTCGAAAAGATCGCGGTAAACAAAAGGATCAGCACCACGGTGCCGGGGTAGAAATACGCCAGGTACCCAACGCCCGCACCAGGGGTGGTGCCCCCGGCAGGCGGGTCAGACACGTTGACCGCGTCGCCACCAGCCATGGGGATCACAAAGGTGTTGTTGAGCCCCCACCCCAGCAGCAGCCAGAAGACCAGCGGCGTGGCAACGGCACCGATCACACGGTTGCGCTGCCGAAAGAACCGCACCATCTCCCGCTGCCACAGCGTCACCGTTGGCCACCCCAACCCGCTGGTCGGGGTGGCAAGCGTCTCCACGGGTTGGGCGGCTGGCTGGGCGGTCATCGCGGTGGGTGTATGGTAGCCCTTGGCCTAGAGCAGGCCAAGCCACGCCCTTGTTTCTACCGCGATGGCTCCGTACTGGCAGTATCTTACGCCACTTTAAATACCGAGGCGTGTACGGCTTCGTCGGTTGGGGGCTACCCTATGTAGAGGTATACCAACCGTGAGTAGGGGGGGTTGGTCAGCCCGCGGCCTTGGCGGCGGCGAAGTTTTCGGCAGCCTTGGCCCAGTTCACAACGTTCCACCAAGCGGCGATGTAGTCTGGCCGTCGGTTTTGGTAATTGAGGTAGTAGGCGTGCTCCCACACATCCAAACCCAGGATCGGCCGGCCTGGGCAGGGGGCGACGTTTTTCATCAAGGGGTTGTCTTGGTTGGGGGTGGAGCAGACACAAAGCTTGCCATCTTCTTTCATACACAGCCAGGCCCAGCCCGACCCGAACCGGGTGGCGGCGGCCTTGGCAAAAGCTTCTTGGAACGCGGCAAACCCACCCAGATCGCTTTCGATCGCGGCTGCCAGATCACCGGCGGGCTGCCCGCCGCCGCCTTGTTCCGACGGCGCCATCACGGACCAGAACAGGCTGTGGTTGAAGTGCCCCCCGCCGTTGTTGCGCACCGCGGTGCGGATCGCTTCGGGTACCGCGTTTAGATCGGCCAGGATCGACTCAAGGCTTTTCGACGCCAGGTTGGTGCCATCCACGGCTTTATTAAGGTTCGTCACGTAGCCGTTGTGGTGCTTGCCGTGGTGGATCTGCATGGTCTTGGCATCGATGGTGGGCTCTAACGCATCGAAGCCGTAGGGTAGATCAGGGAGTGTAAAGGCCATCGTGTTCTCCAAAAACGTTGTTGTATCAGAATTTATAAGTCGACTAAACCACTACCGGCTAAAGCCGGTAGGTTTCCCGGCGACTGAAAGTCGCTATTTCGTCTAAAGCCGACTCAAGCCTCGCCTGAAGCCGGCTAAAGCTACTCGTCGGCTACGGTGAATCCGTCGTCTGGAGGTTGTTGCTGATGCTCG
Source organism: Phycisphaeraceae bacterium (assembly GCA_965223655.1). GTDB lineage: Bacteria > Planctomycetota > Phycisphaerae > Phycisphaerales > Phycisphaeraceae > CBDCXC01. The sequence goes on from CBDCXC010000020.1 coordinate 210,166, forward strand.
ATATACGCCTTGATCATCTCGTCCGTCACCGTCCCCGACGAGGCGCAGAAGTAACCCCGGGCCCAGAGGTGGCGGCCCCAGTACCGACGCTTCAACTCCGAAAACTCTTGCTGGAGCAACCGCGAAGAACGACCCTTGATGTATTGCACACCAAGAGCCACCGACATCCGCGGCGGGATCGACGCGAATAGGTGAACGTGATCCCGGCTCACGTGCCCTTTGAGTATCGTGATATCCTTGGCCATGCAGACCTGACGGATCGTGTCCCGGGCCCGGACCGCGATCTGCCCCGTGAGCACCGGATACCGATACTTCGTCACCCACACCAAGTGGTACTTGACGTCGTAGATCGTGTGGGCTCCGTGACGATATTCGGTTGGGGACATCCATCGAGTTTACCTCAAGAAGATACGCTCAAGCGGTTACGCCTAAAGGCGAAGGTTTCGACCCGGATGGTGGAATAATGAACAGGTCTAATTTTGGTTGATCCGTTGACGCATTAAGGGAAAGTGATGCCAATCAAGGCGGTGTGCCGATATCAACCGTCTCAGTGCTCCAATTTTTCAGATAGTAAAAGAAGCCCCAGAAGGGGTCAAGGTATGCGTTTCGGCTGCGCTTGGGACGCCATAGGGTTGGGGGCTGTCGTTTTTTACACGGCCGCCCGAATGAGATGCTCGTGCGTATCTTCCTGAAAAAAATCGATTTAGGAAAAATAGGAGAAAATATTTTCACGATCAGGCGAAGATACGGAAAAACTTATTTTTGAATAATTCCAAAAAAAATGAACCAAATTAAGAAACTCATGGTATATTAATACGGGTAAAGCAAGGTAGAAAACCCTGGGTGGGGGCGCAAGGCCAGCTGAAGGGAATGGCCATCTGTCTTGCTTGGGAAAACAGGAGAAAGATCCCCCTGGAGGAGGGAACACACTTCCCGATACCCACGTATTCATAGTTCGATTGGGAAGAAGAGAAGATTAGGGTAAAGAGATGACGCACACGATCAATCAACATTATTATTCGCCTTTAGACCTTGCACGGCGTCAACACCGGGTGCAGACCACGCGGTCGAAGCGTCGGTTTAGCCCCCAGGATGAAGCGATCCTCAAGCACATCCTCAACGACAAGTGCGACTACGTGGACAACCCCTGCTTCATCCAGCCCGATGCAGAGCGCCGCTTGGGCGCTGAGGCGGCGCAGATCACACGGCCCGATACCAGCTGGTACCACCCGCTGATGGAGAAAATCAGCGACGCTTCGGACGCTGCGTCCAACAAGAGCGCCGGGACGGTCTTGCTCACCGCGGCGCAGGAGCGTGCGTTGTTCTTGCAGTTCAACTACTGCCGATACCAGGTGGCCAAGCTGCGTGAAGCGATCGGGGATAGCCCTGTTGATCCCAAGCAGGGCCGAGCCCTGATCCGCTGGTACCGCCGGGCAGAAACCTACCGCGATCAGATCGCGCAGACCAACCTGGCATTGGTATTGGCGATGGCCAAGCGGACACGGATGAGCGAAGTCGACTTCGCGGACCTGGTTAGCGAAGGCAATATGGCTCTGCTGCGCGCGGTGGATAAGTTCGATGTGGCGCGTGGTTTTAAGTTCTCCACCTACGCCTGCCGGGCGATCCTCAAAGCGTTTAGCCGCATGGGCGTGACGCACAGCCGCTACCGGCAGCTGTTCCCCACCGACTTCGACCCGAAGCTCGAGAAGTCCGACTACATGGACCACAAGCGTGCCAACCATGAAGAGGACTGCGTCGACGAGGTGCGGATCATCGTGAAGAAAAATTTAGCCGACCTGTCCGATATCGAGCGGTCGGTGATCGAATACCGGTTCGCCATGGGCAAGCCGCTCCAAGACAACCCAGACGCCCGGCCGCTGACGCTAGAGCAAGTCGGGCGGGTGATCGGCGTGACCAAGGAGCGTGTGCGGCAGATCCAAAACAAAGCCCTGGGCAAGATCCGCGTCCTGCTGGAAGAGGATTTCCTGGGTTAGCCTAAGCAGGCACAACCCACACACGGTTATGCCGTGATGATTGGCCTGGATCGACCACGCAGCCCACGGATAGTCATCCGTGGGCTTTTTCATTGACGGTGTGAAGCGGTGTGTTGCAAACCCTCCATGAACGATCGGGGCTGTATGGGCAGCTGTGCCCAGAGCTTGGTGCAATCCAGTGACACATCAGCAGGCCGTGGCGCGGGGTAGGCTGAGTCGGCCAAGCGTTTGGGGGCGATTAGACCGGGGTCAAAGCCAAATGCATCGCACAGCAGATGCCCCATCTGCACGCGGCTAAGCCGCTGGGGCCCACCGGCGTGCCACAGCCCGGGTTGGCCGTGCTGCGCCAGCCAGATCAGGGTGTCGCACAGGTCGCAGACAAAGATCGGCGTGCGCACCTCATCCTCGAATAAGATCAGTGGCTGTTTTTGAGTTAAGCGATCGATCATCCAACCCAAGAAGCTAGCCTTGTGCGTCGCCGGTGGCCCATAAACCAACGCGGTCCGCACCACCATACCACGGGGCAGCGTGTGCACCACGGCTTCGGCTTCGAGCTTGAGCCGGCCATAGACCGACAAAGGGTGGGGCGTGTCTGGCTCACCATACGGCGCGTGCCGGCCATCGAAGACCAAGTCGGTCGATAGCGCGATCAGCGGCGTCTGAGGGGCGGTGTGTGCCACCGCATCAATCAAATGGGTGGTTGCGGCGACGATCTGCCCGCGTGCCGTGTCGGGGTTCTTTTCACAAAAACCCGCGTCGGTCTGGGCCGCGCAGTGGAAGACCGCTGCGGGTTGAACTTGATCGAGGCATTGTTTCACCGCGCGCGCGTCTTGCAGATCCAGCCGCAGGCGTTGGGCACTTGGAACCGCAACGGGCTTCGCATGGCCCAGGCCAACCACTGTGTATCCCTGCCTGACAAGCCGGCTGGCCAGGTGCTCACCCACATACCCGCTAGCGCCGGTGATCAGGATCGGGCGGGCTGTGTCAAAGGGGCGCATGGTGGGATTGTAGGCCCGCAGACGCGATGGGTATACTGGCTTGCCACCGCGGCGTTGCGTGGCCAATGGAGATACCGTGTCGATCAAAGTCTGCAAATTCGGCGGCACCTCGCTGGCCAGCGCCCAGCAGATCCGACGGGTCCAAGCCATCGTCCAAAGCGACCCCCAGCGGCGCTATGTCGTGCCGTCGGCCCCGGGCAAGCGCACCGCCGATGACCAAAAGATCACCGACCTGTTCTACCTCTGCCACGCCCACGCCCAACAAAAAATCCCGTTCGATAGTGTGTTCACGATAATCGCCGACCGCTACCGGCAGATCGTGTCCCAGCTGGGCCTGGCCATGGATCTCGACCCCCACCTGACTCAGATCCAACAAGACATCGCCCAAAACGCAACCGCCGACTACGCCGCTAGCCGGGGCGAGTACCTCAACGGCCGGATCATCGCCACGCTGCTGGGTTACACCTTCATCGACCCCGCTCAGATGATCCACTTCGACGCCGACGGTCGTTTCGACGCCGACCGCACCCACCAAGCGGTCCACGACCGGCTAACCCAAACCGACCGGGCGGTCATCCCCGGGTTTTACGGCAGCACACCCGACGGGCGGGTCAAGACTTTTTCCCGCGGCGGTTCGGACATCACCGGCGCCATCGTCGCACGCGGAGTGGGTGCTGCGGTATATGAGAACTGGACCGATGTCAGCGGGCTGCTCATGGCCGACCCACGCATCGTCGAAAACCCCAAACCGATCGATACCGTGACCTACCGCGAGCTGCGCGAGCTGGCCTACATGGGCGCCACCGTCTTACACGACGAAGCGATCTTCCCCGTGCGCGCCGCGGGCATACCCGTCAATATCCGCAACACCAACCGACCCGATGACCCCGGCACACAGATCGTCTCCGAGGCCCAGCCCATCACCCACCTGGGCACGATCACCGGCATCGCCGGGCGCAAAGACTTCACCGTCATCGCCATCGAAAAAACGCTGATGAACCAGGAACTCGGCTTTGGTCGGCGGGTGCTGACCATCCTCGAATCCCACGGCATCAGCTTCGAGCACATGCCAAGCGGCATCGACACCATGAGCGTCGTCGTTGCTGACTCTCAGATCCAAGGCAAGCTCGACCAGGTCCTCGAGCAGATCCGGATCGGGTGCCGGCCAGACACGATCGAGGCCTACCCCCACATGGCGTTGATCGCGACCGTCGGGCGCGGCATGGCGCACACCCCCGGCACCGCGGCCAAGCTCTTCCACGCCCTGGCGCAGGCCAGCGTCAACATCCGCATGATCGACCAGGGCTCTAGCGAGATCAACATCATCGTCGGCGTCGAGACCAACGACTTCGAAAAAGCCCAACGCGCGATCTACCACGCGTTTGTGTAGGAAAGATCTCGTTGTATACCTATCGGGTATGAGTTTGCCGCGTGCGAATCACCAAAACGCCCAAGATTTCTCTGCCGCGGGCGGACCGGACCCCGTCAACCCAATCGGGACGGGTATGGGTATATACGGCCACGCCATGATGCGGATAACCTTTGACCCCTCACAACGAAGACCGTCGATGCGATCATTGACCCACGCCGGCTCACCCTGTGGTGTTCATGCATCAGCCCGCCCAACCCCACCGGGGGGCGGCCATGTGGCTAGATGGAAAACGGGCAGTAAATCGGTGTGGATCCATGGCTAAGACGCCTGAGGCGGTCAAGCGTGGTCACCGGGCATGATTTTTGCTTAAAATGTCGGGTGTTGGTGTCTTGGTATACCCATCGGGTATGCGTTTGCCGCGTGGGAATCACAAAAACGCCCAAGATTTCCCTGTCGTGGGCGAACGGGACCCCGTCAACCCGATCGGGACGGGTATATCGTAAGATCGAGAAAGCCGCAGATCATGCCCAGCCTTCGATCCAAAACCGCTCTACACACCGCCTTGATTGCTGCCCTGGCGTCGGTCACCGGTGGCTGCCAGGCCCCGCTGGCCGAAGATGACACCTGGTTGGCTTACCCAGAGGTTGAAGGGCGGCACGCGTCGATTGTCTTCAACACCCCGGCTCTGCAGCCGATCGCCCCGCATACCACCTATGGCGGTTGGGCGTCTCAATTGCCTTGGTACGCCTCACGCAACGATGCGCCGCTGGCCACCTTTGATGGCTTTCAGTCCGACACGATCGATCGGATTGTGAACATCACCTACGATCACCAAATCACCACCGGCAACCAAGCCCGAGACCGCTTCCACAGCCTCACCATCCGGCAATCCACCCTGCAAACCGTGCGTTAAGCAAACCGGCGGTCCGGGGAGAGGCCCTACCCGCGCCTGTACGGGTTGATAAAGCGTAGTAGCCACGGCATCATCAATTCCCCCTCGCCACCCGGTGCGATTGCCCATATGATGGTATGGTTACCTATTGGGCTTGATGGCCGGTATGCGTTGTGCGATGCAGGCATTGATTTTGACCGGCTTTGCGGCCCAGCGCATGGCTTAGATCGCGCGACCAAGAGCATGGCGGGATATCTGTGGCGAGGCAAGTTTACCCTTAATAGGTATAATCTCAGCCGTCCCATTGGTTTGGAAATCATGGCATGAGCAGCACGGCCTGGCAGACCCATCCGATCGATCCCGCGGGCGTGGACCTGGCAAGCCTGACACGGCCGGCCCAAGCGGTTGGGCCTTACATGGTGGGGTTTCTGGATCAGCGCCCGCTGCCGGATCACCTGCGTGAGGCGGTGCGCTATGCATTACTTGGCAGCGGCAAGCGGCTTAGGCCGGCGTTGGTGATCCTAACCTGCCAAGCCGTGGGGGGGGCTGGCCAAGAGGCGATGGCGCCGGCCGCGGCGATCGAGATGATCCACTGCTTTAGCCTCGTCCACGACGACCTGCCCGCCCTGGACAACGACGACCTGCGCCGGGGTCGACCCACACTCCACAAGCACACCGACGAGGCCACGGCCATCCTCGCGGGCGACGCGCTGATGGGCCTAGCATTTGAGCTGATCGCCACCCGCGTAGAACCCGAGACGCTAGCGGGGCGGATGACCCTGGAGCTGTCGATCGCGACGAACAACATGATCGCCGGCCAGGTCTACGACACGTTCCCCCAGCACGGGGATCTGCCGCGTGAGCCGATCCAGCGGCTTGAGACGATCCACCGCCACAAGACCGGGGCGTTGATCCGCTGCTGTGCGCGCATGGGCGCGATGTGCGGGCAGGCCGACCGCCAGCAGCTCGACGCGGTGACACGGTACGCCCAGGCGATCGGCTTGATGTTCCAGGCCGTCGATGACCTGCTTGACGTGACCCAGACCACTCAGCAGCTAGGCAAGGCCACCCAAAAAGATACCCAGATGGGCAAGCTGACGTACCCCGGGCTGCTGGGGATCGAGCAGACCCAGAGCCAGATTCAACAGCTTCAGCGGGAAGCACACCAGGCCCTAGAGCCGCTTGGCCGTCACGCCGAGCGGCTCCACCGGCTGTGCGACTGCCTCGCGGTACGCCAAAAATAAATATTGGTCATGTGTTGGGTTTAACCGACATAGCATAGTAGGTTGACAGGCCAGCGATCGCAGCAAAACAGGATTGTGAGCCCTTGGGGGCAACTATACCCATTGGGTATGAGTTTACCGCGTCAGACACACAAAAACACCGGGCGTTTGCCTGCCGCAGACGGGCGGCACCCCGTCAACTCGATCGGGATTGGTATAGGAAAGGCTTGTTTATGGCAAAACGCACCGCGGCACCGGCCCGTCGACAACCGAAGCGCAGCTTGCTGGACACCATCAACAGTCCAGCCGACCTTAAGAAGCTGTCGGTCAAGCAGCTGCCGAAGCTGGCCGAGGAGATCCGCGGGGCGATCTGCGACCAGGTTTCCAAAACCGGGGGCCACCTGGCGCCCAACCTCGGGGTGGTGGAGCTGACGATCGCTTTACACTACGTGTTTGATTTCGGTACGGACCGGCTGCTGTTTGATGTGGGGCACCAGTGCTACCCGCACAAGCTGCTGACTGGGCGCACCAAATTGCTTCCGAAGCTGCGTCAGCGTGATGGGATGGCCGGCTTCCCCGAGCCGCGTGAGAGCCCGTACGATCTGTTTAGCGTGGGCCACGCCGGGACGTCGATCTCCACCGCGGTGGGCATGGCCCGCGCCGACCAGCTGCTGGGTCAGGCCGACCGCCGCACCGTGGCGCTGATCGGCGACGCGTCGATCGTCAACGGGGTGGCCATGGAGGGGCTCAACAACGCCGGGACGCTGCGGCGGCAGTTCCTGGTGGTGCTCAATGACAACGGCATGTCGATCGCCAAACCCCAGGGCGCGTTGGCGGGGTACTTCGACCGGATCCGGGTGAACCCGCACTACGACGACCTGAAGAAGCGCGCCTTAGGCGTGCTCAAACGCATCCCGGGCGGGTCGGCGCTGGAAGAGGTCTACCACCGGTTGGGTGAGATGACCAAAGCCGCGTTGGCCCACGACCACCTCTACGAGCACTTTGGCTTGATGTGTGTGGGGCCGATCGACGGCCACGACCTGCCCCATCTGGTCAGCATGCTCAACGAGGTCAAAGAGATCGATCACCCCGTGCTGCTGCACTGCAAGACGGTGAAGGGCAAGGGCTTTGATTTTACAGCCGGGGACCCGACCACGTTCCACTCACCCAAGCCGTTTGTGGTCGAAGGCTGCCGGGTCGAACTTAAAAAAGGCGGGCGATCGTTTACGACGGCGTTTTCCGATGCGCTGATCGACGTGATGGAGCGAGACGAGAAAGTCTTTGCGGTGACCGCGGCGATGCCCGATGGCACGGGGCTGAACCACGTGATGCCACGCTTCCCCGACCGCACGTTGGATACGGGGATCTGCGAGTCGCACGCGATGGATATGTGCGCGGGGATGGCCAAGGCCGGGATGCGCCCGTTTTTCGTGGTCTACTCGACGTTTGTGCAGCGTGCGTTGGACCAGGTGTTCCAAGAGGTGGCGTTGCAGGGCCTGCCGGTGCGGCTGTGTCTGGATCGGGCGGGGTTTGTAGGCGGCGACGGCGCGGTCCACCACGGGTTTATGGATATCGCGGTCTTTGCGCCCCTGCCGGGTGTGGTGATGCTAGCGGCCAGCGACGAACCCAACCTCCGTGCGGGGCTGGAGTTCATGCGGGCATACGACGCGGGCTGCTCGGTGATCCGCTACCCACGCGACAATGTGGTGGACCAGCCGCTGCAGGCTGAGGTGCCTGCCTTTGAGCTGGGCAAGGCCAATCTGGTCATGCCGGCCAAGGGCGGGGAAAGCAGCGGAGACCTGGCGGTGCTGGCCTACGGGGTGATGGTCTACCAAGCGGCCCAGGCGATCGAACAGCTTGGCGAGCAGGGCGACCACGTCGCGCTCTACGACGCCCGGTTCGCCAAGCCAGTGGATATCGACCTGATCAAGCGATTGATCGAGGCGGGCACCCCGGTGCTGACGATTGAGGATCACGCGTTGGCCGGTGGGTTTGGCGCTTCGGTGCTTGAGGCGTGTAACGCACAACGGCTACCGACCGACATGATCTACCGATTGGGCATGCCCGACCAGTGGGTCTACCAAGACAGCCGCCCGGGCCAGTTGGAAGAAGTGGGCCTGGATCCCCAGGGCATCGCGCGCAAGGTGCGTCAGATCCTTGACCGCCACGCTACCCCCACCACACCGCCGTTGAAGATCCATTTGGGCGTGACACCGCCCAAGTCAGCCAAGTCTGTGCGGTAGCCCGATCTTGTTGGTGTCTTGCGTCAATGCCTGCGGGCTAACCTAGATCCTCGTAGATCACGATGTTTGAGAACCGGCTGTGGGCGTTGGGCGATGCGACGTCGTGGTCGTTGGTGAACGTCAGGAAGTTCATGACACCGGTGTAGAACTGCCCCACGGGTATGGTGTAGTGCTTGGACCCTGGTGCAGAAGCCGCGTAATTGTTGAAATCGGTGATGCCCCAGTCCTGGGTGCCGTAGAGCTTGAATGTCCGGTCCTGGCTGATCGCGTCGTCGGTGTCGAACCCGATGCCGTGGATCTCGCCCTGGGTGTCGCTTTGGAAGTCGAATTCTAAGACGGTGTTGGGTGTGATGTTGTAGGGCAGGAAGATCCTCTTCCACGTGTTGCCGGCTAGCGCGAGTGTAGCGCCGGCGTCTTCGATCGTCGCGGTGCCGTTGATGTCTTGGGTGCTGCCGCTGTAGGGCAGGATCGTGTGGTCGTTGAAGTTGAGCGGTGGCGGGCCTGGATCTTCATAGATTTTGATATTGGAGAACCGGCTGTGGGCGTTGGGCGAGGCGACATCGTGGTCGTTGGCAAAGAACAGGGAGTTCATGGCGCCGGTGTAGGACTGCCCGACGGGGATGGTGTAGTGGGCCGTGCCAGGGGCAAAGGACGCGTAGTTGTGGAAGTCCAAGAGCCCGAAGTTTGTCTGGGTGCCGTAGAGGTTGAATGTTTGGTCTGAGCTGATCGCGTCGTCGGTGTCGAACCCGATGCCGTGGATCTCACCCTGGGTGTCGCTTTGGAAGTCGAATTCTAAGACGGTGTTGGGTGTGATGTTGTAGGGCAGGCCGATCTTCTTCCAGGTGTTGCCGGTCAGCACAAGCGTGGCGCCGGCGTCTTCGATCGTCGCGGTGCCGTTGATGTCTTGGTTGCTGTATGGATCGATCGTGTGGTCGTTGAAGTTGAGGGTGTCGGATGGCGCTTCGGTGTTCGTCACAGCCACATCATCGGGGTCTAGGCCGTCGTATCGCAAATCGGCGCTCGTGGCCATGTCGGTGATGATGGTATAAGGCTGATCGTCGTCGTCCACGCTATCGTTGACGCCGGTCACGGTGACGGTCTGGGGCATGTCCCAGTTGTTGGGTGTGAATGTCAATATTGGCGTTGAGACCGTCCCTTCATCGGTATTGCTGGAGCTGACCCCGATCATCACATCGGCCGTAGGCTTGGCTTTGAGCACGACGGTGAAGTCATCTTGGCCACCCGCTTCGGTTGTTACCAACCCAGCCGTGGGCATCACCATGATGCCGGCGTCGTCGTTGGTATTAGTTACAGTAACGTCGGCGGGGTTCAGGCCGTTGTAGTTAGAGTCGCCACTTGAAGCCATATCGGTGATGATGGTGTACGTCTGATCGCCGTCGGCCTCGCTATCGTCGATACCTGTCACAGTCACAGCCTGGGGGGTGTACCAGTTGTCGGGTGTGAAGGTCAGTGTCGACGGCGAGACCGTGCCCTCGCCGGTATTGCTAGAGCTTAGCCCGATCGTCACATTGTCGGTTGGTTTGGTGTTGAGCACGACGTTGAAGCTGTCTTGGCCTCCGGTTTCGGTGGTCACCAAGCGAGCTCTAGGCGTCACCCGGATGCTGGCGGGCAGGCCTGTGTCTTCATAGATCACGATGTTTGAGAACCGGCTGTGGGCGTTGGGCGAGGCGACATCGTGGTCGTTGGCGAAGAACAGGGAGTTCATGGCGCCGGTGTAGGACTGCCCGACGGGGATGGTGTAGTGGGCCGTGCCAGGGGCAAAGGACGCGTAGTTGTGGAAGTCCAAGAGCCCGAAGTTTGTCTGGGTGCCGTAGAGGTTGAATGTTTGGTCTGAGCTGATCACGTCGTCGGTGTCGAACCCGATGCCGTGGATCTCACCCTGGGTGTCGCTTTGGAAGTCGAACTCTAAGACGGTGTTGGGGGTGATGGTGTAGGGCAGGCCGATCTTCTTCCAGGTGTTGCCGGTCAGCACGAGCGTGGCGCCGGCGTCTTCTACGGTCGCTGAGTCGGTTTTGTCTTGGTTGCTGTATGGATCGATCGTGTGGTCGTTGAAGTTGATTAGGGTGGGGGGTGGGGTTGCCCAGTCGAGGTAGTTGCCCAGGTCTTGGATGGCGAATCCGGCGAAACCTTCGTCTGCCTGTGGGTTCTGGAGGTAATCGTCTTTGACCTGTGCCAAAACGGTTTCCATGACGGCTTCGCCCTCTTGGAAGAAGGTTTGGTTGTTGGGTGGTACTGAGGTGGTTTCGACACCAACCAGGACTGGTTTTCCGGCCGCATTGCCGTCTTCTATTTCATCTAGCGCGTTGTTCCCAAGTTCAATTGGGGTATCCCGGAACGCGCCAACGGTCAGGTAGTCGTACGTATCAAGCAGGTGCTCTGATATCTGCTTGATACTGCCGGGATTCACCGGGTTATTGTTCCATTGGACGACAAAGTCGGTGCTGGGATTTCCAAACCCGTGGAATGTAAAGGGCCCAACGGGGATGGTGGATCCGATGGTATCCATCACGGTATTCCCAAAATTGAGGTATTTGATCCACTCTGTGGGATCTCCAAACCAGGGTCCGTTTCCGGCCCACGGCTCGACGTCTAGGTTGATGCCATCGAATTGATGATCGGGGTTCGTGCTGTGGTTGTTGTTCCATACTTTTACTTGGTCGACCAAATAATCCATATCGACATAGAGGTCGGTGTCGGTATAGGAAGGGATTTCAGGTCTTTGGTTGCCACCGATTAGTGCGTAGACCTCTATCCCTAGGCCGTGCAAGTCTGCGATCAACGTTTCGTAATTGGAGGCCTTGCCGGTGGGGTGGAATATGGGGTTGCCCGGGACACTGGGCAAACCGCCGCTGCTATTTTCGTTGCCTACAAACAGGAACACGTGTGAGACGCCTTTGGCGACCATGAAGCCGAGGGCTTCTTCTCGGGCCACCAGATCGCCCACCATGCCGGAGACTTCATCGGCACCGATGGTTTCGGGGGATGATGCCCACACGGCTCGTGAGTCTGCGTCGAAGTTAGCCACCGCCGACAGCAGCACGCGTGACTCCAAGGCTTCTAGCCCGGCCCACGCCCTGTTTGAACATGATTTTTGATGTGTCCCTGCGATTTTGGTTTTCACCAGCACGGCGATCGCGCCTCGATCGGTTGAACATCGTATCGAGCCAGCGGTTCATGAAGTTTTGCATGGCAAGCCTCCTTCTACTTGTGAGAGATGTTTCTATTGAACATTGAAGCTTCCAATCAACATCATCTGTCTTGAAAATCCCTATGGCCCCGCTCGCTTACGGCCGCGGCTCGTTGCATGGATGATTCAATCTTCAATAAAAGCCCGTGCTAACAACAACACAGGTCTATGCGTCTTTTGTCTATACCCATCGGGTATGAGTTTGCCGCGTCAGGATCACCCAAACGCCGAAGATTTCCTTGCCGCGGGCCAACGGGACCCCGTAAACCTGATCGGGATTGGTCTAGATCATCCAAAACAGTGTTAAGAGCCGCTGGAGCCTCTGATCTGGGTTGAATTCGTTCCGTTTGTGGCACATCGGGTGCCGCCGCCAAGGAACAGGTCAACATCAACAACAGACATCAACAAAAGGGTGCTTGGCGCTATACACCTAGATTGATTCAGATTCAGTTGATCATGATTGATTCCCTTTGCGTTAGATGCGACCGAGAGGTGTCCCCAGTCCAGCTACGAGTATCAGGGATTGAATGGGAAATGTCAATGATTTTTTCTAAGATTGCCAAATGCGTCGTGGCTGGCCGAACACCTCGTGGGTGCGACCGGGTTAAGGTGTTCCACGCGGCTAGCAGCGCGATGGTTGCCGCGTTTGAGCGCGATATGATCGTTTATCATCCCGGCAAGATAGGCAAAAGAGGGTCAACGCAGGCGTTACTCTTTGTCGATCAAGGCGATATCACCGGTTTGGATTTCGCGTGCCTCCCTGCGGCCCGCCAGGCGCGCCATACACCGATTTTCTGCTCGATACGGGTATACCCGTATCGAGCAGGTTGACGGGATTTGGTTCGCCCGCTGCGGGGCAATTTTGGGCGTTTTTGTGATTCCGGCGTAGCACTTCGACCCTGAGACCGCCAAGGCGCACGTTCAAGGCGGTTTGATCACAGGCGGCTGACATGGGGGTTGGCTTTGAGGTAGAACCGCAGCGGCTTGGCGGCCCATTGCTTGGCGTAGCCCACGCCGATGCGTGGCGTGGCTGCGATCTGGCGGGTGGAGTAGGTGCGGTGGCGGGTGCGTTCAATAAATATTTGGTTGCTGGTCGTTAGGTCTGCGCCATCCAAGTTGCGATCGATCGCCATGGCTTGGCAGAGCTTGGCGGGGCCCGAACACAGGTCGGTTGGGCGCTTGGCTTTGGGCCGGTGTTGGTGCATCGCTGCCAACCCCTGGGTTGGCTCTAGCGCCCGGATCAATACCGCGATCGGCATCTCCTTGTGACCCGCGACGACGTTCATGCAGTGGTGCATCCCGTAGGTGAAGTAGACATAGGCATGCCCGCCATCGCCCCACATCGACGCGTTGCGTGCCGTGCGTCGGCCGTTGTAGGTATGCGATGCCCGGTCTGGGGTGCCCAGGTACGCTTCGACCTCGACGATCCGCCCGCTGAGGCGCTGGCCACCCACGACACGCACCAGGCGCTGGCCTAACAGGGCGCGGGCTAAAGGGATCGATCCACGCCGGTAAAAATCACGGGGCAAGCGGTCTGACACACCGGTAGTTTAGACGCGGCGCTGGTGCCCGGGTACCGTTTGGAACCCGATTTGAGATGGCTCCTAATACACCTTGCGCATCTGCTCGGCGGTCATGCCGCCGGCGGCGATACCGGCCTGGACGATCAGGGGGTCTGCGTCGTGCTTGGCGTCGTCGATGGCGGCTTCGATGACGCGTTTGTTGCCCCGGCTGCCGGGCTTGAATTTGGCGATCCCCAACTTGAGGATCGCGGCGATGCGGAAGGTGGGGTCTTGGTCGTTGTTGGCGATGTTGATCAGGTCGCCGATCCTGGGGTTGAGCCGCGCGATCAGCTCGAACTTGGTCTGCCAGACCTTGGAGATCTCGTGGATCGATTTCATCCACTGCTGGACGTGGGTCTCGGTTTGATTGCCCGCCTGCCCGGACCAGGGCAGCAGCTTATCGCCGGCGTCGAGCATGATCGTCAGCCCTTGGAAGCGGTTGTACAGCCGGACATTGTTTTCAAACGCCCGCTGCCCCAGCGCCCAGACCGCGCGGGTCACGACAATCGCCTGAGCGGTGTTGCCGCTTTCATAGACCTGCTCGGCGCGCATCAGGGCGATGGCGGGGATGGCCTCGATCGCGTCGTCGAAGTCGGGCATGGCCCCGGGCTTGACGGGTAGGTGATCGTCCAAGAACCCGTTGCTGACGCGCTGGCGTTGCATGGCTTCGATCAGGTAGTTCACCAGGGTGTTGGTGAACTCGGTGGGGGGGATGTCTTGGTTGAATGCGTCGCGGTGCTCTTGGTAGAGCTCGATGGCCTGCTGGTAGATCTTGGCCGCGTCGCCGCTGGGGATGCCGCTGTTAAAAACCGGGGTCAGGTCGGTGGGCAGCTGGCGCTGAGCGAGCTTGTCGGGGCTGGTCGCGGCAGACGGCGGGTCGGATACCCCGCGGAACGCGAAGAACCCCATGAGGCTCAAAAAAATCACGAGGACGACCGATATGATGATGCCTAGCTTCATTGATACGATGCTCCTTCAAGCGGTCAGGCCCATGGCTCTTGCCCGGTGTCAAAGCGGGGCGCCCCACCGGTGTAGCTGGGGCCAGCGGAGGGTAGCTTCCTCTTCTCATCGGCTGTTATCGGGGTTCAGATCAATCCAATCGGTTACCCCATTCAAAGGTTTCCGGTTTGGCGTACGATGGATTAAACTACCCCGGTGTGTTGGGGTCTGCGACACGGGCCGTGGTAGGGGGTAATGGTTTTGTTGGGCCCTGTCCCAAGCAAGCAACTGGGGCCGCTAAGCAGAGCGTACCATGAACGAGCTTTTTGATTCAAACCAACCCGACGGGTCGACCAGTCCACCCACAACACCTGGTGGGCCACCGCCAAGCACCACCGGTAGCGGCCCACAGGGTGATACTCCGATGCATGACGCCCCACCCCCACCGCCTCCCGTCCCGGTGCGATCAAAAACCGGTGGGCTGTTAAGCCGTGTGTTGACCGGCGTGATTACCTCGGTTTTGTTTTTATCGATCGGGTTGAATTTTTACTTGGGCGCGTGGTTTGCGTCGTCGATGGCTGGCCCGTCAGAATCAACGTATACCGCTGGCGACTGGGACCGGCGGATCGTGATCTTGCCGATCAACGGGATGATCGACGCGGATACCGCCAAATTTGTCCACCAAGCGTTGAAGAATCTGTGTGAAGACCCACCCCGCGCCGTGGTGCTGCGGGTGAACTCGGGCGGTGGTAGCGTGGCGGCGTCGGACCGGATCTGGCACGACGTGGTGACGTTCAAAGACCAGACCCGGGTGCCGGTTGTCGCCAGCTTCGGGTCGGTGGCGGCCAGCGGTGGGTATTACATTGCGGCGCCGGCCGACTACATCATCGCCGAGCCTTCAACGATCACCGGCAGCATCGGGGTGATCGCCCAGGCGTTTACGGTCCAGGAGCTGCTGGGCAAGATCGGGGTGAAGCCGGAATTGATTGTTTCGACCCAATCCACCAAGAAGGATATGCTCAACCCCGTGCGGGAGTGGACGCCCCAGGACCGGCAGATGCTGCGATCGATCCTGGATCACGCGTACGACCAGTTCGTGGGGGTAGTCGAGCAGGGGCGTCGGGGCTTGGATAAGCAACAGGTCCAGCAGCTGGCCACGGGTGAGGTCTATACCGCCCAGCAGGCGCAAGCCAACCAGCTGATCGACGCGCAGGGGTACCTCGATGCCGCGATCGTGAAGGCCCGGGAGCTTGCCGGGATCGGTCAGGACGAAGAACCGATGGTGACGATCATGTCCCCCCCGCGTGGGCTGTCGTTGTTTGGGGCGATCCGCAGCCCGGTGACCGACCCCGGGTCGATCGGCACGCCGCTGATCCGCCGGTGGTTAACCGACCTCAGCACCCCGCAGATCGAGTACCGCTGGGTGCCTTAGCGGGTGGGTGACGGCCTGGTTCGTGGCAGCGGGCGGATGCTTGGGTGGGGGGCCGGGGTGCGCCAAAAGAAACGCCATGGGTACCAACCATCATTTGGCTTTCATCGCCACGGTAACCGGGATTTTGGGGTTGGGCTGGCTGCTGCATGGGTGGCTAGAGGATAGGGGTGGAGCGGTGGGCGTCGCGGGTGGGGTGAAGGGGCGTGTGGTGTGGTTTTATGATCTGGGTACGGATCAGCTATTTTCCGCAGACGCCGATGCGGTCCCGCCGATCCAAGCACCATCGGGGATTGAGGTGGATGGCCGGCCCGGAGGGGTCCGCGCCAAGGTGTTTGCCTGTGGCGGTTGTGCCGACCCAGCGGATCGGTTTATTGGTTGGCTTGAACAGTTCACCCCTGAAGCTCAGCGAGCCATGATCCAAAATCAAACCAACCCCATCGAGACACACCGTGCAACGCCCATCGCCTACATGGACCAGCTGCTGGTGCGCGCGGTCCAGGGCGACCGTTGGCACCGCGCCAGCAGCGAAGAAGCGGCTGGGCTGCTTGGGTCGCCCCGCCAACGCTGCCCGGACGGGGTGGTCCTTCACGCGTGTTTCCCGGATTGATGGCGGGGCAACGGCCCATTTTTTTGTCACGTTTGGCGTGTGCCGGGTTGGTGTTAAGCCTGCTTGGGGGTTGTGGGCCTCAACGGTTTGACGACCCGGTGGCGGCGGTGCTGGACCGTGATCTGGCGTTCCGCTTCCGCCGCCAGGCGATCCAGCAGGCCCAGCTTGAGCACCCCGGTGACCCGCGTTGGATCGCGGCGTTGTACCGATTGGTATCGCAGCCGGGCTACCCCACCTGGCAACGCCGATACGCGATCGATCAGCTTGTGGAGATTGAACCCGATCGGTTCCGCCAGCACCTGATCAATCAGATCCCACGGATCCAAAGCTGGGAGGCGCTGGAGCTGGTGTTGGGTGTTGTGGCCAAGCAGCAATGGGTAGGCCTAACGCCTGCGGTGGTCCACAGCTACGGGCGTGTGGTGGAGGGTGTGCCGGATCAAGACCGCCCTGAGCGGCAAGCGATCGAGCAGCTACACCCGGGCCGGATGGTGGCTGATGTGGCCTTTGACGTGTTTGTGGGTCAGCAGGGGGGGCGTGCAGTACGGCCGGTTGAGCGCGTGGCCGCGTGGGTGCTGCTCAACCGGTTGCTAAGCAGGCCGCAGCTATTGGCCAAGCTGGATCAGGTGCCCGACACCTCTGCCTTGGTGGTCGATCTCAAAGCCGCGGTCACGCAGCTGGGCGTGGTGCCCGCGACGCGTGAGCAGGTGTTGTGGCTCCAATCCTTGCGCACACCCAACAACCAAGCGCGTTGGCAGCGGTACACCGATCATGTGGCCCGGCTAAGCGATGAGCAGCGGCGGGGCCTTGAGATGCGGCACCTGGCGGTGCTGGATCGGTTAGACCCGGCTGTGCTGGGGCATGACACCCATACGCTGCGGGATCGTGTCGGCCGTCGGTTGGCCGCCACACCACACCACACGACAACGCCAAGACCCGTGGTGAAGCAGGAAGGCGACCCCCAGTTGTTTGAGCGGTGGGGCGACAGGCTTTGCTGGTCGGATCTGGCGTGGCTGGACTGGCTGCTGGATCACCTGCAAGACCAGCGGCTGGTTGAAGCGTTGTTTGCCGGTGCCGAAGCCGACCGAGTCGATACCCAGACCGAGTTGGGGGGTGTCTTGGATTGGCAAAACGACCGGCTGGTGGCGGTGGCGTACGAGCCGATGATGAAAAGCCACGATCAGGTGTTTTACCCACCCCCGGAGATGATCGAGCACTTGTATACTGGGTTGGCTCATTATCACTTCCACGCACAAGCGTACCGCCACGGTGCGTTCGCGGCCCCAGGCAAGGGCGACCGCGGATTCGCGGACCGCACCGGTTTCCATTGCGTGGTGCTGACGTTCATCGATCGGGACCGGCTCAACGTCGACGCGTACCACCCAGGTGGGGTGGTGATCGACCTGGGTACGTTAGCGCGGCGGTGATGGCGGTAGGCCGTGGGCGTGATGATCCGGTCAACGGGTTGGGTCTGGTGCTTGCTTGGTGTCGGCGGGCTGGGCGTCGACCAGCGTGGCGTCAAACACGTCCATGATCTGCTTGACCAGCGGCAAGGCTAGCGCCTGTTGCCGGTCGCTGGGCGTAGGGCCGCCGGGGCGTGTGGGGGTTGGCGTATGAGCGTGGGGCGCGGCCTGGTCTGTTGTTGACGGGGCTGGGCCCGGCGTTGGTGGGGTATGCCCGTTGGTGGGGTGAGCCTCGTTGAGGGTCGTGGCGGTGATCGGTTCGAGCTCGACCCGGATCGGTCGGCCGGTGATTGATTTGAGCATTTCCGCCAGCTGTTCACGCCGCGGCTGGGTCACAAAACCCGCCAGCTCGCGCTGACCCGGCAGGGGTGCGAGATAAGCCACGCCTTGGTCGAACCGTTTTAAGCCAAGTTGCCGCGCCCAGGCCATCGCGGGTTTTTGATCGACCTGTTCCAGCAGCTTAGACCAGGCGGCGTGGGGTGGGATGTCGGGGATAGTGTCTGGCTGAGAAGCCGGGCTAGGTGTATGTGCATGGTTTATCGTGTGGCCTTGCACCGCTCCCTTACGGTCGCGGCTCGTTGTTGGAATGGGCTGGGGTGGCGTCGACGCTGCCGGTCGGGAAAGATCATTAGGGATTACTTTTTTTTTTCGACCCTGGGGCGGGGCGGTGATCTTTGGAACCCCGGTGGTTGGGGCCCCTGTTGTAGCAGCGGCGGTGAGCAGGGTGGTGATGTCGGCCATCTTCTCAGCCAGCGCTAGTCGTACGATTGTGGCGTCTAGCAGCGCCCGTGGGGTAGCGCTGTGCTTGGACGCCCGCTGGAGGTTTTCGCACAGCGCGATCATGTACACCAAGCCCGAGGCGTCGAATGCTTGGGCCTGCTTGGCCGCGTCGGCCCGGGCCTGGTCCGACAGCTCGATCAGCCCGCTGTCCGGGCCGCACGCGACGATCAGCATCAGCTGGCGCAGGTGTTCGATCAGGGTTTCGATCAGCTGATCCTGCGCCACGCCGTGGCTTAACAGGTCGGCGGTGCGTTGCAGGGCCGGCTTGATCTGCCCCTGAGCCAGCGCGTCAACCAGCTGAACAATCAGCGTTTGGTTGGGCAGCCCCAGCATTTCTTCCAGCAGTGACAAGGAAAGGGGCTTGTCGTTCGGGGTTTCCTCCCCGCCGATGCCCGCCGCGGCGATCAGCCGGTCCAGCAGGCTCAGCGCGTCCCGCATCGACCCGTTGCCTAACCGTGCGACCTGCCACACCACCTGCTGCTGGGCCGGGATGTTTTCTTGTTTGAGCACGTGTTCGAGGTGCTTGGCGATCGTTGCGGTTGGGATGTTCTGGAAGTCAAACCGCTGGCAGCGGGACTGGATCGTCGCGGGGATTTTGTGGGCCTCGGTGGTGCAGAGGATGAACTTTACATGGGCGGGCGGTTCCTCCATGGTCTTGAGCAAGGCGTTGAACGCCTCGCGCGTGAGCATGTGGACCTCGTCGATGATGTAGATCTTGAACTGGGCGTTGCCGGTTGGCGCTAACCCGGCGTTGGCGATCAGCTGGCGGGCTTCGTCGACCGATCGGTTCGACGCCCCGTCGATCTCGATCACGTTCAGGTCGTCGCCGCGCCTGATCGCCTCGGCCATGCGTTGCTGCACGTCTTGAGGCGGGTAGTCACGCTTGCCCGGCAGCCTGGGGCAGTGGTCGATCGTATCGGGTGCGTTGAGCGCGGCGGCGAAGATCCGGGCCATCGAGGTCTTCCCCACGCCACGCGTGCCCATGAACAAGTACGCGTGCGCTACCCGGCCCAGCGCGATCGCGTTCTTGAGCGTCTGAGCGATCGGCTCCTGGCCGATGACCTGCTCGAAGTTGGTGGATCGGTACCGTCGAGCTAGGACCGTATAGGGCATGGTTGAGGCCTGTTTCAAACACGGTTCGTGTGGCTTGCCCCGCGGTGTGGACAGACGGCCAGGACACCGACGGCACCGGGCAAACAACGCTTAGGGCTGCTCCGGTCAAGGCCTGACCCGGTTCGCGCGCCTACCCGT
This sequence comes from Phycisphaeraceae bacterium, assembly GCA_965223655.1. Taxonomy (GTDB): domain Bacteria; phylum Planctomycetota; class Phycisphaerae; order Phycisphaerales; family Phycisphaeraceae; genus CBDCXC01. The sequence continues at coordinate 230,127 of CBDCXC010000020.1, forward strand.
GCACCGGGCCCGGCCGCCTATCCTCACGGCGGGGCGCCCGACTATAGGCCCCACACGGCTGGGTCGCAAATACACGGATTCAGGGTAAAATAAACACCTAAGATAGGCTCAAACACCGACCCTTCCCGCGTTCCCAGCAAGCCGGGTTGCGCAGGCGCATGAGCAACCCCTACCCAAGGACGGCCCGGTCATGGTGCTTTATTTCTTGCGAGGTGCGTTCATCCTCTTGGCCGCAGCGGTGACGATGCTTTACGTGTTGCCGTTTCAAGCCCATCAGGGCATCGCGTTCAACAAAGTCTTGATGATGATCGGCCTAGCGCTAGGGGTCACCAGCGCGATCATCGTGATCGACATCCTCTTGACGCGCAAGAAGGTCTCATCGATCTCGGGTGTGTTCCTGGGTTTGGTTGCGGGTTTGTTGGCTGCGTTTGCGCTGAGTTTTGTGGTGGACCTGATCGGCCTGCTGGCGGTGCCCCGTGATCACGCCAACCGCGATGTGTTTCTGAAGCTGCTCGAGGGCGTCAAGGTGTTTATTGGGCTGATCACCTGCTATGTGGGGATCTCGCTGGTGATCCAGACGAAGGACGATTTCCGGTTCGTGATCCCGTACGTGGAGTTCACCAAGCAGATCCGTGGCCACCGCCCCACGCTGCTAGACACCAGCGTGATCATCGACGGGCGGATCCTGGATATCGTCAACAGCCGGGTCTTGCAGGGGCTGCTGATCGTGCCCCGGTTCGTGCTCGATGAGCTGCACCGGGTAGCCGACTCGTCCGACCCGCTGCGTCGCGCCCGTGGCCGAAGAGGGCTGGAGATCTTGCGCCAGCTGCAGGACAGCCCTCATGTCGACGTGAGCATTGAGGACACCACGGAGGCCGAAGGCCTTAACAACGTCGACCATCAGCTGGTCGCGCTGGCCCAGCAGATGAACGCGCGCATCATGACGACCGATTTCAACCTCGATAAGATCGCCGACCTCCGCGGCGTGCACGTGATCAACCTGAATCAGCTGGCCACCGCCATGCGACCCGTGGCGCTGCCCGGCGAGGGGCTTACGATCAAGCTGATCCGGCCCGGCGAAGCGGCCAACCAAGCCGTCGGGTTCCTGCCCGACGGCACCATGGTTGTGGTCGAACACGCCCGTTCGCGCATCGGCCAAGAGGTCGATGTCACCGTGACCAGCACGCTGCAGACCGCTGCTGGCCGGATGATCTTCACGCGACCCAGCCAACCAAACGATCCGGGTAAACGCCCCTCATCAAGCATCGATGGCCATCCCGGATAAAAGAATAAAAGGAGACGAAGCATGGTGGTGCGAACCAATCGGGTCGTTTTTTTTGCAGGTGTTTTGCTGTGCCTTGGCCCCTTCACCCACGCAGATCAGTTCAACCCGACGGGCAGGCCCGTCGGCGGCGGGGAGGGGTACGGAGATTGGATCACCCAGGACAACGCCGATTATGTGATCCCCAAGGAAGATCCGACGCCAGCAGCACAAGCAAGCGCACCATCCGATCGATGGGAGCCGACTACCCCCCTCGGCTATGACCCCAGCAAAAGAATCATACGCAGGTCACAGCGCAACCCCGCTCGCCTGGCGGAGGCTCAACAGGCCCAACGACGGCGGCTGCAGGCTGCCAACAAAGACCAATCACTTCAGGCCAACCGTGTTGTATCCCACGAGGCAAACGCCGCCGCCCGGGATCAGTTGCTCGATGCGCTACGCCAAGCCAAGCCGGGGCAGGTGATCTATATCAGGGATGATGCGGAGATCGATCTTTCCGGTGAGTGGGAGATCGAGATTCCCGCAGGGGTCACGCTGGCGTCTGGCCGCGGCAGGGAGGGCTCATTGGGGGCGCGGCTTTATACCAAAACCCAAGAAAAACGGACGCTATTTCAAGTCACCGGTGGCGGCGTCCGGATCACTGGCCTGCGCATCCAAGGGCCGAGTGTCGAAATTGACGGCCCGGGGTGTGAGCAGATCGACCCGACCGGGATCCGCATCACCCATACGATATCAGAAACCAACCCCGACCCGGTGCACCGCCGTGTCGAGATCGACAACTGCGAGCTGTGGGCCTGGCAGTGGGCGGCCATCGCCACGCAAGGCGTCACCGGCGTTCACGTTCACCACAACCACATCCACCATAACCGTCGAGAAGAGAAGACCGAGGACGGCATGGGGTGTGGTAAGGCAAATAAGACTCATTATGGCTTAGGCTACGGCGTGGTGACCAGCCAGGGGCATGTGCTGGTCGAGGCCAATATCTTCGACAACAACCGGCATGACATCGCCAGCAACGGCAAACCCGGATCCAGCTACACCGCGAAATACAACCTCGTGCTCGACGGGGCGATCCAGCACAGCTTCGACATGCACGGCGGCAAAGACCGGAACGACGGGACCGACATCGCCGGCGATGTCATCGAGATCCACTACAACACGTTCCTCCAAGCGAACAAGCCCGCGGTGAAGATCCGGGGGATCCCTCAGTGCGGGGCGTCGGTCTTCCACAACCGATTCCGCCACACTCTGGAACAAGACGCGATCCAGCAGTGTGGGACAGGCAATCTGCTAGCCAGCAACAATCAATTCGGGGTGAATTTTTTTCCCATGTGGCGGATCTCCTACAGCGGCCGATCGTTCTGGACCTGGCGCCGCTTCGACCTGGCTCCGATGGCCAGCATGCGTGTCGGCGACTTCGACGGCGATCAACAAGACGATCTTTTTCACATCGCCGGGTTGCAGTGGCGGGTTTCCGCTGGGGCACGCCAACCGTGGAAACACCAGGTCTTCTTAGCGCAAACGGTTGATCAGTTGGCATTCGGCGACTTTGACGGCAACGGCATCACCGACGCCTTCTGCCCTCTCGGCGAGACCTGGTGGGTCTCGTGGGGCGCCAGACAGGGCTGGGCATCGATCAATATCGTTGATCCGGCACCGCCGCTAGACCAGCTGGGGTTTGGCGACTTTGACGGCGACAAACATACCGATGTGTTCTACGCCGATGCCCAAGGCTGGCACGTCTCCTGGTCAGGCCAATCTAGCTGGGTGCCCATCAATCCTAAGATGGTGGGCTTTCGTGTGGATCAATTGGGGTTTGGCGATTTCGATGGTGATGGCAAGACCGATGTGTTCTACGCCGATGGCCAGACCTGGTGGGTCTCAAAGGCGGCTGTCGAGGAGTGGGAAAAACTCAACGCCTCTAAGCGGACACTAGACCAGCTGGGGTTTGGTGACTTCAACGGCGACGGCATCACCGATGTGTTCTACGCCGATGGTAAAAAATGGCAGGTCTCGTGGGGCGGCAAGACACTTTGGGAAAAGATCAACGACAACCCGGCTAGGCTGGGTGAATTGATCTTTGGTGATTTCAACGGCGATGGGGCGACCGATACCCTGGTTAGCCACAGCCCGTAGGCCACACAAGTAAGATGTTGCTTTAAACAAAGGAGAAGTGAAATGCAACCAGCGCTTCAAACCACGGCGTGGGCTTGCGTGACCGCAGGGATCATCACAGCCACCTTCAACCCAGCCCAAGCCCAATGGATCTGGCCATTGGGGGATGGCACCATCACCGACTTCAGGGTCAACAGCACCTTCGGGCCCCGGTTGGTCCCCGACTCGGATACGGGTGAGCTAAGATACGACTTCCACCGCGGGATCGATAGCCGGGGAGTCAATCAAAACGGTGAATCCATCTTTCGCAACCCGGTCTATGCGGTAGCCGATGGCGAAGTTGTGATGGCGGGCAAGAAGAACGAATCGGACGACGACATCACCGTGATCCTCAAGCACATGATCCACGATGAGGCGACAAACTCAGACCGAATAGTTTACACAAGATACACCCATTTATATGAACACAGTGTGCCTGGGTTCAATGCAAATGATCCGTCTGCTACACCCATCGAAGTTATACAGGGGCAGCAGATCGGCAAGGTTGGCCGGGGCTCTGCCACCTTCCCACACCTGCATTTTGAGATACGCGAAGATGAGAATAAGGACGAGTTAGCCGTCCATCCCATGAAATACCTGCCGTACCCCAATAAGGACAATGCCCCCCCAAAACCTACATTATCCATCGCTTGGGATGGTTCGGTTTCACCTGCGGTCCCCCAAGCGATTAGGCTTGAGGTGACCCTGCCCTTTGAGGAGTCCGATCTGGTCGCAGCGGGTGTAAGCCTTGGTCAGCCCGGACAGGCGGTAGACTTCGACAACCCTGGCGGTGTGCACGGCCACGTGTATCACATGCACGAGTGGAATAAGAGATTTCTAAAAGAGGAATCAGACGACCCCGAATCAAATGATCTAGACCCGATGGATAACCCCCATTTAAACAACGTTACGGTGTCCGCCCAGCGCAGCCAAGCCTACGAAGAGAAGCACGGCGACGGGAAATATGGCGTCGCGTTGACTTTCAATACACTCACCGTACCCGACCCCGACGCATCGCCCTGGGAGCTGACCTATTGGCTTGAAGATGCTTCGAGTCACCGACAGGCGTTCTCTACAACACTCATCGGCCAGCTGACCGTAGCGATCGCCGGCTCTGAGACTGCTGGGGAAAGCTACGATCAGCTGGTGGTCTCGGGCGACACAGCGCTGGCCGGCCGGTTGACGATTGAGCTGGCCGACGGGTTTACCCCCAGCTACGGCGACACATTCGACGTGCTGACATACGACGGCACCCGAGACGGCGTGTTTGATCAGGTCGTGGGAGCCATGCTCTCGCCTCAGTTGGCGCTGGGGCGGTTTTACGAAGACAACACGGGTGTGTTGCGCCTGCTGGCCACCGCACCGGGCGATGCCAACGGTGACCTGATTGTAGACCTCACCGATTTCGGCCTGCTGGTGGGCAACTTCAACCAACCCGGCTCGTGGGAGCAAGGCGATTTCGACGGCAACGGCGTCACCAACATCTCCGACTTCGGCTTGCTGGCAGCAAACTTCAACGGCGATTTTAATACATTGGCCACCGCCGCAGATGACCTGGGCATCACCATCCCTCAGCCCGGCACCGTTTGGGTATGCGTGCCTTTGGCCACACTCGTCGCGTCTCGCCGCGGCCTCAACGCCCGGTCTGATTACCCACCACCCCACAATCGCGGCTGCGTACCCTCAAGCCCTGTGCGCACAAACACGCCCGACCGCCCGTATGGTAGAAGCCGCGATAAAACAACGCGGCTTCAAAACGCCTCCCGGAAACACCACGCGACCCACGCGGTGCCCGGGAGCAGCCGATTGGACGGTTGCCGTGTCCAGGCGCACCCTTGCCCCGGATGCATGAAAGGCCGGGCTTCGTCGGGGCCAGCGGCGCTACACGGGCCGGAGAAGCGTTCGCCCGATAACCACCCCAACACCTTCGCCGTGTGCGGGTGTCAGGGCCTTCGTGTCCACACGACCCGGCCCTAGCGGGACACGATGACAACGCCTAACCGGTCACCCCAAACGGCCCCAAGCCAACGCACCCCACACCCCGCCCCCGCTGCGCACCCATGCGCGCGCATCGCGTGTCTATGCCAGCTGTAATCGTGTTGGCGGTGCGTCGTCGGCCTGCGAAGTGTCAATCGTGCGTATTGATATCGGCCTGGCTGTGGAGTTTTTGCGAGGCCTGTGGCGCGCGCAGCACCCGGCGGATGCACCACGCCAGCAGCCCGGTCATCCCACCTACGGCAAGCCCCATGATGACCCAACCGCCCAGTGTCATGCGCCGACCTCCGGGTTCGCTTGTTCCAGCCGCTGCCACCGCTTCACCGATTGGCCGATCAATAGCAGGAATAGCAGTAGGACAATCGCGATGAACCCCACCCCCATCCCCACCACGGGCTGAGATTGGATTTGTTCGATCCGATCGCCGGCATTTTGATAGAGCCAGCTGGCAAAAATGACCATCAGGTAAAGCGGCGCGACATACTTGATGATCACCCCGATCACCCGTGGCACACGGATCTGGGCGCCCCGGTCCAGCTCCGCCATCCCCCGGTCGGGCCCCATCACCCACCCGAACAGGATCACCTGGATCGTAGCTAGCACATAGATGCAAAACGTCCCGACCCAGAAGTCGACCGTGTCTAACGCCACAAAACCCTTAGAGAAAAAGACCACGAAGCCGGTGCCCATCAGTGTGATGAAGCCCAGCAGGGTGACCGAAGCGCGTCGGTTGAGCCCAAGCCCCTCTTCCAGCAGCGCGATCGCCGGTTGGAGCATCGACAAGGAACTGGTCACCGCAGCCAAGAACAACAAAAAGAAAAATAGGAAACCAAAGAACTGCCCCAGCGGCATCTGCTGGAAGACTAGCGGGAGCGTGACAAACCCCAGGCCGAACGTGCCCGGCGGGTTTTGCGCCACGCTGGCGCCCAGGAAGATCACCGCTGCGGGGATCGTGATCAGCCCGCCCAGCGCGACCTCACAAAACCCGTTGCCCGCACACGCGGTCACCGAGCTTAGCGCCACGTCGTCGTCCCGCCTCAGGTAGCTGGAATAGGTCACGATGATGCCAAACCCCACCGACAGAGAAAAGAAGATCTGGCCCGCCGCGGCCAGCCACATCTCCGGGTTCTTTAGCGCTTCCCAGAACGGCTTGCCTGGCGTGCTGGGGTTCCACATATACCCCAGCCCGTTGAGCACGTTCTGATCCGGTTTGGTTGCGTCGGGCGTGCCCAGCGTCAACACGCGCACCAGGATGATCAAGGCACACACCACCAGAGCGGGCATCGCCCACTTGCAGAACCACTCGATCCCTTTGTTGAGCCCGCGGTAGATCAGCACGAAGTTGAGTACAAAACAGATGCCCAGAAAGATCAGCGTCCCATCGCTGTGATTGGAAAAGATGACACCGTCTTTTTCCGCACCCACAAATGAATTAAAGAAGTTGCCGTAGGCGTTGGAGTCTTGCCCCATCGCCATCTGGCCCGTGATGTATTTCCAGGCATACCCCAAGCACCACGCTTCGATAAAGACGTAGTACATGTAGATCATCACGGGGATCAGCACACCCAGCACGCCCAGGTAAGGCGCTGCGCGGTTTTTCCAGATTACGCGGAAGATCCCGGGCGTGGAGTTGAATCCCCGCGCCCCGCCGTACCGGCCCATCGCCCACTCGGTCCACGCGATGGGCAGGCCCAGCAGCAAGAACGCCACGGCGTAGGGGATCATGAACGCCCCGCCGCCGTACTTGGCGGCCAGCCCCGGGAACCTCAGGAAATTGCCCAGCCCTACGGCGCTACCCGTCACCGCGAGGATCACCCCGACCCGGGTGCCCCACGATTCTTTGTTCTTGAACGGGTTGGTCATCGAGGCGGCCTCGCAGGGTGTGCTTGGATCATAGGTTACGATACCGATCCCGCTGTAAAAGGCAAACATCGGGTTTTATTCTGGTATAACACGTGCCCGCGATCCCCGATAGAAAGGCAAGCATGGCAGACCGCGACGAGCACCAACCCGCCGCCCCCACTCATGGCCAGCCAGGCCCGATAGAGCCCGCGGAGGTTGCCGCGGCCGAGGCAACCGTGGGCCCCGCAGCCCGGTGGGCGATCCACCGCCACCTCTACGACTGGGTGCTGTCGTTCGCTCACCGCAAGCACGCGGGCACCGCGTTGTTTGCCCTGAGTTTCGCCGAGTCGTCTTTTTTTCCCATCCCGCCCGATGTGCTGCTGGGCCCGATGTGTTTGGGCAACCGCAAAAAGGCGTTGTGGTTCGCGACAATCACCACCATCGCCAGCGTCTTGGGCGCGTACCTGGGGTATGTGATCGGGTACGGGCTGTGGGAAGCGATGGGCCAGGTGTTCTACGACTACGTCCCGGGCTTCACCGCAGAAAAATTTAAGACCGTTGAACAGTGGTACGACAAGTGGGGGGTGTGGGTGCTGTTCGCCGCGGCGTTTACCCCCATCCCGTTCAAGGTCTTTACGATCGCAGGCGGCGTGTTCAACCAGCCGCTGGTGCTGTTTGGCGTGGTGTCGATGATCGGCCGGGGGTTGCGGTTCTATGGCGTGGCCGTGGTGTTCTGGTGGATCGGGCCCAAGGCGCTGCCGTTCATTGACAAATACTTCAACCTGCTATGCATCGTGTTTATGGTGCTGATGATCGGGGGCGTGGCAGTGCTGAAGCTGATGCATTAACCGTACGATTGAACATTGAATCCTCCAATCAACATCATCTGCCTTGAAAATCCCTATGGCTCCACTCCCCTACGGTCGCGGCTCGTTGAATGGATGATTCGATCTTCAATAACACCAGCCTATCCGGAAACCATGAGGGTCTTATGAATGTTTTAGTGACAGGCGGAGCGGGTTACATCGGGTCGCACGCCACCAAGCGGCTGTTGGCCGCCGGCCATAATGTGGTGGTGCTCGACAACCTCTACCGCGGCCACCGCGAAGCGGTTGTTCCTCAAGCCAAGTTCGAACAGCTGGACCTGCGTCAGACCGACGCGGTGACCGAGGCGCTCAAACGCCACCAGATCCAGTGCGTGATGCACTTCGCGGCGTTGGCGTATGTGGGTGAGTCGGTCGATGAGCCCCTGTTTTACTATGACAACAACACCGCCGGCACGCTGAGCCTGCTGCGGGCGATGAAAGAGGCGAGCGTGAACCGCATGGTATTCAGCTCCACGTGTGCGACCTACGGCGAGCCCGACCGCATGCCGATCGTGGAGACCATGTCCCAGCGCCCGATCAACCCCTACGGCTGGTCGAAGCTGTTTGTGGAGCGGATCCTGCTGGACTATGTCGCGTCGCAGCCAAATTTCGGGTTTGCGGCGCTGCGATACTTCAACGTCGCGGGCAGCGCCGCCGACGGCTCGCTGGGTGAGGACCACGAGCCCGAGACCCACCTGATCCCCGTGCTGCTCAACACCGCGCTGGGTAAACGGGACAAGGCGTACATCTTCGGCGACGATTACCCCACGCCCGACGGCACGTGTATCCGTGATTACATCCACGTCGAAGACCTGGTCGACGCACACGCCGTGGTGATGGACGCTCTGAACGACGGCGACCAGCGGTTCTACAACCTGGGGATCGGCAAGGGCTACTCGGTGAAGGAAGTAATCGACGCCGCCAAACAAGTCACCGCGGTGGACTTCCCGGTTGAGATCGCCTCCCGCCGCCCCGGCGACCCCCCTCAGCTGTACGCCAACGCCTCCAAGATCCACACCGAATTGGGGTGGGCCGCCCAACACACCAGCCTGACGCAGATTGTCCAGACCGCGTGGCAGTGGTTCCAGAAACACCCCAACGGGTACGGCGACGGGTAGGTTGGCAGAACAACGAAACGGTAGGGTCCGCGATCCCGCGGACCATGCCAATCGCGCTGCCGTCTGGGTATCCGTGGTCCGCCGATGGCGGACCCTACGCGGTGGATGGCGCGAGGATGAAAATGTGTGGTCAACGACACCACGGGCCATCCGTCGACCATAAACTTATTTCATGCCTACCTATCGCCGACGATTCCTGCCGGGTGGAACTTATTTCTTTACACTCGTGACCGAACGACGATCTGAATTCCTGTGCGAACCCAGTGCAAGGCATCATCTCTGCCACGCCTTTCGCCGGTGCCGACAACACCGCCCATTCCGGATCGAAGCCGTTGTTTTGCTGCCCGATCACCTGCACACCATCTGGACACTACCTCCCGGTGACGCTGATTTCGCCACACGTTGGGCTCATATCAAAGGTTCGTTTACCCATGGGTGGTTAAAGGAAGGTGGCCGAGAACAGTCATTGAGTGTGTCGCGCCGCCGCCACCGACGCCGTGGCGTGTGGCAGCGGCGGTACTGGGAACACGCCCTATGCGACGAGGCTGATTGCGAGCGACACGTGGAGTACATCCACTACAACCCGGTCAAGCACAACCTTGTCAAGTGTCCGTCCGAATGGCCTTATTCGTCGTTTCATCGCTACGTGCGTTTAGGGCAATACCCCGTGGATTGGTGTTGCCCAAAAAAAAGTCAATCCCTCGCCCCACCGAATTTTGACGATATCTCGGCGACCGTCGGGGAGTAGGCCCCGCGATCCCGCGGACCATGCGACATTGTAAGGTGTATGTGGTCCGCCGATGGCGGACCCTACGCGGTCAAGGTATGAAGTCACCTCAGGATCAACCCCCATGCCCAGGGTTTTTATCGCGATCCGGATCGCCTCGCCGCCACCGGAATTGATGGGCATGATCCGGCAGATCCAGCGGGCCGACCCAGGGTTGCGCCTGACCAACCGCGATAAGCTGCACCTGACGCTGCGGTTTTTAGGCGAAGTCGAGCAGGCGGTGATGGGGCTGATTCCCCAGGCCATGCAACACGCGATCGGCCAGACGCGCGTCTTCGAGCTACGGCTCAAGGGTTTGAAAGCGTTCCCCAACCCCAAGCGGCCGTCGGTGATCTGGGTCGGCGTGCGGGAGCAGCCGATCCTGCGTGGCTTGGTCGATGGCCTGGACGAAGCGTTGACGGGCCTGGGATTCCCGCTACCTACCAAGCGGTGGACGCCGCACATCACCCTATCGCGGATCAAACGCAAGCCCGCGCTCGGCCTCTTTGAGCTGTTGGAGACGCAGGCCGACACGCCACTGGGCGCGGTGCGCGTCGAGGCCATCGAGCTGATGACCAGCCAATTGACCCCCAGCGGGGCGGTGCACACGGTGGAACACACGGGCTCGCTGGTGTGACCCGGTCAAGGGTGTAGTTCAAGTTTGTGGTGATGGGTGGCTGGGGCTACGTTTATCGAAGATGAACATGCCCCAGGATCGGGGGATCCGGGGGGGCGCTGGGCTGGGGCACGCTTCGCTTAGCCCCAGGCACCCATCAGTTTTGGTCAACGCACCACAAACTTGGACGACACCCTCCGGTCAATTTCAACTGCCGTTGCCCCCCACAAGCCCCGGATTTGAAGCTAAGATACCCCCTTTGTGCCGCCACGGCCCGACAGCCGCTGCGGGGTGGTGCCGCAATCAACATGGACCCAGGAGGGACACCCATGATGACGCATGGACAGGAGATGACGGTTGGCTGTGATGACATTTGAAGAGACCATCGAATCGATCATGGCACAGGCCGGAGCCCTGCTGGACGACCCCCAGCAGGCGGCGCAGTGTGGCATGCCCGGCCGGGCGTACTTCCTTGACGACAACCAGGTGCTGGCGCTGCCGCGTGACAACGGCGACAGCCGGTACCCCTACGGGCAAGACGGGTTTAATTTCTGGGTCTACGCCTCGGGCTATATGCACGGCAACGAGGGGCTGTTCTCGCACTTCCTGCGCGCCGCGGAGGGGCAGGAGCCGCACATCGCGTTCTTTGCTGGCCTGCCGCGTGACGACAATCAGGCCGCCTATTCGGTGGTCCCGCTGATGCCCGTGCCGGCTTACCCACACGATGAAGCGGCTGTGGGGGTTCAGCGCTACACCGTGCTGGGCAGCTGCACGGCTTATTTTGTGACCCTGCTGCCCACGCTGCGCGTGGTCTTGCGTGTGTTTGTGACCCCGGAGAAGGCGGTCTGTTTTTCGTGGCGGGCCCAGAGCTTGACCGATCAGCACCAACGCTTCTATGTGTCGTCTTTTTTCAATCCTTTCTTGCGCAACCAGATCTCAAAGACCAGTGAGGACCGCTGGTTCAAAGCCGCCCGCCTCTTAGACGCCACAGCGGACCCCAATGAGCTGGGCGGCTTCCAATTCCAAGTCAACGAAGACAAAGACCGCCTGCACTCGGTCACCCATTACGGCGTGTTGCGGCGCTGTTTGCATACAGACAGCGCTAGCCGGCTCACCGCGCAGGAAGCCACCACCTCCCGGTACCAATACGTGGGGGGTGTGCGCAGCAGCCTGCATACCGCCGCTTCGCTGGCCCAAGGCACTTTCGGGCCCGAACCGCAGCGTGTGTGCACCTTTGTGGAGACCGCGATCGCCGGCGACCTGCTGCACCTGGAGGTTAGCCCACGCGGTTGGGCACGCGCGGATATGGTGTTCAACCACACCGACGATCCCGCGGCCGCCGACCGCTGGTGCACCCAGCCACCGGTTAGGGCCGATCTTGATGCCCGCCTGGCCAAGCTCCAGCAGGACGACACCCGCCGCCACAGCGGGCTGACCCTATCGATCGACGAAACCGACGGGCCGATCAAGCAGCGGGTCTTCAACGCCTTCTTGGAGCATCTCAAGCGGCAGGTCGAGTTCTGCTCGCTGATCAAAGGCTACATCCAGCTATCGCCTAATTCTTTGATCGGTATCCGCGACGTGTTCCAGGCGTTGTGGGCGCTGATGTTTTGGCGCCCCGAAGCGGCACGCGCCAAGATGCTGGAAGCCTTAAGCTACACCGCCCCGGATGGCCGGTGCTTCCGGCAATACTCTTTGCCCACCAGCACCGGCCGGATCGGACGCATGGACCTGCGGCCCTTCATCGATCAAGGCGTGTGGGTGATCTCCTGTATCTCGACCTATGTCAAGCTCACGGGCGATATGGCGTTCCTGGATGAGGTGTGTGGCTACCACGAGATCGTGGATGAAGCCGCCGGCGTGGTGCGCCCCAGCCCGCAGCGCGACACCGTGCTCCAGCACCTGCTCAAGATCCTAGGCTACATGCTTGACCACCGCGACCACGACCAGACCGGGTGTGTGCGCGCGCTGTATGGCGACTGGAATGATGCGCTCGATGGGCTGGGGATTAGCCAGGACCCCAACAAGGCGTACGGCAGCGGGGTGAGCGTTATGGCGACGCTCCAGGTCTACCGCAACTGCAATGAGATGGCCGAATTGCTCACCGCGTTGGACTCAAAGCAATACTGGGCTAGGATCCGTGAATACAAAGATGCGGCCAAGGAAATCAAAGAGGGGCTGTACGAGCACGCCATTGTGCAGAACGAACAGGGCCAGAAGCGCATCGTCCACGGGTGGGGCGACAACCGGTCGTACCTCGTGGGGGGGTTCGATGACCCCGATGGGCAAGCCCGCGACGGGTTAACGTCCAACGCCTACTGGGTCTTGACCGGGCTGTTGGCCCAAGACCCGGCGATGGAGCAGCATCTCTTGGACGCGTTCGATCGGCTCGACGGCAAGTACGGCTTCAAGACGTTTGAGCCTTACTTCGCCAAAGACGCCCCAGGGGTGGGGCGTATCCGCAAGCTGCCCGCGGGCACCGCGGAAAACGGCGCGGCCTACATCCACGCCACCGCGTTTGCCATCAAAGCGTTGTTCCAGATGGGCCACCCAAAGCGGGCCTGGGACCAGCTTGTCAAGATCCTGCCGTTTACCCCCGGGCATGACAACCTGTCGCACTCGCCCTTTGTGATGCCCAATTCCTACGGCTACAACCCCCAGGAGCTGATCGACGGGCAGAACATGAACGATTGGCAGACCGGCAGCTCCAACGTGGTGTTGCGCGTGCTGATCCTTTACGTGTTCGGCTTCGAGCCCCAGCTCGACGGGCTGTGGGTCCAGCCCGCGTCGTGGGCGCCGTTCAGGTCATCCCAATTCGTCACACGCTGCAGGGGCTGTGAGGTGCGGATCACGTTCGAAGACCGCGGTGAAGCCAAGCGCCGCTTTACCGTCAACGGGCAAGAGGCCCAACCCACCCACGACCCGATCATGAAGCTCGACAGGCTGTGGGTGCCGTACGATCAGTTCAACACGGATCGGCTTGAGATCGGTGTCTACCAATAAAAAAACATGTGGGAAGGGTCGGCTGCTGCGAGCCACAAATTTTGGTGAGTGGGGAGGCACACACTGGCACACGACCGAGAGACCCGATGTTTTTAGAATCCAACGCAGCGTGTGCGTACGCGATGCGTCTATCCAGAGGCTGATCCATACCGAGCATCAATGGAGGATAGCGTGCAGCTGACATGCGAACATTGCGGGCAGCGGATCCCAGCGGAGGATATCAATCTAGCCAACCAGATCGCGAAGTGCCGGGCGTGCGATCATGTATTCGGCTTTGAAGATCAAATCGATCAGGGTGGGGATGACGACGGGGCGTGGGATGGGTCGCTGCCCAAGGGGTTCGTGGTGACCGACCTGGGTGATCGGCTGCTGATCCGGCGGCGGTGGTTTAGTTGGATCGCGATCCCAATGTTGTTCTTCTGTATCGTCTGGGATGGCACCCTCGTCTTTTGGTATGGGATGGCGACGCAGATGAAGACGGGGTCGATGCAGTGGGTATTCTTGCTATTCCCGCTGCTGCACGTGGCGGTGGGGGTGGGGATCACATACTTCACCCTGGCGATGCTGCTCAATAAGACCTGGATCGAGGTCGACCCTCACGCGTTTACGGTTCGGCACAGACCGCTGCCCTGGCCGGGTAACCGCCGGATTGATCCTGCGGCGATCGAACAGCTCTATGGGAAGCGGGAAAAGCACCAAAGCCGTGATGACGATGGCGATACGCGTACGTGGTACACCTACGAGCTACACGCTCAGCTGCTGGGAGGTAAACACGAGAAGCTGCTGTCGGGATTGGAGAAACCACAGCATGTGCGGTACATCGAGCAGGAGATGGAGAAGTGGCTTGGGATCAAAGATCGGCGCGTGGTGGGCCAGATGCGCGGATGAGCCACATGCCTGGCGGCTTGGGGTGACTCATGGCCAACCGGTCAGCTCGCGCCAGAGCCGGGCGATAGCGCCGTCCCGGTTGCGGCGGAAGTGCACCGCCCGCACGGGATCGAACGGGTTATTAGGGTCGATCGCGATCCCCCACATCGGGTCGAAGCCGTTGGTCTTGTAGGAGTACCGCATATCGGCGACCACGTGTGTGCTGCCGTGGGCTAAAGCGGTGTACCCATCGGCGAACCGGCTAAACCGTGACAGCACATCGATTGCGCGGTGGCGGTCCATCAGGCCGGTGGGCACATCGTTGAGCCCAAACCAGGGCAAGCTATTGCCTGGCTGCACCGTGGTGGGGCCGATGGGGTTCACATAGATGGCGTCGGCGTAGAGGCGACCGTCGGCGCGGTAGACGCACCGCCACAGCACGGTATTGCCCAGCGTCGGCATGACCCTCGATCGTTCGATGGTGTGGTGGCGCTGGGCGGCCAGCTCGCGTTGCGCTGCGGCGGCACGGGTGTGCTGCACGCCGGCCAAGCCAAGGTAGCATACCGCCACGATCAGCCCCACCGCAGCCGGCCCTCGGCGGTTGCGCCACGCCGCCCAGCCAACCCCGATCAATAGCACGAGAGAGAAAATCGGGTCGATGATCGCGATCAGGTCCCACGCCACGCTCACCTCGGAAATCGGCCAAAACCACAGCGTGCCGTAGCTGGTGAAGCAATCCAACAGGCCGTGGGTGGCGTAGGCCAGGCAGGCGGCGGCCGCGACCGCTTTGAACCGTTGCCGGTACCAGCTGCGGCAGCTTAGCAGCAGCGCGGTGAGCAGGCCCCCAACCGGTATGAACACCAAGGCGTGTGTGAAGTGGCGGTGCAGCTCGTGGGGCATCGCCGGGTCGGCCAAGGGGGTGAACAGGACATCCAAATCCGCCAGCATGCCCCCCGCCAAGCCAACCACCGCGGCGCGTCGGCCCAGGTGTTGGGTGAACCCCAATTGAGCCGCCGTGGCACCAAGCATCCCTTGGGTCAGTGGATCCATGACGTGATCATAGGCATTCAGGGGGCGGCGTTGGGGGGCCCCTGTTATGCCGCGGTGTGGGTGGCGCAGCGGTCTGCCTGGTCGTGGGCAACCGCTTCTTGGGGCTCACGGTTGGCGCTGAGGCACAGGACGGTGAGATCATCGCGTTGGTTGAGTGATCCGATCTGCTGGTCGAGCTTGTGCTCTAGGCGTTGCATGGCCTGATCGAGCGGGCCGTTGGCCAGGTCTAAGAATTCTTTGGCGTATTGTGTGTTGGCGACACAGCCGTTGTCTTGATCCGGTTGTGGGAACGCCATCTCAAACCCATCGCTGTAGAGCACCAACCGGTCCCCGGGGTTGAGCCGTGCGTGCGCCAGCTCGTACTTGGTGTTTGGGAAAACCCCTAGCAGCATGCCATCAGGCTCGAGGGTGGTGAGGCTGCCGTCGGCGCGCAGCAGGAACGGGAAGGGGTGGCCCGCGCGAGCCAGGGTCAGCTCCAATGTGTGGCAATGGATCACGCCGTAGCAGGCGGTCGCGAACCGGGTCTTGCCGGCTTGCTGGCGCACCATATCGACGTTGAGTCGGGCCATGGCCTCGTCCGGTGGGACCAGGCGGTAACCCTTGGGGGTTTCGGGGTCGATCTCTTTGGTGTGCAGGCACCGCTTGATATACATCGTCATCAGCGCCGCGGGCACGCCGTGGCCCGCGGCGTCGGCGATGAAGAAGCCGATGTGCGATTCGTCGAGCCGCATCGCGTCATACAGATCGCCGCTGACATACCCCGCGGGCCGGTACAACGCTTGGAACGCGACGCTGGGGCAGCTTGGCAGTGTCTGGGGCAGGAATTCACGCTGGATCTTCGCGGCCAGCCGCAGCTCCTCATCGATCTTGTCGATCTGCTCACACAGCCCGCTTTGGTGGGCCTGGAGCCATTGCACTTCGGTTTTGAGCGAATGGACGATCTCCGCTTGGTTCCAGAGTGTGCGTAGCATGGAGCACAGGGCAGCCGGCGTGGCGTTGGGTGGGGTGATCAGGATGCCCTCCACCGGCTGGATGCCCGGCTGCTGGGGGTGGTCGAGGAAGGTGATCATGGTCGGCAGGTGGTGTTCCTGGAGCAGGCCCATCAGCTTGTGGAGGCGGGGGGTTTCGATCTGGTTGAGCACAACCCAAGCCGCTTGGCTGTTGTTGAGGATCGAGTCATCATCGATCACGTGTTGGGCGGTGGTGGTGAGGATCGGGGGGCAGTCGTTGGCTGGCCAGTGCTCCAACGCGGCGTCGACCTGGGCGGACCGCAGGACCGCCAGGCTCGAGCCGATCAGCGTCAGAGACTGAATCCGCATACCAACCAAACCACCGGTGGGGGGCTTATTGAACCAGACAGAGGATTACTTTAGATATCGGGTTAGCGGGCCCGGCGCTTAAGGGTGTCGATCGGTAACTCGATTTTCATGCCGGGTTTGAGGTCTAGTTGGTCTAGCACGCCGCCTTTAAGCTCAATCACGAATTGAGCCGGCCACGTGCTGGCGTAGCGACGCAGCTGCTGTTCGGGCGTCTCGGGGGATTCAACCGCCATGCGGTGGGTTGTGATGACCCGCCCCCCCGGGCCTAAGAAGATCAGATCGATCGGGACCAAGCACCGCCGCATCACAAACTGCAGCGGCTGGGGCTGGGGGAACACGAACAGCATCCCGCCGTGGTCGGCGATCTGAGGCCTGTCCGATAAGCCCTGGTAGCGGGCCGGCTGGTCCAACGCTAGCTCGAGATCAAACACTTGCCCGCCCAAGACCACCCGCTGGGTGGTGGCGTCGGGGTCGTGCTCGACGCAGCAGGTTAATCCGATCAAGCCGCACCAGAACAAGATCACCGGGAGCCGGGTCCCAAGCAGCGCAGCGCTACGACGCGGTGAACAGGGAAGGCGCCACCGCGTTATCTGTGTCTTGTGGGCATCGATGATCCATTGATCAGCCATTGATGGTCCTCCGGGGTGAACACCGCCGGTTGTTGGGGCAGCTTTTGGGGATCAAATAAGTCAAGGAATTGATTGCGGGTCATCGCTTCGTAGCCATCCAACAGCCCGCACCACCGGGCGATCAACCCTAATACCCGTGCGGGTGGCACGCCTTGTTGCCGATACCACGCCAAGCGGGTATCGCCGTGTCGTTTGGCCAGCCGCCGCCCGTCGACTCCTAGCACCAGCGGCAGGTGCAGGTAATCAGGGATCGGGCCTAATTTAAGCATACGGTACAGCAGCAGCTGGCGGGCGGTTGACGGGATCAGGTCGTCGCCACGCACCACGTGGGTGACGCCTTGGCGTGCATCATCGACAACAACGACCAGTTGGTACGCGGGCAGGTTCGATTTCATCGCGACCACAAAGTCGCCCGCCTGCTGCTGGACATTGATCCGCTGGGGCCCGTGGAACCGGTCATGAAACACAATGGTTTCATCCGGCACGATCAGCCGCCACGCAGTGGGGGTGTCGTTAGGGGTGTCTGTAGGTGGGGTGGGGGCCAGCGGTGGGGAGGTAGGAACAGACCGTTGTGCCGGTGATCCGGGGCGGCAGGTGCCGGGGTAGCGCAGGTCGTGCTCGTCGTGCGGGGCGGATTGCGCTATTAGGATATCGCGGCGGGTGCAGGTGCAGGGGTAGATCAGCCCCTGTTGGGCCAGGCGGTCTAGGGCGTGGGTGTAAGCCGAGAGATCGTGCCGTTGGTATAGCGGCTCGCCGTCCCAATCGATCCCGAGCCAGGTCAGGTCTTCGATCAGCTGCTGGTTGGCCCCGGGGCGGACACGCGGGCTGTCGAGGTCTTCGATCCGAAGAAACACGCGTTGGCCTGCTTGGCGCGCGATCGCCCAATTGATCAAAAACGTGCGTGCATTGCCTAGGTGCATTGCTCCGGTGGGAGACGGGGCCAAGCGCGTGGTGGGGGTTGGCATCGTGGGGTATCCTATCCGCGTGGCGCAGCGGATGGCCGCGCTGAGAACACAAATCTGACTCGTCCCGTGACGGATGGCGGCCGCTGCGGTGTTGAAGTCAATCCATTCAGATCGACCCCTACAATGGCTCCATCCCCCACGCCCCAAGAAACCCGGCCGATCCGGTTGGCGGTGCTGCTAAGCGGCGGTGGGACAACGCTTCAGAACCTGGCCGACCGGGTCGCAGCCGGTGAGCTGTGTGCGGCGATCAATCTGGTGGTGAGCTCAAAGCCCGAGGCATACGGCTTGGTGCGCGCCCAGCAATTAGGCATCGCGTCATCGGTTGTAGATAAGCAGGCGTTTGCTGATCCAGCGGATCGATCGGCCCGTGTGTTTGAGCTGGTCCGTGAGGCCAACGCCGACCTGGTGTGTCTGGCGGGCTACCTGAGCCTGCTGGAGATACCCGATGACTTTGCTGGCCGGGTGATCAACATCCACCCGGCGTTGCTGCCTAGCTTTGGCGGGCAGGGGATGTATGGCCAGAGGGTGCATGAGGCGGTGCTGGCTGCGGGCTGCAAGGTCAGCGGGTGCACGGTGCATTTCTGCGATCAAACCTACGACACCGGCCCGATCATCGTGCAGCGCACCTGCCCGGTGTTAGAGGATGATACGCCCGATACGCTAGCCAAGCGCGTCTTCGAGCAGGAGCGCATCGCCTACCCCCAAGCGATCGACCTGATCCGCCAGGGCCGGGTCAGGCTTAACGGGCGGCGGGCGCAGATCCAGCCAGCGGATACCAGCGCCCCGGCTTGAATCGATCGAGGTGGAGGCGATCGGTGGGGCGCTGCAGGCCCGGCTGGCTGAAAGGGTCTGCTGTGTGCGGCGTCAAAACAACGTGATAACGTCCTAAATCATGCGCACATTTGAAAAGGCAGCTCTCCCGGCGGATGGTGTTGTTGAAAGACAGTACCCTCAACCAAGGAGAGCTACGATGGATGATGTTACGGCAAACGATGTCGGGATGAAAGACGTGTTTCGGATCGACGAAGCTCAGGTCCGCGGTCACGTCGACCGGATTGTGGTGGAGTCTGTTGAGCAGACACTCAACGGGCTTTTGGATGCCGAAGCCGCGGCGTTGTGCCAAGCCGGCCGGTATGAACGCACCGATGCCAGGAAGGATACCCGGGCCGGTTCGTACCATCGCAAGCTTCAGACCAAGGCAGGCCAGGTGACGCTCAAAGTGCCCCGGTTGCGGTCGTTGCCTTTCGAGACGCAGATCATTGAGCGTTACAAGCGTCGTGAAAGCAGCGTGGAGGAGGCGTTGATCGAGATGTATTTGGCGGGCGTGAGTGTGCGTCGAGTCGAAGACATCACCCAGGCG
>CBDCXC010000021.1:0-243418 GCA_965223655.1 Phycisphaeraceae bacterium
GCAGAATTGAGCCGCCAGATACGCGATCATCGACGCACCGGTCGCGGCGAAGGCCAATGCACGGATCTGGAAGAACAAGGGGAGGTTGCCCGCGGCATCGGGTTCGATCTGGCCGGTCTTGGGGTCCACGTCCTCAAACCCCGGCAGCAGACCGCCCAGCCAGAGGATGAAGACCACCCACAGGTTGAGCATCAAGCCTACCCATACAACAAAATTGGCCCGCCGCCGGCCGTACAGCTCACTGATAAAATCAGTGCAAAGAAATGTCACGGGGTAAGGCAGCACACCCACCGCGACAGCAAAGACATAACCCTGCCATTGGGTGAGCTTGATGAACCGGCTGATCCCTAAGAGATTAAGCATCGCCAGCGTGCCCAAAAATAGGCCCGCTAAGATCAAGAAGACCCGCTCCCGCCGCTCGTGCAGGTGGGCGGGGATCCCGTCGGCACCGAGGGGCCGTGGAGCAGGGGGTTGGGGGTGAGCGGCTCGTGTCATGGTCGATCCATCCCATAGCGCATGGCGAAGGGGCGCCCAATCCTGATTGGGCATGATATACCAGCCCGGATCAGGTTGACAGGATCTGGTTCGTCCGCGGTAGGGAAATCCTCGGCGTGTTTGTGATTCCGACGCGGCAAACTCATACCCGATGGATCTATGAAATCAGGCTGTCTTGCCTACCGGATCGACCGCTTCGGTCGCAGCTTGGCTGACTTGTTCCACGACTTGTTCTAGCGGTGCGTAGACTTTGGCGCCTGCGGCGCGCGCATGCCCGCCGCCACCGAACCGTTGGGCCAGCTTCGCGACGTTGACCGCGTTGGGCCCGGGCTTGCTGCGGAAGCTTAGCCGGATCGGCGCCTTATCGGGCGGGTGGGTGTGGGCTGGCCGGGGCGGGGGACCGGCCGGGGGGGGCGGGGTGTGGTAGGGGTCGTGGCTATGAGGGGGCGTCTGGACGATCAGCACGACAACCTGCACGGTGGCGACGACCTGGGGCATCTCCACGAGCCGATCGGTCTCCACGACCGACCCGCCGGTTTCAATAAAATCCTCTGCCCGCAGCACCATCACCGCCACGCGGTCATCGGCCAGCATCTGCAAGCTATCAAGCGCCCGGATCTGTAGCGCCAGTTTTTGGGGGCGCTCAGCCTGATCGAGCTGGCGGTACAGATTGGCGTGGTCGACGCCCAGACGCATCAGCCGGGCTGCAAGGTCATGCGTCTCGGGGCGGGTATTGGAAAACCGGAACCAGCCGGTATCGGAGGCCAGCCCCACGAACAACGCCTCACGCACCACCGGGGTGAATAGTGGTTCCGAGCCGTTGCCTTCGGCTTCTAACAGGTCAACGATCTGCGCGACGATCTCACAGCAAGCAGCGGCTTGGGAGTCGACGTACCGCCACGCCGCGGGAAGGTCCCCGGCGATGTGGTGATCCACCACCAAGACACGGTCCAAGCGCGAGCTGAGGTAGCCTTCGATCGGCATCAGCTGCGACCACGCACCGGTATCGAAGATCGCGATCAGGTCGGCGTCGGCGACTTGGTTGGCGGGCTTGTAGAGATCGACCAGGTCGTAGCCTTGGAGTGTGCGGATGTTGGGTGGCACGGGCGGCATGAACCACGCGGTGACATCCATCCCAAGCTGGCGCAGCGCCGCGGTCATCGTGACAACCGAGCCAAACGCGTCGCCGTCGGGCTTGGCGTGGGTGGTGATCACCAAGCGGCGGGCTTGGCGGATCTTCGCCACGGCTTGGGGTAGCGTCAGGTTGGAACGGTATTCATCCATCTTCGATTTGGCCGCTGGCACACCGCGTGTTTGCCTGATCCGTGGAGATTGCTTCGATCCAATAGGCTGCGGATGGGCTAACCCACACCGGTCGCGCATCGGGCGGCCTGGTCCAAGGCGGGTAAGTGTAACCGATCGTGCCAGCGGACCTGATCGATGTCACGCTGGATCTGTTCCCGGAGGTGGTCTGGGCTAGGGAACCGCTGCTGATCGCGGACCCAGCGGGCAAACCCGACACGGACGGTGTGGTGGTATAGGTCGGCATTGAAGTCCAAGATATGGGCCTCGATCGATCGAATCTGAGAGCCGAATGTCGGCTGGTAGCCCACACTGATCGCTGCGGGGCGTGGGTCGGTGTTGTTGTCGATCTGCACAAAGCCGGCATAGACCCCGTTGGCGGGTATCGCGCGTCCCTTTGTGGTGTCGGGGTCGAGGTTGAGCGTGGGCACGCCGATCGTTCGCCCCCGGCCCTGCCCGAGCACCACCGGTCCGGTGAGGGTGTATCCGGTCCCCAAACACCGCGCCGCGTCCGCCACCCGGCCGTGCGAGAGCAGCCACCGGATCAGCGAGCTGCTGACCGGGGCTTGCCACTGATCGTGCAGCGTAACGGAGACGGGCGGGACCACGCACACGTCGAAATGGAATTGCTCGCCTAGCTGCTGGAGGGTCTTGATGTCGCCCTGTCGATCCTTGCCGAACCGGAAGTTTGAGCCTTCGACAACCGCTACAGGCGCGTGCTGACTCACGGACTGTTCGATGAATCGCTTAGGGTCCAACGCCAACAGGTCGGGTGTCGTGGGTATCACCACAACCTCATCGGCTCCTGCGTGACGTAGCGTGGTGACTTTCTGGGTTGAGTCTAGCAATGCAAGGGGTGGGTTGTTCGGGCGTAGCACGGCTGCGGGGTGGGGGCCGAACGTGAGGACGCGCACGGGCACGCCATGCCGCTTGGCCAGCTGCTGGGCCTGCTCGATGATCCCGCGGTGGCCCACGTGCACGCCGTCGAAGTTGCCGATGCAGATCACGCTGCGGTTAGGCATGGGGGGTAGGTTCCGTGTGTACTTGACTGATGGCGGTAGGTGATTTTGATCTGGAATCGTTTTCCAAGATACGACTACGCTTTTGCCGCCGCCTGCTGCCGCCACCAATCGATAGTGGTGCGCAGGCCGTCTTCAAAGGACGTCTTGGCCTGCCAGCCTAAGCGCTCATTGGCCCGGGTGGTGTCGAGGCATCGCCGGGGCTGGCCGTCGGGCTTGGTGCTGTCCCACCGGACCCGGCCGGTATAGCCACAGAGCTTGGCGATCAGCTCGACCAGGTCTTTGATCTTGATCTCCCGGCCGGTGCCGAGGTTGATCGGTTCGGGCACGTCGATCTGTTGGGTGGCCAGGACGATCCCCTCGGCTGCGTCATCGGCGTAGAGGAACTCGCGCGAGGCAGCGCCCGTGCCCCAGCAGACGATCTGGTCGTCGCCGTTTAGGCGGGCCTGCTCACACTTGCGGATCAACGCGGGGATCACGTGCGAGGTTTCTAGATCGAAGTTGTCATACGGCCCGTACAGGTTGACCGGGACGACCACGGCGCTATCCATAGCGTGCTCTTGCTTGTAGCCGTCGAGCATCACAAACAGCGCTTTCTTCGCTACCCCGTAGGGGGCGTTGGTGACCTCGGGGTAGCCATTCCATAAATCTTTTTCGTTGAACGGCACGGGGGTGTGGTTGGGGTAGGCGCAGACGGTGCCGGTGTGGATGAATTTTTTGATGTTGTTTTTTCGGCCGTGCTCGATCAGGTGCATGCCCATGGCCATGTTGGCGAAGAAGAACCGACCCGGGTGCATCCGGTTGGCGCCGATCCCCCCCACCTCCGCAGCCAGGTGGATGACCACGGTGGGCTTAGCCTGTTGATAGAGGCGTTGGGCATCGGCTTCTAGCGTGAGATCAAATTCTTTTCGGCGTGGGACGATCAGCTGGTCTTGGCTCACCCCGCGTTGGCGCAGCTTGTCGCAGACGAACCGGCCCAGGAACCCTGCCCCGCCGGTCACGCAAATCCTCTCCTTCGACAGGTCCAGCATCAGGGCACCTCCGAGCTGCTGGCGACTTTGTGCCCGGCGCGGATCAGCGACTGCTCTTGGCGTGCTTTTTCCAGGTCGGCTTCCACCATCATGGCCACGAGCTGATCGAACGAGACTTTGGGCTCCCACCCTAGTTTTTGCTTGGCTTTGGCGGGGCTGCCTAGCAGCAGATCAACTTCTGCGGGCCGGAAGTAGCGCGGGTCGATCTGGACAAAGTCCTTGTGGTCCAGGTCAACGTAAGCAAAGGCTTTTTCACAAAACTCTTTCACCGAGTGGGTCTCGCCGGTGGCGACCACATAGTCGTCGGGGGTGTCCTGCTGGAGCATGCGCCACATCATCTCGACGTAGTCGCCCGCGAATCCCCAGTCGCGCTTGGCGTCGAGGTTGCCCAGGTAGAGCTTGTCCTGGAGCCCACACTTGATCCGCCCCACGGCTCGCGTGATCTTGCGGGTGACAAACGTCTCGCCGCGGCGTGGGCTTTCGTGGTTGAACAGGATCCCGCACGACGCGTGGAGGTTGTAGCTTTCGCGGTAGTTGACGGTGATCCAGTGTGCGTAGACCTTGGCCACGCCGTAGGGCGACCGGGGGTAGAACGGGGTGTCCTCGGTCTGGGGCGTTTCCACAACCTTGCCGTACATCTCCGAGCTCGACGCCTGGTAGTAGCGGATCTGATAGCCCGACGCTTCTTGGAAATCACGCACTGCTTCGAGCAGCTTCAGGGCGCCGACGCCGGTGGCGTCGGCGGTATAAATCGGCTCATCAAAGCTGACGCGCACATGGCTCTGGGCGCCGAGGTTGTAGACCTCGGTGGGTCGGATCAGCCGGACCAGCCGGGCCATGCTGTTGCCGTCGGTCAGATCGGCGTAGTGCAGGTGCATCCGAGCGCCGGCGGCGTGTGGGTCTTGGTAAATCGGGTCGATCCGGCTGGTGTTGAACGATGACGACCGGCGGATCAGCCCGTGGACCTCATACCCTTTGCCCAGGAGCAGCTCAGCGAGGTAAGAGCCGTCTTGACCGGTGATCCCGGTGATCAATGCGCGTTTGGAATTCATGGTGCGGATGCTTTCATGCTCAGTGGCGGACAGGCTTTAAACGCAGTAATGATAGCGGTTTAATTATTTTTGGCAATCCTCCCAGATGCGCTAGAGCCGCCGGGTAGCCAATCAGAACTCCGTGATTCTATCGACTAAACGCCCCGAAGGGCTGACCGGGAGGCCAATAAATTCGCCGCCAGCCGCGAGGCGTGGAACCACCTGGCCGAACCCCGGCCTTCCATCGATCTGCCACACCCCATGGCGATGACGCATGAATTCATCCAGAGGCAGATCACTTGAACAAAAGAGACAACCTTGCCTGTCGTGAGAGGGTCGGGCCGACCAAGATGATTGAAGATTTTCAGAAAAAAACCTTCGTGCAGGCGGCGGCTGCCAATATAATGGTTGTGTTTGAGCCTTTGTTGTTATTAGCAGAGGTTGTATGGGACGGCTTCAGCAGCGGCGTGCCCGCTAAATGATGGCTTAAATGGGTTTATGACAACACAACGACAACCAAAGGGGTGCATCATGAAGACAGCACGGCGCAACACGAGTAGCCGGATACGCACGATCACACGCATGGCCGTCATGGCCGGCGTCTTGTGCCTTAGCACCAACGCCGCCAAAGCAGCCGACGAATTCCAAGGCCTGGGCGGCCTGTTTTCCGGCGGCAGTAGTGAGGCGCTTGGCGTCTCCGCCGACGGGTCAACCGTGGTCGGGCGGGCAACCACAGGTGTAGGCGATACTTTGCATGCATTCCGATGGACGACCGCCACCGGGTCCATGGAAGACTTAGGGACCCTTTCGGGTGATGCTTCATTTGACAGTGTGGCCTATGACGTGTCCGCCGATGGGTCGTTCGTGGTGGGCTACAGCGACTTGTCGGGGGGAAGGGAGGCGTTCCGGTGGTCAGCCGCAACCAATACGATGATTGGGCTAGGCGACCTACCCGGCGGCACGGAATTCAGCACCGCCTTTGGTGTGTCCGCCGATGGCTCGGTCGTGGTGGGAGACGGCAGATCCGCCAATGGCGTCGAGGCGTTCCGGTGGACCGCCGCCCGAGGAGGCGGGATGATCGGCCTCGGCGATCTGCCCGATGGGGATTTTGATAGCCAGGCGTTTGATGTCTCTGCCGACGGATCGGTCGTGGTAGGACAAAGCTACGGTATTTTGGGCGACGAAGCGTTCCGGTGGACCGCCGACAGCGATATGGTAGGCCTCGGTGGTCAAATTGTAGGTGGCGAAATTGACAGCAGGGCCAGAGGGGTCTCTGCGGATGGGTCGGTCGTGGTGGGGTCAGACGACGGCGAGGCGTTCCGTTGGAACACCGCCACGAGCACCATGGTCGGCCTCGGTGATCTTCCCGGCGGGAGTTTTAGCAGTTCAGCGGCTGCCGTTTCCGCCGATGGTTCGGTCATCGTGGGCGTTGGTCGCACGGCATTGGGGTCCGAGGCGGCGGTATGGGACGACGGTGACGGCAACGGCCGGGTACGCAACCTCCGCGATGTGCTCACCCAAGACTTCGGGCTCGACCTGACGGGTTGGCGGTTAGAAACAGCATTCGACGTCTCCGACGACGGGCTGACCATTGTAGGAGCCGGCTTTAACCCCAACGGCGTTCTAAAAGCCTGGCGCGCTCACGTCGACGCGAAGTGGATCAGCACCGCCAGCGGGAACTGGGCCTCGAACCCCAACTGGGCGATGGGCATCACGCCCAACGAGCTGCACGACATCCTCATCACGCCCGAGAACGGGCTGCGCGTCACCGGGCCGTCAGGCGGTGCCACGATCAAGTCGCTGACCATTGGCGCCAAAAACGTCGGCGTGGCTACGCTCGACATCCCCAGCAACAGCTCCATCACCGTCAACAACCTCACCACGATCCAGGCCCAGGGCCAACTCACCGGCGACGGCGTGTTCAACGCGCTGGGCGGGCTCGACAACCAAGGGTTGATCGACTTGGGCGCCAATAGTCTATCGATCGCCGGCGGAACACTGATCAACACGGGCGTGATCCTGGGCAATGGCCAGATCGGAAACCCCTTGACCAACAACGCCAGCGGCGAGGTGCGAGCCGAAAACGGCAAACAGATCCGTTTCACCGGCGCGCTGAACAAGAACAACCAAGGCGCACAGATCAACATGCTCGGGGGAACCGTTGAGTTCACGCAAAACCTGACCAACCACGGCCGGATCAACGGGCGCGGCGTGCTGATCACCGGCAGGTTAGCGAACCAAGGGCAGATGGACTTCTCGGGTGGTTTTGCCGACGTCTTTGGGGATGTCGACAACACCGCAAGCGGAGCGGTGCGTGTGTTTGGCGGGAGCACCACCACGTTCTTCGACGACGTGGTCAATGACGGGAGCATCACCGTTGATACCGGCAGCCGGGTGGTGTTCTTTGGGGTCGCGTCAGGCGGCGGGGTGTTCCCCGGTGCCGGCACCGTGCAGTTCAACGGCACGTTCAGCCCCGGCAACAGCCCGGGCGAAGTCACCATCGCCGGTGACGCGGAGCTGGGATCCAGCGCAGAGCTGGTGATGGAACTGGGAGGCGTAACGGTCGGGGTTGAATACGACCATCTCGAGGTCGCGGGCAAGCTCATCGCCGACGGCACGCTCGACATACGCCTGCTTAACGGGTTTACACCAAGCCTGGGCGATACATTCGACCTGCTGGGCTTCACCTCGATCACCGGCTCATTCAACACGATCAACTTACCCACACTCGCCAGCGGCTTAGCGTTCGATACGTCGTCGCTGCTGACCACCGGCTCAATCGCCATCGTGCCCGAACCAGGCGTAGCCGCTGCCCTGCTGATCGCCACACCCCTGCTCGCTCACCGCCGCCAACGCAGGCAATTTTTTGCATCGACACACACGCAATGATTGGTTGATACCCATCGGGTATGAGTCTGCCGCGTGGGAATCACAAAAACGCCAAAGATTTTCCCTGCCGCGGGCGAACGGGGGCCGGCATCGACCCGATCGGGACAGATACAGATTGGTCGATTCACCCTCTAACGAGTATGGTTGGCTGCGTTGTAGCGTCAAAATCTTGAGATGGGCCTATCGCGATGCGGCGCGTGCTTGGTATTGATCCTGGGTTGCGGCTAACCGGCTATGGCGTGGTGGAGCTGCCCGCGTTGGGCTTAGAGCCGCAGCTGGTTGAAGCGGGCGTGATCCGGCTAGACGCTAAGCAACCGATCGAGGCCCGGCTAAATCAATTGCATGAGGACCTGGCTGCAATCACGGCCCAGCTCAAGCCCGATTGCCTCGCGGTGGAGAAGCTCTATGCCCACTACAAGCACCCACGCACCGCGATCCTGATGGCCCATGCGCGTGGGGTGATCCTGCTGGTGGCTCAGCAGCAGGGCCTGCCGATCGAGCACCTGCCCTCGACCGCGGTCAAGCGAGCGGTGACCGGGTATGGCCACGCCTCGAAGCAGCAGATCCAACGCGCGATCCAAACCCAGTTCCGGCTCGCTCAGGCCCCCCGCCCGCCGGATGTGGCCGATGCGATCGCGATCGCGGCGACCTATGCCCGCCGGCTGGCGTTGGTGCGGTTGTAAAGATGCGATATGGGTTACGGATGATGTTGTCGCGGGTTGGCGTCGGGGGGTGGCGCAGCGGGCCGCAGCCTTATCTTGACCCGCGTGCCCACCGGGGGGATCCGATCGGTGTGGGGCTCGAGCATGCCTTGGTCGGTCTGATTGGTCTGGTCTGTGGGGCGGGCGAGCACCTCATCGCTGAAATTGACCAGTGACAGGACAGAGCCCTCCGAATCGGCGCGGTAGCGCGGCGGCTGGTGGGTGTGGTCAAACATAGAACCGGTAAACAGCCAGATGCTTTCGGGCAGCGTCTGCCCCGTGTTGCGGTTGATCACCCATTGGTTGGCGGGGGTCTCGGTCTCATGCCCGTCTTGCTGAGTCACGATCGAAACCGCGATGCGTGGGCCGTGGGCGGGGTGGGCGATGTAATCGTCCCCGACCTGCTGCCACTTGAGCGGCTCTCCCGGTTCTAGCCCCAGTGTGATCAAAGCCAGGTGGATGTGGCTGGGCTTGGCGTGGACGACCAAGATCGATTCATGGGTGCGGGTCTGGGGGGTGCAGGCCAACAGCTCCAGCCAGCCGCCCTCCCGCAGGTTGACGGTGGCGTCGAGATCGACGAATCGGCGGTGTTGGTCCACGGTGAGGTGAGGCCACAGCAGCTTGGGGGGTGCTGCGGGTTGAGACGCAGCGGCGCTTGCCTTGGGCATCTCTAGCTGGGTGGCTTGGGGTTGGGCGCAGGCGGGCAGCGTGATCGCTGCCAAGACACAGACCCCAACGCCATGGCGCGCTCGGGTTTGAGTCAAAAAACCTCGGTAGCGGGCGGTCGGGTGTACGGCTTGTTTTGGCCCTTGCCATCGCATGTTCAAACCCCGTGTTTGATGCAGCCCTGGGGCCCGATCAGCCACAGGATACCCCTGTAGCGTAAGGCGAACAAATCGGGTTGTCCGACGGGGCCTAAAAAAAACAGCCACGGCCCTGTCATACCCATCCGGTTTATATTGAGTCGATCCCAAAACGCTGAAGATTGCCCTGCCGCGGGCGAATCGGACCCCGTCAACCTGATCAGGGCTGTGATATTCCTAACCGACATCGATCAGCCCCAGCGCCTGGCCGTATTGCTGGACCAGCACCTGGCGTAGGCGCTGGTGGGCGGGGTTGAGCAGGGTGGGGTCGGCGTCGATGATTTTCTGAGCGTCTCGCCGCGCCGATTGCAGCAGCGGCATGTCGTGGGGGATGCTAGCCACCCGCAGGGGCGCCAACCCGTGCTGGCGTGTGCCAAAGAAATCACCCATCCCGCGGATCTCCAAATCGTGCTGGGCGATCTTGAACCCGTCACGGGTTGAGGCGATGGCGTCTAACCGCTTGGCCGCGTCTGGTGTGGTGGGTTTGGCGATAAAGACACAAAGGCTGGGCCTGCCGTCGCCGCCCCGGCCCACGCGCCCCCGCAGCTGGTGGAGCTGGGCCAGGCCAAACCGGTCTGCGTGCTCGACCACCATCATGGTCGCGTTGGGCACATCCACGCCCACCTCGATCACCGTGGTCGCCACCAGCACATGCAGCTGACCCTTGCGGAACCGGTCCATGATCGACTCGCGTGTTTGTCGCTTGAGCCGACCGTGCACCGCCGCCACTTTGTGGTTAGGGAAATACTTCTTCGACAGCAACCGCACCTGGGCGCGTACGTTCTTGAGCTGCGTGGCGGTGTGGTGGCGCACCGCCGTATCGGGGTTGGCGTTTGGGCAGGCGTCATCAGAAGTATTGATCGCGTCGATCAGCGGCACGACCACGTACACCTGCTCGCCGCGGGCTACCCGTTTGGCCGCGTGCTGATACACCTGATCAGCGCGGTCGGGTGTGACCACGCGCGTGGTGATCGGTGTGCGACCAGGCGGCAAGGCGTCGATCGTCGAGACATCCAGGTCGCCAAACACCGTGAGGCTTAGCGTCCTGGGGATGGGCGTGGCGGTCATGACCAAATAATGGGGTGACCGCTGCTTGGTTGGCAGGATGGCTGGGCCAGGCGTGGCCGCGGGCTTGACGCAGGGGTTGTTGGATGGCGGGCCTGCGCGTGTGGCGGCTTGTCGGAACGCGGCTCGCTGCAGCACGCCAAACCGGTGCTGCTCGTCGACCACGACAACCGCTAAGTCATGAAACGTGACCGCCTGGGTCAGCAGCGCTTGGGTGCCGATGACCAGGTCGACCTGGCCGCGGTGGATCTGATCCAGCTGCTGGGCTCGCTGATGGGACTTGGCGGTGGTCTGGCTGGCGGTGAGCAGCATGATTTTCACATTCGAGCCTTTGAGCATGGCCAAGATCGATCGGTGGTGCTGCTCAGCCAGCAGTTCTGTAGGCGCCATCAGCGCCCCCTGCTTGCGGTTGGCCACCGCCAGCAGCAACGCGTAGAGCGCCACAACGGTCTTGCCCGCCCCCACATCGCCCTGCACCAGCCGGTTCATGGGGATCGACCGCTGCAGGTCGTGGGTGATCTCGTGCACCACACGCCGCTGGGCAGCGGTGAGCTCAAATGGGAACCGTTCCTGGATATGGCGATCGATCGCGTCAGACCACCGCAGCGCCGGGGCGACCAGCCGGGTGTGGTTGTAGCTGCGCTTCACCGCGATGCCCAGCTGTAGCAGCAGCAGCTCGTTGTAGGCCAACCGGCGGCGGGCGGCGCGGTGGTCTGCTTCGCTGGTGGGCTGGTGGGCCATCTGGAACGCTTGATCCAAAGGCGGCAGGCCGTGGCGCTGGGCGATCTGTGATGGCAGCGGGTCGGTTATCTGCGGCAGCACCTGGGGCAAGACCCGGTCGACCAGCTGCTGGATCGCGTCGCTGGGCAGGCCTTCGGTCGCGGGGTAGATCGGGCGCAGGCGTGACGGCGTGGTGTGACTTAGTGCGTGGTTGGGTGATGCGTGACCGCCGGGTGGCGGGGCGTTGGGCTGGGGGGTGTCGTGTTCGATTAGCTGCCACTGGGGGTTGACCATCTGGGCCTTGCCCTTGTACGCGGCCGCCTTGCCCTGGACGCGGATCGCCATCCCAGGGTGCAGCTTGCGGTGCAGGTAGACCGCGTTGAACCAGATGAGGGTGATCTTGGTGGTGTGGTCTTGGAGCGTGGCCTCGAATCGGGGCTGGGCCGGCTTGGTGCCACGCCGCCTGCCTGGGATCACACGGGTGGCGGTGATGGTGCCCCGGGTTGTGCCGATCTGATCCATCGGCAGCTCGTCAATGGGCCGCAACCCCCAGATGCGCTCGTACCGCGTGGGCAGGTGGCGGATCAGGTCGCCCACGGTCTGGATGCCCAGCCTGGCCAACCCGGGCAGGTATTTAGCAGGGAGCCCGCTTAGCGTTTCAATTGGCGTGCCTAAGCGTATAAGGTTGGCTGTG
This sequence comes from Phycisphaeraceae bacterium, assembly GCA_965223655.1. Taxonomy (GTDB): domain Bacteria; phylum Planctomycetota; class Phycisphaerae; order Phycisphaerales; family Phycisphaeraceae; genus CBDCXC01. The sequence continues at coordinate 11,811 of CBDCXC010000021.1, forward strand.
GCGGAGTTACCCATCGCGTGTGATTTTATACGCAAAGGGCAAATAAAAGATGATCGCGCTGATCCGCATCGGGTATGAAAACACCGCGTGGGGGACACAATCACCGGGGATTGCCCTGCCGCGGACGGGCTTGACGGGGTCCGGTTCGCCCGCGACAGGGCAATCTTGGGCGTTTTGGTGATGCCGACGCGGCAAACGCATACCCGATGGGTATACAATGGCCAACGATTGATATGACAGCGATTCTGTTTTTCGTGTGTCTTGGTTTGACGGCGTTGTTCGTATGGGCGCTGCGGTCGCCGGGCACGCTAGGGTTTGGCCGAGGTCGGTTGTGGGCGGGCGCCGTCATGATGCCGTTGCTTGCGGCATTTGCTGGGTACGCTTGGCTTCGTGAGGCCAAGGCTCCATCGGATTTAGAGCGGGTGATCCCAGTTTATCCTGATGCGGTTTCGTCCTCCGGGTGGTTCCCTCAGGTAAACGAGGATCGTTTTTGGGTTTTTGAAACCTCTGATGGCTTGGATGCCGTCGCGGCGTTTTATGAACAGGTGGCTGGCGAATCGGGCTGGAGCTTGCAACACAGCGGCAATGGCCAGATGCTATCGATCAAGATGGAAAAGGATGGTACCGAAGTCTCATTGCAGGTACTCAACAGCGGCAGGAAGTCTAAACTGACCTATATTGTCAGTGATCAGGATTAGGCTCCGTCGGAAAACTGTCGCGTCAGGATGTTGGAGTCGGATGAAAAATGAAGACCTTGTTTTGAAAGGACTCGGCATATGAGGCTTCCCCCCAGGACCGAGGGTGTTCGGCTATGGCATGCTTCGCCAGCCACAGGACCAGCGTGTGAGGATATCACTACGCCGATCCGACAAAACAATTCCTCTGGCTAGAGCCATTCAAGTCAATCATCTCCACCTGCTCTGGTATTACGGCTTGCTTGTTGGCGGGCAAGATGCCCGCCCCACCGGCAAACAAGCCGTAATACAAAAGTCTGTGATTGCAGCGGAGTGGAGATTATTGACTTGAATGGCTGTAAATGAACAAAAAAAGGGCCCCGACCGGGGAGGCAACCGGTGCGAGGCCCGATCCAGGGCAAGTTTGTGTATCCAAGGGTTAGGCCTACCCTGTTGAGCCTAACCCGTTTTTCTTGATCTCATCCTCTCTCGAACAGGGTTATGACGTGTTCAAGACGACACGGGTGCGATACCGGTTAAAAAGCCACCAATCATGAAACCGGCCAGGGCTCGCATTAACTTTTTTCTTCTGCCTGACTCTCATCCTCCGCCGCGACATGATCCTTCACGCTGCCAGCGAAATGGCCTATTTCAACGATAGGGGTGTTAAGTCGAATTGTCTTGTCTTTGGCGGAAAAATTTTCTTTCACACAGACCGACCAAACCTGACTGCCCGCCCCCTGCCAAAACGCTACCGGTTGATTATACCGCGCTGCGGCCATCACGTGGCCAACCGGATCCACCCGCGTAGCCCCCGCCCACGAAGTGCGTTGTGTCACGGGGATCTGCGACATCTGATCGAGCTGGGCTTCGGTTACCCGATACTCATGTAATAATTTATGTGGACTTGGTTTAGGTGACGATCTATACGGCTGTGTGCTGGCGTCTTGGGCCGGGGCCAACGACGCGGCCCACGCGATCACCAGGCCCACAGGCACGCCAATCCACCGCTTTCTGATCATGGGTTGACCTCACTTTGGTTTGGGGTTTCCGACTCAGGCAGCCCTCAAATCTGCCACACGAAAACTATCCAATTTAACACCATAGATGGCCAGGGAATCAGGGAAAAATTTTTGGCCCCACCCTGCCTGTAGGCCCGGGTGTGCGGACTGGGTTGCCGTCTGTATCGATTGGGCAACATGGGATCGCCACGGGTGGCTGCCATGACCTCGACGACTGGGACAGACCCGTCCCGATCGGGTTGACGGGGTCCGGTTCGCCCGCGGCAGGGCAATCTTGGGCGTTTTGGTGATCCCGACGCGGCAAACGCATACCCGATGGGTATACTCGTGTTTCTCATGGCACGATCAAACAAGATAGGCCTGTTCCCGGGCACCTTTGACCCGATCACCAACGGCCACTTGGATGTGATCCGCCGGGGTCAGATCCTCTTCGACCGGCTGATCGTGGCCATCGGGTACAACCCCGCCAAGCAAGAGCTGTTCACCATGGCCCAGCGGCTGGCGATGACACGCCAGCTGCTGACCCAAGACGGCCTGGACAATGTCGTGGTGGAGTCTTACCGCGGGTTGACCGTGGATTACGCCCGCCGTATCGGCGCCACGGCCATCCTGCGTGGGCTTCGGAACGTGACCGACTTAAATTTTGAGTTTCAGCTGGCGTTGACCAACCGCGCGGTGGCGGAGATCGAGACGGTGTTTATCATGACCGGCGAGACCTACGCGTTCACCAGCTCCAGCCTGATCCGCCAGATCGCCGCAGGCGGCGACGTCGACAGCCTACACCGCCTGCTGCCGCCTTTGGTGCTTGAGCAGCTAAAGGCAAAGAAACAACAGCTGGGCGACCAGATGTCCTCGCTGCATATCGATGGGTTTAAGCAGTAAAGCCATCGGTACCGATCCGGATCAGGTCGACGGGGTCCGGTACGTCGGCGGGATGGAGATCTTCGGTGTCCTTATCCCAGCGGTGCTGGCACACACGACGCACGGCGGATCTTGTGGTGTCGCCCCACCACCCATGACCGTTGGCCCTGGCAGGGCTATGATCCGTCTGTCTTAAATCCATTGTCTTGACACGCATGTTTCAAATCCCACACAAAGAAAAGTGGTGCCTCGCTGGGCTGTTGGCGGTTGTCGTGGTGGGTGGGCTGATCCGCGTGTGGCCGATCGCCAGCTGTCCGCTGTGGTTCGATGAGGCGTGGACGTGGTATGTCGCGGCTGAGGGTCAATACCTGGACATGCTGCGGTGGGACCTGCTGGATGTGCACGCGCCGCTGAGCTTTGTGGCGGCCAAGGCGTCGATGGATCTGTTTGGCACCCAGTCGGCTTGGGCGCTGCGGCTGCCGGCGTTGGTGGCGGGGATGTTGTGTATCCCGGCGGGGTATGGGTTGGGGCGGGTGGTGCACGGGCCGGGGCTGGGGCTGCTGGTCGCCGCGTTGGTCGCGTTTGACCCCAGCATGGTGGACCAGAGCCAGCAGGCACGGATGTTTTCGATGCTGGCGCTGTTCACGCTCGTGTCGATGGCCTGGGCGATTGTGCTGGTGCGCGACCCTAGCCGCAGCGGGTGGCAGTGGGCGGGCCTGGGCGTGGTGCTGGGGCTTGCGTTAAACGCCAACCACTTTGCCGTGACGGTCTGGGCTGGGATCGGCCTGGCTGGGGTTGGGTTGATTGTGGGCGGGTGGTTCATCGGGCAGCGTTACCCCGAACCCAAGAAACTCATCATGGGGTTCATGGTTGCCTATGGGGTTGCGGTGGTGGTGGCGGGGTATGGGATCGTGGACATCGTCGGGCGGGCGTTAACGCCCAAAGAGCTCGGTGGCGATCCACCCTCTTGGTTGGCGGTGTCACGGGCGATCGTGGTGGCGTTGAGCGATACGATCCACCTAACCCCGGTGGGGTTGGTGGTGTGCCCGCTGGCGGCGGTGGGTCTTTGGGCGTTGTCCCGGCGTTGCAAAACCGCGACCGCGGTGCTGGTCGCGGTTGGTGTGATGAGTGTGCTGATCCTGTTCCCGTTCCGCCAGCAGGTGCGGTGGATCTACCCGCGGTACCTGGTCGCGCTCCAGCCAACGCTATGGGTCGGGTTGGGGATGTTCGCGATTGGGCTGCGTTCAAAGCCTTGTCGGGTGGGGGCGTTGGCGTTGGTGGTGGGTTACTGTGGCGTTCAGGCGTGGCAGAGCATGTCCCTAAGCCAGTGGTACCACCAGCCCGATCGGTACCTGGTTTCGCCTGAGGTGGTGTATGTTCGAGAACGAGCCAAGACAGGCGATGCGGTCGTGTACCACCCGCGTGTGCTGGATGTGTTTGGCAAATACCACAAGCTGCCGGCCGACCAGGCGGCACAAGATGGCCTGTACCACGGCAATCAGCTGCGTGATGCACCGCGGCTGCTCGATGGGTGGCGTGCATCGGCCACATGGGTGATCATCGGGATGATCAACTACGAGGGGCGGTTCAAGGAAGTGCAGGCCATCTTGGGAGCCGTGGCGGGGCATTATGGCGTGCAGATCGATGCGCAAGCGTTGAGCCAACACCTGGGTCTGGAACGTGTGATCGTAGCGCGGGTTAGCCGGGGTGGGATCCTGTGGCGATCGGTGGGTGTAGGGGGCGGTGTGATCGAATCGTCACCGCATCGATCCGATCTGCCATAGCGCTTGCCCTGTGGTGGATGGGTGGTTGGCCGGGATTCATTTATGGCTATTGGTTGATCGCACCCGCTCCCTGACGGTCGCGGCTCGTTGTGGACGCTGGCTGTGTTTACCGGCCCAGGCGGCGTCTGAGCATGAGTAGCAGGGTTCGGGAGATGGTTCGCCCGACGTTCATTTTGCTCACGCCGCCTTTGAGATCGTACCGCAGGATCAGCGGGACTTCACGGAAGATGACATCCATGGTGCGCAGCTTTAATAGGATATCGACCATGCACTGGAAGCCTTCTTGGTTGATGAACTGGTCGCCGTATTGATCGAATGCTTTGCGTAGCACCTGCCCGCGGTAGGCCCGATACCCGCTGGTGTAGTCGCGCACGCCTTTGATCGGGAACGTCAGCTGGAACAAGCACCGTGCGCCGAAGCTAAGCAGATTGCGGTGGGCTGGCACGCCCCGGATATACGAGCCCCGCTGGTAGCGTGAGGCGATGACCACGTCGTTGCCTTCTTGGATGAGGCGGGTCATGCTTCGGATCAGCCCGGGCGTGTGGGTGTTGTCGGCGTCCATGGCGACGACGATGTCGCGGTCGCCACACAACGTGGTGGCCACGCGCAGGCCGTCTCGGATCGTAGCGCCCAAGCCTTGGTTCTTGGCGTGGGATTCGATCTGAATGGGCATGTGGGCGGCGTATTTTTGGGCAACCTGGGCGGTCTGGTCGCTGCTGCCGTCGTCGACCACGATCACGTGGTACGCCAAGCCGTCGTCGTGCATGGCTTGGTCGATCTGCTGAAGCAATGCACCTAGATTCTCTTGCTCGTTGTAGGCAGGCAGCACGATCAGCACGCGTCCGCGTGCTCGGGGCCAAGGCGGAGAGCCCTGGGCTGAGAATGGAACCGAATCGGGGCTTACCACGACGGGTCGAGTTGTAGCAGTCTGCGCCATACCCACCGCCCCTATGTTATACGCCCAACCTGCCAGATGTATACGCCTGAGACAAAAAATACCGGATCAGAGGCATTGCCTTGTGCGCCGCTCAGGCTGTCGCGTTGAGGGGTGGTTAGCCGATGTTGTTGATGGTGTTTAACGTCGGCCACAGATTGATTTTGCTGAATTGGAGGCCCGGCCATGGACGACCTATCACGGTTCTGTTGTCAGACTTCACGATGTGACGCCTACGGCAAGGGCGGTGGAGAAAACCTCACGGTAACGGATCGCAGCGGCCGATACCGGGTGCTTCGATGCCGCCGGTGCAAGAGCAGGTTCAGTGATCGGACGGCTGAGTTTTCAATGAGCGTTTCCATCTAAAAACCTGGGTGAACCCGAGACGCGGCAAAAGTTGATGGCACTGGCCGCCCCATGTCTCAGGGGGCAGATCGAGTAGATGAAATCATCGATCCCTATGGCGGTGTAGTACCGCTGGTAAACTTGCGATCCGTACCATTGGCCATCGGACAGCAGCTGGCGCCGGCTCCTGGTGAAGTGATGTCCCCGCCCGGCCAGCGGCCTGAGCTGCTGATTGATTAAAGACGGCCTCAAAATCCGACGCCATGTAGCGTTGCATATAGGTCGTCTAGGTCGTCAGCCAGACCGCGTAGATGTCGCGGTTGCCGTGGACAACATTGTACGGCATCGGTGTACGGCTGTAGCGTTCATCTCTGGCTTGAAGTATCGTCCAACTCCAGGCATCGGCCTCAACGATCTCGGCCAAGCCGTCTAACAAACAAAAACCGTTTCTTGGCTTGGTGATCTCCTTTGATAACCGCTAGCTTCCCCAGCAGCCGGATCACCGCCCGCGCGTCGTGTTCGTAGGGGATCCACTCGTCGGGGAGATTTCCGAATGTCTTCTTCGTGTGGCTGCGATGCATTGACCTCCCCCTGGCAAAATGGCCGGTTCATTTCGATCGTCATGCAGTCAGCGGCTCTCTGCTTCTGATCTACGGCATCGGGCCGATGGGGTGGGTGTTGGGCAGGTCCTCGCCGATGGGTTGCTCGGCGTTGCCGCACCCGGGGTGACCCCAGCCGCTGGCGCTTTGGCCGTCGGTGATGTCGTAGACGATGTTGTCGTCTCCGGTGGGGCTAACCCCGGCGGGCACGTTGTCCAGATTCAACGCGTGCCGGACCTTCCAGGCGATGTTGTGGTCGGCGCACGAGCTATCGCCGCTGACCCCGATCGCCCCCACCAGGTTTCCTTCCGGGTCGTACAGCGCCAGCCCGCCGCCAAAGACGTTCACCCCGCCGATCTTCTTACCCACCATGGGGTCGCGCTTCGTGCCGTACCGGCGAGACGGGCCCTTGTACGCCACCGCGGGGTTGACCGGGTTGCTAAACTGCAGCCCAAACAGGCTACCACCGGGCTGCACCGCGGCGTAGAGGTTCGCGGTCGATAGCGCCAGGCCCGGGAGGCTAAAGGCGTTGGCGGTGTTGGCTTTTTTGGTCGAGATCACCCGGCTGCCGGGCCACTGATCGCCGCGGTCCTCACCGGTAAACGCGACGGCCTGCACCACGCCGTCGCGGTCAACAACGCTGGCCCACATGTTGAGGTCAAACCCGCCGTTGCCTTGGGCCACCACATCCCGCAATGCCTGGCGCAGCTGGTCGTGGCTGACGATGGGGGCTGGGCGGTGGCGTGCATGATCGTGGCCACGATCGCGGTCACCCGCAGCGGCTACACCGCCCCAGACCGCTGCCGAGATCAGACCCAACCCCAATACCATCGCTATTTTTGTATTCCGACTCATTGCCGTTCTCCTCTTGTTTTTATTGGTTTCTAAAGATGTCCGATGTGTCCTCACCATCCTCCCGTCACCACGCCAAGCCACGCACCCGGCGCGAACAAACCTTCCATAACTGGTACTGATTATAGCAGATAACGATGGCTTGACACGCTGGGTTTGAATCGAAGCAGGGACCCCCAAATGCCCTGGTGTTTCAAGCGATCCTGCAAAGACCCGAGGATCCGCCAGGCCGCTGCTGCCCCAGCCATCCAACAATAACGACCCCCCATAGCGCAGCTGCCCCCGGCTCGGGGATGGTGATGCCCAGCTCTGTGGCGGCGGCGGTGAGGGTGTTAAAGTCGCCGTTGAAGTTCGCGGCCAGCAGGCCGAAGTCGTTGATGTTGGTGATGCCGTTGCCGTCGAAGTCGCCGGTCTCCCACGTGCCGGGCTGGTTGAAGTTGCCCGCCAGCACGCCGAAGTCGGAGATGTCGACGATCAGGTCGCCGTTGGCGTCGCCGGGCGCGGTGGCCAGGAGCTGCAGCACGCCGTTGGCGTCGTCGTAGAACTGGCCCAGCGCCAACTCGGGCGAGAGGAAGTGCCCGGTGACCTGCTGGAACACGCCGCTGCGTGTGGCGTAGGTGAGGATGTCGAACGTGTCGCTGTAGTCGGGTGTGAAGCCGTCCAGCAGCGTGATGTCGAGCGTGCCGTCGAGTGTTACGTTGCTGGTGACGTTGATCTGGTCGTGGTCGTTGGCGCCGCTGCCGGGGTTGGTGCCGGCTAGTTCGGCTTCGAGCAGCGCGGTGGGCGCGAGCGTGAGGCTGCCCCCGAAGCTGATCGCCGCGGGGCTGGCGCCGGGCTTGAGGTCGCCAAACATCTTCACATGGGCAGCCCCGGTCACGCCGTCGCCGCTGTAGTCGCCGAAGAAGACCACCGATGCGCCGGTGTCGGCGTCGATCACACCGTTGTTGGTTACATCATCGTTAAACACAACGCGGCTGCCGTCGCTGATGGCGATGCGCCCGGTGGCGGTATTGGTGATATCGCCCAAGAGGGTGGCGTTGGTGAAGGCCAGCGCTACCGACCCGTGGTTGGTTAGGCCGGCGTTGAAGCGCAAAGCGGCGTCTCCGCGGGCAAAAATCATCCCCGTGTTCGCTAAATTATCGACCGGTTGATCAAATTCCACGGTGGCCAAGTGATCCTGACCGATGACCTCGATACGCCCGGCATTGGATACGCCAACAAAGATCGAATCGGGTTTTGTGAAGGTTAAGTGATCACCGCTGCCCACACGGATCTCGCCGGCGGGTTGGTTGTTCATGAATTGAATATTGATGCGACCCGACCCGCTGATGATGCCGAAGTTGTTCGGTATGTCCGTAAAGGTGACGTTGTTCGCCACAATCTGGCCATGGTTCTCCACGTTGCCGTTAATCACCCCGTCACCGGTGAGGATGCCGGTGGGTGTGACGAGCACCCCGCTGGTTGAGGTAATGTCCCCGCCGCTGAGCGACAGCGTGGCGATGCCGTTGTTGCCGCCGATCCGTAGGCTCTTGAGTGTCACATCTTCAGTCGGGCCGGTTACCGTTAGGCTCACCTTCGGGTCGACAAACACATCATACCGCTCGCCGGGCTGCTGGCCGATGGTCCAATTCGAATCCGCTCCGGTGTCGCCCCAGTTCCCGCTGGCCGGGTTGATCCAGTGCAGGTCGGTTAGGGTGAATAGGAAGATGCCCCGATCGCCGTTATTGAAAACCGCTCGATACACGAGCTGGCTGGCGTTGTTGAGGCTGCGGCTTCGACCGTCGGACCCGCCCGATCCGTCGCTGTCTGAAAAAGTCACTAAATTGATCGTTCTGCCGTCAAGGGTATCGCCCTTGCGTGCCACCAGCAGTGAATGGCCATTGGGCCCGGTGATCCAGATACCGGTGTTGTTGGTCTCATCCACGCCCCCCGAACCGGTGCGCAGATTGCCCGAATACGCGACCTGGCCCTGATCATTGAGCATGGGTTTACCGAGATTGCTAAACACCGCCCCGGGGGGTGTGCCCGGTGCCTGCTCACCCTCGCGTGCGATCAGCGTGTTGTCGCGCCAGATCCCCACGTTGTTTGTTTGGGCCACCCCCCCCAGGCCCATCTGTAACTGGGCTTGATACGCGATTTGGCCCGCGTTGTTGAGCACGAGGTCTCTGAAAAATTCGAATACTGCCCCGGTGGGCGTCCCACCGGCCTGTTCACCCTCTCTGACAATTAAGGTTTTGTCACGCCAGATGCCCGCATCATTGGTTGGGTCGACCCCACCTTGGTTGATGTCCAAATTGGCTCCATACGCGATCTGGCCCGAGTCGTTGATGGCGACGGCACGATCAAAGCGGTCGAACACCGCGCCGGTGGGTGCCCCGCCCGCTTGATCGCCCTCGCGGGCGATCAATAGATTATCACGCCAGATACCGGAATCGTTGGTTGAGTCCACCCCGCCTTGGAAAGCCTTTAAATCGGCCGTAAACGCAACTTGGCCCGCGTTGTTGAGCACGGGGGGCCCGAAAAAACTGAACACTGCACCTGAGGGTAACGCGGGGGCCTGCGAGTCCTCGCGTGCGATCAGCGTGTTGTCGCGCCAGATCCCGTCATTGTTGGTCAGGTCCACACCACCGGAACCGGTCCGTAAGCTGGCGGAATAGGCCGCCTGGCCCATGTTGTTGAGCACGGGCAAAGAACCCAAGAAATCAAACACCACCCCACTGGGGAGATCGCCCGCTTGAGAGCCCTTGCGTGCGATCAGCGCCTGGTCAAGCCAGTAGCCGTTGTTATTGGTTGAGTCCACGCCACCCGAACCGATTCTCAAGTCGGCGTCGTATAAGGTTTGCCCTTCATCGTTGAGGACGAAGCTGTGAGGATGATCGTCGAATACCGACCCGGTCGGTGTGCCCGGTGCTTGCGAACCCTCGCGTGCCACCAGTGTGTTATCGCGCCAAAGGCCGCGGTCGTTGGTCAAATCCACACCGGCTGAACTGTTTTGCCGCAGGCTCCCTTCAAACGTGACCTGGCCCGCGTCGTTGAGTGCGTGGTTGGATGTGAATTGGCCAAACACCGCGCCGCTGGGTGTGCCGGGTGCTTGCTGCCCGGAGATCGCGATCGTGGTGGTGGCGCCCTGGGTTGTTGGGGCGATTGCAAGCAGGGGCAGCAGCGTTGTTATCAATCCGGGTGTGGGTCGTAACGCACGGCGGTGGTTTGTTTTCATGGGATGGTTTCTCCTACTCAAAACACAATAAGAATATACCCATCGCGTATGATTTTGCCACGTCGGAGACACAAGAACACCGAAAATTGACCTTCCGCGGACGGACTGGACCCCGTAAACCTGATCGGGACTGGTATACAACAGATCAGCCCCGAATGGGTTTGCGGTACGTCGGTTCGTCCGCGGCGGCTCATACGCTCAACCAACCGCTTCAATTTGGTCAGCAGGATCGTCATAAAAAACCGTACAGCTCCTACCGACCGTGTGTGGTAGCGGGGATCAGACCCATCCACTTCACGGGGCGCTGGACCCGATCCGGCCGCGTACGAAGCTGATGTCGGTGGCTGTTAGCGTCCCGCTGAGGTTGACATCCGAACGACGCGTAAACGGCGTGGGGTGGACCGGGATGTTGATCCGGCCGCGCACGAACGAGATATCCGTCGCCGTCACCACGCCGTTCGCGTTCGTGTCGCCCTGCAGCACCCGCAACTCAAAGTCGGTGTCACCCGCGAGCAAGCCATTGGCCATGGTGGTAAACCCGCGGCCGAAAGCGAAGGTGTACCGGTCTTCGTTGGCCAGCGGCTGATCAAAGGTGATCATCAGCCGAGCGGGCGAGCCCGGGGTGTGGGTCCACTGGGCGGTAAATGGCGGGATGGGGTTGCCCGCGGCGCTGGTGATCTGGATCGTGTCTTGGAACGTCTTGCCCGCAGCCAGCTTCACCGGCACATCGAAGACCGCCTCGATCGTCTCCACCCGCCGCCTCGGGTCGCACGACGGGCGTGACCCGTTTAACTCGATCGGCAGCGCCAGCGGACCAGCCGGGCCGTGGTCCGCCCATGACAACGCCTGCGACAGACCGCGTGGTTGGGGTGAGAACACGATATCGTCGGCAAACACAATCGAGATATTGCCCGCGGCGTCGCGCACCTGGGCGTAGACCGAGGCCCGGGTGTCATCGGGCAAGTCCTCGGGCAGCCGCCAATTCAACGTGCTGGTCAGCTCACGCCACGGAGCCTGATCCAACTCCGCGTGGCTGTTGCCGACACGGACATGCGTGGCGTCATCGTCGGCCAGCAGCTCAAGCAAGACATCTCTGGAAAGGGTCACCAATGCCCCCCCGGCAATCATCAGCCGACCGCCAGGTGGGAATGGGTCACTCTTGGCGGTAGCCTGGATCGGGCCAAGCACGACGCTGTGGTGCCCCTGCTGATCGGTTGCCCTGAGCTTGTAATAGACGGGGGTGCCGACATTGACATAGTAATCCCTGTAGTAGTTTGGAATTCCAGGTATCACCGCCTGCACATCATGTGGTACATAAATCCCTCCAGGTGACGTAGCTCGAAAAATCGTTACGCTTCGGTGTTCTTCTTGAGGTTCGAAGCGTAAAACATTCACGTTCGCCCACTCCAGCGGGTCTAGGTCTTCTCCGGAATCGCCAGACGGCGGGTTGGCAACCCGGAAGTCAAGTGGGCTTGGGACGCTGTCATCCGAAGCATCGTTCGGGTCCGTATCGGAGTCGACCTCTGATTTATCATTCTCCCCGCCGTTGTCCGAGTCCGAGTCAAAGGGGTTTGTCCCGTTGGTAAACTCATCGAAGTTGCTTAGCTGGTCGCAGTCTGGGTCCAGGTTGCTGTCGTTGATCATGGTATCCAGGCCCATGTGTTGCTCCCACGCGTCGGGCATGAAGTCGCCATCCTGATCCGCCCCCGGCTCGAGGCGGAAGGCCTGTAGCGCACGGCGGGTAAAGGTGTTGAGGGATCCGCCAAAAGGCAGGGTTCCGGTGGCGGTTACGGTAACCGCGTAGCTGCCCTCACGGCGGGTCTTGTGAAATAAATTGCCGTAGATCCCGTCGTTCGCCAGGCCGTCGCCGTGTTGGCCGTCGTCAAATAGCTTGAGCTGGGTCCATACCGGCGGGAAACCTGCGGCGCCTGAGATGGCAGGGATCACGACCGAAGCCCTGACGTCGGCGTCGGTGATCACGCCGTCGTCGCTGGTCAGGTGGACCAAGATCGGCATCGGCAGGCCGGCCTCCCTTTGATTGACCGGGGTGGCAAAAAACGTATCCATCGTCACGGGGCTGTTCACGCCCATTTCAATCAAGTAAGTCCCTTCCGTATTGCAACCGCCATCCCCATCTAGCCCTGGCGGACAATCCAGCTTGACCACCCAATCGCCCGGTATCGGGTCGGGGATGCGGAACACGCTGTGATGGATCGTGGCTGCAAAAAAAGGAGCCTCATCACCCTTAGGGGAAAAAAGCTTCGGGAGGCGGCTAAACGCCAGGTGCGCCGGCAAGCGGTGGTTCACGTTCACGGCAATGACAACTTCCTTGAGCCCCGGCTCTACACGGATCACGTGCTGGGGTTCTTCAAAGCCTTGCCACTGACCGCGGATAGACGTGGACTGTTGGTGCAGCTGGATCCGCTCCGAGATCAGCCGGTAGTACTCGCCTAGGTCATTGGGCATGTCGGCGCCGGGGAACACCGCTTCGGGGATGCTCGACCCCCCGGCCTCCGTGGGCTCCGCGGCGTACAGGAACAGACCGCCGGTATCGGAAGCCAATTTTTGTAACTCCGTGGCGTCGGCGTCACTGCCCAACGCGATAGCATGGACCGCCGGTACATCTTTTTTCTCTTTTTTACGATTCCCATATACAGCCCTAAAATCAGAGATGAATTTTTCGGCGTTCTCATGCCCATCGCTCAACAAGACCAGATTCCAGGGATGATTGCTATCGCCTTTGGCAATGAGTTCATCTAAACCAGCAAGAAGCCCGTCACCAATCGATGTGTTCCCCACCGGCAGCAAGCCATCGATGGCAATGAGCGCCTCATTACGCTGAGAAGAGCTGATCTGTTGCAGATGGGATAGAACCGCAGCATCATGATTGAAACTCACTACCCCAAAATGATCGCCAAACTGGGAGCTATCCAAGTAGAGCGACGCCGCGGCCTTGGCTGCGGGCATCTTCCCTTGGTTGCCCATACTCCCCGAACGATCGATCACCAGCATGTTGTGGGCCCCAACCTGATTGGCGTAACGGACCGCGTTCGTCTCTGTGGCCGACCGGCCGGCGTAAGACACCGTCAGGTCGTACTCACCGTTGGCCGACTGATCCGGGGCCTGCACCACCACCCAATATTGGTCTTGTACCATCGAGACCGGTGACAGCAGCGTTGCTTCTTCATCGCCTACCGTCACCGTCAGGTGAGCCACGGTCACGCCGGGGATCGGCAAGAAGACGTTGTCGTGTGTGAGGTCTGTGATCGATAGCTTCAGCAAAAACTTACCCGGCGAACCACGCGGCCCAACATCGGTAGGGCGGGCTTCCAGGGGATCGAGGATTTCGAGTTGAGGATCGGTCGCATTCACCCCGTAGCGGAAGCTCACCAGCTGGCTCAAGCTGGTCACAATCACCACGACCTCGTCATAGGATTGGTTGACCACATTCCGTACGAAATGGGGCTCATTGGTTTGCTTTTCTTCGATGATCTCCCCGTCTCGGATCAGCAGCGTGGTATAGATAACCGGGCTTGAAGAGCTCTGCTGGAACACAAACTGGATCGACGAAACACCCGAGTCGGGCCGCACCCGGTAATACGCCGACGCCCAGGAAGGAAGGTTCTTGATACCCGAGGCCTCATCGGACGCCATTGACATCGGCAAGTCCAAGTCGAGCTTTACCGCCGGGGTGTTGGGATTGTCATCATGGTCATACGGGCCGGGGGGTTGTTTCTCATCCGGGTAACGGTATTTCTCAGGCACGCTTGAACCCGGCAGGTCTTTCACATAGTTGGCAACCGTGAAGTCCCGAAACGCCGACTCAAACGTCGCCTGATTGTCACTCAAGACCGGGATGACCTTCCGCAGCGTCTCAAGCGGCGCCTTGGGGACATCATTGTCGATGAATGTCTTGATCGCATCGATGCCACGATCCGGCTCGTCTTCGACCTTGCCGAACCGCTCCATGAAATACTTCCACCACAGCCCCGCATTGTAACTTGATTTCGTCAAACCCCGGCTAGGCTTGCTTAAAAAACCTTTTGCGTTATCCCAAAACCGCCTCCGATGCTCGTCCGCATCTGGTGAAATATGGTCGGGGATCGCGGTCGCAAGCCCTTCTAGGATCCATTGGCCAGAACCACCGTACACCGCATGCCATAACTCATGGATAATCAGCCAAGTAAAATTACCAAGGTTATTGGTTCGATTCCTGACGATACCACTATCCAAAAGGGACACCCCCGGCCAGCCCCTCCCACCTAGGGTTCCTTTAAGGTTGTAAATACGCACCTCGAACTGTTTGGTGCCATCTTCGGTGGTACACCTGGTGGGGCTAGGCAGTTCGTATTTGACAAATTTTCTCCACGCTATCTCGATCAAATCAGCCACAGCTACCGCATCATCTTCGTCATTGAGGTTGTGCCCTGTCATAGGGTCGCTGTTGAGCGTATAGTAAACGACGATTTCTTTTTTCTGATCACCGATTTGAAAAGAATGGACGTATTGGCTGTCAAGTGTCGCATCGGAATCGCCGACACTACAAACCTCTCCTTTTTCAACCTTGTCTTTAGAACAGTCTGTTCTAACTTTACGTGCACCCTCCGAAATCGCATACACCCGAGGCAGCCCCGCCATCGAACCAGCCAAGAAGAATACCCAAAGCCAGCGACTCAATCCAGAATTCATCCGGCCTGATTTACCCACAACAATATCTTTTAGAACAGCGATCATGACACGTCTCCTTTTTGATCTCTTCATGACACGTTGATGGCAGGTGTGCCTATAAACAAGCGCATGACACCCATCGCCAGCCACCCAACAGGGTGGCCTAGCCAATCACCACACCAACTCAAATATCTTCCTTGCCCCAATGGTCGATACAGAACGTAGATGGAATGATGGTGTTTGGTGTTGCCTTTACATCCATGGGCCACAATCAGCCAGCTTGGCCTAGCCGATGCGTCGCCTCAGGCCTACCACGCCTAGCCACGACAACATGACAAGCGTTGCCGGCTCGGGGATCACCTCCACGCGAAACGAACCGCCATCGGCGGTCTCGTGCAGCTCACCGATGGTGTCGGCAGCCTCCAGCACGCTGAGGTTGATCGTGTACACCCCCTGCGCTGTCGGGGCGACAAGTGACAGGCTCTCGACCACATCGCTGGCTAACAAGGGGATCGCGTTCCGCGAAGCGGTTGTCCGGTAGAGGTCGGCCACCGACGCCGTGGCACCGGGCGATCCCGTATCGGCACTGTTGGTGATCGGGACCCCTCCGCCGGTCACCCAAGGGATCGACCCATTAAACCCACTGGGGAATAACACCTCATCGAAATCCCCGCCAAACGAGTTGCCCAATAGCGTAAAGCCTTCGTTGGGGAATACGACCCGATAGGTCAACGAATCCAGCTCGCCCTGGGGCCGGCTGCCCGTCGCAGGCGTGATGCCCTGGGCGCGGATATCGATGCCAAACGATCCGCCAGGCCCGACCGTGACCGCGGACTCCCCCGTCGTCCCGCTGCCAACGATTTGAAAATCCACCGCCCCCATCGCGGCCTGCATACCCCCAAGACCTAGCGACAACAGCCCGATCTTGAGAGATACCCATAGGGTATAAGTTAGCCGCGTCGGGATCACAAACACACCCAAGATTTCCCTGCCGCGGGCGAACCGGGCCCCATCGACCTGATCGGGGCTGGTATAACCACTCATGCTTTCCATCCTCATACACATGGGGAAGCGCTTGCTTGATCGCCTTATGCCAGGCGAAACCACCAGCACAACCCAGAAACCATTAAATCCGCATCAGTTTAGATCTTAATTTAACCAACCTAATGGCATAAGAGCCGTGATGCAAGCCCCGTAAACACGGGTTTTTTTCGATACGCTAGCGTAGACACAGAGTGGCCATGCAAAGACATGGTCGGCGTTAAACGATTTGAATTCAGTTGATCGTGACCGGATCAACCGAATCATCGATCGGGATGTTGCCCGACAAGAATTTAGCCAGCAGCTCACCCCGGCTCGAGACTTCAAACCGGCGATGGATCCGCTTGATGTAGTCGTCGACCGTGTGGTACGACACATGCAGCTTGGCGGCGATCTGCTTCTTGGAATCGCCCGACAGAAGAAAGATCAACACCTGCGCCAAACGCTGAGGCAGGCCCGCGACGTAGTCGGCCGCGGGCGTGTCCTTTCCCGCTTCGTGCAGCCAGCGCACCTCGGACGAAACCAGGTGAAGCAGAAACCGGTCCCGATCCGAAAACGGCTGGGCGTCGCAGGTCCGGTAGAACGCCATATTGCTGATCTTGCCGTCCCCCAAAAGATGAATGGAGTAGACAAAATCATCCACCCCAGCGGGTCGCCGGAATCGGTTGTACAGGTCGGAGGGGTACCACCGGTCATCTGAGATAAACTGCCGACGGGACACCGTAAAATATGTCGCTTGCTTGGCGTATGCCCGCATCGGGGCGTTGAACAGCTCCTCGTATTGCGGGTGACCGTGGTTCTGGAAGTAGAGTGATCGCTTCTCGTCATCGCTCCAGCCGTCGTCGATCAGCAGGTACGGAGCCGGTGTACCTTCGTAGCGATCATTCGCCGCCCGGGTTTGACCCCACATCCATACGTCGGCGTTGATGATCTTAGCCATCCCCATCATGACAAACCGCTTCTTGGCGCGGTGGTCGGCTTTCAAGACCGCCACGTCGCCCAGCAAGCGGATAATCGCACGCGCATCGGCTTCGTTTAGCACACGTGTCTGCTGGCCAGGATCGTTGCTGATACCGCTCATCATTCCTCCCTAAACCGTATAACGTTCAAAAAAGGGTGAGCGAGGGGATTCGAACCCCCGACCCCCGCGACCACAACGCGGTGCTCTAACCAGCTGAGCTACGCTCACCAACCGATGAAGACGGAACCCGCAAAATACCCTGGTACCCTGCCTGGCCCAATGCCCGAAGGGTAAAAACGCCCCCCGACCCTGTCAACCAAATCCGCGGGGCCATCCGCTGATCAAGACTATGCTTATGCCCTGATGAACCCACCAACTTGGTTGCCTCACGGAAGTTAAGCCAACAATCGATTTTGACGATAACGATTCAAGCCGTCTCATGGACGGACTGAGCACGCCCTTGCAGGCAATCAAACTCGGGGATCCACTGTGCCGCTACCGTTGCTTGAGACCGTTTTTATCTCTTCGGAGGGGCTTAGCCCATGACTAGCGAACCCACGACCTCACTGAAACGAAGCAAAGCCGATATCCTTTTAGAATCAGGCACCAACGAACTGGAGGTGCTGGTCTTTACCTTGGGTGACGGGGTCTATGGCGTCAACGTGGCGAAGGTCCGTGAGGTGATCCTGCCCGTCGAGGTCTCCGTCAGCCCCGATCAACCCGTTTCGGTTTTGGGGATGTTCAACCTCCGCAACCGGATCATGCCGCTGGTCGACCTCCACCATTACCTCAAAATCGAACCCGCAGACAAGAACCCCAAAAACCGCCGGATCATCGTCACCGAATTCAACGGCGCCGACGCGGCCTTCCAGGTCGAGTCCGTCGACCAGATCTACCGCATGAGCTGGACCAACGTGCGCAGCGTACCCGACACCGGCGGCAGCCAAACCGCGATCACCGGCATCACCGAGATCAACGAACAGCTGGTGCTCATGCTTGACTTCGAATCGATC
Organism: Phycisphaeraceae bacterium; assembly: GCA_965223655.1. Taxonomy (GTDB): domain Bacteria; phylum Planctomycetota; class Phycisphaerae; order Phycisphaerales; family Phycisphaeraceae; genus CBDCXC01. The sequence goes on from CBDCXC010000021.1 coordinate 29,782, forward strand.
TTCGATCAGATCAGCATGCAAGACAAGCTGCATATCGAGAGCGTTGAAAATACCCTCGGCGTCGACCGCGCCAGCTGCCGGGTCCTGATCGCCGAAGATAGCAACTTCATCCGCGGGATTATGGAGCGGGTCTTGGCCAGCAGCGGATACCAGCAGGTGCATAGTTTTACCAACGGCGCCGATGCCTGGCGGGCGCTACAGAGCCCCGATGTGGACTTCGACGTGATCATTACCGACATCGAGATGCCGCAGATGGACGGCTTGGCGTTAACACGCAACATCAAATCCAATCCAAAGCTTCAGCACACCCCCGTGCTGCTGTTTAGCTCGCTGATCACCGACGACACCCGCCACAAGGGCAAGCAGGTCGGTGCCAACGACCAGCTGGCCAAGCCACAGCTGGCGGATCTGGTCCAGATCGTCGACCGGTGGATCAGCGAGCAGAATGCGGCCAAGCCCGCAGCCTAATCGGTCGGCTCCCGAGGTTTCCTCCAAACCACTTATCGCTAAACGCCCCCTCCGCGATGACGCGTTCCAAACAAGGCTGATCGGCACGTGATCACCCTGCGCGATACCGACCTGGCCCCATTTGCCCCCCCCCTGCGGGCCTACTACACTTCGTTTCTCGATTCAAAGACCCGAAATCCCTGATCGGTGAGAAGAACCGCCTCACAACCAACAGGCCCCGTGCGTATGGACGCTGAACACCGCCACGAGCTAAAAGAAAACGACCTGGCAGAGTTCCTGGCCAACATCGGCCCGTGGTGGTCGGCCCACTGGCGGACCGTCTTCACGGTCGTCCTGGTCGTGGCGGTCGTGGTCGGGTGGTGGCGGTGGAACCGGGCTCAAACGCTTCGGCAACACGAAGATGCCTGGGGCGACCTGGCCTTCGCCACCAGCCCAGAGAGCTACCGCGGCGTGGCTAACACCTACGACGACCCAACCGTCCAGGCCCTGGCCAACCTCCGTGGCGCCGATTTACTGCTAGCCTCCGCAGCTAACCCCACCCCGCCCCCAGAGCCATCCGAAAACGACCCCGACCCACCCCCAGCAATCCCCCCCGATGAAGCGCTAGAGGCTGCGGCTGCGATGTACCAGCAAGTCGCCAATCAGACCAGTGTGCACTTGGTGTACAAGCTCAACGCATCACTGGGGCTGGCCGCGGTCGCCGAGGGCCAACGCAACTGGGACGCCGCACGTGGGCACTACCAGCACGCCATCGAGCAGGCCGGCTCCACCTACCCCTCGATCGCCGATCAAGCCCAGGCCCGCCTAGGCATGCTCGACCGTTTGGCCCACCCGATTGTCTTTGGGCCCGAACCCCCGCCCACCACCACCCAACCCGCCAACACCGACGCGCCCCAGCCCGAACCCGCCACCGATCCACCAGGCCAGCCCTAGCTCGCGATGTCGCCCGGCCACGAACCACCATCGCGATCCGATCCTCCCCCTCCCCCCACAGCCGACGGATTAAACCCCGCCGTGCCTGATGAGTCCGATGACACCGATTCACCCCAGCACCGCCGGTTCGTCATCCGACACGATCGACGCAAACGCCTGGATGTCTACCTCCAGCAGCGGCTCAAAGGCATCAGCCGAAGCCGGATCCAGAAGCTGATCGACCTAGGCGGTGTCACGGTCAACAACAAGACGCCCAAAGCCAGCACCACAATCCACCAAGGCGACGTCTTGGATGTGATCCTACCGCCCCAAGCCATACGCACCATCAAGCCCGAGCCGATCTCGCTAACGATCCTCTACGAAGACGACGCCATCATCGTGGTCAACAAGCAGGCTGGCCTGATCGTGCACCCCGCGCGCAGCCACCTCTCGGGCACGATGCTCAACGGACTGGCCTACCGCTTCCAGCAGCAGCAAGCCCAAACCGGCCAAGGCTACGCCGACCGAACCACCCGCGGCTTTAAACTCCACAACGCCCCACCTACAGGCAGCCTCGAAGGACTCAGCGGGGTGGGGGCCGCCGAGTTTCGTCCCGGCATTGTTCACCGTTTGGATAAGAACACCACCGGCGTGCTGGTGGTCGCCAAGTGCGACGAAGCACACTGGGCGATCGCACGCCAGTTCGAAGCACGCACCACACTCAAAGCCTATCTCGCGATCGTCCACGGCAACTTCGACCTACCCGGCGGGGTGATCGAGCAGCCGATCGGCAAACACCCCACCATCCGCGAAGCCATGGCCGTCCGGCACGACAGCACCGCCAAAGCAGCCGTCACGCTCTACCGCGTGCGCGAACAGTACCGCGGCTACAGCCTGGTCGAGCTGGAGCTCAAAACAGGGCGCACCCACCAGATCCGCGTGCACCTGTCCTATATCGGCCACCCCATCGTGGGCGACATCCTGTACGGCGGCGAGCCGATCGGGGCCCACGAACTCACCGACCCGCCACCCGCAGCCGGTGCACGCCAATACCTCACCTTCGCGCGCGACAAAGCCGAAGGCCAGCGCATCGAGGCCCACGCCGCCGCACGCCACGACCTGATCCTGGCCCACCCCGCGCTGCACGCAACCCTGCTGCGCTTCACCCACCCCCACACCCAACAACCCGTCACCTTCACCGCGCCGCTGCACGAACCCATGCGCACACTCGTCGAGCAGCTACGCGCCAAACGCGTTGAAGCACCGGTTGCGACACAGGGGTATTGGGTTGATCTGGACAAGATCAGCAGTGTGTAATCTACCTGTGCTGGTTGCATTTGCGACACACCGACCGTCCGCGGTGGGGGACCTCAGCGCCGCCTCTTGGTAACGCTTCGCCAGCCGGGGATGACCGGCGAATCGCCCGTCACTGTTTGAAGATCAACACGCGCGTTCAAAAACGATGCGTACAGATGAATCCTGATGGGTATCCGGTATCGGCGTTGAACCCAGATGGCCAGCCGCGCTACCACCTTGGAGGATAGTGCCTGCCCGCCCAGCTAATGAGGCCCATTATTTTTTTGCTTGGCCTTCTGCTCGGCCAGCTCGCGGCGGTTGATCGACATCTCACGGGGGAAATCAAACGAGAGGCGGACCTTGTCGCCTTGGATGTCCACCACACGGATCACCCCCAGCGGTTGGCTGGGGTCGCCGATCACGACTTCTTCACCGATCCGACGGGTTAGCGCCAGCATTCAAGGCTCTCCTGCGGGTGTCGCCCGGTTAGATCCGCCACGGACCCCGTTGGGTTGTGTGGGCGGGATGGCGACGCACCTCTCGCTTTCAATCCAGCGGCAAATCCGTAAGGAGGTGGTCTTTTGTTTTTTTGCTCGTCAACACGGTGATCTCATCGTGGTGATCATGCACGCCGGTGGTCGGCGACAGGCGGCTAGTGGACCTGCTCCACGCCGACCACTTCGGGGACCTTCTCTCGGACGTTGCGCTCGATGCCCATATGGAGCGTCATGGAGCTAGACGGGCAGCCCACGCACGCGCCGTGGAGGCGGATCTTGGCGATCCCCGCAGGGGTGACTTCAACCAATTCCACATCTCCCCCGTCCGACTGGACCGCGGGGCGGATACGCTCGATGACCCGCTCGACACGCTGAAACAGGGTGGGGGTGTCTTGGTTGGATACAGTCATGTTTACCCTTCCCGGTGGAATTTACGGCTAACGGTCTGTGGGAAGAAAATCTCTGGTGTTGTGGTGTTTCCGGCGCGGGAATGAATGTTATACCCGATGGGTCTAGCCGCTAGCCTTAAGCGCCCCGGCGGGTCGTTTTTCATCATCCATCACAGGGGGCTGTTCCCCCAACCTAGCTGACCAACCTATTTCAACCGATGATTTAATCATAGGCACAGCAAGCGCTTTTGCCAAATACCGTCATGGATTGGCCATGGGAGGGCCCCCGCACCACGGGGGTATCTGCGATGGACGAAGTGCTAGGTTGCCTAGGCTGGGGGATGACGATCACGCATCAAGGGTGCGGCGTGGATGATATAAGGCAGCCCACTCAAAAAAGTTGCCCCAATGAGGGTATAAACCAGCGCGTCGCGCACCATCCCTAGCCACGCCCGGCCAGGCGCCAAGGGGTCAAGCCAAACAATACACAAGATGATCGGCACGCCAACCGATTGGAGGATCATCTTCAGCTTACCAAACAAGTTAGCAGGGAACCGGGTGCCGCTGGCTTCTAGCTCACCCCGGATACCCGTGACCAGCAGCTCACGGGCGAGCATGATCGCGACCATCCACGGATAGACCCCGCTGACCATGGTGAACAGCCGGCCTTCTTCCGCGGCTTGGGCGATCACGAACCGTGGCCCGGCAAGGTAGATAAACGCACCCAAAATCAACACCTTATCACAGAATGGGTCCATGATCCGCCCAAAGGTGCTTTCAACCCGCCACCGCCGCGCCAAGTAGCCATCCAGCAAATCGGTGATCGCAGCCAGGCTAAACAGCACAATCGCCCCCCAAAGCCAAACCGTGGCATAACGGCCACCGGGGTACCGGTACTGGTTGAGCACCAGGAAAAAAACACCGGCCAATACCAGCCGCAGCATCGTTAACTGATTGGGTACATGGCGGTACATGGCAACCTAAATCCGCAGGCTTAACGGTGCACCAATAGCAGGATTGTATACGCATCGCGTATGAAAATGCCGCGTCGGAGACACAAAAACACCGTGTCAAGTTCCCCGAAGTTTTACGAGGTTAGCGAACCCGAAGTGTGACGAATGGGGTTTATGGTGGTCTTGGGGTTCATGGTTGGTCCTTTCGTGGGTGTGTGTTCCGCCAGTGCCCACCCCGCGCGGGGTGGGCACTGGCGGCGCGATTTAGGTCTGAAGGCCCTTGGGCGTTTTGTCGGATCGTTGATCCATCGCCTCCTGTAGATCCTTGAGTCGGTAGCTTCGGCCCTTGATATTTAAGACGTGACTGGCGTGTAGCAGGCGGTCGAGGATGGCTGTGGCGAGGGCTTCATCGTCGGCCAGCATCCCCGGCCACTGGGCGATCCCCTTGTTGGTCGTGATACACACCGAGCCCTTCTGATAGCGATGATTCACCACGCGGAAGAAGAGGTTCGCTTCCTCACGGGTAAAGCGTTGGAAGCCCATCTCGTCGATGACCAGCAGCATCGACGCCATGTATTTGCGGTGCTTTAACCGGGCAGGCAGCAGGTCACCGTCTCGTTTGAGCTGATGCAACAGTTCGTCGATCCGATAAAACGCCACCGAAAAACCCTGTTCGATCGCCCGTGTGGCCAACGCGACGGCTAAGTGTGTTTTGCCCACACCCGGGGGGCCTTGAATCAACAACGAACGGTGCTGGGCGATCCAGCTACAAGTCGACAGCGTCTCGATCTGATGGCGTTGAACCGACGGCTGAAAGGTAAAGTCAAAGTTGCTGATCGTCTGCCCGGTGGGCAGGTGAGAGATCTTCAGCGATTGGGCGATCCGACGTTCGTTCTGACGCTCTAACTCCCAACGGATCAGTTCATCCAGGAACACCGTGGCGCTCCACTTGTGGGTGACCGCATCACTGAGAAGATCCGGCAACGCCTGGGCGACAAACCCCAGCCGCAAGGCTTCGAGGCGGTGACGCAAGGCTTCCATATCCTGCGTCGGCGCGGGCTTGGGCAGGATCCCTTGGGCCAGCAACTTCCGGGTGTCGTAAGCCCTCATCGCGACACCCCCGCCAGCATGGCGTATAAATCCATCGATCGAACTTGAGGCGTCTGTCCCATGATCTGCTGGAGTGCCTGGGATCGCTTGCCCAGCGGCGTGGGACGAGCCACCGTGGGGGTTGAGTCGCCCTCGTAACACGCTGGATCGATCAGCACGCGTGAGTCGGTATGACGCGGGTATTGCCCAACGATCTGGCCTTGCTTGGAGTCAACGATCTGAACGACCTGGGCACAACCACGCGCTTCAAGGCGTTGGCCCACGTACCGAAACGGCACCGCATACGTACGCCCATCGAACCGGATCGTGCAATCCTTATGAACCGGGCAATCACGGATCATATCAAACGGTTGGGGCATCAAAGCGGGCAATGGACGAAGCAGGGTCTTCTCCTGCTGCCAAGTCTCGGCGATCGCCTTGCCCGTCGCCGGGCATCGCTGCTTCTGTTCTTGTTGCAGGATCTTTGCCCTGTTGACAACATACCGGTCAGTCCTGTTCGCCTAGCGTCGTAGGGCGTAGGTCAGGACTCGGATAGCGGCTTCGGTGAACAGGCTGCCTTCCCCACGGGCCAGCAGGTTCGATCCCATGGTTCGTTTGAGGCCGCTGATGAATGATTCGACGTGCCACCGCCGTCCGTAGCCGTTTCTCTTGAGCCGTTGCTTGGTCATCTTCGATCGGTACTTCCCGTTGAGTTTGCCGTCGCGGCGGTGGACCGCCGGTTTGATCCAGCTCTCGACGCCCCAATCATCGCGGCAGTAGGCGTGGACCCATTGGGCGTCATAGCCCGCGTCGGCGAACAGCGTATCGGGCTGCACCACCGCCGAGGTTTCGTCCATTAATGCACGCGCCTCGGCCTTGTCGTTGCGCGGGCCCCAGCCCACAACTAGCCCCGCGGGTAACAGCGAGCCGCACACCACGCACACCGATAGCTTGACGTATTGCCTGCGCTTCTGGCCGCTGCGTGTCTTGTCGTGCGCACTGGCCGAGGTCGTCTCCATGCCGGTCGAATCGATCGCGACCTCTTGGGGCTCTTGGTCAAAGGGGTCTCCAAAGCCTCCATCGCCAAGATCGTCGATGTCGCCCCCAATACCCTCCACCACTTCATCAAATCAAGGAGTCTGGAGCCGAGGAGACGAAAAACGCCCTTAGAGCAGAATGCCATTAATCTAATCCTTAAGTTCTTTCAGTTCTGGGGGTTGATCGTGTTGGCGCGTAGATGGATCTGCTGCGAGAATGTTGTTGTACCGAACAACACTTCAACAGGAGACCAAGGATGGTCAATCTCCATGACTGGCTGCGTCGCGTCAAGGAGGATCTGGCGAGTCTGTTAGACGATTCATCTGTATTTTCGATCTGCCGCAGCGAAGGCTACCGCTGGCGGATGGGGCCGTTGAACCCGGCGGTTCTGATCCGACTGTTCGTTCTACAGATCCTCCATAGCAATACGGCCTGCGGTCATCTGCGCCACTTGTCGGGCTTATCGTTTACCGCCTCGGGGTACTGTCAGGCGCGGATGCGGCTGCCGCTGAAAGTGATCATCCTGCTGGTGCGTCGTGTCGCCCAAACGTTGGCCGTGGTGTGTGATCAGCAGAGCTTGTGGTTGGGGCATCGCGTCTGGCGGATCGATGGTTCGGGGGTCTCGATGCCCGCCACGGCCCCGCTGCAGAAGCGGTTCGGTCAACCCCGTGTTCAGCCGGTGGGCTGTGGGTTCCCGGTGCTTCTACACGCGGGGACCGGGCTGTGGCTGGACTTGCTGGTGGGGCTTTGGTCGATCAAGACATGATGCACATGCCGCGTGTCCACGAACGCCTGGGGGCCAACGACGTGATCGTCGCCGATCGCGGTTTCTGTTCATTCGCTCATTTAGCCCTTGTTTTACAGGCCAAAATGCACGCGGTGTTCCGATTGCATCAGCGGGTGAAGGTGGATTTTCACCACCGGGCGAGTCTGCGCGTTGGACCGGCCACAGGCTCAACGTCGCCACCACCCAATTCCCGTTGGGTGCGTCGGCTGGGCCAGGAGGATCAGGTGGTTCGCTACTTCAAGTGTGTATCGCCCAAGCCTCGTTGGATGAGTCAGCAGCAGTATGAGTCGTTGCCGGATCAGATCGATTTACGAGAGTTACGCTACCGCGTCGGCCGCAAGGGATTCCGCACCCGCGTCGTGACACTGGTGACCACGTTGCTCGACCCGCAGGTGTATCCGAAGTCGCAGCTGACGCAACTGTACGGCGACCGATGGCAGATCGAGATCGACTTACGTCACATCAAGATCACCCCGGGGATGGACGTGTTGCGTTGCAAGACCGTCGAGGGCGTGATGAAGGAACTATGGATGTTCGTGCTGGTCTACAACCTGATCCGTCTAGCCATGCTCCAAGCCGCTCAACGTCAACGGGTCGGGCCCGATCGCATCCGTTTCATCGATGCCCAACGCTATTTATGTGTTTTGCTCCACTCGCCGACCGATCATGACCTGATCGTGAATCCCACACGCCGCAACCGATACGAACCACGCGTGATCAAACGACGCATGAAGAAGTATCCGCTCATGGTCAAACCAAGGCATGTCTTGCGGCAAGCTATCGTTGCGATTGAGATTAAGGCTTAGCTCAATGGCATTCGCGGAAGAACCAGCTTTTAATGAGTATTTCCAGCTGGGGCGGGATCAAGAAGAGGCGTTCAAACGCCAACTCGACGCGGTGTCCACCGACGCGGCGGTGATCTGCAGCATGCGGTCCAGCGCAACGCGGGCCCAGTGTTTCACGTGGGGGTGGACCTTGATCTGATTCACGGCCTTGCCCTGCACCAGGTTGTCGAGCACCCACAGCAGGTGTGGCATGTCGATCCGGAACATCGTGGTGCATAGGCACTGGCAGCCGCTGAGCATGGTGACGGTCACGCCACGCTTGGCCGCCTGCTTGGCTAGGCGGTGCACCAGGTGGACTTCTGTGCCGATCGCCCAGCGTGAGCCGGGTTCGGCTGATTCGATGGCTTGGATGATCCCTTCGGTCGACCCGGTCATGTCGGCCAGCTGGGCTACTTCGTAGCAGCACTCGGGGTGGACGATCACGGTGACATCGGGCCACTTGGCGCGGATCTGCCCCACGTGCTCTGCCCGGAACAGCTTGTGGACCGAGCAGTGTCCCTTCCACAGCAGGAACGTTGCGTGTCGGATCGTTTCGGCGTCCAACCCGCCTAGGGTGTTGATCGCTTTGGGGTCCCACACCGCCATCTGCGTGACTGGGTCGTACCCCAGCGCTGCGGCTGTGTTGCGGCCAAGGTGCTGATCGGGCAGGAACAGGATCTTGACCGCTTGGCCTGATTCGAGTGGCTGCCCACCGCCCGCCAGCGCCCACCGGAACACCTTTGCACAGTTGGAGCTGGTACACACCGCCCCGCCATGCTCGCCGCAGAACGCTTTGATCGCTGCGGTCGAGTTCATGTAGCAGATCGGGACGACGCGCACATTCTGGCCAATCAGGGTCTCTTGGATCGCGTCCCAGGCGTCGATGGTATCGTCGTAGTCGGCCATGTCCGCCATGGAGCAGCCCGCTCCGAGATCGGGCAGGATCACCGCCACGTTGTCGGGCGTGAGGATATCAGCACTCTCAGCCATAAAGTGCACGCCCGCGAAGACGACATACTGTGCCCCTGTCTGCTGCACCCGCTGGGCCGCCAGCTGGCTGAGCTTGAAGCTGTCACCCGTGAAGTGGGCAAACCGGATCACGTCGTCTTGCTGGTAGTGGTGGCCCAGGATGACCAGCTTGGCCCCAAGCGCCTGCTTGCGCGCCGTGATCGCTTCGGTGAGCTGGTCATCGCTCATCGCGCTGTAGCGATCGGGTAGGGACGGCTGCCAAAGCATCGGGGCACTCCAAGCCAAAGGCGGTCTTAGTTAATTATAGATATCGGCGTGTTGTGTGGTTGGGTATCCCCCGGGCCGCAGCTGGGCTAGGCGCCGTCAAACGCCACCACGGCTCGCCCCCCGCATGACACGCACCGGGCATCGGTTGACGTAAACTGCGACCCACACCGGGCGCAATACGCTTTGGCTGCGGCGCTATCCGCGGTCGGAGGCGCCAGCAGCTGGGGCAGGTTGTAGCCGCGGTCCGTGACGAATCGCTCTAAGCTCGCACACAGACGGGCATGGAACCATTGCTGAGCCTGCTGGGTTTGAGGGTCGTGGGTGGCGCTATCCGAACCGATGGGGTGGTGGGCATCTAAGAGCACCTGACGGGCCAACCCACGAAACACCGCCGGCGGGCACAACGCCTCTACAACGGTGAGGGCGTGATAGCCCGCTGCGATCTCCCGGGTCATGCTGTGTGCGGCGCGCATGGCTACGGTCGGGGCAACGACCATCAGCAACGATTGCCACCGCCGCTCGTGGCGGTCGTGAGGGTACAGCCGGCGGTGCAATCGTCGATACAAACCGATTACCGTGCCCAGTGTAGCCGCAAACCCCAACACCCACCACCACGCATAGTCTTCCAACGCCAGCCACCGATACGCCGCGGGCAGCGCGATAAAGACTTCAGAAAACAACGCGGCACAAGCGACGCGTAACCCAATCAGGCTGGCCCGTGCGTCACGCCAGCGGCGACGCAACGCCGGGGCGTTGGTTGCTTGGTTTAGGGCCTCTTCGATGATCGCCTCGCGGTTTGCTTCTTGGGCGTCCTTTAATCTTTTCAGCAGCGATGCCAAGCCGCGTGCCATGCCACGGGTCGCGGCTTGCACAAACAGGGTGTGATTGATCAGCAAATCTTTATTGGCTGCCTGGACCGAGGCGATCTGGTCAAAGGCAACGTATCGATCATGGGTGGCGGTGGGCGGGCCCGAGGGGTTGATGGTTTGCGTGACCCCGGCCGATACGCCTTGGGGCGAAACCGAGCAGGGCCACTGCTCGCCGATCACCGCCGCACCAAACGGCAGCACGCTAACCGGGCACAGCCCGCCCACCCCGCGCCCAGCCAGCCACAGGGGGTGGCGCACTGCGTAACGCCAGCCCGCAGCCGAAGCCACCAGCACCGCGCCTAGCCTCACCCACACCAAACACTCAGAAAGATAGATCCCGCCTAGGATCAGCAGCAGCTGTTCAACATCACTCATGCGGGTGATTCGGCTTCATCGCTACGCCCATAGGCGAAGCGTTTGAACATCTTGGCCGCAAACGCCCCAACCACAACCAGGCCGGCGATGATCGGCTTGATCAGCTTCTGCAGCAGCCCGGTCTTGAGCGCTACCGCTGCGGCGCCACCCGTGACCAGCGCCAAGAGCCCGTACTTGGCGATCTTGTCGCCCGCCTGCCATTGGGAGTATTTCTCGCCATCGACATAGGCAAAGCTCTGCATCACGCTGCTGGCTTCGGGCATCACACGGTCGAAATGGTCGGGGTCGACCACCAGGGTAACCTGCATCACCCCGCGGCGGCCCAGGATCCGCGTGTTGTGGTTGAGGATGTCGTGCCCCTCGCTGGTCCCGCGTACACACCACTCCAGGTTGTTGGTGTCCGGGTTGTACTTGGGCGGTTGCTCCCAGCCGACGATGTGCATCGGCGGCATGCCTCGTTCGGCACGTATCTGGTTGCCTGCTTTGTTGCCTTCTTTGATCGACGCCAAGATTGCATCGGGGTCGAGTTGATCCTTTTCGTCATCCTTGACGTAGCCGATCTCATCGAACTCAAACACGAGAAACCAATCGTCGTTTTCCGGGGCGATGGTCCCCACCTCGGTCCCGCTGGCGGGGTTGCCCATCTGCTCCATGAGGGTGCGGGTATCGTTCCCATCTAAGAACATATAACCCCCGGGCACGTCGATCTGCGCCCGGGTGCCCAGGTTGGCTTGAAGCGGGCCGTATTGGGTGTTGAGATCCAGCTGCGGCTGTGCGGGTGCGTCTTCTTGTGCGGCGGCCGGGTGGGGCAACAATACCCCCCACAGGCTCACCACCATCACAGGCACGCCCGCGGCACGCCAAGCAACCCCCGCACGCGACACACACGGTGCAGAAAATGCGTTGGTGTAGACGTCGCCGCCGTTGCGAGGCGGGTTTGGTTTTAGGCGGTGGATGCGACCCATCAAAGGACTCCTCATTTCAGTCGTAGGAGGATATACCCATCGGGTATGCGTTTGCCGCGTGGGAATCACCAAAACGCCGAAGATTTCCCTGCCGCGGGCGAACCGGACCCCGTCAACCTGATCGGGACGGGTATACTTGCCACGAGAGTATACCAGGACAAGGGTGGAGTGGCGGCCAACCGCCCATCACACGAGATCGTCGGTCCGCGGTGTGAGACGCAGGCTGCATCGAGAAGCGTTTTGTGTGACCGCTTTACACCAACCTGAGGTGGGGGCGGCGGGGCAGGGAGGCCAGGCCCAGCAACAGGATCGTCATCGATGCCGGCTCAGGGATGATATCGTACCCGATGAGGTCTAACGCGCGGCGGTCGGCGTCCGTAATCGGGAAGATCTGGCCCGGCCCCAGGGTGGGGTCCATGATCCCAATCAAGTTGAGGGTGATTTCGTTGTCTTTCCAGTGGCTGGCTTGTCGGCCGTCGCCGTTGTGAAACCCCGTCGACATCCGATGCTCGCTGGTGGGGTCTAGCACGGTGTCGATGATCGCGTTGTCGCCAGGGACAAGCGTGCGGCTGAAGGTGGTAAAATCTGCTTCGTGATCGGGGTCTTGCCCGGTTTGGTCATCCTCAAAGCGGAACAGGTCGAGCGTCGAGGGTGAGACCGTGTCGGTCTCGCCGTCCTCGATTTGGTTGTCGATCGAATCGACCTCAGAAAAGAAGCCCAGCGCATGGCCGATCTCGTGGGCCGCAATGGTTTCAAAATCGGTCCCCTTCACGCCATCGGAGTTATCGAAGTCAAAGCTGTACTGACTGTTGAACGTGATCGTCCCGTCGGTTGACCCAAACCGGGCATCCAGGCCGGTAAAACCCAACGCCTTGAGGTTGGCTTTGGTTGCCCCGAGATTCCCCGACAGGTTGAAGCCCATGGGTAGCATGGCATCGAATTGCGCGGCGGTCGGCAGGGACGCCACAATGGCGTCATCGGTTTCCGCGGCGGCATCGGCAACCATGGCGTTACGGATCGTGTCGTAGCTGTTGGTCAGGAGTACCGCGTCGGCTATGCCGATAATGGATGGGTCGTTGAGGTTGGTGATCTCCGCTTGAATAGTGACGGTGATCGGGTCGGCGATCCACTGCTCCCACAGGGCTGCGGCCCGGTTGAAGGCCGCCAACGCCGGGGCGTTGCCCGCGAGGTTTGGCCCGGGGTTGATCACGACATGAAACGAACCCAGGCGCAGCGGCCCCGGGCCTGGGGTTGGTTGAAACCCGCGGCTATCCAAAGCCGGGCTGGCGGCAGGATTGACCGAAGAGGAAACAACAACCTGGCCCGCGTCGCTGCGACGCCGGATCGCATCGACTTGCAGACCCGACCAAGCATTCAGCACCACCGACGGGTGGAGCCGAAACTCGCCGTTAGACGAGCCTCGGGTTGGCATCTGAGCGACATGCCGCGGCAACGGCTTGCGGCGGATTACTCGGGTATCACCGGGAATCTGTGGCCGAATCATCAACGCCCCATCCAGCGACCCGGTGGCTAGCAGAACCCCACCAACGACTAGGACAACAACAAAACGATTTCTCACAACAACCACCCTCCGTCTCAACCAAAAACCATTGAAAAATATTTAAATTAGGGGTGTTAAGACAAATGGCGAAAATACGCCTTGCATCTATACCCATCCCGATCAAGCTGACGGGGTCCGCTTCGCCCACGGCAGGGCAATCTTCGGCGTTTTAGTGATCCCCACGCGGGCAAATTCATACCCGAGCGGGGTATAACAAAACCTCGCTTGGTACATCAAAACACCAGGGATTTCCCTGCTGCGGAGAGTCGGCCGTAAACTCATGCGGGATTGGCTTCACCCCATCCATTGGACCAGGTCATCTCATCTACTCCCTCCTTGTAATAGGAAGACATAATATACCCGAAAAGATGAATCAATTCAATGCTCGCATGATCCTACCCAGGGTCTTCCAATTCTCTGCCCGCAGCTGGCCGATAGGATCAACCGATAGGCCATCCCCTGGCCTGTTCTCCAAAATCTGATCCAGTTAGTATGAGAGTCTCAACAGGCCCCCGTGGCCAAGGAGACTTTCGATGTCCGAACAACGAATCGGCAAGCGGCACCGCCCCGAGCAGATCATCCGGAAGCTGCGTGAAGCCGATGGGATGCTCTCGGGTGGATCGGAGATAGGCCAGGTCTGCCAGAAGCTGGAGGTTTCGCAAGCGACGTTTCACCGCTGGCGGGCCCAGTACGGTGGGATGAAGGCTCAAGAAGCCAAGCGGCTCAAAGAACTGGAGCAGGAGAACGCTCGTCTCAAGCGTCTTCTGGCTGAGAAGGAGCTGGATATTGATATCCTCAAGGTTGCCTTGCAGGGAAACTGATCAGCCCGACGCGTCGCAGGCAGGCGGTGGCTCAAGTGCGAGGTCAGCTGCCGCAGCTGGGTAGATCTACGACCGATAACGTCCTAAATCATGCGCACATTTGAAAAGGCAGCTCTCCCGGCGGATGGTGTTGTTGAAAGACAGTACCCTCAACCAAGGAGAGCTACGATGGATGATGTTACGGCAAACGATGTCGGGATGAAAGACGTGTTTCGGATCGACGAAGCTCAGGTCCGCGGGCACGTGGACCGGCTTGTGGTTGAGTCTGTTGAGCAGACACTCAACGGGCTTTTGGATGCCGAAGCCGCGGCGTTGTGCCAAGCCGGCCGGTATGAACGCACCGATGCCAGGAAGGATACCCGGGCCGGTTCGTACCATCGCAAGCTTCAGACCAAGGCAGGCCAGGTGACGCTCAAAGTGCCCCGGTTGCGGTCGTTGCCTTTCGAGACGCAGATCATTGAGCGTTACAAGCGTCGTGAAAGCAGCGTGGAGGAGGCGTTGATCGAGATGTATTTGGCGGGCGTGAGTGTGCGTCGAGTCGAAGACATCACCCAGGCGTTGTGGGGCACGAAGGTATCGCCTTCGACGGTGAGCGAGCTGAACCAGAAGGTGTATCAGCAGATCGATGCATGGCGGAACAAGCCGATTGAAGGCGAGCATCCGTATGTGTACCTCGATGGCACATACCTCAAGCGGAGCTGGGGCGGTGAGGTGAAGAACGTGGCGATCCTGGTAGCGATCGGCGTGGCGCGCGACGGTTATCGCGAGGTGCTGGGCATCGCCGAAGGGGCCAAGGAAGACAAGGCGTCGTGGCTGGGGTTCTTGCGTCACCTCAAGCAACGTGGTCTGTGCGAGACACGCTTATTTGTCAGCGACGCGTGCTTGGGACTGGTCGAAGCGCTGGGTGAGGTGTTCCCGGATGGACAGTGGCAACGCTGCGTGGTGCACTGGTACCGCAACGTGTGGAGCTGCGTGCCCCGCAGCAAAGTCAAAGAGGTCAGTGCGATGCTCAAGGCAATCCACGCTCAAGAAGACCGTGACGCGGCGCTGAAGAAGGCCGAGGATGTAGCGGTCAAGCTTGAGGGGATGAAGCTACCCAAGGCTGCGGCGTTCGTTCGGGATTCGGTACACGAGACGCTGCGGTATATGAGTTTCCCACGTGAACACCGGACACGGCTACGCACGAACAACCCGCTGGAACGATTGATGCGTGAGATCAAACGCCGCACGAAGGTGGTGGGTGCATTCCCAGATGGCCACTCGGCGGTGATGCTGGCTTCGGCGCGGGTGCGTCACGTAGCCGGTACGCGTTGGGGGACACGGAAGTACCTGGACATGGATCGACTTTACGAACTCGAACGTGAGCGAGACCACGAATCGGAAGAAGAACGATTGAGCGTGGCGGTGTAGCCACGCAATGGTTGGCTGGCCTGTAATAGTCAAGATTTGATCTGACATTCCTCGATCTAGAGGTAGGGAATGCTGGTGGCACGTAGCGGAGGCGCAGCCGAAGCGAAGTGCCACCAGCCCACGCCTCGCAACACCAAGGAGTGTCAATCATAACCACCGAACAGAAGATCATCAAAAACAAACTGGGCTTGATGGAATTGGCCAGCCAGCTGGGCAACGTCTCGCGGGCCTGCAAGATCCTGGGCTACTCACGAGATAGCTTCTACCGCTTCAAAGAACTCTACGACACCGGCGGCGAGCAGGCCCTGCACGAGATCAGCAAACGCAAGCCTATCGTTAAGAATCGTGTCGAGCCGCCGATCGAACAGGCCGTCGTGGACATCGCCTTCGACAAGCCGGCCTACGGCCAAGTCCGTGTCTCCAACGAGCTGCGTCAGAAGAACCTGTTCATCTCGCCCGGCGGCGTCCGCAGCGTCTGGCTACGCCACGACCTGGAGACCTTCAAAAAACGCCTCAAAGCCCTGGAAGCCCGGGTTGCTCAGGACGGCATCGTGCTCACCGAAGACCAGGTCGTCGCCTTAGAGAAAGCCAAGGAACAAAAACAAGCACACGGCGAGATTGAAACCGAACACCCCGGATACCTCGGGTCCCAGGACACCTTCTACGTCGGCACGCTCAAGGGCGTGGGACGCATCTACCAGCAGACCTTCGTCGATACGTACACCCGCGTGGCCTTCACCAAGCTGTACGACCGCAAAAACGCGCTGGTCGCCGCCGATCTGCTCAACGACCGCGTCATGCCGTTCTTCGAAGAACACGGTATCCCGCTGCTGCGTGTCTTGACCGACCGCGGCACCGAATACTGCGGCAACCGAGAACACCACGAGTATCAGTTGTACCTGGCTGTCGAGGACATCGACCACACCAAAACCAAAGCCAGAAGCCCGCAGACTAACGGCATCTGCGAGCGGTTCCACAAAACCATCCTCAACGAGTTCTACCAGGTCGCGTTCCGAAAGAAGGTCTATTCAAGCTTGGAAGAACTTCAAGACGATCTGGATCAATGGATCAAACAATACAACCAGCAACGCCCACACAGCGGCAAACATTGTTACGGCAAGACGCCGATGGAGACGCTCAAGGATTCGATTCCGCTAGCTCACGCCAAAAGGCTCAATGGCTCTTCCCTGGGAGGGGTCGGGGTGAGCGAAGCGAACGAGAGACGAGCCGAGGATCAACGCGTCACCCAAGACACCAACGAGGCGCGGACGATCCACGAGCAAAGCGGCACCCTAGTATTTCATCACGTCATAATTTTCGGGTAGAGGCGCTTGAGTTTGATTCTGGCATCGGCGGTGGTGAATTGCCAATCGACGCCGGTTTGGCTGGCGTTGCGTTGGGACGACCAGGCTTGGGTTTCGTGGCGAATCGTTCGTGTTTCTGGAACCCGACGGTTGAGACATTGGCGGCTGAGCACGCTCAACTCGCATTCGGCGATGTTCAGCCACGAGCCGTGTTTGGGCGTATGGACTAACTCGATCCGGTTGGCGATCCGTAACGCTTGGGTCGGCTCGAATGCCGCGTACAACGACGCGAGCTTGTGCGTGTTGAGATTGTCGCACACCAGCGTGATGCGTGAAGCATCGGCATAACGCGGATCATCGACCAACGCTTTCACCTGATGCGTCCAATCAATCGCGGTGCGTCGATCACTCACCGGCGTGCGGCGCCAGCCGCCCAAGGGTTCGACGAACATCCACACGTTGCACACGCCTTCGCGGATGTATTCATGATCGACGCGTTGTTCGCCGTTCGACGTCGTGATCGGTTGGCTTGTTTCACGGATCAACTGTTTGGGTTGCTCATCCATGCAAACCACGGGGCGCCTGGGATCATAAGGACGCGCATACACCTGTAGAACCTGCTCCATCTGTGCCACAAACGCGGCGTCTTGATCCGGCGGGATGCACCACATCTTCCGACGCCAGGGCTTCAAGCCGTTTTTTTCATCGTGCGACGAACCGTCTCGTCACTGATCGAATCGACCACCTCCAAGGCCACCAACGCGTCGGCCAGCATCTGCAAAGACCAACGCCCACGGCCCTCGGGCGGCTGGCTGCACGCCAATTGCGCCAGCTTCGCTTCGCCGGCACCGTCGAGTTTGCGTTGCTTGGATCCGTCACGCTTCTTGCGTTCCAACAGCGACAGCGGACCCCGCTCGACCGCCTGCTTACGCCAGCTCTCCAAGCTACGCGTGGTCACATCGAAGGCCTGGGCAATGCGGGTATCCGTCCAGCCCGGCCCGTCATCGCTTCGGTCGCACTTGAGCAACGCCTGGGCCCGTTGAATCTTCCAACCGGCCGCGTGGCCACAACGCACCAATTGCTGAAGTTCGTGTCGTTCGTCTCCGGTCAGATGAACGATATGCCTGATCCTGTTTCGACGTTGAGCCATGATGATCCTCCATGATCGGGGTGAACAGTACCATCACAGATCATCGGACAACATCATCAATCAACGAAAATTATCCCGGGGGGAAGCACTAGGATTATTTGTACTGGATCCTCCACGCCAGCTCACCC
The DNA here is from genome assembly GCA_965223655.1 of Phycisphaeraceae bacterium. Taxonomy (GTDB): domain Bacteria; phylum Planctomycetota; class Phycisphaerae; order Phycisphaerales; family Phycisphaeraceae; genus CBDCXC01. The sequence goes on from CBDCXC010000021.1 coordinate 47,854, forward strand.
GTTGGGCCTTTTGACCACACCAGCGTCGGCTCGGGCCGCAAGCCCGGCGCGACGATGCGCGGCGGCAAGCCCAGTGCCTCGGGTTCCAGCAGCTTGAACCGGTCTTCTGCCCCGTTTTTTCGGCTGAAACGATACTGCGACTCGTCCATCGCGCTGGTCTCGTGCTCGACCCCGTGCGTCTTGCTTACGAGGCGGTACTGGATCTGTTGGAGTGCGTCGCGCAGCTGATCGAGCGTAGCGGGCATGGGCCGGTCGTTTTTGAGCAGGTACTTCAAGCCCCGGCCCAGGAACCGGATCCGGCTAACCGCGGCGGAAAACGGGTCGGGCTTGAGCGATGCGGCAAACGATTCCCACCGCTTGCGGAACGCCTCGGTATCCTCGGTGCCGAACGCTTGGCGGAATGCTTTTTCGCTTTGCCGCCCGCTGCCGACCAGCTGCAGGTACTTCTCAAACGCCCCGCGGTACCGGCCCCTATCGCCGTGGATCAGGAAATAGACTACTGACCAGGATTGGTGGTACTGGAGGCTGCCCTTGGGCGACCCGCTGCGCATGTTGTGGTGCCACTGCTTGGCGGAGATGCCCAGCAAGTAGTCAAACCCGAGCGTGACATTTTCCCGGATCGCTTTTTGTACGATCCGTACCCGCCGCTCGGTAGCCAGCCCCAGCTTCATCTTCCGGCCCACCAGCAGCCCATCGCCGAAGTACTCAGCCAGCCCCTCGTTGACCCAGATGGGAAGCTCACGGCCGATGTACACGTGCGCAAACTGGTGGAACCCTTCGTGCTGGAGCGTGTCGTAGACCGACGCGGGGTTCTGCCCTTCGACCCATGTGGCCAGCCCGTAGCCCCGCTGGGCGTAAAAGAACATCCCACCCGAATACGAACCGTTGATCCCAAACGAATCTAACAAGCCGATGTAGTCATCACGCGTGCGTACCAGATAAAGCGACATCGGCTGCCGATCCCGCTTGCGGAACGATTTGAACCGCTTGCTGTACTCCACAAACATCCGGTCCATGTGTCGCCCATAGACCTGCGCGTCGCGGCGGGCCAAGTTGGTGTGGATCGTGTAGTGCTTGGTTTGATAGGTGTTTAAGACCTCAGGGCCCAACCCAGCGGCGGGGTGAGCGGCCGCCATCACCCACCACAACCCCACCAAGCCGCTGACCCAGCTCCCCGCAGCAACGCGGATGGGTGTGCCTTGATCCAAACGATCCCGTAAACACGTGCGATACATGAGGTCGGATGATTATATACCAGCCCCGATCAGGTTGACGGGGCCTCGTTTGCCCGCGGCAGGGCAATCTTGGGCGTGTCTGTGATCCCCACGCGGCAAACGCATACCCGATGGGTATATGAGCATCGCATCCAAGCCCAAACGCTGTGGTGAAATTCGATCGTACACCGATCTAACCACCCCCGGCTAATGAGGCGCACCGTCTATAAAAACCCCGCGTCGGGAACACAAAGACACCGATCATTACCCCGCCACAGACGGACGGCTTGCCGCACACTCATCGCCCCTTGGTCTATTGGCAGAACCCTACGGAGCCCGGTGATGGACCTGCGCCAAAAGGGCTACCAAGCCCGACCGGAACAAGAGAAGACGCTTGCCGACAAGGCCTGTCAAGAAATAACCTGGAACTGGTTGGAACTGGGGATCCAGGATTCGAACCTGGACTAACTGATCCAGAGTCAGCCGTGCTACCGTTACACCAATCCCCAATCGTGCTGTGGCTGTGCCTAAAGGTGATGCTACGACGCCATGCTTTTGGCGTCAATGCTTGTGTATACCCGTCCCGATCAGGTTGACGGGATCCCGTTCGCTCGCGGCAGGGCAATGTTCGACCCAGCCAGCGGGGAATTACGGCCTGAGAGAGTCAAGCGTCAATCGGTTGAGGCGTCCACCACCGCCCCATACTTGCGTTGCCGGCTGGCGTAGTCGCGGATCGCGTCACGCAGGTGGTCGGCGGTGAAGTCAGGCCAACACACGCCGCTAACATACAGCTCCGCATAGCTGATCTGCCACAATAAATAATTACTCACTCGCATCTCGCCTGCGGTGCGGATCAGCAGGTCCGGGTCTGGCAAGCCGGCCGTATACAGATGGTCCGAAACAACTTGAGGAGTAATCGCATCGGGATCGAGCCGCCCGGCTTGGACCTGCTTGGCAATGGCACGCACCGCGTCGGTAATCTCGTCACGCGAGCCGTAGTTGAGCGCCAACGCCAGCGTCAAGCCCGTATTGCCTTGGGTCATCTTGATCGTCTTGTCGAGCTCGACCAAGACCGGCTTGGGCAACCCCTTCTGCCGGCCGATCTGAACAAACCGGACATTATTGTCCATCATCTCTTGGCGTTCGGCGATGAGGTATTTGATATATAACCCCATGAGGAATTCGATCTCTTGAGCCGGCCGCTTCCAGTTCTCCATCGAGAAGCTATAAAGCGTCAAGACATCCAGCTCCAAACGGGCACACTCGGTGACAATCGCACGCACCGCCTTAGCGCCTTCTTGGTGCCCGAACATGCGTGCCTGGCCCCGCTGCCGCGCCCAGCGCCCGTTGCCATCCATAATGATCGCGATATGCCTTGGCAGCACTTCGTGAGGCAGCCCCAGTGCCGCCAAGGACACCGCGGTCTGCCCCGCACGGGCCTGGGATGAAAGGCCCTCACGGGTTGAGGAGGGCTCACCCCCTCCCTCACCGCTAAGTTGTGGCATGGCCTGCGCGCTTCGGGATGGTTGGCTCGTAACGCCCATCAATCAATCTTCGTAAGCCTAGGTGGCACCCAAGCCACCCGATCGGGTGATCTTAACGGACGAGGGTCTGATCCCGCCGCGGCCCAACGCTAATCATACGCACCGGCACGCCCACATGTTTTTCAATCATCTTAATATACCCCTGGGCCGGGGGAGGCAGTTCGTCAAACCGGCGGCAACCGTCCACCGGTTGGACAAACCCTGGGCGGGTTTCATAGATCGGCTCGACCGCTTCGAGCGTCTTGGCCTCGGCGGGGAAACCATCGGACGTGTCCAACGGCTGGCCTTTGTAGCGATACCCCACACAGACCTTCAGCTGCTCCAAGCCCGCCAAGACATCCAGCAGCATCAAGCAGATCCCCGTCACCCCGCTAAGCCGAGCGGTGTAACGCAGCGCCACCAGGTCCAGCCACCCACACCGCCGGGGACGGCCCGTCGTGGTGCCGTACTCCCGACCCACGTCACGGATCCGCTGCCCCACCGCGTCGTGCAGCTCCGTAGGCATCGGCCCGCCGCCCACACGCGTAGAGTAAGCCTTCACGATCCCCACTAGATTCGGCACGTACCGGCCAGAGATGCCCGCACCGGCATAAACCCCAAGCGATGAGCAGTTGCTCGATGTCACATAGGGGTATGTGCCGTGATCCACATCCAATAACGTGGCGTTAGCGCCCTCGAACAACGCCTGCTTGCCCTGATCCATCGCCTGGTTAAGCAGCTGGGTGGCGTCACAGATGTGGGGCGCCAAAGCCTGTGCGTACCCTTGGTATTGGGCCAACAGCTGCTGGGCATCCAAGGGTTCAAACGCCTCGCCGCACTGTTGGGCCAACGCACCCAGCATCAGGTTTTTGATCGCTACCGTGTGGGTTAGCTTCTGGGCCAAATGATCGGGGTCCAGCAACTCGCCCATACGGATCGCGGTGGACCGCAGCGCCTTGTCGGCGTAGCAGGGCCCGATCCCCCGACCGGTGGTACCGATCTTACCGTTGCCGCCACGCGCCGCGCTTAAGGCACTCTCATACAGCCGGTCTTGCAAGCGGTGGTAAGGAAACACCACGTGCGCCCGGTTGCTGATCCGCAGGTTGTCACCGACCGCGATGCCCTTGGCACGCAGCCCCTCAATCTCTTGAAGCAGCACCGCGGGATCCACCACCACACCATTGCCGATCACATTGATTTTATCCGGGTTGAGGATGCCCGACGGGATCAGGTGCAACGCATAACGATCCGATCCCACCTGGATCGAGTGGCCCGCGTTGGCCCCCGCCGTTGTATCGCACCACCAGGTCGTACCGGGGCGCCAGCAGATCGACGATCTTCCCCTTGCCCTCATCACCCCACTGCAACCCAACCACCGCGCAGTGGCCCGGGCCAAGGTCGCAGCCGTGAGTGGATTCGGTCGTTTGGATCATCTCAATCCCGATAGACTCAAGCACAACATAAACGCCGCCCAAGGATACACCGACCGATACGCCAAAACCCGCAGGATAGCCGGATGATATAGTTTAGCATGCCAGGCCAAACAACCGGGGCATGATCCCGTCAACCCCCCACCGGGAGACCCGGTTTGCATGGTTTCTTTGTAAGGGGAGGCTCATGTTCATACGCGATGCGTAGATACCCATCGGGTATGCGTTTGCCGCGTGGGAATCACAGACACGCCCAAGATTGCCCTGCCGCGGGCCAACGGGACACCGTCAACCTGATCGCGGGTATAATACCCAGTTGGTCTTGCTCAATAGAGGTCAAAAGATAGGGTGCGGTATTGTATCATCAACAGCCCGGTCGGAAGGTTACTGCTAGCTGGGGATGGCCAAACGCTGGGGATGGTGTCATTTCAAGACGGGACACACCCCACCGCCTGCAACCCCAGTTGGGTCTATGACGCAGCACCGTTCCGCGATGCGATCCAGCAGATCGAGGCCTACTTCGCTGGATCGCTCCAAACCTTTACCCTCAAGCTCCGACCCCAAGGCACACCGTTTCAAGAAAAGGTGTGGCGGCAGCTTCGGGCGATCCCCTATGGTCAGACCGCATCCTACGGCTGGATCGCCAAGGCCATCGGCAACCCCCAAGCGTCGCGCGCCGTGGGGGCGGCCAATGGGGAAAAACCCGCTCTCGCTTGTCATCCCATGCCACCGGGTGATCGGCAGCAGCGGCCGGCTGGTCGGGTACGGCGGGGGGCTGGGGATCAAACAAAAATTACTGGATCTGGAGCAGCGGTACAGCCAAGAATCATCCACCCACTGACACACAAGGCTCGCTGCCAGACGCGGTTGGTCTATCGCTATACCTTGGCATCTCACGGTGATGGGGATAACGTAAACCCATGAAATATTGCCCGAAGTGTGGCCAGCCGTCGTGGGTGGCGTTGGCTAACTCGTACACATGCGAGGTGTGTGGGTTTGCCTTGTACCTAAACACCGCCGCGGCTGTGGCGGGGATCGTTACATGCCGGGGGTTTATCCTGGCGACTATCCGTGCGCAGGACCCGGATGCGGGGACGCTTGACTTGCCCGGCGGGTTTGTCGATTACGGTGAAACCGCGGAGCAGGCGCTGCGGCGTGAGCTGCGTGAAGAGCTTGGCCTGACGGGATTCACGCCGGCCTACTTTGGAACATACCCCAATGTCTACCCCTACCGATCGGTAACCTACCACACCCTGGATTTATTTTTCACCATCGACCTGCCGACCCGGCCACCGATCGTTGCGTTAGACGATGTGGCTGAGGTCCGGTGGATCAAGCGATCACAGATCGATACCCAGGCTTTTGGGTTTGTGTCGATGCGCGAAGCGTTAACGGATTACACCCGTCTCGGATGAGCTTGCGGCAAGCCAACCGCCCGCAAAAATAAGGTGGATGACCGATGCCCTTGTGTTCCACCGGTCCGGTATTTTCATACGCGAGGCGCCTCTTGGATCCCCCGCTTCCCTCGCCGCTACGACGCCTTGCGGCGATTGGCGGGTGGGCAGACGTGTCCAAGCTGCCGGCCCACCGCTTGGGTGACCATGTCCACGCTGATCAGATCCATGCAGTTGGGTTGGAGCCCGCAGCTTGGCTTGTAGCAGCCCAGGCACGGCAGGTCGGGCACGATCTTTTCGCCAAGCCCGTACAGTTCGATCTCCGGGGCGCTGGTCGGGCCGAACAGCACCACCACGCGCCGCTGCGTGGCCAGCGCCAGGTGCATCGCCAGCGTATCACCCGTCACCACCACATCGCATTGCCCCACCAAAGCCGCGAAGTGGCGCACCGGGTTGTCTGACCCCGCGTCATAGACCGGGACACCCTTGGCCGCGAGCTTGAGCCGTGCGTTGCGTGCTTGCTCCTCCGGGCCGCCCAGCAACACCACCTGCACGCCGTGCAGCGCATGCAGCCGCCGGATCAACCCTAAGAACCCCTCCTCACGCCACCGCTTGAGTTCCCAGCGACCGCCCGCCCCGGTGTTGAGCCCCACGATCGGCTGGCCCGGGTCCAGGCCCAATCGCTGCAGGTGTTGCTTGGCTTGGGCCTGCTCGGCATCGGTTAACGCCAACACATACCGATGCCCCGCCTGGGGCAGATCCAGGATCTGGGCCATGATGCTTTGATACGTGCGGATATTCCGCCGCTTCAGCGGGTCGAACACCCCCATGGCCAGCCACTTCTGGGCCGCGGGGTTGGTTGCCTGTACCACGCCGTGCTCATCCAACACGTACCCGTCTTTGCGGCCTGACCGCGCCATCGCCGCCAGCCCGGCGCTGACTGTGCCCGCATCTAAATTGATCACCCGATCGAACCGCCGCGTCTGGAGGCACACCACCGCGTCGGGCCCATAGGGGATCACCTGTGTCAGATAAGGATTGTGGGCCAGCAGATCCACCGATGCGCTGCGCGTGATCCACGTGATCGCCGCACCGCGGTGCGCTTCGGCCAACACCGGAAGCAACGCGGTGGTGCGCAGCACATCGCCCATCGCGTCGAGCTTGATGATCAGCAGTCGCTGCTGCACCTGCTCGTACCGGTCACACCGGCACGCTACACCCTCCCGCTTGTGCCACACACAAGGACGATCACCCAGGAAATACCGGCAATCGTCAGCGATCTCCAATCCCAGCAGATCGTGCGGTGTCGTCATCGGGTGGGCGCCTCAGCGCATCGTTGCAAGTGGTTACGTCACCAGCCGCGACCGTTAGGGAGCGGGGCTGGTTGAGACCTTTTTCTCAAGCACACCGTTGAGTAGCGCATCCAACGCCCGCTGGCCGTTGTCAATAAAGGCCACACACAAGCGAGGCCGGTAAATAGGTATCGGCAAGGTCGCGCCATCCAGCAGCCCACGCCACTTCACCCAGTCTTTATCGGTCGTCACGATCGCATCCAGCCCGGCACGCTGGGCGTCTTGGCCCCAACCCTCGATCTGATCCCGGCGATACTGGTAGTGGTCCCCAAGCACCCGCATCTCGACCATTTGGCCCACCTCAGCCCGCAAACGGGCTTCGAACGCATCCGGATTGCCTACGCCACAGACCCCCAGCACCCGCTTGTTACCCAGCACCTCCCGTGGGTGAGCCACCCCTTGCGCGTCACAATAACCACCCCAGGTATACGCCACATGTGCGATCGGAGCCCGACTGGTGATCTGCTTAACCTGACGGTCTAATCCAGCCAACCGATCGGGTTGGACCTGGTCCGCCCGGGTGAGGATCACCGCGCTGGCGCGCCGCAGGTTCTTGACCGGCTCACGCAGCATCCCCCGCGGCAACACCCGGCCAAAACCAAACGGCTGGGTCACATCGATCAGCACCAGATCAATATCGCGGTACACCTGACGGTGCTGGAAGCCGTCATCAAGCAAAAACACATCGGTTCCCGGGTGGGCTTGGAGCACGCGTTTGGCCCCCGCAGATCGATCGGCATCGGCTTCAACCGGGACCGCCGACCCCAACGCCTCGCGCAGCAACATTGCTTCGTCACTGCCAATACCCGACCCACCACCCCGGTAACCACGCAGCAGCACCGCAGGGTGCGCACCTAAAGCGACCAACCGCTGCGCTAGATCGATCACCATCGGCGTCTTGCCCGTGCCGCCTGTGGTCAGGTTCCCCACGCTGATCGTGGGCCGACCCAGCCGGCGCGTCTGGCGCAGGCCGGTGTTAAATACCGCGTTGCGGCCCACCACCACCACGCGGTAGGCCGGCTCCAGACACGCCAAGCCGAAACGAGCGATAGACCCCAACACCGTCCGGTCGGCGCCATTCATGATCAGCCTCAACCGATCGCTGCAACTCACGGCTTGCCTCCGGGCTTGGCCCCCGTTGTCGCATCGGGCTGACCCGTGGGTTTCAACCGCCCCCAACGCGCTAGCTGCTTGGCCAGCTGTTGCATAGGCAGCCCCGCGACCGTGGTCGGATCGCCCTGCACGGTGAACGGCCACTGCTGCTGAAGCGCCAGCAGGTGATACCCGCCCGCTTTCCCCTCCCATAAGCCGCTATCGAGGTAGGCCTGCAACGTTTGATCTTCGAGCATGCCCAGGTGCACCTGCGCGTGTTCGCAGAACCCGGCGCTGCGGTGTCGATCCCATGCCAATAGCCCCACACCGGTCAACACATAATGGGTCTTATTGATCAACTGCAGGAGCATCCGCCTAGCGTCATCCCGGTCGTGTGGCTGGCCCAGCCACCGCCCGTCAGGCCCGACCACGATCGTATCCGCCGCCAGGATCACCTCGCCTTCCTCGATGTTAAAGCGATCGCTCTCCAGCACGCTGCGTGCTTTTTGCATCGCCAGGTCGACCGCCGCCGCCTGCGCCGCCGCCACACCCTCCCCCACGGGTTGAGGCGGGTCTTCAAAAGGGGGGAGCACCTGCACAAACCGATACCCCGCTTCACGCAGCAGCTGCGCACGACGGACAGACCGGCTGGCCAAAACCAGTAGCGGCGCGGTCGACATCGAGGGTTATTGTACGAGCCCCCCTCTCCCCGCCCCACCAAGGGTAGAATGACCGTCCTGCCTGATGGACCAATCCTGATCGAGTTTGCGGGGTAACGTCCGTCCGCGGCAGGGAAATTTCCAGTGTTTTTGTGCGATCGACGCGGTCAATTCATACCCGATGGGTATACCAATCCGGTATGAAGATCCCGTATCGGACACACAAAAATGCCCAGGGTTGTCCCGCTTCGGACAGTCGGCTTGCCGTAAACGCATCCGGGACCAATAGAAACCCCCACCAAACGCCGCCGCGACCCCGACCCTGGTGCTGGCCCAAGACAACCCCGTAGGCATCCCGCCAACCTTCCACTGGCTGCTACCCGACCACCTGGGCACCACACGGGATGTGGTGAATAATTCAAGTTCGTTGGTTAAGGGTTCTTGTCAGGAGCCTCTACTTTTACTAAGGGGAGCACTTTGTTCTGAACATACGGTCAAGCAATTATTGTTGAATGTCGCTAATACTCGGATACGGCAGCGTTCAGAATTAAGTGCTCTGGGTAGTAAATGATTCAGTTTGAGGGGGGATTACACACCCACGGATTAATCGAAACGCGTATGACGCGCTGGTTTTTTCCTTGGCGACCTGTTTCGCGGATTTGTACCGCGGCTTGGTCGTGGAGCCGTCGGTGGTGCGCGGGGCTTCGATCACCGGCAGCGAGTGCGGCGCTTTCTTGGCGTCTTCGGGGTTGATCGATTCGGTGAGCTGGGGCGCGTCGGCCACACCGGCCTGGGCACGACTCCGCCGAGCCACACGCCGGGGGAGGTTTGGCCTGCATCGTTTCTTTTTCTTCGCCGCCTTGGTCCCATAACCGATGCCCGTATCTGAAAGGCTTGACGGGATCAAGCCTTACCGGTTTCGGAGGATGATCCCCTTCAAGCCATCGGATCCCTCCTGCCGTAGATGCCACGGCCAGCGGGCCTCGATTGAAGCCGTATAAACGCCGATTTCATCATTAGCAACACAGGCGGTACGACCGACGCAACCGTCCTCAACGCACCGTGGGCTTGCGGTGACACACCGCGTCACAAAGCGGGACGGGCTGTGGCGGTTGTATCGCATAGCGCACGCCACCGGCGTTTGGTGCGGTGGCTGTGAGCAGGAGATTGTCTGTGCGGGCACATCGCCTTCAACAGAGGTGGACCAGCCGACGCCATCGCCGCGCGCAGCGCAAGCTGGCGCGTCAACACCGACGCCGCGCGCGCTTTGAGAGCGGCGCACGCCCCATCTTTGAGCGTCTCGAAGACCGTGTGATGTTTGCCGCGGATATCACCACCGGCCTCGTCGGGCACTGGACATTAAACGCCGACGCCAACGATTCCAGCGGGAATGGCTACAACGGGACACTCACAGGCAACGCTGCGATTGATACTACGCCGGCCACCAACAAGATCGGCGCTGGTAAGGGGACATTTGATGGGACAACCGATTACGTGGCTCTGTCAACCCATGTAGCTGCATTTAGTGGATTGACTGAGGGCACGATAGCCGCATGGATCAAGCTGACCGACACGGGTGAAAGCACCATCTGGGGGCTTTCAGACGGTGGTGACGTATTGGATCTTGTGAAATTTGGAGTTGAGTCGGGGGAGCTCAAGTGGCTGAATTTTAATGACGCTGCGGATGATGTCCTGGTCTACAGCACCGCGACCGTCAACGATGGGACGTGGCACCATGTGGCAGTCACCGTTGATTCCGGCGGCAATACGATGTACATCGACGGGAATGCCGTGGCGGTGTCTTACAGCAGCGGTAGCGCAGCCACCACAGCCTTTTTTGATGACATTACCGATAGCGACACGGTAGATATTGGGCGATCGTTCCGTGCCAGCACCACGGAAGTTGAATTTGACGGGCTGATCGACGATGTGCGTGTTTACAACCGGGTGCTATCGGCTAGTGATATCACGGAGCTGTTCAACTTCACCGGCAATCCCGCCATTGAAGGGGGCGATACAGTAGTTACCTTCCAAGAAGGCGTCGACGGCTACGCCAGCACCTTGGACAATTTCTTAGACGAAGCCCCTCCTCCTTCGTCACGGGGCAGCGATACCGAAGTACAGGTAAAACTGGATGGCGGTGGCGGTGACGATGCCCACGGATTAATCCGGTTTGACAATCTGTTTGGTATCGGTGATGGGCAGATCCCGATCGGGTCGGACATCATCTCTGCCACCCTGACAATTGACGTTACCAACCAATCAGCGGCCGGAGCCACCGTTAGCTTTTACCGGATGTTGTCCACATGGGATGAGACTTCGACCTGGACTTCGATGACCAACGGCATCTCAACCGATGATGTCGAAGCGGCTTCTACCGCCGATGCAACGATTCCCAGCCCCGATTCAACGGGCACCAAACTCATCACAGGCCTAGAGAGCACGGTCCAGGCCTGGTCGGACGGTGCTACGAACTATGGCTGGGCTATCATCAGCGATGACACCGACGGGTTAGAGTTTAGTTCTTCAGAGAATGGAACGACTAGCTTGCGCCCCAAGTTGACGGTGGAATACCGCACTACCGGGGGTGACACGGCCACCGGTTTGCTGGGCCACTGGGACTTTGACGCCGACGCCAACGACGCTAGCGGCAACAGCTACAACGGCACGCTCACCAACGGCGCTGCCATTGACACAACGGATATCACGGACCAATTAGGTGTCGCCAAGCTCTCCCTGGATGGCACGAACGATTATGTAGACCTCGATGCCCACGTCAGCAGCTTGAGTGGGTTAACCGAGGGCACGATCGCCGCGTGGGTCAAGACCAATTTGTCCTCCGGCAGGCAATCTATTTTTTCTATTTCCGATACGGCGGATAACGATAGCATGGCCACGCTGTCAATCGATAATGGCGAGCTTAGCTGGGCAGTCGAAGAGAACAATACGATCACCATGCTCGTCGATTCCACGGCAACGATTGACGACAACGACTGGCATCACGTGGCCGTGACAGTCAACGCCAGTGGCAACAAGCTGTACCTCGATGGCGAGGTGCTATCCGGTGCTGACCTGACCTACCTTTTTGGCACTGCTGCGAGCGCTGAGTTCTTTGATGACGTGTCCAGTCTGGACGCCATGAATATCGGCGCCAACAGCGAAAACTCCGGTTTGATTTGGAATTTCGACGGCCTGCTCGACGATGTCCGGGTCTACAACACGGCCTTGTCACTGGCCGATATCGCAGCACTTGCCGCCGAAGCGCCGGTCGCTTTTGATGATAGTGCAGACGTCGTCATCGACACCGCGACCAACATTGATCTAGACAACAACGATACCGACTTCGACAGCGAAACCATCACCGTCCTGGACGTCTCCAACCCCACCAACGGATCGGTGGTGAACAACGGCGACGGCACTGTCACCTACACGCCCAACGCCAGCTACACCGGGTCTGACAGTTTCGACTACATCGCCGCTGACCTGGACGACACGGTCAGCTACTGGCGGCTCGACGGCAACGGCACCGACGCGGTCGGCTCGAACAACGGCACAGTCACCGGCACGACGACAGTCACCGGGCGGTTCGGCGACGCCCTGAGCTTCGACGAGGTCGACGACAAAGTCCAGATTACCGACTTCGCGTTTAACGACGAGTTCTCCGTGTCGTTCCGGTTCAAGATCGACGACAACACAGGTTCAACTGTACAGACCATCTACAGCCACGGGGCTCGTGGCACCGCAAACAGCCTCAACGTATTGATCCACGAAAGTAGCCATATTGTACCCAATGTACTCCGTACTAATCTCCGAGACATTAATGATACGGCAGGCGGTACTACCTTAGATTTTGATGTCAGTCACATCATCGGGGATGGGCAATGGCATACCTATACCGTCACGGTGGCTTCAGGGAGTGGGGCTAAAGTCTATCTGGACGGCGTCCAAAAGAATTCTGATTCGCGAGGTGGTGATTCCTTTAATCCAACCACAAGCGTGTATTTAGGCGCTCTTGAGGACTTGTCTCCTAACTGGTTTTATGGCGGCTCCCTAGACAGCGTCCAAGTCTTCAACCGGGCATTGAACGCGGAGGAAGTAAACGATCTGCACTATGGCGGAAGTTCTTTAGGCACTGTTAACCTTGTCGTGGGTACTAGCTCCGGTACCGCGATCTGGCGTAACAGCGGTGACAGCACCCCCGACGTGGACGATTGGGACGGCACAAGCTTTCTTGGCGCCGCTAACTCGGCGAGTGTAGGCCAGTGGCGGGTCGTAGAAGCCGCGGAGGCACCCACCCGCGACGAAATCATCGCCGTCGGCGTGGACAATATCGCCTTCGTTACCGGCCAGATGTGGGACGGCACTACGTGGACGGCGTTGCCTTTCAATAATCTGGCGATCACCGCCAACACGGCCGTCCAGGGATTCGATGTGGCCTATGAGAGCCAGAGCGGTGACGCGATGCTGGTGTGGAACAACGAAGCCGGCGGGACGGCGAGCGTTTCGTACCGCGTCTGGGATGGGACCTCATGGTCCGCCGAGGCGATGATTACCGCACCCGATGCGGGCGTTGCCCAGGAGATGCGGTTGGAGGCGAGCCCGACAAGTGATCAGATGGTGCTGATCGTCAGCGACGACAACACCGACGAGTGGGTAGCCGTGTGGGACGGTTCGAGCTGGGGCGATACGCAGGTCTTGGATACCACGATCACAAGCGATCGTGATGACATTGCCGTGGCGTTCGAGAGCCAGTCCGGGCACGTGATGGCGATCTACGACGCGGTCAACAACTTCAATGATCTTACGTATCAGACATGGAACGGTACTGCCTGGAGCGGGCAGCAGACGCTCACACTACCTAACACCGGGTCGGAAACCGATGCCGAGTTCACCGTCCTGGCCTCTGACCCCACCAGTGACCGCATTGCTCTCGGTGTCGTGAGCGGTGGAACTCAAAACCATGTGTTGTTCGCCGTCTGGGACGGCACCGCCTGGGGTGACAAGCTTCAGGCGACCACGCTCGGTTGGACGGGCAACTCGTTGGATGCCGCGGTAGGCTTCGAGAGCCAGTCGGGCGATCTGTTGGTCACGTATGGCGAGGCGGCGACCACGCCGCGTTACCAGACCTGGACCAGCGGCGGCGGCTGGTCGGGCGAGTTGAACGCGACGGACATCCTAGCGTTCCCGCAGGTTATGGCACTGGCGGCCGATCCGCTGACCGATGGTCTGATGCTCGCCGTCCAAGACAGCGGCAGTGACCTGCACTACGTGCTCTGGGATGGGTCTGCCTGGGGTGCCGACAATGAGCTGTCGACCAACACCGGGGAGACAGCGATCCGCCCCTTTACGTTCGTGTTCGACGCCGCGGCGCCCGCTAGCACTGTTACCGTGGATACCACCAGCGACGTGTCCGACGGTGATACGTCGAGCATCGACAGCTTGATTGCCAGCAAAGGCACCGACGGGTTCATCTCGCTGCGTGAGGCGATCACAGCTGCCAACAACACGGCTGGGACGGACACGATTTCTTTCAATATCGCTGGGGCTGGGCCGCACACGATCTCGCCTGGGAGTGCGCTGCCGAGCATCATCGACGCGGTGATCATCGACGGGACGACCGAGCCGGATTTTGTGAGTAGCCCCATCATTGAAATAGATGGAAGCGGTGCGGGGGCGACAGTCGATGGACTACAACTAGCTGCCGGAAGTGGTGGGAGCACCATAGAGGGGTTAGTGATTAACCAATTCAGTGACGATGGGATCGAAATCGCTAGTGGCTCCGATGGCAACACGATCATCGGTAACTACATCGGCACCGATGTGACCGGGTCAGTTGATCTAGGCAATGCCAGTGTTGGGATTCAGCTCGGTTCGGCCAACAACACGGTGGGCGGAACCGGCGCGGGAGAAACGAATCTCATCTCGGGCAATACGGTGTACGGCGTTTCGATCGGGGGGGTCAGTGCGACGGGTAACCAGGTTCTGGGGAACTTGATCGGGACGGATATTGCAGGCACTGCGGCTTTAGGCAACACGTGGGGAGTTGGGATAGATAACGGGGCTAGCAATAACACCGTGGGTGGTACCGCCGCGGGAGCGAGGAATGTAATCTCGGGTAATGCTATTCACGGCGTTCGTCTCCAGGGGGCTGCGACCACCGGGAATCTCATCCAAGGGAACTTGATCGGGACGGACGTAAACGGCACGGCCGACCTGGGCAATGCTTCTGACGGCGTCATCATCGAGAGTGGGGCGAACAGCAACACCATCGGAGGAGCGGCCGCGGGTGCAAAGAATATCATTTCCGGCAACAACAATAACGGGATCACGATCGCCAACGCCTCGAACAATAACACGGTGGCTGGCAATTTCATCGGGACGGACGTGAACGGAACAGCCGACCTGGGCAATACAGGCAATGGGCTCGATATCCGTAGTACGGGCAACATCATCGGCGGGACGACCGCCGATGACCGGAACATCATCTCCGGCAATACCAAGAGCGGTATCTTCCTGGCTACGACAACCACCGGCACGGTGATCCAGGGCAACTACATCGGCACCGATGTCAACGGGCTAGTCGATCTGGGCAACATGCTCAACGGGATTGCCGTGGGCAGCTCGGGCGGGTTTACGATCGGGGGCATCGCGGCCAACGCGGGGAATCTGATCTCCGGCAATGATTTAGATGGGATCTCGGTGGGGGTCACCACCACCGGCTTAAACATCCAAGGCAACACCATTGGGCTTAATTCCCTGGGATTGGCGGCGCTTGCCAACACCGGCGACGGCATCGGCCTGGGTGGTGACAGCAACACCATCGGCGGCAATACCGCGGCCCACCGCAACACTATCTCCGGTAATACCGGCCACGGGATCGACATCAGCGGCGATAGCAACACCATCGAAGGTAACTACATCGGCACCGCCACGAACGGGCTGATCGACCGGGCCAACGGCGTTGACGGCATCAACATCTCCGGCAACAGCAACACGATCGGTGGCACCACCGCGGCCCAACGCAACATCATTTCCGGGAACAATGGCGACGGGGTCGATATCAGCGGTGACAACAACACGATCGGGGCAAACTACATCGGTTTAGATGTTAACGGGACATCGATCTTAGCTAACGACCACGGGATTAACCTAAATTCTACCGCTGACGGTAATCAGATCGGCGGGACGACGGCTGGTGAGCGCAACGTTATCTCGGGCAACAACTCCGACGGCATCCATATCGATAACGCGACCGGTACGACGATCGAAGGCAACTATGTCGGCACCAATGCGGCGGGTACCGCGGCTCAAGGCAACGCGCAAGAAGGAATTATCCTCCTCAACACGACCAACAACACCACGATCGGCGCGACAGTGGCGGGTGCCGGCAATGTGATCTCCGGTAACGACGGGGAGGGGGTTGCAATCGGCGGGACTTCAACCTCCACGGTGGTTCAGGGCAACCTGATCGGTACCGACAAGGACGGCACCGCCGCGGTGGCCAACGCCAGCAACGGTGTATTTATCAGCACTGACGCCATTACCGTGGGCGGGGCGGTGGCCGGGGCGCGAAATATCATCTCGGGCAATGCCTTGGACGGGGTGTCCGTCACCGGCAACGACAACGTCATCCAAGGCAACTACATCGGGACCGACATCAACGGCACGGCCGATCTGGGCAACACGGGCGACGGGATTGAGATCGCCTTTGGGGCTGACAGCAACACAATCGGCGGGTCGGGCGCCAACGAAGGCAACATCATTTCCGGCAATGATGGGTACGGGATCGATATTAACGGGGACACCAGCCTCATCGTTCATGGCAACACGATCGGCAGCGGTGTGGTTGGCAATGAAAATATTCGCAATGAGCTAAGCGGTATCCGCGTTAATGAAGCAGGGGTGGTGATCGGCGGTTACAACGCCGACGAAGGCAACCTGATCGCGTTTAACTGGACGCGGGGCGTGGATATCACGTCGTCCGGGTTCGACAGCGAGATCCGCGGCAACATCGTCCACGACCAGGGTCATCACGGGATTTATAGCGATGCCGACAGTGTCATCATCGCCCGAAACGTGGTCTACGCCAACAGCACACGTGCGACGTTTGATGAAGTGGTTCTGGCAAGCTCGGGAACCAACAACGAGGTCTACAACAACACCATCCACGGAGGGCCAGGCGACGGGATCTCCGTTGAAAGCGCCGGGCAGACCATCACAAACAACATTATTACCGGGATGACCGGATATGGGATTAATGTTGTTGCCGGGTCGATGACCGAATCGTTTAACCTCATCACCGACGCGGCCACCAGTCCCGCCAATGCGCTGGGGCGGGCCAACGTGGCACTGGATGCGTCAGACATCAATGCGGACCCTTTATATGTCAACCCGGCGGCCGGTGATTTTACACTGACCAAACCTACCAGCCCCGCGATCAACGCCGGCACCGATCTGGGCGTGAATCAACCCGACATGAACGGTGCGACCGCAGGCAATTTTAACAGCACCGCGCCCGAGATGGGGGCATTTGAATTAGCGGTAAATCTTGCGCCTGTTGTAACACCTACCGTAGCAGATCTGGCCTATACCGAAGACGACGGAGTGGTCATCTTAGATAGCGCTATCACCGTAACCGATGCGGACGATGCCAACTTGGTCGGAGCAACGATCTCAATCACCGCGAATTATGTCAACGGCGAAGATGTGTTGGTCTTTGCCGATCAGCTGGGCATCACAGGGTCGTGGTCTGCCGGCACCGGTGTGTTGACATTAAGTGGCACGTCTTCGGTGGCCAACTATCAGACAGCGATCCAATCCATTACCTACGAAAACACAAGCGACGTGCCTAGCACGCTGACCCGGACAGTAACTTTTGTAGCCGACGACGGGGTGGATACAAGCACTGCCACAACGCGCGATATCACGATTACTGCCGTCAACGACGACCCCGTGATCACGTCCAACGGCGGCGGGGCGAACGCGGCGGTGGATGTAGCGGAAAATACCACAGCGGTGACCACGGTCACCAGCACCGACGTCGACGGCGGGATGCCAAGCTATTCACTCAACGGCGGCCTGGACGAGACGAAGTTCAACATTAATAGCGCAACGGGTGTGTTGACATTTGTGACCGTACCCGACTACGAGAGCCCGACCGACAGCAACATGGATAATGACTATGAAGTCATCGTCGAGGTCAGTGACGGTAACGGCGGGCTGGACTCGCAGACGATTACCGTGACGGTCACCAATGTGGCCATCACTACGGTGAGTTCGAGCGGTTCGGCGACAACAGTGGCAACCAACAATTATACGCTCAACTTGAGTGCCGACGAAGACGCAACCGGCTGGACGATCAACTGGGGTGACGGAACGATCCAGACCGTCGCGGGTGATCCGTCTTCGGTGACGCATACCTATGCCTCGGGTACCGAAGGGCTGACATTCAACATTCTAGTAGCTGCGACCGATGCCTCCGGCGATCACTTCATGAATGATCTGATCGTCGCGTCCGCATTCCTGACCGGGGAAGGGCTCTATAGATACACCACGCCCGGCGGAACGTTTTCTCAGTTCTTCAGCGGTACGGAGCTGACGAACTCCTACGCGATCACGATCGGTCCGGATGGCCTGCTCTATACGGCCGGACACGGGTCCGACAACGTTGTACGATACAACCCTACAACTGGCGCGCTCATCGACACGTTCGTAGCCGCCGGAAGTGGGGGCCTCGACAGAGCGGCCGGTCTAACTTTTGGTTTCGATGGGCATCTGTACGTCAGCAGTCAGTTCACCGATGAGGTTTTGAAGTACGATGGAACGACAGGAGCGTTCCTTAGCACATTCATCACGGCTGGCAGCGGGGGAGTCGATGCGCCGACGGCATTGCTATTCCCCGGTGACGGGCATCTCTACGTCTCAGGTTACAACACCGATAACATCCTTCGCTACGACGAAACAACCGGTGCATTCGTTGATGAATTCTTAACCACGGCCAGCGGCGGACTGAACGGTCCGGGTGACTTCGAGTTTGGCCCAGACGGAAACCTGTACGTTAGCGGCACCAATAGCGTCATTAAACGCTTTAACGGAACGACAGGTGCATACATCGATGACTTCGTCTCCACCGGAAGTGGAGGCCTCGGGGAGTCGATCGGCTTGGAGTTTGGCCCTGATGGCAATCTCAATGTTGCCAATTATACGGAGGACGAAGTCCTCATCTTTGACGGAACCTCAGGTGCACTGATCGGCAACTACGTGACCACGGGTTCCGGTGGATTGGATGGGCCGACATCGCTGGCCTTTGTGCCCAGTCACCAGGTTGCCGTACTCTCTCCCGCACCGGCCCTTGATCTCGATGCCGATGACTCCGCTGCGTCCGGCATTAACTTCGCGACCGACTGGACGGAAAACGGCGGAGCGGTAGCGATCGTCGACAGCGACGCCACGCTGACCGATCCGGACAGCGCGAACCTTTCATCGGCGACCGTCACAATCACTAACCAGCTCGACGGCGCGACCGAAGTACTCGCCGCGGACACCACCGGCACGAGCATCGCCGCCAGTTACAACTCCGGCACAGGCGTATTGACCCTCAGCGGCAGTGATACGGTTGCCAACTACCTAACCGTTTTGAAGACCGTCACGTATGACAACACGTCTGACGCACCAGACACAACGGCCCGCAGCATCACGTTCGTTACCAGCGACGGCACGAACAGCAGCCCGGTTGCCACAACCACAGTGACGATGAATGCGGTCAACGACGCGCCGGTGCTAGACAACACCGGCGCCATGACGCTGACCAACATCACCGAAGACGACACCAACCCCACCGGCGACACGGTGGGGGCCATCATCGCCTCGGCCCAGCCGCCCGACCGGATCACCGACGCCGACGCCGCCGCACTCGAAGGCGTGGCCGTCACCGCCGCCGACAACACCAACGGATCCTGGCAATACAACGCCGGCTCGGGCTGGACTAGCTTCGGCGCCGTGACCAACACCAACGCCGTCCTGCTCGACACCGCGTCGAGTATCCGGTTCGTGCCCAACGCCAACTACAACGGCACCGCCGGCAACCTCACCTTCCACGCCTGGGACCAAACCACCGGCACCAACGGCGACACCGGCGTCAACGTGAGCACCACCGGCAACACCACCGCCTATAGCACCGCCACCGAAACCGCCACACTCAACATCAACCCCCTCAACGACGCGCCGGTGCTAGACAACACCGGCGCCATGACGCTGACCAACATCACCGAAGACGACACCAACCCCACCGGCGACACGGTGGGGGCCATCATCGCCTCGGCCCAGCCGCCCGACCGGATCACCGACGCCGACGCCGCCGCACTCGAAGGCGTGGCCGTCACCGCCGCCGACAACACCAACGGATCCTGGCAGTACAACGCCGGCTCGGGCTGGACCAGCTTCGGCGCCGTGACCAACACCAACGCCGTCCTGCTCGACACCGCGTCGAGTATCCGGTTCGTGCCCAACGCCAACTACAACGGCACCGCCGGCAACCTCACCTTCCACGCCTGGGACCAAACCACCGGCACCAACGGCGACACCGGCGTCAACGTGAGCACCACCGGCAACACCACCGCCTATAGCACCGCCACCGAAACCGCCACACTCAACATCAACCCACTCAACGACGCGCCGGTGCTAGACAACACCGGCGCCATGACGCTGACCAACATCACCGAAGACGACACCAACCCCACCGGCGACACGGTGGGGGCCATCATCGCCTCGGCCCAGCCGCCCGACCGGATCACCGACGCCGACGCCGCCGCACTCGAAGGCGTGGCCGTCACCGCCGCCGACAACACCAACGGATCCTGGCAGTACAACGCCGGCTCGGGCTGGACCAGCTTCGGCGCCGTGACCAACACCAACGCCGTCCTGCTCGACACCGCGTCGAGTATCCGGTTCGTGCCCAACGCCAACTACAACGGCACCGCCGGCAACCTCACCTTCCACGCCTGGGACCAAACCACCGGCACCAACGGCGACACCGGCGTCAACGTGAGCACCACCGGCAACACCACCGCCTATAGCACCGCCACCGAAACCGCCACACTCAACATCAACCCACTCAACGACGCGCCGGTGCTAGACAACACCGGCGCCATGACGCTGACCAACATCACCGAAGACGACACCAACCCCACCGGCGACACGGTGGGGGCCATCATCGCCTCGGCCCAGCCGCCCGACCGGATCACCGACGCCGACGCCGCCGCACTCGAAGGCGTGGCCGTCACCGCCGCCGACAACACCAACGGATCCTGGCAATACAACGCCGGCTCGGGCTGGACCAGCTTCGGCGCCGTGACCAACACCAACGCCGTCCTGCTCGACACCGCGTCGAGTATCCGGTTCGTGCCCAACGCCAACTACAACGGCACCGCCGGCAACCTCACCTTCCACGCCTGGGACCAAACCACCGGCACCAACGGCGACACCGGCGTCAACGTGAGCACCACCGGCAACACCACCGCCTATAGCACCGCCACCGAAACCGCCACACTCAACATCAACCCACTCAACGACGCGCCGGTGCTAGACAACACCGGCGCCATGACGCTGACCAACATCACCGAAGACGACACCAACCCCACCGGCGACACGGTGGGGGCCATCATCGCCTCGGCCCAGCCGCCCGACCGGATCACCGACGCCGACGCCGCCGCACTCGAAGGCGTGGCCGTCACCGCCGCCGACAACACCAACGGATCCTGGCAGTACAACGCCGGCTCGGGCTGGACCAGCTTCGGCGCCGTGACCAACACCAACGCCGTCCTGCTCGACACCGCGTCGAGTATCCGGTTCGTGCCCAACGCCAACTACAACGGCACCGCCGGCAACCTCACCTTCCACGCCTGGGACCAAACCACCGGCACCAACGGCGACACCGGCGTCAACGTGAGCACCACCGGCAACACCACCGCCTATAGCACCGCCACCGAAACCGCCACACTCAACATCAACCCACTCAACGACGCGCCGGTGCTAGACAACACCGGCGCCATGACGCTGACCAACATCACCGAAGACGACACCAACCCCACCGGCGACACGGTGGGGGCCATCATCGCCTCGGCCCAGCCGCCCGACCGGATCACCGACGCCGACGCCGCCGCACTCGAAGGCGTGGCCGTCACCGCCGCCGACAACACCAACGGATCCTGGCAATACAACGCCGGCTCGGGCTGGACCAGCTTCGGCGCCGTGACCAACACCAACGCCGTCCTGCTCGACACCGCGTCGAGTATCCGGTTCGTGCCCAACGCCAACTACAACGGCACCGCCGGCAACCTCACCTTCCACGCCTGGGACCAAACCACCGGCACCAACGGCGACACCGGCGTCAACGTGAGCACCACCGGCAACACCACCGCCTATAGCACCGCCACCGAAACCGCCACACTCAACATCAACCCACTCAACGACGCGCCGGTGCTAGACAACACCGGCGCCATGACGCTGACCAACATCACCGAAGACGACACCAACCCCACCGGCGACACGGTGGGGGCCATCATCGCCTCGGCCCAGCCGCCCGACCGGATCACCGACGCCGACGCCGCCGCACTCGAAGGCGTGGCCGTCACCGCCGCCGACAACACCAACGGATCCTGGCAATACAACGCCGGCTCGGGCTGGACCAGCTTCGGCGCCGTGACCAACACCAACGCCGTCCTGCTCGACACCGCGTCGAGTATCCGGTTCGTGCCCAACGCCAACTACAACGGCACCGCCGGCAACCTCACCTTCCACGCCTGGGACCAAACCACCGGCACCAACGGCGACACCGGCGTCAACGTGAGCACCACCGGCAACACCACCGCCTATAGCACCGCCACCGAAACCGCCACACTCAACATCAACCCACTCAACGACGCACCTTTGGGTGCGGATAACACGGTTGTCACGTTGGAGGATACGGACTTTGTGTTCGTGGCGGGGGACTTTGGTTTTAGTGATGCGAACGACAGCCCGGCGGATGCTTTATTGAATGTGATCCTCACGACGGTGACGGGTGTGGGTACGTTGTACAACGACGCGGACCTGGACGGTGTAGTTGACGGCGGCGAGGCGTTGGTGGCGAGTAATGTGGTTAGTGCGGCGGATATCGCGGCGGGTCGTTTGAAGTTCAAGCCGGTGGGTGATGGTGAAGGAGTGGGCTACGACAGCTTTACGTTCCAGGTTCAGGACGACGGGGGCACGGCGAACGGGGGAATCGATACGGACGCCAGTGCGAACACGATGACGATCGACGTGACTTCTATGAACGACGCGCCGGTCAATAGCGTGCCAGGGGCTCAAGTAACCAATGAAGATACAGCATTAGTATTCAATGTCGGAAACGGTAACTTGATTTCGATTAGCGATGTCGACGCTGGGGTTAACCCGGTGGAGGTAACGCTAACCGCGACGAATGGAACGATCACCTTGTCTGGCATTTCCGGTTTAAGCTTTACCACCGGCGACGGCACAGCCGACGTGGTGATGACGTTTGCCGGGACGGTCGCCAATATCAATTCTGCACTGGATGGGCTGTCGTTTGACCCGACGCCTGCTTTTAGTGGTGCGGCGAGTTTACAGATCGATACCGATGATCAAGGCAACGCAGGCGGCGGCGGGAATTTGGCCGATAGCGATACGGTCAATATCACGGTCGGGGCGGTCAACGACCCGCCGGTGAATTCCGTGCCGGGAACACAGGGTACCGACCAAAACACTGTGCTGGTATTCAATGCTGGTAATGGGAATTTGATCGCGATCAGTGATATCGACGTGGGTGCCAATCCTGTAGAAGTAACTCTTGCCGCGACAAACGGCACATTAACGCTGCCAGGTATCGGCGGCCTGTCGTTTATTGTCGGTGATGGCACGGCCGATGCGACGATGACGTTTACCGGGACGGTCGCCAATATCAACGCTGCGTTAGACGGGCTGACGTTTGATCCCACGCCGGCTTATTTTGGGGCGGCGAGTTTGCAGATCGATACGGATGATCAGGGTTTTACAGGTATCGGCGGCAGCCAGACCGATAGCGATACGATCAATATCACGGTGTTTCCACCGTTCGCGATCAGCGGCCGGGTCTACGAAGATGTCGATGGCGATGGTGATATACTCGACGACGGCGTGGGCCTTGCGGGGATTGCTGTCCGCTATTACCAAGATGACGGCGATGGGGTCCCCGACGCGGGGGACACATTTTTAACAACCATCATAACCGATGCGACGGGGTTTTATTCGTTAGCCAGCCTCGTTCCCGACACCTACTGGGTGACGGTCGATTCGAAAGACATCGCGCCAAGCGCTGGGCTCAATGGCGGGTTTAGCCAAGGCGATGTCTGGTCTCAGCAGACCTATGGCCCAGCGGGGGCGGTCTCGTTCAACGGCGGCTTCAGCTTTGCGGGTGCCGCGGGTGCGTTTTATGGTGGGATGCGGGGCGAGGTATCCGACGAGGCATCGGCGTTGGCGACATCGGAACACACCACACGCGCGGTGATTGTCGCGGCCAGCATCGACAATGCAGATTACGGCTTTAGCTTCAACGCGGTCACACGCACGGGCGACGGCGATGACGATCTGGCCAATAACCGTACGGTTCAGGGCTCGCTGCGCCAGTTCATCCAAAACGCCAACGCGATCGTTGGCTCCAACTCGACTCAGTTTGCAATCCCTGCGACCGATTCCAACTATAACGGCACGGGCAACGGCGAGTTCACGATCCAGCCGGCTTCGGCGCTGCCCGATCTAATCGAGGCGGCGGTCATTGACGGCACAACACAGAGCGGCTTTGCCGGTGCGCCGCTGATTGAGCTGGATGGGGCTAGCGCCGGCGCTGGGGTGGATGGGTTGCGGCTGGCAGCGGGCAGCGGTGGGAGCACCGTCCGGGGTTTGGTGGTGAACCGGTTTTCGGGCGATGGTATTGAGATCAGCGGGTCAGATAGCAACACCATTGCGGGCAACTACCTCGGCACAGACGTCACAGGTACGGTTGATCTAGGCAACGCGGTCGATGGCGTCAATCTCACCGCTGGTTCCAATAACAACACCATCGGCGGCTTGGCTGGGGCAGACCGCAACATCATTGCGGGCAACGATGACGATGGCGTTAATCTTACCGGTGCCGGCACCGATTCCAACACAGTCATCGGCAATTATATCGGGACTGATGTGACGGGTATGATCGGTTTGGGCAATGGGGACGATGGCGTTTTTCTTGAAGCGGGTGCCAGCAACAACACCATCGGGGGCGGTGCCGCAGGTGCCCGCAATATTATTTCTGACAACGGTGATGATGGGATCGATATCAGAGACGCGGCGACGACAGGGAACGTGATTCAGGGCAATTACATTGGGACCGATGTGACGGGCACATCGGCGTTGGGCAACTCCGATAATGGTATAACGATTGCAAACGGCACCGCCAATCACACCATCGGCGGGACAGGGACAGGAGAGGGTAACCTCATTGCTTATAACGGTGATGATGGGGTTCGGGTGACTGCATTAGTCGGTGGGGGGATCGCCGTCTTGGGTAACGCCATTCACGCCAATACCCAGCTGGGCATCGACCTTTCGGGCGGTACGGAAGACGGCTTCGGCGTCACGGCCAATGATCTGGGCGATGGCGATACCGGCCCCAACAGCCTGCAGAACTATCCGGTCTTGATTCAAGCCGAAACCGATAGCACGCAGGTCACCATCGACGGCACGCTCAACAGCACGGCTAGCACGACGTTCCGGATCGAGTTTTTTGCCGGTACGGCGGCAGACCCCAGCGGCCATGGCGAGGGGCAGAGGTATTTAGGATTTGCCGATGTGACCACTGATGCCAGCGGTGATGCGGTGTTTAGCGTCGCCTTAACCACGTCTGTAGCGGATGGTGAGATCATTACCGCCACCGCCACCAACCCCGGCAATAATACGTCAGAATTTTCAATCGCCATCATCGCATCCTTTATCGTGATACCGCCACCACCGCCACCACCGCCGCCACCACCACCGCCGCCACCGCCGCCACCACCGCCGCCGCCACCGCCGCCGCCACCGCCGGATCCAGATCCGCCACCACCGGATCCAGATCCACCGCCGTCAGATCCACCGCCGTCAGATGGCGGTGATGGTGACGGTGATGGTAATGATGATGAGCCAGACCCTGATCCAGGTGATGACGACAGTGATGATGATTCGGGTGATCAAGACCAGGGGCAGCAAGACAGCGGTAACGAGACCGACAACGACGACACGGGTACTGGACAAACCGACACCCCCCAAAGCGATACCCTAGGCCCAGAGACCAGCAAAACCCTACAGGGATCTCCTGCACCAAGCGGTAGCCATGCAATCCCCATCACGCCGATCGTGCGCCAGGCCAGCAAAGCCGTCAAAGCCGTGCCGCAAGCCACCACCGTGGTGATCGAACAGGAAATCCAGACGCTGGAAGACGAGGTCGAACAGACCATGCCAGCCGTGAATGTCGTGGTGGATGTGACCGTTGGGGCATCTTCTGTTTTGTCGGTGAGTTTTGTTATCTGGGTGCTACGCGGTGGGTCGCTGCTCACTTCACTGATGACCAGCCTGCCCGCGTGGCGGTACTTCGACCCGCTGCCGGTCGTGGAGGGACGCCAAACACTCGTCGCCGCACGCAAAAAGTCTGGGAAAGACTTGAAGAAAGCGTTGAAGGAGGAAGAAGACGAACAGAAGCTCGATTCACTGATGAGGTAATGGCTACCACGCATTGATCAGAGGTATGCGCTACCCCGGTGTGTCCACATCCTCATCTCATAGGCAGTTTGATGATCGATTCATTCTGAACCCGTACCGTAGCCCATCACCAACCCTTCGTGAAGCGATGGCTCAATCGCGATGCTTTCCACTTGGAAGTATTGGGCGACCGCCTGGTTGATCCAGAAACCCGGTTCAGCCCTGATATCACTAATAAACAGGCTCTTGGGGAGGCTAGGCAATGCGGGGACACGCACATGCCTCTCCCCACGCGCTTTGGCTTGGACAATCCGATCGTACCGCTGCCCCATGGCCGCGTGGTAAGTTGGTGCGAATGATTTCAGGTCAGCCACGGCTTGGATGAAGTTGCCTTGCCCAATCAGCGCGAACACAAAGACCACCTTTACCGCTTGCAGCAGCGGGTAGGAGACAATCGGGTAGCGGGCGGGGTTGAGGCTCTGATGGCGGCGACGCGTTGCGGCCAGCGCTTCCCTGGGCCAGAAGCAAGCCATCAGGACCACCACACTACCAAACCAGCCAAGCAAGACAAATAAGTAGACCGCGTTGAGTACGCGTGGCGGTGGTTGTGAACCCATCGACCAGAACGCGGGGAAGAAGCTCAGCACCGGTAGCGCCACACACAGCACGGGGAAGACAAGCAGCCACTTTGTGTAGCGGCCTGCCCAACGGCGCAGCCGCCTAGCTGGCGCACCCAATGCGGGCAGCACCAACACCGTAGCGCTAAGCAGCGTCACGCTTAGCGCCGATTGGCTAAGCCACTTGATGCTGTTGGTTAGGCTGTGGTCAATCGAAAACCAGAGTTGGTGCCGATTCGGGAAGTAGCCGCTGCGCACCGTGATCCCAGGCGATTGGAGCACGATCGCGATCCCCATCAGGCTCACCGCCAAACACAGCGCCCACAGCCTGCGGTTGGGGTGTCCGATGACAAACGCGGTCGCGGTGCCGATCACCAGCAGGTAGAGCAGGATCATCATC
Organism: Phycisphaeraceae bacterium; assembly: GCA_965223655.1. Lineage (GTDB taxonomy): Bacteria > Planctomycetota > Phycisphaerae > Phycisphaerales > Phycisphaeraceae > CBDCXC01. Next base: position 75,280 of record CBDCXC010000021.1, read on the forward strand.
GGCGTCTCATAGGTCCCGATCGCCGCCAATGTCAGCATCGCCCCGCCCAGCAACGCCGCAAAACGGGTCGCCCAACCCGACCGTGTGTAGTCGCGACACACCACCGCCAGCAGCAGCAGGATCAAGATGATCGCCATCTGGTTGGAGACCGCACCGGTAAACCAGTAAAACGCCGTGGCCGGCCGGGGCATCCCCGCCAAGTACAACCCAAACAAACCCACCGCTGCGATCAACGCCTGGTGTTGGGACAACCACCGCTTAGCCACCGTAGCCACAAACACCCAGATCGACACGAACAGCGCCAACAGCGTCACTACCCCCACCGCCCAAAAAGATTGGATCAGGTCGACTCGATCCAGAACCGCGCTGATGACCGCCAAGCCGAAGTAACGCCCGTTCCAGCTGGCGTAGCGCAGCTGCATCATCCCCAGCGGGCCCAAGTCTCGCACTGTTACCGCTTCACAAAAATCGTCCGCCAACGGGTGGGCATAAAACGACAGCAGCACAAAAGGCACCGCGATCAGCGCCAGCAAGACGACCACGAATCGATCCAGCCAGCGGCCCAATAAAGAAGGATGACCCGGTATGAGACGGCGCTTCAGGTCCATGTCTGACTCCAAACAAAACACTTAGGCGGACCAGGACAGGCCTTCGTCGGTCTGATCCGACGCGCCGCCGATCCGCGCGTAAGCAGGCTGGCGGTACAAATGAAAACTTTCGGTGTTTGAGTGTGCCGGGTAGGAATTTCAATCCCGATGAGGATATCGGGCCTGGGGGTAGCACATGCTGTAGGCAGGGCCAGCCTGTGACGATAATACCGATTAGGCCAGCCGTCGGTCATCGCATTGCCGGGCTCCGGTGGGGGGAGATGCTTTGGAGGCGGGGCACCACGCCATCGGCCCCGTTCATTATGGCATTAGACCGCTCACTGCTATCGGTTGTTGTCCCCGTTTACAACGAGGAATCCAACCTGCCGCGCCTCGCGTCCCGCTTGCTTGAAGTCTTCAAACAAGCCCGGTTCGACGCGTGTGAAGCGGTCTTGGTCAGCGACGGCAGCACCGACGGCTCGGAGCGGATCATCGCCCAGCTGGTAGAGGCGTACCCGGGTTTCCGCGGCGTGTTCCTCACACGCAACTTTGGGCACCAAGCCGCGGTCTCGATCGGCCTGGAGCAGGCCAGCGGTAGCGTGGTCTGCATGCTCGACGCCGACCTGCAAGACCCCCCGGAAGTGATGATCGATTTCATCGACGCGCTGGAGCAAGGAGCCGATGTGGCCTACGGGATCCGCCGCAAACGCAAAGAAAGCCTGCTCAAGCGGTGTGCGTACCGGTTGTATTACCGATTGCTGCGCGCGGTGGCGTCGATCCAGATCCCATTGGATTCGGGCGATTTCTGTGCCATGAGGCGGTGTGTGGTCGACGACATGCTCAAGCTGCCCGAGCGCAACCGGTTTATCCGCGGCATCCGGGCGTGGGTGGGCTACCGCCAGACCAGTGTGGTCTACGAACGGCAGTCGCGCTACGCGGGCCGGTCCAAGTATTCACTGGCTAAGCTGATCGGGCTGGCGTACGACGGGGTCTTCTCGTTCTCTAATCTACCGATCAAGCTGATGCAACTGGCGGGGTTCGTGATCGCGTTGCTTTCGTTCCTGGCCACGATCGGGCACGTGGCGTGGCACCTGCTAGCGCCCGACCGCTTCCCCGTGGGGTGGGCGTCGCTGATCTTCTCGGTGTGGTTCTTTGGCGGCGTGCAGCTGCTGGTCATGGGCGTGGTGGGTGAGTACGTGTTCCGCACGTTCGATGAATCCCGCCAGCGCCCCACCGGATTGATCCGGACCGCCATCGAACACCGCAACAGCCAATCTCAGTCAGACACGATGACCCTCCGCCGAGCCGCGTAAACCCGCACCCCATACACGATCGGTACAGCCTCCTCCATGGCAATCACTGCTCGTTCGCGAGATATGTTGTATTATGCCGCGGCCCGATCGGTGCTTTGCGTAAACGGTACCTGATGCGGTTTCTGCATCACCGCCAGCAGCGACGACCCCACACCCGGCCGGCACAACGCCGCCAATCGGTCTTCCACACACAGATAACGGCTGACCCACGCGCTGAGTCGGAGGTTGGGTAGGCGGCTTTGGGCCATCGTGATCTTGCGCGACCGCAGCCGGTTGGCCTTGGCGACCAACCACTTGAAAAAAAACAACGAGGGGAACACGTACCGCAACTCGACGATCCGCCCATGGGGTGACAGCAGCTCGTGGAGCATCCGCTTGCGGTACCGCCGGTAGTGATGGTTGACCTCGTCGTGTGTGTCCCATAAGCAGCCAAACGCAGGCACCGTCACCACCAGATACCCCCCGGGCCGCAGCATGCCAACCATATGGCTCACCGCAGCCTGATCGTCTTCGATGTGCTCGATCACATCCAGCGCGGTGATCAGATCGAATGAGCTGCCCCGATAAGTATCCGAACCCAGCAGGTCGTGGTAGATCCGGTCTCGGAAAGGCGCATCGTGGGTCACAAGCGTACGGTCGACCTCGATGCCCGAGACCCTTCCCCACCGCGCCAGCCTGGGCAAGAACAAACCATTGCCGCAGCCTACGTCTAGGATCTCACCCGAATCGGGGACCCCCAGGCGTTCAATCTCTCGCACAAGGATCGCCTCACGCGCACGGAACCACCAGTGCTGGTGATACATCTGAGCGTAGAGCTGACCGTAGTCCGATTGCATCGATGTCACTCCCAGATGAAATAGCGGTCGTCCGTATACCCGGGTTGGGTATACCAGTCCCGATCAGGTTGACAGAGTCCCGTTTACCCGTGGCAGGGGGATCTTGGGTGTTTCTGGTAATTCCCACGCGGCAAACCCATACCCGATGGGTATAGCGTGACAGACGATCCGCTTCCCACAAACGACACGCCACGCGCATCACATCGGTCTTTTACGATCAAGCGGGTTAAAAATGGATCCTCGATGTGAGCTACCGGATTTCCTCAAACCCCCGCTTGGTGCAGCTGCTGGATCACCGCGGCTCGGTCTGATGCACCAAATAGCGCCGACGCGGTGACGATCGTATCGACGCCCATAGCCACGGCCTGCCGAGCAGTTTGAGGATTGAGCCCGCCGTCCATCTCCAGGCGGGTGGTAGGTTTGGTCCGCTGCTTGATCCACTTGGCTTTGTCGAGCACCTCGGGGATGAACCGCTGCCCCGATCGGCCGGGGTTCACGCTCATCACCAGCACCAGGTCCAGCAGGTCGAGGTATGGCTCAAGCCCATCGGGCGGGGTCGGGGGGTTGATCACCATGCCCGCGTCTAACCCTAAGCTGTGGATCCGATCGATCAGGGCGCGTGCGTCCTGGCCATCGGGGCGAAGCGGTTGGCTAACCTCTAGGTGGAACGACAGCAGATTCGCACCCGCGTCGGCGAACATGGCGGCGTAATCGCTTGGCCGCTCGACCATCAGGTGCACGTCCAGGTACGTATCCGGGAAATGGCGGCGCAGCGCCCGACACATATCCACCCCCATGGTGAGGTTGGGCACAAAGTGGCCGTCCATCACGTCCAGGTGCAGCAGGTCCGCGCCGTGGCCCAGCACGCCGCGGCACTCCTGAGCCATACACGCAAAATCAGCCGAAAGGATCGACGCAGCGACCAGGGGTTGATCGGGTTGTGTCTTGATGGAAAGGATAAGCAAGGGTCCTACAAATCAAGTTTCATCGCTGTTTATATATACCAATCCCGATCGAGTTTACGGGGGGGGGACGTCTGCCCGCGGCAGGCAAACGCCCGGTGTTTTTGTGTGTCTGGCGCGGCAAACTCATACCCAATGGGTATCACTGCGTACGTTTTGTGTATCCGAAGAACCCCGCTCCCTTACGGTCACGGCTCGTTGCGGGCGAACACGGATCCATCTTAAGCCGCTTTTAAAAGCGCAGGTTTAAGCCTACACGCAGGTACGGCTCGTCGCTAACCGCCACGGTTTTGTCTAGGTCGCGCGCGTCAAAGCCCGTGGAGAATTCTTGGCTAAACGCGTAGCCCGCGGCGAGGGTCAGGTCGATCTGCTGGTCGGATTTTAAGACCAGCCCCGCTTCGAGCCGGCGTTGGCTATAGAATAGCCGCTGGTGATCCGGTGCGCCGTCAATGGTAAACGCGTTGAGGCTGCTGTCGAACCGGCCCACCGCGTGCCACCCGTGGCCAAGATCGTAGGTCACCGCCACGTTCACCGTCACAGGCACAACATACACCGCACGTACCACCCATCGGTCATCGGGTCGCCACGTCACCGTGTTGGCCGGGACGCCAAGGCTATAGCTCAACGCCTCGCTGACCCGCCGCTGATAAGACACCAAAGGCAGCGGTACATCAGGGAAGATCACCCGGTTGCCGTTGTAGCTAAGCGCCACCAGCCACTGAGATTGCCGATCGACCGGGATGGTGTAGATCAGGTTGGCTTGGCCGTAGATGGCATCAGAATCGGTGAAGGGGTTGTTGCCCGCGTAGCCTACGCCCAGCGTTAACCACAGGGCGTCGTACCGGTCGGTGTCGTTGAGGCGGAAGCCCGCGGCGACCGACTGGTCTGTTAGCCGTTGGGGGACCGCGGGGTCGCCGCTGGTGATCTCCCAATGCCCAGCCTCAAACCCCGCAACCCATGCGTTATCGTCTGCGCTTGGACGCAACCGGCCGGCGGCTTGGTATTGGCGCAGCCGGAAATTGGCGTCGGCGTTGTCGGTGTGGCCGCGGTTAAGGAGGGTGGCTTGAATATCCAGCTGATGCAACGCCTGATCGTCTGCCCACGGCTGGGTGAATAGCTGAACGCCGGTCTGCGCCGACGCGGGGGTGATGAGCAACAACCCGATCAGCGCTGCAGCCGCGGGGATCAAGCGGCAATATCGCCGCGGCGTGACTGGTATCAAATGATTGATCAGGCGTGACAGAATCATGCGGGCACCAAAAAGAGTGTCACTCAATACCATGAACTCAAATCGGGTGCCACACGGCATGACCCTGAAAGGGTCTGCTGTGCGCGTTCCGCTGTAAGTGCCAGATTGGGGTGGTTGCTTTGACATCGCACACAGCATCCTTCGGCGTGCTGTGTGGCACCCCCTATCAGAGAAGCCGGTGGTATGCGCCTTCTCATCTGGTTGCCAATAGCCTTGGCATGGCTCATTGATCGTCCAGCAGCTCGACACTGGCAAACTTTTTGCCCTCAAGCATCTCGAGGCTGGCCCCGCCGCCGGTCGATACATGGCTGACGCGGTCGGCCAAGCCAAATTTTTCGATCGCCGCGGCGCTATCGCCCCCGCCGATGATGCTGGTGGCGTTGTTGTCTTGGGTGGCCTCAGCGATCGCACGCGCGACTTCCTCGGTGCCCACGTCAAATGGCTTAACCTCAAACGCCCCCATCGGGCCGTTCCACACCACCGTCTTGGCGCTGAGGATGCGAGCGGTGTACTGCCCAATCGTCCTGGGGCCGATGTCCAGGCCCATATAATCTTCGGGCACCTGCCCTTCGCTGACCTGGTTGGGGGTGTGGGCGCTAAGTGATTGGCCACATACATGGTCAACCGGGAGCATCAGCTCGGCTTTGGCTTCGTCTGAAGCCGTGGTGAGGATCGCCTTGGCGTCTTCGACCCGGTCGGGCTCAACCAGGCTCTTGCCCACGGGTTGGCCCTGGGCAAGCATAAACGTGTACGCCATCGCACCACCGATCAGCACCGTATCGACCTTGTCTAGCAGGTGCGTGATCGCGCCGATCTTGTCCGAGACCTTGGCGCCGCCCAGGATCGCGACAAACGGCCGCTGGGGGTTGCCGATTGTGTCGGCCAGGTACTGGATCTCTTTCTGAACCAAGAACCCTGCTACTTTAGCGCCACCCCGCTCACCGATGATCCGGGGCACGGCGACCATGGAGGCGTCTTCGCGGTGGCAGGTGCCAAACGCGTTGTTGCAATAAACCTGAGCCAGCGATGCCAGCTGTTGAGCAAACGCCTGATCGCCTTTTTTTTCTGCCTTGTGGAATCGGAGGTTTTCCAGCAGCAGCACCCGGCCGTCTTCGAGCGCCTCGGCTTCTTTTTCTGCCGGTTGGCCGATGCAATCAGCCGCAAACGCCACAGGCTGGCCCATCAGCTGCCCAAGCCGATCGGCGACCGGTTTGAGGCTGAGTTCTGGTTCCGGCCCCTGCCCGCCGGGCCGCCCCAGATGGCTGATCAGGATCAGCCGCCCCCCCCGGTCGGTCACGCTCTTGATCGACTCTAGCGCCATGCGGATCCGACGGTCATCCGTGATCTGCCCCCCCTGCATCGGCACGTTGAAATCCACACGCATCAGCACACGCTTGCCTGCGACTTCGATGCCTGCAATGGTTTTCTTCGCCATGAAAGGACTCTTCCTAGCCTAGCCTGGTAAGATCGATCTTGTCGCCCCATCATAGCGACTCGATCACGAGCTAGCCCGCTGTTCAAACCAACCGGGGGTTGTTTTGCGATAAGGCGAGACAGTCAGATCAAAAGATTTGTTTTGGCTGTGACACGAGCCTGAAAGCGGTTGTCGGTTTACCGGCAGCAACCCAATAAGGAATGCGGACTAAGCCTTTATTTTTCATGCATTAACACATGGTTGTGCTGTGCCGCCCCACCATCGGCAACGGATTGCAAATCCCCCCTCCCAAGATCGTAACGATCTGAAAAATCAATCGGTAAACGATCGAAAGAGTGATGTCTTGGCGTCATGCTTGGCGCTTATGATCGAAAACGACTCTAGGCTGATCGATTTGATCAAGGCTTGGCCTGCCCTTCCCGAAGCAATGAAAACAGGTATCTTCGCGATGGTTACCGCTAGTGGGCTGAGATGAGGCGGGTATGCGAGGCATACGGTCTGCGTCAAACCTCGCACCATAGCTGACTTCGGAGGAACCCTAGCGAAGATACAAGGCCAGACCCGCTACGGCCCTGACCGTAAAGGAATAACCAGACCCGAGCGGGCCATGCTCTATCGGGTGGCCGTCGAGACCGGTTTGAAGGCCGGCGAACTGCGAAGCCTCATATGTTCATGTTTTGACCTCGAAGTTGATCCGCCCACGGTGACCGTCGCAGCGGCTTACTCGAAACGACGGCGTGAAGACACTTTGCCCTTGCGTCAGGAGTTGGCCGATGACCTACGATTGTTTATGTCACGGCTGGCACCTTCGACGCCCGTCTTCAATGTGCCCAAACCGGATCAGATCATCGACTTGCCAAAGCCGACCTTGCCGAAGCGGGCATCACGTATCGCGACGAAGCGGGCCGAGTGGTCGACTTCCACGCCCTGAGGCACACGTTTATCAGCAACCTCACGGCGGGCGGCGTCCACCCCAAGACTGCCCAGACCTTGACCCGCCATTCGACGATCACCCTGACCATGGATCGGTATTCGCATGCCTACCGCGGCGAGCAATCCGCAGCGCTCAATGTGTTGCCCGATCTATCAACCGTTGAATGTCAAGAATCACAGGCCATGGGCATCGATGGCACGGATATCGGGGAGAAAAGTTTGGCGATCTACTTGACGCAAAATGACGGACAGCATGAGGCTTCCAGAGACTGTGGAAGACTGGACGACTCAATCAACCCTCACTGGCCGACGAATGTAACTTCCTGCCAAAAAAGCAGAAAGAGCGATGAAACAAGAAGTAACGGAGAGGGCGGGATTGGATAGGTGCTGTATGCCTAAGATATTGAAGTCACTTGAGTTACAATCTAAGTCGTGGAGCAAAAGGGATTTGGATCGTCTCGTTGATGTGCTATACCTCCACGGTTTTTTACCGTTTCGTGATGGGTTTTGAGGAAAATTTAAGGGCAATTTTGGTACGGCGTTTACAGGCATGTGTTTCGATTGAATCTGGAAATCGTATGACTTCGAAAACCGAGGTATACTGAAGGCAACAAGAGCAAAGCCAAGGATTGGTTTTTGCAACCTGCTTTTTTTGTTTTGTATTTCCGGTGAATTGAAAACGGTGATCTGGGAAAAAGTCATTGGGAGATTTGTCTTGAACAGCCAGGGCATATTGACGCATGACGACGCTGTGGCCAAGTCACCTCACTCAATTAGGTGGCGGCTTTTGTCGTGAACAAACCATGAGAAACTTCGGTTCGTACGCGGGAGGCAATCGATGAATCAAAACAAAAGGTATTTCCTATCGAGGCTGGTGATTGGGGTACTGTTGGTTGGGCTTAGTAGTACGCAGGCCTGGCTTCCTCAAGCGTTTGGTGAATCGTCGGATCCGGCGTTGGATGGGGTAGCCTATGACCGGATTCGGCTGCTGCGGGATGAGCTGGCGGTGACCAATCGCGATCTGGCTGCGATGGGTCTTGACCAAGCCCAGGCCCAGGGGGTGCTGGGGCAGCTCAAGGGTTGGTACTTTACGAACCGGGCAGCGCTGGATCAGGTGGAGCGGTCCCAGCGTCAAACCAAGCAGGCGTTGCGGGAAACCATGCGGTTGATCCATGTGGGGCCGCGTGACGACCTTCTGGTCAGCCAGGTATCAAACCTCAAACAACAGCTTGCCTCTTATCGGCAGCAGCAGAAGGATCTGCTTGACGCAGCAGCGTCTTCTCTGACAAGCACCTTCACCTCGGATCAGCGTCAGGTTTGGGAGACAGCCCACACCAACACACAGGCAAACGCCCCTCAGCGGTACCGTTACGCACCGGGTTTAAGTGAGAAGCAGATCGCTGATATGCGTGGATCGGATGGACCGCTGGATTCAGGTTCACCATCGGATCTTCTGACATTAGATCAGAAGCAGGCTTTGGATCAAGCCCATCAAAGGGTGCGTCAGCATGTGTCTGGGGTTCAAAAGGCCGAGACCCAGGTGTTGCCGATGCCACCGGAGCTGGTTGAGTTGCGGGATGCGGCGGAAGAAATCCCCAATGGCATAGCGGAGCAGCCTTAGTACGGGGCTCAAACGCTGACTTTGCTCTTTCCTTCTACCAATTTTAATCCATTCACCACCGGAGACCCGGGCCGTCTCCATCCAGGGATAAGGACATGAAAAAAGAGGCTTCTGTATCCATCCTTTCGAATTGTGCCGACCGCGATTCAAGCCAAACCGAAGCTCCCGTCCCGAAGCCATCGGCTTTACTGCCTGCCTATCGGGCAACGCCACATCTGCCTATCCACCGCATCGGTCTATGGGATCTCTTTGGTAATGGTCGTTTAGCGCGGCTGCTTCTGTTCGTGGTGTTAGGGGTGATGATCTTGACTAGCCCGGTGTTGGCTAGCAGTGGGTTTGAGATGCCGTGTGTTGGCAACGATGAAGGTGGCGCGATGCGATTCTACTTACAGCACGTTAAGTTAGGTGGTGGCGATTATGACTCAAATCTAAAGTATTTTTATGCATCTGATCCAACCCAAATTGGTCCAGACCATGCCAGTCAACCATGGAATTTAGCGGGCGGGGGCGCTGAAGATGATATTGTCGTCATTAAGCGAAGGGCTACATATGAGGGCGATATCGGCTGGCATTACAAACATGGGATCAATTCTTCATTTAGTCCTCTTCCTAACGGTCCCGCAGACATTGATGCAAGCGACACGTTTATCGCGGATTTTATAGGTGGAGGCTGCTCCAGTGCGACCAATTCGATGCAAGGCATCCTGGATTACGCCATGCATGGTTCCAATGGCTCGTTTTCAGATGAAATGGATGGGTTATTCGCGTTCATCGATGAACACCCTCATCGTTATTGTTGGGCAGGATTAGAGTTCCTGCTTGAAAATCCAGACCAGAACGGCAACGTCGCTGGGGCAACGTTGGAAGAAATCCACCGTGATGGTTCCGGCTGCGCTACGGCGAACCCGGTAACTTTTTCAAACGGTGCGGTCAGGCTGTCGGTTCAGGACCTCGAAGGCTTGCGGGAAGACGATTGGTTTGGCCACCGCCGGTCTTACACCAACCGGATGGCGGCTCCGTATTTGGGCCCCAATGGGAACAACTGGCTTGTCCACACCATGCCGTACGTGGCAAAACGCAGCGAAGGGGCAGACATTTTCTTGGCTGTGATGCTCGAAGGCGCCCGGGCGGTCTGGTTCAAAGAGGACAATGGGGGTTGGGTGCCCGCGTTTGGCGAAGAGCATGTGAGCCTGACACACGACGCTACAGCAGGTGAGTATGTTTTGACTGAGCACAACGGGTTGAACACGCCGGGTTCTCGGTCGGCTGTGGTGCAGTGGAAGTTCCACGACCTGGATCAAGCTGCTGACCGCAAAGGGCTCTTGAAACAGCGGGTCGATGCTGGGGGCGATGTCGTTGGTGTCCTGGGGTATAGCAGCGGGCAGGTCACCGGCCTGCAGCGCACGCTGCGGGACGGCACGCTTGAGAAGATCGAGTATGCCTACTACGACAGCACCAGCGTGAATGATCGCCGGTTGAAGGATGCCACCTTCACACGGAAACCAGCGGGTCAGACCAACTGGGTCAATGTCAGCCAAGCGGGGTATACCTACTACGGCGATTCAGAGGCCAACGGCAGCCTCAACGACCTCAAGACAGTCACCCAACAACAGCACATCAACGGCAGCTGGGCACCGGTGGCCACGACTTACTACCGGTATTGGAAAGCGGGCCAACTAGGTTTCATAACCACAGGGTTTACCCATGGCTTGAAATATGTGGTTGACCCTGCGGCATACCAACGCATGGTGGCGGATGGGATTGCTGACCCGCTGAATGCAAGTGATATTCAAGTTGCAGATTATGCAGACAATTATTTTGAATATTCCTCGTTAGCACGCTACGTGACTAAAGAGGTTGCCTCTGCGGGGTGTGCGGGGTGCGGTGGTGGAGATGGAACCGCCGGTGATGTGTTTAGCGACTATCTGCACAATCCTGGCAATTTCTACACCGACGATTTTAACCACTGGAAAATCAAAACCACGGTGACCCACCCTGACAACTTTCAGGAGGTGGTCTACACCAACTACGCCGGGCAAGTCCTGATGCGGGTATACCGGCAAATCGACGCAGCCACGCCAATCCCACAGTGGGCTTACTTCTACACCTACGATGCGCAGGGCCGGCTGGCTATGTCAGCATCACCGTCGGCGATCGCTCTAACTGATCTGGCTACACACGAAACGCACCTCGATCTCCTGAACAAGGCGAACGGGAATTATCAATACCTGAAAGACACTCCCTCTGGTTCAAACGAAGGGCTAATCCTCACCCACACGTACGACCCTACTAGCGGGCAGCTCTCAGCCCGGAAAGTCCAGCAAGGTGAGTTGGGCACGCCAATCACGCTTGAGGCATTCGAGTACCAGAGTGCCTCGGTTAATGGCCACACGCTTTACCCTTTGACCAAACACAAGGCCTACCCCGTGGCTGGCGGGAGCGCCGTAGAAACATTGTTTGCTTACGACGAATGGCATACCGTGGGCACACAGGTGAAGCGCAAGACCACCACACTGCCCGCGATCCCCACCGCTCAGAACGGCCCGGGCGGCGCCACCGGGGCGACCATCGAGGAATGGTTCGATGAAGACGGGAACGTCACCTGGCAGAAAGATGAGCGGGGCGTCATCACCTACTTCAAGCACCAGACCGACCTCAACGTTCTAGAGCAGCGGATCGACGATGTGGACATGAACGGCAGCGGCCTGCCATCTAGCAAGCCGTCTTGGACCACCCCTACCGGCGGCGGCAAACACCTGGTGGCCGACTTTGAGTACGACGACCTGGGCCGGCCAACCCGTACGCTTGGTGCCGCCCACGAGGTAGAGGTCAGCGGATCTGCGCAAACCGTGCGATCAGCCACATGGAACATCTACCTGATCAACGGCGTGTCATCGGACAACGAGATCCGTAGCGCCTCGGGCTATCTCAACGGCGGAACCGAAGTGGTGGTCGACCCTGTTACGGTCCAAACCCAGGACAAAGCAGGACAACTCACCGAACAGATCGCTGTAGCGCGGGGTGTGAGCAGCCCGTTGACGGCGACAGAAAATCTCAGCACCACAGCCAATTGGCGGCGGCGGACCGTCACCACACGCAACAAGAAAAACCAGGTCGAGTCGGTCACGGTTTACCACGATATCGCCAACAACCAGTCGACCCAGACCAAATTCGCCTATGACGACATGGGCCGCCGGTCCCGGGTTGAGTCACCTGACGGTACGGTAACACGCACGATCTATGATGGCCGTGGCCGGGTAACCGAGACCTGGATCGGCACGGATGACGGCTGCGAGTGTGGCGTTTGGGACCCAGCAACCGAAAACGTCAACATGACGCGGGTGATCAAAAACCAGTACGACGATCAGGACAACCTCACCCAAACCACCGCCTACGCCAGCGACACCGACTCACGCATCACCACCTATGCCTATGATTGGCGTAACCGGCGTGTCACCGAAGACGGCGAAGAAGACCGCTTTGCCCAGTTCACCTACGACAACCTCGACCGTTTGACTCAGATTGATCGGCATGACACAACTGAAACGGGAACCCTGATCGCCCGCCACGAGACCCGTTACGACGACTTGGGGCGGGTATACCAAACCACCACCCACGCGGTCGACCCCGCCAATGGCAATCTCGGCAACAGCCTCACAAGCAACACGTGGTACGACCCTTCGGGCAACGTGATCAAGACCCAACCCGGCGGCACCCAACGGTTCACCAAGCACGCCTACGACAGCTTGGGGCGGCTGGCCACAACCTACGAAGGCTACGACACCGCAGAAAACACCCATGCTCAAGCCGGTGACGTCTCCGGCGATACGGTGCTACAGCAGGTCAAGACCCAATACGACAACGCGGGCAACACCCTGCAGGTGACCACTTACGACCGCCACCACAGCAATACCTCTGCCACCGGTGCTTTGACCAGCTCCACCGCGCGGGTCAGCTACCAGGCTTTCTGGTACGACGGGTTGGATCGTCAGATCGCATCGGCCGACTACGGCACCAACGATGGTGCTGCTTTTTCACGCCCCAGCACCATCCCGGCGCGTGCCGATACCGTGCTGGTCAACTCACTGACCTACAACGACGCCGGTGACGTCGAGACCCAGACCGACCCCAAAGGGATCCAGACCCGGTTGGCCTATGACCACGCGGGCCGGCTGACCAAGACGGTCGAAAATTATATCAATGACGATCCCACCGACGGCAACGCCGATGAAGATCGCACCACCACCTTCACCTACACCCCCGATAGTCAGATCAAGACCCAAACCGCCAAGATGCCCAACCCCGCAGACGACCAGACCACAACCTATGTATACGGGGTGGACACCAGTTCTGGTTCGGATCTGGCGTCCAACCGGCTGCTGCGCGCGACCATCTACCCCGACTCCGACGATACCGACAGCCCCTTGGGCGATGGGCCTGATACCACTTACGACCGGGTGGAGATGAAATACAACCGCCTAGGCCAGCTGATCGAACGCAAGGACCAGCGTCAAACCGTCCACACCATGGATTACGACAAATTAGGTCGGGTGGTGCACGACCGCGTGACTGGCCTCGGCTCGGCTGACGGCAGCGTCCGACGTATCACGCGCAGCTACGAGGTGCGGGGCATGCTCGCATCAATCGCCAGCTACGACAGCGAAGCCCCCGGCTCCGGCAGCGTGCTCGATGAAGCGACTTTCGATTACAACATGTTTGGCCAACTCACCGAAGACCACCAAGAACACAGCGGCCCTGTCGACACCAGCACACCCAAGGTGACCTACGCCTACGAAGACGGCTCAGACATGACCAAGGGCATCCGCCCCACCACGATTACTTATCCCAACGGGCGGACCATCCACCGGATCTACGAAGACACCGCCTTGAACTTAAGCCCCATCGATAATCAGATCTCCCGTGCCGTGGGGCTGGCAGAAGACGACGGCTTGGGCGGCCCTAGCAGCCCGATTACTTATAACGAATACCTCGGCTCGGGCTTGATCGCGGTTAAGCACATCCGCAATCCGATCCGATTGGATTACACCGACGGTGTTTCCGCCACCTACAGCGGGTACGACCGGTTCAACCGCATCGCCACACAGTGGTGGGCCCAACACTACGGCTCGGGCTCCACGGCTTATCAATTCGACCTGTTCCGTATCCGCCACGGGTACGATCGCAACGGCAATCGGCTATTCGCCACCCGTCACTCCGATACTTTTATCTATACCCCGACACAGGTCCACCGTTCGTTTTCACAGTTCTACACCTATGATGGGCTCAACCGAATCACCGATTTCCACGCCGGCCAGGCCCAGCTCGATACAAATGGCAACCCCCTTGGCACGATCGATCCCTACTGGCAGCTTAACCAGCGCAGCTGGACGCTCGACCCGCGGGGCAACCCCACGCAGGTCATCGGCGAAGACAACAAAGTCCTCCGCCAAAGCACGCCCGATCCCGCTAATCAGCTGGGCGCACACCAAGCCCGCGCCGCTTCCTTCCGAAAAACCATAGCCGATACCTTCACGTCCGACTCCAGCGCCAGCTGGACCAGCATCGGCCCGGGCGACGCCTTCACCGTCGACAACAACAACAGCAACACGCTTGAGATCACGACCGTGGTAGAAGACTCGACCGACGAAGAGCCCCGCGCCGTGCTGCTGCTGGGCGAAGCCATCGGCCCGCTGATTCTTTCGACCAGCATGGTCTGGCCGGTCGGCACGCCCGACGGGGCTGAGGCGGGGATCGTCTTCGGCTACGAAAGCGAAGAAGACTACTACCTGATCGCCCACCAATACAACAGCACCGGCAGCTTCACCAAGCTCTACTGGGTCACCAACGGCGCACGGGTCGAGCTGGCATCGGCCCCGACCACGATCACCCTCGGGTCGTCGTTCAGATGGCTGACGATCAACCCCGAACGCCGCGCGATCTGGTCGCCCGTGATGCACAGCTTCCCCGATGGCGTCCCGCCGGGGCGGGTGGGGCTTTATGCCAACAAGCCCACCGAGTTCAACCATTTCTACGGCTACGACCACGCCACCCCACGCGACTGGAACCGGTACGACACCACCAACAGCCTGCTCTACGCCCGTGCCGCCGAAGACGATCTGTGGGTTGGCAACGCCGGGACGAGCTACGGCAGCCCGCTGCTGGTCCGCGGGGTGTACAGCAACCGGTTCGAAGCCATCTTCCACACCAAGCCCCTGGGCGCCGGCGGGTCGGTGCGGTTCTTCCTCAACGCCACCGACGATGACGACATGGACATCATCCTCATGCACTTATCCACCAGCCCGGTAGCGCCCTATTTTTATGAAACCCAGGATGGCCAGCTCCAGCAGAGCGTGACGCGCACCGGGTATTGGTCTAACCTCCCCGCCTCAACCGCTTCGGACACCTGGTGGCGGGTCACCGCCGACGGCACGACCGTCAGGGTCTACGCCCAAGCCGCCACCACCCAGCCCACCACCTGGAGCGACACGGCCCACCTCGTGGCCTCATGCGACAACCTGGACATGGCCGGGGGGTACCTGGGCTTCACCGGCGGCGCCGGGGCCAACACCATCGACGACCTAACCATCCGCATCGATACCAACGCCGACGGCTCTTATGACACCACGCAGCTGATCGACGGCTTCACCGTTGACGCCGACAAAGACTTCAGCGACACACTCACCCACGACGCAGCAGGCAACCTGACCTACGACGGCGTGTTCGCCTACACCTACGACGCCTGGAACCGCTTAACCAAGGTCGCCAAAGCCTACCGCGACCCCGGAAGCGGCACACTCCAAACCGGTTCGGTGCTGGCGACGTACCGGTACGACGGGTTAGGGCGGCGCATCGTGCGCCAATTCACCCACTGCGCCGACCGCGACGCCACGTACCACGACTACTACGATAGCTCCACCGGGTTGCCGTCGCTCGTCGAGACACGCAACGGCTCTGACATGGTGCTCAAGCAATACCTCTGGTCCAACCTCACCGGGCAGTACGCCGACGAGCTGGCACAGATCATGATCAACGGTGATCCCGTCAACGACCCCAACTTCGACCCAGCCGACCCCGAGCATGATGCACGCGCCTACTACCCGCTGCACGACGCGAACTACAACATCCTGGGCCTCGTCGACGGCTCGGACGGTGACCTGATCGAGCGGTACGAATACACCCCCTACGGGCAGCGCACCGTCTACTTCCAGACCAACGCCAACACCAACACCAGCCCCAACGCCCCGACGTTTACCTCCCGCCGCGTGGTCACCGCCGACGGCGTGACGCAGCCCTACGGCCTGTGCGAATTCGGCCACCAGGGCCTCATGCACGACGAACCCCTACCCTGGTCCCACGGCGGCGGGTTGATCTATAACCGCGCCAGGATGTTACACCCCAGGCTCGGAAGATTCCTCCAACGCGACCCGCTGGGGTATGTCGATGGGTTTAGTCTGTATGAGTATGTGCGGAGTAGTCCGATTCGCTTTACGGATCCACGCGGCACAGAATCGATTTCAGATATCCGTCGGAGAGAAGCACAGCTGATAGCCGGAGCAACGGGTGATCGACAGGGAGTGTCTGATACACTCAATGCAGCCAATCGCGCCGAGAGCATGGGTAATGCGTTGGCCGGGGCTCAAGCCGGACTCAACGAAGCCAGCCGGAGGATCGCCGAGGATTTCGACCCCCGCGACCCCGTCAACGTGGCGACCGAAGCCGCCGTCGCAGCGGTACCGGCGGCCAGACCGCTGAAGGGAACGGCCAAGCGTGGGATCAAAGGCGCATTGCGCAGGGCCAAAGACCTGGCCAATCGCGCACTGGACAAACTTGCCGATTGTGTGCGGGGCGGGAAGGGTACACAGGCGGGAAGAAAAACAACTCAAGAATCGGCTTCCGAATTGGCCAACCAACTTGGGCGGAATCGTGTCTCTGGACGAACAGCGGGCGGCAAGCAAGTAGATATTGACCTACAAGGCAAGGGGCATTTTGATAAAGCATCAGGACAAACAATTAACACGCCGCATGTTCATGAAGCCGATATCAACATAGGTCCAAATGGCCATGCAAATCTAAGTAACAAGACGACAAGGCCTGCTACTGCACAAGATGTTCGTAATGCCAAACGACTTTCAGACACGAATTAATAGAGAGATTGAATATGTTAAAAGAAATAGAAAATTGGTTTAGATCGCATTGTAACGGCTCATGGGAGCATCAGTATGGATTGAAGATTGAAACAATTGATAATCCTGGGTGGCATGTTGAAATTGACCTGACGGAAACAGATATGGATAACTGTGAATACACGCCATATCAGGTAGAACGATCTGACACGGATTGGGTTGCATGTAAAGTGAAGGATAAAATATTCATGGCTGGATGCGGTCCATGTAACCTTTCAGAGGTATTTGACGAATTCATTCGGTGGAATTCTACTAAGAGCCCCTAACACAATGGCATTTGATGTGCATTGTGTATGCCATGAACTTTTACCCCAGGAGTGTAAACGGCGGAGCAAAAGTGCGGCGGGTGGCGGGGCGGAGCAAAAGTGCGGCACCCCATGAGAGGTCTTCTGAGAATGTGGGTCTTACGGCGGCCACGGTGGCGGCCGAGACCACCATTAGGCAGGAGGCCCAGGAGTGTACCGCGACATGGACCAGTGGATAGAGATCCGCCGCCGGGTATTGGTGGAAGGGGTGAGCAAGCGTCAGATCCTTCGTGAGACGGGGATGCACTGGAAGACGCTTGAGAAGATTCTGAATCACAGCCAACCACCGGGGTATCGGCGTAGCCAGCCGCCCAAGAAGCCGACGATTGGCCCCCACCTCTCGAAGATCAAGACGATCTTGAAATCGGATACGTCATTGCCCAAGAAGCAGCGTCACACGGCGAAGCGGATCTGGCAGCGGCTGGTGGCTGAAGACAGCTTCGAAGGCGGTTACACGACGGTCAAGGATGCGGTGCGTGAACATCGAGCCCGTCACCGGGAGGTGTTCATGCCGTTGGTGCACCGTCCGGGTGAAGCGCAGGTGGACTTCGGGTTCGCGTTGGCCAACGTCAACGGGGTGCTGCGGAAGGTGGCATTCTTCGCGATGGCCTTGCCGTATTCGGACGCGATGTTCGTGATGGCATTCGAGCGGGAGTGCACGGAGACGTTCTGGGAAGGATAACGTCCTAAATCATGCGCACATTTGAAAAGGCAGCTCTCCCGGCGGATGGTGTTGTTGAAAGACAGTACCCTCAACCAAGGAGAGCTACGATGGATGATGTTACGGCAAACGATGTCGGGATGAAAGACGTGTTTCGGATCGACGAAGCTCAGGTCCGCGGTCACGTCGACCGGATTGTGGTGGAGTCTGTTGAGCAGACACTCAACGGGCTTTTGGATGCCGAAGCCGCGGCGTTGTGCCAAGCCGGCCGGTATGAACGCACCGATGCCAGGAAGGATACCCGGGCCGGTTCGTACCATCGCAAGCTTCAGACCAAGGCAGGCCAGGTGACGCTCAAAGTGCCCCGGTTGCGGTCGTTGCCTTTCGAGACGCAGATCATTGAGCGTTACAAGCGTCGTGAAAGCAGCGTGGAGGAGGCGTTGATCGAGATGTATTTGGCGGGCGTGAGTGTGCGTCGAGTCGAAGACATCACCCAGGCGTTGTGGGGCACGAAGGTATCGCCTTCGACGGTGAGCGAGCTGAACCAGAAGGTGTATCAGCAGATCGATGCATGGCGGAACAAGCCGATTGAAGGCGAGCATCCGTATGTGTACCTCGATGGCACATACCTCAAGCGGAGCTGGGGCGGTGAGGTGAAGAACGTGGCGATCCTGGTAGCGATCGGCGTGGCGCGCGACGGTTATCGCGAGGTGCTGGGCATCGCCGAAGGGGCCAAGGAAGACAAGGCGTCGTGGCTGGGGTTCTTGCGTCACCTCAAGCAACGTGGTCTGTGCGAGACACGCTTATTTGTCAGCGACGCGTGCTTGGGACTGGTCGAAGCGCTGGGTGAGGTGTTCCCGGATGGACAGTGGCAACGCTGCGTGGTGCACTGGTACCGCAACGTGTGGAGCTGCGTGCCCCGCAGCAAAGTCAAAGAGGTCAGTGCGATGCTCAAGGCAATCCACGCTCAAGAAGACCGTGACGCGGCGCTGAAGAAGGCCGAGGATGTAGCGGTCAAGCTTGAGGGGATGAAGCTACCCAAGGCTGCGGCGTTCGTTCGGGATTCGGTACACGAGACGCTGCGGTATATGAGTTTCCCACGTGAACACCGGACACGGCTACGCACGAACAACCCGCTGGAACGATTGATGCGTGAGATCAAACGCCGCACGAAGGTGGTGGGTGCATTCCCAGATGGCCACTCGGCGGTGATGCTGGCTTCGGCGCGGGTGCGTCACGTAGCCGGTACGCGTTGGGGGACACGGAAGTACCTGGACATGGATCGACTTTACGAACTCGAACGTGAGCGAGACCACGAATCGGAAGAAGAACGATTGAGCGTGGCGGTGTAGCCACGCAATGGTTGGCTGGCCCTTCGTTCGGGCTCGCTACGCTCGCCCTCACTGCGGCCCAGCCAACCAGCCATCCCCCGGAGACTGCTTAACCAAAGTGCGCAACTTGACGGACACTACCTGTATCAATACATGATGAGCAATCCGTTCAACCTCCTAGATCCGTTCGGAACGGATGCAAACGGTGCAAGCCCTACAATCCAGCCCATGCCGCTAGCACCGAACTGGGGAATAGGTGTTGGGCCAGCTCAATTCACGCGGCATACTGTACAAATCACTTATCCAAAAACAGCGGGCAATCCCTCGGAAATTGAAGCAGCTATATGGGATGACCTTAAAAATTTTAAGCAATGGAAACCTAATCCGGTGGGATTAACCGTTGCCGACAATAAAAGCGCTGTATTTCAGGTGCCAGGGCTTGTCCCGGGTTTCCCCAGTATTGGCAGTAGGGATTTACCTGTTCAGTTGATCACGGACGATAACCAAAGAAAACTTTCTGCGGTTACACTCAAAGGGCATCCTTTGGTTGGCACTCGTATTTGGACCGTCAAAGCAAAGCAGGCTCCAAATACCCAAGATGTGATTGTGACCCTAGAAACAAAAGCATGGGAGCGTACTGCCTTGCCAGTCGGCCCCTTGGCTTCAATAGAAGCGAATCTTTTAATGCAAGGTATGGACACCGTTGGCAGATTGATGCAACAACAGATATGGACGGAGTATTTTAAAAATGTTGCACACTTTGAGGTTTTCAACCGGGGAGCAAAATCGAATTTTCCAACAACCGTTCAGTTCGAAACTAGGGCAGAAAATCTTAGTGATGACCAGAATCCATTTAGATCTCAATTGCCCTTATCACTAGGAGGCTCCCAACCCGATCCGACACCACCTATCGAGGAACCCTGCCCATGAGTATGAAAAGCAAAGAGCCTAGAGAACGGCTTAGCAGCGATGAATACAACTCCTCGAATCGCCCAAAACCGAAGATAGGAGAAGTTGTTTTTCTGGCAATCAGCACAATTATACTGATTCTTTTACTATTCTTAGGTGCTGTCTGGCTTTGGAGTCACTCGGCATTTGCTTAAATGAAGAAACAGGTAGGCGATCTCGCGCATCGACCTTCGCTGGCGCATTTGGGCATCAATTTGGCCGATTGTTGGGTGTGGGCGTTGGCATCCTTGAAACAGGGGCAGGAGCGATTCTCACTGTGGGCGGCGGCACGATGAGCCTGACCGTGGGTGGTTCCGTGGTGGGCGTCCCGGCAACCGCGGTCGGCATCCCGTTGACTGCTCAGGGGACGACGTCATTAGCCAGAGCCGCTCGGTAGTGTCCGTCAAGTTGCGCACTTTGGTTAAGCAGTCTCCGGGGGATGGCTGGTTGGCTGGGCCGCAGTGAGGGCGAGCGTAGCGAGCCCGAACGAAGGGCCAGCCAACCATTGCGTGGCTACACCGCCACGCTCAATCGTTCTTCTTCCGATTCGTGGTCTCGCTCACGTTCGAGTTCGTAAAGTCGATCCATGTCCAGGTGTAAACGGCGGAGTAAAAGTGCGGCGGGTGGCGGGGTAAAAATGCAGCGCCCGGTGCGTAATGTCACCCGCTCGTGGCGGGACGTCAAGTTCCTTTTATGGCCGCTTGGATCGGCGTCGTCTTTGTCGTTGCTTGGATTCGCGTAGCCGGTAGCTCTCACCGTTGGCTTCGAGGATGTGCACGCGGTGCGTGAGCCGATCCAGGATGGCCCCGGTGAGGCGTTGGTTGCCACAGACCTCGGTCCACTGCTCGAACGGGAGGTTGGTGGTCACGATGACGCTCACCCGCTCGTAGGCTCGGCTGATCACCTCGAACAGCAGCTCGGCGCCGACCTTCTTAAACGGCACGTAGCCCAGCTCATCAAGGATCAACAGGTCCTGACGCTCCAGCTGACGCAGGGCGCGTTGGAGCTGGCGGTCGTCACGGGCTTCGGTCAGCTGGGTCGCCAACGCGGTGACGGCCCCGAACCGTACCCGCCGACCCTGGGTAGCGGCGATAAAACCCAACGCCGTAGCGATGTGGGTTTTGCCGGTGCCGCTCTTGCCTACCAACAGCACGTTCTCATGATGATCGATGTATTGGCCGGTGGTCAGCTCACGGATCAGCGGTTCGTTGAGCGATGGCTGAGCTTTGAAGTCGAAGGTGTCCAGCGTCTTGATCACGGGGAACTTCGCGGCCTTGATGCGTCGCTCGGCGGCTCGCTTGTCGCGGTCAATCAGTTCTCGTTCGGCTAGCCTCAGCAGGTAGGTCGGGTAGTCGCAACGCTCCTTCGAGCACGACGCGGCGACTGAGGCGTACTCCCGCAGCATGGTCGGCAGCTTCAATGTCTTGAGGTGATGCTCCAGCAGCACCGTGGGTTTCTTGGCCTGGCTCATCGATCACCTCCCACGCCCAACAGGCTGCGGTAATCATGGACATCCGTGGACGCGACGTGGACGTGACGCAGGTGATCGCGGCCATCGAGGCGGAAGGTGGTGCGGCCCCAGGGTTCCGGGGGTGGGATGTACTGGGCGATGCAGTCGCGGCTGTGAGTGCGCATGGCCAAGCCTTGGCGGACCGCCCGTTCCAGTTCCCTCATCGGGTGAAGTTCCAGAAGACGCAGCACACGGATGTACTCACGTGTACCTTCATGATCTTGCTCGTCTTCAAGGCGACGACGCAACACCCCAAAGCACGAAGGCAAGACCCAGCCCTCTAGCGGCCGGGCGTGATCCAATGCCCCGGGCTTGCGTTCCAACAGCGGCAGGTAGTGCTTCGGCTCGAAACGCACCTGCTGGCGATCCCAGCAGCGACGGTGCGTGGCGATCACCTTTTGCTGGTAGCCGATCTCGACCCGGTCGTAGTAACCCCGCACCGTCACCGGGTGATGGGCATACTCCACCGGGACCGAGTAATCGTTGTCGTCGAAACGCACCAACGACTCGCTGTTGGCCCGGCCGGGCCGCACCCGGCACGCGGCGAACGGGGCAGCCGGCAGCGGCCGAAACAATGCCCGTTCCTCGGCTAGCAACTGCCCCTTGCTCACGGATTGACCCCGCAGTCGACGCGTCAGATCTGACCGGCACGCTTCCAACAGATAGGCGTTGAGTTCATCCAGGTCTCGCACCTGTGGAACCGGCACGAAGAAGTTGAGACGCGCGAACTTGACCACCCCCTCGACCACGCCCTTCTCATTAGCCCGTCGCACCAGGCAGAAATGATGCTCGAACAGGTAGTGGCTCACCAGCTGAGCAAACCCCTGGGTGATCTGTCGCTGGCGGCAGCCTACGATTTTGCTCACCGCCACCTTAGAGTTGTCGTAGCTGATCCGCGTGGGCACGCCCCCGAAGAACTCGAACGCCCGCACGTGGCCTTCCCAGAACGTCTCCGTGCACTCCCGCTCGAATGCCATCACGAACATCGCGTCCGAATACGGCAAGGCCATCGCGAAGAATGCCACCTTCCGCAGCACCCCGTTGACGTTGGCCAACGCGAACCCGAAGTCCACCTGCGCTTCACCCGGACGGTGCACCAACGGCATGAACACCTCCCGGTGACGGGCTCGATGTTCACGCACCGCATCCTTGACCGTCGTGTAACCGCCTTCGAAGCTGTCTTCAGCCACCAGCCGCTGCCAGATCCGCTTCGCCGTGTGACGCTGCTTCTTGGGCAATGACGTATCCGATTTCAAGATCGTCTTGATCTTCGAGAGGTGGGGGCCAATCGTCGGCTTCTTGGGCGGCTGGCTACGCCGATACCCCGGTGGTTGGCTGTGATTCAGAATCTTCTCAAGCGTCTTCCAGTGCATCCCCGTCTCACGAAGGATCTGACGCTTGCTCACCCCTTCCACCAATACCCGGCGGCGGATCTCTATCCACTGGTCCATGTCGCGGTACACTCCTGGGCCTCCTGCCTAATGGTGGTCTCGGCCGCCACCGTGGCCGCCGTAAGACCCACATTCTCAGAAGACCTCTCATGGGGTGCCGCACTTTTGCTCCGCCCCGCCACCCGCCGCACTTTTGCTCCGCCGTTTACACCAGGTACTTCCGTGTCCCCCAACGCGTACCGGCTACGTGACGCACCCGCGCCGAAGCCAGCATCACCGCCGAGTGGCCATCTGGGAATGCACCCACCACCTTCGTGCGGCGTTTGATCTCACGCATCAATCGTTCCAGCGGGTTGTTCGTGCGTAGCCGTGTCCGGTGTTCACGTGGGAAACTCATATACCGCAGCGTCTCGTGTACCGAATCCCGAACGAACGCCGCAGCCTTGGGTAGCTTCATCCCCTCAAGCTTGACCGCTACATCCTCGGCCTTCTTCAGCGCCGCGTCACGGTCTTCTTGAGCGTGGATTGCCTTGAGCATCGCACTGACCTCTTTGACTTTGCTGCGGGGCACGCAGCTCCACACGTTGCGGTACCAGTGCACCACGCAGCGTTGCCACTGTCCATCCGGGAACACCTCACCCAGCGCTTCGACCAGTCCCAAGCACGCGTCGCTGACAAATAAGCGTGTCTCGCACAGACCACGTTGCTTGAGGTGACGCAAGAACCCCAGCCACGACGCCTTGTCTTCCTTGGCCCCTTCGGCGATGCCCAGCACCTCGCGATAACCGTCGCGCGCCACGCCGATCGCTACCAGGATCGCCACGTTCTTCACCTCACCGCCCCAGCTCCGCTTGAGGTATGTGCCATCGAGGTACACATACGGATGCTCGCCTTCAATCGGCTTGTTCCGCCATGCATCGATCTGCTGATACACCTTCTGGTTCAGCTCGCTCACCGTCGAAGGCGATACCTTCGTGCCCCACAACGCCTGGGTGATGTCTTCGACTCGACGCACACTCACGCCCGCCAAATACATCTCGATCAACGCCTCCTCCACGCTGCTTTCACGACGCTTGTAACGCTCAATGATCTGCGTCTCGAAAGGCAACGACCGCAACCGGGGCACTTTGAGCGTCACCTGGCCTGCCTTGGTCTGAAGCTTGCGATGGTACGAACCGGCCCGGGTATCCTTCCTGGCATCGGTGCGTTCATACCGGCCGGCTTGGCACAACGCCGCGGCTTCGGCATCCAAAAGCCCGTTGAGTGTCTGCTCAACAGACTCCACCACAATCCGGTCGACGTGACCGCGGACCTGAGCTTCGTCGATCCGAAACACGTCTTTCATCCCGACATCGTTTGCCGTAACATCATCCATCGTAGCTCTCCTTGGTTGAGGGTACTGTCTTTCAACAACACCATCCGCCGGGAGAGCTGCCTTTTCAAATGTGCGCATGATTTAGGACGTTATCCGATTGCACCAGGCCCTGGGGTACGTCTCGCCCCAAACCTACGAAGCCGAAAACGCCCCGGCATTGAAAGTGGCGTAAAATACGCCCCTCGGAGTCCGCCATTGATGGGCCATCGCACAGCCTGATAGCCCAATACACACGGGATACCACGTTACAATATTAATTGATCTTGATGTAATACTTGACTTTGAAGTATTTGGGTACGTTTGACCCGGCCACATCGCCGCTAACTCTGCGCCCAAAATTTCCAATAGTACCTGACACACTATGCCAGTGGCCAGGCACCTCGGATGTGTTGCGTGGTATAGAAGGAAGCTGTTTATTGACAGATGCACGAGCGGTACCATTATTGGTATTATCACCTGTTATGTTCGTCCGATCATAGCGATGAGTATGCTTGCCATCCGACGAACTAGATAATCTGCTTCCGTTGCCCACAGCGTGGTAATGACCGTCATTATCTCCTCCCAACTCTACAGTATTGCCTTGCCCGCCTAAGAGGAATCGTTCATCACTCAAATTCGGTGTTAGCAGAGATTCACCGTTGGCGGACAGATGAGCGCCAAGCTGTGAATCAGCGGGGATCTGCGTTGCGCCGTCGCACAACCGCCAAAAATCCGGATTGGGTGCCGGGGCCAAAGGAGATAACGCAATGATTTTCCCAACTGGCCCCGCATTCTGGGCGTTCCTGGCTTCTCGGTTTTCTAAGAGATCGGTCTTGATCGCGTCTACAGACACCTGCCCCAACGTATCCGCCCAATCGGCGGTCTTGGCGTGTACGGCTGGGAGGATCACCTGCCGCGGTAGCAGGGGTGGGTCGGCCGCATCGATCACGCCATGGCCGTCGGCGTCCTCCTCTTGCGCGTCGACCGTGATCTCCAGATACAGCGGTTTGGAGAACATGACCGTCCCTTCATCGGGGCCGTAGCGATCGGGGAACGCGGTCTTGGTGCCCAGCATCGTGTTCACCAGCCCCTGGTTGACTGAGAGCTTGTGCACCTCTCCTGCCCATACCGGCGCGCCGCTGACCGGTGCGTCGTAGATCTTAAACTGCACGACCACCGCGTCACCGTCAACGACCTGCCCCTCCGCATCGGTCAGGTGACCTTGAAATGGCAACAGCTTGGGGGCGGCGTGGAGTGGGGGGGTAGTCAAAACCCCGACGGCCAGAACAATGATTGCGATTCCTAGTCTCATCTCAATGCTCCTAGAGTTATAATGAATATCAATTGTTCAGTATTTCTATTGGCTCTAGACCATCAGATAGCCGGTGAGTTGATATTTTTTGACGATGGTTTTTAGCTGGGCGTATAGGTTGTCGGTGGTTTGGTTCCATCGCCATTCACATTCTTTCAAGTGTAGCTCAAAGTTCTTCTTCACGCCGTTGAACTTGGCTAGCCGCCGCTTGGTGAAGCTCCAGAACGACTCGATCCCGTTGATGTGAACCGTCTTGTCTTTGGCAAACTCATTGCTGCCATGGTTCACCCGCAGGTGTCGGTCGTAACCCACGTCGACCAACCCGTCGTAGCCTCGCCATCCGTCACTGTGGATCGCGCTGTCGAGTGATATTTTACCGAGAATAATCGCCTGAAGTGTCTTCTTCTTGCAATCGGGCACGACCTCGGTATAGACCCGTCCGTGGCGTTCAAAGATCCCAAACACTGGTTGCTTCAACGTCCCGCGACCGCGTTTGAGCTTGACCCTGCTGCCCCGTACGCGGCTGCGACCGAAGTACGATTCATCGACTTCGATCTGGCCGCACAGTTGTTCAAACTCGTCGATCTGATGGCGGTAGATCATCCTGCGAAAGAATCCATAGTAACGGTTCACGGTCTTACGATTCAGCCCCAGCAACCACGCTGTTTGAGTCGCTGTCACATCGGCACAAAAGTGCTTCATTATTTTTTCAACCGTGTAACGGCTTAACTTGTTATCTCTAAACATCTTGATAGCCTAACACCGGCTATCTGATGGTCTAGAGCCTTCTATTTATATCGGCGGGCAATTCACGAGTGTGGCATTTGGCGTTTAATGCAAAACCCACAGCCAAGATGGCTAGCTGTATCGTTCTCGTATTACCTTAGATGACTCTCTTCTTGGTCGGTTTAAGATCGCCTCGCTTCTTTTTTTATTGATAATCTATTATCGTAAACCATAGCCGCTATTCGGCACAAGCTGGCCTAATCCTTTTCGAATCTTCATATACCAGATCTTCCACTCCTCATGATTATTATGACTTCTCACATCTGCTGTTACATGCCACATCCCACCTGAAATATAAGGATAAACATAAATAGGGTTCCCTGTGTCATCTTCTTGAATATCTCCATTTGTCGCGGCGAAGCCAACAATAGCAACGATCCAATCGCTGCTTGGAATGCGTAAGCTTTCGCCCTTCGAAATATCTTTGTTGAAATTCTCCACCCCGAATTGAATCGGCGCCTCTCCATGCATCGACACGGCACCGATCACATTAATTGGACCTCCCACTACAACACCATCCTCCCAATCATTTCTGTGATTAATACTCAAATGATTGTCAAGGTCGACTAACGCCCTTCCGGGCGTCCCTCGGCGGCTGGAATGACCCATTGTGAAATCTGCACACCGTACCGTCGCGGTGAATTGATCGTCGACATTCAATTTACGGAGTGAGCCGTACTCAATCGGTCCATTGACGTGAAGTGTCGTTGCAGGATCGGGGGTTCCAATGCCGACCCGACCGTTATGCTGAATAACCATCCTGGGCGTCGGAGAAACATCCTGATCTTGTATTGTGTTGCCTGCGCTAGCAAAGAAATTCAGGTGTCCCCACGTCGTGTGTATCCCCGCGTAGCCATAATTGTTTGTGTGCGTGCTCGGGGTGTATAGCTGTCCGTCACTCTTCACGGCTAGGTTGGTGGCAAACACCCCATGACCACCACTAGAGCCAGATACAGACGCACCAAACGGATTCGAGACCACAAGATGAGCTTTCGGATCATCCACCCCTATGCCAACATTCCCCGATGGACTTACGGTAATACCATTGGTTAGCTGATCCGCCACGTCCGCGTGCGCTGCTTGATCCGCGGTCTTGGCGTGTACGGCTGGGAGGATCACCTGCCGCGGCAGCAGGGGTGGGTCGGCGGCATCGATGATGCCGTGGCCGTCGGCGTCCTCCTCTTGCGCGTCGACCGTGATCTCCAGATACAGCGGTTTGGAGAACATGACCGTCCCTTCATCGGGGCCGTAGCGGTCGGGGAACGCGGTCTTTGTACCTAGGAGGGTGTTCACCAGCCCCTGATTCACTGAGAGCTTGTGCACCTCTCCTGCCCATACCGGCGCGCCGCTGACCGGTGCGTCGTAGATTTTGAATTGCACAATCTTGGCCTCGCCATCAACGACCTCACCTTCGGCGTTGGTCAGGTGCCCCTGAAAAGGCAATAGCTTCGGGACCGTCTGGGCGACTGCCGAAGTTGCTAGAAGCAAAATCACCGTTAGACACGCATCACCTAGCAGTCTTGTTGTCACTTTAATTTATTAACTCATAAAACCACGGCCTCTGGCCGTGCGACCCGAATAGCTTCGAGCGATTCGGGGTGATGTTAGTCCTGTGGATGCGTAGGTTCTCCTTTCGGGAAGACCCGTTGGGGCAGAAAGGAGAACCTGATGAGTCATCAATGGTCTAGCCAATCCCATGTGCGTTGGGATTGCATCTATCACATCGTGATCGTACCGAAGTACCGCCGGAAAGTCTTCTTCGGCAGGAAGCGGGAGAAGGTCGGTCTGATCCTGCGACGTCTGTGTCGTCAGAAGGGGATCGAACTGATCGAGGGCCATGCGATGCCCGACCACATCCATCTGTGTCTTCGGATCCCCCCGAAGTTCAGCGTGGCGTCGACGATCGGTTTTCTCAAAGGTAAGAGCGCGGTGCGGATCCACCGAGAACTGATGCGGGAAACCCGGATGACCGGCTTGCATTTCTGGTCCACCGGTTACTGCGTGAGCACCGTGGGCCTCGACGAACAGAAGGTCCGTGCTTACATCCGAGATCAAGAAAAACTGGAAACAGGCCAAAACCACCTCGAACTTCATTAACCGTTGCTAACGGCCCCAGCGGGGCCTTCCCTACGTCCAACGGCCCCTTCGAGGGGCCTTCCCCAATACCACGGCCTCTGGCCGTGGTCGATTATTCCTTATGATTCATGTTGTAAACTTGTCGTTTTTCGGCACCTGCCCTGTACGAGAGGCGCAATGCATACCTCAAATTGACGCCTGACCGCTTGTAGGTCTTGCTTAGTTATTTCGTGCCCAGCAAGGCCCGCAACGCTTCTGGCCTGCCTGAAAACTATGTACCAGTCTGAATGAGAGTCGGTTTGTGATCGGCTGATTCTATCGCTTGCTGGGCCGTAGCGCAGGCGAGGGGCGTAGCCCCGAGCCGCAGCGGAGGACCAGCAAGCGATGCGGCGAATGCTGCCGGGGTCTGGTATCCCAGCGATGAATGGGGCCGACGGTGGTTGTAGTGGTTCTGCCACCACCCACTGACCTGCCTCGCTTCGGCCAGGTCGGCGAACGATTCCTGATTCAGTAGCTCGGTACGGAACCGGCTGTTGAAGCTCTCGGCGTATGCGTTTTGCCACGGAGCGCCGGGTTCGATGTACAACGTCACCACGCCGGTCTGCTGCAGGAAGTGGCGGATTGCTTCGGCGATGAACTCCGGGCCGTTATCGCTACGGATGTGACCGGGTACGCCACGGATCAGCATCAGCTCACTGAGCACGTCCAGCACATCCTGGGCCTTGAACGAGCGACGGACCTGCACGGCCAGGCCCTCTCGCGTGAACTCATCCTCGATCACCAGCCAACGCAGCACCCGGCCACGCTCATCGCGGTCGTGGATGAAGTCCCAGCACCACACGTCGTTGATCGACTCGGCCTTGCGTCGCATGATCCCGTTTTCGCTCACGCCCAAACGCCGCTTTTTCACCGGCTTTTGCTTCACGCCGTAGCCGTGTGTCCGCCACAGCCGGTACACCCGGTCACGCCCGACCTTGAACCCCTCGGCCACCAGCAACGCATGAATCATGCGGTAGCCGTAGCACGGGTGTTGACAGACCAAAGCCTCCATGGCCCGAAGAAGCGGCCCTTCGTCGGCTTTGACCTTCCGCAGGTAACGCTGGGTGCCCCGTGGCTGATCCAGTGCCCGACACGCCCGCCGCTGACTGACGCCCACGCCCCGCTGAACGTGCACGACCGCATCGCGACGACGCGCCGGGCTCACCCGTTTCCCAGGTGATCCAACGCCGACTTGAGGATGTCGTTGTCCAGGTGGGCGTCAGCCAGCAACTTCTTGAGCCGGGCATTTTCCTGCTCCAACGCCTTGAGCCGCTTGGCCTCGCTGGCCTTCATCCCCCCGTACCGGTTCTGCCAGCGGTGGTACGTCGCCTCGCTGACGCCCAAGGCTTGCAATACCTGCCCCAGCGACTGCCCCGCGTTGAGAAGCCGATCCGATTCCTGCAACTTGTCCACGATTTGCTTCGGGCTGTGACGAACACGCTTCTTGCCTGACATCGATGTCTCCTTGGCCACCTCGGCCAGTAGAGACTCTCATTCAGACTGGATCAACTTTTCACAGGCAGGCCACTTCGATTTCCTTACTCTGACGCTCGTTCTGTGCTCGTAATTCTTTGACGGCTTCGACCAAAATTGGAATGACGGTGCTGTATTCCATCTCGTAGTAGTCACCATGCCTAGCAGATACTGCTTCAGGGAGTACGTCTTTGACTTCTTGGGCAATGAAACCCAATTGCCGAGCGTTACTCTTGGTGGGCTGGTTCGCATGGCCCTCTTTCCATTCAAACGAAACCCCCCGCAGACGACCGATCGTCTCAAGAGCATTTTCTAGTGTCTTGATATTTTCCTTTAACCGACCGTCCGATGGTTTTCGAAATTCTTTGGCGGCAATGCCCATGTGTTCTCCACGCGCATGATTCCAAAGCCTTACTTCCGTTACTGCACCACCGAAACTACCTAGCTGTATCTCGTGGGTCCTGAACCCGTCGGTGCCCAAGGCTGCTACCCGGCCACCTGCTTCTACCCTCAACCAATCACCGTTGATACCAACGTTGCCGTTGGTATCAACACGCATTGTTTCTCTGTTGCCGGTACGGATCATCAAATCATTAGCGTGTGATCCGACACCAACCGAACTAAAGCCATTGCTGACTCCACTGTTTTTTAACCATAACCAGCTCGTATCCCAAGGTGAGTCAAGCAACACAACGTCATTGTTGCGTCCCCTGACGTGGAGCGTAACACCAGGACTTGTGGTACCAATGCCGACATTGCCATCGTCGGAGACCGTCAACTCCGGATTCACGTTGGGGCCAGCGGATAGAAAGAGCTTGTGTTCTCCTGAAGGGCTCGCATATACACGCCCCAGCTCCGTGCCATCGCCGGTTGCAAAGACTAGATCGCCCGGATCGGACGCATCGTCCTTAAGCAGAATGTTACCCCCACCAAAGACTTCTAGTTTGGCATTCGGTGATCTCGTCCCAAGACCCACGTTGCCACTGACAAATGTAGTGTCGGCGTGAAAACTAAGCATTGGCACACTATTACCGTTTCTACCTGTTAGAAGTAACTCGGAAGCATGGGTGGTGCGGTCCCGGCTAAATGCTTCGATGAATATTTTGTTGTCATTAGGATTATTAACCAGCCACAATTGCCCCCCACCATTGCCTTCTAACCCAAGCTTGATCCCTTTGGAAGCAGAAACCCGAACCAGATCTCCAATCAATTGATCTGTCACTGTCGATCGATCTGCGACTTGAGCGTGATCTGCATTCGTCGCTTGATCCGCGGTCTTGGCGTGGACGGCTGGGAGGATCACCTGCCGCGGCAGCAGGGGTGGGTCGGCGGCGTTAATCTCGCCGTGGCCGTCGGTGCCTGGCTCTTGCGCATCGACCGTGATCTCTAAATACAGGGGCTGCGAGAACATCACCGTTCCTTCGCCGGGGCCGTAGCGGTCGGGGAACGCGGTCTTTGTACCTAGGAGGGTGTTCACCAGCCCCTGATTCACTGAGAGCTTGTGCACCTCACCGGCCCAGATCGCGTTGCCGCTGACCGGCGCGTCGTAGATCTTGAATTGCACAATCTTGGCCTCGCCATCAACGACCTCACCTTCGGCGTTGGTCAGGTGCCCCTGAAACGGCAATAGCTTCGGGGCGGCGTCAACTGGACTTCGATGGTTCAAGACCAAGACCGACCCAACGGCAAGTATCACGACAAACCGAGAGTGGAGAAAACCTGCGCTATTCCATCTCATCTGCAATATTCCTATAAATCATACTTTGGACTATCGTTCACAGATTACGCTACTGAATGCCAATTAATCCGTGTCATTTCTCGGGATAAGCCTCGACAAAATATTCGAAGTTATCAGCGTTACTGATCGCACTTTCGGGTTTCGACCTCGCTAAATTTTCTGCGTTAGATACCCCGTACCTGATGTCTTTTGCGCCGACCACTTTGTTAAAATGAACGTCTTCATGAATTAACGTTCCGTAGGCGGTATCAAAACCTTTGTTGCCGGCCTTGAAGAATTTATCTCCCACGTAAATTCTATTTGCTTTATTGGGGTATACGTAAGCATAAGCCTTCGTTTTGTCGTCATACCGGATATTCTTGATGTTGAAGCTCTTAAGATGATCCCGTACCGCCTTAAGATCTTGAATCAATGGCTCTTTGTTTGTTGCCGCATGAGAACCAATGAATCGCTTTATGATCTTGTCTTCTGGAATTGACGCATACTGATGTTCCTCTAAATCCCTAATGACAAAATCCAGTTTCGAGACCGCCTTATTCAATGCCTTCATCGCGAATTTCTGCTGATCTCGATTTAGCTTATGGATATCCAGACCCGTTGGATCTGAGTAATTAAGAGGAGATCTCAGGACATAACCATAAAGGTTAAGATGTTGCGGGTTTGCCAATCTTGTGATCAATTTGTCATTCGGTATCGAATCGATCTCTGCATACAAATCGTCAGCCGACAAAAATTGGCCTAACGACGTAGCCAAGTACCTGGCCTCGAAATACTGCAGCCTTGACTCTTTGTCGCGTTCTTTTTGTGTGAACTGGTAACTCTCGTTTAGCCCGCGCGGCTGATGTTGTTGCCTCGGCGCCCCAAAGGGGTAGTTGGCGGTTTCTTCCACGAGGTGGCCGTCGGCGTCGGTGATGGTGTTGGACGAGCCGAGGTGGTCCTGGTGGTAGTAGCGGATCTGGATGGTCGCCTCAAGCGTAACTTCGATCACCCCGCCGGTGGCCGACCTTGCGTAAATAACGGCTTCGGCTTCGAGCGTCTCGGGCAGCTCATCCACTACACCCGCCAGGTCACCCCCAAGTCGCAGCCGCCATTGTTCGGCGGCTGTGTCCCAGAACCACACATCCGCGTCTGTGGGCAGGTCGGCGGTGTGGATGGGAAGCTCGGTGGAGTTGGCGATAAAAGCCGGCTGACCCGCTGGGATCTGGATATCCTGGGGTTCGGTATAGTCCCCGGAAATACCGACTACGCCGTCTTGCGCGGCATGCAGCCAGACGGGGGTGTGCGCAGCGAGGGTGCCCGATCCAAAGGGCTGCCACTTGTTGTTCATTCCATCCCAATGAAAGGCCGCATCAAGCAAGGGGTGCTGCTCAGGATCGAGGTCGCTGTGATCAGCGGCAAGGTTGAACGCCACGAGGTTCCACCCGTGATGAACCCGAAAACGTTGCGTCTTTTCTGAGGTAGGCGTGAGTTGGGTGGTGATCCTAGCCACACGGGTATCCCCGTTCCAGACGTACTTGACCGGCGGCTCGCCAGGACGGATTTCGAAATATCGGTTGATATAGAGGGTTCGCGAAGCCTCCTGTCTTAAGTCTGAAGGTTCAACGATTTCTTTGGTGACCTCTTTGATGACCCTGCGATCGGCGTGGTCGTAAAAGTAACGGGCAGTCATCTCTTCGTTGCGGGCTTCGACCAAGCGGTCTTCAAAATCCCATTGACACGTCAGCCCATCGATCTCGGTCATGTTGCCGTTGAGGTCGTAGGTGTAGGCCCGATTTCCCAACGTCGGATGGCCGACCCCTGATAGTGCATGGGGACCCGCAGCGCTGGTACCGCGTCCGCCTCGCCCGGAGGCTCCAAGATCGGCCCCGTAGCTCATGACGCCCAGGTCGGTGACGGAGCGGCCGTCTTCTAGGTGCTCAATATTGGATCCCTTCTTGAGCATGTTGCCGATGCGGTCGTACCTGTAATCGATTTTTCCGTCGGTTTCGGGATCGATGAAGGCAGGGTAGACGACCTGGGTAAGTCGGTAGAGGTCATCGTACTGGAAGACCTGTGTGTTCTTGCGTTTATTGGCGTCGACCTGACCCGCCAGGTCGCGGTTGTCGTCGATACGGGTGATGTTGCTCACCGGGTCGAAGCCGTAGCTGTAGTCGATCAGCTTCCCGACGGCCAGAGAATCGGTATCAAGATCCCGCATGCGCAGCCGCGGGTCGTATTCATAGGTCGTCGTTACCCCGTTGCCGTAGGCACAGGTCGCCAACTGGGATGACGGCTTGTAGTCGATGTTGTGGATAATAGATCCGCTGGGGCCGCCCGAGATGCTTTCAAGCAAATTCCGGGCGTTGTAGGTGTAAATCACCTGATCAGAGTCGGGGTATATCAACTCGGTGACACGGTCGAGTGAATCGTAGGCATAACGCGTCTGGTAGCTGACCAGAACATCCGACAAGAGCGCGTCGGGGACACGTTTAACCTGCCATGCCAGCCGACCCCGCTCATCGTAGGAGAAGTGCTCTTCGCCGGCCAGGTCCCAAACGGCGCACAACTGGCCCAGCGGGTTGGCTGCGGTGCCCGTTGTGCCGTCACCGAGGTCGAGATCTGTTACGGGGATGTCGTAAAAGTATGCGACGTCGGGACGATTAGCCGGGGTTAAGGCAGCGGAGGGATCGTAATCGTAACCGAAGGTGAATGCTTGAGACTCGTCACGGTAGTCTTCGGTTGTAATCCGGTTGACACCGTCATAGGTATAGTCGATGACCTGTCCTTTGGCGTCGGTGGTCTGGATCAGGTTCGACGCATCGTCGTAAACGTACTGCATGATGCCCCGGTCGGGGTCATCCATAAAGGTCTTGCGTGCCAGGCCATCGTATCGCATGACCTTGGTATTGCCTTGTGAATCGACAATCTGCGTAAGCTTGTTGTTTAGGTCGTAGGTGTAGAGCGTTTCCCATACGGTAGCGGGGCCTGTTTCACCATCATCGGTGAGCTTGACGACCTCTTGGGTTCCGATCAGCCGTCCAAGCCCGTCGTTGAGGTGCACGTGCGGGGTATCGGCGTGTTTTGAGTTAGTGTCAGCATCGTTCTCGTCGAAAAGATGCGACTCAAACGGCAGGATATGGGTGAGGGCTATTTTGCGTACACCGCCCCACTGTTCCGGTGGCTGAATGGTTTTGATCCCGCGACCGAGCGGATCGATGTGGGTGTCGCTTTTAACAACGGCGGGATTCACGTCATCTTTGAGTGGTGGGCGTCCGTTCGGCCAAACCGCAGCAAACGGAGGTGGGACGCCCGGGTCCCCACCCGCGACCTGGTAGGGCAGCCAGGTGGCACACATCTCCCCGCGGAGATTGAAAGAGGTGGCTTTGTTGACGATCCAGGCATCGGCGGTTTCATCTTCTCCAACCTCTGCGATGGTTTTCCCGCACCCGTCGGTATAGGAAGCGGTCGTGTATACGCCGCCGCCGCTGGTTTCACGGGCGTGCACCGTCACGCGATTCGCCTCGCGCCCACCGCTACTCTTGGTCAAGGCTCCGCTTCGAGCATAGCTGTAGCGGAGGGCACGGTTGGGATCAAAAGCCTTGTACTCAAAGAGTTGAGTCGGGGCAACGGAGTTATCTCCGGGTTTAATGACCGCAACCAGACGGGCAAAGCTGTCGTACTCGTAAAGCGTTACGTTTTGGTTAAAATCGGTCGAATCAATCACCACGCCAAAACCAAAATCGTAGGAAGCGGTCAAGGTCAGTTCCGGTCGATCTGAACCCACTAGGATTGTCTCGCGCACGGGATAGGTGTGGTAGCTGTTGTCGTAATCGATGGTGCGCTCGTGCCCGCCTGGGGCGGCGAAAGCCGTGCCGTGGTTCGGGTCGCGCATCGTGACCACGTTTCCAAACGCATCATAGGACATGCGTTGTTCATCGATAGCCGTGGTTTCATCGATGAATCGCTCAACGCGGTGCAGCAATGCGCGGCTGATGATTCTTCCTGACTCACCGACGAATGGTTCACCGTCGTAGTAATGGATCGTTTTATTGACGAAGGCTCCGTCTTCATCCGTGGTGGTGACGGTGTCTGGTTTATCGATGACCCACAGTGACAACGCGTTTCCACCCAGCGCGTAGGTCGTGACCACCTTGCGCTCGTCGTCAAAACCCGCGCCCAGAATTCCGTGATCGAAAGCAAACACCGCGTTGCCGAAATCGTCGTAATCGAATTCCTTAAGTGTTTGTTTTCTTTCACGCGGCGCGTAGTCTAGGGCGGTCGTCAGGAGGCCGTTAGCTTCGATCACATCGGTCTCGACCTCACCAATGAAGGTAAAGGTCACGGACCGGCCATTGCCGGGAAGCGTCGTAATGGTGTCGAACCGTCCTGAAGGTAGAGGCACAACATCGCCAAGAGAAGATAGAACGCCGTCGGCGTTCTGATCGGCAAATGTAAGTAAGTTTTCCTGCGGACGATAGAGGCGTCGTACAACCCATCTCTGGCGGACACGGGTGTACACATATTCGTCTGCGGTGATGTCGGCAAACAGATCACCACCAAGCACCGCGGCTCTGGCTGCAGCATCAAAGTCACTGGCGGCTTGATTATGAAGCACCCACGGATCAACCTTTTCTTCTAGAAGTTGCTTGCCCTTGAGGCACTCCTCTTCTTTACCTGCGGTCTCAGTGATCTCGTCGATGTACCCAACGCCGGGATCATCCGGTGGTGACTCATCGTTATCTTGTTGGTCCGCGGCACCGGTATGGAAACGGTATCGGGTCACGAGAGTCGGCCCGGAGACCTGGCCGGTCGGGGTTCGCCCTTGGTTCCACCCGCTGCTTTGCCCAATCACACCGACGATGTCATCCCAGAGAAAATCATCCCCGTAATCGATCCGTTGAGCAAAAGCGAATCCCCGGAACTCCTTCTCAATCCCATCGTAGAACCCGTCGCGATATTGGAATTCGCTTATGTAGGTATCCTCGCGCCCGTCGCCGTTGAGATCGTACCCGCAACGCGTACGGATCTGGCGAACAACCTGCACCGCAAATGGGATCTTCGTTGTCCATGGTTGGTTCTTGTTACGCGCTCGGATCAAATCCTCGTGAGCATTACCGTATCTGATCTCGGTGACCTTGCCGATTGAGTTGTCGATACGCTCTAACAGGTTCGGTTTGCCCGCATCGGGCATCAGGTCCAGCCACTGCCACGTATCATCCCCGAAGCTCGTGTTGCGCCAGATCAGGTCGGTTGAACCGTTGGCGTTCAGGTCTGCGGTTCGGAACACTGTCACCCCGTTGGCGTCGCGCGGCCGGTAGTTGGGTAAACCATCCTTGGTGATCGGGCTTGACCAACTGGTCCCGGCAATATTGATACGCAATACCAACGACGACCCATCGCCGCCCCCCTTAAGTTGCAAGACATCGGCTAGTCCGTCGCCGGTAAAATCCCGCACAAAGAAGTCGCGTAGATCCTCATCGCCGACTCGAAATCCATCTCCCTGACGGACTGCCATAACGCGCCGATCCCCCCATTGCCCCAAGGCACAATACGGCCAATAGCTGACCGTTATTTGGCCTTCGCTGCGCTGCAACACCACGAAATCCAGCAGCCGGTCGCCGTTCATGTCTGCGAGTTTTACGGATACATCGTCCGTCGCAGAAGCAGGACGATCAAAGGTGTAGGAATTAGGAATGGTGGTTTGCGTGTGGAACTCACTCCAAGTGCCGCCTCTGATGCGATAGTGCCCATCAAATGCGAGACCCGCAAACTCAGAACGAGTGTGCAGAAAATCGCTTACTTTGTCGAAGTTGACGTCCATGCTCCGCGTCATTGGGTCTGAGAACGAGACGTACGCAGGAGCATTCTGTATAAAGGTTTGACTGCTCGGAATGAATGGATCAAAACCGAATCCAACCGCGTTATCGTTGAAATCAAGCCGGGTACGGTTTTGGTATACATCCATCCGTTTACCGGTAAATTCATCTACGAGCTGACAGAAATCGACAACGCCATCTGCGTTGGCATCCGTCAACGCCGCGTTGAGCGCACTTAGATCAAGTGAGGAGTTTTCAGAAGCGGTTATCGGTGATGAGAAACGCAGATCACCAGCCTCGTTGAGCCCCTCGTTGATACACACCTCTTGCGGGATGATCACCCCATCCGGTTTGGTTGAAAAAATATCGGGTAGCCCATCGCCGTTGATATCGGCGACCTGAATATGCCCTTCAACGTTCGCTAAATCCAGTTCCGGTGGACGGTTCGTCGGTGATATACCCCTGCGCACGGTAGCCGAATCCAAATTCGGACCAATGAATGAATAATAAAAGATCAACGGAGGCAGATGGTGTTCACCCGTGCGGTCCCACTGTGTGACCCGTTTCAGCACTGAAACGCCGAGGTCAAAGGCATTTGACCGTGCCGCCTGTTCATCGGGTGTCAACGGGGTCAGGTCACCGTCGGCGTACTCATACGCCAACTGGTAGCTTCGCACCGGCTGACCTCCGGTTAATACCCTGACCCGTTGAAGGCGACGGTCGATCCGGCACGAAAAGGTCGGGCGGTAATCATCAAAGTCATCGGGGCGATTCTCATACTCGAACACAATCTCGTGGGCCCGCTTCTCTGAATGGCTGTAGTGGATGCGCAGGGGATATAGTTTCCCTGTCCCCAGCGTGTACTCGTATTCGATTCGATTCCCGTGTAGATCAACCGTCTGATCTAGCGCCCAGCAGTACGTCATATCGTGTGGTTGGGAGCCAGTGGTAGAAGGTGGATCGGGATGCACCACGGCACTCCACCTTCCATTTTCACCACGGAACCGGCCAAAGAAATGCTTCGTGCCGTTTCGATCGGTCATCTCCCACGCGTCGATCCGTTGGTCGTCGTTGCTATCAATGGGCTGGAAGCGTTGAAAGCTAGTTTCGTTCTCACAACGGTAGGTCCCGTCGCTTAGCGGAACCAATTCTTCCCCACCGAAAAGGAAGGTATCGTTCAGATTGTATTGCGGAAAACCCTTGTCGGTCTGCCGCTTGATCGTGGGTAGTGATAGGCTCCAGCCCACTCCGACGTAGGAGTTGCCAAGACCCGAATGGTAAGCCAGCGCCAGCGACGGCTGAAGACCAGCTCGTCCCGGGGGTACGGCAAAACCGACCGAGTAGGTCGATCCACCCGTATTAAGCTGAGGCTCAAACGATTCACCCAACCCCTCGATCGAACCCGGGCCCGACGGCAAAGACAGAACCGACGGCTTGACGCCCGATTTATCCGGCGTCTGGGCCAACGACCCGTCAACGAAAATCAGCACGCCGATAATGGAAATGGTCGCTGCGGCAAAACGTTTCAATTGCCACCCCCTAATCATTTGTTTCTAATAAAATTGGCTTCAAAACACGTAACAGACGTTACGTCCACCAAAGCGCTTATGGCGTTACTGAGTTTTGTTCTACTCGTCTAACGTCTGCGAAGGCAGCGTCACCTCGATGCGGTAGAACGCCGCCTCTTCATTGGCTGCTGTGTCTGTCGCGATCGCTTCAACCGCTCCGCTATCGCCGATAGGTGCCAGGTCGACAATCGTGATTGGAGGAGTCGGCACTTCCCAGGAATCAGAGTCGCTGAGATCTGTCGTTTTAGTCACGGTATAAATACGGCCATCATTCCATTTTGGCGAAATCTTGATGGTCATGTGCATGGGATCTTCGACGACGGGATGAATGTTGATCACTGTTCGGTGAAGCCTTTGGTCCGGGTTGGTATTGGTCGGGTCTGTCTTGAAAAACCACTCTTGTTCATTGGTCAAACCATCCGTATCAGGATCAGCCCCTTTTGCCCCGTCCCCTTCAGTCGTCCCAAAGTGGTCAACCGCCCAGCTGTCGTAGTCGGCTATATTACTAATATCGAATTGAGTCTGGATGTCCATTCGGAATACACCGCCGCGTAAGCTATTTGAACCGAAATCAAATGCAGATGAACTCTCTGCGTTTTCAACACCGGTGACTGAGCTGTCGGAGGCCCCCTCATATTCAACAGCATCGGGTTGGATCTGGTAGCTGCGGTCGGTGCCATCGAGGTCTGCGATTGACGTGTTCTCCAAACCGGGAAGCACGCTTTCAAAAGGGATGCGGGCGATGTAGTAATAGACTCCGTCGCTGTTGATGACGTTTGGTGGCTCGCTAAGTGAGACATCCTCCCCACCGACTTGCCTGACTTGGAGGTTGATTGCTGTCGCGGGGATCGTCGTTACCCCATTGCTGGCGAGGATCTTGCCATAGAGGACGACCCCCGGCTCGGGCACCGCCGGGATATCCTCTTGGCCCCACGTCGTGGTGGAGATGCAGCTTACTAAAATCCCAACCCATATCGTGTACTTCATAGCGTGCCCCTTTTTCTCTTAAGCGCGATCAGATATCATTCGGCCAGCTGTAGTTGTTGCTCAGATCGACCGGTGGCCCAGCTTCCCAAAAGATGTATAGATTGATGTCATCAAGATTTTCCCAGTTGAATTCAGCCACACCTTTTCTAATCAAGAGCACCCAATTATCGCAGGCCAGCGGCCATTCAACGTGGGGGACCTGGAATAGGTTATTCGGGTCCGGCTGCTCGCCATCCGCTTTTGCTCGCAACTCCTCGATCGCGAACACGCTATCTGTACCGAGGATCGTCAGTTCGAATGGGTCATGCTGAAACTGCGCTAGATCTGTGCGGATTGTGCGGTTATTCTGAGTAAAAATGCTGTCGAGGAATTTACTTTCTCGAGAGATCGTTCCGTGCAAGTATGCTGAAACAGGAACCTGCCCGCCGATGCCGATGGTGCCCTGGGTGACGTTCGTCCCCACCAATTGAATGCCCACGCCAAGAACACGCCGGTTCCAAATATTCGGATTGGCCACACCCAGCGAGCCGAACAGAAACAACGGCTCGGATTGCCCCTCGACTTCTACGAGCTGCGTCAGATTGATGGGGAAATCGAAACGGATTTCGAAGCCTTCTTCTTGAGCCGCCTCCGCCTGGCGGAGCACATGGGCTCGGAACTTGCGGACGTTTTCATGGCGCAATATTTCATCGACTTCAAAATTCCCGGTTTCTTGGTTAAAGAAGCAGTCGGTCAACCCAAGGATGTGCTGCCTCAATGAGATCTTGACCGCGCCGTCGATGCTTGATGAACGGCCACCAATTACCGAACCCCGTCGCCCATTGGCGAGGTAGTTATTCCACTGCTTGAGCGCAGCCCAGAAGTCAGCGCTCTTTAGATGGTCCCCCACCGCGAAGATGCTCTCGGCATCAGGGAATAGATCGAAACGTGGGTCAACCCCGAACTGCTCATAGGCACCGCTTGAATTAAGAACCGGGTTCTCATAGGGCTCAACCCACGCCTTCTCGAGCATCTTCGCGAGGATGTACAGCTCCCCCTGAAACGTGCGCACGAGCTCTTCATAACGTTTTTCAGCTGCAGCCTTCTCGAACACGAGCTCCGGGTCGTTGTACCACAGGTTCGCCGTGCCATCGACATGGTACTGGTAGTCTTCAACGAGCTGTGCCACCTCCGCCCCGAGGCGCTTGACCTCAGCCACCGCGAGTTGAGCCTGAATGATCGACGTCGGCAACTCCTCGATCAGGATGCCCTGTTCGATAAGCAGGTTCTCAATCACCGCTTGAGAGTTTGTGTTGTTTACTCCGACAGTGGCTGTAGTGTTAATCATATTCCGAATGGGGGCTTGGGCGTACTGAGTAAAGGCTTTTTGGCTAACGGTGGTTACCGTGCCAGAACTTAAGCCGCACGCACATACATTCACTGTGATGAACTCTGCAGCCGCAACAGCCATATCGAGAGCTGTGATTTGGTCCCCCTGTTTTGTGACAATTCTATTGACCTTGCCATTTCTCTCGTCCTCAATCCTGATCCTCTGCGGGATAACATTGATCCGCGCCTGTGCGACATTCACCGCATTAAACGCCTGCATCATCCGCAGCGACGCCAACCCGAGGTCGGAGATCTGGCTAACCGAACCACCCCCAGCCGGATCATTGAACCCGGTCAGCGGGACGTTGAACCATTCGTCCAGGGGGTTGAAGTTGGCTGTCTTGTCCAGCACCCAATCCTCGACAAACCGCAGATAGTTCTCCCGGCCGTCTTCGGAGTTGAGCCCATCGAAATCAGGGTCGCTGTCGGGGTGGATCCCGGTGATCTGCCAGAGGCGGAACTTATAACGGTCCCGACGAAGAAGACGGTCTTGCGTGGCAGAAATGATCGCGGAGTTGTTTTCGTTGATCGCGGTTTCAGCATCTGCCCAAGCTTGACTCAAGCTGGCTCGTATCCCGCTAAGCTTAGACAGCTGCGTATTGACCGCCGCGTCGTCCCACCTGGGAACCAGGTCAACTCGCTTGGGGCGTTCACCCCGCGAGATCCGACCCGCAAGGATCTGAGCAGCCGTGATGTTGACGCGAACCACATCCGCCCCGACCTCTTGGTATTCATTGCGTTGGAGAACAACGCTGCCGTCCTCCCCAGGGGCTGAGCTGATCCCGTCGTGGAGCGTGGCCGCGACCGGAAGCGACGCCAGGAACTGGCCATGAATATGACAACGCAGGTGCTCGGCGGCTTCGCTAAGCAGTTGTTCGCGGCTGTTTGCCACCGCGGGATGGAAATAAGCCGAGCGCCAGAGCTTGTCGGCGATCGTAACCGCGGTGCCCCCATAACGGCGGATCGACTTGCCCAGCAGGGCGGCCCCGGTCAAACTCCACTGA
Organism: Phycisphaeraceae bacterium; assembly: GCA_965223655.1. Lineage (GTDB taxonomy): Bacteria > Planctomycetota > Phycisphaerae > Phycisphaerales > Phycisphaeraceae > CBDCXC01. The sequence goes on from CBDCXC010000021.1 coordinate 118,045, forward strand.
TCGTCTTCGTTATTAAACGTCAATTCATTGTCTGTGATGGCGTCTTCGAGGTGCCGTAGATAGATGGTCCATCTCGTAAAATTGGGCAGGCTGGGACCGGCATTAGGATTCAGATCGGTCGCGCGGATTTGGCCACCCGGGTCGGATTGGATAAACCCGATGGCCTCTTTAATGGCCTGTCTAAAGTAGAGTTCCGCATACAGAAGAGCCTGAATGGAACTCCCTAAATCTTCTAACAGATCATTGTTTTCAGACAGCTCATTGGAAAAAACACCTACCGGCGGGTTGCGGTCTTCGATGACTCCAAGGCTAGCTGGGAACGAGATCCGCGTGCCTTTCAATAAGTCTCGATTCCCGGCTGAATGGTAACCATAAAGCAGGGCTTCGAGCGATTCCCAACCGATGATTCTCGCGTCGGCTTTGTCGTTGGCGGTCGAATCTACGTCTAACCGAACGGCGATCGCCTCATCGATGGCCAACCGCAAGGCCGGTGGCTCGGCGACCAGAAAGTTATGAACCATCGTATCTCGTACCTGGAGGCGCAGGTTCTTACGATAGGAGCGGCCGTCGACCAACGCGTCGAAAGCGGAACCCACATCGGCGTGAGCAGGCCCTGCTACAATCACGACGAGTAACATGAAAGCGATCTTCGAAACAGTTGCTCGGATCATCTGGCCAACCTCTAAATTTAAGGACCCTCGTTACCGGCTTCTGGATTTATCCCGACAGGTATCCCAAGAAGATTCGTAGACATCCTCAAAACAAGATTGGTGGCAATCCCGGCATCTTGCGGACCCGCTTCAAGCGGTGGGGATGTCACCGGATCGGCGTCTGCACTTAAAACAGACGCCCCTGAGATGCCGACAGGCGAGATCGTGGCTCCAATGCTGCACGCCATGGTGTAGTATCTAAATGGTTCGCCGTGGATACTCGTGGGACGTGGGTTCTCAAAATTGGCGTCGTTGTCACCTGAGCTGTCGTACTTGTAACCTGTCAACCCAGCGACATCGTCTTCACCGGGGTCTAAGCTTCCATTGCCGTTGCCATCGATGAACCACTTCGAACCCCAAAGGACGTAGTTGTGGTCTTCATAAGTCCACCCTGGATCGTTCCACGGTTGGATTTGGTCTTCTGCTGGGATGCCGGTCAGTGAATTACCCGGATCAGGCTGGTTGTTGAGATGAGAACTCCAATAAACCGGCCCCTCTTGGTAGGCATCACTTGAATAGAAGCTTCCCGGTCCCGCGGTAAATGGGGCGAGATCAATATCCATACTCGCCGTATAGGTGTGCTGGAGCATCACCATTTCAGCTGCGGGCGACGCCACGGGATAGTCTTGGGGGGGAACTTCCTTCACCGGGTCGGGAAACACCACGGGCAGACTGCCACCGCCATGAAACCTCGGTAAAAATACAAAGAATGCATAATCGTCGGCGTTTTGGTATTTGTCCGGTTCCCCACCAGGATCAGCCACCAAATCGGGATGGCTGGGCTTGGTCTCGAGTGATGGTAAGACCGTGATCTGAGTCGAGGCCGCCCCCTGTGCGTGCGTTGCGGTAACCTCATAAACACCGGGTTGATCAAACGTATGGGAGGTAGACACCCCCGAGCCAGTAGCACCCGTTCCCAAATCCCAATTGATCGGGGCCCCGGTGTCCGCCCCGACGGCATAGAATGTCACTGCAAGCGGCGCAACTCCCGATTTGGGGAACGCCGAGATCTGTACGGGCCCAGATTTCCGTTCCATCTGAATCTCAAGTGGCTCATCTCCCGAACTACCCTTGGTTGTAAAACCGGCGATACCGAGGCTGGCCACCGGGACCGCAGGCAGCGGACGCCCGGTGAATTTTCCAGCCGCGCGGGCCTCTGCCGGGTTGGCAACCGTCCCTTCAAATGTCGGAACGAGCTGACTGGCGACGATCGTGTCTCCGCCGGTATATGCCGGGTGCGCCGAGGCGAGGTTCACGGGCATCGCGGGGATCCCGGTGAGCACGAAACGACCATCGGAATCGGTAAGCTCAGATAAAAACTGAGAGATCGGAAGCCCGTTCAGGACGATGTCCGCCCCCGCGACGGGTTGGCCTGAGCTATCTGCCACCCTCCCGTGCACGTCGATGAAGGGCTGACCGACCAGAACGATTTTGACATTCGAGATCTCGATCGTCGCGCCCGAGTTGTTGTTCACGTGCAATCGCCAGTCACCGCTTGTGTCGGACACGCTTTTGATAAAGCCATCGAAGGTTGGGGATGATCCGAGTGGGGTAAGCGCATTCGGGTAGGATGCCCCGACCAAGACCGTCGGGTCCAGCTCGGAGCCATCGTGAAGGACGAGCCTGCTCCTGTCGGGTGCTTCCAAGGAGATTTCTATGTTCGTGCTCGGCAGATCGACCCCACCGCTTCCCTTAAGGCTAAATGACACCCGCACATCTTGAAGGACCATGTCGATGGGAATCGGGATCGGTGCCACCTCGGGCGTGCTGCTGCCGTGAGCGATGACTCTTCGGGCGGGAATCGGTCCCGACACCACGGGGCTGGTGCCCCCACTGCCGCTTGTAATTACGGTGTTACGCAACGAGTCAAAGGGGATCGGGCTGCGCCGGTTTAAGGTAAACCGGCCCTCTAACTGGATCGGCTCGCGCATCATCCCATAGATGACTTCGCGGTAGGTGCCTTCGATGACGTACCCCTGGTCGTCGATTGCGTTAGCATGTATCAGCTGCCCTTCGAGCAACACGCTGCGATAGATCGGAAAGGGAAACGGGTTAATCCGATCACTCGGGTTGAAACCATCGTCATTCCAGTCGATGTCGCTGCCTTCTGCCGAGGGATCCCACTGGTCAAACGGTTCGTTGTTTTGGTCGCCCGGAGGCAGCACAAAGGCCCCGCCGAGCTGAAAGCCGTTGCCACCGGCCTTCGTAATATGGCCGATCAGTTGCACGTCAACCGGCCAGAGAACCGATTGGGTGCTATCAATCGCTCCCCGCAGAAGGCCCGGGGTATCCGCATCTTCAAAGAAGCTTAGGTTCAGATCGATATCCGGGACGGGGTTGCGTTTGCCATTGACCGATGTGATCTCGGCGAAACCGCTCCACTCACCCCTTAAACGCCCCACATCAACACGCACATCAAATGTCACATCCCCCGCGTTTGTCCTTAGCAATAGAGTCCCTGTGTAGGGGCTTGCAGAAGTCGATAAATTTGTTCGATCCACGCGCAAGTACACGGTCTCGGTCTCGGTCGTCGTAACGCCCTTAAGCGAAGCCGTCCCGTCGTCGGCGGTCCTGTTAAATGAGAGGGTAACCGCGTCCTGGAGAAGCAGGTCTGTCGTCGCCCAGGTCGCATCCCAGACCATGACTCCGCCGCCCTCGTTCGAAAACGACAGCTGCTGGACATCCTCATCAGGGAAAAACACTATCAGCGTCTGTTCGTTGGCAGACACGGGAACGGCTCCGCCTTGGAGAACAACGTCTTCGGGACCGTTAGGGAAATTTCCGATCGGCGACACATCGGTTTCACCGCGCACCGTTCTGAGCAGATTAGGTTGGATGTTGACCGGTTCCGTTACGTGGATCAAATACGCACGATTGGGATCAAAGAAGCGGAATTCCTCTTCATTGATCGTATCCTCCTCTGTGGTGCCGAACTGTGACCGGTTGTACCCAATATTTTCGGCATCCGCATCTGGGGGAGGTACGGCTCCCTCTTGCCATTTGAGAAGCAGGTCGTAATCGAGTCCACGCAACGCCAGGGCGCTGATGATCGGGACGTCTTCGGTCAACTCCGTGTTACCCGGTGGCCCGGTGATTGGGATTCCAATCAGATTCCAACCATTAACGAGTGTTACCGGTGATGCCACCCTCGGCTTAGTACCCGTAATGATTAAATTACGATTAATTGACATCTGAACCCAGTAAGCCGACCCCATCGTTACATCTGGAAGGCCAACACCCGGCAACGCGTTTTTTTCCGCCGCTGCAGGGTCAAAAATTGGATTATTGTACACGAGCCATCTCTTAGTGGCATTGTCATATGACCACGCCGAGACTAAGCCTGGCACCGTTCCAAAAACCACTTCCGGGTTAGGGTCCGTAGGATCCACCTGCACCGCGATTAGGTTCCATCCTGCTTCAAGATTAAGCGTTTGAGTTTCGGCAAACGCCAGCGTTGGACAAAGTGAACCAATTAACAAACACAACAGGCAGATCATTACACCGAAAGGTGGTGGTGGCGATTCGTTTTTTAATGGCACCATAGCTAGCATAGTTTTTACACGTACAATGCATTTGAAAATGTATGAATCCTTGGATCCTCGGATCCACCCCACAAATTGAATTCTAAATGAACACAAAGAATGTCGCCTTATTTATTGTCTCAGCATCGCTGCTGCTGACGCCCGGGGTGTTACATGACCAATCGCTAAACCCTTCTCAGCCACCACCCGAATTCGGTATATTGTTTCGCTGTTTCCCACGAGCACCTATTGTTCCAAAGATCGTTAAGGCCACTATCGCTAGCAGACCCGTTGACGGCTCTGGGGCTTGTTCGGTACTAAATGCATCCGCTTCGCCTCCCCCTAGCTCGAAATCGTGCTTAGACCGCCCAACCTGTCCATGCAGAACCTGAAGCAGGCTTGGGTTCATCGTGATTTCTTCTCTTTTTACAATGAGTGGGTCATCGTCCACCGGAAAAAGCGTGCTATGTCGTAGATAAAGGTGTTCTGCATCCGGCGATTGAAAATCGCCTCCAATAACAAGCCAGATGTCTATTGGTAACCCTTCAACATTTTTTTCAGCGGGACGCCCTGACGGCTCGACACCAGCAAACCATCCTCTGGCGACAGCCACACCACGACCAATGGGGAAAGAATCTCCGAATGGGGTAAACGCTTGATTAAGTTTTGCAAGGTCACCACTGGCCAATGCCTGCGTGATGGCCTCGGCAGACAGTTGGGCGGCCCCAAGCCGGATCAACGCCTCACCATTCCCGATAAGCTTTCTTGTGGAATCTGTGACCACCCACCCCATGCTGAACTGTCTGTTGAAATTTGTAAAATTCACAATAATCGACCCACGAGCTGTATGATCAACCAAAAAAACAACCGCTGCTAGGGCTATGAATAACCTTGTGTTAAACATATTCTTCATAATCGAGATTTCTCCTGGTTAAAGGTAGGTCAAGCACAACCCTGTCCGTATGATCCGTTGTGCGTTGTATAGGCTTTGGTTTAAGCGCTATTCAAAGTTATGTTGGAGGGTGATTGGGACTTCCGAACCACGACGTTCAATCAGATACGAACCGCCAACGGGTAAAACCGTGTCACCTTGGTCCCCTGAGCCATTGATCTTGCGCCATCCATCACCCCCGAATACTGGTGAATTGGAATAGAAGTATTGATCGTACGACACGTCCGATCCAGAGACGACTGGAATCAAAATCAGATCCCCGTTGAATGGGGTGCCTTGGGTTAAACCGGGTACAAACCCCGAGCCTTTGAGGGTGGTGATACCGATAGGGTCTAGATTAGACATGTAATTCAGCCCGGACCTTACCAAAACTCTAGTTGGGCTTGGCTTAACGTCCCCCGCCAATCGGATCGTTGTATTGGCCTCCCCCCTTCTTTCAATCAAGAACCCCTCGGTAAAATGGATGATTTCATTACTGCGATCTCCGGTTTCGTTGACTTCACGCCAACCCATACCAAACACGGGGTTATTGGAATAGAAAAGCTGGCGATACCCACCCTGATGATCGTTTGCGGTCGGATCCCACAGCAACACGAGATCTGCATCGAATGGTGTGCCCGCCTTTAACCCGGCTTCATTCTCAGCTCCAAACACCAAGCCAACAGTCCAATGCCGCCGAATGACGTAACGAACACTCCCATCGATATCGCCTGGCAACGAGTCAACTAATTGAACGGTATCTTCGTCGCCATCAGTTGCGATAATATCACTGTGCCAACCCAAATAACTATCTGATCGGATTTCCAAAAAATGTGGCTGCTGATCAAACTGAGAATGCTCCAGGTCCAACTGGCTTTCTAGATCAGTCTCATGGGCATAAAGCGACACAATCGAGCGATCGCTGCCGTTAACACGTAGCCAGCCCTGATGGACCACCGGCCTAACCATATTGAGGCCCACAAAGTTAAGGCTGTTGCCTTTGAGCTTCATGGTTGTATAGCCAACAGGGTCTGTGGTGGCGATTTCCGTGTCATTACCTGCTGCGACCTCCAACGACAAATCAACCCTTTGTTCCAACGAACCGGCGTGGAGGGTCATCGACCCAGGATGGGTTCCCCCGGATAGCCCCTGACGATTCACGGTCAACTCAATGGTCGTAGGCATCGACGACAAGGTGCCAAAAGTAGATTGCACTTCCAGCCAATCTACTTGTTCTTCTATGACCCAGTTGATTAATCCAGAACCTGCATTTCTGATGACAAGGGTGCGCTGATTGGTATCACGATCGAACCAGATGGTTCCACTAAGTTGAATGTCTTGTATGCCTGAAGCTTCGCCCGTCGGCGTCAAGTTAACTGCCGTCGACAGAAAATTAGATGTGTTGCCGCCCATGTTGTCTGCTTGATTCTCTGCCACGCCAACCACAGGCTCTGGGGCCAAAGTTACTGGGGCCATGGTGAATACCCAGTACGCCTGCCCTGGTTGGATGCTTGTCAAGTCAGATACCGGCGGCGAACTTGTCCTGTCGAACCGGACAACCTTTGGCGTTACGCCGCTTTCAATCGATTGGATCTGGGCGACATCAACGAGAGAGGATTTAAACACGGACGGCAATTCATATACATATGGTTTGTCTGTGGCCAGACCCGGAAACCCAATCAGGTTCCAGCCTCCCCACAACGTCACCGGACCATCCCACAGCGGCCCGTTTAACACCAAAGTCCCAGGTTCTGAGAGCTGAATCAGGTACCCCCGTCCAGGGAACACCCGTTGAACATCTGGGACTACACCAGGATGTTGACGTAGATCCCCACCTTCCCATGGCTCTGCCCACGGCTCAAAACCCCAAACGCCAATGATCTCACCTTGAGACTGGATGGCCGTTTTAAATTCATCAATGGGGTAACCTACCCCCACCCCAACCTGAATTGAAATCAGGTTGTATCCCGCTTCGAGTGCGATCCTTTGTGTGCGGAGCAGTGGTTGCGCACCGGACTGCACCACGGCTACACCAAATACAACCCACATAAAAATGCAGCCAGCCATGCGAAGAAACACACCACCAAAACCAATGCCTTCAACTGCGTCAAAGCGTGAACGATGCGGCATAAACAAAGGCCTCCTATGCCAAAGTAGATCTGGAAAAATTTACCTCACTGTTGCACAACAGTGATCGTTTACGAATGACTATAGGTCAAAGAACTTTGCTCCATAACGTAGCCTCAGTCAACTCGGCAAGCTATTCCCCATGAGCTGGGCGTTTGGGGGTGGAGATTAAGGTGGGCTGCTGTCTCCTGAGGCTGGATTGACTGCAGGGTTTCAATGGCTATTCAACCAACGCCGCCGGCACCGGCTGTGGCACAAAAAATGCCACGACATCCATCAAGTGCCCCTTATTATCTGTTTTGTTTTATATCATAAACTAACTTTCAATGCAACCTGTAAACGCCGTAGCAAAAGATGGGTATGAATGATAAAGCCCGTTGCTGTGTATGGTGGTTCGAGCTTGGCCGTGTGGCCTGCCCATCCATAGCAAGCAGCAACGAGCATGTTGGTTTGGAAGTAGATTGGGGATTCGCGGTTACCCTAAATAGAAACGCGATGGCTGGAATCCATCGCCATAGAACAAACCTGAGGCTTTGGGGCTTCTTGGCCAGTGTCAATATCTGAGGTAACGCTGTGATGGCATCAAGGAACCATGCCAACAAAATCGAAATGCCCGGTAAAGAAAAGATACCCGGATCCCACGATGCCCCGCAGACAGCAAAACAGAGCAAGTGATCATAAGTATACCGTTACCCAAAGCTTGCCGCAAGATCTATGCCACTGATTTTTTCAGGGTGTGTGCATAACGTATAAAATTATGGCATCGGGAACAGAAAAATACCGGCCATTTCCCCGTCACGGCCGGCCTTGACTGGAATAAATTGTAGTAGCCACGACTCCATCTGGCACACGTAAATTATCTGACAGCGGCTAGGATGCCGCTTTGATCGTGGATCGTTCGCGCCTCGTTGGCGTGAGCTAGCGGGATCGAATCCTTGAGCGTCTCCATGGGTGTCTTGCCGTAACAATACCGACCGCTGTGGGGGCGTTGCTCATGATACGTTTCGAGCCACGCGTCGAGGTCGGCTTGGAGTTGTTCGATGCTGGCGTAGATCTTTTTGCGGAACGCGATCGCATAAAACTCATCCTGCATCGTCTTGTGCAAGCGTTCACAGATCCCGTTGGTCTGTGGGCCGCGGGCTTTGGTCTTGGTGTGGTCGATGTCTTCGATCGCCAAATAGAGCCGGTATTCGTGGTGTTCGCGGTTGCCGCAATATACCAATCCCGATCAGGTTTACGGGGTCCAGTTCGTCCGCGGAAGGTCAATTTTCGGTGTTCTTGTGTCTTCGACGCGGCAAACTCATACCCGATGGGTATACTCGGTGCCGCGATCGGTCAGGATGCGGAGTAGGTCGATGTCGTGCTGTTCGTACCAAGGGATCACCCGGTCGTTGAGCAGGTCCGCGGCGACCAGGGCGTTCTTACGGTCATACGGCTTGGCATGCGCAACCCGCGTGTAGGTATCGATAAACGTCTGCTGATAGATCCGACCCACGACCTTGATCGTGCCTACGTAGTAGGTGTCCTGCGCCCCGAGGTACCCGGGGTGTTGGGTCTCAATCTCGCCGTGAGCCTGCTTGTCTTGCTTGGCTTTTTCTAATGCGACCACTTGGGCTTCGGTCAGCACGGTGTTTCCGGGGTCTTGGGCGACCTTGGCTTCGAGGGCTTTGAGCCGATTCTTGAATGTCTCGAGGTCGTGCCGCAACCACACGCTACGCACCCCGCCGGGCGAGACGGTGGGGACAGGGGGCTTGACCTTGGACATCGTTGGACTCCTTTCGCCGGGTATCTTCCCGGTTCACCCCGGAGTCCGCCATTACTGGGCCATCGCAGTTCGGTCGCAAACGCGACCACGGCTTGTTCGATCTGGGGAGCGCACCGAGTACGGCTCGATCAGCCGGGAGGTGGAAATGATCAATATCTCGCTGGTTCCTATTTACGCTATCACTCTGGTCCTACTGACTTCCAACCACCGCATTAATCCTAGTAACATCGGATTCATCAATTTCGAACATCAAACCGTTTCCGATATCCAAACCTATAAAACTACTGAAACTCCCCGAGCGTGAACCAAACACCATCACTTCAAATTCATCGCCCAAAGTTGCCGCAAAACCATTTGCCAGATTCAGATCAAGAATACCTGATAACTGAACGTTTCCGGTTACGGCAATTCGGCCAAATTGACCAGGTGAGGTTCCTCCAATGTCGATTTGAATCTTTGCTAAAATCGTTAATAGAACATCATTGAGTACATTGATGGTACCGGAACTGCCAACATGGAATGTACCGCTATGCGTTAGATTTCCACCGAGTCTCACCGTCCCGTTGTTGACCGCTCTGAGCGTGCCCTCGTTGATCCAGTCGGTGCCGCTGACGGTTAGGCTCTTGCTGTTGTCGGCGGCGATCGTCCCTCGGTTGGTCAGCAGGCCACCGGCGATTGTCCCAGCGCCCATGCCCGAGCGGACCGTCACGCCTGAATCGATCGTCAATCCCGTTGCCCCACCGGACAGAACGATTTGGTTGCGCGACCCGGTATTGTTTAGGCCAAACACCACCTCGCCAGTGCCGTCGAGCGTCTGGATACCCTCGCCCCTGAACGACAGACCGGAAATGCTGTTGGAGTTGTTATCTAGATAGAGCTTGCCGTTGACCGTCAATCCGTTCTCGATAGCAAGCGTGCGTCTGTCGTGGATCACCGCCTCGCCATCGAGCGTCACGCCGTCGAGCGTACCCAAACCCGTTACCTCAAGACGATGACCGTTGGCCGTATCAATCACACCGCCAACGATACGCCCCGAGGAACCCAGCACCAAGCCTCTGGATGAAGCATCCAGCAGCAGCGTTTGGTTCATGTTATCCAGCGTGCCTCTGAGGCTGATCACGCCGCCAACACCATCGAGCGTGCCCAGGCCATTGGTAACGATCGTGCCCTGCAAGATCACCGTTCCATTATTAACCGCTCTGAGCGTGCCTTCGTTGATCCAGTCGGTGCCGCTGACGGTTAGGCTCTTGCTGTTGTCGGCGGCGATCGTCCCTCGGTTGGTCAGCAGGCCACCGGCGATTGTCCCAGCGCCCATGCCCGAGCGGACCGTCACGCCTGAATCGATCGTCAATCCCGTTGCCCCACCGGACAGAACGATTTGGTTGCGCGACCCGGTATTGTTTAGGCCAAACACCACCTCGCCAGTGCCGTCGAGCGTCTGGATACCCTCGCCATTGAACGACAGGCTGGAACTGCTGTTGGAGTTGTTATCTAGATAGAGCTTGCCGTTGACCGTCAATCCGTTCTCGATAGCAAGCGTGCGTCTGTCGTGGATCACCGCCTCGCCATCGAGCGTCACACCGTCGAGCGTACCCAAACCCGTTACCTCAAGACGATGACCGTTGGCCGTATCAATCACACCGCCAACGATACGCCCCGAGGAACCCAGCACCAAGCCTCTGGATGAAGCATCCAGCAGCAGCGTTTGGTTCATGTTATCCAGCGTGCCTCTGAGGCTGATCACGCCGCCAACACCATCGAGCGTGCCCAGGCCATTGGTAACGATCGTGCCCTGCAAGATCACCGTTCCATTATTAACCGCTCTGAGCGTGCCTTCGTTGATCCAGTCGGTGCCGCTGACGGTTAGGCTCTTGCTGTTGTCGGCGGCGATCGTCCCTCGGTTGGTCAGCAGGCCACCGGCGATTGTCCCAGCGCCCATGCCCGAGCGGACCGTCACGCCTGAATCGATCGTCAATCCCGTTGCCCCACCGGACAGAACGATTTGGTTGCGCGACCCGGTATTGTTTAGGCCAAACACCACCTCGCCAGTGCCGTCGAGCGTCTGGATACCCTCGCCATTGAACGACAGGCTGGAACTGCTGTTGGAGTTGTTATCTAGATAGAGCTTGCCGTTGACCGTCAATCCGTTCTCGATAGCAAGCGTGCGTCTGTCGTGGATCACCGCCTCGCCATCGAGCGTCACACCGTCGAGCGTACCCAAACCCGTTACCTCAAGACGATGACCGTTGGCCGTATCAATCACACCGCCAACGATACGCCCCGAGGAACCCAGCACCAAGCCTCTGGATGAAGCATCCAGCAGCAGCGTTTGGTTCATGTTATCCAGCGTGCCTCTGAGGCTGATCACGCCGCCAACACCATCGAGCGTGCCCAGGCCATTGGTAACGATCGTGCCCTGCAAGATCACCGTTCCATTATTAACCGCTCTGAGCGTGCCTTCGTTGATCCAGTCGGTGCCGCTGACGGTTAGGCGCTTGCTGTTGTCGGCAGTAATCGTGCCTCGGTTGGTCAGCAGGCCGCCATTGATCGTCCCGTCACCCGTGCCCGAGCGGACCGTCACACCTGAATCGATCGTTAACCCGGTTGCCCCACCGGACAGTACGATTTGGTTGCGCGACCCGGTATTGTTCAGGCCAAACACCACCTCGCCGGTGCCGTCGAGCGTCTGGATACCCTCGCCATTGAACGACAGGCTGGAACTGCTGTTGGAGTTGTTATCTAGATAGAGCTTGCCGTTGACCGTCAATCCGTTCTCGATAGCAAGCGTGCGTCTGTCGTGGATCACCGCCTCGCCATCGAGCGTCACACCGTCGAGCGTACCCAAACCCGTTACCTCAAGACGATGACCGTTGGCCGTATCAATCACACCGCCAACGATACGCCCCGAGGAACCCAGCACCAAGCCTCTGGATGAAGCATCCAGCAGCAGCGTTTGGTTCATGTTATCCAGCGTGCCTCTGAGGCTGATCACGCCGCCAACACCATCGAGCGTGCCCAGGCCATTGGTAACGATCGTGCCCTGCAAGATCACCGTTCCATTATTAACCGCTCTGAGCGTGCCTTCGTTGATCCAGTCGGTGCCGCTGACGGTTAGGCTCTTGCTGTTGTCGGCGGCGATCGTCCCTCGGTTGGTCAGCAGGCCACCGGCGATTGTCCCAGCGCCCATGCCCGAGCGGACCGTCACGCCTGAATCGATCGTCAATCCCGTTGCCCCACCGGACAGAACGATTTGGTTGCGCGACCCGGTATTGTTTAGGCCAAACACCACCTCGCCAGTGCCGTCGAGCGTCTGGATACCCTCGCCATTGAACGACAGGCTGGAACTGCTGTTGGAGTTGTTATCTAGATAGAGCTTGCCGTTGACCGTCAGCCCGTTCTCGATACTAAGCGTGCGGCCGTTGGGTATGACGATGTTCCCATCGAGTGTTACACCATCAACCGTCCCAAAACCATCAATTACCAATGGTTGACTGTTTAACGGCGTGATCATCCCGCCCTGGATAATGCCAGACAAGCTGAGCCTACCGCCACTGGCAATATCGAAAGTCAGTGTCTTGCCCTGATTGTTCAGTGTGCCTTGCAAGATCACTGTCCCGTTGTTGACCGCTCTGAGCGTGCCTTCGTTGATCCAGTCGGTGCCGCTGACGGTTAGGCTCTTGCTGTTGTCGGCGGCGATCGTGCCTCGGTTGGTCAGCAGGCCACCGGCGATTGTCCCAGCGCCCATGCCCGAGCGGACCGTCACGCCTGAATCGATCGTCAATCCCGTTGCCCCACCGGACAGAACGATTTGGTTGCGCGACCCGTTGTTGTTCAGGCCAAACACCACCTCGCCAGTGCCGTCGAGCGTCTGGATACCCTCGCCCCTGAACGACAGACCGGAAATGCTGTTGGAGTTGTTATCTAGATAGAGCTTGCCGTTGACCGTCAATCCGTTCTCGATAGCAAGCGTGCGTCTGTCGTGGATCACCGCCTCGCCATCGAGCGTCACACCGTCGAGCGTACCCAAACCCGTTACCTCAAGACGATGACCGTTGGCCGTATCAATCACACCGCCAACGATACGCCCCGAGGAACCCAGCACCAAGCCTCTGGATGAAGCATCCAGCAGCAGCGTTTGGTTCATGTTATCCAGCGTGCCTCTGAGGCTGATCACGCCGCCAACACCATCGAGCGTGCCCAGGCCATTGGTAACGATCGTGCCCTGCAAGATCACCGTTCCATTATTAACCGCTCTGAGCGTGCCTTCGTTGATCCAGTCGGTGCCGCTGACGGTTAGGCTCTTGCTGTTGTCGGCGGCGATCGTCCCTCGGTTGGTCAGCAGGCCACCGGCGATTGTCCCAGCGCCCATGCCCGAGCGGACCGTCACGCCTGAATCGATCGTCAATCCCGTTGCCCCACCGGACAGAACGATTTGGTTGCGCGACCCGGTATTGTTTAGGCCAAACACCACCTCGCCAGTGCCGTCGAGCGTCTGGATACCCTCGCCATTGAACGACAGGCTGGAACTGCTGTTGGAGTTGTTATCTAGATAGAGCTTGCCGTTGACCGTCAGCCCGTTCTCGATACTAAGCGTGCGGCCGTTGGGTATGACGATGTTCCCATCGAGTGTTACACCATCAACCGTCCCAAAACCATCAATTACCAATGGTTGACTGTTTAACGGCGTGATCATCCCGCCCTGGATAATGCCAGACAAGCTGAGCCTACCGCCACTGGCAATATCGAAAGTCAGTGTCTTGCCCTGATTGTTCAGTGTGCCTTGCAAGATCACTGTCCCGTTGTTGACCGCTCTGAGCGTGCCTTCGTTGATCCAGTCGGTGCCGCTGACGGTTAGGCTCTTGCTGTTGTCGGCGGCGATCGTGCCTCGGTTGGTCAGCAGGCCACCGGCGATTGTCCCAGCGCCCATGCCCGAGCGGACCGTCACGCCTGAATCGATCGTCAATCCCGTTGCCCCACCGGACAGAACGATTTGGTTGCGCGACCCGTTGTTGTTCAGGCCAAACACCACCTCGCCAGTGCCGTCGAGCGTCTGGATACCCTCGCCATTGAACGACAGGCTGGAACTGCTGTTGGAGTTGTTATCTAGATAGAGCTTGCCGTTGACCGTCAGCCCGTTCTCGATACTAAGCGTGCGGCCGTTGGGTATGACGATGTTCCCATCGAGTGTTACACCATCAACCGTCCCAAAACCATCAATTACCAATGGTTGACTGTTTAACGGCGTGATCATCCCGCCCTGGATAATGCCAGACAAGCTGAGCCTACCGCCACTGGCAATATCGAAAGTCAGTGTCTTGCCCTGATTGTTCAGTGTGCCTTGCAAGATCACTGTCCCGTTGTTGACCGCTCTGAGCGTGCCTTCGTTGATCCAGTCGGTGCCGCTGACGGTTAGGCTCTTGCTGTTGTCGGCGGCGATCGTGCCTCGGTTGGTCAGCAGGCCACCGGCGATTGTCCCAGCGCCCATGCCCGAGCGGACCGTCACGCCTGAATCGATCGTCAATCCCGTTGCCCCACCGGACAGAACGATTTGGTTGCGCGACCCGTTGTTGTTCAGGCCAAACACCACCTCGCCAGTGCCGTCGAGCGTCTGGATACCCTCGCCCCTGAACGACAGACCGGAAATGCTGTTGGAGTTGTTATCTAGATAGAGCTTGCCGTTGACCGTCAATCCGTTCTCGATAGCAAGCGTGCGTCTGTCGTGGATCACCGCCTCGCCATCGAGCGTCACGCCGTCGAGCGTACCCAAACCCGTTACCTCAAGACGATGACCGTTGGCCGTATCAATCACACCGCCAACGATACGCCCCGAGGAACCCAGCACCAAGCCTCTGGATGAAGCATCCAGCAGCAGCGTTTGGTTCATGTTATCCAGCGTGCCTCTGAGGCTGATCACGCCGCCAACACCATCGAGCGTGCCCAGGCCATTGGTAACGATCGTGCCCTGCAAGATCACCGTTCCATTATTAACCGCTCTGAGCGTGCCTTCGTTGATCCAGTCGGTGCCGCTGACGGTTAGGCTCTTGCTGTTGTCGGCGGCGATCGTCCCTCGGTTGGTCAGCAGGCCACCGGCGATTGTCCCAGCGCCCATGCCCGAGCGGACCGTCACGCCTGAATCGATCGTCAATCCCGTTGCCCCACCGGACAGAACGATTTGGTTGCGCGACCCGGTATTGTTTAGGCCAAACACCACCTCGCCAGTGCCGTCGAGCGTCTGGATACCCTCGCCATTGAACGACAGGCTGGAACTGCTGTTGGAGTTGTTATCTAGATAGAGCTTGCCGTTGACCGTCAGCCCGTTCTCGATACTAAGCGTGCGGCCGTTGGGTATGACGATGTTCCCATCGAGTGTTACACCATCAACCGTCCCAAAACCATCAATTACCAATGGTTGACTGTTTAACGGCGTGATCATCCCGCCCTGGATAATGCCAGACAAGCTGAGCCTACCGCCACTGGCAATATCGAAAGTCAGTGTCTTGCCCTGATTGTTCAGTGTGCCTTGCAAGATCACTGTCCCGTTGTTGACCGCTCTGAGCGTGCCTTCGTTGATCCAGTCGGTGCCGCTGACGGTTAGGCTCTTGCTGTTGTCGGCGGCGATCGTCCCTCGGTTGGTCAGCAGGCCACCGGCGATTGTCCCAGCGCCCATGCCCGAGCGGACCGTCACGCCTGAATCGATCGTCAATCCCGTTGCCCCACCGGACAGAACGATTTGGTTGCGCGACCCGGTATTGTTTAGGCCAAACACCACCTCGCCAGTGCCGTCGAGCGTCTGGATACCCGCGCCCCTGAACGACAGACCGGAAATGCTGCTGAAGCTGTTATCCAGGTAGAGTCCGCCATTAACCGTCAATCCATTCTCGATAGCAAGCACGCGGTTGTTGTGGATCACCGCCTCGCCATCGAGCGTCACGCCGTCGAGCGTACCCAAACCCGTCACCTCAAGATACGCTGGAACTGCTGTTGGAGTTGTTATCTAGATAGAGCTTGCCGTTGACCGTCAATCCGTTCTCGATAGCAAGCGTGCGTCTGTCGTGGATCACCGCCTCGCCATCGAGCGTCACACCGTCGAGCGTACCCAAACCCGTTACCTCAAGACGATGACCGTTGTCACTTGCTGATATAGTTGCGTTCTTTAAAACGCCATTGGAAAAGGTAAATTCGTTATCTAATTTAATAAACCCCGCCACATCGAGTACACCACCGGATAACGTAAATTTGTTTGTGCCCGCGAGGCTATTGATCTTGGTAGTACCGCTGCGGTGGGTTATGGTGGCATCACCAGCCACACCGATAAAGACATCATCACCGGGAAGAGGTACCTGGCCCGTATCCCAGTTGGCGGGGTCGTCCCAGAAGCCACCATCCGGGTTGATCCAGGCGACATCCGCTTCAGCCACGGTGAATGAACTTGTAAAATCGTCACCGCCGATCGCATTGCCCGCTCGGTCGGTCACCGTGGCACTGTTAATAACCAATTGGTAATCGTCTGGTACCAATGACTCGTAAGTAAACTGGACGACGCGCCCCTGATTGCGGATCTGGGTATCGGTCGGTGTCAGTGGATTGGCAGGATTGGACGCCCCAATTAAGCGGATATTGTCGAACGTGAGTGTGCTTTCATCCATAGACTCTGAGAACCCGACGCGGACAGTCCTGAAATTCTGCCCACGTACCGATCCGTCGGTTGGAGAAACACTGTCAACGGTTGGCGCGAAAATATCAGGCTTGATCTCCAAAATGAGCGGTTCGGAAGTCGTCGTGTTACCACCCGTGTCGGTCGCACGCACATGGATGGTCATCGTCTCAGATCCCGCCGACAGGTTTGGCACGACGGCGTTAAAATCGAATGGGAAGGAAACATCGTTTCGAACGACTTCTCTGTTGACCAGCAACTCTGCGTTACGCACCTGAACATCGTCGGTGATCGTCGCGACAATGGGAACGCTCGTGCCTTCTTCAACCTGAATCCCAGGTGTGCCAAGATCTACATCAATGTCAGGAGTGTCGATTGTCACCACCGGGGCTTGTCCCTGGTTGTCGAAGGACAAATAGTTAATTACCTGTAACCCAGCGGTTCCATCAGCAATAAAGGCAATGCCAGCACCCAACGCCACACTTTGCGGTGCAGCCGGCAAAAGAACCCGCGTCAAGAAATCATTGGTATCAGCCGGCACGGAGATATCCATCAGGTCCAAAGAGTGCACCCCGCCGTTCGAACCAACGAGCACACCAATCTCAGAGCCGTTCGAGACGATCGCTGTCCCTGGCCCTATAAATGGGGCTGCGGCATCCGAACCACTGATCAGGGTGATGTTGTCCGGGTCAGTCACGTCGGCGGTTGAAAACCCGCCACGGAAGTAACTATTGATCGCACCCGCGTATGCAATGCCGTTGCCTACGAACAGCTTGCCGGCACCGTGTGGCAGTTGTAGGGATCCACGGGCATTCATCTCGAACCCACTAATATCCACCGCCCGCAAGACTCGGCTGGCATCCATCGTGTAGAGCATCTGCCCTTCGCGGGCCATGCTGCGGATAGTGTTAGCCCCCACCCCGGGCAGATGCTGGGCAAGATCACCCGTAAGTAGATCGTAGGTCCGCAGGGCTGAACCGACCGATACATACGCCAGCCCGTCCACTACCTCCACCTGCCCGGCGTTGATGTTGAGGGTTTGGATCAGCGTCGGGAGCATGGGGTCTGACACGTCAACCAGATGTAATCCGCCACTGCCGCCCGCGATGGCTGCGATATCTAGGCGAGAATCTATCGCCACATCGACGTTGTCACCAGATAGGTCGAGTTGACCCAGGACAATGGGGTTATTGAATTGGGAGGCGTCTACGATGGCTAGGCCGTGAGACCCCGTGGCTACGTAAGCTGTCTGCTGCTGAGTATTGAGTATTGAGCCTTCAACGACCACTTCCTTAGCTTCGCCAAATAGTGGCAGGCTCGAGATGATGCCGGTAGGGAATGCGCGGCCGTCGAGTGGATCGAGCCCTTGTTCGATTTCGGCTAGATCATTTATGCCGTCATTGTCTGTGTCAATGGATGTAAAGTCTGTGCCCAACACCTGTTCTACTCCATCAACCACGCCATCGCCATCGAGATCGGGTAATGAAGCACTATCTAATGAGAAGAAGTTGGGGTGTGGGAGTGTAAACGGGGCATCTTGACGCAAAAAGGGGAAGACCATGCCAAATGAATTGGTACTGGCATCGAAAAAGCTCACATTTTGGACTTCCGCATCTCTCGGAACGAACAGTGAGTATTGGCCATAGGGTTCTGTTTGACCACGAATCTCAAACGTTTCTCCGTTAGATCGGGAAATTTTAGCCAGGAAAAATACCGAATGATCTGGTTGTTCAATGTCAGTGCCAAAATCACCTGGAGACAAGTCTGCTTCCAAATCCGTTACGACTTGACGCAGGAAAGTTGCAACGTCACCTTCTGCCAATGCGTTTGTTTGCTCAATAATTAAGGTAATTTCGTCTAACACATCTTGTGGTACATTAGAACGATCCGCTAAATATGGCGTCAAAAGTGTTAATATCTGATTTGAATTTTCGCGAATCTGGTCAACTAGGGCATCATCAAAAACGGCGGTATTTTGATTTTGCTCGGGTCGCTCGATCACATCTTGAGAACCTGCAGACTGTAGTTGTTGTCCACACGAAGATCCGCAGGCTTCCAGATCGGCGACAAACTGATCCGAAATAGCCAGCCGATCAAAGCTATAAGCGACAGCTAAATCAGCAAGACATCCTGCTATCACAAATGGATTTACAAGAGTTAAACAAAAAGTCGCCGCTGCCCAATATCTCAGATCAAGATTGGCCAAAGCTATATCACGACTAAGGATCGCGCGTTCAATGCAAGCCTCCATAGGATTAGCTGACAAAAGACTAAATTCTGTAGAAGATGCGAGAGGGCATGGCGGGGGCGGTGGTGGTGGTGGCGGAGGTGTGATCGGCGGTGGACCTGGCGTATGCCACCCTGGTGCAAGAATTCCGACACCTGGATCAGATATGATGGCAAGACCATCAGCGCTTACTGTGGCTAATCCGACGGACTCCCATTGGCCGGCGTCGTGATTAAAAGAGAAGATCGATTGCTTCTCACCCGGTGCCAAGCCATCAAGATTGGGGAAGCTAATCGGTGCAGGCACATCGAAATTTGTAGCAGCCGACGCAAGGATCGATACAACCAAATTCGTATCGAGGCCGGGTGGAAGTGGCCCTGGGATTCTGTCCGCAGGCACAGGAACAACAACCGCCTGGGTGGCTGGGTTGCCTAGATCATCTATCGCAGCGTCGGGCGCAAAGTTAACCTGCATCTGCTGCCAAACCGCAGGGTCAACATCCGGAAACATAGCTTGAAGTTCAGCGAGGCCAGACGCACCAAAGCCCACGTCTGTTGATTCGGCACTCGAAAGTGCTTGCATGTCGTCATCAGCGACAGGCGGCAGAAAAACATCGAACGTTTCCCGATCCATTTCCAGTTGGATCGTCTGTCCAGGTACGCTGTGGAAAGGCTTACCGACATTAGGGTAAGAAAAACCTTCGGGTGCGTTCGTGGCTGTGGAGCCATCAATGTGGACAAAGAACTCCGGAGCGGGCATGTCGACCAACTCAAAACGGCCGTTCTCGTCAGTTATCGCGTTGGCCTCTGGAAATGCATCGACCCGGATGGTGGCTCCGACAATTGGATCGCCGGTGTAGGAATCCCGTACAAACCCAAACACATTGGTATCCGCAATCCGCGTTAGCGGTAGCGTACGGAAATCGGCCGTGGCGGTCCCGCCAGGTGCGGTGTCCGCATTGGCATCGATCAGTAAACCCTCAACGCCGAAGATCTGGCTCCCGTCAACCACGACACGCACCTCGGTCGAGGCGGGCAGGGGTTGGTCGTAAAAGAACGTAGCGAAGCGGTTGGTGCTCGACACCACAACCCGGCCTGGAAGCCGCAGGCCGTTGGCGATCAGGTAGAGCGAATCGGTAGTCACGCCCGATGGGTCAATCACACCGTCGAATCGCACGATGGTCTCACGTGTAACGTTGACCATTTCCTCGCCGTTGGCTGGGGAAAGTTGGGTAATCGTCACGGGCGTGGCGTTGAGCGAAAAAGTAACGTCAGTGGTGCTTAGCATTCCTCCCTCACCGTCCTCCGCAAACAGGTGCAGAGTATGAACACCATCCGAAATAGGCCCGCCCAGCAGGGCTTCAAGCTGAGATTGATCCAATAGAAACCCGCCGTTGGCACCCAACAGGTTCGTGATATCCGCGTATTGATCTATCGGGGTGTCGTCGAGGCCTAGACGAACTGCGGCCGCTTGGTCATGGAACGCCACCCGACCGGTGATCGTTGGATCGAACGTGATGCCATCATTATTCAATAGACCAGCAGGCGCCGTATCAGTATTTAGGGACGCAGAAACAGATACAGGTGCGGCTAACACCGTAGGAAACGTTTGGCGAAACCGGATTAGGTCTAAGTTGTCGATGTCGCCGTCTTGTTCGCTATCGAAGATAGGATTGTATTGCGGGTCTGGGTCGATCTTGGGAAACGCTTGGCGGAATCGGATCAGGTCCAGGTTATCTACATCGCGGTCGACCCCCGAATCGCCAAATAGACGGTAGAAATCAAAGTTGTAATCGTCCCCGCCTCGGTCATCACCGTTACCGTCCAGCGTGAGGCCTGAGCCATCGGTGATCCCCGATGCCGACAGCGTTGCTGTGTAATTGCCGTTGCCTAGCGATGTGCCCATAAGGCCGGGGAAAGTGAATGTCGCCGTGTCTGTAGCGCCGTCATAGCTTAACGCCATATTCGATGGATCAACGGCCTGGTCTGTGTCGAGGTTGCGGAGGATCAGGTCGGACGTGTCCAAACTCGCCGACACGTCGTCGCTGAACTGCACAGCGATGCTGGTGACCATTGATCGCTGAAAGTCATCGTTGACCTGAAAGGAACTGACGGTGGGGTTGCCGCTTAACAATATACGCGGCTCTAGTGGTTCCAATCCGAATGGCGAAACCCCTGCCAGCATTTCGTCATTAGTTGCTCGTGTCGCAGTTGATCTTATGTTTAAGATCCCAGCAGATCGCTGGCTAACCCTCATTTGTCTCAATACATCGCGATACCGCGACACTAACATTCTGCGTGCCCGTGATCTCAATGACATGCCGCAACTCCCGTAGATGAGCTATGTAATTTGATTTGTCATATCCATAACTCTGTAATTTATCATCAATGTCTTATTCAAAAGATCCTGCGTGCTTAAGTCCGATTATTAAGCTAGAGCCACATCGATCCCTACAAGATTATTAAGCTCATCTAATTCAATTACTTGGGCCAATGCATCGACACGCATTGAAAGCGTCACGTTGCCAGGCACCCTGCTTATCCACCACGGGTTCGTAGCGTCCGGCAAGGTAATCGTCGACATTATCAATCCGGTTGAACTATCTGCCATCAAAGAGGGCACAGCTGCGACCCCGATGAACAATGGATCGTTGAGTGTTCCGTCATCACTCAGGAAGAACACCACTGCCGTCGAGCCGACATCCACGCCAGGGCTGGCGTTGCGGACTTCGTATTTCAACGTCAAGGTGCCCCCAGGCATAAGCGGAGTGCCGGATACGATATTCAACGTCTCCGCGACCAGATCGGGCACGATCGCCGGGGCCAGCAAGAAGTCACTGAAGTCCACGGTTGGGCGGCTCGCGTCATCACTCTGATGCGTGATCTTGTTCTCAATGGCGCCTGCGTCCGTCGTACCCCACCAGTTTTCGCGAAGGTCTATAGTAGCCGTGGAGTCACCACTGGCTGTAACTGAACCCGAAGTGAAGTCGTTGAGACGTATCTGTACATTCATGCTGCTAGACAGCTGAAGGTTCTTAGTGAACATCGAGAGTAATGCAGAACCGGTCGCCCCATCAGCCAGCGACACACGCTCGACGCTGAACACCGACCCGCTGGCCGTCAGCTGACCGCCGCTGAGCACGTCGATGAAGGTCGAGCCATCGCTGTGTGAACTGACCTGAGTGAAGTCCGTATCCGTCACCGTCATCACGCCGCTGACCGTCACACCCGTGTTCTGACGGAAGTCCTGGAAGAACCGCAGACGGTCCGCGTTATCGATCACCAGTGATCCGTTGACCACTACTGCCGCGTTCTGAAGCACGTCGAACCGAACGTCGTCCTGGATATTCACCGTAGCGTTCTCATCGATCGTTAGCGCCTGGCTAGATCGCAGCGTCAACACCGTGTTGGGTGCCACCGTCAGCGTCACGCCATCTTCAACCGTAAACGAGCCGTTGATCCGATAGTTCATCCCCGCCGTCGTCTCCGTGCCCATCGGACGCCACGTCATGTCCGTCGTCAGCGAACCGCCCCGGATCGATACTCGACCAAAGCTGCGGTTGTCCTCCAGCAGCGGGATGTTCGACACCGGCGTGATCACCTCGGCCACGAACTGGTTGTCCACCAGGTCTCCGGCGTTGAGCACCACCCCATCAGCCAGCGACACACGCTCGACGTTGAACACCGACCCGCTGGCCGTCAGCTGACCGCCGCTGAGCACGTCGATGAAGGTCGAGCCATCGCTGTGTGAACTGACCTGAGTGAAGTCCGTATCCGTCACCGTCATCACGCCGCTGACCGTCACACCCGTGTTCTGACGGAAGTCCTGGAAGAACCGCAGACGGTCCGCGTCGGAGATCACCAACGAGCCATCCACAGCAATATTCCGATTTTGCAATACATCAACCCGAACGCCGTCCAAAATTGTCAGCGTTACACCGTCAGCAATGGTGAGGTTTCCAGTAATCCGATAGGGAGCTCGTGTGTCGGCCCAAACCATGTCTCGATCGATGGTACCGGAGAAGTTACCGGCTAAGGTGCCGAGGATCACTGTAAAGCGATTCGTGATCGGCGGGGTCTCCATAAAATTGCCCGCCGCATCGGATAGAGCCGTGGTTTCGACGATCAGCTCGTATTCGCCAGCTGCGAATTCGTCGTAGGTTAGCTGAACGCTGCGACCTTCATTGCGGATTTGGAAGTCGATTGGGGTGAGAGGACTGCTCGGATCATCGACCCTCACTAAACGGATATTGTCCGTCGTGAGGGTGCTTTCATCCATAGTTTCCGAGAAGCTGATGCGGACCGCTCGGAACTCTTCGCTACCTTGAAATGAGCCGTCAGTGGGGTTGATGGCCACAATTTCAGGAGCTGTCATATCGGGTACGAGTTCGAGCACGACCGGGTCAGACGTGGTTGTGTTGCCGCCGGTATCGGTAGCGCGGACCTGCACGGTCACGGAATCAACCCCCTCTGCAATGGCTGGGGTTAACAGCGACAAATCCCATGGGAAGGATAAATCGTTTCGTACCACCTCATCGTTAACCAATAGTTCAACATTGCGAACCTGCCCACGCAGGCCGCTGGGAAATACATCATCGCTGATGGCTGTGAAAATTGGGACACGCTTGCCCTCTTCGACCTGGATGCCCGACACATCACCATCGACATCGAGCTGCTCAGTGTTGATACTGACCGTTGGAGCGACTCCCTGATTATCGAATGGCAGGTAATTGATCACCTGCAGCCCGGCGGTGCCGTCAGCCACAAAGGCAATCCCTGCGCCAATCGCAACTCCAGATGGTGGCGAGGGAAGGTTGATCCTGGTTAAGAAATCATAGTTGTTGTCTGAATCAGAAGTACTAACTAATTCAACAGACGACGGATCTCCACTCACCCGAAGTGATTGTCCAATGAGTAGTCCTGTGCCCGAACCATTTGTGACAATCACACTACCCGGAGCACTTGTAACAGGTGCGTCGCTGCCCCTGATTAAAGTAAGGTTGTCTGGGTCGGATACATTGGCCGTTGCGTAACCACCTTGGGTTGTATCCGCTGCGGCGATATAGGCAATACCGTTTCCTACAAAGAGCTGGCCAACTCCCTGGGGCATGGTTACCGATCCACGTGCCGCCATTTGTATGCCGCTAATGTCCACAGCCCGCAGCAATCGGTTGGCGTCCATCGTGAACAGCACTGATCCTTCTCGTGCAATGCCGGCAATATTCCCGCCACCAAGACCTAGCGTTTGAAGGCGGTCGCCTGTAATCAGATCGTAAGCACGCAGCTCGGACCCGTTGTTTACATACGCCACCCCATCGACGACCTCGATTTGACCGCCATTGACGGCAATAGTTTGAATCAATGACGGCAACATCGGGTCTGAGACGTCTACCAAGTGCAACCCACCGGCATTGGCAGCCACAGCCGCAATCTCTAGACGTGAATCGACTCCTACATCCGTTGCGTTGCCTTCGAGATCCAGCTGGCCTAGAACGATGGGGTTATCGAAATCGGATGCATCAACAATCGCCAAGCCGTGTGAACCCGTGGCGACGAACGCCGTTTGCTGGTTTACGTTTTGTGTTGACCCTTCAACGACAACCTGTCTTGCTTCACCCAATAGAGGCAGACTGGCAACAATCCCGGTGGGAAAGCCGCGATTATCAAGCGGGTCTAGCCCTTGCTCAATTTCTGCGGCGTCATTGATATTGTCCCCGTCAGTATCGGCCACATCAGGATTTGTGCCGATCGAAATTTCTCCAACATCTGGAATTCCATCAGCGTCACTGTCTATTCCACCAAAATTTTCAAGAAATATTTCTGCACCTGCAAAACCTATCCCCGTTAAACTGCCTGATGGCCCTGATACGGCGTTGTAAGAGGTCCATTGGTTACTAGATGGGGAATAAAAGTAAGCCCTGTAATTTGCATTAGGAGGAAGTATTACATTATCTAACACTCTACGAGAATTAGTAGTGCCAGTAACAGCAATGCCATTTTCAAGTTCATATCTGTAATAAACTTTAGGGTCGCTGCCAAAACCAGATTCTGTAGAAATCGCAACATTTGAAGACACTGTAAGTAGAGGTGAAGAGGAAAATGCTGATACTTCTGGCGAAGGAAGATTTGCAGGAATTGTGAACGGCATCCGTACCGTAACCTCTACGCGGAAAGGCTGGGCCCATCCGGCTTCCTGTAGTTTTCTAGCATGGCTATCAGGCCAAGAGTTATTATTCGCATCATCTTTTCCATAGCCATACGTATCTGCGTATGTGTAAATTAACTCTCCTACATAGTCACTACCTATAATTCCGGCTGATCCTGATATCTTAATGCCTTGGGTAGTACCAATTGAATAAAGTAAGTCTGGTGTCCTGAAAGAGACATTTGCTTCAGCACTAGATAATGTTAAATCAATCGAAGTGTCACTTGATCCAGCTGCCGATCTCGCATCAAGCTCTCTCTTTATCAGGGTTACGATCCTGGTATGATTATTTCGGTGTGAAATATCATCTTTTACTAATTCCGATGCATGGCTTCCTTCCTGATAACGTAGAGCTGTGCCTGAATTGCCAATAAAATGAAATAAATGCGCAGATGTTAATCGATAATCACCGGGTGGCACACCTAACGATTGCGCCAAGGATAAGAATCCATTGCCAATAATTGATACAGCTAATGGCCCCAAAAGGGCAGCTTCTGCTAATAGCAAGTCCGAAAGATCGTGATTTGGATTTGTGTTGTAGTCCTTGTCGCCGTTGTTGTCTGCTGCCAAGTTAAAGTTGCGCGAACCAGAAATAATAAAATGCCAACCAGGCGCAAGGATCCCAACGCCGGGGTCAGATTCGACCGAGGCGCCGTCCGCCGATACCGTGCCAGTACCGATGACTTTCCACTCACCGGCATCATGATCGAAAGAAAATATCAGTGTCTTTTCCCTAGGTGCAAGGCCTTCGAGATTGGGAAACGTTACCGGTGCAGGCACATCGAAATTCGTGACGGGAGATCCTGTCTCATCAAATGCTTGGATCGACACAACCAGCTCAGGATTGAGATTGGGTGGTAACGGGGCCGGTAGTCGATCGGGCGGAACAGGAATAATGGTAGCTTGGGTGGCGGGGACACCAGCGTCATTAACCGCCGTGCCGGGGTCGAACATGACCTGCATGCGGTCCCAGGTGGCTGGGTCGATTTCAGGAAACATGGTTTGAAGTTCGGTCTTCCCGGCATCGCCAAACCCAACCTGTGTCTGCTCTGTATCTGAAAGTGGCTGGATGTCACCCGCAGCCATCCGTGGCAGGAAGATATCGAACGGTTCGCGGTCCATTTCTAGCTGCACCGTTTGCCCCGGCACGCTGTGGAATGGCTTGCCCACGTTCGGGTACGTGAACCCATCAGGAGCATTCGTGGCAGTGGAGCCGTCGACATGCACGAAGAACTCGGGGGCAGGCATGTCAACCAATTCAAATCGCCCCGCTTCGTTAATATCCGGTGTGGAGGGGTCATCAGCGACCGTAACCACACTCGCGTCTGGGAATGCGTCGACACGGATCGTCGCCCCAATGATGGGTTCACCCGTTGTGGCGTCACGGACAAAACCATAGACATTGGTGCCTGCAATTCGTGTCAGGGGCAGCGTGCGGAAATCGGCTGTAATTGAACCACCGGAGAAACCATCTCCAACTGCGTCCAGAGACAATCCGTCACGGCCCATGATCAGGTCGCCATCAACAACCACTCGAACTTCGGTAGATGCCGGCAGCGGTTCGTCATAGAAAAACGTCGCGAATCGCTCGGTGCTGGAAACTTGAATTGACCCTGGTAGACGCTGTCCATTGGCGATTAAATAGAACGAATCTTCATTGACCGTGTCAGGGTCAACCTGACCGTCGAATCGCACAATCGTTTCTCGCGTGACGTTGACCATCTCCTCGCCATTGGCTGGGGATATCTCTGTGATACCGACCGGATCAGCGACGGTGAAGTCAAAGGGTTCAGGAGCAATGTCGGCCGTGTTGCCAGCCAAATCCTCAAAAACCCCTGTGACAGTGAGTCGGTAGCCCTGATCTCCCAATTCGTCTGACAGATTAATTTGTGCGATGGTTCCACCAATAGATTCGATGGATTCGATCGTGATCGGTTGGCCATCATCGGGGCCACCATCCACAACCAAGCTGTAATTGGCTACATTGAAAGCGGTGTCGGTTAAGGGTTCACTGAACACCACGTTCAGGAATGAAGATGTCTGAATAAGAGTGCCAGCAGGTGCGCTTACTAAGGAAGGCGCTGTTGTGTCGAGTGTGAAGGGGACGTCAGTCGAAGCAAGCACACCGCCTGAAACATCTTCAGCGACTATGTTCAATGTATGGCTGCCATCGGCCAAAGAACCGAAGAGTGCCTCCAGGTCGGTACGATCGAAGAAGAATCCTCCGTTGAGCCCGAGTTGAGCTGTGATGTCCATTAATGACGATCCATCGATGCTCGCGCGGACAATCGCTGCTTCACCATGGAACGCCACGCGGCCGGTGATCGTTGGGTCGGAGGTGATCCCATCCGCATTGATTTGACCCGCAGGTGCTGTGTCGGTGTTCAGAGCTGCGGTGACGGATACTGGCGCGGCTAACACCATGGGAAACGTTTGACGAAACCGGATCAGATCCAGGTTGTCGACATCGCCGTCCTGTTCGCTATCAAAAATCGGGTTGTATTGCGGGTCTGGGTCAATCTTGGGGAACGCCTGGCGGAAGCGGATCAGGTCTAGATTATCCATGTCTCGGTCGGCTTCGGAGTCGCCGAACAGGCGGTAAAAATCAAAGCTGTAATCGTCCCCGCCGCGGTCATCACCGTTGCCGTCCAGCGTGAGGGCTGAGGCGTCGGTGATTCCCGACGCCGACAGCGTCGCTGTGTAATTACCGTTGCCAAGTGAACCGCCCGTGAAGCCGGAAAAGGTGAATGTCGCTGTGTCTGTGGCATTATCATAGTTTAGCGCTATGTTCGATGGGTCAATGTTTTGGCCCGTATCGATGTTGCGGAGAGTTAGGTCTGATGTGTCCAGGCTCGCCGACACATCATCGCTGAACTGCACAGAGATGCTGGTCACCATCGAACGCTGGATGTCATCATTAATCTGGAAAGAACTAACGGTGGGGTTACCGCTTAACAATATACGCGGTTCGAGCGGTTCAATCTGAAAGATGAGGGCTGTAGAGCTAAATGCTGAATCTGTGGTGGGCGGCTTATGTGTAGTCTGGCGTTCTTTGCGGAAATGAAGCAAGGATTGAAGACGTTCATATGCACGGGATCGCCTCGACATTGGAATATTCCTTTAGAAAGTGTTCTGCTAGACTTTTTGCAACCTCCGACCATGGGGCCAAGTTTGGCCTGAGCTTGTCGCCTGTCCTTTGAGACCACACGCATTCAACAACCCAAGACTGACAGTACAGTCGTCTAAACCCCGGACGACTTTTGCTTGGATTGTTTACTGTATGGCCTTGCGGCCACGGCGATGGAATGCTTGACACCACAGCAGCCCACCAATCACAAACACGCAAGCTGTAGACGGTTCTGGTATAGGGTCTACCGTTACCTGGGCTGTGGCGAAGCTGATATCGTCGTCTAGAACATTAACGTTACCATCGACAAAGACATCGTCGTTGGCGGACTCTTCAAGCGGGTGAAGTTGTAGCAAAAATTCTCCGGGTGATAGGCCATTGATCGTGATCGTGGCCAGTCGCATGCGATCCACCCCATCGCCTCGGTCCTCGCCCCTGAAGGCGTCCTCCAGCGGAAGGTTCGAGGGGATATTGCCTCTGATCTTAATGAAGCCTGAACCAACTTCATTATTAGGTCCTCTACCAAAGCCATCGTCGTTTAGAGCCTTTGGAAGAAGGATCTGATTGGTATCTAAAACACCGGCATGAGTGGGGTCGAACCTTACCTCAAATTTCATGGTCAGCAGGCCGGCATCTAGCACCTGATCGCCATCAGTCTGGTCGTCGGCATCCAGGAATACATTGACCTGGAAGGACTCGCCTTCCGTCACGCGGTATTCGTCCTGGTCAAAGTGGATGATGACACCAGCACTGACGGGTAGTGCAGCAAAAAGAACTGCGACCACGCCAGCAGCTATCCAGTTTTTTGTTTGCATTGCACTGCCTCCCTACATAGAAAAAACTAAGACTATAAGATAACGGTATCTGGCTCAGAGCACAAAAAACACCCGTGCATTGCATAAAATATTTTAGGCAAATACTTTGCAGTCCATGCTTAATCGGTACACGGATTGAGCAAACCGCTCTCGCCTTGTAAACGGCGGAGCAAAAGTGCGGCGGGTGGCGGGGCGGAGCAAAAGTGCGGCACCCCATGAGAGGTCTTCTGAGAATGTGGGTCTTACGGCGGCCACGGTGGCGGCCGAGACCACCATTAGGCAGGAGGCCCAGGAGTGTACCGCGACATGGACCAGTGGATAGAGATCCGCCGCCGGGTATTGGTGGAAGGGGTGAGCAAGCGTCAGATCCTTCGTGAGACGGGGATGCACTGGAAGACGCTTGAGAAGATTCTGAATCACAGCCAACCACCGGGGTATCGGCGTAGCCAGCCGCCCAAGAAGCCGACGATTGGCCCCCACCTCTCGAAGATCAAGACGATCTTGAAATCGGATACGTCATTGCCCAAGAAGCAGCGTCACACGGCGAAGCGGATCTGGCAGCGGCTGGTGGCTGAAGACAGCTTCGAAGGCGGTTACACGACGGTCAAGGATGCGGTGCGTGAACATCGAGCCCGTCACCGGGAGGTGTTCATGCCGTTGGTGCACCGTCCGGGTGAAGCGCAGGTGGACTTCGGGTTCGCGTTGGCCAACGTCAACGGGGTGCTGCGGAAGGTGGCATTCTTCGCGATGGCCTTGCCGTATTCGGACGCGATGTTCGTGATGGCATTCGAGCGGGAGTGCACGGAGACGTTCTGGGAAGGCCACGTGCGGGCGTTCGAGTTCTTCGGGGGCGTGCCCACGCGGATCAGCTACGACAACTCTAAGGTGGCGGTGAGCAAAATCGTAGGCTGCCGCCAGCGACAGATCACCCAGGGGTTTGCTCAGCTGGTGAGCCACTACCTGTTCGAGCATCATTTCTGCCTGGTGCGACGGGCTAATGAGAAGGGCGTGGTCGAGGGGGTGGTCAAGTTCGCGCGTCTCAACTTCTTCGTGCCGGTTCCACAGGTGCGAGACCTGGATGAACTCAACGCCTATCTGTTGGAAGCGTGCCGGTCAGATCTGACGCGTCGACTGCGGGGTCAATCCGTGAGCAAGGGGCAGTTGCTAGCCGAGG
The DNA here is from genome assembly GCA_965223655.1 of Phycisphaeraceae bacterium. Taxonomy (GTDB): domain Bacteria; phylum Planctomycetota; class Phycisphaerae; order Phycisphaerales; family Phycisphaeraceae; genus CBDCXC01. The sequence goes on from CBDCXC010000021.1 coordinate 148,300, forward strand.
AACGGGCATTGTTTCGGCCGCTGCCGGCTGCCCCGTTCGCCGCGTGCCGGGTGCGGCCCGGCCGGGCCAACAGCGAGTCGTTGGTGCGTTTCGACGACAACGATTACTCGGTCCCGGTGGAGTATGCCCATCACCCGGTGACGGTGCGGGGTTACTACGACCGGGTCGAGATCGGCTACCAGCAAAAGGTGATCGCCACGCACCGTCGCTGCTGGGATCGCCAGCAGGTGCGTTTCGAGCCGAAGCACTACCTGCCGCTGTTGGAACGCAAGCCCGGGGCATTGGATCACGCCCGGCCGCTAGAGGGCTGGGTCTTGCCTTCGTGCTTTGGGGTGTTGCGTCGTCGCCTTGAAGACGAGCAAGATCATGAAGGTACACGTGAGTACATCCGTGTGCTGCGTCTTCTGGAACTTCACCCGATGAGGGAACTGGAACGGGCGGTCCGCCAAGGCTTGGCCATGCGCACTCACAGCCGCGACTGCATCGCCCAGTACATCCCACCCCCGGAACCCTGGGGCCGCACCACCTTCCGCCTCGATGGCCGCGATCACCTGCGTCACGTCCACGTCGCGTCCACGGATGTCCATGATTACCGCAGCCTGTTGGGCGTGGGAGGTGATCGATGAGCCAGGCCAAGAAACCCACGGTGCTGCTGGAGCATCACCTCAAGACATTGAAGCTGCCGACCATGCTGCGGGAGTACGCCTCAGTCGCCGCGTCGTGCTCGAAGGAGCGTTGCGACTACCCGACCTACCTGCTGAGGCTAGCCGAACGAGAACTGATTGACCGCGACAAGCGAGCCGCCGAGCGACGCATCAAGGCCGCGAAGTTCCCCGTGATCAAGACGCTGGACACCTTCGACTTCAAAGCTCAGCCATCGCTCAACGAACCGCTGATCCGTGAGCTGACCACCGGCCAATACATCGATCATCATGAGAACGTGCTGTTGGTAGGCAAGAGCGGCACCGGCAAAACCCACATCGCTACGGCGTTGGGTTTTATCGCCGCTACCCAGGGTCGGCGGGTACGGTTCGGGGCCGTCACCGCGTTGGCGACCCAGCTGACCGAAGCCCGTGACGACCGCCAGCTCCAACGCGCCCTGCGTCAGCTGGAGCGTCAGGACCTGTTGATCCTTGATGAGCTGGGCTACGTGCCGTTTAAGAAGGTCGGCGCCGAGCTGCTGTTCGAGGTGATCAGCCGAGCCTACGAGCGGGTGAGCGTCATCGTGACCACCAACCTCCCGTTCGAGCAGTGGACCGAGGTCTGTGGCAACCAACGCCTCACCGGGGCCATCCTGGATCGGCTCACGCACCGCGTGCACATCCTCGAAGCCAACGGTGAGAGCTACCGGCTACGCGAATCCAAGCAACGACAAAGACGACGCCGATCCAAGCGGCCATAAAAGGAACTTGACGTCCCGCCACGAGCGGGTGACATTACGCACCGGGCGCTGCATTTTTACCCCGCCACCCGCCGCACTTTTACTCCGCCGTTTACAGTGATCACGCCGACGATGATGAAAAACCCGCCTGCCCCGTCCAGACGATATCCGGCACGCCTTCGAGCTGATTCGCCCACCGCGCCATCACAAACAGCAGATCGCTAAGCCGGTTGAGATAAGCCAACACCGGTTCGCTCAGCGGCTGCTGTCGGGATAGCGCCACGCACCGCCGCTCGGCCAATCGGCACGCGGTACGCGCTACGTGCAGCCGCGCTGCTAGCTCACACCCACCAGGCAAGACAAAATGGTGCAGCTCTGCCAGCTGCGGGACGATCCGATCGATCTCGTGCTCCAAAGCCACCACCTGTTCTGCTTCAAGGCATGGCCCCTGTGTCGCATTAGCTTTTTGTTCCGCACCCCCAGTTTTGGATCCGGGCGTTGGGGTCATCAACCCCGCCCCCACCTCAAACAACCGGTGCTGGACGCCCTGCAAGACCGCCAACATCCGTTCGTGCCCGCACGCCCCCGTGGCAAGCCCCACCGCGCTGTTGAGTTCATCGACGCAGCCGCAGGCTTCGATCACCAGTGTGTCTTTGCCCACGCGCTGCCCACCGATCAAACCCGTGGAGCCGTCATCGCCGGTGTGGGTGTAAATCTTCATCTTCGGTCCCCAAATCGGGGATCAAATATACCCGCCCCGATCAGGTTGACAGGGTCCGGTTTGCCCGCGGGAAGGAAGCCCTCGGTGTTTACATTTTGTGATCCCGACGCGGCAAACTTGTACCCGATGGGTATAGGTCCAATTTGCGCTACGCAAGTGTATACCTTCATCGTCTAAGTCTGTCTGGTGGTCGGCGACGCGGAAGCAACAGTATCAAAGACTGATGACGCTACCGACGCGTCAAACTGATACGCGGTGCGTATCCCCACAATCACTATGACATAACCCGTCCTTTTCTTAACCCGCCACTACTCCTCCGCCCGGTACTCGACGGTGTAGTTAGGGCTTTCCTTGGTGATCGTGATGTCATGTGGGTGCGATTCGGCGAGGCTGGCGCCCGAGATGCGGCAGAACCGGGCGTCGTGGCGCAGCGCGTCGATCGTGGGTGTGCCGCAATACCCCATGCCGGCTCGCAACCCGCCCACAAGCTGATACACAAAGTCGCTTAGCGGCCCGCGGTAGGGCACACGCCCCTCCACGCCTTCGGGCACGAGCTTGTTGCGTGGCGTGGTGCGTTTCTGCCCGTAACGGTCGGCTGAGCCGGCGATCATCGCGCCCTGCGAGCCCATGCCACGGTAGGCTTTGTACCGCCGCCCCATCCGGATCACCAGCTCGCCCGGCGACTCGTTGAGCCCCGCGAACAGCGACCCAAGCATGACGCACGACGCGCCCGCTGCGATGGCTTTGGTGATGTCGCCGCTGTGTCGGATCCCGCCGTCTGCGATCACCGGGATGCCGTGCGGGTCTGCAGCCCGGCAGGCTTCCATGATCGCGGTGACCTGCGGCACACCCACGCCGCTCACCACGCGGGTCGTGCAGATCGACCCGGGCCCGATGCCGGCCTTGACCGCGTCGACCCCCGCGTCGATCAGGTCGCGCGCCCCAGCCTCGGTTGCGACATTGCCTGCGATCAGGTCGATGTCGTGGTTGGCCTTGATCGCGGCGACCGTGTCGAGCACGTTCTTGCTGTGGCCGTGAGCGGTATCAACCACGATCACGTCGACCTCTGCACCGATCAGCGCTTCAACGCGATCAAGCTGGTGCACACCCACCGCGGCGCCCACGCGTAGCCGCCCTCGATCGTCCCGGCAGGCTAAGGGGAACTGGCTGAGCTTGTCGATGTCGCGCATCGTGATCAGGCCAGTCAGCCGCATCTGGCCGTCGACCAGCAGCAGCTTTTCGACCTTGTTCTGATTCAGTATCTGCTCGGCCTGCTTCAGGTCAGTCGTAGGCGGTGCGGTGATCAGCCGGTCCTTGGTCATCACCTCCTGGATGGGCAGGGTTTCGTCGGGCAGGAACTTCATATCCCGGCGGGTCAGGATGCCTACGACCCGGCCGTTGCGCTGCCCGTCTTGAGTGATCGGGACGCCAGAGATGTTGTGCTCGATCATCAGCTGCCGCGCCTGGCTAACCGGGGCGGTCGGGCCCAGGGTGACCGGGTCGGTGATGATCCCGTTGGCAGATCGTTTAACCTTGGCCACCTCGCGGACCTGGGCCTGGGTGTCAAGGTTTTTGTGGATCATGCCCAGCCCGCCCTCTTGGGCCAGCGCGATCGCCAGCGACGCCTCGGTCACCGTGTCCATGGGTGAGGATAGCAGCGGGATGTTGAGGGTGATCCGCTGGGTGAGGCGGGTCGAGACGTCGGTGTCGGTGGGGACGAAGTCGCTGCGGGCCGGCAGCAGCAACACATCATCGAATGTGATGCCTTCACAAATAATCTTGGCTTCCATGTCACACAAATACCCACGATGGCCCCGTCGCGTCAAGCGGGGAATAACCGGCCTGTTGGGGTTTCTGTGGCGACATGGGTCATCCGCGATGTGTTAAAAGGAACGGATGATCGAATCACAAGACAGGGTATGCATCTTAGGGACGGGGTTTATCGGCCTGACGCTGGCGGCTACGCTGGCCGAGGCGGGGGTCCCGGTGCTGGGAGTCGATATCCAACCCGACGTGATCGCATCGCTGCTCGCCGGGCAGTGCCACTTCTTCGAGCCCGGCCTTGAAACACTGCTCCAGAAACACCTCGGCACCCGGCTGGCATTCGATACGCAGATCCACGACCAATCGTGCAACTACTACGTGATCGCGGTGAGCACCCCGGTGGACCCCACGACACGCAAACCAAAGCTGGCGTTCGTGCGTAACGCCGCCCAGAGCCTCACCGGTTGGCTCAAGCCAGGCGATACCGTGATCCTGCGGTCAACCGTCCCGATGGGGGTATCACGCAGCCTGGTGGTCGAGACGATCCATCGAGAGACCAACTGGGTGGTGGGCGAAGATGTGTTCTGCGGGTTCGTGCCCGAGCGCACGGTTGAGGGCAATGCGCTCGAAGAACAAAAAAGTGTCCCGCAGCTGATCGGTCCGTTTAACGCAGCCAGCGCCCAGCGGATCCAGGCGTTGTTTAGCCGGTTCAACACCCCAGACCCTGCTGCTGCCCGACATGGAGCACGCCGAGCTGTGCAAGATCATCGACAACACCTACCGCGACGTGGTATTCGCCTACGCCAATCAGATGGCGATGATCTGCGAGCAGCTGGGCCTAAACTTCCACGCGATCCGAGAAGCGGCCAACCAGGGCTACCCGCGCAACAACATCGCCCGCCCCAGCCCGGGTGTCGGCGGGCCATGCCTCACCAAAGACCCCTACATCCTGATCGACCTGTGCCAGAAACAGGGTATCGATACAGCGCTGATCCAAGCCGGCCGAACGATCAACCAGCAGTCGGTATTCTGGTTGGCTCAGAAGATCACCGCGCGGCTCAACGCACTTGGCCGCAACCCGTTTGCTTCAAAGGTCTTCATCATGGGGTTCGCGTTTAAGGGCGAGCCCCAGACCAGCGATATCCGATCGTCCACGACGCTGGATTTGGTAGAACACCTCAAGCCGTTCTGCCCCCGGCTGTACGGCTACGACGCGGTGGTCGACCCGGACCAGATTGCTTCGCTTGGCGTCACGCCGGTGTCGATCGAAGCAGGGTTTGATCAAGCCGACGCGGTCATCATCATGAACGCCCACCAAACACACAAAAACCTAGACATTGCTGGCTTGAGCCGACAGGCCAATCAGCCGGTGATCTTGGTCGACTGCTGGAATCTATACAACCGCCAACAGGTCGAGCAAGACGGCGGGGTGATCTATTGCGGGGTGGGGTTATATTAACGCAGGCAGGAGCGTCTATTGGTGATTTTCCGGCATCAATCGGTTAGGCTAGAATAATACCGTAGAGCAAGATTTCATTGGCCACTTAAGTCGGGTTGAGGTGTCCATTAAAGTTTTTGGACAATCCTGTCCGACGTATACCAGGAAGGGGCGGGTCCGGGGTGCCCCAACGTGGAGTTTAAGCCAAACGCCCATACAGACAAAGCATGCCAACAATCCGATTTAAGAAGCAGCGGATACTGCGCTGAGATTGCCAGCGCCTGGGCCCAAAGCGAGGCACCGCGGCTTGCGGAGTTGGTCGAAGCCGGCTTTGGGGTATTCGGTTTCGATCGGGATGGGTGGGTTCGCTGGATCTGTGATACCCCCAACAACGTCCTGGGCGATTTGGGGGTGTGGGAAAACCGTTTAGCGGGCACCCGGGTCCAAGCCAGATGGTGTAGATGTTTGTGGGGTTGTCTTTCTAACACCAACACCCAGCCACACCAGATCCGGCTGATCGGCCCGCAAGACGGCTATAGCTGGAGCGGGATTGTCATATGGTCACAACAATGCCCCGATATGCTGGCGGCCTGCGTGATCGCACTAGAAAACGCAGGGGTACAGATCGCCCCTGCGTGGCATCAGATCTTGCAAAAGCCCGCTTGTCCCAGATAAGATACCCGTCCCGGATGGATTTACGTCACACCGTTTGTCCGCGGCGGGTAAATCCTCGGTATTTGGGTGTTCCCGACACGGTATGTTTATACGCAATGCATATATACCCATCGGGTATGCGTTTGCCGCGTGGGAATCACAAAAACGCCAAAGATTTCCCTGCCGCGGGCGAACCGGACACCGTCAACCTGATCGGGACTGGTATAGAAGTACTCGCATCGATGCTGTCCCAAGTGAGTCATCCAGGCCAAATCAGTAAGACGAGGGGGACAATATGAAGCTCAGCAAGACATCTGCACAAGCCGCCTTGGCCGTTGCTTACTTGGCGACCCACAAAGGCGACGGGATGGTCCAGGCTCGGCAGGTGGCGCGACACCTGTGTATCCCCACTGACAGTGCGCTAAAGATCCTTCAATCCCTGATGCAGCACGACCTAATCGAAAGCCGGCTGGGGCGGTCGGGCGGGTACCGCTTAAACCGATCGGCCGACCAAGTCACCCTCCTGTCGATCGTCGAGGCAATCGATGGTCCGGTAACGGCAGAGGTGCCACCGATCAACGCCGCCGATACCCTGGCTCAGCGCATCGACGTCCTACGCCTGGTTTGCACCCATACCGCCCAGCAGATCCGTGGGCAGCTGGAGCAGACCACCATCGACGACCTAATCCGGAACGATCAAACACACGTTTTAAAGCAAAGCCATTAAAGCCTCTCTACCGGGATTCCGATCCAATCACAGTTAGCAGGCACCCCATCCCATTGGGCCTGACCGCCTAGGGCTGGGTGTAGCGGGGCGTTAGGCCAACGGCCCGACGCCCAGCAAAACCACCAAGCTTGATCCTCATCTCAATGAGGGTAGAGCCTGCACGCCTCGGGGCGTGCCAACAGCTAAGGAGATCAAGCATGCCCACCACAGCCACCGAAGAAACCTTATCCAGCACCTCCCCCACCGCCGACCTGGAAACCCCTCAGGTCGATGGGGAGCTGCTGCAGCTGGTCACGTTTATGGTTGGCATGGAGGAGTTTGCGATCCCCATCCTTAGTGTCCAAGAGATCAACCGGATGATGCAGATCACCCGAGTGCCACACAGCCCCGGGTTCATCGAAGGGGTGATCAACCTACGCGGGAAGATCATCCCGGTGATGGACATGAGGAAGCGGTTTAATGTCGACACCCCGGGGGATGGCTCGGACTCTCGGATTATCGTGGTCGAGGTGGCCAACCGCGTGATCGGGTTTACGGTTGACCGGGTGAACGAGGTGCTGCGTATCGACGCGGGTATCGTGGAATCGCCCCCCTCGATGATCTCATCGGGGATCGATAGCGACTACGTTGAAAGCGTCGGCAAGCTCGATGACCGGCTGCTAATCCTATTGAACCTCGAGAAGCTGTTTAGCGATGAAGACCTTGAGCAGGTCGATGATACCACCCAAGCCGCTTCTGCGTAATCACGAGACCACCACGCCGGGACACCCCGGTGTGAGGGAGAAAAACCCATGGCGGTAACGAATCTCACCATGTCCCCGCAGCAATTCGAATCCCTGCGTAAGGTCGTCTACGACCGCAGCGGGATCTATTTCCAGGACTCCAAGAAATACGTCTTGGAAAGCCGGCTGTCGCGTAGGCTCGAAGAGCTGGGGCTTGATGACTTCAACCAATACATCATGTTCCTGACCATGGGGCCCTACCAGACCGACGAATTCCAGGAAATGTTCAACCGGATCACGATCAACGAAACCAGCTTCTTCCGCAATGAGCCCCAGCTGGATGTGTTCGAAAAACAGGTCTTGCCCAAGATCCTAGAGACCCGGAAAGGATCCAAGAAACTACGGATCTGGTCCAGCGCTTGCTCAACCGGGGAAGAGCCCTACACGCTAGCCATGCAGGTCCACCGCTGCTTAGGCGTGAGGCTGCCCGATTGGCACGTGGAGATCCTCGGGACCGACATCAGCGAAAAGGCATTGATAGCCGCTCAAAGCGCCGCCTACGCCTCGTACAGCATCCGGACGCTGAACCCCCTGATCCTCAAGCGATACTTCACCGAATCCAATGGCTCGTTCCAGCTCGACCCCACGATCCAGAGCATGGTGCGGTTCGAGTTGCTGAACCTCAAAGATGTGCAGGCCGCCAAGCGGTTCGGCACGTGGGACGTGATCTTCTGCCGAAACGTGATGATCTACTTCGATGACAAGATGAAGACCGGCTGTGTCCAGCTGTTCCACGACCAGCTGGCCCAAGACGGGACGCTATTCATCGGCCACAGCGAATCGCTGCGGAACCTGCCGGTCGCTTTTGAGTTGATGTCGATCCCACAGGCTTTCGCCTACACGAAGAAAAACGCGGCCTAGGCGTCAGGAGCACCCAATGGGCATACAAGATATGGACCCTAGCCTGCTGCAGGACTTCCTCACGGAGTCCAAGGAGCTGATCGAGAAGCTCGACGCCGACCTGGTCACCCTCGAAGGCACCGAGCCTGGGCCTGAACAGAAGGAGCTGCTCGACGGCATCTTCCGTGCGCTGCACACGATCAAGGGAGCCGCCAGCTTCTTGGGACTCAATACGCTCACCACGTTTGCCCACGCCGCAGAAGACGCGCTGAACCGGTTGCGTAAAGGCGAGGTCGAAGTGACACCCGAGGTGATGGACGCGATGCTGCGTAGCGTCGATGTGCTACGCGCGATGCTTGAAGAGATCGATGGTGGCCAAGAGATCACACCCGCGCCCGATGACCTGGTGGCAAAGCTGCACGCGATCGTCGCCCGCGAAGGGTCCGGCGAGGCCCCCCAGCAAACCGAGGAACCCCAACCCGAAACACCCGACGGCCCCGATGGGACGAAGCTGTCGCTCCCACCGGAGAAGGCCGACCTGATCCCCTACATGGTCACCGACCTCGAAGACGCCGCCAAACAGGTCGGCGAATCACTCCAACACGCCGACTCGGGCACCAGCCGGGCCGATATCGGCAACCAGCTCAGTGAGATCGCCGATTCCACGTTCAAAACCGCAGAATTTTTTGACCTCCAAGGCCTGATCACCCTATCGAAAACCCTGGCTGTGATCGCCGAACAAATCGCGGAGCTGCCCGACACCCAGCTAGGCGAAATCTACGTGCGGGTTGGCGCCATCCAACACCTGATCACGAAGCAAGCCGATGCGCTAAACCAACTCGTCGCCTTGAGCTGGCCCCTGGAAACCTTCCAGCAACGGGTTGACACGCTGATCAAAGGCGAACCGCTAGACCCCAAGGTCGCAGGGCAACATGGCAACGACCCCGCTCAAGTGTTGGTGTTAGACGGGGTCAACCAAGCCCCAGACAGCGACCCAGCCGCGGCAGACAAAACCAATGATACAGCGGCAAACGCCGCCCCCCCAACCCCCGCCGACCAGGCACGCGCCGTGGCCAAGAAGCCCGCCGGCGACGCACCCGCTGGGCGCACCACGCTGACCGAACAGACCATCCGGGTCGAAGTCAGCCGGCTTGAGTCGCTGCTGAATCTGGTAGGCCGGCTGGTGCTGAATAAAAACCGAGTCTTGTCGCTGACCCGACGGCTGCACGACCATGAGATCCCTCACGATATGGAAGAGCACTTCGCCTCGGCCGCCGGCGACCTGGATCAGCTGACCAGCGAGCTTCAGGTTGGTGTGATGCGCACCCGCATGCAGCCGCTGGCTAAGCTGTTCGACCGCTACCCGCGCGTGATCCGTGACATCGCGCGGATGACCGAGAAGAAGATCGACTTGGTGATCGGTGGGAAAGAAACCGAGGTCGATAAATCGGTGCTCGAGGCGCTGGCCGACCCGCTGGTCCATATCCTGCGTAACAGCGCCGACCACGGCATCGAGCTACCCGAGAAACGGACCGCTTCGGGGAAATCCCAGACCGGGACAATCCGGCTAACCGCCGAGCACCAGGGCAGCCATGTCCGTGTGGAGATCGCAGACGATGGCAAGGGGCTAGACCGTGAGGTCATCGGGAACAAAGCGATCGAGCGGGGCTTGGTCACCGCCGAACAGATCACGACACTCAGCAATGAAGAAGTCTACCAGTTCATCTTCTCGGCGGGGTTCTCCACCGCAGAGAAGGTGACCGACCTGTCGGGCCGGGGCGTGGGCATGGACGTGGTGCGGACCAACATCGCGAAGATCAACGGCACGATCAACGTCAACGCCACCAAAGGCCAGGGCACGACGATCGAGATCCTGATCCCCCTGACGGTGGCGATCATGCCCGCGATGATGGTGGGGGTAGGCCAGCACCTCTACGCGGTACCGCTGACCAGCATCCTAGAGATTGTCCGCCCCGAGGCCGACGCGGTCCACACCGTCACCGGACAGCCCGTGATGCGCCTGCGCGACGCGGTGCTGCCGCTGCTGGACATGCGCGCGATCTTGAAGGAAACCCAGGTCGAAGACGGGGGGCGGTTTGCGGTGGTGATCGGCGTAGGCCAGCAACGCGCCGGGCTGATCGTCGACCGGTTAATCGGCCAGCAAGAGATTGTGATCAAGCCACTCGATGATCACTATACCAGCGGGGGACCATTTAGCGGAGCCACAATCCGCGAAGACGGCGACGTAAGCCTGATCCTAGACGTCATCCAACTGATCCGACAAGCCCAAGTGCCCGAGCGAGCCGCTGCTGCTTAAGGCCCAGACACCACCTTAGGAGGTCCACCGTGGATAGCACCTACATCATCCCATTCGTCAACTCGATTCAGAACGTATTCGAGACCATGCTACAGCTGCCGGTCCAGGTCAGCGAGCCAGGTCTGAAGCGGACGGGTTCGCCTAGCTTCGACATCTCGGGCATCATCGGGATGTCCGGTGACGTCGAAGGCTCGGTGGTGCTTAGCTTCCCGACAGCCGCCGCGGTACGCATCGTCAGCATCTTCACCGGGATGGAGATGCACGAAAAGCACGAGGACTTCGCCGATGCGATCGGTGAGCTGATTAACATGATCTCCGGCGGCGCCAAGGCCCAGTTTACCGGGAAGGATGTGAGCATCAGCTGCCCCTCGGTGGTGATCGGGTCTGACCACGTGGTGTTTGGGCGCAAGGATGTCGTGAGCATCTATATCCCCTGCAGCTGTGACTGCGGTGATTTTGCGGTAGAGGTATCGATCCGAAAAGACACCGGTGCAGCTGCAGCCAAGACCGGCAACGCCGCATCTAACGCGGCATCCTGATGTCCACGTAAGGAGCTATCAGCATGAAGATTTTATTGGTTGACGATTCGAAGACGATGCGGAATATCCAGAAGGGGATCCTGTCCCAGCTGGGCTACACCGACGTCCAGGAAGCCTGCGATGGCCTAGACGCGCTAAGCAAGGTCGGCGCGTTTGAGCCCGAGCTGCTGCTGGTCGACTGGAACATGCCCAACATGGACGGGCTGACGTTCGTCAAGCAGTTCCGCGCCAAGGGCTCCAAGGCACCGATCATCATGGTGACCACGGAAGCCGAGAAGTCTCGTGTCGTCGAGGCGATCAAGGCCGGCGTGAACAACTATGTGGTTAAGCCATTCACCCCCGACAGCCTCAGCGAGCGCATCAAGGAAACGCTAGAGCGGTGCGCGGCATAGAGCGCTGACGTGCACCAGTGTTTAATCAGGTCAATTGGGGACCGCCATGCCAACAGAAGGAGGCGAGGAATCGATCCGCGTGATCATTGCCAAGGATCACATGACCGTGGAGATGCTCATCCCCGCGGGGTTCCCGCGTCAGACCCTCACGGAGCAGGTCTGCGTCAGCCTGCTGCAGCAGTCCGGGGTGGAAATCAGCCAACCCGTGGTTGAGCAGGTCCGGGCGATGATCGCCCAGCCCCCGCCACCCAACGAACCCCAACGCCACCTGATCGCCCAAGGCCAACTCCCCCAGCAGGGTGAGCAGGCCCACATCGAATGGCTGGTGCCCGACCCCGCCGACTCCAAGGGTAACGCTTGTGATGAAACCGATGAAGCCGACGCCCAAGAACTCTCCCACTACGACCGCAGCGTATACATTATCGTGAAGGCGGGCGAAACCCTGGGTCAGATTGTCCAACCCACACCCGGCGCCGATGGCCGCGATGTCCTGGGCCAAACCATCCCAGCCAAACCCAGCAAGCCCGTGGCGGTCAAGCTCGATGAAACCATCCTCCAAGATGCCTCGAACCTTCTGATCGCCCAGGTCGACGGTGTGCTGCACCGCGAGCCCAACAAGGCGTACGTCCGGCCGCTGATCGAGGTGCCCCAATACGTGGACTTCTCGACCGGGAACATCGACTTCTCGGGCGATGTGCTGGTCCACCGCGGTGTGCGCGATCGGTTCGTGGTTAAAGCAGGCGGCAGCGTAGAGGTACGCGGCCTGATCGAAGCAGCCACGATCGAGTGCGGCAACAATCTGATCGCTCGCGGTGGCATGGCGGGGCGTGAGCGGGGCCAGGTCAAGGTCGGTGGCAACCTCGTGGGGAAGTACCTCGACAACATCCAGGGTGAGATCAAAGGCGACCTGGAGATCCAGCGGGAGATCCTCAACTGCGAGCTGGTGGTCCATGGCTCGATCCTCTCACCCCGGGGTACGATCATCGGGGGCCATACCATGGTCACGGGGCGGGTCGAGGTCGTCGCGCTGGGCAGCGGCGCAGGGGTGGTGACCCATCTGGCGCTGGGCGCGGCGCCCAGGCTCGAGCCGATCGCGGTCCAGCTGGGCCGGCTGATCGACCAGCTCAACGCCAAACGCGACGCACTCGAAGCCGAGCAGAAGCTGATGACCAAAGACGCTCGCATGATGACCAGCACAGACAAAGAGCGGCAGACCGAGATCATGTTTGAGTACCAAACCGCGGTCGCCAAGCTTTCCCAGGCGCTGGCCGCACAAGAAGCGCTCACCCAGCGCCTCGCCCAGCAGCGGACGGTTGACTTGCTGGTACACAACAAACTCTTCGCGGGGGCCACCATCACGGTCAGCAACCAGTCATTCAAGGTGTTTAATGATTTAAAGGGTCCCATCCGGGTGTTTATGAATCCCCAGGGGGAGGTCGCTTACCAAAAAGGAGATTCAAAGCCCGGGTTGATGATACAGGTCGCGGAGCTGAAGGCCGCAGCCGCATAGCCCGATCTTTCTGGTGTAGGAGCGACACGATGAAAGTCCTTGTAGTCGATGACTCGGCCTTTATGCGTCGAGCGATGAAAGAGATGCTCTCAAGCGATCCGACGATCGAAGTTGTCGGCACAGCGCACAACGGCAAGGAAGGCTGGGAGATGGCTAAACGCCTCAACCCAGACGTGATCACGATGGACATCGAGATGCCCGAGATGGACGGGCTAACCGCGTTGCGCCGGATCATGCGCGACTGCCCAACCCATATCGTGATGGTCAGCTCGCTGACCACCGAGGGCTCGCATGTGGCGCTTCAGGCGCTGAAGCTGGGCGCCGCCGATGTGTTGGCCAAAGACAGTTCCCAGATCTCCCTATCGATCACCAACATCAAAAACGAGCTGCTGACCAAGGTCCGGGCGTTGGCACGCACCAAGCCCAAGCGGACCGCGGCGGCGTCTAGCGATCAACCCCATACCCATAGCAGCCCGCCCGTCTTTCGCCCCGGTCAGTTCGAGGTGGTCTGCATCGGCTCGAGCACCGGCGGCCCGCCGGTGTTGGAAACCATCCTCACCGGGCTGCCCGCTTCGACGAACACCCCGATCATCGTAGCCCAGCACATGCCCGAGGTCTTCACCAAATCGATGAGTGAGCGGCTACAAGAGGCCTGCCAGATGCGCGTGCGCCACGCGGAAAACCATATGCCCATAGAGCCGTCCACGATCTACATCGCGCGCGGCGGCCTGAACATCCATATCAGCAAGCGTAGCGCAGGGCGGTTTGAGCTGCTGGTGAATGACGAGCCGGAGGGGACGATCTATAAGCCCAGCGTCGATGCGTTGTTTCATTCGGCGGCCAAGCACACCGGGTCACGCACGCTGGGGGTCGTGCTGACCGGGATCGGCAACGACGGGTTAGAGGGCGCCCGCCCGCTGCACGCCCGGGGTGGGGTGATCCTGGCCCAGAGCGAAGAAACCTGTGTGGTCTACGGCATGCCCAAGGCCGTCACCGAAAACGCGCTGATCGCCGCTAGCCTCTCACCCGACCAGATCGCCCAGAGCCTGCAGTCATTGGCCGGCTCATACCCTAAACCCGCGGCACGCGCGGGGTAGGCCTGTTCGGTTCACCGAAGCCCACGGCAAGCAAGTAACAAGTAAGAGGCGTATCGATCAAACAGCCTCCGGTTGATCCTGGGAGGGATAGCCCGCCCGCTGCGCCTGGCCTACACATTTTCTAAGATCAGCCTCAGCAGCTGGTCGGGGGTAAGGGGCTTGGTGGCGTAGGCATCGCAGCCGGCTTCCAGGGCTTGGGTTTGGACAAATGCGTCTTCGTTTGCGGTCAGCGCAAAGATCTTGCCCGCATACCCAATGGCACGCAAGGCCACCACAGCGCTTCGGCCGTCGAGATTGGGCAGCTGCATGTCCATCAGGATCACATCAAAGCCGTAGCCCTGCCTGGTGTAGTCGGCGATGGTGGCCAAGGCTTGATGCCCATCCGTGACGGGGATGACTTGGGCGCCATTGCGTTCCAGGTGCGCCCCCAGCAGCCGACGGATTGCCTCGGAGTCGTCGACGAGCAAGATCCGCATCGGCCGGCTCAACGGGCCCCAGGTCTGGGTGGGTAGCGGCTGCTGGTCGGTTGTCGCGTCGGCGGCGGGGGATAGCTGAGGTGGCAGGCTGCTGTCGGTAGTCAAGCGATACCTCTTTGGTTGAAAGTGGAAAGTAGAAATCCGAGTTGGCAAGCCCCCCTTGACCACACCATCGCTGGTCCGGGTGGCCTGACGACCAACCGCTGCTTATGTGATCGGCTGCATGCACGGAGCGCTTAATCCCGCCTTTGAAGCCACACCAAGCGTGTGGGGTGCAAGCCCAAACACATCAAAAAAAACACGGCCCTTATAGGACGAGGCGCCCCTGCGGTGGACGGTGATCGATCATGCCTCTATCGCGACAGGCTGCTGGCCGCGTGTGGCACACTCGGCGGTAGCTTGTTCGATAAACCGATCCAGCGGCATCGCGCCCAGGTCGCCCTTGGCTCGGTCGCGCACACTCACGGTGCCTGCCTGCTCGTCGCGCCCACCCACCACGAGCATGTAGGGCACCTTTTGATCCTGGGCGACCTTGATTTTGGCTTGCACGCGCTGGCCCGAGGTGTCGAGTGTCGCGCGGAACCCTTGGCCAGGCGAACCAATACCCGGAGCGCTGCGCAGCGCTTCGAGCACCTTCTGACCATAGGGGTTGAACTTGTCGCTGATCGGCAAGACCCGCACCTGCTCGGGTGATAGCCACAGGGGGAACGCCCCGGCGTAGTGCTCGATCAGGATCGCCATGAACCGCTCCATGCTCCCAAACGGTGCGCGGTGGATCATGACCGGCTGGTGGGGTTGGTTGTCCGCCCCGTTGTATTCCAAGCCGAACCGCTCGGGCAGGTTGTAGTCGAGCTGGACGGTCCCCAGCTGCCACTTGCGCCCGATCACGTCCCGCACCACGAAGTCGACCTTGGGTCCGTAGAACGCCGCTTCGCCCGGCTCTTCCGTAAAGCTGACTGCCATCTCTTGCAGCACGCTGCGCAGCTCGCGCTCGGCTTGTTCCCAGACCTGGGGCGACCCGGCGTACTTGGTCTGGCCCGACCCGTCGTCGGGGGCGCGTAGGCTTAGCCGGATGTGTACATCCTGAAACCCAAAGGTGTGGAACACGAACTGCACCAGGTCGACCGTAGCGCGGAACTCGTCTTTGACTTGGTCGGGTGTGCAGAAGATGTGCGCATCGTCCTGGGTAAAGCCGCGCACGCGAGTCATGCCGGTCAGCTCACCGGATTGCTCGAACCGGTAGACCGTGCCGAACTCCGCTAATCGCACCGGCAGGTCGCGGTAGCTGTGGGGCTGTGAGGCGTAGATCTTGATGTGGTGGGGGCAGTTCATCGGGCGAAGCAGGTATTCGTCTTCGTCACCCTCGCTGTCACCGGTAGAGCGCATTTTGATCGGGGGGAACTGGCTGTCGGCGTAGTAGGGGTAGTGGCCGCTGGTCTTGTAGAGGTCGATCTTCCCGATATGCGGGGTGTAGACCACGTCGTAGCCGCGGCGGAACAGCTCGTTCTGCAAAAATTCTTGGAGCAAGGTGCGCACCATGGCGCCGCGTGGCTTCCAGAGGATCAGCCCCTGGCCGACCTGCTCATCGATCGTAAACAGCTCTAATTTCTGGCCGATGACACGGTGGTCACGCTGCTTGGCTTCTTCGAGCAGCTGGAGGTGCTGCTCTAAGTCGGCTGATGTAAAGAATGCGGTGCCGTATACCCGCTGGAACCGGTCGGAAGCCACATCGCCATGCCAGTGGCTAGAGGCGATGCTCATGACCTTGAACGCCCCGATCCCGCCGGTCGACGGCAGGTGCGGGCCCATGCAGAGGTCTTCAAATCGATTCCCAAAGACTTCTTGATGCTTTTTGCTAATTGCTTCGCCTTGTTCGGGCGTCATCCCGTACGATGCTGGATCAAAATCTTCTTCATCTTTGTATTCGTCGCCTCGGAGTTGTTCTTCAGTGCCTTCACCTGTGATGTACCAGCTAAGGGTCTTTGCGCCGCCTTCAACCGCTCGTTGAGCATTGTCGAGCTTGTACTTATTCCCTTCGTGCTGGAGCTTTGTAAATCCTTTTTCAAAATCCAACTCGTAGCGTGTAAACGGACGATCGTCTGCGACGATCTTGGCCATCTCCGCTTCGATGCGTGGGAAGTCGTCGGCGCTGATGGGGGTGTCAAGTGCCAGGTCGTAGTAGAACCCGTTCTCCAGCGGCGGACCGTAAGCGAGTTGGGTGTCAGGCCAGAGACGCTGGATCGCCTCCGCCATCACATGCGCACACGAGTGGCGCAGCAGGTAGAGCGCATCGGGGTCGGGCTGGCCCTTGGACTTGCCTTTCTTGTCGGTGCGTGGCTTGGTGATGATCTGCAGCTGGGCATCGTGGTCGATCGGGCGGTTGAGGTCGACCAGCTGGCCATCAACTTTGGCGCCGATCGCGGCCTTGGCCAGGCCCGGACCGATGTCGGTAGCTATATCGGCTGGGGTGACCGGGTGGTCGTACTGCTTCACAGTTGCGTCGGGCAGGGTGATCCGCATCGGTAGTTGAACCTGATCTTGACGGGTTGTGATTGGGCCTATTGGGTTGACCCAGACAAAGAAGTGTATCAGATCGGTTACACCCAAGCAGGGCATAGACCAGGGCAATCAGGGCTATCGCAATGATCCTCCCCGCAGCAGGCTTCGGGGTATCGGAAAAGGATTTCTATACCCATCGGGTATGCGTTTGCCGCGTCGGGATCACCAAAACGCGATTTCCTTGCCACGGGCCAACGGGACCCCGTCAACCTGATCGGGATTGGTATAAATGGCGATGTGCGGTGGCCCTGGTTCCGCCTAAAGGCGAAGGATTCAACCGGGATGTTGGGATATTGAATTGTAGCTTCCCCACACTTGCAAAGGCCCAGAAACTCACCGCTTCAACAGCTGCTCACGCTGGATCATCACCTGCAGGGTGTGGAGGATCAGCTCGATGTGGGTCTGGTCAAGACTATTATAAAACGGCAATGCCAGCGTGCGCTGGCTGACCGATTCGGCGACGGGGAATGCGCCTTGTTCATAGCCGAACCGCTGCCGATAGAACGGCTGGAGATGGATGCAGGGGAAATAATTGGCCGCACCGATCTCGTGTCGCCGCATGCCTGTGATGATACGATCACGCTCCGCCTGCCCGTACTGGTGGGCCATCCGCACGACATAGACGAACCAGCTGGCATACTCGGCGTGGCCCGGGGGGAGGTTGGGCAGGATCAGGTCTTGCCAGTCCATCAGCTGCTGCATGTAGAGGCTGGCCACCCGGCGGCGGGCTTCCAGGATCTGGTCTAGCCGTTCCATCTGCGCGATCCCCAACGCGCAGGCGATCTCGCTTAGCCGGTAGTTGTAACCCAGCCGGTCGTGTGCCAGCCAGGCGCCACCCCCGGTGAACGCAGGCGGTTGATCGCCGCTAGAAGGGGCGGGCATGTCGCTGCGGCCCTGGTTGCGCAGGCTGCGGCAGAAGTCGGCCAGGTGGTCGTCATCGGTGACGATCATCCCGCCCTCGCCGGTGGTGATCTGCTTGTTGGGGTAGAACCCAAAGACCGCAGCCCGCCCAAATGATCCAATGGGCCGCCCACGGTAACGCCCCCCCAACGCCTCGCACGCGTCTTCGATCAGCGGGATCTCGTGGGCCTGGGCGATCTTCGACAATTGGTCCATGTGTGTGGGGTTGCCGAAGACCTCCACAGCGAGGATCGCTTTGGTCCGGGGCGTGATGGCAGCCTCAACCAATTGGGGGTCCATGTTGAGGCTTTGAGGGTCGATATCGACAAAGACCGGCTTGGCGCCGACGTAGAGGATGCCATTGGATGACGCAATGAAGCTAAACGGCGTGGTGATCACCTCGTCGCCCGGGCCGATGCCTAGGCCTAGCAGCACCAGGTGCAGCCCGGCTGTGCCGCTGCTGACCGCCACCCCATGCCGCCGACCCGCACGCTCAGCGACCATCTCTTCAAACCGGGCTTGGCGTGGTCCGATGCTTAGCCGGCCCGATCGCAGCACGTTGGTCACCGCGTGGATCTCCGCCTCGGTGATGTCGGGTTGGCTTAGTGGGATCACGCTCATCAACGCGGCTCGCTCGGGTGGCGGGAACGACCAGCCCCAGATATGTCACAGCAACAATACTCCCATGATAGCCGCAGCCAAGGCTTGGGGTCACCTTGGGGCTGCTCATCGGCCGATTGGGGTGGGTAGACCCACCCCGATCGAGTTTATGGGGTCAAGCTGGCCCATGGCAGGCAAACGCGCGATGTTTTTGGGTCCCTGACGCGGCAAATGCATACCCAACGGGTATAATCGGTCCCCAATCAGGTGGGCGACCGTGCCCCCCGATGCTTCCGCCGCGGGCGTGGCGAAATTGGCAGACGCGCCAGATTTAGGTTCTGGTGGGGTAACACCCGTGTAGGTTCGAGTCCTATCGCCCGCATGTTTGGTCTAAGCGGCCCTGCCCCCACCCCGGCTACGGGGTCAGGGCACGACCCAGCTGCAGCCTAGCGAATCCGAGCTGAGTCACACCTAAATCAGTGGAGCCAGCACCTTTTGATTTGACTTCGCGGGGTTGGGGTGGAATACTTGAGTACTTATGATGATTCGCGGTACATCTTACTTTACGGGCTTCTTTTTTGAGGCGAGCCAATCGATGGCCGCGACGGGATGGCTGTAAGAAAAGCTTCTACATGAACGCCAGACCCCGACGCGGCTTGTGTCGGGGTTTTTTTATGGATGCAAAAATAAGAAACCAAGGAGACCGACCATGATCGTTGTCATGCAACCCGAAGCCACCCCCGATCAGGTGGACCACGTGGTCAAGCTGGTCCGTGAGATGGGGCTCAAGGACCACGTCATCGTCGGGACCGACCTGACGGTGGTCGCGGTGATCGGGGACGACCGGAAGAAAGACAAAGGCACGCTCGAGCAGGTGCCCGGCGTCGACCGGGTCGTGCCGATCCTCCAACCCTACAAGATGGCAGCGCGCGAGAGCAAGAAGGACCGCACCCAGGTCAAGATCGGCGACAGCTGTGTATTCGGCGGCCAAGCGGTGCCCGTCGTGGCCGGCCCGTGCAGCGTCGAGAGCGAGCAGCAGATCATGGAATCCGCGCGCCAGGTCAAGGCCGCCGGGGGCCACGCGCTGCGCGGCGGGGCATTCAAACCTCGCACCAACCCCTATTCGTTCCAGGGGCTGGGCGAGGAGGGGTTGAAGCTATTGGCCGCCGCGCGTGACGCCACGGGCCTGCCTATCGTCACCGAGGTACTCACACCCGCAGAGGTCGACCTGGTCTCGCGCTACGCCGATTGCCTCCAGATTGGGGCGCGCAACTGCCAAAACTTCAAGCTGCTCGATGCGGTAGGTAAACAGCCCAAGCCGGTGCTGTTTAAGCGCGGCCTGTCGACCACGATCGATGAGTACCTGCAGGCTGCGGAATACATCCTGGCCCAGGGCAACCCCAATGTCGTGCTGTGCGAACGGGGTGTGCGCACCTTTGAAGACCACACGCGCAACACGCTAAGCCTCTCGGCTGTGCCCGAGCTGCATTTCCGTAGCCACCTGCCGGTCGTGGTGGATCCTTCACACGGCACGGGCTACGCGCGCCTGGTCGCGGACATGAGCCGCGCCGCCATGGCCGCGGGGGCCGACGGGCTGATGATCGAGATGCACCCCGACCCCGAGCACGCCATGACCGACGGCGCCCAATCGATCCCGCCCCAAGCGTTGGGTGAGCTGATCGCCAGCCTCAAACGCGTGGCCCAAGCGGTGGATCGGGCGGTGGCGTAAGGGGCGTGATGAGCCACCCCCGTTGATGGATAAAATTGTCGATCGCACCAGCCAAATCCTTGGTGCGTGCTCAATCGATAAGGCTGGAGTACCCACTATGGTGTGGTTTTCGGGGGACGCGTCATCCTTACCCATTTGCCCATATCCATACAGCAGGACCCACCGTCAAAAATTTACCTTTTTGCTTCGGCCACTTTATGCCTTAGGGGTATACTTATTTATTGAAACCGTGAAGCACCTCATAACCGGAGAGAGTGGGTATGCTTTTAGCCTCAAATAGACCCCCGATATGGCAGGTCATGGCAGCGGTGGGTGCCATCGCCCTGGGGCAAGGCGGGGCTTACGCGGTATCGGATGCCACCTGGAACGGCGGGAGGCCCGCGGCACTGATTATTGCCAGCAACCCCGCCAAGGACAGGCTACTCAATTACGGCATGCTTCCTTTCACCACCCTACCTGGCACTATTGCCACACAATGGGCCAATCGAAATGTTGATTATGACTTCCAGGTTATACCCATCGGGTATGAGTTTGCCGCGTTGGGATCACCAAAACGCCCAAGATTGCCCCGCCGCGGGCGAACGGGAACCTGTAAACCTGATCGGGACCGGTATATCAACAACAAAGACATCGACCTATCCATCCCGGATCACAGATTCGAAGCGTTAAATCTAAAAATTATTGACTCTTAAATAGTTCATTTAACGTTCTATAGATTGAGCCTAGCGTGTCTAAAGAATGATCGTAGCAGGTGTTGTTGGTTGCGTGTGCGTTTGAGTGAATCGTTGACGCTTCGGCCCAGGTGCGACACGTCGTCGGGGACAAAGTTGGCTAGGTCGGTGTGTTTGGCGCGGTTCCAGACCTGTTCGACGGGGTTGAGCTGCGGGGCGTAAGCCGGTAGCCATTCGATAGTGATCCGTTTGTGGCGTTGTTGTTGCCATCGACGCGCTGCGCTGCGGTGCACCGAGTAGCGATCCATCACCAAGAGGATGGGGCGGCTTAACTTTGCGACGACCCGTTCGATCAACGCTACGAAGTCATCGGTCTTGACGTTGCGATCTTGGATGTCGAAGTACAGCCCCAGTCGTTTGCGTTTGGGCGACACGGTGATCGCGGAGATCGCAGACAATCGGTCGTGTCGATCGTAACATTTGAGCGTTGGGGTTTGGCCCCGCGGCGCCCACGTGCGGCGGACGGTGGGTTGCAACATGAAGCCGGATTCATCGGTAAACACAATGCTTTGACCGCTTCGCCGCGCTTTTTTTGAGGCGCGGCCAGTCTTGCTTGCGCCACGTGGCGACCGCTTGATCGTCGCGTTCACGCGCCAAGCGTTCGGGCTTCTGGGCCGACCAGCCTAGGCCACGCATGACGTGCCAAAGCCCCGGGCAGCTGTAGCTGACGCCAAAATGTTTCTCGACCACCTGGGCCACCCGCGTCAGCGTCCACAGCTCGGTGGTGTAACCGTGCTTGCGTGGGCCCTGCCGCAATAACTTTTCGAGCTTGGTGCGCTGCTTAGCGGTGAGCTTGGGTTGGGGGCCGGGGTGGGGCTTGGCTTGCAGGGCGGCGTCGCCGCCTTGGCGTCGCCACTTGGCCCACTGCGACACCGCCGCGGGTGTCACCCCCAGCTTGCGCGCCACTTGTGACTGAGACTGACCTTGATCCAGCAACGCCATCGCTCGCCAACGACGTCGCTGGGCTGCCTTGCGTGATCCGGTGTAGGGCATACACCATCAGATCGGCTAGATCGACTGCATTAAATGAACTATTTAAAAGTCAATAAACAGCCGTTCTCGGAAAAATGAAGATGCCGTTAAGATTTATTAAAGTCTATTTCCCTATTCAGGTCTTTTCACCAATAACCATTCTGATGGTTATTGGCTTCTTTTCAGCGATGCCGCTCACAACCACTGCCCAGGACGCGGTCTGGGTTGGCGGTTCCGGCAATTGGAGTGACCCGACCAAGTGGTCACCTAACACCGTCCCGGTTCTAGCCGATTTTGTGGGTATCGACGGCGACCAAACCACGACCGCTTCCGTCGTCACATTGGATATTGACACACAGTTCAACCTCTTTGGGATCGACGCAGGAGATACTCTGCAAGGCTCTGGACAACTCTCGATCGGCCTGGATGGCGATATAGTCAATCTCGGCACCATCAACGCGAATCAACCCAACCCGCTGATTATTCGGCCAGCCGTTCTCTCAAGTAATTCGGTATTTGTGACCAACAACGGCACCATGAGAGCCAGTAACGGCGCGACTTTACAAATCGATGGACGCACTTTCCCGGGTGGTGTCGCGGTATTTAACAATAATGTGATCGAAGCCCAAGACGGGTCCATTGTAGAATTCCGTGACAATGTAGGGCTGTTCGATGGCACGCTTTCATCTTCTGGGAACGGTCGATTCGTAATCGACACAAGAAGCCGCAGCACTCAAAATGATATCGCCGTTGGCTTGATCGATGTCACCATTGATCCTGGCACAACGGTGGAGTTTTCAGGCTTTGGAGGTGGTAGCGGCAACCAGCAACACCGTGCGGAAATATTCAGCAGCCTTACCAACAACGGTACGATCCGGCTCGAGAGTTTTAGTGATCCGCAGCATACGCTTGCATTTAGAGGCACAGAAGTTCTTTTGACCGGCACAGGAACCATCATTCTAGACGGTGTTGCCCCGCTACCGTCGGGACCATCGTTTCAACCCCAGTTCTCGATGATCGAAGCGGAAGGGGACATCATCAATGACACCGACCACACAATCCGCGGCGGCGGCCGGCTTTTCAATAACAACGGCGTTACCAACGTCAGCGGGTCCGTCATCAACCACGGATCGATTATCGCCGACGACCCGCGCCTCCCGCTAATCATTGCCCCAGTTTTTGATCAAAGCCTGGCTTTCTTGAACCTGGGAACACTTCAGGCCTCCAATGGCGGCACTCTCTCAATCGCCAACGGATATTTTGATAATACCGATAACACCATCGCGGCCTTGGACGGCTCCAAGGTGCTGTTTCAAGACCGTCAGCACGCGTTTCCGGGAGTAATCACGATTGAAGGAGGCACACTTTCAACCGTTGGGACAGGCGCCATTGTCTTTGGAGGGGATGGCTCGGGTAATGTGACATTGAAAGACGTCACCATCCCCACCGGCACTAACCTCGTGTCAGACAATTCCAATCCAATAGCCAGTATCCATCGTGTCTCAATTGAAGGCACCTTAACCAATCACGCGACCTGGGACCTCACTGCCGGCGGACGATCAACGGATTTGATTGCCCGCAGCCGGATAGCGGGCACAGGCACCATCGTCTTAGGAGATGAACTGAATAATACGATTTTTACTAGCGACCTAACCGTGCACGAGGCTGGGCACACCATCCGCGGCGAGGGCAAAATTGAATCTCAACCTTTTGGACATCACCTCAACAATCACGGCAGCATTATCGCAGACGTGAATGGCAAGGAATTGTTCGTCGATGGCGTGCGGAATCTCGGCACTATGAAAGCCACAAACGGCGGCATTTTAGCAGTGCGCAACGGGATCAATGACAACCATACGATCACTGCAGAAGATGGGTCTACGGTGAGTGTTCAAGGCACCATTGAAGGCGGCACTTTCGCATCGATTGGTTCCGGTCAAATCGAACTCGGAGGAGGCCTCACCAACGTTACTGTTGATCATAACAGCCATGCAGTTGTGTTTTCGACCACTGCCCGAGACACACTAACAAACCATGGTGAAATCCGTGTCGGATCCGTTCCTTTCACCGCACGATTAAGACTCTTCCCCATCGTACCGATTCAGGAATTCGGTACGCTCGCAGGTACCGGATCAATTATATTAGACAATGGTATTTTTTGGGGCACGTTTGTTCAAGAAGCCGGACACACTATACGCGGTTCAGGTCGCTTAACGGGTGACGGCACATTTGAACGCCTTGTGATGATTAACCAAGGCAGCATCATTGCCGATCAAGATGATCCATTACGCATTAATATCGACACTCAGGCTGGATCAACGGGCGTGACCAATGAAGGAATGATGAAGGCTGAAGGTGCTGGGGGTTTGGAAATCGCATTTGGCGCTTTCTCTAATGCAAGTGGTGGGCAACTCATCGCCGACTCATCGGTCGCCGTGTTAGAAAATGCAACGTTGACCAACGAGTTCGGCGGCACGATCTCCGGCTCTGGGGTACTAGAGATCATCGACGGGTCGTTCACCAACCACGGCACGATCGCCCCCGGCAACTCGCCGGGCATCCTCACCGTCCAGGGCGACTACACCCAGGGCAGCACGGGCGAATTGGAGATCGAGCTAGCCCAAAGCGGCGCTGCCGGCACCGACTACGATCAACTGGCCGTAACCGGTAACGTCGCACTCGACGGCACGCTCGAGCTACAAGCCCTAGACGGGTTCATCCCCAGCTACGGCGACACGTTTGATGTGCTTACCTACGGCTCACGCTCCGGTGTCTTTGGCCAGGTCACCGGTGCCATCCTCTCGCCCGAATTAGCGCTGGGGCAGTTCTACGACGACACCAACAGCGTGTTGCAGCTGCTAGCCACCGCACCCGGCGACGCCAACGGCGACCTGATCGTGAACATCGCCGACTTCGGCCTGCTGGCGGGCAAC
This sequence comes from Phycisphaeraceae bacterium, assembly GCA_965223655.1. Classification (GTDB taxonomy): domain Bacteria; phylum Planctomycetota; class Phycisphaerae; order Phycisphaerales; family Phycisphaeraceae; genus CBDCXC01. The sequence goes on from CBDCXC010000021.1 coordinate 173,362, forward strand.
TTCAACCAGCCCGGGATATGGGGGCAAGGCGATTTCGACGGCAACGGCGTGACCAACATCAACGACTTCGGCCTGTTGGCGGCTAATTTCAACGGTGATTTTGACGAATTATCCGCTGCCGCCGCTGAGATCGGCATCACCTTTGTCCCCGAGCCGGGCACCGCGGCGATCTTGTTGCTGACCCTCGCTGCGGTGGTGCGCCACCGACCACGGCCCAGCACGACCACGCGTGCGACAGCCAGCCTTTCTTGATGGCGATCAGCGATACGCGCACGCGTCTATACCCATCGGGTATGCGTTTGCCGCGTGGGAATCACAGACACGCCCAAGATTGCCCTGCCGCGGCCCAACGGGACACCGTCAACCTGATCGGGGTATCCATCGCTGGCTGGCCTGCGCCTGTCACCACTGGGCGGCGGCGTGCTGGATCCCGGCGATCAGCCGTTCAAGCCCCATCCCACGCGAGGCCTTGAACAGCACCACATCGCCGGGCCGAATCAGGGCGGCGACCCGCTGAGGCAGCTTGTCATGCCACGCCGGGTAGCCATGGACCCGTTTCGTCGACCAAGCGCCCGACAACACCGGCAGCATGTGTTGGGCACACCGCTGGCCGATGCATACCACGAGATGGATCGCGTCACCCCATTGCGCCAGCTGCTGAGCCACCCGGCGGTGCAGGGTTGGCTCGGCGTGGCCTAGCTCGAGCATATCGCCAAGGACCGCCACCCGCCGACCCGCGCCCTGCGGTGTCGCGGGCAGCGGGAAATCGATCAGTGCTTTGAGTGCGGCGATCATCGCGTCGGGGTTGGCGTTGTAGGCATCATTGATCACCACAAGCGGTTGGTGTGCGGTGCCTAGGCGTTGCACGTTGAGGCGCATGGGCACACCCGAAGCGTGGGATAAGGCATCGGCGATCAACGTATCGCTAAGCCCCATCCATCGGGCGACGGCAATGGCGGCCAGCGTATTGGTTGCGTTGTGCCGGCCAAGCAGCGGCACCTGAAACCGTGTTGCTAGACTGCTTGCGGTGGGGCTGTTGTTGCGGACGGCAAACCGCACACCCAATCCATCGGTTTCATAGTCGGTTAATCGCAGGTCATTGTGCGGTCCTTCGCCGAACCGGATCAACGCCACGCCTGTGGGTAACTTGAAGAACGGCTGGGTGAGGGTTGTTTGTTCGACATTTTTTCCCGGGACGATGCCCACGCCGCCCGGCTGGATGTATTGGAGCAACGCGCTTTTTTCTTTAGCAACGGCTTCCAACCCGCCAAACCCTTCGAGGTGGGCGGCTCCGATGTGTGTGATAACCGCGGTGTCCGGCTTAACGAGCTGCGCCAGTTTTGCGATCTCGCCCGGTGCGCTGCTTCCGACTTCGACCACGACAAACCGCTCACCGGGTTTCGTCCCCAGCAGTGTCAGCGGTACGCCGATGTGGTTGTTAAAGCTCTTGGGGCTTTGGCAGCCGCGCATCGCGGCTGACAGCACGGCGTGGATCAGGTGGCGCGTGGTGGTCTTGCCGTTTGACCCGGTGACCGCGATGACGGCCACCTTGTCTTGTCGCAGGCAATCCCGATACGCCCGTGCCATGGCCTGCAGCGCCGTGAGTGTGTCGGGCACGTGCAACACACCTGCACCCGGCAGTTTTCTTTGGGCTTTATGATCCTTAGCAGCTTGCTGCACGCGCTGCGCTTTGGCAAGATCGGACACCACCAACAAACCCGCACCGGCATCAAGAGCATCTGTTAAGAAGTCGTGGCCGTCAAAACGGTCGCCTTGCAGCGCGATAAAGACCTGATTGGCTTCGATAGCGCGTGAGTCGATGCTCACGTTTTGCAACCCGCTGGTGGGTGGGTCGGGTGGCACCAGCCACTGCCCGTCGGTAGCGGCTTGGATTGAGCGGGGTGCCCAAAACGCTTGGCAATGGGTAGGCGTGATGGGTGTGGCACCATCGGGTAGCGCGGCTTGGCAGATGGGGTTGGGGCGTGATGGCAGCGGTGTGTGGGTCGGGTTAGGCAAGCTGTTGGCTCCGGTGGTGCAGCGCGGTGGCGGCGTGCGATCGGTCATCGAAGGGGCGCTTCATCGTGCCGATGATCTGGTAATCCTCATGCCCTTTCCCGGCGAGCAGGACCGTGTCGCCGGGGTTGGCTTGGGCGATGGCTTGCTGGATCGCGCTGGCGCGGTCGGGGCAGACCACGACGTGGTCGCGCGACTCGGCCGGCACGCCGGTGAGGATCTCATCGATGATCTGGTTGGGGTCTTCGGTGCGGGGGTTGTCGCTGGTGATGACCACGCGGTGGGCCAATTGGCATGCGGCGGCGGCCATCTTCGGCCGCTTCGTGCGGTCGCGGTCGCCACCACACCCAAACACCACGATCAATCGCTCTGGCGTGACCGGGCGCAGCGTGCTTAACACCTGTTCTAATGCGTCGTGCGTGTGGGCGTAGTCGACCAACACGGTTGGGCCATCGGCTTGATCGTGGTGCGGGCCGTGGCCAACCAATTCAAGCCGACCCGGCACACGCACGCCCTGTTCTAATGCGCCCGGCAATATCGGCACCAAGTCGGTCAGCTTGTCCGCCGCGGCCAACGCTTGCAACGCGTTCGTCACGTTGTGTGGTCCGACTAGCGGCAAGCGAGCCTCGACGCTGCCCCAAGGGCCGTCGAACCGGGCGTGGCTGTGGTTGGGCGCGAGTTTCAGGGTTGTGGCTCGGCAGTCGGCTCGGATCGGCTGGGGGCCATCGGGTTGATTTTGAAACCCCACGTGGCACCACGACACTTGAGCCCCACACCCCTGTACCATGCGCTGCGACCAGGGTTCGGCGGCGTTGAGCACGGCCGCACCGTGATCGGGCAGCGATTCGAACAGTTTGGCCTTGGCCGCGGCGTAGCGGTCCATATCGCCGTGGTAGTCCAGGTGATCGCCGGTGAGGTTGGTCAACAAGCCGACATCGAACCGGATCGCCGCGGTTCGGCCCTGGTCCAGGGCGTGACTGGATACTTCGAGCACCGCGGCTTGGCAGCCGTTGTCGGCCATCTTCGCCAGTTGTTGGCATAGCTCGATCGCCCCGGGTGTGGTGAGTGTAGCGGGTGTGCGTGCTTGGCCATCGTCGACCCAGACGGTGCCGATCATGCCGCACCGCACACCGGCTTGCCGCAACAGGTGCTGGATCAGGAACGCGGTAGTGGTCTTGCCGTTGGTACCGGTGACCCCGATCAGCTTGAGCTTAGCGCTGGGGTGATCGAAGAACCGTTGGGCCAACCGCCCCACCAACCGGTGATCGATATTGGGGCCTTGTACCCAAGCGATGCGGGGTTGGTTGGGTTGCGCTGTTTTGCCCGCTGTGTCTGTGTGTGGCGGGGGTTGGTCGGTGATGATGGCGGCCGCGCCTTGTTGGCGAGCGTGATGGATATACGCTCCACCGTCGCCGGTGGTGCCGCGGCGTGCGACAAAGGCATCGCCGGGCCTGACCGTGCGTGAGTCGTCGCTAAGGCCGCTGATCTGGGCCGACCCATCGCCTCGGACCACGCAAAGCCCCAGCCCCTCTATGAGCTGATGGAGATACATCTAAGATCGTATTCTATACGGCGGCGTGTCGCGTGGTTGTGGCGTGGCGGTGTGGTGTGGGCTCTAGGTGGCTAGCCGCGTGACCACCGCGGGGGTTTTGCCTTGACGCACCCAGACGCTGGATTTGTCACGCTGGCTTTGGACCAAGGCGAGGCGTTTGAGGTAGGTGCGCAGCGCCCGCTCGTCGAAGGCGGTTAGGAAAGCAACCGCGGCGGATCGGTTTTGCTTGCGGATCGCTTCGATCATCTCGTACTTGCTCATGGCAGCGCCTTTCTGCTTGGGGGTTCCAGTGTTGGCTGGCGACCCTCAAATCACTGACAGCAGGTTTGGGGATCGGCCCGGTAGGCTCCGACGCTTGAGTTAACCCGCGGCTATGCCCGATAATTCTATTTTGGCCCCCGCCACGGCTGGCAGTGGGCATGCGCGACGTTATCTGAACCAGGCACAGGACTTGAATCAACATGATGACCTCCGATGGCATCGATCATCGCTTACGGCCCGCGACGCGGCGGCTACATCCCCAGAATGGGATATTAGGCTGGGTTCGCGTGGCGGTGCTTGGCGGGTTGGTCGGCGCGCTGACGGTGGGGCAAGCCGGTTGTGGTGATCCGGTGGGTGACGCCGATCTGCGGTTCATCTCACCCAGCGCCCACCACCACCTCGACCCCCAAAAGATCAGCTGGTCACACGATTTCCGCATCATCGAGTGCCTGTTCGAGCCGCTGGTAAAGCTTAGGCCAACCGACCTAGCGATCGAGCCGGGCCTGGCCCAACGCTGGACGGTCAGTGGCGATGGGAGGGTCTATACATTCCACCTGAGGCCAGACGCGGCGTGGAGCAACGGCGACCCGGTGACGGCGCATGATTTTATTTACGCTTGGCGGCGGGCGCTGCTGCCGGATCTGGCTGCGGACTACACCCAGTTGTTTTTTTGTATCGACGGCGCTCAAGCGTTTTTTGATTGGCGTCAACAACAGCTAACCCGCTACGCCAACCCCGCCAGGACCAAGCTCCCCGGCCCCAACGAAGCCCAACAGCTGTGGGATCAAGCCCAGCAGCGGTTCACGCAGACGGTGGGGCTCGCCGCCCCGGACGATCAGACGCTGGTCGTTACGCTGGCCCAGCCCACGGCGTACTTCCTCCAGCTGTGTGCGTTCGCCACGTTTATGCCCGTCCATAGCGCCAGCGTGGACCAACACGTATCAATCCACCCCGAGACCGGCATGCTCACCCAGGACCCCTCTTGGACCAAGCCACACAACATCGTCAGCAACGGGCCCTATGTGCTCAAGCAATGGCAGTTCAAGCGCTACCTGCGTCTGGAGGCCAACACCCAGTATTGGGACAGCGCATCGATGCAAAACAACAGCATCCTCGAGCTAATCGTAGAAAGCCCACAGACCGCGTTGCTGAAGTACGACAACGGTGAGGTGGACTGGCTGCCGGACCTGCCTACGGCCAAGCCGATCGCGGCGGACCTGATCCATAGCGGCCGAGATGATGTGCACGTCTCGCCGGCGGCGGGCACCTATTTTTACAACTTCAATTGCAACCCGAGGCTCAACGACGGCTCGCCCAACCCGTTGGCTGACCCGCGTGTGCGCCGGGCGCTGTCGATGGGGATCGATCGGCAGACGATCATCGATAAGGTGACGCGCCTGGGCGAACGGCAACCGATGGCGTTGACGTTTGTGCCGCCCAACACACTGCCCGGGTACGACCCACCGCTTGACGCCGGCGTGCGGTTCGACCCCGAAGCCGCCCACTCGCTGCTGGCCCAGGCCGGCTACCCCGGTGGGCGCGGGCTAGCGGGGCTGTCAATCCTCTACAACACCGAGGGCGGTCATGGCAGCATCGCCCAGCAGATCAAGCACGGCTGGCAGACGCACCTGGGTGTGGCGGTCAAGCTCGAAGCGGTCGAAAGCAAGCGATTCAGCGAGCGGCTCAAAAAACAGGACTACACCATCTGCCGCGCCAGCTGGTTCGGAGATTACCGCGACCCCACGACGTTCCTGGATAAGCTGATCACCGGCAACGGCAACAACGACTGCGCCTGGAGCCACCCGCTATTCGACCAGCTGATGGCCGCCGCCGCCCGCGAGCCAGACCCGGTGCGGCGATTACAGCAGATGCGCCAAGCCGAATCGGTGATGCTCGCCCAGCAGCCGATCGCACCGATCTACCATTACGTAAACCTGTGGCTGTACGACCCGCAGCGTGTCACGGGCCTCACACTCAACCCGTGGAAGGTCCGCCGGCTGGAACGGGTGAAGGTGAAGCGGTAGGGACGATCTGGCATACGCCTCTTTTTTGTTTTGTAACCAATACAAACCTTTGAAGAACCCCGCTTCCTTACGGTTGCGGCTCGTTGTGGTCGATCACGGATTCATCCAGAAGTGTATTCCATAGCTCGCTACTGTTGTGAAGAGAGATGAGTAGACGCTCTGAGCTGTTGAGCCAAATCGGATGCTACTTGGGCGGGGTTGGCTGCGGCGCAGACAGCCCTGCTGACTGCGATGGCTTGGACGCCGGCTGCAATTAATTCGGTCATGTTTTCAGGTGTGATCCCGCCGATGGCCAGATGGGGCAAGCGGCCCCATGCAACAAATTTTCGCAAGTAGGCCAGGCCAACAATATGGTCTTTGTGCTTGGTCGTCGTGTGGAACATCGGGCCAACGCCACAATAATCAGCCCCGGCGTGCAGCGCTTGCTTGGCTTGATCGAGGTTGGCGGTGCTAACACCGATGATGCGATTCGGCCCGACGATCTGGCGAGCTTGATCGCAAGGCAGGTCGCCTTGCCCCAGGTGCACGCCATCGGCATCTGCTTGTGCTGCGATATCGGGTCGGTCGTTGATAATTACACACACGCCACGCGGGCGGCACCACGCCACCAAGCGCTGCGCACGGGCCAACAGCTGAGTATCGTCGAGTTGTTTTTCACGCAGCTGGATACAGTCAACGGGGGATACGCCCGATTGTGTGTGGGTGGTGATGGCTTGGACCACGCGCCACCAATCCTGGTCGGGGCACAGCGCTTGGGTGATCAGGACGCATAGGCGCCATTGGCGGCAATGTCTTTTGAGATCCATGGGTATTGGTGGGTCGTGTGTACCCGAAAAACACCGCTCCCTGGCGGTCGCGGCTCGTATGGTCAAGCGGTTAGGGCTTGGCTTGCCACAGGTCCAGCTGCGCCTGTGGGAGGTGTATGATGTTTTTCAAGCCCGGTAAGGGTTGAGGCTGGCCCGCTGGGTGGAGCAAGAAAAACACGCCGTGTTCTTGTGCGATGAGTTGCAGCTGTTGGGTTGAGATGGGCGGGATTGGTCGGCCCGCATACAGCAGCAAGACCGGATCGAGCTGCGGGGCGGGGTCGTCTGTCGCCATGAGGCTGTAAATGGGGTGTTGGGCGGTAAGCGTGGCGATGCGCTGGGCTTCTTGTCGGATCGGGTTGTCTCGGGTTGGTCCGTGCGCCAGCGGCAAGATCGTGGCCCACGCCAGGATGAGCATCCACACGGACCAAGCCACCAACGCCCGGCGCGGTCGGTTTCGGATCGACCAGTGCGCGCTGAAGGCAACCAGCAGAAGAAGGGTGATCCCTAATCCCGCTGCGATCGGCCAGTATACGGGGTTGGTGACGGGCTGGGTGAGGCTGCCGCGTTGGATCAGCCACGGCTGAGCGGCCCAGGCGGCGGGGATCGCGATCGACGCGATCCCCAGCAGCGTCAAGTGTGGCCACCGCAGCCAGCGCCAGAACCGTGGCGGGTGGCCTTCGGACGCCAGCTGGGTGTACTGGTTGAATAGCTGCCCGGTGAAGACGGCAAACGGCGGGACCAGGATTAGCATGTCGCCGATGTGCTGGACGCGGAACAGCACCAGCCACATCGCCAGGGTCGTGATCAACCAGACCCACCCGACAAACAGCTGGCTGCGCAGGCCGGTGGAAGAAGCACTAAACGGTTGCACGATGGCACCGACGAGCCAGACGGTCCACGGCAGCATCGCCAGCAGCGCCCAAACGCAACGCTGCCCAACAGTACGGATCAGCGCGGCCCAGTCCCACCCTGATGCGGGCAGCGCCTCGTTTAGCCAATACCGCCAGATATCCGGGTCCCACCCATGGATGTAACCCGCCCAGGGTAGCGCGACCAGGCAGCCGATTAATAACGCTGCGATCAACCCCATCGCGTGGTTGATCCGGTGTGGGCACAGACACAAGATCAGCAAGACCGGCAGGCCCACCCCCAGCAAAGCAGACGGACCGGCGGTGAGGATCGCGATCCCTAGGGTGAACCCACACAAACCCCACCCCAGGGCTTGGCGCAGCAGCGAGATCGCAGGCCTGGTGGGGCGGATGGCCCAAACGGCGGCGGCGATGCTGATCAAGACCCAGCCCCCGTGGTAGATCGGATCCGACGCCATGCGGCCATACCCGATCAAGACCGGGTTGCTGGCACACACCAAGGCGGCAAACAGCCCGGTCATCACCCCCCCAATCGATAACCCGGCCCAATACACGCCCGCGACGGTCAGCAACGCCATGGCCACAGAAACTAGCCTGGCGCGCAGGATCAAGTCTTGAACGGGGGTAGCGTGATCCGATCCGCTGAACGCAGCCAGGTGCAGCCAAGTCACCGCCGGTGGCCGTTGAGCTGCGCCACGGTGTTGAGGTGTGGCGCAAAATGGTTGATGGAGGGGGATTCGATTTGGGCCAGCATGGTTTGTCGGCGATGGGTATGGATCGCAGTGGCGATCGTGGTGGCTTCATCGGGGTGGGTCACATCGGGTTGGTGGATCCCTAGCAGCAGCGCCGGAGCCGCTAGCGCCAAACCCAGCGCCAAAACAGACCATGCAAGCAATGGGTTGGCGCGGTTGGGGCGGTGGACCACCTTGGGAGTTGAACCTGAACCCGATCCCGGTCCCGAAGCCTCAAGGCCTTGAGGCGACTCACCGGTTGGTGTCGGGGGTGCACTTTCCATCGACACCGGGCGTGGGGTGCTGGGTTGGCTGCGAGCCGTTGGGGCACGGTCTGCGTCGGGGCTTGTCACGATCGGCATGGCCTTCTAACTAGACCCCATGGGTAGAACCTCCCATCGGGTGTGAAGTCTTCTCTAGGGCGTACAGTTCTCTGATCCGGTGCTTTGCATCGGCAGGCCGGTATAAGCACAGCGGATATGTTAATTTATACGCATCAAAGAGGACAATGCCGCGTCGAAAATCGGTCCCCCGGTCACGGATGGAGCGACGGTTTATCACCTGTGGTAAGAATAACTTATGCGCGTTTTACATCTGATTGAGGCTTCAAGCCCCCAAGCCAACGCCGCGACGCTGGCGCTGCTAGCCAGCGGCTTGGAGCAGCTGCAAGCCGTGGATGAACAGGTGGTGGTGCTGCTGGGTGGGGATCGGCTTGTGCGCCAGGCGGAATCGGTGGGGATCCGTGGCGCGGTGCGGGTTGGCGTGCCGCTGGGGCGCGCGGTGCTGGGGTGGGCGGCAATCCGATCGTGGGTGCGGCGGTTGGGCCGGTTTGATTTGGTTCACTGCTGGTCGGTGGGCGCGGTAACCCTAGCCGCTGTGCAGCTGCCCGCTGTGCCACGCGTGCTGACACTCACGGTCGACCCCGGGCGGCGGACGATCGGGTGGCTGCGGGTCTTATTGCGCGAGACTGGGGGTCGCACCGCGGTGTTGCCGATCAGCGCAACGATCCGTGGGGCGGTGCTGGGCGGCGGGGTTTTGCCTGATGCGGTGCACGTGCTGCGGCCGGGGATCGATCGTAGCCGTGTGGATCTAAGCACACGGTCGGCCCTGCGGGCGCAGTGGGGGGCAGCGTCGGATCACAACAAGGTGATGGCGCTGTTGGGCGATCCGATCGAATCGTCGGATGCGTTGGCCGCGGGGATGGCGGTGATCATGGCCGACGATAGCCGGGCAACTGCAGGCCAGCGCTTGCGGCTGCTGGTCCACCCGGATCAAGCCAATCGGCTGCGGCTCCAGACGATGGTGCGGCGCCTGGGTCAGCGTCAGCGTGTGATCCAAGATGCGGGCTTGGCCCGGCCTTGGTCGGTCTTGCCGGGGTGTGACCTGGCGTTGGCGCTTGGGCTACAGGGTGGTGGGCTGAGCCTGCTGTGGGCGATGTCGGCCGGCGTGCCGATCGTGGGTGAGGCGACCTATGCGGTTAGCGAGATCGTTGAAGACCACCACTCGGCGCTGCTGGCTCAACCCGACTGCCCGAAGCATGTGGCGTGGCGTATCACGCAGCTGCTGGGCGATGCGCCGCTGGCGTGGCGGCTCAAGGACACCGCGGGGCACGAAGCGTATAGCTTTTTTTCGTGCCAGCGTTATCGCCAGGCGCTGGGCGAGGTGTACGGGCAGGTCGTCGCGGGGCGTGAGGTGCAAGTGCCCCCGATGGAGGCCACCGGCGGGCTGCGTTTCGCGGGTCGGGCGTGATCGATCGGGTGATACGAAGCGAGAATCGGTGATCAGAACACCCAACGCGCAGGCTCGAGCAGCGCTAGGGAGACCCCCTCACCCAGGGTGATCAGCACGGTGGCGACATAGAGGATCCCGGTGGCGGATTGGTTGGCGCGTCGTTTCACACAGTCGTAGGTCATGAACAAAAAGATACCCGGCACGATCAGCCCGACGGCGTAGCGCGCGGTGACCATGACGGTGGTCCACATGAGATTTAGGGCCGGTGTTTCAAGTGCCCAGAACGGCCACAAGCCAAAGAGGGTTGCCCCCACGATCCGCAGCCCCAGCAGCCCCGCCAATGTCAGCACCAGGCGCTGAAACGGCGCTTGGGTCATCTCACCACCGGCGGTGAGGTAGGCGTGGCCAAGCAGCATGGTCATCAGCAGCCCGCCCAGCAAACCGGTGCTGCTGAGCGTAGCGGAGAACACGACCCATGCTTGGGGCTGAGCAAGCAGCTGGGTGAGTGTGGCGGTTGCTGTCGTGTCATGGCCGGCTGGGCCTAGGCTCATCAAGCCGCACCACGCCACGCCGCTGGCGATGCAAAACATGAAACACGACGCCAACCGCGCCACACGGCGCCACGCTTTCTGGATGGCGATGAGTTGTGTGACGGCGATCGTGGCGGTCAGGGCGATGCCGTTGCGTATGAACGGCTGGTCTTGTTGTGTGGTGATCGCCCATACCGCGGCGGCGACCGCCACCAGGCAGACCGCGATCAACCCACCCAGGCGCAGCCAGCGCAGCGTCACCTGGCGAGGGTCGCTAACCGCCTGCGACAGGCCGATCCCCCCGACAATCATGAGTAGCATCACGGCCGCCATGTGTGTGTAGTGTAACCCGTCTCGATCGCGTTGACGGTCACCCGACCCTGCTGCGGTAGACAACCCCTCGATCAGGGATAGGTTGCCCCATACCCGTCGTACCCGGATCCATGGCCAGCGTTGGCGGCGTCTTGTTGGAATTGGTGTGCCGCGGTGCCGACCGCAGTGCCGGCGAGGCACACCACAACCAGCAGCACGACCGCCGCTCGCTGCCACGCGGGCCGGTGGTGCACGAGTGGTATCCACCCGACCCACGCCGCGAGTGGGCAGCCGGCCAAAAGCGCTGCGTGTGTGGCGCTAAGCTGGGTATAGAAGCAGGCATTGAGCCACAACCCGATCAGCAACACCGCCACGACATCAACCCCGCCGCCCATGTGGGTTCGGCTGGGTTTCAGCGCCGTGATCAACCCGCCACCCGCGATCGTTGCGGCCAACGCCAGCCCCAGCTGTCCCAGTGATTGGCTACCTGAAAGTGTGATGACTATCCCGGTGCTGCCCGCGGCGATCAGCAACACAGCGGGCAGCAGCCAAGGCTGGACCGCTTCGTGAGGACGACTCATAGGGACAAGCAGCGCCCCGAACGCCACCGCGGCTGCGCCCAGGCCGGTTAGCCACATCACGGATTGTGTGGCGGTCCAGGTGTAGGTGATGTATGGCTGTAACAACAGAGGTGCGATCCCTGCGAGGATTGCTAAGCGCACGACCCAGGCTGGCCAGCGCGCTGTGTGTGAGCATGATGCCAACACGCCCAGCACTACGGCTGCGGGTAGCGCCACGACGGCTAGCCAATCCTGGGCCTCGACCGGCGGCATCGGGGGCAAGCCTTCGGTGGCGATAAAACCAGCTGCAAACCCAAGCCCCACGCCGAACGACCATCCGATGCCGGGGAAGGGATTCGTCGCGCCATCGGCTGGGGCGTCCAACGGTTGGGATGCTATCCCACGCCGCCTCCCCAAGCACCACACGGCGGCGGCGCACAGCAACGCCGGCAGGCAGGCCCCCCACAAAAACCACACCGGTTCGATCATCGTGTGGCCTCTTCAACGTTCGGTTACTGACGGACCCCTTCGAAGCTGATCATGAGATCCACCTGGTCGCCGACCATGTTGAGCATCTTGTCCATGCCGTAGCCGGACCGCTTGATGCTCAGGTCGGTGGCGAAGCCGATGCGGTAGTTACCCCAAGGGTCTTTGCCCTGGCCAAGCTCCTTGAGTTGGACGGTGACCGATTGGGTGACCCCGTGCAGCGCTAGGTCGCCGGTGACGGTGTAGCCGTGGTCGGCGGCTTGGACCTGCGTGCTCTTAAACGTGATGACGGGGAATTGGTTGGCGTTGAAGAAGTCGGGGCTGCGCAGGTGATCGTCGCGTTTCTTTAAGCCGGTGTCGATGCTGGCGGTCTTGACGGTAAATGTGACCGACGATGCGGCTGGGTTGGCGGCATCGAGGGTCAGCTGGCCTTCGATCGCGTTGAAGCGGCCGTAGGTGTGGCTCATCCCCAGATGGTCGATGCGGAAGACGATCGCGGCGTGGGTGGGGTCCACGCTGTACTGATCGGCGGCTTGGGCCGATGGGGTCGCAGCGATCAAGCAGGCCAAGGTGGCGGTGGCCATCCACGGTGCGGGTGAAAGCTTGTTCAACATGAGCGTTAATCCTTTACGTTAACGTGGGACGGATATTGGATCATTGAGTGAACGATTCCAACGCCACCGCAGACTTCGTCATCGCTGGACCTCCTTCTCCAATCAGGGGTTACCGTTCTATACCTAAGCATCGGGTAAACCGAAAAGCTGCAAAGGATTTCAACAGAGCCACTCGCTAAATATACATGAACTGTCACACGTCGAGGAACATTGGGAGGGGGATTAAGATGGCACGGGCCTATTATATGATCCGCATATAATCGACGACTTTATTTCACAAGATCTGGCAGATCATACGGCCCCTGAGTTCAAGAAAATAATAGCGGAAAAAGGTTGCGTTGACAAATAGCGTTAACACTCATATTTCAATTGCCTTTGCTTTTCGTTTTATATTGTGAATCAACTAATATAATGAAGATTGCACCGAATAAACAGGGGTTGCACGCCCGTTGGTTCTGGGCCAGTATCGTATGCGTTGGCATCGTCTTAGTATTTACTTTTAGCCTGTTAACAATATATAGCTATCGATTGATACTTGAGGTCGACGTTAATTCAGGGATGGCTCGCGAACGGATAGAGGTGTTTAGCATTACTATAAAATCAGATATAATCAGAACAAGATTCTCAAGTTTTGTTAGCCAAAATTTCTCTCGCAACGAAGTATTGTGGGAAATCGACAGCATAAAAACTATGTGGATTACACGAAAGCCGTCGCCTCATTTCCGCCACCATGGATTATTACAATGCCTTGATACCTTGATGGATGCAATTGTTGATGCCTTTGAGCAGACAATGCAGAAATCTTATGCTGTCCGGGAAGGCCAACCTGATGTTCAGTTTTTCCAGGATATGGATTTTGAATGGGGACAATTGGCGTTACGATTAGTGGATTAGAGAGCCTAATGTCAACTGACCTTCCTCCCTGATCTCGGTCCATTTGCTGGTTCCTTTAAACTGTCGGCTTTGGACCTAGAAAGGGATATATCATGGCAATGTAAACGCCGTAGCAAAAGTGCAGCGCCGGTCGGGGAGTGTACGTTTTGACTTTGGGTTTCAGAGATACTACGCCGTTTACACAGTGCCGGTGGGGGCAAGAATCGCAAGGGTACCCGGCTCGAGAACGGTCCAATCAGTGAGATACTCGCGATGCCGCTACGGCCGTTTTCTAGGTCGAAACGAGAATTCGATTTAATTTAAATCCTTCAATTTAAATCTCTTATCTTTCAGATACCCCTTTAGCCTAACGCCACTCAACCCGCCGCGCCATCGCGTCGATGAAACCCATAGCCGGTCTAACGGATCTAGATTCATCCGTGCGCGCCCACAACGCACCGCGACCGTGAGGCAGCGGGTTTCCTCCTATGCAGACCACCCCCACCAATCGACTTGAGATCAGCGAGATCCGGCCCGACGAATACGACGCGGTCCAAGCGTTGCTGCGCGGGGATGCGGACCAACCCGAAGACAGCGAGACCCCACCCCAGCCCGCGATCGAATGCTTCCCACGATGCAAGTCGGTGTTAAGCCTCGTTGCGCGCGACAACGGTCGGCTTATCGGGGCGATCCTGTGCTACCACGACAGCGAACAGGGCTACAGCCACCAAGTCGCGATCGCCCCGTCCCACACCCACACCGGGCTGGGCAAGACGCTGATCGACAAGGCGCTGCGGAAGCTCAAGATCCAAGGCGCCAACAAATGCCGGATCAGCCTACCGGCCGATATCGAGGGCCACCCCTTCTGGGAAACCCTCCGTTGGGCCAGCCCCCCGGACCTGGCCCAAACCCCGATGCGCTCATCCGCGGTGACCGATCGCCTAGCCGCCCAGCAGGCCACACCGGCTGCGATCGGCACAGACCCGGATACAGAAAAGCCAGAGACAGACGCCGCCACAGACATCAATGATGATCTAACAGATACGCCAGATGACCACACCGAAACGCCGCCGCCTCAAAGCAATCCGGTGGCGGCTTAAAATATCGGTTGTGCGAGATTGGCGGGCAGGATGCCCGCCCCACCTCTGTCATACCCATCGGGTATGCGTTTGCCGCGTGGGAATCACCAAAACGCCCAAGATTGCCCTGCCGTGGGCGAACCGGACCCCGTCAACCCGATCGGGACTGGGCTATTGTCCCCACCCTGCACCCACACCGCCCGGTCATCCAAGCCGGGCTCTGCGAGCCCGGTTCCTGCCCGGCAGCACACCCAGCAGCGCGGCACCCATTACCAGCGTCGCCGTGCCCGGTTCGGGGATGGTGGTGATGCCTAGCTCTGCGGCGGCGGCCATGAGGGTGTTGAAGTCGCCGTTGAAGTTCGCGGCCAGCAGGCCGAAGTCGTTGATGTTGGTGATGCCGTCGCCGTTGAAGTCGCCGGTCTCCCACGTGCCGGGCTGGTTGATGTTGCCCGCCAGCATGCCGAAGTCGGAGATGTCGACGATCAGGTCGCCATTCGCGTCGCCGGGCGCGGTGGCCAGGAGTTGCAGCACGCCGTTGGCGTCGTCATAGAACTGCCCAAGCGCCAACACGGGTGAAATAAAGTGCCCGGTGACCTGCTGGAACACGCCGCTGCGTGTGGCGTAGGTGAGGATGTCAAACGTGTCGCCGTAGGCGGGGGTGAAGCCGTTGATGAAGTCAAGGTCCAGCGTGCCGTCCAGCGCGGTGTGACCGGTGATGTTGACCTGATCGTGCTCGTCGCCGGGGGTGGTGCCGCCGACTTCGATGAAGAGGGCGCTGTTCGCCCCGTATCCGACGCTGCCCTCAAACCCGACGGCCGCGGGGCTGTCGCCCACGACCTGCCCGCCGTTGAACACCGCGGTGCCGGGCCCGAAAAACTCACCAGCCCCGCTGACCAAATCATTGAATTCGACCGTGCCGATGACCGTGACGGTTGACCCGGCGGGTGTGGTGACCGGGCCGTTGATCACGGTGTCGACCGCGATCAGCTCGTTGTGGTTGGTCAGCAAGGCTGAGCTGAACCCGCCGGCGACAATCAGCCGCCCGTCGGCCTCGATCGTGGCGTTCTGGGTCACGTTGATGGCCTGATCCGAATCGAGGATCACTTCGCTGCCGAAAATCCCGCTGGCGCCGATCACTAGATCGGATTGGGTGAGGTTGAGTGTGCCGGCGTCGAAGTCGAAGTTGGCGGCGGAGGCGGTGTCCATTTCACCAACCGTGAACGTGCCGCCGTTGTTGCGCAGCGTGGCGGTGATTATGGCGGTATTCTCCACGGCCAATTCCTGGCCCGCGGTCAGCGTGGGGTTAGCGCCGAGCGTTTGGCTTAGCACGGTCGCGTCGAGCGTTGCCTCGGGTGAGGTGGTCAAGCGCAGCGTGCCGCTATTGAAATGCAACGTCGGGGTGCCGGGGGTATCGCCTTCGTCGTCGAGGTTGATCGAATCGACTTCGAGTGTCCCGCCGTTGAGGTTGATGGTGCCCGTATCCCAGACGCGGACCTGCCCCGCCACGGACACGCGCCCGGTGGGGTTGATGTTTAATACACCTGCGTTGCCGTTGTTGTCGCTGGCCTGATTGCCTGCGATGTACAGGTTGCCGTCGATGTTCCAGGCAGCCTCGGCGTGGCCCGCGTCCATCCCCGCTTCGGCGCCGACGTTGGCGGTGCCGCTGCCGCTGGTGTGGGAGATAAAGCTGTCGCGGACAGGTGAAGCCACCGTGTCGTCTGTCCCGGAGTTGACAGTGCCCCCGTCGGTGATGGTCAGCGATGCGGTGGTCCCGGACAAGGCGACGATTAACTCGTTGCCCGCGTTAAGGGTCGAGTCGGCCCCATCGACGGTCACATGCGCCTGCCCGCCGAAGTCCGCGGTGCCCTGGCCGATGGCCAATCGGGTGTCGATATCGAGCAACCCGCCGTCGGTGACGAAGATTTCCGAGACCCCGTTGCTGTTGGCGGGCACCATGCGGATGTCCCCGAACCCGGGGCTGACCACGCCCGGGTCGCCGCGTGCGTCGCGGACCTTGAGCTTCGAATCCGTCCCGTCGACGGTGATCTTGGACCGCGAGCCGTCATTGGGCGTCGTAAAGATGAACGAGAACTCCGCATATCCCCCGTCGAGCACCCTCAGCTCGACCGGGTTCGTCGCGTCGCCGCCGAAACGGGCGATCTCCAGGTGCCCGTTATGCACCCATCGGGATTGGTTGCCCGTGATCGTGGCGATGGAGCCGTCTGTGGGGGTAAACGCCCCGATGTGCGATTGATTAGCCAAATGGTTGTTCGAACTGGTGCCGCTGACGACGCGCCCGCCGTTCTGGATTGTCAGCGAGCCCTTAGCCACGTCGCCGACAAACACCCTTGATGTTGCATTGACCACTGAGACCTCATCGTCATCGTCCCCGAAGATGCCGTTAAGGCCGTTGTTGAGGAACCCCTCAATGATTGCGTTGCTCCCGGCGGAACCGGCCCCGGAATCGGAGATCGCTAATAGATGGGTGTCGACCGTCCCCCCGTCGTCCACAATGAGCTGCCCTACGCCGTTATTACCGACGCGCACGCGTGACGTGCTCAACGTTTCAAGTTTCGAGCCAACCCCGGTGACCCGCAGCTGCCCGAAAGCCCCGCTGGTTTCACCAAGGCTGGTGTGCGAAGCCGAAGTAGCCGACCCACCGGACTCAATCGTCAGAGTCGTGGCGGGGGTGTCGAGGTGGATAAAGCCGGTAGACCCCACCGAGTTGAGCGACGCGCCGTTCTTGACCGTCACGTCGCCGCCGTTAAGCACAATCCCGTTGGTCTGGGTCAGCCCGGACGAAGCGCCATCGAAGACCAGCTCGCCGTTGTCGACCCGGGTGCGGCCGGTGTAGTCGCTTAGCCCGGTCATGGTCATGGTCCCGGTGCCGGACTTGACGAACGGGCCGATCCCGGTGATGTCGCCCGAGAACGTGGTGTCCGTGTTGTTGTGCCCGGGGTTGACCCCGACGCTGGTGTTCACAGCCGAGACGACCGTCCCGGCCCCGGCCAGAGACCCGAACGACTCGGCATCGCCGGCCACGCGCAAAGTCGCGCCGGAAGCGACGATGACCGCGTTGTTGCCGATGGTGTTGTTGGCTCCGATCTCAAGTGTCCCGTCGTTGACGTTGATATCCCCGGTGAAGCTGTTGAACGCGCGCAGGCGCTGGGTGCCGTTGCCGACCTTGGTCAGCCCGCCGGTGCCGGTGATATTGCCGTCAAAGTTGAGGGTCTCGTTGTTGGATCCGGTGGTCAGCGTTGCGGTGCCGAGGCTGACGATCGACCCGGCGACACCGGACAGCCCGCCGATCTCTTCGTCGGCGTTATCAAGGTCCAGCGTTGCGCCCGAGACGGACAGCGTGACCCGCGTCAGGTCCGGGAGGGTATCCCCAGCCCCGAGCTTGAGCGTGCCCGCGGCGTTGACGGTGGTTAAGCCGGAGTAGGTATGGTTGTTGGTGAGTGTGAGTATGCCGGTGCCGGTCTTGGTGAGGTTGCCGGTGCCGGTGATGGTTCCGGAGAAGGTGGTGTTTTGGTTGTTCTGACCCGGCACAATATCCGCCCCTGCACCGGTAATGACCGTCCCCGATCCGGTAAGTCCGCCCAGCGCCTCACCGTTGGACCCGACCAGGTCGAGCGTGGCCCCGGCAGCGACATCAACCACCGTCGATGCGGAGAAATGGTCTAACCCACCTGGCCCCAGCTTCAAGGTCCCTTCATCGATGCTCGTAACCCCGGTGTAAGAATTGGTCGCGTTGAGGGTCAGCGTGCCGCCTCCGATCTTGGTGATCCCACCAGAGCCGGAGACCCCGCCGTTGAACGACCCAGCTGCGGTGGTGATCTGCCCACCGGTGATGACGACCGACCCGCCGGTGAAGTTGAACGCGCCGCCGTTGGAGTTATCCAGTGAGGTCGTCGAGATCGAGCCGGCGGTGAGGTTCAGCTCATCGCCCGACCCTTGGATTTCGACCCCACCATTGAATTGGGCGGCCGTCCCGTTAAGGTTGAGAATCCCGTTTCCGTCGGTCCCGATATTCACGGGCCCACTGTCGGCGTTGAAGGTCGACGTCCCGGCTGAGAGGTTGACCGTCCCGGACTTGAAGTTGAAGGTTGCGGCGGCGCCGCGGTCCATCTCGCGGGCGGTGACGGTCCCGCCTTCGAGGGTGAACGTTGCGTCGTTGTTGATACGAACGACGGTATTGGCAAACGCGCCCAGCGCGCTGATTCGGGAACCGGCGCCGCGCAGGATCAGCTCGCCTTGGTTGATGTTGTGGTTCCCGGCGGCTTGATTAGCGCCGGTGAGCACCCATGTGCCGGCTCCGGATTTGGTGATGTGCACATCGCCTCCAGCCACGTCGGTGATGACGCCGGCGAGGGTGTTCTCGTCGGTGTTATTGCCGGTGAGGGTCAGGGTCTTGGACCCATTGGTTGTGGCGGTGATCCCGCCCGACAGGACCAAAGGCCCGGCCCCGGAGGCGTCGATCCCTGCGCCGCCGGACGTGCCGGCCATATTGATCACGCGGTCACTGGCGTGCCCCGCCCCGGCGGTGCCGGTGTAGCGTAGGAACCCGGTGGTCGTGCCGATGCCCACGCTGATCGTGCTGTCGGCGAGCACCGGCTGCCCCAAGGCGTTGGGGGCACCGCCGACGTTGGCGATCGAGTTGAATTCCAGGATCGCCCCGTTGACACGCGTGGGCCCGGTGAACGTGTTGGCCCCGGTGACCTGTACGACCCCGCGGTGGTTGGCGTGGTCCCCACCGAACCCGGCGGTCAGGGCCATGTTCGCCGTGGGTCCATCGGAGATCACCCCGTGGACCTGGATCACGCGATCGAGGGTGATGTTGTTGGACGTCAGCACCAGGTTCGTGGTCCCCGATGCCGCACCGGTGGTGACATCACCATTGACGATGACGCGGCCGGCATTGCGCGCGGGGTCGAAGGAGTTGAACCGTTGCTCGGTCGCGGATTGGAGCGAGATGTCCGCGTCAACGATCAGCGTGCTCAACGCACTTTCATTGAGCAGGGCGTTGCCAAGGCCTAAGAAAATCTCCAGCGATCCGGAGCCGGTGTTGTCGAACGTGTACGCCCCGTCGACGCCGTCGACCTCGATCCGGTTGACAAAGCGCGGGCCGTTGAGGTCGATCGTCACTGGGCCGGCAAGTGAAAGATTCGTAAGCACGATGTTGTCTGGTGAGGCCGGTGTACTTTCCGGGATCCAGTTGGTGGCGGGCCCAGTCATAGAGTCCCAGAGGTTATCCCCCGCCCCGCCGTCCCACTCGAAGTTGACGGCCATGGCAGAGGTGGTGAGGCTGGCGGCGATCACCCAAGCCGACAGGCTGACGACGCGGTTCTGATTTAAGTTCATGATCAATCCTTTCTCACGGGTAGGGGCGGATGGTTACATATGTGGTGCGTCCGCCATAACAAGGCAGGCGGCGCAGGCTGAACAGGCGATACGCCGGGGTAGCAGACCAAGCAGCGTCATCCAAAACAGGGCCAAAGGAAATCGAAGACGTTTTCCACTCCATGACGGTTGTACCCATCGGGTATGCGTTTGCCGCGTCGGGATCACCAAAACGCCCAAGATTTCCCCGCCGCGGGCGAACGGGAACCCGTCAACCTGATCGAGACCGGTATCTATGGCCGCCCACCACGGCATACACCAGAATAAGCGATTCCCTTCACCCGTCCATAGAGGGGAATACGCTGGTGTTGGTAGATGAATACGGATAATAATATACCACAATTACCATATGAAATCAACGCAGGCGACCCCCGCCGATGGCCGACCCAGAGGCCCAAGAGACATTCAAGCAAGGCTTCAAGGGATACGATCCCGCTAAGCTGGGGCGTATTTACAAGCCCGCAGCCAGACGCACGAGATCCTCTTTTTGGCCGCATCGTGCCGATTGCGTGTTGGGGCTGCTCACACCGCCGTGGCGGAGGCTTCAACCACGCTCAGCGCCCTAGCGGCGCAACAATACCCGCCGTGGGTGATCTCAATACGATGAGTCGTTGAAAGAAGCCTTCGAAGCCAACCGCGAGGCCCCTTGAACAACCGCGGCCATCGATCGATGGCCGCGGTTGGGTAGATCGAAGCCGGCTTCAATACCTTGGCTAAGCGTTGGCAGCGACGGGGTTCTTGCTGGTTATCCCCAGCTTCTTGATGGTTTCTAAGAGTTGACTCTTATCGATCGGCTTGACCAGGTAGGCGTCACAAGCATGGCGGAAGGCCTGGAGCTTGTCGTTGGGGGTATCGACGCCGGTGGTCATGATCACCCTGGCCCGCAGCCGCTCGGTCATGCCACCCGCTTTTTCCATCTCCCGGAACTGCGCCAGCACCTTGCGGCCGTCCATGTCGGGCATCTTGATATCGAGGCAGACCAGATCAAAGCGTTGGTGCTGATCGAGTTTTGAGCGGTAAGCCGCCAGGGCCGCTTGGCCGTTGGCCGCGGTGGTGCATTCGCCGAACGCTTTGAGGTGGTTTTCCAGCAGCCGGACGATGCTTGGGTCGTCATCGACAATCAAGATCCGGGTGGGATCGGTGGGTTTGGGCAGCCACTTGCCAAGCCGTTGTTTCGATGTCGAGGTGGTGAATCGGCTGATCATGTTCATCAGCAGGGATGCGCGTTCGGCGAGGTTGCCTACGGCTTGAGAAGATTGCGTGGCCCCGACTTCGGCGACTTCAGCGATGTTTTGGATGGAGGCAATTGACCGGGCAACCTCTTCGCTGGCTGACGATTGCTGCTCAGCGGCGGCGGCGATGGATTGGATCATGCCCGCGACATCTCTGGCGTTGCTGACGATCTGCTCGAGGCTCTGGCCGGCTTTGGTGGCGCTGACCACCCCGGCTTGGACCTGATCGGTGCCGGCCTCCATACGCTTGACCGCTTCAACGGTTTCCGTTTGGATGGCTTTAATCGATTCAGCCACTTCGGCGGTCGCCTTGGTGGTGCGGTCGGCGAGTTTGCGCACCTCGTCGGCGACAACGGCGAAGCCCCGGCCGTGCTCGCCGGCGCGGGCCGCTTCGATCGCGGCGTTGAGCGCCAGGAGGTTGGTCTGGTCGGCGATATCGTTGATCACCTCGATGATCTGCCCGATCTGCTCACCCCGTTTGCCCAGCTCAGACACGGAAGCCGCACCGGCCGAAACCGCATCGTTGATCGACTTCATCCCCTTGATCGTCTCATTGACGACCTGCCCGCCTTGTTGTGCGGCTTCGCCCGACTTGCCGGCGTTGGTGGCGGCGTCATTGCTCTTGCGCGCCACCTCGATAATCGAGGCCGACATCTGTTCGATCGCGGCCGAGGCCTGCTGGACCTGGCTGTTTTGCTCACCCATGCCGCGGGTCATCTCATCGCTGGAGGCCGCGATTTCGGATGCGGTGCTGGCTACCTCATTGGCTGCCCGGGTCACCTCGGTCACCACCTCACTTAACGATTGTGACATCTCGTTGATCGATTGGGTAAGTTGCCCCAACTCATCATGGGATCGGACGGGTAATTCTTTCCCGGTGAGATCACCCTTGGCGATCTGGTTAGCCCGTTTGACAAGGGGCGGGATTGGCCGAACCAAGACCACCGAAAACAGAAGCGCCACCACTGCCACAATCGCCGCGGTGATTGCCGCTGCAAACAAGATCCTGTTCTGTAATGCTTTGGCCGGTGCCGTCACCTCAGCGAAGTCCATCTCGGCAAGGATGACCCAGCTCAAGCCTTCGAGTTCCAACGGGCTGTACGAAGACACGACAGGTATGCCCCGGTAATCGTCGATGATCCCCATGCCGGTCTTCCCGGCTGTCGCTGCCTGTGTGGCGTCGGTTATGATCTCCTGGGTCAAGATCGTGGTTTCTTCGCTGAACCGGCTGTTGGACCGCATGCGGCGGTCGTGGCCGACCAGGTAGGTCTCGCCGGTCTCGCCCATGCCCGCGGCGTTCTGCATAATCTCAGTGATCTTGTCCACGGGCATCTGGAAGATCGCTACACCCACTTTTTCTCCGTCGTGGAACACCGGTGAGCCCGTGAAGCTGGCTGGGGCGCCGTAGCTGGGCTCGTAATACTTGAAGTCGTCGATGAACACCGCACCGGGCTCATCCGACGCTAAACACTTGCGGTATACATCCCCGAAGTTGGTGTCCTTGTAAGGCCCATCGAGGAAGTTGGTCGCGTAATCGGTCTCCTTAAACACCGAGTAGACCATGTTCCCCTTCAGGTCGAACAAGAAGATGTCGTAGTACCCAAACGAGTTGAGAAAGTCCCGGATCCTGGGGTGGTAGACCGCGTGCAGCCGGTTGTAGTCGCAGGCTTCGGGCGACCGGTCGAGGTTGAGCTTCTCGCCTACTGCATTGGGATTGTTGGCGATGTAGAAGGCCTGAAGGATCCGCCCGGCCGCCGATGCAGGGACATACGTTTCGTCACCCCGCCAGGGTTGGCCCGCGTCGGCCAGCCGGGGCTTGAACTCGCCCGTGTAGTACCCCTTGACCGCGTTGTAGACCGCGCCCCCGTCACTGGCGTCTAACTTGGTCTGAGCCACCACGTCCTGGAAGGCTTGGCTAAACTTCGCGGTGGCTTCGGTGACCATCCGGTTCTGGCCGAAGTTGAAGATCTGTTCGTGGATGAACCCGAAGTAGTCTTCGATCTGTTTCTTGCGCGCGGTCCGGATCGCCTCAAGTGATTGCTCTTGCTGAGCCAGCAGCGATTGGGAGCTGGTCTTGACCCCCAGCCACCCGATCAGAGCCAGAGAGCCCAGGCCGATGGATAACCCAAACAGGACCAGCTTGTACTTGATCGATAGGTTTCGGAAAAAGCCCATGTGTTCCTAAGACTCCATTTACGTATCCTTCACCCCGGCCACCAGGCTGCGTTAAACGAGGCCTTTACCAGGGCACAATGATCGTCACTAAAGTCGCTATTCGGCTGGATTGTGAAATGCCTAAACGGAGTAATCGTAAAATGAATTCTTTTTTCGGATCAAGCCACGGTACGATGGGTTTTTGAAGCCCGAATCACTCCGCCACCCCTAGGCCTGGAACCCTCAACCCCGCCCCGATGGGCCGGGAAGCTAACCAAGAATTGACACGGGATAGGCTTGACCTAGGCCCGATATCGACTATGCTTACCCGATTACCCCCACCGAGGGGCCCGAAGGCTTACCCCGATGCCGTCTGAACCGGCCATTTTGGAAGAACCTTCTTATAACATCCGATCAATAACAGGGCCGTTGACACGCATCAATCCGAACCCACGCATCGGACCCAAGCGGCAGACCGGTTATGGGGTCCCCGCAGGGATCAGGGCGTTTTGAGAAGATAGGGATCACCCCAGATCAGCACGAAGGGCTCGATCATGACCACCGCCACCACCAACCAACAAGAAGCACGTGTCGCCAGCTCGCTCCAACGCCTGCGCAACTTCGGGATCTGTGCCCACATCGACGCGGGCAAGACCACCGTCACCGAACGCGTCCTGTATTACACCGGCAAGACCTACAAGATGGGCGAGGTCCACGACGGCACCGCGACCATGGACTTCCTCCAAGAGGAGCAGGAGCGTGGCATCACCATCCAGTCCGCCGCCACGACCTGCTTCTGGTCCCGCAACGGCGTGGAGTACACCCTCAACCTGATCGATACACCCGGGCACGTGGACTTCACCATCGAAGTCGAACGGTCGCTGCGCGTGCTCGATGGGGCGGTGGCGGTGTTTGACGGCAAGGAGGGCGTTGAGGCGCAGTCTGAGACCGTCTGGCGGCAGGCCGACCGGTACAACGTCCCACGCATCTGCTTCGTCAACAAGATGGATAAGCTCGGGGCTGACTTCAACTTCAGCTTCAACTCCATCGGCGAACGCCTAGGCGCCAACGCGGTCGCGGTGCAGATCCCCATCGGCAGCGGCAACGAGTTCCAGGGCATCATCGACCTGCTGACCATGAGGGCGTACTACTTCTCAGCCGAAGAACTGGGCGCCAAGGTTGAGGAGCGGCCCATCCCCGACGACCTGCAAGATGAAGCCGAGCTGTGGCGACACAGCCTGGTGGAAAAAGCCGCCGAGCTCGACGACCAGCTCACCGAGAAGTTCATCCTCGAGCAGCCCATCACGCCCGACGAGATCCGCGCGGCGCTGCGCAAGGGCACGATCGAACGGAAGGTCTACCCCACGTTCTGCGGGTCGGCGTTGAAGTATATCGGGGTCCAGCGGCTGCTGGACGCGATCATCGACTACCTGCCCAACCCCACCGAGGTGCCCGAGATCCAGGGCACCGACCTGCGTGACAAGAACAAGAAACTTAGCCGGCCCCACAACCCCGATGCGCCTTTCTCCGCGTTGGTGTTCAAGGTCGTCTCCGACAGCCACGGCGACCTGACGTATACCCGTGTCTACTCCGGCACACTCAAGAAGGGCTCACGCGTGCTCAACGCCAACAACGGCCGGCGTGAGATCATCAGCCGCATCTACGAGATGCACGCCAAGGAACGCATCCCACGCGAAGAGGTCGGAGCGGGATCCATTGTGGCGTTGGTTGGGCTAAAGAACTCCATCACAGGTGAGACCCTATGCGACCCCGATCACCCGATCGTGTTGGAACGCATGGAGTTCCCCGAGCCGGTGATCTCGATGAGCATCGAGCCCGCCACCCAAGCCGACAAAGATAAATTGGGCGAAGCCCTGGTCGTCATCCGACGCGAAGACCCCTCGTTCCGCAGCCATTACGACGAGGAAACCGGCCAAACCATCATCGCCGGCATGGGCGAGCTGCACCTGGAGATCATCAAGCACAAGCTTACCCGTGACATGAAGATCGGGGTGAACGTTGGCAAGCCGCGCGTGGCGTATAAAGAAACCATCTCCGGCCAAGCCGAAGCACGCGGCTTGCACAAGAAGCAGACCGGCGGCCGGGGTCAGTTCGGCGACTGTATCATCACCGTTGAACCGTTCACCAAAGAGCAGGCTGAGGAAGCGGAACTGGACTTCAAGGACGCGCTAGCGTTTGAAAACAAGATCGTCGGCGGGGCGATCCCCAAGGAGTACATCCCCTCGGTCGAGTTCGGCTGCCGGCAGACCGCACGCAGCGGTGTCTTGGCCGGCTACCCCATGCTGGGCGTCAAGGTCACGCTCATCGATGGGTCTTACCACGACGTCGACTCCTCCCAAGTCGCGTTTGAGCAGGCGGGCATGCTCGCGTTCAAAGAAGCCACACGCAAAGCCAAGCTGCACCTGCTTGAGCCGGTCATGAAAATCGCCGTGACCACACCCGACGAATACCTCGGCTCGGTCACCGGCGACCTGAACCGTCGCCGGGGTATGATCGTGGGCACCGAAGAGCGCGGCAACACCCGGGTCGTGACCGCCGAAGCGCCGCTTAGCGAGATGTTCGGCTACGCCACGACCCTGCGTGGCATGAGCCAGGGCCGGGCCACCTACGTCATGGAGCCGCTGGATTACCGGCCGGTCCCCGACAACCTGGCCAAGCAGATCCTCGAAGGCAAACAAGACGATTAATCCGACACCTAAATACTGAATAGGATGGGGATGTTGGCCGTATGATCCTTTATGAAAGGATCTACCCAGGGGTGGAGATGCTGGCGGGCCTGCGTGCTGGCGATGTGCGAACACTTACAGCAAGCTCGTTTGACTTTAGTCACAGCCCACCAATCGTATCGCTGGAGCTCAGAGCGAAAAAGACCGCAAAGGGGCGGTGCTACCGCTGCGGCAAGAGACCGCCCAGCGATTGAGGCATCCGCTAGCGAACAAAACACCCCATACACCAGCGTTCAACCTGCCAAGCAAGTATTCGATGGCCGACATGCTCCAGGCGGATCTGGAGCATGCGGGTATCCCGTATGGTTCCAAAATCCAGCCGACGAATTATGCGGCTTGTCTATAATAGAACTTAAGCATCCCGCCAAGTCGTTCGCGAGGTCTAATCTCGCCATATGGGTTGTCGGTTCGAGAATCTGTATAGATTATGCGGTTGTCCAAGCCCTGGTGATTGCGCTCCGTGTGGTAATGTTCTACATATTCACGGATCGCATGCCGCAAGTGATCCTCACCCAATAGTACCAGTTTATTGAGGCACTCCTCCTTAA
Organism: Phycisphaeraceae bacterium; assembly: GCA_965223655.1. Classification (GTDB taxonomy): domain Bacteria; phylum Planctomycetota; class Phycisphaerae; order Phycisphaerales; family Phycisphaeraceae; genus CBDCXC01. The sequence continues at coordinate 199,884 of CBDCXC010000021.1, forward strand.
TCGATCGAACAAACCGTTCAGCGTACGCATTCAGATTGGGACTTTGAGCAGGTAACCGAACGGACTTGATTCCCCCGGTAGCCAGGATGTCTCTGAATTCTTTCGTAAACAGAGGATGGCGATCATGAATCAAAAATCGCTTGTCCAGTAGGAAGCTGTCAAGAGCGTCGGTTAGATTACGAGCCATCTGTTTCATCCAATCACCGTTCGGATCGGGATAGACACCCGCAATTTCGATCTTGCGGGTGGAGATATCAATCACGAACAAGGTGAGATACCGCACTAACCCGCCTCGTGTCCAAACCTCCACCGTGAAGAAATCGGCCGCGGCGATGGTATCCCAATGTGCCTTGAGGAATGTCTTCCATGGCATGTGCTTACTGCGTGTGGGTGCCGGCTCGATATCTTGTTCCTTTAAAAATCTCCTGATTGTTGTTTTGCTAACCGTATAGCCCAGGTTTTCCAACGCGCCTTGAATCCGGCAATAGCCCCACGAGGTATTCTCCCTGGCCATCCGTATAGCTAAATCGCGAACAGCTTGATCTATCCGTGGCCGCCCCGCCTCACGCTTTGCACTGCCGTCATACTTCCTCGCGATTAGCTCGCGGTGCCAACGCAAGATGGTATCAGGGGTCACGATACAGCCTATTTCCTGAAGCACCTTTCGGCCCAACACCTTGCCTTTCGCGGCTAACCGGCGACGCTGGACTGGGGTAAACCGAATCCGCTTCTTTCCGATCTGTTCACGCAACACGCGGTTCTCTTCCTGAAGATAATCAATGACATGTTGCTGCCGTTCATTGACCCAACCAGCGAATACAGCCAACAGAAAATGAAAGGGTGATATCATCCATGCCATCATATCATGTCAAAATTGCTCATTCTTGGCCGAAATACCATGCAAAAAATCGAAACCAAATTACTTTCCACAAAGAATTTACGCTTCGGCTGAATATTGGAACCATACGCGTATTTCAACCTATGTCTCTTAAACGTTCAATGATGTATACGACAATCGCAGCCGGTTACGAACAACGGAAGCCGGTGAAATAGGAAAAAAAGTTGTCGGCGGTAACAGTGATTATTCACCGCATCCGACGCAACGCGGAGCCTGACACCGTGGCAACAACCGCTACGACGGGTTTGGAGTTAGGCCCAGGGCGTGTGCGTCGCGGTCGGATAATAGGCCCCCATCGCTGCGCGCCTTGACCGTGCCGTCACGCTTCCAGCACCGTTCGCAGCGTGGCTCTTGGCGCAGGTCGAGCACGTCAAATCCCACACCATCAGTTGTTGTTGCATTGGCCCCTGCCTGGCCCCATTCGACACGGCTGATACCACACAGGTCGGCCCAATCGGTGGGGTCGAACTTGGCCAGCTGTTGCTGGGTCGCACCGCCGGCTAGGAGGCGCAGGCCACAATCCAATGGGTTATCGATGCCACGGGTAGCGCGTGCTTCTTCGATCGCTTTCATGGCGTGGTCTCGGATCGCCATGACACGCTCCCAATCGGGGTCGATCGCAACCGACACCGGTTCGGGGAACGTTGAGAGGTGCACACTATCGGCTTGATCACCGTGCAAAGCGTGCCAAGCCTCGTCGGCGGTGTGGGGCAGGATCGGGGCGATCAGGCGGATCAACGCGTCGGCGATCTGGTGGATCGCGGTCTGCGTACGCCGCCGACGCGGGCCGGTGGGCGGGTCGCAGTAGAGCCGATCCTTGGTTGCAGCAAGATAAACCGCTGACAGCGTCTCGTTGCAGAACCGGTAGATCGCTTCGTGCACCTTGCGAAAAGCAAATGCGTCGTAGCTGTGGCGCACAGATTGGATCAGCCCGTTGAGTTGGCCCAGCGCCCAGGCGTCGAGGGATGTTGCGTCGGCGTCGGTGAACCCGTATCGGTGCCCGCCATCGGCTTCGGGGCGGGGGTCGAACCCATTTAAGTTGCTCAACAAAAACCGGAGTGTGTTGCGTACCTTCCGGTACTCTTCGCCTGCCACGCGGAAGAACTCGTGGTCGACCTTGATGTCATTATCCGCATTCAGCGACCCGACCCACCAGCGGCAGACATCGGCACCAAAGTCTTTGAGCAGGGTGTCAACCTCCAGGGCGTTGCCGCCGGACTTGGACATCTTCCGCCCATCCTTGTCGACCATGAACCCGTGAGTGAGCACGGCTTTGAACGGCGACCGGCCGGTGACACCGATCGCGGGCAGCAGCGACAGCTGGAACCAACCGCGGTGCTGGTCGGACCCTTCGAGGTAGAGGTCGGCGGGAAACCCCAAGCCACGCTGACGCAGCACCGCGTTCCACGACGAGCCCGACTCGAACCAGACGTCGAAGATGTCGTGGGATTTGATGAGGGTCGGCGCTTGGTTCTGAAAAAATTTAGAAGTATTTCGTTCTAGCCAAGGAGGTCCAAGTTTCCTTTCTTCTTTGTCCTGCTCCAGCGACGGATCGTATCCAGCCAACAACTCCTGGGGAGAGGCAGAAAACCAATAATCGGAGCCATGTTTGGCAATATTAGCTGCGACGGCTCGAACAGAGTTGCGCGTAATAAGTGGCGTATCTTCCTTTCCCGGAAGAAAGAAAATGGGTATTGGTAAACCCCACGCCCTTTGACGGCTCAGGCACCAGTCAGGCCGAGACTCCAACATCCCTCGCATACGGTTACGGCCCCATTCGGGAAAGAAGCTGATGTCGTTCTTAGTTTGACCCATTGCCAAATGGCGTAACGTGGTAAGTCCTATGTTGTCATTAAATCTACGATCCACATCCACAAACAACTGTTCAGTCGCACGAAATATCACCGGTGTTTTGGACCGCCAATCGTGGGGGTAGCTGTGGGTGAGGGTCTCTTGGTGGAACAGGCGGCCCGAATCGTGCAGACGCTTCATGATGATCTTGTTGGCGTCCCACACGATAACGCCTTGAAGCCATTCAGGGACGGTGTCGTCGAATGCGCCATCAGCCTTAACGGGGCAGTAAATCTCTACCCGAGGCGCCGAGAGAATGTCATCCTCCTCATGCAGATCGGAGATGGAAAATATTTTTACTCTTTTACCTTTTAAGTACAGATGGTTGGCTTTTGCCGTTTGGTAATCCTCCACCCCGTGCCCCGGCGCGGTATGGACCAGCCCGGTGCCGTCTTCGAGTGTGACGTAATCCGCAGTGACCACCGGGCCAACACGGTCGATAAACGGGTGACGGTACGTCAAACCCGTCAGCGCCGAACCGGTGACACGGGGCTGATCGGTTAATTTGAAGTCACCCAAGCCGGCTTTGTGGGCGACCTTCTCGGCCAGCTGCGATGCGACGATTACGTGCTTGTGGCCGACGTGGATCAAGCAGTATTCGTGTGATCCGTGCACGGCAACGGCGAGGTTGGCCGGCAGCGTCCACGGGGTGGTCGTCCAGATCATCAGGCACACCGGTTCGCCTGGCGGAGCGTTGAGCGAAGCGGGTAGCTGCGAGGTGTCTTCGATCTCAAACAGCACGTAGATGCTGGTGTCTTCCCGGTCGTAGTACTCCAGCTCGGCGTCGGCTAGGGCGGTTTGGTTGGCGATCGACCAGTGCACGGGCTTGAGCGCGCGGTAAACCAGGCCCTTCTCGACCAGGCCGGCGAAGACCTCAAGCACCGCGGCTTCATAAGCCGGGTTCATGGTCAGGTACGGGTCGTCGTAGTCGGCCAACGTCAGCAGCCGCTGCATCTGCTTGGACTGGAGCTTGACGAACTTCTCGGCGTAGGTTTTGCACTTGCGGCGGATCTGCAAGGCGGTCATGCCCTTGGCTTGGTCGCCTAGCTCCTGCATCACCTTGTGCTCGATCGGCAGCCCGTGGCAGTCCCAGCCGGGGATGTAGGGGCAGTCGTACCCAGCCATGGTCTTGGACCGCACGACGATGTCCTTGAGCACCTTGTTGAGCAGGTGGCCCAGGTGGATCGAGCCGTTGGCGTAGGGCGGGCCGTCGTGGAAGTTGTAGCGGCGCGACCCGCCCCCGGACCCCCCGGAATTCCCGGAACCCCCACCCCCGGAGCGGGCTTGGCGGATCTTTTGGTACAGGTTCTGCTTCTGCCAGCGTTTGAGTGTGGCCGGCTCGTTCTGCACCAGGTTGGCCTTCATGGGGAAGGCGGTCTTGGGCAGGTTTAGCGTCGTCTTGTAGGACTTCTTTTTTTCATCTTGTTGAGCGGGCTGGGGCATGGTGAGGGCGATTTTAGCAGATCGAGGTGGGGGCACGGGCGATCTCGTGTTCGAACCTCACACGGGTTGGCTGGGAATACCATGAGACAGAGGCTTAAGCTCTAGGCAGTGGGCTCGCCCTGCCCGCCGCCATCGCCACCGCCTGAAGGGGTGAAGGCGGCGGTGATGGCGACAGGCAGGGCTTCAGGCAAGATCGTGTCGGTGTGGTGACTTCGCCTGGTGGTTGCTAAACCTCTGTCTCCTCAAGCATTTTTTCTCCCTTAGCTCCCTAGCCCCAATCCGTGGGGAGCTAAGGGAGAAAAAATGCGCTACGACCAGACGTGGACGCACCCGACAAATTGAATTGTGGCTACGACAATTTAAAGCAACCGGCGTAGGGGGACGGCGTGCTGGTGGAACTCGTGTGCGGGCATGTAGAGTGTGCCCCAGCGTGGGCTGCGCCGTTTGGCGTGGAAGCGGTAGGCCGCTAACGGGATCGCTAGCGCTACGTACCACCGGCCGGCGGATTCGAAGGTGTCTTGAAACAACGCGTCGGGCGGGGGCTGGTCGCACCAATAAAGGAACGCAAACGCGGCTTCAAAGTCCTGGCCGAACAGCTTCTCCCAGCTGGTGAGGTGCTCGATGTCGGCTTGGGTGACCCAGTTATCGAGGTTGCGGCGGGTGCGGCCGGCGTGCTTGCGGCCCTTCACATCAACCAGCAGGTTGGGGCCCGACTGGCTGTAGACCACGAAGTCGAAGCTCTTGAGCGATGGCTCGACGCGGTTGGGGCTAGCGCTGTACGCCCACCGGCTGGCTAGCCGACCAGGCCCGGCTTGGGGGCGTAACGCACGCTTGGCTTCATCAACGGCCACATACGGCACCGACCGGTGTCGTAAGTAGCATTCAAACGCTTGGTCGTAATGGAAGCGACGCTGAGCCACGATACCGAACATTTTACGAATTGAGGGGCTGTTGACCACCCTAGTGGGTGGGAAAACAAAGATCAACGGAAACGCCAGATGGAGCCGTGGGGACTACAGTTCATCAGATACGGTCAATCTATATATTGGAAGCTCTTATTCACCGATCAACCCGGATTTCCCAGATCAAAGATGAAAAAATTGGCTTAAGATATTGTTTTAAAATTAGTTGCATTCAAATAACAGAGTTGTCAATGGGTTTTTTTAACCCACAGCCATGGTTTTCTGGGGAAATCTACCCGCCACGGGTAGACGTCTCCCGTAAACGCGATCGGGATGGGTAGATAGAACATCAAAACAAACTCAGAGATGGCTTTCTATAGAAGAAATCCAGGTTATAATGACCAGATTGATTGTATACCGGCCCCGATCGGGTTGACGGGGTCCGGTTTGCCCGAGGCAGGACAATCTTGGGCGTGTTTGTGAGTCCGACGCGGTAAACTCATACCCGATGGGTATCTGTTGGGTGGGGATTTCGGATTGATGCCACCAGTCACGCAAGACAACCGGCTGATCGCGGTCAAGACGACGCTAGGCAAGGACAAGCTGATCTTGCTAAGCATGTCGGGCCACGAAGGGTTAAGCCAGCTGTTCCGGTACGAGCTGGAGATGGTTGCGACCGACGCGAAGATCGCGGCCCAGAAGCTGCTGGGCACCAGCGCGACGGTTCGGCTGAAGATGGAGGACGGCAGCGAGCGTTACTTCAACGGGCTGGTGAGCCACTTTGCCTACGCGGGTGAGTATGGGGATGGGTGGTATTCGTATCAGGCTACGCTATCGCCTTGGCTGTGGATGCTTACGCGCACGGCCGACTGCAAGATTTTCCACCCGGACAAGACGGTGCCCGACATCATTAAGAAAGTGTTCTCCGATGCGGGGTTTTCCGGGCAGGTTGAGGAGAAACTGTTTTTCAAAAAATACAGGAAGTGGGAATACTGTGTGCAGTACCGCGAGACGGCTTTTAATTTCGTCTCCCGCTTGATGGAGCAGGAGGGGATTTACTATTACTTCAAGCACCAGGATGGCAGCCACAAGCTGGTGTTGTCGGATGACAACAAGGATTCCCACGCGCCCTACAAGGGGTACGAGACGATCAAGTACCACCACCCCAGCGCCGGGGTCACGGAAGAGGAGCACATCAGCCAGTTCTCGCTGTCGTATGAATTCCAGGCCGGCGAATACGCGTTGGACGATTACAACTTTAAGAAGCCCGACCCCAACAAGCCACTGCTCAAGAAGACGCCGACGGTGATCAGCGGGCCCGACAACTCGTCTTACAAGGTCTACGATTACCCCGGCGAATACACCCAGACCAGTGAGGGCGAGGCCTACTCCAAGGTGCGGATGCAGGAGTTGGATTCGCGGTATGAGACGGCGTTGGCCGAATCAGACGCCCGGGGGGTGAGCGTGGGTTGCCGGTTTAAGCTCCAGGGCTACGACAGCCGGCCGGGGGCGCAGGAAAGTGAGTACCTGATCGCTTCCGCGGCGTATCATCTGGCGTCGGATTTGGAAGACTCGGGTGGGGACTCGGGTGGGGGCGGGGCGGATGGGAGCTATTCTTGCAGCTTTACCGCGGTCGCGATCAAGGAGGGTCAGCAGTACCGCCCGCCGCGGGTTACCCCCAAGCCGCTGGTCCAGGGGCTTCAGACCGCGGTGGTGGTTGGGTCGGGCGACAAGGATAACGATATCGAGACAGACGAATACGGGCGGATCAAGGTCCAGTTCCATTGGGACCGTGAGGGTCAGTTCAATGAGAACAGCTCCTGTTTCATCCGTGTGGCGCAGATGTGGGCGGGTAAAAAGTGGGGTTGGCAGTTCCTGCCCCGCACCGGGCAGGAGGTGATTGTTGAATTCCTAGAGGGTGATCCGGATCGGCCGTTGGTGACCGGCTGCGTCTACCACGAGAAAAACAAGCCTCCTTATGATCTGCCCACGAACAAAACCCAGTCCGGTGTGAAGACACGCAGCACCAAAGGGGGCGACGCCGAGACGTTTAACGAGATCCGATTCGAAGACAAGAAAGACGAAGAGCACATCTACATCCACGCCGAGAAAGACTTTGAACGCGTGGTCGAGAACGACGACAAGCTGAAGGTCGGCTTCGACGATATGGACCCGGGCGATCAGGCGATTGAGGTCTTTAATAATCAGACGCTGGCGGTTGGCACCAGCGACGCCGAAGACGGCAGCCAGACGATTGATATCTATAACAACCGCACGGTGACCCTGGATCAGGGTGACGACACGCTTCAGATCAACACGGGCAGCCACATCATCACGATCGATCAGGGCGACCAGACGATCACGATTAGTGAGGGGGGCCAGACGATCACGATCAGCACGGGCGATCAGACGATCGCCGTTGATTCAGGCAGCCACACGCTGACGGTTGGCGGGTCGAGCACGACCGAGGCGGGCGAAGAGATTAAGTTATCAGTTGGCTCTAACAGCATCACGATCGACAACAGCGGGATCACGCTGGCGGGTGTTCAGATCAAGGTCGAGGCCGACGCCAAGGCCGAGGTCAAAGGCGCGATCGTGAAGGTGGATGGCTCAGGGATGACCGAGGTGAAGGGTGGTTTGGTGAAGATCAACTAAACTTAGCCTGAGATATACGCTATGGTAACGCGGGTGAATGGAGTGTTAAGGATGGTGTCAAGTATGGCTCATATACGCCGTGCGTGTGAAAGACGCCTCATCGGTGACACAAAAGCATCGGATGTTTCGCCGCCGCGGATGGGCGGCTTACCGTCAACTCATCCGGGGTTGGTATATACCAACCCCGATCAGGTTGACGGGGTCCGGTTCGCCCGCGGCAGGAAAATTTCCGGTGTTGTTGTGTCTCCGACGCGGCAAACTCATACCCGATGGGTATACAAGGCATTGATGATCCAACGTTACGAGGCAGAGGATAACCCGCATGGCTCCGTTGCCATTTAAAGCTGAGCAAGCGGCCCAGGTCTGCTTGCATTTTGATCTGACCGATGAAGCCAAGCCGCTGCTGGTGGATGATCAGCCGCCTGAATCGTTCCTTGAGCAGTTGATCAAGCACGGGCGGTACATCGACGCGATCAAGTTTATGGCCCACGGGCTGCCCAAGCGGGAAGTGGTATGGTGGGTGTGCCAGTGTGTGCGTGGGGTGGAGGCGGCCTGCCAAGCCGAGGCCGATCAGCAGCTGGTGGAGCTGGCCGAGCAGTGGGTCTGCCGCGCCAGCGAAGAGCACCGGCGGGCGGCGATGGAGGCTGCGGAAAAAAGTGGGTACGAGACACCCGCGGCGTGGGCGGCAACGTCGGCGGCGTGGTCGGGGGGGAGCCTAGCGCCGCCCGATCAGCCGGTGGTCCCACCCGGCGAACACCTTACAGCACATGCGGCTTCGGGCGCGATCAGCCTCGCGGCGGCTAAAGCAGCCGTGAAGGATATCAATCAGCAGTTCAAAACATTTGTAGAGGTGGGCCTGGAAGTCGCCAAAGGGGCCAACCACTGGCCGGACCGAGCGGCATAGATAGATAGTAAGCATCATGATCGTAAGGGCCATCGTGGCTTCAATCATACGGATCTAATCATGCCACCCGCAGCACGCGCAGCCGACATGCATGTCTGCCCAATGGTCACCGGGACGGTTCCGCACGTGGGGGGGCCGATCATCCCGCCGTGCTGCCCCACGGTCTTGATCGGGAGCATGCCCGCGGCGCGCATGACAGACAAAGCCACGTGCGTAGGGCCACCGGATACGATCATCAAGGGCTCGGGCACCGTATTGATCGACAACAAGCCCGCGGCGCGTATGGGCGACAGCACGACCCATGGTGGGACGATCGTGGTGGGGTACCCTACCGTGATCATTGGTGGGTGAGAGATCCAAGCCGATGGCGGCTGGGTTGAGTGGTTTTGAGAAGTATTTGTCGAGAGAAGGTCATACCCCACCATGCCCCCAACCGACACGCTAGACACGGCGGCCGGCCCGCTGCGCATCGACCGCTGCGGCGATCTGTCTGCGTTGCGTCAAGCGTTTGACGGTGCGGGGTACAGCCCGTCACACCTATTTGATTTTATGAAGTCTTGTGGTTCGTCGGCCGAATCGACGGACCTGCCTGTGGCGCTTCGGCGTAGCGCCGAGCCCACGCTGTTCCACACCCTGGTGCGGCTGTTTGTGTTGGGTCAACCGGTGAGCACCCAGGCCGCTCAAGCGGCGTTGGGCACGCAGCTGACCCAGGCACTTAGCGGCATCGGGCTGCTGGTGGCAGGGCAAGGCGGATTGCGGTCGGTCGCGAAGGTGATGCCCCTGAATCAGCTGTGGGTGCTTAGCGATTTCCGTTCTGACGTTACGGGCCAGGGATTAGCGGGGGACCATGTGTTGGGTGCGGGTGTGGCGTCGGCGACGCTGGCGGGTTTTACGGTGCGGCGGCCGGTGGCGGCGGCGTTGGATATCGGGGCGGGGTCGGGCGTGCAGTCGTTCCTGGCGGCGCGGCACGCCCAGCGCGTGGTGGGGACCGACATCAACCAGCGGGCGTTGAACTTTGCCGCCTTTGGTGCGGCGCTAAACGGGGTGGAGAACGCTCAGTTCCGTACGGGCAGCCTGTTTGAGCCGGTTGCGGGTGAGCGGTTCGATCTGATCGTGTCGAACCCGCCGTTCGTGATCTCACCCGAGTCACGGTACGAGTACCGTGACGGCGGGCTGGAGGGTGACTCGATCAGCAAACGGATCCTCCAGAGCACGCCGGGGTATCTCAACGAAGGCGGTGTGGCGACGATCATGTTCAACTGGCATCACAAGAGCCAAGACGATTGGTCCGATCGCCCGTTTGGGTGGCTGGATGGGGCAGGGTACGATGTGTGGCTGCTGCGGTTCTACGGGCTGGACCCGCTGTCTTACGCGGCCAAGTGGATCGATGAACGTGATACGGATCAATACGCCCAGCAGATTGACCGGTGGGTGGCGTATTTCCAAGAACTAGGGGTTGGGCAGATCAGCGCGGGGGTGGTGATCCTGCGTAAGCGTAGCGGTGCATCGAACTGGCGGCGGTGCGATGCGCTGTCGGATGTGAATCATTTGGTGGATTGCTCGGACCAGATCGAGCGGGTGATCGCGGCCCAGGACCTGCTTAGCGGGTTGGCAGATGATCGGCGGCTGCTTGATGCCCGATTGGTCGTGGCGGGTGATCATCGGCTGCGGCAGGAGCTGGGGATTGAGAATGGCGGCTGGGCGCTTAAGGGTGCGGTTTTGGAGCAGACGATGGGGCTGCCGTTCCCGTGTGGGGTCGATGGGTTTGTGGCGGGGATGGTCGCGGGCTGCGACGGAAAGCGGTCGGTGCGCGATCTGGTGGATCAGGTTGTGCAACGCGTGGGAGAACCGCCCGATGCAGTGATCCCAGCCTGTGTGGGTGCGGTTAAGAAGCTGCTGCGGTGCGGGCTGTTGGCTCCGGTGGTGTCAGATGGAGGCATAGGCACAAATGGCGGGGCATGAAATCTTTGACAGCGATCAACGCCCCGATAAACTGAGACGGTTTGTCGTTTTTTGTTTCGTGTGATGGTCGCGGCGGGGCGTTGAGGGATCGGTGGATAGAGATAGATGGGCCCGATGCGTACCCCCATGGGGGATGAAATGGCCGCGTCGTTGAACTAACGTAACATTGAGGGCATCTTTGCCGCGCACACCAATCTCACCGCAAAATCATCTGCCATTGGTTTTTCGGCGAAGCCTAAGCCAAGCGACGGGATGATTCGGGTACACGGGGTCCATGCCACAATCACAGCAACAATCCGTTGGGGTGCGAATCCCACAGGGCTACGGGGTGGTCCCGGTGACGGTAGAGCAGACGGGCGTGCCGCTGCGGATCAGCGTGCTGGTGCGGCGTCAGCCCGACCCGGTGGCGGGTCATTTCGTGGTGCTGCGTGACGCGGTTGATGCGCGTGTATTGCTGGGGGCGGTGACCGACGCCCAGCAGCGTGTCCACCATTGGCTGGAGGTATGGATCCAGAGCCTTGAAGGGCTTTCCAATGCGGTGTCGGCGTATGTTGAATCGATGACCAATGATCTGCTGGACCGCCGCTGGGAGGCTCAAGCCCAATGGTTTAACCAACTGGATCAAGACCCGATCGTGCACACCGGCTGGGAGACTACTCACCCGCCGCCGATCTTTTTAGACCTCCAATCGATGCAGCCGGTACACCCCCAGGACCCTGAATCGCGTGAGGCTTGGCGGTTGTGCTTGGAAGACGCGGTGCTTGAAAGCAAGGGGTTGCCGCGGTACAGCACGTCGCTGCACCGTTATCTGTACCTGCCTGCGTTGGGTGAGGATTCTCCGTTTGTGCCGGTGACCACCGATGCACCCACGAACGGCAGCTGCCAACCGATGTCGCAGGTCGCCCAGGGCCCGAGTGGGCTGCTGCTGGGTTTGAACCCAGGGGGCGGTCTGATGATGGCTCGGCCGTACTACCCCCTCGGGTTCGAGCCGTTTGTCGACCTGCTTAGCGGGGATCAGTGGGGTGGGCTGTCGCATGGTCGTACGATGGTGGATCTTGGTTTGGGTCCAAACCTGCCCCAGGCTTCGAAGCAGAGCGATCAGCAGCGGCTGTCAGACGGCTGGTTGTTTATGGGTTCGTGTGGCCGGTGGGGGCGGCTGATCGAGACGGTCCACCTGAAGCTGAGGCTGATCGCCGACGCGGTCGAAGCGGTGCGTGCGATGACGCAGGCCACGGGCCGACCGATTTTTAACCTCACGCCAGACAGCTTCCAGATCACCCTAGGCCAACTCAGCGATACGCTGCCATTCTTTTGGACCGCCAAGCCGATCCTGGTCGACCCCGGCACCGCGGTGGCGCTACCGATCCAGTCCAGCGACCTTGATTATTACCTGCCGGGCAAGACAACCACGACATCGATCTACTACCCCCAGTCGGTGGGGTTGATGGTGCGTGGCAAGGGGCTGCTTCGGATCCGAGAGACCCTGGACGCTTCGGGTGGGTTGATCACGTTGGAGGGCACGCTGAGCACGCAAGACCAGATCGATCCCTCGCCGCATGACCTGGCGTGGATCCGTCTGAACGTGGCGTCGGGCCGGGTGGATCTGTATGCCTATTTGGATCGCGAATCGGCGATGGCGGTGGGTGAGTGGCGGTTCCGCACGGTCAACCAGCGGCTATCTCCAGCCGCCCAGGACGCGCTGCGTGAAGCCGAGGGCGTGCCCATGCACGACACACCGTTTGAGGTCGCCCCGCTGCTGAGTTCGCCTTGCGATCTTTATTCGCTGGGGGTGTTGGCGGTACGCACGCTGCTGGTGGACAAAGAGGCCAAGCTGTCGGTGGCGCTGGACGAGGTGCTGAGTTTAGCGCGGCAGGTCGCCGACCAGGGCGATCCGTCGCTTGGGCTGTCGGCGCGGATCCAAGCGGCGTTTGCTCAGGACGATCGCTGGCTGCCATCGCTGGGGCCCCACCGGCTTAGCCAAGAAGCGATCGAGCCCCAAGACGCGTTCGACGTGGTGCCTTCACAGCTGTGGTGGGAGGTGCTGGCGATGGTGGTGCGGTTGTTCCCGGGGATCGCCCCGGATTGCCATTGCAGTGGGTTTGGCGACGCCACCGCGGGCGGGATCCACAAGGTGTTTGATCCGGCATTGGAAGACCTGCACGCGTTGCTGAGGCGGACCCGCAGCCTGATTGTGATCGATTGGCGCTTCAACCGGGAGGTGCATGCGGTGATCCGTCGGCACCGATCAGGCTTGGACCCGTCATGACCAGCGGGCCGACCCTGGGAGGTGTCGCCTCAGACGCGGAAGCCTAGATACGGTATCCTATCACTGAGTGGTTTTTGGTTTATGTGCTTCGGCGTTATGCCGTGGGTTGTGGTGTTTTTAGAAGGAGCCCCTCATGCGTCTTCGATCATTTCAAGCAGCTGGGTTGGCGGTGTGCGTCTTGGCCGTTGGTCTGACCGGTGGCTGCAGGAGCGATCCGTACGGCAGTTTGTTGTTTGGGCCTAGGGCTTACAAGGTCCGGGTCAAGATCGATCACGTCAGCTTTGGGGATGTCTTGCCATCCTTGGAGGTAGACCTGGTGGGCATCAACCAGACCGAAAAAGGAACATGGGAGAACTACCCCATCAGCAAGTATTATTCACCCAACGACTCGCTTCGGCGCGACGCGGACCGCATCGTGATCAAGTTTAGCCGGGAAGATCGGGGTGACAAAATCTTAGAGCGGACCACCCCGATTTGGGGGAAGTGGGTGGGTAAAAAATTCGATCGCGGCGTCCCGGGTAAGGGGGCCCAGTGGCTGTTTGTGATCGTCAACCTCCCCGGGGTGAATGAGGACAAGCCGGGCATCCAAGACCCGCGTCGGGTCATCCTGCCGCTGCGTAGCACCAAGTGGCCGTTTGGAACCAAAGAGATCGATATCGTGATTAAGCGCAGCATGGTGGTATGCACCACGCAGCAGAAGAGCAAAGACTAAGGTTCACTGCCCGCTTATCCCTGATCACCCCGGATCGACCCGATGGCCACCTTTGGCGCGTACGAGACCGTCCAAGAGCTGCATCGCGGCCGGCTCACCACCGTCTTCAAGGCCCAACCCACGGGTGGCGATCAGAGGCCGGCGTTTGTCGTTAAATCATTTGATCCACCGCCGGGCAGCCTCAGCCATGGCGTGGTGGCGTCGGAGGTGGCGGCGTTTCTTGAATCGGGCAAAGCCCAGCAGCAGATCACCCAAGGCGGTGCGGCCCATTGGGCGCCCATCCATGAATTGGGTGCTACCCCGGACGGGGCCTACTACGTCACCGATCACTACATCCGTTCCGCTCAGCGGCTGGTGCTGGGGCAGGTGCGGCTGGATGGCTACGCGCTTCACACCATTATCGCTTCGGTCGTCCAGGGTTTGTTGGAGATGCGTGTTGCCCTGGGCCGGCCCCACGGGAATATCACGCCTTCCAATGTCCTGTTGATCGAGCATCAGGTGGGTATCCCATCGCAGGCGGTGCTGACCGATCCGCTGGCCGATAGCCGGCTGAAGCCGGAGATGGGCGACCACACCGATCTGCGCGCGATCGGTGAGCTGATCTACCAGCTGGTGCTGCATCAGCCGTTTCAAGCTGAAAAGATGGGTGGCTGGCCTGTTGAGGATTCGGCGAACTGGTCGTCGTTGGGCAAGACCAGCCAGGGCTGGCGTGAGCTGTGCAATCGGCTGCTAGACCCGGACCTGCCCAAGCAGTGCCCGACACTCGACCAGATCCACCAAGAGGTGCTGCCACCGCTAGCCCAACCCCCGAAGCGGGAGTTGTCGCGTATGACCGTTGCGGGTGTGGGGGTTGGTGTGGTGGTGTTGGTGGGGTTGGTGTGGTGGCTGATTAAAATGTCCTCTCCGCCCCCGCCGCCCCCGCCACCAGAGCATGAATGGGCTGCGATCTGCCACGCCCACCGCAATTGGGTAGCGCCGCTGCACGGCAAAGGATACGAAGAAAACAGGCTCGATCACTGGGCGCACGAGGATCACCTCAAGGCTGTTTGGGAAGAACTGAAACGCCACGGCATCACACGGATGGACCCCGCTGAGATTGATCCATCGATCAAGGGAGATCGGACGGCCTACGCCGATCAATTACCAGAAATCGTCAAAACACCAGAGGGGGTCAAGCAAGTACTCGAAGCCTACAAGGTGATGACCCAGATGGCTTTGCGGCTTGAATCCTGGCCGGCGTTGAAGCAGATCCAAGCCAAAGCCCAAGACTATCAAGCGCACGATCCCCCATGGTCCGCTCCGGCTGAATACCTCCAGGCGCTGGCGAACAGTATGGTGTTGCGGTGGGAAAAGGATAAACCAGACAACTTCATTACCGCGTATAACCGGGTCCTGGCCAGCCACGCCGAACTGACGGCTTTATTCGATTTAGGCAACTCAATGGGGCCGCCCGAGGATGAGCTGGAACGCCAGTTTATCGAGTCGGTGGTGGCCCACCTCCGGTCGCAGGCCATAAGCGAGATCCACAACGCAGACACCATGGTTCAAGGGTATCAAGCCAGGCTACACCAGCTTTTAAATTTAGAGCAGCATGTCAAAGGCATCATTCAAGCGCTCTACCGAACCCGAGAAGAGATCAAACGGCTCGACCATCAGTTCACCGACGAGCCGATGATCCAGGGATTTAGCCAGGACCTAGGCCGATACGAAAGCAAGCTCCGGTCGGCGTTGAGCCTGATCCAGAAGACCATGGATATGCAATCGGTGCTTAAGACGCTAGAGACCACCCAGGATGGGTTGGCCACCCTGGACCGTCAGGTCCAAGGTTTTTGGGATGGCAAACCGACCGCTGCTGACCCACGTGCGCTTTGGCGGCAATACGACCACGTGGAGGATATCCCCGAGATCCGGGTGATCTTGGATCGTGTCCAACAGCTGCGCCGCTACGCAGACCATGCGTGGGTCAAAAGAATCCAGGATCAGATTGAGGCGTATGACGACCCGGCCCAGGAATTGTTCGGGTTGCCTTGGAATCGTCGCCGCCAGAAACAGATCCAAGAAAACTACGACAACCTGGTTGCCGACTTGCGGCACCTAGCGCAACAGGCCCAGCAGCGTATCGGCGAGCTGGAGCAGCCCCCGCCTGGGGCAGACCCACGCGTTGCGCTGGCGGATCGGATCCGCTTGGTGAAAAAAGATATCGATCGGTTGATCCAGCTCGATTACGACACGGGCCAGCGCTACGACCAGCAGATCGATGCGCTGGCGGTGCGTCTGGAACAGAACCTGCTGGCGCGGCGGTGGATCCGTGCGTTTGGTGATCGGGTCCGCGCCGAGGCCGCTGAGATGGAACACGAACTGACAGCCGTGAACAAGGGCGTCTTCCCGCTGCTGGACCCCCGCGGGTACTGGCAGCCCCAGTCGCTGATCCAGATGATCGATCAGGAGATCCAAAGGACACCGATACCTGCGGAGCTAAACGATCAGTTCGAAACGGTAAAGGCCAACATCGATCGCCTCTACCAGATCACGTGGGTAGCCGAGGATCGGTCAGCCATCGAGCAACAGATCCACCAGCTGCGTCAACAGCTCGACGGGTTGGCCAGCAGGATCATCAGCGACCAGCGTGACTTCTTGACGCCCAAGTGGCGGCAGCTGGCGAAGCAGATCGAGGAGTTGGCTCAGTTCCGTCAGCAGCGGCTAGCCGACACAGGCGGGGGTGTGTTCGAAGGTCGGTTGCGCGCGTTGGTGTTAGAGCAAGACCGGCTGGCCGCCCAGCCCTGGCCGGCCCAGCCCCTGGCTCGGAAGCAGCTCAATACCCAGATCCTTGACCTGGATCGCCGGTTCACGATGCTGTTGGAGCAGATGGACCCGCGCCCGCTTTGGAAGACCCTAGTCGATCGTTGGACCCAAGAGATCGGCGCCGGTATCGAGGAGCTGCGGGCGAAGGGGGATGGCGGTGTGGTGGCAGACCAGGGGCGGCTTCAAGGCTTATCCCGGCGTGTGGCAGGGGTCCATCAGCGGGGCTGGGCCACGCCAACCCATCAGGCGATTGTCAATGATATCCAGGAATTGCTCGAACAATTCCAGCAGCTGCATCAGGTCGTTTACGCCAAGCTCGACCCCCGCCACCAGGTCCCATGGGAAGCGGTGATCAAAGAGATCGCGGCTACGATCCAGCGGTTGAAACAGGAAGACACGATCGCCGCCCGATTGCTCAACGAAGATCTAGAAGGCGTCGATCGGGAGGTACAGCGGCTGTGGGACCGGGCCTGGTCACCGGATCTACGCGATGCGATCGAGGCCGAAGTCCAGACCCTGCAAACCCAGCTTCGGGAAATCTATGTTGCCGCCGCATCGAAACAGATGGGCCTAGACGGCGTAGCGTCGTACGCCGCAATCCAAGTGTGGAACAAGCGGCGTCTGGAGCTGCTTTCGGGTCCGGCTCAGGTCGGTGAGTTGCAGCAGCAGATCAGGTCGCTGCGGCGGCTGATCCGAGACCGGCTGGATCGGCTGACCACCGCGGTGCCCGGTCAGACGCACCCGCGGAGCCTGCGGGTTGAGCCGCTGCACCAGGCCATCGCAGCCAAACGTGAACAGGTGTTTGAACAGACACTCAAGCCGTGGCTTAACGGGGTGGCCAACTGGAACGACGCCGCCCAAGCAAGCCGGTGGGATCAGGCACTCGAAGGCTACGAAGCGTGGCGGCGTGAACTCGAAAGGATGCTGGAAGATTTCAGGTCGATCGAAGCGGCGTTCGACAACGCCTACGGGCTCAACAGCACACCCAAACGGTACAAGCTCACCGTCTGGGAGCTGTACCAGCAATGGGAAAACAAAGACGAGAGCCAAAAGGGCGTGATCCAAGACTGCCACGCGGCGATCGAGCCCTTATTGGATAGGATCCGCATCCTCGATGAGGTTAGCCGATCGGACAACCTTGCCTTTCTACAGCAACGCGCTCGGGACGGGCAGGCGGCTTTGGATCCGGCGATCACCTTCGCTGCGTGGCGGCGGCTGGGAGAGGTGCCGCACACCGCTTGGCCGGCTAACATCAGGCAACTCGAACAGGAACACGAGCTGCGCCAGTGGCTGTCGACCATGGTGGGCGATAGTATCCAAGAGCCTCAGCAAAGAGACAAGCTTAGCCAGGAGCTTGCCGATCAGGGCCACACACGCTGGGCCAGGTGCTTGACGCAGCTCGGTGACGCGCAAGACATTGAGCTGGCCATCCAGCTCAAAGATCGGTTCATGGTCCGGGTGGATCAGCTGGAACCTGTAGCGCGGTTCAACCTTCAGCTGGCAGCACTCAGGCATCGCCTCAAAGACCTGCCCCACACCGCATCGGCGGAGACGATCCAGGCTGAGGTGGACCGGTTCCAGCAGCAGGCCGACCAGCTGCCCGAGGCGGTGTTGGCACAGTGGGGTGTGGGGCAATGGACGGATCAGCTCAACCAGCTGCTCAGTGAACAACAAGACCCACAAGAGCAGGACATCGACCTGACCCAAACCGGGCCCGAGACCTCCCCGGTGTGGGATGACCCGGCTTGGGATAAACAGGCGGCCGAGGACGGCTCGCAAGTCACCTATCACTGGACCACGGGCAAGGGTCGGGGCCACACCCTCCGGTTTATCCGGGTCGAAGCCACCCGGGAAGTGCCCAAATCCTTTTACCTGTGCACCACCGAAGTCTCGTTGGGGTTGGTGAACGATCTTATGTCGTCATTGAAAAGATGGCCCCATCTCAAGGCGCTGCTGGGCGACCCTGATTGGCAAGGGCCCAAGGCCTGGGAATGGCGGACAATCAAGAACGTCGCCAAGCTGAAGGTCAATAAGCACAAGAATCGCCCACTGTGGATGCCGACCGACACACGCTTGAAATCCGACAACGGCAACATCCCCGATTACGCCCCGCAGGCCCAGCCCCCCACCGGCCCCAGCGAACACCACCCCATGCAGTACACCACACCCGAAGCCGCGGTCTACATCGCGAGGCTGTTTGGGTGTCGGCTGCCGACGCCCGGCGAGTGGCGCGCGGCGCTGGATACCCAGCTGGGTGGGGTCGGCATTGAACAATACGTCCGGGATCGGCGGCCGAACCTCCGTGACCAACAGTGGCGCATGCAACAGCAACACACCCAGCCGCTGATCGCTCAAGGCGTACGGATCAAGCCCCCGACCGCGGGCAGCTTATGGTCTCAGGCCGGGGGAGAAAGCATCTGGGAGTACGACGATGGCGTGCTGTGGTTTGATTCGGTAAGGCCCAATCACGCCGATGCGCCACCGCGGTTCCACCGCCTCATCGGGAACGTGGCGGAGTTTCTTTTTGAGCAGCCCGAAAAACTTCATGGGCTTGAGGTCGATCGGCTTGGTGCCGATGGCGTTAAGGCGGCTATTCAAGCGGTCATCGGCCCCGGCGATATGCGTGTCATCGGGGGTTCGGCCCAATCGCCGCCCAGCGTCCCGGTCGACCAACCTCAAACACTCCCAAGCAGCCCAGGCATCCGAAGCCGGGCCTATTCCGATGTGGGGATGCGGCTGGTATTCTCCGCACCGCGTCAGTCACTGAAATCCAAGGTGCAGGCCCTGCTCAACCGTCAGGGGTACCTGACCGCGGCGACAGCCTTAGACAATCGCCCACAGTGACCGTACGGGGGTAACGATCAGGCCTGGACAAAGCCAGCGGGGTAATTGGCCGGATCTGTCCCGGATGAGTTTGCGGTAACAGGGCCGCTTTTTATTGCGGGTTGGCTGCGTCGGCGAGGAACCAGTTCTTGGGTAGCTTGGGCTCGGCGACCGCCGAGGGGTTCCCGAAAACGATCATGCCCAATCCGTCGGCGGCTGCCAACGGCTGGCCCCCGGCCAAGGGCGCGTTGAACGGGGGTGTGTTTGCTGTATGGGACCAACCCGCCTGGTCGTGACCGGTAGATTGGCAACCGCCGATGAAGACAGCCAACAGGCCCGCTATAGCCATCAGCCCGAAACGGGTTGCGGTTGATTGTTTGTGGGTTGGCATCATCGTGAGGCGCCCTCCATTGTGGGTCGTGGGTTGTCGATGCTTGGCGTCATGCCTGTCGCCGAGGGTTTTTGTCTAGAAACCCATTTAGGAGCGTTATCGTGGGGATGTCGGGGGGGGTTAAGGGTCAAAGAAAAGTTGTTATGGCCGGCGGGTATAACCAAGGCGTCACAACCCACACGACCACTCCAGATCGGCCAGTTGCCATGGAGGACCACCCCCACCCCACGCCGTGTTGGGACACCAAAACCCAACGGATTGTCTCCCCACGGGTGGGCCGGGCTCTATCCGCCCGATCACAGCGGTTACGAGAAGCCGTAGCGGTTGAAACAACGCCATACATTGTCGTAAGATAGCCGGTTGGGTGGATTTCACGGGATACCTCACAATGCCTGATATGCCTAAAGAGCTGGCTCAGCGGGTTGCCCAAACCGCAAACCGGCTGCGTCAGATCCAAGCCGACTTCGCCGACGATCAGGCCAAGACGCGCGAGCAGTATCTCTCCGATGAGATCAAAGAAACGCTAAGCCAGATCTTGCCCGAGCAACGCGATGCATTCTTAGATGCGTTGAAGGAACATTTCCCAACGTGGGACGCGAGCATGGTGGTCCCGGATGCCCCGTCCCAAGCCGACGCCGGCCAGTCGAAGCGTGACCAAGAAGAATGGAACGACGTAAGTTTTGTGCTCGAGCGGCTGATCGCGTTGGCCAAAGACCAGCCCGAGGACCAGAAACAGCAGCTGATCATTCAGCTAAGCCAAGCGGGCCTGACCGCTGCAGGAGAATTGGGCTGCCCGCAGCGGCTGGTCGATGAGCTCAAAGCCAAGCTCAAGCTGACCCAAGACGACACCATCCAACCCGCGCGGGTTGTCGAGTTGGCGACCCAGCTGGTGATCTTTGCCCAGAGCCTGGATCACCTGACTTGGCAGATCTGGAAGCAGATCGATACCAGGTCCAAGCGAGGCAATAACGGCAACCTCCAATCGACGATGACCCGGTTTTCCCGCGGCGATTCGGACGTCTCGCTTAGCCGTGACGTGGAGCACCTGCGTCACCTGGTGGCCGCGTTGCTGTCGGCGATCGGCCAAGTCGGCCGGCAGTTCGCCCAGCAGCACCTGGCCCGATTTGCACCAGCGGATATCAAGGCCGCGGTCGCAAGGGACAAAAGCATCTGGACGTCGGAGGAGGTGTTGTGCTGGAAGCACTACGAAAAATTATTCCAGGCCATCGATGACCCCGCCGCGATCGACATCCAGATCAAGCAGATCATCGCTGACTTTGTGAAATCGCTGCCCGGATTGGCCCGCTAAGACTGAAAAAACATGTGGACGAACAGCCGCAACAACGGCGATCCTTGGGCTTTCACTGCCTCCACGTTCCGATCGATACGGTCCATCGGCTCGAAGTACCCCCGGTGGCTTGTTATGATACGCGGCTTTGTCGGAAGGGATCAACGTGGCTGAAAAAACCACCGAGGCACCGGCCCCCGACCAGGCCGACGCAGCAAACTCCGCATCATCCCAGGGCGCTTCGCTTGCGCAGGTGCACTGGCACGAGGGGTTGTTCATCCAGCCCCACCACTTCCAGCACCTCCAACGCCAGCTGATCACACAGGCCGGGGTCGAGCGACGGCTGGCGTGGTCGTACCCCTACGGGGTGATCGAAGCCAGCCTGTCGGGCGATGCGCTAGAGAACATGCTGGTGCGGTTCGATCGGCTGCGGGTGATCATGCCCAGCGGGCTGGAGGTCAGCTTCCCCGAGAACGCGGACCTGCCGGCGTTGGACATCAAACGCCGGTTCAGCGGCGCCAGCGGCGGGTTTACGGTCTGCCTGGCGGTGCCGCTGTGGTACGCCACCCGGGGCAACACCATCGAGCACGCCAGCGAGGACGATTGGCAGGTCAAGCGGATCTACCGCGTGTCGGAGGTCGAGCGGTCCGACGAGAACACGGGCGAAAACACCCAGCCGATGCAGATCCGCCGGGTCAACGCCAGGCTGATCTTCGAAGACGCCGACCAGGCCGATATCGAGGTGCTGCCCCTGCTGCGGGTCACCCACGCCACGGGTGAGGACGTGGGGATGCCCGCGCAGGACCCCAAGTTTATCCCCCCGTGCTTGGTCTTGGGCGGCTCACCCACGCTGCGCGATATGGTGCGTGACCTGGCGTTTCAGGTCGACGCCAGCCGCAAGGAATTAGTGGCACAAATTACCCGTGGTGGGTTTAGCATCGATGTGATGCGCGGCGTGCAATTCGAGCAGATGCTGCGCCTGCGTACACTCAACCGCTTCAGCGCGCGGCTGCCTTCGCTGGTCCATGCACCCGGGGTCAGCCCGTTTGCGATGTACCTGGAGCTGCGGGAGTTGCTGGGTGAGCTGGCGGCTCTGCAGCCCGATCGGGATCCGTTTGAGGTCGGTGGTTACGACCACGACAACCCAGCCGTCGTCTTCAATGAGATCTCATTGAAGGTCCGCGACCTGCTGCGTGGCGCGGTGGCTCCAAGCTTTGATAAGGTGGCGCTGGTTAAAGGCGAGGTGGACAACATCGTCGCCCTGGTGGCGTCCTTAACCGATGACCACATCAACCGGCCCAACGCCTACTACCTGGGGATCGACACCAAGCAAGACCCCCGTGTGCTGGCGCAGCTGGTGGAAGACGGGGATCAGTTCAAGCTGATGGCCAAGTCCAAGATCAAGGTGCGCATCCGTGGGATCAAGCTGGTCGAGGAACGCCACCCCCCGCTTGAGCTGCCCGCGTCAGCGACGCTGCATTACTTCCGGTTGGTGCGGTCCGAAAGCCAGCGCATGTGGGACCTGATTACCCAGGAAAGAGAGGTGGGGATCACCTGGCCCGGGATCGAGGGCGCCGACTATGACGTCAAGATCTATATGACGATCCCCAGCGGAGGCGACAGCGGATGACGCTCTTGGAATTGATCGAACCCCTGTCGCAGTACGTCTGCCGGCTGAACCGATCGGCCCGCAAGGGTGGGCAGTTTGTGCTCACCCAGGTCCGGTCGGACATCGATGCGCTGTTTGATGAAATCCTTGCCAAGGCTTCAGCCGACCCGGTCTTGTCCAACCAGATAGACAAAGACAAGGGCAAGATCGAGGTGGCGATGGCGTTCTTTGTCGACTTTATGATCCGATCCAGCAGCCTCTCGTTTGCCTCCCAATGGGAGGACTTGGCTGAGCAGCGGTACAACGAATTGGCCGGCGATGAGAACTTCTGGGACCTGCTTGAGGAAACACTAGCCGAGCGTGGCGATCAGGCCGACCAGCGGCTGGCGGTGTACTACACCTTCATCGGCTTGGGGTTCACCGGTTTTTATACCGGTCAGCCCGAGTACCTCCGCCGCAAGATGATGGAGTGTGCCGGTCGGCTACGCGGGTCGTTCGATACCGATGACCGGTTGCCCATCATCCCCGAGTCGGAGCTGTACGTGAACACCGACGACCTGATCGAGCCACCGGGTACCAGCCTGGTGGGGATCGTGATCGCGTCGCTGATCTTGGCCGTTGTGCTGCTGGTGGGCAACACGTTCTTGTATTATCAGGGCACGTCGGACCTGACCCAGTCCCTCAATAAAATCATCGAGATAAGATCGACCGATGACGCACCGCCGGGCTCATAAGCAAGCCGCGGAACGGGAATTTTTATGAATGCTAACCCCATCAAGGTGTTTATCGAGCTGCCGCTGTCGATGAAGATCGCCGCGGGTGTGCTGGGCGGCGGGTCGCTGCTGATACTGGTGTACATGATCCTGCCGGCCTATTTCTGGATTATCTTTATTGGGCTGGTTTTTGTCGCGGCGTTCCTGTTGGGGTACGGTTATTACCTATCGTGGCAGCGCAAACGCCGGGCGGCGCCGATGGAGCAGGGGCTGCGCAGCAACAGCGCGTCAACGCCCCACGGGATCAGCGACCCGGCCAGCGTGGCGCGCATCGATGACCTGAACCGCCAGTTTGAAGAGGGCTTGGAACAATTCCGCGCTTCGGGGAAAAACATCTACAGCCTGCCTTGGTACGTCCTGGTGGGTGAACCGGGCTCGGGCAAAACCGAGGCGATCCGCCACTCGACCGTGGGGTTCCCACCGGGGCTTCAAGACGAGCTGCAGGGCACGGGCGGCACACTCAATATGAACTGGTGGTTCACCAACCACGCGGTGATCCTGGATACCGCCGGGCGGCTGATGTTTGAAGAGATCCAGCCCGGGGTAACCAGTGAATGGAGCGAGTTCCTGAAGCTGCTGCGCAAGAACCGGCCCAACTGCCCGATCAACGGGATGCTGCTGACGATCTCCGCCGAGAGCCTGATCAAGGACACCGCCAACGACCTGGAACGCAAGGGCAGCAAGATCGCCCAGCAGCTAGACAACATCCAGCGTGTGCTTGGCGTGCGGTTCCCGGTGTTTGTGATGATCACCAAGTGCGACCTGATCAACGGGTTCCGTGAGTTCTTCGACGACCTGATCGACCCCAACCTCCAACACCAAGCCTTGGGGTGGTCCAACCCCGCACCGCTGGATGAACCGTTTGACCCCGCAGACGTCGATCAGCACCTGGCGGTGGTCAAGCAGCGGCTGCTGCGTCGGCGCATGCGCCTGCTGATGGACCCGGTCCACACCGAAGCGCCCGACGGTCGGCGGACCGATCAGGTCGATGCGTTATTCGCGTTCCCAGAAGCGTTGATGAGGCTGGGGCCGCGGCTCAAAGAGTATCTGGAAAAGATCTTTGTCGCCGGCACGTGGTCGGCCAAGCCGCTGTTCTTGCGCGGGATCTATTTTACCTCCGCGATGCGCGAGGGCTCGGCGTTGGACGCGGACCTGGCCGAGGTGCTGGGTGTCGATGTCGACAGCCTCCCCGAAGGCCGGGTGTGGGAGCGTGAGCGGTCCAATTTCTTGAAGCACCTATTCGTCGACAAGGTGTTCAAAGAGAAGGGGCTGGTGACACGCGCCACCAATACCCTCCAGCTGCAGCGCCAACGCAAAGGGGCGATCCTGGGCACCGGGCTAGGAAGCCTGGTGCTGCTGGTGCTGCTGACCATCTTTGGCCACCACCAGCTGAAGCAGAGCATCGGTGACCAGCTGGCCACGTGGTCTTCGATCCAGAAGCAATTCGTAGGCCCGGCGGGCAACGACAAGCCGATCGTGACCCAGCAATACCCCGGCAGCCCATACGATTACAGCGGCGCATCCCAGATTAACCTGGGTAGCCAATCCAATACAACCCTGGGGCAATTCCCCGTTGAGCTGCAGGTCACCGTAGAAGAAGAGATCTCGATCCCCTGGGTCTTCCAGCCGCTGCGGTGGTTTAGCTGGATCATGACCGACTCGTTCGACGCTAGCCGCCGCAAAGCGATGGGTGTGCTGTTTGAGACCGGTTACTTCCAGCCGCTGTTCGACGCGGCCAGGAGCAAGATGGCCAGGGCAACTAAAGAAGATTGGTCGCCTCAAGCCACCGAGGCCATGGCGCAGCTGATCCAAGCCGAGGTGATGGCGAACAGCCAGCCTTCGTTGATCGGATCGATCGGCGGCGGGGACGCCCCCGAAGACCTCGATATCGATGCGCTATTCCGTTACGTGCTGGTGGAACCGAAACGGGGTGAGACGGTCTACGCCCAATACAAGGCCGACGACGCGTCGATCCAGGGTGCGATGCACTGGATCTATTCAAAGCGCAGCGGCGGCCAGGATTGGCCCCCGCCGCTGTTGGCTAGCAACCCCCAAGCGACTCAAGAAGCGGTCGAAAAGGGGGCCGCCGCGTTTATGGGCAGCTGGATGCGGCAGGTTGAAGGCAAAGCCGATAACCTGCTCACCTACCTGGTCAACCTCAATGAAGGGTTGGGCCAGTTTATCCAGGGCCAGGAGATCCTCCGGCAGCTGGGCAACGACTTGGATCTCGAAATCGCGGCGCTGGGGATGCCGACCTTGATCAAGGAATGGCAGAATGGGATCGACTTGATCAAGAAAGGCAAGGAAAAAATTAAGCAGGCTCGGGAAGCCCTGGGCGACCAGATCGATCAACCCGTCGATCAGCTCTGCGCCCAAGCACGGGACCGGGTGATCGATAGCAGCGCGTTGCCTGCCTATGACCGGTTGATCAAAGCGATGGATGAAAAAGAACGCACCGATATGGAAGATCAAACCCGGATCCACCTAGCCAACGTCCGCAGCCAGCTCACAGGCAGCCGGGAGATCTTAATCAACACCGCAGAAACACACCTGGCCCAACTCGAGCAGCAGCTGCCCAAGCGGGCGCGTCTGCTGCTGGCGAAGGTGCCACGCATCCAGGAGCGGCAGTATGAAATCCAGTTTAAGATCTACCAGCACGCCGACACGGTTTACCGTGACGGCGTGAAGGCCATCCAAGAGCTGATCGCCCAGTACAAAGCCTTCCCGCTTTGCCTGACACCGGGCTTGTCGCCCCAGCTCGAAACCGACAAGCTCCAGCGGGCGATCCAGCTGGTGGACCGGGTCAAGGGTGTGGCCACGACCCCGCCGACCGCGCCGGGCGGTGGGCTGGATCTGTTCCGCAAAACCAAAGAGGAGCAACAAAGCCTGATCAGCAGCGCCCACACGCTGGTCGTCGGGCACCATGAGGGCTGGTTCGAACGGGTCAGCGCGGTCTGTGATGCGCTGCGGTCTGACACACCCCTGAAGTGTGATATCGTGGTCTTGCCGCATAAGGAGCAGCTCACCGAGCGGCCCCAGTGGCCCAGCGGCCTGCGCGGCAGCTCGCTTCGGCGCGGCAGCGACCTATACCGGTATTTTGAGATCTACCAAGGCGATCGGCTGATCACCCCCCGGCTCCAGACCGACCGTGTCATCCAGGGCGAACCGCCCAGCATCCAGATCCCAGGGCCGCGGCTGACCTTTAAGTTCTACGAACACTCCGATGACTTGGCGGTGAAGGGCACCGAGCTGCCTGCTCATGCGCCTTGGGGGGTGCTCACCCAGCTCCACCAGGGCGACGCCAAGCCCGAGGCCGACCGCCAGGCGTGGAAGGTCGCGTTCATCATCCCGGGCCGTGACGGCCACCACTATTTCTGGTGGGTGAATTTAAAATTCAACAAGCCACTGCCCGCGATCGACCAGTGGCCGACCCAAGCCAGCTGGCCAAAGGCTTATAAGCACTAAACCCTTGTTGGTGTCTCTTAGGAGAACCCGCGATCGTACCGGTCCTAAATATCTTTAAATCGACCTCCCCGCGCCGGGTGCCCCCCGGCGAGATCTCGCTAGCCGCGTTCGGCAAGCACCCGGGGTGGGACGATCACATCACCGACCTGGGTGACATGACCCAGCGTCTGATCGACGTCAAGCGCGAGCTGTATGTTGAGGGGATCGGTCGCAACATCGACGCGGGCACCTGGGACGATCTGGCCCCCGATCAACGCCTGGATGTTTTTAAGCACCTGTTCCTGTGGCGGATCGAAGAGGACATCGTGGTGGGGCGGATGTGGTCGTCCCAAGACGGGAAGGGGCGTAAACGCTACCCGATGGTCGTCTGCGCCCAGTGCCGCGGTTTGCCGCTGGGGTGGGCGGTCCGCGAGCTGATACCACGGTTCGAGCAGCTTGAGACGCAGTGTGTGGCGGCCACAACGGCTGACCAGGTCGTGTCGCTGATCGATTCGGCTCAGAGACAGATGCACCGTGTGGCCCAGCAGCGGGATCCAGCCAATACCCAGTGGGGCATACCCGCCAACCTGCTGGCCAGGCTGGCGCGTCGCCCGGAGATGGGCCAGGATCAAGAAGGCTTGATGCGTATCCTCTACCAGGTCGACCGTGAGGTGGAAAGCCATCGCAACCGAAAAACCCCCGCCGCCCGATCCAAGCATATCCGCACGCCGCTGTGCACCCAATCGCCCACCGATGGCTTGCTGTTGTGGAGCCAGTTCCTGATTGGCCAGCTTCAGGGCAGCGCCATACCGGCTTTGGCGATCCTCCCGCTAGGCGAATCGTGGGTCGATATGATCTTGGGCGAACAGGTTGGCGCTCAGCTGCATTGCATCCGTGTCATGCCCAGCAAGCTGCCCTTCACCAGCGAGGTGCCATACAACCTTGATCAGGCCTTTGTGGACCGTACCCGCCGTCAGATTGAAGCGTCGGGTAGCCAGGCAGCAGGCAGCGACGAGCAGGCCAAGCCTAAGCGTGGCGTGCTGTCACGCCTAGCGCTCGTGGTGTTGGTCGTGGCGGTGATGATCGGAGGGCTCTACGCGGTGCATCGCGCCGGTTTGATCGACCCCGCATACAACCTCGACCCCGCGGCGTGGGTCCAGTGGTGCTTGGATCACTTTTTTTAAGTTAAGCCATGCCCCAGCGCCCACAGTTTCTCCTGACGAAGATCGTGGCGACCGTAGGCCCGGCGTGCGCCGATCCGGGGGTGCTCGCAGAGCTGATCGAGGAGGGCGCCCGGGTCTTCCGCATCAACTTTTCACACGGCGCGTTCGAGGGCTTCAAGCGGTCGTTGGATGCGATCCGCCAGGCGTCGCAGCAAACCGGCATCCCCGTGGGTGCCCTGGGTGACCTATCGGGCCCCAAGATCCGCGTCGGGAAGGTCCGCGAGGGCGGGCTGGTGCTGCGGGCGGGCACCCAGGTCCAGTTCCAACACCAGCCAATCATCGCCGGCGCAGAAGCCCAAAGCGATCAACCCCCAACGTTCTCGACCACCTACCCCGCGTTGATCCAAGAGGTGCAGGTTGGCCACCGGTTGCTGATCGATGACGGGGCAATCCGGATGCTGGTCGCCGACAAGCAGGGTGAGGGTGACGATCAGCGCTTGATCTGCCACGTCACGATCGGCGGGAAGGTGACCAGCTCCAAAGGGATCAACCTACCCGATTCCGAGATCGCGGTACCCTCGCTGACGGCACACGATTGGCGGTGTGTCGATTGGGCGTTAGGGCACGGGGTGGATTACCTGGCGTTGAGCTTTGTGCGGCGGGCTGAAGATATCCACGCGCTCAAACACCACATCGCCCAAGCCACACCAGCCACCGTGTTGCGTCCCCCCATCGTGGCCAAGATCGAGAAACCCCAGGCCTTGGACGACCTTGAGAACATCGTGCAGGCCACCGACGCCCTGATGGTCGCGCGTGGTGACCTGGGGGTGGAGATGGACCTGGCTGCGGTCCCGCTGATCCAGAAGCGGATCATCGCGATGGCGCACGACTACGGCAAGCCGGTGATCGTCGCCACCCAGATGCTCCAGAGCATGATCCAGGCGCCCAACCCCACGCGAGCCGAGGTCAGCGACGTGGCCAACGCCATCTACGACGGCGCCGACGCGGTCATGCTCAGCGGGGAGACCGCGGTGGGCCAATACCCCGTCCAGGCGGTGCGCATGATGGGGTGGATCGCCCAGGCCACCGAAAAAGACATGGCCGCCAACACCCACCAGCCAGCCCGCCCGCCCGCCAAGCTCCAGGCCAGCCGGTACCGCACCGCTGCGCTGGCGCACGGGGTGAATGTGGTGGTGCGCGACTTGGGCGCCAACCTGATGGGTGTGTGGTCCCAGCAGGGCGGGGGGGCGCGGTACCTGTCTCAGAACCGACCACGGATCCCCATCATCGCCGCCAGCTGCGACCCCACCGTGCTGCGGCGGATGACGCTGCTGTACGGTGTGATCCCGGTCTTAATGGATCGCCCCATGAACCTCGAAGACTTTGCAACCAAGATCGGCCCGGTGATCCTCGAGCGCGGGTGGGCCCAAGAAGGCGATCAGGTTGTTTTGGTCGCGGGCGAGCCGATCGGGATCCCAGGCGTGACCAACACGCTGCTGATCCGGCAGCTAGGGGGTGTGTGTCGGATCGATTGAGCCGTCGGATCCAGGGCACTTTGGAAAGCCGGACCCACCCGCGGACAAGACGCCCATGGGGTTGCCGCGGGCGTGGTGCCGTTATTGGCAGGGTCGTCTAAAGGAATGAAGTATCCTGCTTTAGGGCTCGTTGGGCATAGCACCTACACTTCGATCTTCAATGTGATCTGTTCTTGATTCTAAGTTTTTTTCGCTAAGTTCTTGGAATCAATCAGACGATCTTATTTCTAGCTGAGCGGATCGATTTGGGGACCCTTGCAGGCTTAGCGGCTACCTGTTGACCTCAGGGCTTCTATATCGTGGTGTGTGTGATCGGAGGTTAAAAAATCTGGAATTAAGATTGGGTGTTTATACCAAACCTTAGCCAATCAAGGCCTAGAACCTATCCGTAAACCTGTGGCGAGATCTATTCTGCTCTCAGAAATTGGGTTTTACATCGATGAATAGAGGCGTTGACAAACAAACGATCACTCGAATTCGAGGTTTACGGATAGGTTCTAGGCCTTTTGTACACAGCGGTGTGTATTTCAGAAGTTAGGTGATTTCGACACGGTCAAAACACGTGCATAGGCGTATCCGTCCTCCTTTTGTGCCCATTGTGGGGTATGCTTATGGCTACACCCATTGATAAACCTCAAGATATTGCGCTGCTGTTGGTCTGCGCTGCGCTTGTATTGTTGATGCAAGGCGGTTTTTGTTGTTTGGAGAGTGGTTTGATCCGCTCAAAAAACAGCATCAATGTCGCGATCAAGAACCTCGTTGATTTTTGTTTGTCGGCGTGGTTGTTTTGGTTAGTCGGGTTTGGGGTGATGTTTGGGTCTAGCTACGCGGGATTCCTAGGCACAACCCATTTTGCGTTTAACCACAACGACGACCCTTGGCTGTTGTCTTTTTTCATGTTTCAGCTTGTTTTTTGCGGCACGGCCACGACCATTGTATCGGGGGCCGTTGCTGAGCGCATGCGTTTTACGGGGTACTTTGTGGTGTGCATGCTGATCTCTTGTTTGGTTTATCCGGTGTTTGGCCATTGGGCCTGGGGTGGGGTTTTGGAAGGGATGGGTGAAGGGTGGCTGCAGCGGCGCGGGTTTATTGATTTTGCCGGTTCCACGGTGGTTCACTCTACGGGGGGTTGGGTGGCGTTAGCGGGGGTGATAATTCTGGGGCCCCGCCTTGGCCGGTTCCGTGAGGATGCTTCGCCCATCCACGGCCACAACCTGCCGCTGGCGGTGCTGGGGGTGCTGATCTTGTGGTTTGGTTGGCTGGGGTTTAACAGCGGCAGCACGCTGAGGGTGACCGATGCGATACCTGGCATCGCGGTCAACACCACGCTTTCCGCGGCCAGCGGCGGCGTGTTTGTGTTGGCGTTAACTTGGTTGATTCACCGGCGTTGGTGCATCGAACCGCTGATGAACGGCGTGATTGCGGGCTTGGTGGGGATTACCGCGGGGTGCCACCTGGTCTCGTTGTTTGGGGCAGTCTGTATCGGGATGACGGCTTCGGGTGTGTGTTTTATGGCCACACGCTGGTTAGAGAAACTCAAAATCGATGATGCGATCCGTGTGATCCCCGCCCATGCTTTTGCCGGGGCTTGGGGGACACTGGCCGTGGCGTTATTGAGCGATCCCCAACAATGGGGGACCGGGTTGGGGCGGTGGGAGCAGCTGTGGGTTCAGGCGATGGGGGTCGGGGTCTGCTTCCTATGGTCCTTTGGGGTGACGCTACCCATCCTGTGGCTGATCAACCGCCGGTGGCCATTCCGGGTGGACCCCGAAACAGAAATGATCGGGCTTAATATCGCCGAACACGGGGCGAGTTCGGAGACCCTCGACCTGCTTCGCAGCATGAACCATCAGCGGGAAACAGGTGATTTCTCTCAAGACGTCCACGTCGAACCCCATACCGAGATCGGCCAGATCGCGTCGCAGTACAACGGTGTGCTAACGCGGATGAACCAAGAGATCGAGTGGCGGCAAGACGATGAAGAGCAGATCCGCAAGATGCACCAAGAGATCGATGACATGGTGAAATCGATCCCGCTGATCGTGATCGGGCTAGACCTCGAAGAACGGGTTAGCCGCTGGAACCACACCGCCGAAGTGGTCTTCCAGATCCCCGCTCAGGACGTGTTAGGGCGGTTTTTCCGAGACTGCCCGATCGCCTGGGAGTGGGGCCAGTATGACCAAACGATCAAGGACTGCATCCTCCACAACAAGCCCATGAAGGTCGAAAGCACCGTGCTGGGCGATACGGGGGCCAAGGCTCAAACGATCAGCTACACCGTGAACCCGGTCCGGTCTGACGGTTACACCATCTCCGGCTATTTATTGGTTGGCGATGATGTGACCGATCAGCAAGCGCTTCAGCAGCAGCTCCAGCAGGCCCAGAAACTCGAATCGATCGGGCAGCTGGCGGCCGGGGTGGCCCACGAGATCAACACCCCGACGCTGTTTGTCGGGAACAACACCCGGTTTTTACAGGATTCCTTTCATGATCTACAAGGCGTACTCAGCAGCTATCAAACATTAATGGAGCATTGCCGCGAGAAGGGGGTTCTGCCCGATTTGGTTGAGCGGGTTGAGACTGAGATCGACAAAGCCGACATCGAGTATCTCACCCAAGAGATCCCCAAGGCCATCGATCAGACACTAGAGGGTGTTGAGCGTGTGGCGACCATCGTCCAGTCGATGAAAGAGTTCTCCCACCCCGGGGGGCAGGAGAAGGCGATGATCGATCTGAATAAGGCGATCGACAGCACCATCACGGTATCGAGCAATGAGTGGAAGTACATCTCAGAGATGGTCAAGGATTTCAGCGACGACCTGCCGCTGGTGCCCTGCTTCCCGGGCGAGTTTAACCAGGTCATACTGAACATGATTGTGAACGCCGCCCAGGCGATCGACGAGGCGGCCAAGGACGGGCAGAAAGGACAGATCACAATCAGCACCGCGGTGGTAGGCCGTTACGCCCAGATACGGATCAGCGATACAGGCCCGGGGATCCCTGAGCAGGCCCTTAGCAAGATCTTCGATCCGTTCTTTACCACCAAAGAAGTTGGCAAGGGGACGGGGCAGGGGTTGGCCCTTGCCCATCGTTTTATTGTTGAAAAATTAGGCGGGAAGCTCCAATGCGAGAGCACGGTTGGGCGTGGGACAACGTTCATCATCTCCATCCCATTGGAGGACTCAAAACCCCGTGACACCGACCAAAGGTAACGCCTCAAGGGCCCCGGGTTAAGCCGTTCACCCCGCCGGGCAGGAGCCGAAACCGTTACGCTGCTCTAGATTGAAATCGATAAAGAGATGATCGATGAAGAAAAGACAGATCCTATTTGTCGATGACGAGCCCAATGTGCTTCAGAGTATCCGCAGGACCATGCGTTCGATGCGTGGCCAATGGGAGATGCATTTCGCTGGCAGCGGGAAAGAGGCGCTCGATTTAATGGCCGATCACCCGTTCAATGTGATCGTATCCGACATGCGTATGCCGGAGATGGACGGGGCGGCGTTGCTGACCGAGGTGAAGCGGCGATACCCCCAGATGGCACGGATCATCCTTTCGGGGTATACCGACAGAGAGATGACTATTCGATCGACCGGCGTGGCGCACCAATTCATCGCCAAGCCGTGTGAGCATGAGGCGGTTCAAGCCGCGGTGCAGCGGGCCTGCGCGGTCCAGGACCTGTTTGCCAACCCAAGCCTCCAGCGGATCGTCTCGCAGATCAGCACGCTGCCTAGCGTCCCGGTGCTCTACCAAAAAGTCATCGAGGAACTCAGCCACCCCGATGCCTCGATCAACCAGGTGGGTGAGATTGTCGCACAAGACACGTCGATGACCGCCCGCGTGCTCCAGCTGACCAACTCCGCGTTCTTTGGGTTGCCCCGGAAAATCAGCGACCCCGTCGAAGCGGCTCGGCTGTTGGGGATCGACACACTCAAATCCCTCATCCTGGCCACCCACCTCTTTCAAGAATTCTCCGATCATCAGTTCAGGGGGTTCTCGATGACCGCTCAATGGGACCACAGCCTGGTCACCGCCCGGTACGCCAGCCTGATTACCAACGCCGCCGTTGACGACAAAAACATCGAAGGCGAAGCGGTTGTGGCGGGGCTGCTGCACGATGTCGGGAAGCTGGTGTTTGTTCAATACCTACCGGATGCATACCGAAAGATCCTAGATATCACCGTTCAAACCGGTGCATCGGACTGGCAGGCCGAGTGTGAGGTCCTAGACGCCTCTCATGCCGAGGTGGGGGCCTACCTCTTGGGGCTGTGGGGCCTGCCAAGCACCATCGTCGAGGCTGTGGCGTTCCACCATGAACCCGGCCATTTTGAAGGCCAAGCGTTTACGCTCCTCACGGCCGTGCACGTGGCCAATGTGTTGGCCCATGAGTCTGAGGCCGACAGGGGGCGTGATCAGGCCAATCAGATCGACGAGGAGTATCTCACACGCATTGGCATGATCGATCGCCTGCCGCAGTGGCGTGATATCTGCCTTGGGCCCCAGAAAGAAAATGACGCAGCATGACCGCGAAGATCCTGTGTGTCGATGACGAACAGAACGTCCTAGACTCCATCAAGCGCCAACTCCGCAAGCAGTTTGCGATTGATACGGCATTGGGCGCCCCCGCGGCGCTCAAAATGCTAATCGACCAGGGCCCCTATGCCATTGTCGTGTCGGATATGCGCATGCCGGAGATGGATGGCGTCCAGCTGCTGACCGCGGTCAAACAAAAAGCCCCCAACACCGTCCGGATCATGCTCACCGGCAACGCCGACCAGCAGACGGCGATCGAAGCGATCAACAAGGGGCAGATCTTCCGGTTCCTCAACAAACCCTGCTCGCGCGAGGACCTGACCCAGGTTTTCCAGGACGGCCTCCGCCAGTACCGGCTGGTCCATGCAGAGCGAGAGCTTTTGGAAAAAACACTACGGGGAAGCGTCAAAATGCTTAGCGATGTGCTTGCCCTGGTCAGCCCCGCGGCCTTCGGACGCGCCACCCGTGTCCAGGCGTTGGTCCGTAAGATCGGACCGGCCTTAAAAACAGAACACGCGTGGCAGTATGAGATCGCCGCGATGCTCTCCCAAATCGGGTGTGTCACCCTTCCCCAGGAGACGGTCGACAAGGTCTACCACGGCAACCAACTCACCGAGGAAGAAACGCAGATGGTTGATGCCCACCCCGCGGTCGGCCGCGGGCTGGTCGAGAACATCCCCCGCCTAGAGGAGATCGCCAGGTGTATCGCGTACCAGGAGAAGCGTTTCGATGGCACCGGCCCGCCTCACGACGACCCCATACAGGGGCAAGACCTGCCCCTCGGTGCACGGATCTTGAAGCTGTCGCTTGATTTCGACACGCTCCTATCCAGCGGCCGATCAAGCATCGAAGCGGTGCGCGAACTCAAGACACGATCCGGTTGGTACGACCCACAACTGATCGAGGCCCTGCAAGAAGCGGGCGTTGATCAAGAGGACACCGCGCTCCAGCAGAAGCTGGTCCGCCTATCAGAACTCGACAACCACATGATCCTGGCCCAGGATATCGTCACCACCAGCGGGATGCTGGTCACCGTGAAGGGCCAAGAGGTCACCCCATCACTCAGGCAGCGGCTTAGAAACTTTTCCAGAAAATCCCCGATCCGAGAGCCGATCCAGGTTTTTATCAAGAACGATTGATCATTCAGTCCCGATCGGGTCGGCGCGTTTGCGTGATACCGCCTGGAGCAGCCCGCGGTGCGAGGGATAGGTATTGCCTAGTTACCGCGTATTTCGCGGCTTTGGCGGATGATACGGCTGCCGGTGCTGTCGCCATAGGGGGAGGTTGGTGAGATGCTCCATTCCGGGGAGGGCGTCCAATCCCAATCCGAGCCGACATCGCCGCTGCTGGTATCGGTAGTGCCTGCGCCGCCCACCGCACCGCCGCCATACATGCCCGACGCATTGCCCGATGCCGCGGCCCACGCCGAACGGCTGCTGAAGGTGATCATCATGGGCACGCCGATCAGGCCGGCTTTGAGGATGGACCGCCTCGATGGGTCTGTATTGGATTGAGCGGGGGTTGGCGGGGTTAGGGGTTGGCCGTCTTGGGTGTGAGCCCTGGGCTGCTGATCAGATTGACGGATAGGCTTAGCCATCGTTCATATACTCCTAATACCTCTAACGCATCATGCACCCAGATCGGATACCCCCCGATTTCGTTAGAGACACAGCCAAAAACGGTTACACCTCAAAATAAAGACAGATCACTCATTGCGGGCTTTAACTCATGAGTTAGGATCCGGCTATTAATTGATAGGGCACGGCTTACATTCTGTATGGCATCATCAAGGCCAGAGAGACTTACACCACGCTTTGGATGACAACGAAAATAGGTGGTCTGTCTTTAAATGCTCTGGCAATGCCTGCAAATCAAAAAATGTCTATACCCACTCCTTACCCACTCCTTTAAAAATATGTCTTCAATACTTTACCCCATAGATGGTCGCTGTCAACCCTTTTTATCTTATGGTGGATGATTTTGTGATCTATTTGTCGGTGAATCTGCCGCGTTGGGGGCACAAAAATGCCCCAAATAGACCGGTCCCGATCAGGTTGACGGGGTCCCGTTCGCCCGCGGCAGGGCAATTTGGGGCGTTTTTGTGTCTCCAACGCGGCAAATCCGTACCCGAGGGGTATCAATCCTTAGTGGACCCCTGGCGTAGGCCGTGTCAATGACCTATTTACCCAATACGGCGCAGGTAGCAGTAAGATCTATTTTTTCCATTGAAAATGACCTTTTTAGGGTTGCTTGATCGTAAAAATCGTGTACATTAAGATAAAGGCATATAAAATCGGTGGGATAGTAGAAAGCAGTGGGAGTTAACCCCTGTCTAAATCCTTACCTTTGTGTAAACAGATATGCCTCTTGGATCTGCATAGGATAGGTTAGACACGGGTTTTGCCACACGGAGTGATGAAATGAGACGGAAAGCCATTTCTTTATGGGTAGCGGTGATTGCCGTAACGGGGTACGGGGCTTTGGCCCAGGCAGCCCAGATCATCGGCAGCACGCTCAACGGCAATGCGGTTGACACGGATTTCGGCGGGCCTTCGCTTGCCGATTTCGACACCTTCTTTAGCGCCGATACGCCTATTGCGCTGACCTTCCAAATCGAAGCCGGGCAGTTTGATACCCGTGCCGATCTACCCGGCAATGAGATTGGGTTTAGCACCGTAGCAAACAACGAAGGGGTCGGCGGCTGGACGTCCGCGACGTACACGCTGGCCAACGGCGTGACATGGGTGGAGATCAACAACATCGCAACCAACAACGGCAACGGAGCCACCTTCTCGATTAGCGGCGACCAAACAACCTTAACCGTTAACTTCAATAGCCCCGAACTCACCAACTACCTGCTTGGCAACCCCTTGGGGTCTGGCATAGGCGTGATCGATAGCTTCGATCTATTTATCGATATCGGCAGCCTCAATGTGGGGCAAACGTTTGGGCTAACGATCGATCACCAGACCACCGCTCCCGTCCCCGAACCCGGGACACTGGCGTTGCTGGCGCTGGGTGGTGGGCTGGTCCTGCTGCCACGCCGCCCCAGAGCGTAACGCCCACGCACACAGCCTCGTTCATCATCTGATTGACTCTACACCACCCCTTGTATTGACAGGGGGTTTTTTCTTGATCACGCTTGGTATACCCGGTCCCGATCAGGTTGACGGGGTCCCGTTCGCCCGCGGCAGGGAGATCTTGGGCGTTTTTGCGATCCCGACGCGGCAGACGCATACCCGATGGGTATATACCAATCCCGATCGAGTTTACGGGGGGACGGCTGTCCGTGGCAGGTAAATCTTCGATCTTGTTGTGTGTCTGACGCGGTAAACTCGTACCCAATGGGTATATCTTCAACTTTTGCGTGTGGGTCGTTTCGTCGATGCCCGTTTTTTCTTCGGTGCTTTCTGCCGGGCATCGCTGGCCTTGATCCGGTTGATCGCCGACAGATACGCCAGCGCCGCGGCCTCGATC
Organism: Phycisphaeraceae bacterium; assembly: GCA_965223655.1. Classification (GTDB taxonomy): domain Bacteria; phylum Planctomycetota; class Phycisphaerae; order Phycisphaerales; family Phycisphaeraceae; genus CBDCXC01. Next base: position 237,315 of record CBDCXC010000021.1, read on the forward strand.
ACGTCGGTCGAATGCCCGCGTCCGCGTACCCCGCGGTCGCGGTGGCGCAGCTGGACGCTGGCTTCGCCCTGGGCGTCTTTGCCCGCGGTAACCGCGCGGGTCTGGTAATCCTCAAGCCGGACGCTGACCCCGGTGATCCGCTGGATCGCGGAATAGACCGCGTCGATGGGCCCGTCGCCGGTAGCCGCGTCCATCTGCTGGGTGCCCGCTGAATCGCGCAGCACGACCATTGCGGTGGCGACCATGTCGGTCCCGCTGCTGACCTGCAGCCGCACCAGCTCCCACAGCCGCCGCTGGGTGTCTAGCTGCTGATCCAGGATCACCTCGATGTCTTCGTCGTACACCTCTTTTTTCTTGTCGGCCAGGGCCTTGAACGCCTCGAACGCGCACTGGAGCATCGCGTCGTCGAGGTGGTAGCCCAACAGTTTGACGCGTTTGCGGAACGCGTGCCGCCCCGAGTGCTTGCCCAGCACCAGCTTGTTCTCGGGCAGGCCGATGTCGCGCGGGTCGATGATCTCATACGTCTGCCGCTGCTTGAGCACCCCGTCCTGGTGGATCCCCGCTTCGTGGGCAAACGCGTTTTCGCCCACGATCGCCTTGTTGCGTTGGACCCCCAACCCGGTCAGGGCCGAGACCATCTTGGACAGCGGGTAGATCTTTTTGGTGTTGATCTTGGTGGAGAACGACCTGTAGTAGTCCCCCCGGGTGCGCAGCGCCATCACGATCTCTTCTAACGCCGCGTTGCCCGCGCGCTCGCCGATACCGTTGATCGTGCACTCGATCTGGCGTGCGCCGTTCTCGACCGCGGCCAGGCTGTTGGCCACGGCCAGGCCCAGGTCGTTGTGGCAGTGGCACGACAGGGCGATCTTTTTTTCGTCCAGCACCGGCAGCTCTTGGCGCAGGTGCGCGAAGATGCGGCCGTACTCCTGTGGCACCGCGTAGCCCACGGTGTCGGGCAGGTTCACGGTGGTCGCCCCCGCGTCAACGACCGCGCCGGTAATCTCCACCAGGTAGTTCAGCTCGGTGCGTGACGCGTCCTCGGGGCTAAACTCCACATCGTTGACGTAGCCGCGTGCCCGCTGGACCGATTCGACCGCCAGCTGGATGATCTTCTGGATCCCCATGCGTAGCTTGTGGGTGCGGTGGATCTTGCTGGTGGCGCAGAAGACATGGATCCGCGGGTTGGCCGCGCGCTGCAGCGCCTCGCCCGCCCGGTCGATATCCCGCGGCACGCACCGCGCCAAGCCCGCCACCGTGGCACGCCCCAGCTCCTGGGAGATCGACCGGACCGCTTCGAAATCCCCTTCGCTGGTGATCGGGAAGCCCGCTTCGATCACATCGACACCCAACGCTTCGAGGTTGCGCGCGATCTCGAGCTTCTCTTGGATATTCAGCGTGGCGCCCGGCGACTGCTCGCCGTCGCGCAGCGTGGTGTCGAAGATCCGGATCGGGGTTGGCTTGGCCATGATCATGGCTCCTTCAGAAACGGGTCGCGATATTGATCCATCGGTTTTCTTGGGTTGGATCACCGCAATAAAAAAACCCTGCCGCGATGCACGCTCGGGGCAGGGTCAGTGACCAAAACCATGTACACGCCGCCCTACCCCAGCCGTTGTAGCACTAGCCCAAGCAGCGCTTGGGCTAAGCAAAGCCGGCTGAGATGAGGCGATAGGGTCTTCATAATGGCATCATCGTAGGCGGCAAACTTTCAGCTGTCAATACATCGCAAGCCGTTTTCGGTGTCTACCAACCCCGATCGGGTTGACGGGGTCCGGTTCGCCCGCGGCAGGGGAATCTTGGGCGTGTTGGTGATCCCCACGCGGCAAACGCATACCCGATGGATATAACGCGACACACCCAACACAACCCGAGGTTTAGTCCAAGACGCAGCACTAGGGGTCTTGGTCGTGCTTTGGTTTACGCAGATCGGCGTCGCGTGATGAAAACGTGGGCACCGCCAATCACCAGCAGCGTGAGGCACGCGGTGGGTTCTGGGACGACGGTTAGCCCGTTGTTGTTGAGGAAGGCGATGTTTTGAGGCAGATCGATCGGTGCCCATACAGAGATGTCGCCGTACCGGCCATCATCATCGAAGGGGTTGAACCCTGTGCTTAGCACACCGACGATCGATGGCCCGGCACCGAAGTCGACCAGCAGCGGCCCGCCGCTATCGCCCGATGCGGTCGAGCCCTCCAGGGCCAGCGGGGTGGGCGAGCCATAGGTACTGGTTGAGCCGTCGGGGCGATCGAAATCGGTCTCGATCGTGCCATAGGTCGGGTCGATGGTATCGATCATGTTGTGGGCGGCGCGTTTCAGGTCGTCGTCTGCTTCGATCGCGAATTCGTCGAACGTCAGGCCGTCACCGTGTAGCCCAAACCCCACGGTGGTTCCGGTTTCGCCGATGACCCAACGGCTATCGAGGGCCATGGGGGCAACGTCATGGATGGCTGTGGAGAGCGTGAGGACGGCCATATCCAATCGGTCTTCACCGTCCCATGGATTGATCTGGATCGCGCTGACGCCACGGATATGCGTGGGGGATCCGGCGTCGTTGCCCAGTACGAATTCGGTGAAAAGCAGGGACTCATCGTTGATGTTGTCCTCATTGTCATCGAAGCAGTGTGCGGCGGTGAGGATCTGGGTGGGTGAAACAAGAGTCGCGGTGCAGACCGGGACGCCGTCGATGTCAACCCTTCCGACAGCGGGGAACTCAGCCGCGAGGTTAAAGTAGTCCGCTTCGGTGACATCGTGTCGGATTGTGATCGCATCGGCGGGGAGGCTGATGAAGGCTGTGCAAACCAAGCAACCAACGACCGATTGAATCTGACGCAGCTTAAGATCCATTATTGGCGGCTCCTTTTTTGAACGGTGATGCTTTGCGGCCAACTCGTTGTTGACGCCTCCGTATCGCCTTCTGCCCCGTTCCAACACCGGAAGGTATTTTGCCATTGTATCGTTTTGCCGGCTTATTGAACATTGAACCACCCACTCAACTAGCCGCGGCCGTAAGGGATCGGGAAAGACACGTTCAACATCTACGGACAGGTTAAAGGACAATTCAATCCTATCGAAGACGCGGTGGCGTTTGATCCGCTTGTTGTGGCAGGCCTTGATCGTCGCCGAGTCGATAAAGCGGATCCTTGTGACGGATCCCAAGCACCGTGTCATGAGATATACCAATCCCGATCAGGTTGACGGGGTCCCGTTCGGCCGCGGCAAGGAAATCTTCGGCGTTTTGGTGATCCCGACGCGGCAAACGCATACCCGATGGGTATACCCAAACAACGGGATCGTGACTTGTGGGATCAGGTTTACAGCTTGTACCCACATGTTTTGCAATACACCGCGTCGGCGTCGTGGCCTTCGGATAGGCAGTTTGGGCAGGCCTGGGTGGTGACGGGCTTCGTGCTGGTCTGGACCATCTCTGCTGAGATAATCCCGGTGGGGACGATGATCATGGAGTAGCCCAGGACCATGATGACCGCAGCCATGGTCTTGCCCAGCGCTGTAGCGGGTGCGATGTCGCCATACCCCACGGTTGTCATCGTCACGATCGCCCAGTACATGCTTTGGGGGATCGAGGTGAAGCCGCTGTCTGCGCCGCTTTCGATCAGGTACATGGCTGAGCCCATGATGATGACCAGGATCAGCACGGTGACCAAGAAGACGGTGATTTTTGCCTGGCTCGCCCAGATCGCCTGCCGCAGGATATCGGCTTCGGAAAGGAAGCGTGCCAGCTTAAACACACGGAAGACCCGCAGCAGGCGCAGCCCGCGGATCACCAACAGCGACTGCGACCCGGGCAAGACCAGGCTCAAGTAGGTCGGCAGGATCGCCAGCAGGTCGATCACGCCAAAGAAGCTGCGTGCGTACCGACCCGGCCGGTGCACACACAGCAGCCTTAGGATGTATTCCGCGGTAAACAGCAGCGTGAATAGCCACTCGGCTGCAAGCAGATAGCGGTGATAAACCACGTCGATCTCTTGGACGCTTTCAAGCATAATCACCAGGATGCTTAGCAAGATCACCACAAGCAGTGCAACATCGAAGCACTTGCCGGCGGGTGTGTCGGCTTCAAAGATGACCTCGTGCAAGGCTTGACGCCACGACGCGGGGCTGTTGGGTTTGCGGGGAGTGCTCGGATGGATCATGTTCGGCAGTTTATGGGTCGGGCAGATAAGATGAAAGCCAGACGCCTACCCGGTCAGGATGTAGAAAAAATATAGGGTCAACGACATACCCCGAAGAAGTATGAGACTCGACCATGAAGGGCACCCCGCCGGGTGCCTGGGGCGAAGCGAAGCGTGCCCCAGCTACCCCATCCTGAAACTACCCCACGCGCCGCCGCTGGGTGGTGTAACCAAATGGCGGCGGGGCCGCCAGTGCCGATCCCGCACCCCCTATCCGCACCATCCCGGTGGGGTGCCCACCCTGCCCGCCTCGGATGAACACCCTGGGCGCGCACCCATCCCCATCTCAACCGAGTCCGGGCTGCGGGATTTTCATACGCGATGCGTACACAATCAACCGGCGATGTGGCCTGCCCCTACATAATTAAGTGTCCCATAAGAAAATCCGATGCAGGGTGTACACCCATTGGGCATGAATGGGCTATATCCGAGGCAGGCCAACACCCATGACCGGTGCCTCACCAGCCCACGCCCACCCGCAGATTTATTTGGGGAAAGACGATGAAATGGTTTAAACGCACCGAATCAAACCCCACGCAGGGCCCGCCCCAGGAGCACCGCCGCGCCCCCCGCCACACCACCGGCACCCAGATCACCTGCCCGCTGGGTCAGCTAGAAGACCTCTCTGTCGGCGGGATGAAGGTCGTTAGCAAAGAAAAGCCACCGGTCAAGATCGGCCAGCACCTCCGCCTGGGTATTGCCACCGGGGGCCAGCAGGTGAAGGTGACCGGGACCATCGTTCGGATCCGGCGGAAAAGCTTCCGGAGCTACGAGGTGGGGGTACGGTTTTCTAACCTAAAGCCCCGGACCGCCAAAGCGATCGAATCGCTGGCCGTGTTGGGGTTCGTCGATAGCCAAACCTTGGGCGGCGACACGATCGGATCAGGCCCCGGCCATGACCAGCAAAGCCAGGGCCATCAACAAAAAGCCGATGCGTGGGTCGAAGCCCACCTCATGGACCTCTACGGGATACTCCACGTCTCGCCCGACGCCTCCTTTGAGCAGATCCACCAAGCCTACCGGGTGCTGGCCCGCAAGTACCACCCCGATGTGTGCAACGACCCCGACGCGGTCGAACGGTTTCAGCAGATCCATGATGCCTATACCGTCCTAAAAGATACCCAGAAGCGGGCTACTTATGACAAGCATACCGGCGGTATCGATTAGCCGTCTACGCTGCGAGGAATTTCATTCGGTTGTTTCAAGGCATCCATCAGCCTTAAGCCGTATTAAAAAAACAGCTTGCAACGAAAACCCCCTATCTAACCGGTGGATCCAGTTGTCTAAAGCACCCCCGCTGGGATCACGATAAGCAGGTGTGCGAACCGCCAGGAACCTAAACCCGATCGTTTCCAATCACACCCATGATAACGCCCGCCGTCATGGGCGTCTCAAATGTGATTTCCTCAATTGCTACCACGGTGTGAGCAAGTTTGGCCGGGTGCTAGACCTTTCGGCGTCGGGGATGCGGCTGCACCGCAAGTCGATCATGAACGTCCCCCACGATCGAGCCATCGAGCTGGTGTTGCACTGGTATACACTCCGCGTGCCGATCAAAGCCCGCGTGGTATGGAGCCGAAAAATAGGCTTGTTAAGGCACCTCTTGGGATTTGAATTTATTGATACCACCCCGGGTATCAGATCCGCACTGGTCGATATCAGCCGGTCGGCAAGGATGTCGCTGATCCTAGCCAAGGTGGATTGCAAAGCAACACACATACCCAACGGCCTCAATCACGCATAACGCCCGGAAACCGTGAGGACGGGCACGGTGCGTGAGCGAACCGTTTGATCGTGGCAAGGATCGGTTTGGCGCGGGAACACCCTCGGCTTGTCAAACCACAAAACACAAAGGGGCAATCACTACCCCGCTGGAGGCTATCGTGACAAGTAGCAAAAATGTCGCCCTCTTGG
>CBDCXC010000022.1:0-35163 GCA_965223655.1 Phycisphaeraceae bacterium
ATGATACCGCACACCGCCAGCAGGTTCCCCAGCAAGCACCCCAATAACGCCAATAACGCCCCCGCAATCCCAAAGACCGTGTCGATCCCCTTACCCAAGAACCGGATGCAGAAGCCCACGAGGAACCCCACACCAATCGCCATCCACCCGATCTGATAACCGGTTTGCACCGTGACCCACGCCCACAGCCCCGCCCCAAACAACGCCGCCACAATCCCGCCGCAGATCGCTAAAACCAGGTTCTGCTCCGCCCGGTACCGGCTAAAGACCCGCTGGAGCTTTTCAGGATCGATCTGAGGCGGAGGCGGAGCCTGATCCTTCTTGGCGGCGGCTGGGGGATCGGCTTGTGTTGCTTCCTGTACCGGATCGGCTACAGAAGTCTCTTCCATGGTCAGACGCTCCTTGCTTGGGCTTGCTGCTGGGCAGCACGGGCCGGTTCGATCGCTGGCTGGGTAGCCCCGGGTGGGGCCGCCTTCAGCAAGACGTCCAATCCGGCTTACTGGCAGATCGGCCGGCCTAAGGCCAGGGTTTATCCGTTACTGGACCTTGCCGTCGATTTAATGGCCGTCTGTACGGACACCGCTGGCTGTGACACCCAGGGGGTAGGGGGGCTCACCGTTTGCTAACCGCTTCTCTTGGCGATGGAGCCGCGTGCGCAGGGCGGGTATGATGGTAAGCCTTTATCAACCTCCAAACCATGGCAGGGAACGATTGATGCCCGCATCACGCACACACGGCTGTGGCGACCTACGGTTGGATCACATCGGCCAGACCGTTTGCCTTACGGGTTGGGTCAACAGCTACCGCGACCACGGCGGGGTGATCTTCATCGACCTGCGTGACCGCGGCGGCGTCACCCAGGTGGTGTTCCACCCCGAGCACGCCCAAGCCCACGCCCTGGCCGACAAGCTGCGACACGAAGACGTCGTCGCCGTCCAAGGCCAGTGTGTCACCCGGGAAGAAGGCATGGCTAACCCGAAGCTAGCCACCGGGCAGATCGAGGTCCAAGCCACCCATCTCGAAGTGCTCAACAAAGCGCACACACCACCGTTCACCCCCGACGATGCCGACCGCGTGGGAGAAGAAACCCGCCTCAAGCACCGCTACATCGACCTGCGCCGCCCACGCATGCAGCAGATCCTCCAGACGCGTCACCGCGTGACCAAGCTGATGCGCGACTACTTCGACGAGCACGGCTTCTGCGAGGTCGAGACACCATTCCTGTGCAAATCAACACCCGAAGGTGCGCGTGACTTTTTGGTCCCCAGCCGGTTGCAGGCCGGCAGCTTCTACGCCCTGCCACAGAGCCCGCAGCTGTTCAAGCAGATCCTCATGGTCGCCGGCGTCGAGCGGTACGTGCAGATCGCACGCTGTTTCCGCGACGAAGACCCCCGTGCCGATCGGCAGGCGGAGTTCACCCAGCTCGACCTGGAGATGAGCTTCGTGGATGAAGACGATGTGATCGGGATCATCGAAGGGCTCATGCGGCGGCTGTGGCAAGAGGTGCTGGGTGTTGAGGTCCCACCCATCCCGCGCATGAGCTACGTCCACGCCATCGCACGCTACGGGTCCGACCGCCCCGACCTGCGGTTCGAAATGGAGCTGGTCGGTATCGGTGACCTGGCCGCCAAGACCGACTTCGGCGTGTTCAAAGGCGCCTTGTCCCACGACAAGGGCGACGGGATCGTCAAGGCGATCCGCGTGCCCGGCGGCGCGACCATGACCCGCAAAGAGACCGATGCGCTGGCGCAGTGGGCCCAGGGGTTCGGCGCTAAGGGGCTGGCGGTAACCAAGGTCGGCGAAAACCAAACCCTGGAAACAGGGATCGCCAAGTTCGTTGCGCCGATCGCAGCCGATTTGATCCAACGCATGGACGCCGCCCCGGGTGACCTGCTGTGCTTCGCCGCGGATCGATCCAAGGTCGTCCATCGTGTGCTGGGCGAGCTGCGCCTCAAGATGGCGCGCGAACGGGGAATGATCCAACCCGACCAGTGGGAATGGTTGTGGGTCGTCGACTTCCCCGCGGTCGAGTGGAACGAAGACGAGAAACGGTGGGACAGCCTCCACCACCCTTTTACCGCGCCACACCCAGAGGACCTAGACAAACTCGATTCCGACCCCGCTGCGGTGCGGTCGCGCGCATACGACATTGTGCTCAACGGCTCGGAGCTGGGCGGCGGGTCGATCCGTATCCATCAGCCCGAGATGCAGATGCAGGTCTTCAAGCTGCTGGGGATCACCCAGGAGCAGGCGCAAGCCAAGTTCGGGTTCCTGCTCGACGCGCTGCGCTACGGCGCCCCGCCACACGGCGGCATCGCGTTGGGGCTTGACCGGATCATCATGCACCTAGCGGGCACAAACAATATCCGCGATGTCATCGCTTTCCCCAAGACCCAAAACGGGGCCGACCTGCTCACCCAAGCGCCTTCCCCGGTCGACAGCGCGCAGCTACAAGAGCTGCACCTGCGTCAGATGCTGCCGCCCCAGCCGACTCCAGTGCCCGCCACGCCGTGAGATTTGAGCTCATACAGATCCCGCTTCACACACACGCCATTCGCAACCAGCCGCGACCATAAACAAGCGGGCTTCTTGGGCAGCCGTACCATCACACTCAAATCCAGATGCGTGATAGACCAATCCCGATTGGGTTGACGGGGTCCGGTTCGCCCGCGGCAGGGCAATCTTGGGCGTTTTGGTGATCCCGACGCGGCAAATTCATACCCGATGGGTATACCAAACCTAAACGTAAACACCGACCCCCTCTTCTCCCACGGGTGGTGGCGGCGAGGGGGTCGGTGCGTGGTTTGCAGGGATCGTGCGGTGTTGGGCTACAGCCGGCCCTTAATCCGCTCCAGGATCAGCATGCTGGTGTTCTGATCACCCAGCCGACCCACGCGGATCGCGATGTGGCAGACATTGTTGTCCTGCCGTTTGATGTCGATTTTGATGGTCTTCTTTTGTGCGGTCCGGGCGACGACCTTGCCGTCTAGGCCGGTGGATTCGGCTGAGACAACGGTCAGTTTCATGTCTTCGATCACGCCTACAGCTGCGTTGGTCAGGTCCTCGGGCGTGGCGGAGATCAGCGCCTCGAGCGTGCCGATGTTATAGGTCACACCGGGGCTCACGATCTGGCAGCCGCCCAGTGATCCCAAAACCAGTAAGATTGCTCCAACGGCCAAGATTCTTTCTCTGTTACCCATTTGTAACTCTCCTTCAAAATAAATACGGGTTCGTCGTATTGCCCTAGCACGGGTTATCAACTATGGCTTCCTTATCGGCTTCCTCATCTCCCCATTTTATGTTATGCCACTACGGTGTGGATGGCGATCGGATTCAGTTGCCCTTGTTTCACCAGAGCCGATAACTTCCGCTGCGCCTCGGTAGCGCAGACGAACGGCAGATTTTCTACAATCGTCGCTAGACATTCATCGGATGGAGCAGACACGTGCCTAAGCAGAATTACCGACCTTTTGTGTTAGTGGTCCGCGACGGGTGGGGGGTGAACCCCCATCCAGAGCACGATCCGTTCAACGCGGTGAAGCTGGCCAACACCCCCTGCTGCGACCGGCTGCTAGAGCGGTACCCCTGGACGCTGATCCACACCAGCGGCGAGGACGTGGGCCTGCCCGAAGCGACGATGGGCAACAGCGAAGTGGGCCACCAGAACATCGGAGCCGGACGGATCGTCGACCAGGAATCGGTGCGGATCACCAAGGCGATCCGCACGGGCGCGTTTTTCGATAACCCGGTCCTGCTTGAGGCCGTCCAACGCGCCCACCAAGCCCACCGGTATGTGCACCTGCTGGGGATCGCCTCGGACGCGGGTGTGCACGGGCTGCTGACCCACCTGTACGCGTGCTTAGAGCTATGCAAGCGCCTGGGACACCAGCGGGTGGCGCTGCACCTGTTCACCGATGGGCGAGACACCGGCCCGTTCACGGGCAACGGGTATATCCAGCAGATCGAAACCCAGTGTCAAAAGCTAGGCGTGGGGCGGGTAGCCAGCGTCTGCGGGCGTTACTACGCGATGGACCGGGACAACCGGTGGGAGCGTGTAGAACAGGCATACGCCTGCTTGACCGGCATCCACGCGCGCAAGCTGGAGCTGCTGTGGGCCAGCACCGCACACCAAGCGGTGCAACGCTACTACGATCATCCCACCGGGCCAAGCCAAGCCGGTGACGAGTTCATCACCCCCACCATGATCGGCCAATCGCTTGACGACTGCCTATCGACGCGGATCAAAGACGGCGACAGCGTGATCTTTTACAACTACCGCGGCGATCGGCCCCGCGAGATCATCAAGGCGTTTACCCTCCCCGACGAAGATTGGGCGCAAGCCCCGCCGTCACCCGATACCGGGCAGCGCGGGTTCAACCGCACGCGGCAGCTGGACCTTTATTTTGCGACGATGACCGCCTACGAAGAAGGGCTGCCTGTTCAGGTCGCATTCCCCAAGCCGCCGAAGATGGCCGATATCGCCGGTCAGTACCTTAGTGATCAAGGGCTCACCCAGTTCCGCTGCGCCGAGACCGAAAAATTCCCGCACGTCACGTTTTTCTTCAACGATTACCGCGAGCAGCCGTTCCCAGGCGAGTCGCGGCAGATGGCCCAGTCACCCAAGGTCGCCACATACGACCTGCAGCCCGAGATGAGCGCATACGAAGTCTGCGACCTGGTGTTGGCTCGGCTCAAGGCGCCCGGATCAGCCGCGGAGGGCGGGTGCGAAGACTTTATCCTGGTGAACTTCGCCAACGGCGATATGGTGGGACACACCGGCAAGCTCGACGCCGCGATCCAAGCCGTCGAAACCGTCGATGCCTGCGTGGGTAAGATCGTCGAAGCGACGCTGGATCGCAACGGGGCGTTGATCGTCACCGCCGACCACGGCAATGCCGAGCAGATGTTTGATCCCCAGACCCAAAGCCCCCACACCGCCCACACCACGTACGACGTGGAGCTGATCGTGATCACCTCCCAGCCGCTGGATCAGAAGCTACACGACGGCGGGCGGCTAGCGGACGTGCTGCCCACAGGCTTGGCGCTGATGGGGCTCACCCCGCCCCCCGCGATGACCGGCCGGTCGTTGCTGGGGTAGTCGCGTGAACGGTCACCAGGCCAAGGGGCGGCGCACCGATCGCCAGTGGCACGCCACCTTGTTTGCGGACGGAGCCTAGCGGTTAGCGCTGTGGGCTGATCACTTGATCCATCGTTTTTATGACCCATCGCGGCGCGTGCGGGCAAGCACCAACCCGCCTGTTAAGGCCAGCAGCATCGCCGTGCCTGGCTCGGGTGTCACGACTGTGACCACGCCGTTCATCCACGGGTGGACCATGCTGAAGTACGGGAACGAACCGATGGTATGAAACGTGTGGGAGAAGCTGTTACCCCCAAAAAGCAAACCCGAATCGAATTCACCTGATGGCCCTATTGCAGGAGTGCCGCTGGTAGCGGTAGTAGCAAAGGTTGTGTTGTTCTCCCACGTCACCGTGCCCCCGACGAGGATCTCAATATCAAACGGGATGTAGCAGTCGCCCGTGGTTTCGCAGCCTGGCGCCCCGGCGCTGGGGTTGATCTGCACCGTGCCGTCTTTAGGCGGCGGCAATACCTCGCCCGCGACGGTGACACTGCCGGAGATCCAGGGGTGGACCATGCTGAAGTACGGGAACTCTCCGGCGGTGTTAAACGTGTGAGAGAAGGTGTTCCCGCTGGAAAACAAGCCTGAGTCAAACACCCCGTCGGGCCCATTCGCAGCCGTGCCGCTCGTGACCGTGGTGGCCCCGCCGCTGTTGTTCAACCACTCGACGGTGTCACCCAATTCGATCGCCAGGTCGGATGGGTCGGCGCACCCGATGGCGGTTGATTCGCAGCCGGGAGCGGTAGCGCCGGGGACGATCTCGACATTGAAAACCGCGGCCTGGGCCGACCCGAGCGTCGCGGCCGACAGGATCATGCTTGCACACACTTTGTAGCATTTGGTCTTCATGGTGAGTTCCTTTCAGTAAGAAGTTAGACCGAAAAACAAACGACCTTGTTACAAAAAACCAGCACAGATCAATCCCTGGAGGATAGCCACTCGGCATCATGTTTAGCCATGCAAGGATGGCCGGCGGACGCGTTGTGCCGACGATCAGCGGTCAATCACCGATCTACAGTGTCTCCGCGCTGCGGGCGACGTGTTTCTTCTCCGGTGATTGGGGGAGGGCAACACCAATAGCGTGACGGCTACCCGTTTAAGTGCGGCGTCGTTAGCGAACCCAAACTATTGTGTCATGCCTCATCACGGATCCCCGGGATCCCGACCTGAATTAGTTTCAGGCCACCTCTTATTGACTCTTAAATAGTTCATTTAACGTTCTATAGATTGAGCCTAGCGTGTCTAAAGAATGATCGTAGCAGGTGTTGTTGGTTGCGTGTGCGTTTGAGTGAATCGTTGACGCTTCGGCCCAGGTGCGACACGTCGTCGGGGACAAAGTTGGCTAGGTCGGTGTGTTTGGCGCGGTTCCAGACCTGTTCGACGGGGTTGAGCTGCGGGGCGTAAGCCGGTAGCCATTCGATAGTGATCCGTTTGTGGCGTTGTTGTTGCCATCGACGCGCTGCGCTGCGGTGCACCGAGTAGCGATCCATCACCAAGAGGATGGGGCGGCTTAACTTTGCGACGACCCGTTCGATCAACGCTACGAAGTCATCGGTCTTGACGTTGCGATCTTGGATGTCGAAGTACAGCCCCAGTCGTTTGCGTTTGGGCGACACGGTGATCGCGGAGATCGCAGACAATCGGTCGTGTCGATCGTAACATTTGAGCGTTGGGGTTTGGCCCCGCGGCGCCCACGTGCGGCGGACGGTGGGTTGCAACATGAAGCCGGATTCATCGGTAAACACAATGCTTTGACCGCTTCGCCGCGCTTTTTTTGAGGCGCGGCCAGTCTTGCTTGCGCCACGTGGCGACCGCTTGATCGTCGCGTTCACGCGCCAAGCGTTCGGGCTTCTGGGCCGACCAGCCTAGGCCACGCATGACGTGCCAAAGCCCCGGGCAGCTGTAGCTGACGCCAAAATGTTTCTCGACCACCTGGGCCACCCGCGTCAGCGTCCACAGCTCGGTGGTGTAACCGTGCTTGCGTGGGCCCTGCCGCAATAACTTTTCGAGCTTGGTGCGCTGCTTAGCGGTGAGCTTGGGTTGGGGGCCGGGGTGGGGCTTGGCTTGCAGGGCGGCGTCGCCGCCTTGGCGTCGCCACTTGGCCCACTGCGACACCGCCGCGGGTGTCACCCCCAGCTTGCGCGCCACTTGTGACTGAGACTGACCTTGATCCAGCAACGCCATCGCTCGCCAACGACGTCGCTGGGCTGCCTTGCGTGATCCGGTGTAGGGCATACACCATCAGATCGGCTAGATCGACTGCATTAAATGAACTATTTAAAAGTCAATAACAAAGATCTACTCATGATACCATGAGCAGAAGAAGAGACGAAGAAAAAAACGTGCGAGGCAAAAAAATCTGCCTTGAGTCCTTAAAGAAAGCGGTCTTTTCATTTGCGCTGCGTCGATGGGTTTGCCGTGGCCAGGCAGTGCCCTGAAGGCTCGGTCGGGGTGGGTATACCCGTATCCCAAATAGGCCCATCTCAGTCAGGTTGGCGAGGCCTTGTTCGCCCGTGGCAGGGAAATATCCGAAGTTTTTGTGTTCCCGACGCGGCAAACGCATACCCGATGGATATACAAAAAAAAATGCCAGGTTTTCGGCCGGCACCGGTATAATAAGATCAGGCCCGATCAGGTTGACGGGATCCCGTTTGCCCGCGGCAAGGCAATCTTGAGTGTGTTTGTGATTCCCACGCGGCAAACGCATACCCGGTGGGTATAAAAATAAAAATCTAAACCTAAATCCACCCAAGCCATTACCCTATTAAAAAGGAGCCGTTCAACCATGACTGCCAGACTTTCGTTAATACACACCATGGTCGCTGTCGGCGCCTTAACCCCGACCGCTTGGGGCCTGGGGTTCCAAGGCTTGGGTGACTTAGGCGGGTCCTTCAGCTCTGCAGCCGCGGTCTCGGGCAACGGCTTGGTCGTCGTAGGCACCAGCCGCGACAGCGACGGCTTCGACCTGGCCTACCGCTGGACCTTGTCAAACGCCATGCAGAGCCTAGGCGACCTGCCCGGCAGCGTCACACTCTCCCACGCCCGCGCCGTCTCGGCCGACGGATCCGTCATCGTCGGCGACGGCCTGTCCAACAACGGGCAAGAAGCGTTCCGATGGACACAGCAAACCGGGATGGTCCCGCTGGGCGATCTTGACGGCGGCAGCTTCCGCTCGATCGCCAACGCCGTCTCGGCCGACGGGTCCGTTGTGGTCGGCCAAGCCACATCGGCCCGCACCGAAGCGTTCCGATGGACCCAATCCGAGGGCTTGGTGGGCTTGGGCGTGCTGCCCGGCGGCGGGACCAACACCATCGCCAACGCGATCTCCGCCAACGGCAACACCGTCGCAGGCTTCGCCGCTTCAGGCCCTAACTTTCAAGCCTTCCGATGGGATCAAGCCAACGGCATGGTCGGGCTAGGCGGCCGTGACGACGGCACGATCGAAACTGTCTCCGCCAACGGCATGTCCCAAGACGGCTTGGTCATCGTCGGCATCGGGGGCCAGCCTGGTGTGGGCGGCCACGGCTTCCGAACCACACCCGATGGCCAGATCGCCGGCATCGGGCTGCTGCCCAACGACGCCCAAACCCAAGCCAACGCCGTCTCCGCTGATGGCTCGGTCATCGTCGGCGAAAACCCGTTAACCGACAGCGATGCATTCATCTGGGATCAAACCCACGGCATCCGCCGCATCAAAGACATCTTGGCTACCAACCCCACCGCCAACGCCCAGGCCTCGGGCTGGCAGCTTAAAACCGCCACCGGCATCTCCGACGACGGGGGCGTCATCGTCGGCACCGGGATCAACCCCAGCGGCCAAACCCAAGCCTGGATCTTCACGCTGGGCGCACGGTGGGCCAGCGAATCCAATGGATTTTGGAACACCTCCAGCAACTGGCTGGGGCAAAGCAGGCCAACCACAGACGACGACGTCGCAATCCTGCCCGCCAATGGTGTCACCGTCACCGGGCCTGCCAATACCACGACCATCGGCCGGCTCACCATCGGGGCGGTCAACAGCGGCGTTGCGGTGCTCTCACTCAACGGCGGAACGATCATCGCCAACCAAGCCACCACTTTTTTAGAACGCGGTGCACTCAACGGCCGGGGAACCTATAACGCCATCGGCGGGGTCGTCAACCATGGCGATCTGACACTGGATCCCCAGACCCAGCTGATCGGCGGCACGCTGGTCAACCATGGCATCATCCGCAACGGCACCATCGGCAACACACTCGACAACGCAAGCGATGGTCAGCTGCGGATCCTCCCCAACCAATCCCTGGCCTTCACCGGCACCAACAACACCAACCACGGGCGGATCACACTCCTGGGCGGCAACCTAGAATTCTCCCAAGGCTTCATCAACCAAACCGGGGGGCTGATCAGCGGCGGGGGGGTCCTCGCTACCGCCGGCCAGGGCTTAACCAACCACGGCTCCATCGCCTGGAGCGCCGACACCAGCGTCCTAGGCGATGTGACCAACCCCGGTGACGGGCAGATCATCATCACCGGCAACACCAAGGTCACGTTCTTTGACGATTTCCATGGTGACGGCCTGCTGCGCATCACCGGGGGCAGCACCGCGGTTTTCTTCGGCCAATTCTCCGGCAATGGGGGCGCCAGCGGCGCCGGGTCGGTTTTCATTGAAGGCGACCTGCGCCCAGGCAACAGCCCGGATCGTGTTGAGTTTACCGGCGACCTGATCATGGGCACTGGGTCCCTAACCCAGATCGAAATCGCCGGCACCACCCCAGAAACCCAGCACGATCAGATCGTTGTCGGGGGCCTGCTCTCGGCTGCGGGGACCTTTGAAGTGCTGCTGATCGACGGCTTTGAACCCAGCTTAGGCCAGACGTTCGATGTCCTTGAATTCGGCTCGGCCACCGGCATGTTTGATGCCATTATCCTCCCGGGTTTAGCCCCTGGGCTGGTGTGGGACCATACCTCGCTGCTGGCTGACGGCACATTAACGGTCATCCCCGAGCCCGCCGCGGCCTGCCTTGTTATTGGATTGGCAGCGATGATACGACCCACCCGCCAAAGGATGTGGCCAAACCCATCGGGTATAAAGTGATCCGACCCCGGGCCACTTACCGATGCCACCATACCTGCTGATCACCGGCGCCAGACGCTACGACCCTGTCCAAAGCGACCATGGCCAGGTTGCAGATATCGTGGTTCACGGCCAGCGGATTATCCCCCGCCTGCCCCAGGGCATCACGCCAGATCAGATTCAACGGATCGACGCCACCGGCTGTATCGCGATGGCCGGCGGGATCGACCTGCACACCCATATCGCACGCTATAGGGCCAACCCGCCCACAACCGATGACGACCACCAGACACAGGTTACTCACGATCAAGAACCCATGCCGCTGCTGACGGCCACCCAGGCCGGTGCTCGTTACAGCGGGCTGGGCTATACCACCGCGATCGAGGCCGCGGTATCACCCGACCGCGCCCAGGCCACACGCCAGACCCTCCAGGAAGCGGTCAACCTCGACGTCGGATTCCTGCTGGAGCTGGGCAACGACCCTATCCTGATCGATCAGCTGGATCAAAACGATCAGCCCGCGGCGGTGCATCGGATCGCTGGGCTATTGGAAGCCACCGGTGCATACGGGATCAAGCTGGTCAACCCCGGCAGCAACCTGCACGCAACCCGTCTTGGCCGGCCGGTTGAGCTGCCTTCGATCGACCACCCCATTGCCGGCACACGCGTCACACCCCGGGCGATCCTCGCACTAGCCACCACCGCTGCCCAGCAGCTCAAGCTGCCCCACCCGCCACACCTACACTGTGGTCACTTGGGCTCGCCAGGCAATATCGAAAACACCCTACAAACCCTCGACGCGTTCGAAGGCCAGCCCGTCCACCTGGCCCACGCGCAGTTCTACGCCTACGGCCGCACACCCTCGGGCGCCTACACCAGCCAAGCGCCACAGCTGGCTCAATACCTCGCCGACCACCCCAGCGTCACGATCGATGCCGGGCAGCTTGTGCTGGGCTACGCGTGGGTGATGACCGAGGATATAGCGCTCAATCACCGGCTAAGAAAGTATTGCGGCGGCACGCCCCCAGCCGTAGAACCGGTGAGCCAATTACCTTTCCCGATCCAATACCGATCCGACCACCCCACCCACAGCCTCATGTGGGCCACCGGACTGGAGCTGATCCTGTCGTGCGACAACCTCTGGCAGTTGACGCTCTCTGTCGATCACCCCAACGCCGGGCCATTCTGGGCCTACCCCCAGATCATCGCCTGGCTGATGAGCAAGCCCCTGCGCGACCACACGCTGACGCAGCTCCACCCCCACGCGACCCAGCACAGCGGCCTAAAAAAAATCGATCGCGAACTCACACAATCCGACATCGCCACCCTCACGCGCGCCGCGCCTGCACGCGCCCTGGGCCTGCCCAGCCACGGCCACCTCGGGCCCAACGCCTGGGCCGATATCGCACTCTACACACACCACCCCAACGACCCACACAAGACATTCAACCAGCCACAGCACGTCATCAAATCCGGGTGCGTGGTCATCCAAGGCGGCCAACCCATAGCCACCACGCCCAGCAGGTTGATGGGGCTATCCCATAAAAAAATGCAACCCGGCGAGGGGTTGCATTGGGAAAATCAGGATTAATCGCAAACCGGTGAATGAGAATCACCGGCGTCTTCGCGGAACGTTATGTTTTTACACTACCGTCTGCGGCGGATGAGCATACCCATAGCACCCGCACCGACTAGCAGCAGCGTGTGTGGCTCAGGCACAAACTCAGAAGAGAAGGTGCCTTCGATATACTCGTCGATCGGTACATTGACCGTAACAATGTTTCCACCACCAAGATCGATGCTATCGGTGGGAAACACAGAGAACGCCCCCGGGCCCGATTGGCTGGCATTGATGCGAGACCCAGCGGCATTGGCGATGTCATTCAGGATGGTGCCATCGATAATTGAATACCCATTGGTGAGCAGGGTCTGAAGCTGGAGCGCAATGGAATCAAAATCGCTGGCGCCGTCGGGCCTGCTGTAAGAGACAATAAGAGAAGCCAGCCCGGTGCTGCCGCTGAGGTCTGCATCGATATACAGGTTCCCGTCAGTCGCTGATGCGGGGATGCTCAGGGGACCGCCGATCACGTCACTGGTCACAAAGTTCTGTGTGCCACCAGAGAGATCGTCGTCATAGACCTTTAGCGTGCCGCCGGTTAATGTGCTGCCTAAGAGGTAGGTCCTCACATCCGGATCGCCTGAATTCAGCTCCGTTGCATTGCCGTTGGGTGTCAGCACTGCTTCAAGGACAAAGGTCATGTCTGCCGCGGGTGTCCCTTTGTTATCAACATCGGCGCTGTCATGGATAACGGTGACTTCACCCACCGCGGTGAGGTTCACCACCCCACCCGGGATCGAGAACAGATCGCCTGTGGCAACATTGATCACAGGGTCTGCAGAGGTATCAAACGCGGTGATGCCGTTGAAATTGATCTCAATCGCATTAGGGAGGATCACCCCTGCTTGAGCGGTGAATGCGAAACCCATCATTAGAGATGCAGCGATGTTCCAGGTAGTAATTCGTTTCATAAAAGTTACCTTCGCCTTCCTTTTAAAACCGAGATGACTCCCCAATGAATCTAGCCACCTCACCTCTAAAACTTCTAAACAGATATTTTCCTATACCGAAAGAAAATAAAGACTCTGTGATTTCGAATGGTCCCTTGATACCACAAATCCGGATCGATTGCAAGAAAAAAACAAAAAAATAACTCAAGAAAAGGATCCATTTGATCGTGGGTGGATTCTTTAATTGTGTATTTTGATATTCATCCAGATCGCGTTAGACCTGGGTGGTTGCGGTTTGAGGGGGTAAATCAATCGGGAGAGTGATCGTAAAATCTGTTCCTCGACCAATTTCTGAGTGTATTGTTAGATTGCCGCTGTGTTCCAAGACAATCCGCCGAGCCGTGGGCAGGCCCAACCCGGTGCCGCTCTTTTGGGTGGAATAATAAGGATGAAAAACTTTTTCCAAATTTTCTGGGGCGATCCCCGGGCCGGTGTCGGTCACATGGATATGGATTTCATCGTGGCCCTGGCTGCCGACCCGTTCGGTGCGGAGGATCAATTCGTCACACCCACCCGAGGGTTGGCCCGATGCCCGGGCCTGAGCCATCGCCTGGGTGGCGTTGATCAAAATATTCAGCAATGCCTGTTTGACGAGGCTGATATCCACATAGGCGACGCTGGGGTTGGCGGTCAGCTGGGTGCGCAGGTGGATGTGGCTGGCCTGGGCCTGGGGGCTATAGAAATCGACCAGTTCATCGATCAGCGTGTGGATATCCGTCTGGACACGATGGAGCTTTACCCGGCCGGCGAACCGCAGGAAGTCTTCCAAGATGTCCCGCACCCGCTGGGTCTCGCCGGCCAGCGCTTCAAACCGCCGCCGGATCCGGCCGATCTGATCCTGGGCCTCGGGTTGCTGCGGGATTTGGGTTGTCAGCGTTTGGAGGTCTTCCTGGAGCAGCTGGATATTGAGCCCCACCGTGGACAGGGGGTTTTTGATTTCGTGTGCCAGCCCGCCGGTGAGCATCCCCAGCTCACCGAGCCGATCCGCAGCCTGGGCGCGGCGTTCAAGCCGCCTCACCCGCTGGGTGGCGCGTTTGACCGCAAGGATCACCAAGGGGGTGGCTAACAAGACGCCCGCCCCCAACCCAACACCAAGCCACGGCCAATGGGTCACAGCATCGATCCATTCTTAGAGGGATACCCATCGGGTATGCGTTTGCCGCGTCGGAATCACAAAAACACCCAAGATTGCCCTGACGCGGGCGAACCGGACCCCGTCAACCTGATCGGGACGGGTATACCTATTTAGGTATGGAATAATACGCACCCGGAGCAATCCTGAGCCGCTCACGACGAGCCGTAACCGTGAGGCAGCAGGGGTCGCCGATTTGGGGATCGCCCCAATCTTAAACCAGAGGGGTATCATGCCGCGCCAGCAATACAAAAACGCCCGGGGTTCCCTGCTGAACACCAGCGATCCGCCGTCAACACACGGTCAGCTGGTACGCCCCGGCTTAATCCTTCGCAGCTACCGGGGTCTTGTCTTCTTCAATCATCGCGGCTTTGCGTGACAGCTTCACCCGGCCCTGTTCGTCGATCAGCAAGACTTTGACCCGCACCATATCGCCGACTTTCACCACATCGCTGACCTTGTCGACGTATCCGTCGTCTAGTTCGGAGATGTGGCACAGCCCGTCCTGGCCGGGGATGATCTCCACGAATGCGCCAAAGTCTTTAACCGCGGCAACCTTGCCCGAGTAGACCTGCCCGACCTTGACCTCGGCGCACAGCTTCTCGACCTCTTCCAGCGCCGCTTCGGCCTTGCCCGCACCGGCTGCGGAGATGTAGATCGTCCCATCTTCTTCGATATCGATCTTGGCGCCGGTGGTCTCTTCGAGCATCCGGATGGTCTTGCCGCCTGGGCCGATCAGCCGGCCGATCTTGTCGGGGTGGATGTTGGTCGAAAGCAGGCGTGGGGCGTACTGGCTGAGGCTTTCGCGTGGCGTGGGGATCTCGGTTTCGATCATCTCGATGATCTCGATGCGCTTGGCCTTGGCTAGCTCGAATGTTTTGCGGATCTGATCCATGTTGAGTCCACGGATCTTCAGGTCCAGCTGGATCGCGGTGATCCCGCTGCGCGTGCCGGTGACCTTAAAGTCCATGTCGCCGAAGTGGTCTTCTTCGCCTTGGATGTCGACCAAGTAGACGTCGTTGCCTTGCCCAGTCTCATCGTTAATCATCCCGATGCTGATGCCCGCCACGGGTGCCTTGATCGGCACGCCCGCGTCCATCAGCGCCAGCGTCCCGCCGCAGGCCGAGGCCATGCTCGACGAACCATTGGATTCCAAGATATCGCTGACCGCCCGGATCGTGTAGGGGAACTTTTCAACCGGCGGCAGCACAGGCTGCAGCGCGCGTTGGGCGAGCATGCCGTGCCCGATTTCACGCCGACCAGGGCCGGTGATCCGCTTGGCCTCACCAACTGAAAACGGCGGGAAGTTGTAGTGCAGGTAGAACTTTTCGGAGTATTCCTCACCCAGGCCGTCGACGATCTGCTCGTCGCGCCCGGTGCCCAGTGTCACGACGACCAGTGCCTGGGTCTCGCCGCGGGTAAACAACCCAGACCCGTGGACCCGAGGCAGCAGGGTGGTTTCGCACCCAATCGACCGCAGCTGATCGAACGTGCGCCCATCCGTGCGGCTGCCGCCGCGGATTACCTCGCGGGTAACCTCTTCTTCGAGGTCGTGGATCGCGATCTTGGCTTCTTTGAGCTGCTGCTGGCGTTGTTGGTGTTGGCCGAAGGTCGCGTCTGGACCCAGCTCGGGGAATTCCGAATCTAAAAAGGTATCGATCGCTTCTTTCACCGCGTCTTGGCGTTGGAGCTTGGTGCCCGGTGAGGTCTTGGCTGCTTTGAGCGGGCCGGCCAGCTTCTGGTTCACCGTGTCGGCGATCTCGGGGCTGGCCACGCTTAGCTGATCGATGACCTTTTCCTGGCCGGCTTTTGACACCAGCTGCTCGATCATCGACACGATCTTTTGGATCAACTCATACCCAAACTCAATGGCTTGGGCGACCACGTCTTCAGGCAGCTCGTGGGCGCCGACCTCGATCATGTTCAGCCCATCCTTGTGGCCACACAAGAGCATGTCGACATCGCTGTACTCGTTTTGGGCTGCGGTGGGCATGATCACAAACTCTCCATCCACCCGGCCCACGCGCACGTTGCCCACGGGACCCTGGAAGGGGATCGAGCTAATCGATAGCGCCGCAGACGCCGCGATGCCCGCCAGCACATCGGGCTCGTTTTGCCCATCGGCGGCTAAGACCCAGCACTGGATCTGGACCTCGTCTTGGTAGCCTTTAGGGAACAGCGGCCGGATCGGGCGGTCAATGTTCCGCATGGTGAGGATTTCTTTTTGGTTGGGGGGCCCTTCCCGCTTGCGGAAACCACCGGGGAACTTGCCCGCGGCGCTGAGCTTTTCGCGGTAATCGACGGTGAGGGGGAAGAAATCAAGGCCCTCGCGTGGGTCGGCGTGCACCGCGGTGCCCAGCACCACAGTCTCGCCGTACTGGACGACGACCGATCCGGCTGCTTGTTTTGCTAATTTGCCTGTCTCAATACTTAGCGTGCGACCGCCAAGCTCCATCTCGACACGATGTGCTGCTGCCATACTGCCATTCCTTGTCTGCGGGGGCTGTGCGCCAGGTGGTCGAATCAAAGATTCACCCGGTGCAAAATCCCCCTAATGCCTGATCGATCCCTTCAAGGAAGCAGAAGACAGAAGGCTTAACGCACAGGAATCAAAGGTTTCTATGCCGGTGCGTTGAGCCCACTGCCGTCTGCCCCGTATTCCCGAACGATCGGGAAACCATGTGAAAGGACTTGATAAATTATACGCTGCGTATACGCAAACCCCGCCCATGGCGGACATTTCAATCATAGGCAGGGTTGTATACCCATCGGGTATGCGTTTGCCGCATGGGAATCACAAAAACGCCGAAGATTTCCCTGCCGCGGGCGAACGGGACCCCGTCAACCTGATCGGGGCTGGTATACACGGTGTGAGGTAGGAGCAAAGTGACCGCCCACCTCATGGTAACAGGCCGCTATTATTTTCGTAAGCCAAGGCTATTAATTAGCTTGAGATAATCAGGCCGGTTTTTGTTGGCCAGGTACCGCAGCAGGCGGTTGCGTTTACTGACCATCATCAGCAGGCCGCGGCGGGACGCGTAGTCGTGTTTGTGTGACCGCAGGTGATCGGTCAAGCGGGTGATCCGCTCGGTTAGCAGCGCCACCTGGACCTGGGGCGATCCGGTGTCGGCATCGGCCCTGCGGTAGGATGCGATCAACTCCGTCTTGCGTTCAGCGGTGATGCTCATAAAAAAGCCTCAAAATTGAGAATACACTATAGCGATCCGCGTTGACGCTGGCAACAGGCGAGTTGGCATCGACAGGCGCTGGCGGTCACGGCTCGTGGTTGGGTGGGCTACGGCGTCATCCAGGTGCATATCACGTCGTGTGCTGCCGGTGGGAAACGAAGGCCCAAAGCATCAACCCAATCAGCGCCGCGGTGGTGGGCTCGGGGATGGTGGTGGTGATGCCCAGCTCTGCGGCGGCGGCGGTGAGTGTGTTGAAGTCGCCGTTGAAGCTCGCGGCCAGCAGGCCGAAGTCGTTGATGGTGGTCATGCCGTCGCCGTCGAAGTCGCCGGTCTCCCACGTGCCGGGCTGGTTGAAGTTGCCCGCCAGCACGCCGAAGTCGTCGATGGTGACGATCAGGTCGCCGTTGGCGTCGCCGGGCGCGGTGGTCAGCAGCTGCAGCACGCCGTTGGCGTCGTCGTAGAACTGGCCCAGCGCCAGCAACGGTGAGAGGATCGCGCCGTTGACCCGATGAAACACACCATCACGCGTGCCAAAGGTGAGGATCTCGAAGGTATCACCGTAGGCGGGCGTGAAGCCGTTGATCAGCGCGATGTCGAGCGTGCCGTCGAGTGCGATGTTGCTGGTGATGTTGACCTGGTCGTGCCCGCTGCCGGGGTTGGGCCCGGCCAGTTCGGCAACAAGCCCAGCGGTTGGCGCGAACGTGAGGCTGCCGCCAAAGCCGATCGCCGCGGGGCTGGCGCCGGGCCTGAGGTCACCAAACATGGTGGCATCCCCGTCGCCGGTCACGCCGTTGCCGCTGTAGTCGCCCAAGAAGATCGCTTCCGATCCTGCCCGGATATCCAGCACCCCGTTGTTGGTCACGTCGTCGTTGAACAGCACCTGGCTGTCGCCGGCGACCGCGATGCGGCCGGTGGCGGTGTTGGTGATATCGCCAAAGAGGGTGGCGTTGGTAAACGCCAAGCTGACGGATCCGTGGTTGGTTAGGCCGGCATTGAATCGGTATTCGACCTCGCCCCGGGCCAGGATCTGGCCTTTGTTGGGCGCGTTCAACACGGCCTGGTCGAACTGGATCGTGGTGAGCGCCGCGCTGCCGCGTGCACGGATCTGCCCGTTGTTGGTTACCGGTGCGTCAATGATCAGGTGCGCATGATCGGATGATGTGATCAATCCATCGGTGTTGTTGCTTAGCAGGTCCGCGGTGATCCGATCGCCAGGATCCTGCCCGGGGATGATCTCATGGTTGTTGGTGAGTATGCCGTTGATGGTCACGTTGTCGGCCTTGACGACCCCGTGGTTCGTCACAGGGGTACTGATTACCCCGCTGCCTGTCAGCACACCGGTGGGGGTAATCTGTACGGCGGTGGAAGAAGTCAGTGACCCACCATTGAGTGATAGGGTGGCGATACCGTTGTTGCCGCCAACGGTCAGGCTTTTGACAGTCACCCCGCCGGCAGGGCCGGTGACGGTGAGGTCCACGGCTGGGTCAATCAACACGTCATGGGGGCTAGCGGGTGCTTGGCCAATGGTCCATCCGGAGCGGACGCCGCCGCGGGCATGATCCCAGCTACCGCTGGTGGGGCTGATCCAGTGGATTTCAGGGGTAAACAGGAAGAACCCAATGTCGTTGTTCGTGAATTCGGCTCGATACACGGCCTGGCTGAAGTCGTTTAGGCTGTGCCGATGGCTGTTCGACCCAGGGGAAAACATCTTTACTGTACTAATCGTGCGCCCAGCCAGATCATCGCCTTCCCTGGCGATCAGCAACGCATCGCCGTTTGGCCCGTGGATCCAGAGGCCACGGTCGTTTGTGTCATCCACCCCACCGCGGAGTGTAGCATTAAACGCGACCTGGCCCCCATCATTTAACATGGGATCATCGAAGGAGTTGAAAACCACCCCACTGGGCGTGCCGGGGGCCTGCGACCCTTCACGGGCCACCAGTGTGCTGTCGCGCCAGATCCCGTTGTTGTTTGTCAGGTCTACCCCCCCAGACCCTCTCCGCAGACTCGCCCGAAACGCGACCTGACCTGCGTTGTTGAGCACGGGGTTATTACGGAAGATCTCGAAGGCCGCTCCCGTGGGCGTGCCAGGTGCCTGCGACCCTTCACGCGCTACCAGCGTGCTGCCGCTCCAAAGCCCCATATCGTTGGTGTCATCCACCCCCCCGGACCCGGTGAGGAGTATTGCTCGAAACGCGATCTGCCCGGCATTATTGATCGCGGGGTGCCAGAAAGCATCAAACACCACTCCCCCAGGCGTGCCGGGAGCCTGCGACCCTTTCCGAGCCACCAGTGTGTTCCCGCTCCAGATCCCCAGATCGTTTGTGTTGTTCACTCCGCCCGATCCGGTGCGGAGGACGGCCAGAAACGCCACCTGTCCTGCATCGTTGAAGGCAGAAGGTTCTAAGAAGCTATTGAAGACCGCTCCCGTGGGCGTGCCGGGCGCCTGCGACCCTTCACGGGCGACCAGCGTGCCGTCGCGCCAGATCCCTCTATCGTTTGTGTCATCCACCCCGCCCAACCCGGTGCGGAGGACGGCCAGAAACGCCACCTGCCCCCGATGGTTGAATCGGGGGGAGCCTAAGCTATCAAAGATCGACCCAGCAGGTGTGTCGGGGGCGGGCGCCCCTTTGCGGGCGATCAGTGTATTGTCGATCCAGATCCCTCTATCGTTTGTATCATTCACCCCGCCCACTCCGGTGCGGAGTGGAGCCCAAAACGCCACCTGCCCTGCGTTGTTGAGCCGGGGAGGGGTATTCTCTTTAGTGGAGGGGAAGATGAAAACCGCCCCGTTGGGTGTACCAGGTGCGGGAGACCCAGAACGAGCCACCAGCGTGTTGTCACGCCAGATCCCTGTATTATTTGTGTCGTCCACCCCGCCCAACCCGTTGCGGAGGTTGGCGTTAAATGCGACCTGTCCCGCATCGTTGAGTAAGGGAAAATTGTTGACGAGTGAGAGCTCGAAAACCGCCCCCTCGGGTGTGCCGGGCGCTTGGTCGCCGGTGATCGCAATCGGGGTCGTGGCCGACCAAGCCGTGGGGGCAAGCGCGAGCATAGCCAGCCGCGATACGGCCAAAGCGGTGACGCGTAGCGCCTGACGGGTGCGCGTGGTTTTCACTGGAGATGCCTCTCTTTCGCGGGGGGACAGCAAAAAAACCATAACGGTTGAAGATCGGATTTGCAAAATCGTCACCAGGCAAGAGATGCCGTTCAAGTTTGTGGCAGTGGGTATGGTTGTGTTATTGGAGTAGTCAGGAGACTCAGGATGGAATTCAAGGATGAACGTGAGTGTTTGATCGCTCAGCAGGCGGTGGTGGGGTTTCGCGGCGGTTCAGGAAGCGGCGGCGCAGGCGGCGTGGGGTCGTGGGATGGAGGCGATGGAAGAAGCGGCGTTGGAGGCCTGTTGCGAGCATGGTCAACGGTTGCTCCAAGAGGCGGCGTCGGCACGGGTAGCGGTTGAAAAAAAGGCTCGTGCTGCCCGGGTTGCGGACGGCTGGCGTCTTTCAAACGGGTGACGGGTCGGTCGTTGATCAGCTGCGTGGGGGATCTTCGGGTACAGCGTCGCTGCGGGTCTTGCCTGGGTTGTCGGCGGACGGTGGTGGGCTTTGATCGATGGGCGGGGTTGGGTCGTGATTCGCTCACGCCCCGGGGCCGGCACCGCGCTACACACCCGAAGCAAGGTCCTGTAGCCGGGCTTGGCAGATCGCCTGTGTCAATTCCAGCAGCAGCCGTACTTGGGCGGCAAGACGGTCCAAATCCGCTTGAGTGATCTCGTAGTCCGGGTCGTAGCGGGCGCCGATGTAGGCGTAGTCGAACCGCTTGAACCGTTCGCGGTCTTCAGCACTTTCATCCGGAAACACATCGTTCAATGAAGCGTCTTGCTCCTGGGCCATCAGACCCAACACGCCCAGGTAGTGCTCATGAGGACAATAGTTAGTCAACACGAGCAGGATCGCTTTGTAAGCCGCTTCGGCGCATTGGTGGAGTTGAAAGACAGCGCTCTTGTATTGTTGTTTTTCTATACCAGTTTCATAATATCCATAAAACTCATTCGCGCTCTTAAACCAGTGATCAAAATGCTCTTGGGCGATTTTCTTGCGTTCGGCGGGTGTGAACTGTTTTTCTTGGGCCAGCGTAGCCTCGCCCGAGTCGAACAGCAGACACCCCTCGCGCTGGATGTCTTTGAAGAAGTATTGCCCCTCCATGAGCCGGCTGTTCACGAAGTCGATCCCGTGGGCGATCAGCCGCACGTGCGCGCTAAGCCCCAGCCCGCGGCACGCCAGCGCAGCGTCTTCCCACAGCACGGCGTCGTAGGCGGTCTCGCCCTGGCCGGTGACGATCAGGATGTCGTAATCCGAGACGTGCCCCGATCGGCGATCCGGCGTTAAGTCGGCCGCTTCTTTATAGCCGCCTCGCGCGTAGGAACCGAACAGGATGATCATCACGATATCTTCGCTTGCCGCGTGGATCGCCTCGACGATCCGCGCCAGTTCGTCCTGCTTGTGCGGGGGGAGATGGCCCGGCGAGTTCTTCATAGGCAAGACCAATTATCGTAGGCCCAATACCCTGCCAAGTGACGGCCAACATTCTACCGATCGCCCGGCAATGTGCCGAGTCTGCCCTCTACTATCCTACTGGGGCACGTTCATCTGCGGTGAACATTAGCCCTAGCCACCTGTCGTTTGATTGAGGCACGCTCCGCTTGGTCCCGGGCACTGCTGGTATGCTGTATGGGTGACCCATTTGGGCGATACCCCAGACGGGCATGCCTAGGCCCCATAGCCGCCGTGTACAGGCCTGGCGGGGCGGTGATCTGGAGCTGATTGGTTGGTTAGCGTTGTTGTATGCCCACGCGTTTGATCAGCGGACCGATGGTGAGCCCCTGCACCGCGATGGAAAAGATGACCACGCAGTAGGTGACGGTGAGGATCACGTCGCGTGGTTCGACGGGTTGGCCTTGGATGGCTTTGGGGATGGATAGTGCTAGCGCCACCGAGATCCCGCCGCGCAGCCCGCCCCAGGTGAGGATTTTGATCGCGTGCGGGGTAAACCGCCGGCTCACACCGCGCAGCAGGGTGACAGGTAGTCCCACCGCGATCCACCGCGCGACCAGCACGATGCCGATCGCCGCCAGACCCGCCACAATGTGTTGGCCGTTGAACGACAGCACCAATATCTCCAGGCCGATCAGCACGAACAGGACGGCGTTGAGGATCTCGTCGACCAGTTCCCAGAACGTGTCGAGGTGCTCACGGGTTTTGTCTGACATGGCCAGCATCCGGCCCTGGTTGCCGATCAGCAGCCCGGCGACGACGACCGCGATCGGCCCCGACAGGTGCATCCGATACGCTGCTGTATACGCCCCCGACACCAGCGCTAGGGAGATCAGCACCTCGACCTGGTAGCTGTCGATGCTTTTGAGCATTTGGTAGGCGACCCACCCCATGGCCAAACCGAACGCGGCGCCGCCGATGACTTCGACCGCAAACAATTTGGCCAGGCCTGTGGCGCTAAGTTGCGTGTGGTGTGGGTCGAGCCCGGCGAGCGTAAACACCGCGACAAACACGACCACCCCCACGCCGTCGTTGAATAATGATTCGCCGGCGATCTTGGTTTCTAGGCTCTTGGGCACGCCCAGTGTCTTGAGGATGCCCAGCACAGCGATCGGATCGGTTGGTGAGATCAGCGCCCCAAACAGCAGGCTGTAGACGAACGGCACATCGATCCCCAGGCTGCGGAATACCCACCACATGGCCCCGCCGACCGTGAACGTGCTGACCAGCACACCCACGGTGGCCAGCAGGGTGATGACACCTTTTTGTTTGGCCAGGTCGTTGAGGTTGATGTGTAGGGCGCCTGCGAACAGCAAGAACCCCAGCATCCCGTGCATCACGGTTTGGTTGAAGTCGACGCCCGCAAGCAGGCCGGTGGCCCAGGGCTGAACCTGTGGCACGAATCGCCCGGCGGTGATCAGCCCCAGCGACAAGGCTAGCCCCAGCAGCATCAGCCCGATGGTGGTCGGCAGCTTTAGCCAGCGGTGGTTGATATAGCTAAATACCGCCGCTAGTGTCACCAGCGCCGCGATCGTTTCGGTTAGGCCCATGGGGGGTTATCATACGCGATGCGTTTGGGTACGAAAGGCCATTGCGCGAAAGGGGCAGCCCACGATGAAGCACCTGCGTGAAGAGCTGTGGTTCAAGACGCCGCATCGGCGGGATTACATCAACATCACGGACAAAGTTGAGCAGCTGGTCAGCAAGAGCGGCGTGCAACACGGGTTGTGCCTGGTCAACGCGATGCACATCACCGCCAGTGTTTACATCAATGACGCGGAGTCTGGGCTGATCCAAGACTACGACGATTGGCTTGAGCGGCTAGCCCCCCACGAGCCGGTCTCGCACTACCGGCACAACAACACGGGCGAAGACAACGGCGATGCGCACCTGAAGCGGCAGGTCATGGGGCGGGAGGTCGTGGTCGCGATCACCGACGGTGCGTTGGATTTTGGGCCCTGGGAGCAGATCTATTACGCGGAATTCGACGGGCGGCGCAAGAAGCGGGTGCTGGTGAAGATCATTGGGCAGTGAAGCGCGATCGGTCCGAGGCGGGGTGCCGCGGCTGTGTACCCGGTGTTGGCGGGGCGGGCGGTTCTCTATTCCACAATCAGCTGGACGAGGTTGGAGGTGGGCAGCGTCAGCGAGCCGTGGGCCTGGGCCGCGGCGATGACCAGGTCGCCCCGGCCGGTCTTGACCAGGTCCAGGAGCTTGGCCAGCTGGATATCGGTCAGGTAGTTGCCGAAAAACCGCGCCGATTCGGAGAGGCTTTCGAGCATGGCGACCCGCAGGCTCACCGATCGGGTAGAGTCCAACGCGGTATCGGCGATGGCGCGTTGGGCCTGAGGCGTGTCGATGAGCGACAAGACCCCCGATGCTCTGGCGGCAATCTCTTGGCGCGGGTCGTCTAGGGCTTGGACCAGGGTTGGCTGGGCGTCTCTGACATTAAACACGTTGCTGTTACGGTTAAACGCGATCCCCCGCAGCAAGCCCAGGCCGGTGATGGCGAACCGGTTGGATTCTTCGGGGCCCATGGTGTCACCGAGGTTGGCCTGCGACGCTTGTTTAAAGATCTCGCCCAGTGTCTCGGTGCTGTCGTTTCGGTTGGCCAAGAAGATCCGCGGCTTGCTACCCAGCCGCTTGGTCAGCTCTATCTTGTCAGCCGCTCCTAGGATCGCCAGGATGGGGACGCTGGCCAGCCTGTAGTCTTCTGCGGTCTGCTTGATCAGCGATTCAACGCGGAACGTACCGTGTCGCACGACGATCAGGTCGACGCTGGGCAGGGTGTTGATCTGTGTGGCGACATCGTCCAGCGCCAGCCCGCCGATAGGCTGATGGCCCAGTTCACGGACGGTAGCCATCAGCTGGTTGAGGGTGTCCGTGTCGTTGGCGATCACCACCGCGTGGCGCGTGGCGCTTTGGCGTACGGCTTCGGCCAGCACGGGAACTACTAGGTCGCTGCCTGGGAAGCTGAACTGTGGCTGGGCGTTGGTCATGGCGAAGGCGGCGTTGAACCGGATCCGCCGATCGGGGTACGCCAGTGCACGCAGCAGTGGCTGGACCGTGCCTTCCCGATTGATTAGCGCCTCGGTACCGGCGGTGGCGGCCAACGCCTTGATCGCGTCGAGCGCCAGATCCACGTCACGATCCTCCAAGGCTTGGTTAAGCACATCGTGCTGGCGTAGCGGGCCGGCCATCTCGATATAAAACGAAGGCGGGTGCATCGAGCTGGGGTAGCTGGGATCCTTGGCGCCTTTGGGTAGGTTGTTTTCACGGCGGAGATTGGCCATCAGCCAG
The DNA here is from genome assembly GCA_965223655.1 of Phycisphaeraceae bacterium. GTDB lineage: Bacteria > Planctomycetota > Phycisphaerae > Phycisphaerales > Phycisphaeraceae > CBDCXC01. The sequence continues at coordinate 24,932 of CBDCXC010000022.1, forward strand.
AGGCTTAACGCCGAATCCATCTGCGGGCTAAGCTTCAACGCTTTCTGGGTGGTGCGCATGGCCAAGACATCGCCGTAGACCTTGCCCGGCACCGTGATGGAGACTAAGCCCGCCTCCCGGTCGTACTGCCAGATCAGGCCGACGTCCTCGGCGCTGTCGTAGCCTGGGAGGGTGATGCCCTTGGTCTGGGCGTTGTACTGGCTCCATCCCAGCCACAGCTGGAGCTGTGCGGCGGTGGCGTAGGCTGGGACGGTCGTCGCCCTTCGGGCCAGCCGATCGTAAGCCGATTGAACCACCGAGAGCGTTAAGGGGTTCGCACGGCTGTTCTCGAGCACCTGTTTCAGGGCAGGCAGCGCTTGGGGGTAGCCGATCTCGGCTAGCACCTGCGCTGCTTGGCCAAGTGGCACGGGTTCAAGGTGTGTCAGCGCTTCGGCCAGGGGGTAGACCATGGGGCGGCCCACCTCAACCATCGCCGCGAGAACCATCGAGTGCAGCTTTTGCTGCTGCTCATCGAGCAGGGTGTCCAGCAAGAAGGGGGCGGCGTGCTGTCCGGCGGCTTTGAGGCGCTGGGTGGCGTTGAAGTTGGCTCGCTTGCCCAGCGCCAGCTTCTGGATATCGGCCAGGATCCGTTTGGGCTCGCGGCTGCGGGCGATCCGGGCGTCTTGGATGCGCTGGCCAAGCTGCTGGGCGGTGGCGCGCAGGGATTCGACCTTCGTGGCGCGCTGGAGCGTGTTTTCGTAGTCCTTGTAGTCGCTGGCCTCGACGGTATCGAGCAGTTGGGCGTCATCGACTTGTTTGAGTAGCGTGGCGCCGGCGGCCTGGGCTAGGTCTGGTCGGGCGATGCGGACATAGTGGTTGAAGTCTGCCCACAGCGCCGCTGGGGTTGGATCCTCCGCCTCAGCTGCATGGCTGCCGGTGATGACGAACCATGCCGTCAACACGATGAGCCAGCCGAATTGTGTGGGGCGTCTTGTGAGCATCAATCACTTCTCCCTTGGGCGATTGTCCTAGATTTTGGGCCGTCAGCAGGGATCTGCCCACTGCTTTTGGTGCACTCTATAACAAGCTTACATCCTGAGTCAACTGGGCTTAAGTTTTGCCCCGGCTTCTTATTGGCCTTGCACCCACCGCCATTGCTTGGCGATGCCTTGTTCGAGGCTGGTCGTGGGTTGGTAGCTGAGTTTTGCCTGGCTCTGGGTCAGGTCGGCCCAGGTGCGGGTGACGTCGCCGGGCTGGGTGGGCATGGTTTGGATATTGGCTTTGCGGTTGGTGACGCGTTCGATGGTGACGATCATCTCACGCAGGCTCACGGGCTGGTTGCCCCCGAGGTTGAAGATCTCAAAGCCGTGTTTGGTATCGCAGCGTTGGGTGGCGGCGAGGATGCCCTGGACGATGTCGTCGACATAGGTGTAGTCGCGGCTGGTCGACCCGTCGCCGAACATGGGGATCGGCTGGCCGGCGGCGATGAGGCGCAGGAACTTGTGGATCGCTAAGTCGGGGCGTTGGCGCGGGCCGTAGACCGTGAAGAACCGCAGGCAGACGATCGGCAGCTTGTGGAGGTGCCAGTAGGTGTGGCAGATCAGCTCGCCGGCTTTCTTGGTCGCCGCATACGGGCTGATCGGGTGGTCGACGGTGTCGGATTCGGCGAAGGGTGTCTTGGGGTTGTTGCCGTAGACGCTGGAGCTGGACCCGAAGATGAAGCGTTGGCAGTCATGGGCCACAGCGGCGTCGAGCAGGTTGACGGTGCCGTCAAGATTGACCTGGGTGTAGAGCAGCGGGTTTTCGATGCTTGGGCGCACGCCGGCCATCGCGGCGAGGTGGATCACCGTTTGGGGCTGGTGTGTGACAAAGGCGTTGAAGACGGCTTGTCGGTCGCGGATATCGGCTTGGAGGAGGGTGAACCGGTCGTTTGTGGCCGCGTGTTCGAGGTTGCGGCGTTTGGTGGCTGGGTCGTAGAAGTCACAGAAGTTATCCAGGCCGATGACGCGCCAGCCTTGGTGTAACAGGTGCTCGGCGAGGTGCGAGCCGATAAAGCCAGCGGCACCGGTAACCAGGGCGGTGGGTTGGGTCATCTTGCAAGAGGTTATCGGTTTAAAGGACGGGGTTCTTGTGTCGGTTGTCGGTGCGGCGTGCTTCGCGGTACCGGCCGAACAGCCCGATCGAGGAGTTGCGGATAAACCGGATCAGCAGGCCGATGCACTCATCGTCGGGGTATTGGGATTCGAGCTGGTCGAGTGTGTCGGCGGTGTTGGTGGGTTTGCCCTCGTCGGGGATCTTTCGGAACAGCTTGCGGTAGGCGTCTTTCAGACGATCGATCGTGTCGTCGGGGAACTGGTGTCGGTTGAGGCCGATGCTGTTGACCCCGCGTACGGTGGAGGGGTTGCCCTCGACGATCATGAAAGGTGGGACGTCGTGGACGATGCGTGTCATGCCCCCGATGAAGGAGTAGCGCCCCAGCGTGACGTAGTGGTGGATGCCGGTCGCGCCTGAGACCACGACGTGGTCTTCGATGCAGATGTGCCCCGCGAGGTGGACGGCGTTGGCCAGGATCACGTGGTTGCCGATCACACAATCGTGCGCGACGTGTGAGCCGACCATGATCAGGTTGTCGTTGCCGATTTTGGTTGTCCCGCCACCGTTCTGGGTGCCTAGATGGATGGTCACCATCTCTCGGATGACGTTGTGGTCGCCGATCTCTAATTGGGATTGCTCGCCCTGGAACTTGAGGTCTTGGGGGTCGGCGCCCAGCACAGCCTGGGGCCAGATGGTGTTGTTGGCGCCTAGCGTGGTGCGGCCCAGGATCGTCACATGCCCCACCAAGCGGTTGCCCGGCCCGATGACGACTTGCGGCCCCACGTGGCAGAACGGGCCAATGATGGCATCATCGGCGATCTGGGCGCCGGGTTCGATGATCGCGGTGGGGTGGATCTGCGTCATAGGGGGTTTAGGTGGGGTAACGGGTTTTAATTCAATCGATCGGCCGGCGCGTGTGGGCTGTAGTGAGAGGGGTGTTGCCTTAGTGTTTCCCATGTCATCGATTCGTTTTGGGTGATGCGTGGGGCTTTAAATCCCCGCGTCGGGTATGCCCACAGGCCGCAACATACGATCCTGCATCCGGTTGGTTGGCTGATCCTGTACTCGGGGCTGATATAGGTGTATCGACTGACGGGGTCAAGCGGCGGGAAAAAATGGTCCCGCTGCAGGGAGCTGTCCCGTTTTGTGGTGTGATCATGCCAACCCCGCGGGTGTTTCTTGGTCGTCATCGACGAGCATAAATTTGACTTCTGCTTCGGCGGCGAGTTCTTCGGCGACATAGGCGCGGCAGCGCATGTGGGCGACGCGTCTGCGTACGCGCACGGCTTCTGCTTCGAGCACGAGCTGGTCGCCGGGCGTGACGGGCTTGCGTAGCTTGACGCGGTCGAGGCTCAGCAAGACCGCCAGCTTACCGGTGTGTTCGAGTTTTTGCCCGATCAGCACGCCCGACAGCTGGGCCATGGCCTCGACAACCAGCACGCCGGGCATGATCGGCACGCCGGGGTAGTGGCCCTGGAAGAACGGCTCATTGATCGTCACGTTTTTAACCCCTACCGCCCGGCGCTCGCCGTCGATCTGGGTCACCCGATCGACCAACAGCATGGGGTACCGGTGTGGGAGGATGCGGCTAAGCTGTCGGATATCCATGGGGCTGGGGGTGAGGCCGGTGTGGCTTCGGCGAAGCTGCTGTTGGTGCTGGGTGATCAGCCGCTTGACCAGGGCGTGGTTGAGCGCGTGGCCGGACCGGCAGGCGACGATGGAGCCTTGGATCGGCACGCCCAGCAGGTAGAGGTCGCCGATCAGGTCGGCGATCTTGTGCCTCACCGGCTCATCGGGGAAGCGTAGGGTGTTCTCACCCAGCGGGCCGTCGGCGCCAAGCACCAGCACGTCGCTCTCGGTTAGGTGTGTGCCCATGCCTTTAGACCGCAGCGACTGGGCTTCAACCTCCAGGACGAACGTCCGGGCGGGGGCGATCTGCTGGGCGTAGTCGCCGTTGGTGAAGCTGAAGGTTTTCAGCTGGCGGCCGATGGCGGGCTCGGTGGGGTAATCCAGGTCGTAGATGACCTGCATCGCGGGTTCGTCACTGGGCAGGGCGGCGATCATGGCGTCGCCTTGGCGCACGACGACCGGCTGGGTGACGACCAGGCGTTGTCGCGGCACGCCTGGGTTGGGCTCGATCCCCGCTTGGGACAAGGCGTCCATGTAGGGTTTGGGTGAGCTATCCAAAGCGGGCAGCTCGGGGCCGGTGACCTCGATGATCAGGTTGTCGATCGCCATGGCCGCCACCGCGCTAAGGCAGTGCTCGCAGGTCTCGACGGTGGCTTCGCCGCTGCACAGCGTGGTTCGCCGTGGGCGCTTGATCACGTGCCGCACCAGGGCCGGGATCTGGGCCCCGCCCATCTCGGTCCGTGCAAAAACCACGCCGTGATTCGCAGGGGCGGGGCGGAACATCACGGTCGCGGGCTCGCCGGTGAACAGGCCCGGGCCCGAGACCGTTGCGGTGCTCGCGATCGTGTGCTGTACTTCGGTATCCATAGCGCGGTGGTCTAAGCCCGTGGGCTATGTTTGAGTCAATCGGTAGTTTCGTCCAAGCAGCGCCATCTTCCATATCTTATGACAAGGTGTGATGGTCGGCCTGTTGCGGTGTAATTTATTCGGATTCCCCGTCATCGCGTTGGCGGTGTGGGCGACGGCTGGCGGTTGGTGAGTTGTTGCACGGTTTTGATCAGCTTTGGCAGCCGGCGCAGGGCGGCGGATTCTCGTAGTGCTTCGTTTTTCGGTTTTGCGGGTGTCCCAAACCAAACGCCTCCGGGGGGGAGGTCGCCGATGACCCCGGTCTGTGCCCCGACTTGTGTGCCGGCGCCAATGGTCACATGCTCGACCACCCCGACCTGCCCGCCGAGGACCACGCCGTCTTCGATGGTCACACCGCCTGCCAGCCCCACTTGGCTGGCCAGCAGGCAACGCGGACCAATCTGACAATTGTGAGCGATCTGGCAGTGGTTGTCGATCTTGGTCCCGTGGCCGATGGTGGTGGCGGCGAACTTGCCCCGGTCGATGCAGGTGTTGGCGCCAATCTCCACATCGTCTCCGATCTGGACGTATCCGATCTGAGGGATTTTCACCAGCCCGCTGCCGTCTGCAGCGGGTCGGTACCCAAAGCCATCGGCGCCGATCACGGCGTTGGCGTGGATGATCACGTTTTGGCCCAGCTCGCAGCGGTCGTAGACCACCACGCCGGGGTACAACACACACCCGGTGCCCACGGAGGTGTCGTCAAGGACGGTGACGTTGGCGTGCAGCACGCAATGGTCGCCCAGCCGTACGCGTCTGGCGATCACGCACCCCGGTCCGATGGTGACGCCCCGGCCCAGCTGGGCCGATGGGTCGACGGTCGCGGTGGGGTGCACACCCGCGTCGGGGCGGGGTGGGGGGGGGGCAAACATCTCCAAGACAGTCGCGATGGCCAGATCGGCGTTGGGGACGTGGATCAATGCCCGATCCGGCGCTTGGGGCATGGGTTTCACATCAGCCGAGACGACCGCGGCGGTAGCCTGTGATGCGGGCCAGAGCCGGGCGTGGTGGTCGTCGCGCACAAAGGTGATCTGCCCCGGCCCAGCGGTGCGCAGCTGGTCGACCCCGTGGATGATTAAATCACCGGGTCCCAGCAGATCGCCGCCGGTGCGGTCGGCGATCTGCTGGACGGTGTAGGTGGGCATGGTGGTGGATCGGGCGAAGATTATTCGGTGCTGTTGGTAAACTCGTTGTTCATCAGCTGGATCACCTGGTCGGTGATATCCAGGTCGTCGGCCGACCAGAGGACCTTGCGCACCTGGATCAGGGTCTTGAGCGCTTCGGGCTTGGCGCCGGCAAAGTTCACCGCCTGCTCCTTGAACAGGACCAGGTCGTAGCCGTTCTGCTTGCACAGCTGGCCGGCGGCGGTGAGCATCTTGCGGTATAGCTTTTCGATCTGCAGGCCGCGTTCGTGGTTGAGCTTCTGGGTTTGGAAGTTACGCCAGGCTTGTAATTCGATCGCTTTCTGCTCGAGTTGGGATTGTTTTTCGTTGTAGGCGGGGGTATCGGGTGCGAGGATATCCAGGTCGCTGCGCAGCTCTTGGAGCTCTTGTTTGCGGTCCTGGTCATCGGTGTTGATCTGCTCGAGCTGGCTCTTGAGGTCGGCTTCGATCTGCATCTTTTCTTTGAGCGAGTCGAAGATGACCTGGACGTCCATGACCGCCACGGCGGTTGGCCGGCCCGACAAGAGGTTCCCGGCGTTGGCCGCCACCCAACCGGTCAGGCCCAAGGCTGCGGCCACGACCGCCGCGATCCGTACATGATTGCGTTTCATCGGTGTTCTCCATTCAAGAAATCAGGTTTCATTTCACCATTCGTGGTAGACAGACAATTGATCAAACCGCGTCCCCACGACACAGGGCCGGCCGCTAGGCCAACCTGTTGCCGCGGTATGAAAACATCGTTGTTATGCTCTATACGTCACCCCCTCGATCAAGGTTTGGTGTTGAGGCCATCTTGCTTCTTTCATAGCGGTCTGCCCGCAAGGGGTGTGTACGATCGGTGTGGATAGCGGCAAGTGGCTTGTAGGATGTTTCCTTAGCATGGTTTGCCTTAAGGTGTTTTTCTATGGGGCAGCCCCAAACCACAAATTGTAGCAAACCCTGTGGGGCGGTGTGGCACAGGATCGCAAGCCTATGGCAAGACCGGTGGGCGTGGTGGGGTCAGAACGGCAGCGCCAGGTCGAAGCTGACGGTTTGGGTTTCGTCGCCGTCTTCTTTGGCCACGGGGATCGCAAAATCTAGGGCAAACGGCGCTTGGCCCAAGAAGGGGATCTTCAAACGGAGCCCGGCTCCCACGGCGGCGCGGTATTCGTCGAGCCCGAAATCGTCCTGGACCGTGCCGGTATCGGCAAAGACCACCGCCCGGACCGCGTCTTGGTAGATGGGGAAGCTGTACTCCAAGCCAAGCAGGAACAGCCAATCGCCTCCCACCGGGTCGTCGCCGATGGTCATGGTGTCGTTGCGTACGCCCCGCGGCCCCACGCCACGGAACCGGAAGCCGCGGAAGCTGCGGTGGCCCCCGGCGTGGAACCGCTCAAACAGGGGCGACTCGTTGCGCTCGAAGATGTAGCCCAGCTCCATGCGTAGGCTGACCACGGTCCGGCGTCCAAAGAAGTCTTCGTCAACGGTCCAGAACTGTCGGTACTGGGCGTTGAGGCGTGTGAAGTCGTAATCCCCGCCCAGTGCCCCGGCACGCGCGAGGCTGACTTCGATCACACTGCCGCGGGTGGGGAGGATGCGGTGGTCCGTGGTATTGCGCGTGACGGCGAGTTCAACCGACGTGACCGTGCTCTTGTTTTCCACGGCGAATGCGTCGACAGGAGCAGAAGGATCCAGGTTGCTGACATCGATCTCTTCGGCGCGCAGGCGGACCGCAGCCGACCACACATCCCCGAAGCGGTGGCCCAGGCCCACCGAGCCACCCAGCCGCTGCTCGTCCCAGTCTTCACGCTCGCGTTCAAAGAAGAACAGGTTGGTGTTCAGGGAATAGTCGGTATCCATCAGGTGCGGCTCGCGGAACCCGATGGCGTAGCGGCTTAGCTCGTTGCCCGGCTGCAGGTTTAAAGAAAAGAATTGCCCGGCGCCTCGGAAGGCCTTGCCGGTGAAGAACTCCCCGGCGCTTTCGGGCAGGTCGGCGATATCGAAGTTGCGCTGCACCAAGTCGATTGCGCCCAGCACGCCGGCGTCGGAGCTGATGCCCGCCCCGAAGCTCAGCGACCCGGTGTTGGCTTCTTTGACGTCGATCAACACGTCGCGGTAGGCGTCTTTGGGGTCGCCTAGGATGGTGATCTTGGCGTCGCTAAAGAGGCTGGACTGGACCAGCCGCTGCTGGGTGGTCTCGATCCCCGATCGGTCAAAGCGCCGCCCGGGCAGCAGGCCGCGGATCTCCCGGTAGATCACCTTGTCTAGGGTCAGCTGGTTGCCGCGCACGGAGATGGTGCCCACCAAGCAAGGGATGCCTTCCTCGATCCGTATCAAGATGTCGACCTTGGGGCTCTTGTCATGAAACAACCGATCGATCTGGGCCGTGGTCTCGATAAACCCTAGCTTGCCGTATAAATCGGTTGCCGCCTGCTGGGTGCGGCGTTGGAGCTGGTCCATGAACACATCGCCAACCTTCATGGGGATGGTTTCCAGGATCTGGGCTTGGCTAAAAACGGTGTGCCCCTTGACGGTGATGCTGCCGATGGTGTAGCGGCGGCCCTCTTCGATGAGGAAAGTGACCGCGGCGTCTTTCTGATCGGGTGACATCACGATTTTCCGGCCGACCTGGGCGTCGAGGTAGCCCCGGTCGTGGTAGAAGCTGCGTAACCGGGCCACATCGGCGTCAAGCTGCTGGCGGTTGAGCACGCCAGGCTGAAGCACAAAGATGTATCGGTTGGATTGGATCTTGCTTTGGAGCTGCTTGGCGGTAAAGGCCAAGTTGCCTTCGAACTGGATCTGGCGGATGCGGACCTTGGGGCCCTCGCGGATCTTGAACACGAGGGTATTTGACTCATCCAATACCGCTTGATCAACGGTGACGTGTGTGGAGAAGTAGCCGGCTTTTTCGTAGGCCTTCTGGATCTGCTTGATCGCCCGGTCGATCAGGAACGGCTCGACCGGGTCGCCGGGTTGGATCAGCACCTGTGCCAATAGCTCTTGCTCGCTGATCGTCTTGTTGCCCACGGCGCGGACATCGGCGATCAGCGGCTGCTCTGCGACGATGTAGGCGACGATGACCGAGCCGTCTTCCTGGGGCTCGACCTCGGCCAGCACGCTGCTGAATCGGCCCAGGTGGGTGATGCGCACGATGTCTTCTTGCACGACCCGTGGGTTGTATGCCGCCCCCTTGGCCAATCGCACCTGGTTGAGCACCAGCTGCTGGGGGACGCGGACCAGGCCTTGAACCCGGATCGCGCTGACGGGCCGGTCGGCCAGGTCGATCCCCTGGGCGGTGGTGTGGGTGCTGCATAGCGCCAGGATCAAGCCGGCCGCGATCATCAAGGTGCACACCGCGTGAGGCGCAGCCCCCGATCGCCGGATGGTTGCGTGTGGCGGTAAGCGTGTGGCCATGTGATCCGAGGCCGTATCGTCCAACCCATATCTCCGATCGGTGCTGGGATACCAGCCAAAGCGATTCTTCACAGGCACGCGACATCGGCGTTCGATCCGACGCATTTCGAGCGTGCTCGATTGGCCGGCGAGTGTAATCGGAACCCGGTCACAGGCCAAGGAGGCGGGCCCCTACGGGTATACCGGATCTAGGCCAAGCCGGTTCGCCCGGTCCGCCGGCCAACACCAGCCTGTTCAAGCCCCGGTGGGTGATGCACTTGTCGCGATCTGCAAGGGGCTCTAAACTTGGTTGAGCGACATGACGATGCGCGGTAGGGGTGATTTTGGATCATAATGGTATCGGCAGGCCGCATGCGGGGCCATGCGCGGCCCAGGACCCTCAACACCCATGACCACCGCCACCCGCCAGAAGCCCATGAGCCGACTCTCCGATGCGCTCGACAAGCCGACCGTGTTGGGGCTGCTTCAGCAGATGATGCTGATCCGCCGGTTCGAAGAGCGGTGTGCCCAAAGTTACCAGCAGGCGAAGATCGGTGGGTTTTGTCACCTGTACATCGGCCAGGAAGCCGCCGCCGTGGGTTCGATCGCGGCGCTGCGCGATGACGACCCGATCATCACCGCATACCGCGACCACGGGCACGCCTTGGCGCGGGGGATGGACCCCAACTACGCGATGGCGGAGATGTTCGGCAAGGCCACCGGGTGCAGCAAGGGCAAGGGCGGGTCGATGCACCTGTTCGACAAGCCGCACCACATGTACGGCGGGCACGCGATCGTCGGGGGCCAGTGCCCGCTGGCGGTGGGGCTGGCGTTCGCCATCCAGTACAACAAAGAGGACAAGGTCTGTGTCTGCTACCTCGGTGATGGGGCGCTCAACCAAGGGGCGTTCCACGAGTCGATGAACCTGGCGGCGATCTGGAAGCTGCCGGTGATCTTTGTGGTGGAGAACAACGGCTACTCCATGGGGACGTCCATCGCACGCGGCACATCTAAAGCGGACGACCTGTCGGTCAAAGCCGCGGGGTACGGGATGGGGTTTGCCCGGTGCGACGGGATGGATGTGCTGGC
>CBDCXC010000023.1:0-67378 GCA_965223655.1 Phycisphaeraceae bacterium
CGCCGTTTCCCGCACGCCTTCTCCGGCGGTCAGCGCCAGCGTATCAGTATCGCCCGCGCACTGGTGTGCAATCCGAAATTTATCGTCGCCGACGAATCGGTGGCAGCACTGGACGTATCCATTCAGGCGGAGATCCTGAAGCTACTGAAGGAGCTGAAAGAGGAACTGGGCCTGACCATCCTTTTCATCTCCCACGACCTGAGCGTGATCGCCAACCTCTGTGACCGTGTCTGTGTGATGAAGCACGGCGAATTTGTCGAGGAGGGCACCGTACGCGAGATCTTCCTTGAGCCGAAGCAGGCCTACACCCAGAAATTGATCGCCTCCATTCCGTTGCTGGAAGCACCGGATAAAACCCGCCTGTGCACCGGCGCCCAGGTCGCGGCAGAACCTGTAATGGAGACACTCTGATATGGACCTGACCCTGACCGAAATCCGCGCCTTCAACGCAACACTGCAAACCGGCAACTACACCCGCGCAGCGGATGCGCTTGGGGTCAGCCAACCGGCGATTACTGCCCAGATCCGTAAGCTTGAAGCCCGCTTTGACCATCCACTCCTGGAGCGCGTCAATAAAGGCGTACGCGCCACTGAACTGGGCATGAAGCTGTACCTCATCACCCGCCAATACGACGACCTGGACAACTCCATCGACGCCCTGATGCATCCGGGGCTGGAATCCGGTATGCACACCGTGCGTGTCGCCACCGCATCACCGCTGATCTTTATGCCGCTAATCGCCGAGTTTAACCGCCGCTTTCCCGGTGCAACGCTGAAGATCAGCACCGCCACCACCGATGAGTGCAAAGCGAAGGTACTCAACCGCGAAGTGGATATCGGCCTGTTCCCGATGCACGACAACGAGACCAACATCTCCCGTCTGGCGTTCCATGTACACAACCTGACAGCGGTGGTGCATCCCGATCACCCGCTGGCCAATGAAAGCTCCCTCAGCGTGCACCAGCTGAAGGATGAACCGCTGATCTTTTACCGCGAGCAGGCGTTCACCCAGCAGTTGGCCAACCGCACCTTTGCTCGCCACAACCTACACCCAACCTCACATGTGATCATGGAGACCCGTCAGGATATCTGTGAAGCCGTGGTACATGGCCTGGGTATCGGTTTTGCACTGGCCAGCGACATTCGCCAGGACAACCGCTTCCGCTCCATCCCGGTAGAGGAAGCCACCGAGCAGGTCACCGAACATGTGGTGTGGCTAAAAACCCGCAGCAACCTGCCGGGCATCAAAGACTTTGTCGAGCTGGCATTGGAGCACCAATGTAAAAGCATCGGCATGACTCAACCGGTCGCTACACCCGTGATGAGCGATTGAGAAAACCAAGTTCTCAGAGAACCTGAGAAGCAAAAGACGCGTTCTTATAGCCAGCGGAGCCTCATTATCAAAGCTGGCATTTTTTTGTAACAAATTATTGGTATATACCAGATACAGAATTTGATTTTAGCCATCATCAATGAGGTATCTCATATGAGCCTTGCACCTGAAGCCGCTAACCCAATTGATGCCGGAACCCGGCTCCACTATCCCGATGGAAGGCCCGGTATCCCTGCACGCAGACAACATCAAAGTACACGAAGTACCGCTGGTCATCGCCACACCGGAAACCTTCGAAGAAGCCGGTTACGGCAAGATCGAGAGCTCTTTCGAAGAGGCAGTAGTGGATATCGTCACCTGGCCAAAACAAGGCTGGCGCGATGTAGTACCGGGCACCGGCAACGAAGGCGGCATCACCCAAGGCGAGTTTGTCTTCACCTGGGAAGGGGACATGGCCGTAGCTCGCAACCACGCGGTAGACGGTCACTATGTCACCGGCTGGTTCACCGACCCGATGACCGCATCCTTCGACAACGAAAGCGTTGATCGCTCCCGTATCTTCGTACGTGAAGCCAACTATCACCCGGACGGTTCCCAGATCTTCTACCCGAAAGACGGCAAGCCGTTTGTCGCGCTGTTGGCGCTGCCAGGCGATGACGTAAAGCCGGAAGATTTTGTGGCGTTCTACTGTGATGGTACCTTCGGTATCAAGATCCACCCGAACATCTGGCACCAGCCGCTGTTCCCGATCGCGGAACGGGCGGTATTTGAGGACAAGCAAGGTAAGGTACATGCGTGTATTGCGGTGGATTTTGTGGTGGAGTTTTCGACGTATTTGAGTGTGCCGTTGCCGGTGGAGAAGCCGTCAGAGTAGGACTGGCTTCTAAGTTATATTTACTCTTATCGCCCTAAAGGGCGAGGTAAGGGAGGATATTGGCCCTCCCTTACCAATCCCTGCCAACCCCGCTACTTGCCCGCTCCGCAGGTTCCCTGTGCGTTTCGAAATAAAACGAAGCAAATAAACTCGGCCTTTGGCCTCAAACAGAATTTGCTTTTAATCGATTTATTTCTGCAATGCTCGGCGACGTAGAGGGGAGTGTAGTCCGTGCCAATCGATACATTGGTGGTTAGAAGTTTAGGCTCGCACGGACTCCTTTCCCTTCGGTGCAGCCGAGCATTGCAGATTTTCCGGGAATAAAGGCGAGGACTGTCTGAGGAGCGCAGCGACGAGTTCCGCAGCCTCCCGGGAAAGCGAAACGCACAGGGTAGTTGGCGTAGCCAACCAAACCGTAGGGCTGACGGGGATTGATAAGGGGAGTTCAGCAACTCCCCTTATCTCGCCCAATAGGGCGACAAGTGGAAGAAAAAAACAGCACCACTTCGATGCAAAACGTCCCGACCCAAAAATAAAAAAGGCGGTATTACCTCTCAGCAATTTCGCCTTTCCAAGCACCTTAATGCCAACTAAACCTCACACCCCCAAATGCTTCCCATGGAAACGCAGGTGCTCTTCGATAAAGCTGGCGATAAAGTAATAGCTGTGGTCATAGCCCTCATGGCGGTTCAGCTCCAGCGAGTAACCGCTGGCCTGTGCCGCCGCTTCCAAGGTTTCCGGACGCAGCTGACTCTCCAGGAAGTCATCCGCTTCACCCTGGTCCACCAGCGCAGGCAGAAACTGCTCGCTGCTGGCCTGCTGCATCAGCACACTGGAGTCGTACTGCTGCCAACTGGCCGGATCATCACCCAGGTAGGCACGGAAGGCATCCTGTCCCCACTGACAGCTGATCGGGTTGCAGATCGGGCTGAACGCTGACACCGAGCTGAAACGTTCCGGGTTCTTCATCGCGATGGTCAGGGCACCGTGACCACCCATGGAGTGACCAGAGATCGCACGCTGATCCGTTACCGGGAACAGCTCCTCCACCAGCGCAGGCAACTCGTTCACCACATAGTCGTACATGCGGTAATGCTGCGCCCACGGCTCCTGGGTGGCATTGAGGTAGAAACCGGCGCCTTTACCCAGGTCGTAACGCTCTGCCTCGTCGGCCACATCGTCACCACGCGGGCTGGTATCCGGCGCAACGATCGCAATACCCAGTTCTGCCGCAACCCGCTGGGCGCCAGCTTTCTGCATGAAGTTTTCGTCGGTACAGGTCAGGCCCGACAGCCAGTACAGGACCGGTACTTTCTCGCCGTGCGCGGTCTGGGGCGGCAGGAAGATGGCAAAGCGCATCTCGCAGCCCAAGGTGCTCGACTGGTGCTTGTACTGCTTGTGCCAGCCACCAAAGCTACGATTCTGGCTCAGGTTTTCCACTGTCATTTTCTACTCCTTGGCCACCCCGCCTTAAACGAGGCGGCGACAAACGGGATTACTTGTCGTAGTGGACAACGCTGCGGATACTCTTACCTTCGTGCATCAGGTCGAAGGCTTCGTTGATCTCATTCAGGCCCATGGTGTGAGTGATGAAGTCATCCAACTTGAACTCACCGTTCATGTACTGATCCACGATGCCTGGCAGTTCGGAACGGCCTTTAACGCCACCGAATGCGGTGCCGCGCCATACACGACCGGTTACCAGCTGGAACGGACGGGTGGAGATCTCCTGACCGGCACCGGCTACACCGATGATCACGGACTCACCCCAGCCTTTGTGACAGCACTCCAGCGCTGCACGCATCACGTTGACGTTACCGATACATTCGAAACTGTAATCTACGCCACCGTCGGTCAGCTCAACGATTACTTCCTGAATCGGTTTGTCGTAGTCATTCGGGTTGATGCAGTCGGTCGCGCCCAGCTGCTTCGCCAGTTCAAACTTGCTCTCGTTGATGTCGATAGCAATGATGCGGCTTGCTTTCGCCATGGTCGCACCAATCACGGCAGCCAGACCGATACCACCCATACCGAAGATCGCAACAGTTGAGCCTTCCTCAACTTTAGCGGTGTTCTTAACGGCACCCATACCGGTGGTCACACCACAACCCAGCAGGCAGACCTCTTCCAGTGGTGCTTCTTTGTTAACTTTCGCCAGGGAGATCTCCGGCAGTACGGTGTACTCGGAGAACGTAGAGCAACCCATGTAGTGGTAGATCGGCTTGCCATCTTTGTAGAAACGGGTAGTGCCGTCTGGCATCAGACCTTTACCCTGGGTCTCACGGATCTTCTGACACAGGTTGGTTTTGCCGGATTTACAGAACTTACACTCGCCACATTCCGGGGTGTACAGCGGGATGACGTGATCGCCCACCTCAACGCTGGTCACACCTTCGCCAACGGCTTCAACGATACCACCACCTTCGTGGCCCAGGATCGTTGGGAAGATACCTTCCGGGTCTTCACCAGACAGGGTGAACGCGTCCGTGTGACACACACCGGTCGCTACGATACGTACCAGAACTTCGCCTTTCTGCGGCGGCATTACATCCACTTCTTCGATGGTCAGTGGCTGGTTCGGACCCCAAGCAACGGCGGCGCGGGATTTAATCATCTTGTCACTCATGACGGCAGCTCCTGTTATTTTTGAATGCCGGTTATTTCAATCTATCTCAGTGTAGTTCCTTCTCATTTAGAGATAATCTAAGCTTTAAGCAAATGACTTTTACGAGACAGTAATAATGTTCAACTGGGAAGGGGTCACTGAGTTTGTCGCCGTCGCCGAAACCGGCAGCTTTACCGCAGCCGCCAAACGCCTGGAGATCTCCGTGGCCCAGGTGAGCCGTCAGATCAGTGCACTGGAAAGTCGCCTGGCCACCAAACTGTTCTACCGTACCACCCGCAAGGTGACGGTGACCGAAGCAGGGCAGGTGTATTACCAACACTGCCGCCAGGTACTAGACGGCCTGGAGGAAGCCGAGCGTACCCTGACCAATATGCAGCGCACTCCACGCGGAAAGCTGAAGATCACCGCCCCAACCACCTACGGCGAAAACCGCATTGCACCGCTGCTCAACGACTTTATCCGCCTCTATCCTGAGCTGGAGCTGGACTGCCACTTCACCAATCAAAAGGTGGACCTGATCGACAACGGTTACGACTTGGCGATCCGTCTCGGCAAGCTTGAGGACTCCAGCCTGATGGCCAAACGCCTGGCCTCACGCCGCCAGTACGTCTGCGCATCACCGGCCTATCTCGCCGCTAATGGCGAACCCCACCTTCTGTCAGAACTGGAGCAGCACAACTGTCTGCGCGGCACGTTGGAGTACTGGCGCTTTCAGGAGGGCGGGCAGGAGCGTAACGTCAAGGTCAGCGGCAATATCCACTTCAACAGCGGCCAGGCCCTTACCGATGCCGCTCTGAAAGGGCTGGGAATCGCCCAGTTGCCGGACTACTACGTGAAGGAGCATATCGACGCCAGCACGCTGGTCGAAGTGCTTACCAACCACCAGCCCGCCGATGAGGGGATCTGGGCACTGTATCCGCAAAATCGTCACCTCTCCCCCAAGGTGCGAATGTTGGTTGATTTTCTCGCCGAGCAGCTCGACTGACACACGCAGCCGTCACCATCCACACATCAAAATATTGACAAATTGTTGCGATCTGCGCGGAACGACTATGCTTAAAGGCGTATAACCCTTAATCACAAGCGTCTGGAGTAGTGTTATGACAGATGTAATTGCGAAAGAGGAGTGGTGCACAACGGTGTCCGACGCCTGCCATTTTCTGACCGAACGGCAAGACGAGTTGATGCGTGATTATAAGTTGAAAGAGCACCAGCGCTTCGAGTGGGATCAAGCGACCGGTGTGCTTACGTTCTCCAATAACGGAGTGCCAGCGGTCAGGGCAAAGATACAGTTTGTCGGCTCCGTTTCTACACTCTCCAACACCTGGCTCTGGTCCTGGGCCAACCCGTCGGTTGGTGCCTCGGTTAAGGACAAGATGACCTGGGTGAAAGTTTACGGAGAGGAGCGCAACTTCGCCGCCCTGACAGAAGATCAGTGGGTGGGCGACGAGATAGACGGCTGGGAAATGACCTGTGTCGCTGCCCTGGTACTTAACGCCAAGGGCGCCTACCGCACCGAATCGGAAGCGGGCTATACCTATCTACTTATTACCGACATCCAATGGGTGTTGAATTAAAATCCAGCCGTACAACACATACAGACAGGGGGAGAGGGAGACTCCCCACCCAACCCTGAATTATTCGTCGTCAAAGGTACTGGAATAGGTGGCCGAGATCCGGCCCGCTTCGTCGTAGATGCCGGTCAGCATACTGATCAGGCGTGCGGTTTGCTGCAGCTTTTCATCCACATTGTCGATACTGCTGGTCTGGTCGGTGAGCAGCTTGCCGCGCAGCTCCGCATACATGTCGAGTTTGCGGCGCCCGATATCGGTCATGGAGTAGGTGTAGTTTTTCCCCTGCAGCTCCTTCTGCTTCACGATCAGTTCAAGACCGGCCAGTTTACGCAAGCTGTACTGAATGTTGGGGATATCATCCCGGTTGAGCAACCGGGCGATGATCGTCACCGGCTTGGGGCGATCCTGCATGCGGATCACGTTGAGGATAATTAACTCCTGATAGGAGAGGTTGCCCAGCCCCACGGTACTGCCCAGCTGTAGGCAGAAGCGCTCGAAGGCCTGGTTAAAGCGCAGCACCACCCATTCAAACTCCGTGGTGATGGCGTCGTGCTCGGTCTGGGCCAAGTGCCAGGACCGGTAGAGACTCATATCGTCGATCAGTTTTGTGGTCACGTCGTATACCTGTTGTTCTTATTATCGGGAAAGCTGCTTACACGTTGTTGCTGTAGGTATGCTGAGATGCCGACAACCGGCAATTGCTAAAGTTTAGTCGAATATTCCAAACGTCCAGCCCATAAAGGCACTCCCGACAGATGACGCCATCGTCGGCGCCTATACAACTTACTTATGGTACGAACACTCAGCCACAAGTGGATTGTTCCTCCTCAACAAAACAAGGGATACGGCAATCACGCTCTTGTTTGCCAGCTGTTCACGGCATCCAAATCCAATAAAAATTCAAACAGATTAAAATCAGAGGCGACCAGCCGCCCTGCCTGTTAATTAGTGCCTCCAACAGTTGATCTGCGCCAACTTTCAAACAAAAAAACCAAATTTGTTCTAGAATGAATCGCGCGGCGCCGTATAATCGGTAGATTTGAAAAATCTCATCGAGGCTGCAGGCTCAAACACACTGGCCAGACGAGGACGCCGGTATTATTGGAGAAAGCATGGATAGCCAAATAGGCCAGGACCTTTCCGGTACAATCAAACGGGATGTGCGCTCAATCGTGCAGCGCAATGTTGTTACCTGCCCGCCAGATTTCACCCTGCAGCAGGCCACCGGACTGATGTTCGAGCGTCACTGCAGCTCGATTGTGATC
This sequence comes from Phycisphaeraceae bacterium, assembly GCA_965223655.1. Classification (GTDB taxonomy): domain Bacteria; phylum Planctomycetota; class Phycisphaerae; order Phycisphaerales; family Phycisphaeraceae; genus CBDCXC01. Next base: position 7,673 of record CBDCXC010000023.1, read on the forward strand.
GTTGAAGATGACTGCCCGATCGGTATCTGGACCGAAGCCGACGCCCTGAAGATCGATTACACCTGCGTCGAGCATTCCGAGGTTGAGGTGCGCCACCTGATGAGTGCGCCGGTGAGCACCATCGGTATCAACGCCTCGCTGGACGAAGCCACCTGCCACTTCCGCCGTAACGGCCTGCGCCACCTGGTTGTTGTGGAAAGCGACAACAAGCTGGCCGGCATCATCACCCAGAGCGATGTGGTGATCAATCAGGATGTGGCTTACTTCCTGCGTATGAGCGAAGTCAGCGCTATCGTTCCTCCCCAGCCACCAACCACGATTGAATTTTCCGCTTCGCTGCCGGATGCCATCGCTGAGATGCGTTACCGCCGCAGCGATTGCATCCTCGTCACCCGCGACGGCCAGCCTGAAGGGATGCTGACCGAACGTGACGTGGTACGCTTGATCGCCCTGGACCAGATCGACCGTCCCCTTGAGGACGTAATGAGCAAACCGCTGATCAGCGTGTCCGAAACCATGAGCCTGCTCTCCGCCCGCGCGCTGATGGAACGACGCCATATCCGCCACCTTTGTGTCACCCGGGAAGATCAATCGATCAGTGGCGTGATCTCCTTTGCCGACGTCTTGGCCAATATCGAGCAGGCTTACGTCAACCGCCTGCGCGAAGCGCTCGATAACCGCATCGCCGATCTGGAGCAGAGCGAAAGCAGCCTCAACATGGCCAAGGCGCTGATCGACGCCTCCATGGACGGCATCATGGTGACCGACGAAAACGGCACCATCCTCTCGGTCAACCCGGCTTTCACCATCCTCACCGGTTATTCCGAAAGCGAAGCGCTGGGGCAGAAACCCAGCCTGCTCAGCTCCGGCAAACAGGGCCCTGACTTCTACCAGAAGCTCTGGTGCTCCCTGAAAAAGAAGGGCAGCTGGCAGGGCGAGATCTGGAACCGCCGCAAAAACGGCGAAGTCTATCCGGAGTGGCTGACCATCACCGTGGTGCACGATGCGCGCAACAAGCGCCGTCTGTACGCGGCGATCTTCAGCGACATCACCGAGCGCAAAAAGTCCGAAGCGATCATCGAAAACCTGGCCTACTATGATCCGCTCACCAAGCTGCCCAACCGCCAGCTGCTGTTCGACCGTCTGGAAGTGGCCATGGCCACCGCCAAGCGCATGAAACATGGTCTGGGCCTGATGTTTGTCGACCTGGACCTGTTCAAACGGATCAATGACACCCTGGGCCACTCCGTCGGCGATCAGGTGCTGTGTGAAATCGCCGACCGCCTGCGCCACTGCGTCCGCGAAGGGGACACCGTGGCCCGTATCGGCGGTGACGAGATGATCATCCTGATGACCGAGATGGAGCACACCGACACGATCCATCGTGTGGTGCAGCGTATCTTCAGTGCGCTGAAGCAAAGCATCAATGTGGCGGGGCACGAACTGCATATCACCGCCAGCATCGGCTGCAGCACCTACCCGGAAGACGGCACCGACCGCGACACCCTGCTCAAGCACGCCGATACCGCCATGTACCGCGCCAAAAGTAACGGTCGCAACAGTTTCCAGCTGTATTCCGCCGATATGAACCGCAGCTCCATGCAGCGTCTGAGCCTGGAGAGCCGCCTGCACACCGCCCTGAACAACAACGAGCTGTTCCTGCACTACCAGCCCAAACTGGAGCTGGGTAGCAAACCGGATTGTAGGGTGTGGAAGCACTGCTGCGCTGGAATGACCGCGAGCAGGGGGTGATCCCACCCGACCAGTTTATTCCAGCTGCCGAAGAGCTGGGCCTGATCGGTAAGATCGGTGCCTGGGCACTGCAGGAGGCCTGCCGCCAGTGTAAGGAGTGGCACGATGCCGGCTTTGACGATCTGCACGTATCGGTGAACGTTTCACCGCAGCAATTTACCCGTCGCAACCTGACGCTGGACGTGGAGCAGGCATTGCGGGCTTCAGGCCTGCCCGCCAACAAGTTGGATCTGGAGATCACCGAAAGCTGTGCAATCCAGAACCTGGAGGAGGTGGTAGAACCGCTCAACCAGCTGCGCGACCAGGGCATCACCGTGTCGATGGATGACTTTGGCACCGGTTACTCCAGTCTGAGCATGCTCAGCCAGCTGCCGCTGGACCAGTTGAAGGTCGACCGCAGCTTTATCTCCGGCATCCCGGAGCGTAACAAGGATCAGGAACTGGTCTCCACCATGGTGCTGATGGCCCACAACCTGGGGTTAAATGTGGTGGCGGAGGGGATCGAAACCGGCACCCAGCACGACTATCTCAAGCAGATTGGCTGCGACCAGGGCCAGGGGTTCCTGTTCAACCGTCCGCTACCACCGGAAGATATCGACAAGCTGCTGCGCCATTAACCAGCCCGTAGGTTGGCCACCGCGAAGCGGTGCCCAACATGTTAGGCATCGCATTGCGATGGCTAACCTACAAGAGAGTCACAAAGCGTTGTACGTGCTCTTGTAGCTACTCTTTTCCCTAAAGAAACAACATCACCGCAAACAGACCGCTGAGACTCAGGCTCAGGGTGTAGGGCAGCGCCATATACACCATGCGCATATAGGAGAGTCGTACCAGCGGCGCAATCGCAGAGGTCAGCAGGAACAGGAACGCCGCCTGACCGTTGGGAGTGGCCACACTCGGCAGGTTGGTCCCGGTATTGATCGCCACCGCCAGGGTATCAAAGTGCTCCCGACTGATACGGCCTGCCTGAAAGGCATCGTTCACCTCGGTGATATACACCGTCGCCACAAACACGTTGTCACTGATGGCGGACAGCAGGCCGTTGGCGATAAAGAACATCGCCGGTTGCTGCGACAGGTCTTTACTCAATACCCACTCGATCACCGGCGAAAACAGGTGCTGCTCGTGGATCATCGACACGATGGTAAAAAACACCACCAGCAGGGCGGTGAACGGCAACCCCTCCTGAAACGCCCGCCCCAGGCGGCTTTCATCGGTCACACCGTTAAAGCTGGTGAGCAGGATAATCACCGTGAGGCCGATAATACCCACCTCGGCCAAGTGCAAGGCCAGCGCAAACACCAAAAGATCGCCCCGGCAAACTGCACCATCAGGGCAAACATATCACTCTTGGTACGGGTCTCGCGCTCCTGCTCATCAAACTTGCGCAGGATCTCGAACACCTCATCCGGAATGGTGGCACCGTAACCAAACAGGTGAAAGCGCTCCACAACCACCACCGTCGCCAGGCCCACCAACAGCGTGGTGGCCGATACGGGCGCAACATGTACCAGAAAGTCCACGAAGTCCCAGCCCATCTTCTGCCCGATCAGCAGGTTCTGCGGTTCACCCACCAGCGTACTCACGCCCCCCAGGGCCGTGCCCACTGCGCCGTGCATCAACAGGCTGCGCAGAAAAGCGCGAAACTGATGCAGGTCGTGGCGGCGCTCCGCCTGGAAGTACTCGTCGTTATTGTTGTCGTGCGGTTCTTCCGCACGCTTGCCCGACGCCACCTGGTGATAGACCGAGTAGAAACCCACGGCGGCACTGATCAGCACGGCGGTCACCGTCAGTGCATCCAGAAACGCCGACAGCAGGGCACCCAGGAAACTGAACAGCAGCGACAGCAGCAGCTTTTGCCGCACCTTGATCAGCAACTTGGTAAACACAAACAACAGCATGTCTTTCATAAAAAAGATCGCCGCCACCATAAACATCAGCAGCAGAATCACCGGCAGATTGGCGCTGACCTCCTGGTAGATCTGGTCTGGGTGGGTCAGCCCTGCCACCACCGCTTCGATTGCCAGCAGGCCACCGGGCTGCAGGGGATAACACTTCAGCGCCATCGCCAGGGTAAAGATGAATTCGCCGATCAGCAGCCAGCCGGTCACGATCGGACCAAACTGCAGCAAAACGATGGGATTCAGCATCAGGAAGAACACGATGGTCAGCTTGTACCATCCGGGAGAGTTACCGAGAAAGCGGGTTAATGCCGCATTGGCGTAAGTGTTCGAACGTCTCATACGTTATTCCTTGAAAAACAGCATATCCACTCTGGGATTAAGTTACGCGCTGTCTTTAAGCGTAGCAGCCTGTCGGGCTCAACGCCGATCTGCCGCTCGCTTTGGGTGGGAATCGGTGCCCGATGATTGACTCAATCGGTTTTCACGTTAGTCTGTAGTGCACACCCATCTGTATCGGCTACAAGCCGCGCCGTTGCACCGTTTTGATGCATCTGCGTTATGAAAATAAGGAACCTGCAATGAATACCGAAGCCGTCATTGACCATATCAGCCAGTGGTTAAAATCCTACATCGACAACTCGCCGTGCAAAGGTTTTGTCGTGGGTGTGTCCGGTGGTATCGACTCGGCGGTTTCCTCCACCCTGGCAGCCCGCACCGGTTACCCGGTCCTGTGCCTGGAGATGCCTATCCATCAGCATGAATCCCAGGTATCCCGAGCCCGCGAGCACATCAACTTTCTGGAAGCGACCTACCCGAACGTGAGCAGTGTTGAGGTGGAGCTGACCGATACCTACGAAACCTTCCGCGCGGCTCTGCCTAATCTGGAAGCCGATCAGGATAATCAGATGGCGCTGGTGAACACCCGTGCCCGTATCCGCATGACCACCCTGTACTACTTTGCTGCGCTGCAAAGTGCATTGGTGGTGGGTACCGGCAACAAGGTTGAGGACTTTGGCGTGGGTTTCTACACCAAGTACGGTGACGGCGGTGTCGACCTGAGCCCGATCGCGGACCTGGTGAAAACCGAGGTGTATGCGCTGGGTGCCGCACTGGGTGTCAACGATGCGATCCTGCAGGCGGCACCAACAGACGGTTTGTGGGGCGATGACCGCACCGACGAAGATCAGATCGGCGCGTCTTACCCTGAACTGGAGTGGGCGATGGAATTCGACGGGGACGAGAGCGGCCTGAGCGAACGTCAGACCGAAGTGTTGGCGATCTACCGACGTCTCAACCGCGCCAACCAGCACAAGATGGAACCGATCCCTGTGTGCATGATTCCGGCTGAGGTGCGCGGCGCTTAAGCCACGTACGTTTACAAAGCGAAGTGGCTTAAGCAGTCACTTCGCCACACTTTCCTGCTCTTTCAGACTTTCTGCCCGGTCTGACTTCGCAGCTTCCTGCCGAGCTCCCAGAGCCATCACCATTCCCAGCGTTACCACCACAATCCCGATCCACTGGTAAGCGCTCACCGGCTGCTGCAACACCAGCCACCCGGCAATCGCTGCACCGCCCGGTGCCAGCGCACTGAACAGCGCCGCTTTCTGTGCGCCCAAAGCGGCGCCGGCCCGACTCACCGCATAGATCGCCACACCTGCCACCAGCAAACCCTGGTAAAACGCCTGGAAGATCCACTCACCCAGCGAGATGGCAAAAAACTGTGGAGGCCAGAGCCACAACCAGAACACCACAAACGGCAACGACCCCACACTGGTGATCGCCACCGCCAGCAGCGACGGCACCTGCCAGCGGGTGGTAAACACACCAAACACCGCCCAGAGCAGGGCACAGGTGAGCAGGAGCAGATCACCGATCCAGCTGTTGGCACCGCCCTGGGAGAAAGCACTTGAGCCAAACACCGCCAATCCGGCCAGCATCAGCGCAACGCTGAACACCGCCTGTTTGCTGAGTGCCTGCTGGAAGATCACACGGGATAACAGCATGGCAAACAGCGGCACCAGCCCCAGCGCAATCACCCCGGCATGGGAGACCGGTGCAAACTGCAGGGCGGCGCTGTTGATCAGGCCAAAAGGCACACCCACGCAGCACACCATCATCAGGCAGCGCCAGGCACCCAATCGCTGCACGAGACGCCAGCGCTTTAACAAATAAGGCCAGAGCAGAGCACCAGCTACCAGTGCCCGCAGACCGGTAATATCGGTGGGAGTCAGACCCGCCTGCAGGCCCAGGGTGGTCGCCGTGCTGTGACCGCTCCAGATCAACGCGGCCAGCAGGCCATAGAACAATCCCCGCAGCAGATCCTGCGAGTGAAATAGAGTACGCACATTACTTCTCCAGTATGGATTCAGGAGAAGCCACAGAAATTGAGATGTCGGATGTCGAAGAAGAGAAAGCGATAGTAACCGAGCCGAACGGCTCAGACTACCCCCACCTCATCCGGCTCGATTGGAGTGAGTGGGAAGTTGTAGGCGGCATAAGCCTCAAAGCTGTCGATAAACTCCTGCGCCAGACCGGAAACCGGACGGTTTACCGGAGTGATAAAGCCGAAATAGAGCGGTACCGACGGCTCAAACGGGCGCACAATCAGGTTTTCATCGGCAAAGGTATGAGCGGTAAACGCATCCACGATCGATACGCCCAGTCCCTCTTTGACCATCGAGGCCGCCGTGGAGAGCAGCAGCGTTTCCATACGCTCATCGGGGCGCGCCAAATTTTCCCGCAGAGCGGAATCGATCAGAAAACGGGTCACCGTATTCTGCTGGCCAATCGCCACAAAGGGTTCGCGGTGCAGGTCGGACGCATGCACTTTTTCCTGGTCGGCAAAACGGTGACCTTTTGGTGCAATGCAGACGCAGTCGATCTTGTAGCAGGGTCCATAGGCGATCTCTTTGCTTTCCACAGGTAACATCACCACCCCCAGATCAAACTGCTGCGCACCCACACGGTTCGCCAATTCAACCGAAAGGTGCGGTGCAAACACGGCGGACACATCCCCGTGGCTGCGTAAAAAGCGACTGACAATGGTGGGCATCACACTAAACGCCAGCGCCGGCATCGCCCCAATGCGCAATCGACCACTGCGCATCATGCGGATCTGATCCGCCGCCTGGGAGAGGTTATCCATGCCGATAAAGTGGCGCTCCACCTCCCGGTAGAAGGCATGGGCTGCCTGGGTCGGGTAGAGACGGCTGTTGCGGCGATCAAAAAGGGTGAAACCCAGCGATTCCTCCAGATCCTTGATCAAACGCGACACCGCAGGCTGCGAAACATAGAGCATGCGCGAGGCATCACTCATCGAGCCTGCCAACATCACCGCCCGGAACGCCGCTAACTGTTTGGAATTCATAATATTTCACCCTACCCATAACAATACTGCATAGATCATTGAAATAATTGTATTGGAACTTATAGCCTAGAGCCAATAATAATAATTCTCGTCGAGAAGCACAGAAATTGATGCGCAGGGACTGATCCGGGTTCCGCGCAAACTGGATGGAGAGAACACTCAATGTCTATCGAACGTCATGACAGCGGCCAGCGTATGAGCCGCGCCGTGATCCATAACAACGTGGCTTACCTCTGTGGTCAGGTTCCAGCCGATGAAAACGTAGGTATTCGCGAACAGACAGCGTCCACGCTGAAAAAGATCGAAAACCTGCTGGCCGAAATCGGCAGCGACAAGAGCAAGCTGCTCTCCGTTACCGTCTATGTCCGCGACATGAAAGATTTCGCAGGAATGAACGAAGTGTGGGACGCCTGGGTTGAAGAGGGTCAGGCCCCTGCACGTGCGTGTGTGGAAGCACGTATGGCACGTCCATCACTGCTGGTAGAGATGTCCTGCATCGCTGCCATCTGATGCATCTTGAAGATACATCACCTAGGGCTACTTGAATCGCTTATGGCTACTTGAATAACCCTACACCCGGTAGAACAATAAATAGATCAAACAGGTGAAACGAAACATGGCTATGAAACTGAATAAACTGATCAAGCACATCGCAGCGGCAACGCTGGCCGTATCCAGCACCTTTGCTATGGCGGGTGAGAAGTGGGATATGCCGATGGCATACACCGACTCCAACTTCCACACCCAGAACGCAAAAGCGTTTGCGGAAGCGGTGAAGATCGCTACCGGCGGCGAACTGGAGATCAAGGTCCACGGCGGTGGCTCCCTGTTCAAAGGCAACGAGATCAAGCGTGCTGTACAGACCGGTCAGGCTCAGATCGGTGAACGTATCCTGTCGGCTCACGCCAACGAAGATGCACTGTTCGCCTTCGACTCCGTACCTTTCCTGGCGACCTCTTTCGAAGAGTCCGACGCGCTGATGAAAGCAGCCCGTCCTGAACTGGAAAAGCTGCTGGATAAACACAATCTGGTCCTGCTGTACTCCGTGCCATGGCCTCCGGGTGGTTTCTACGCGAAGAAAGAACTGAACGGCACTGCTGACCTGCAGGGCGTGAAGTTCCGCTCTTATAACAGCGCAACTGCGCGTATGGCCGAGCTGGCTGGCGCGGTACCGGTACAGGTTGAAGCTGCCGAACTGAGCCAAGCACTGGCAACCGGTGTTGCTGAATCCTTCATCTCCTCCGGTGCAACCGGTTACGACCGTAAGGTGTGGGAACACCTGACCCACTGGTATGACGTAAAAGTATGGCTGCCACGTAACTACGTGTTCGTGAACAAGCAGGCGTGGAACAGCCTGGATGAGAATACACAGAACATCGTCAAGGGTCTGGCGCTGATGGCAGAAAAAGCCGGTGCAGCACGCTCCGAGCAGCTGGCAGGCTGGTACATCGAGCAGCTGCAGAAGAACGGCATGACAGTTCAGCCAGCAGGCGAGAACAGCTGGCGGCAGACTTCAAACAGATCGGCGACACCATGACCGCCGAGTGGCTGAAGCACGCCGGTGACAGTGGTCAGGCGATCCTGGACGCGTACAACAAGTAACATCTCAACCCGGTTATCCGACCTCATCAGCGGATAACCGGGTACCTCCCTTGCACGGCGACCCGCTGCTTCGGGTGTGCCGTGCCTTTTCCTGCGCTGACAGGGACGTAGCGCGCGAGCACGACTAATATAAATAGAACGATAATCACCATGACTACCGAAACCATGACCCGGGAAAATACCCGTACAGCAGGGCACATCATTGCTGCGCAAAGGTCTGGATACGCTGTATCTGGCTTCCGGTGCGGTAGCAGCGCTGTTTCTGCTCGCCATCTTGGGCATCATTGTCGCCCAGATGGTCTGCCGCTGGACTGGCATTCAGTTCCCCGGCTCTACCGATTACGCCGGTTACTGCATGGCCGCTTCCTCCTTCTTTGCGCTGGCTTACACCCTTAACCGCAACGCCCATATCCGCGTCAGCCTGGTCCTGAATATCGCCAAGGGCAAAGTACGCCGCGCATTGGATATCTGGTGCCTGAGCATCGCCTCGCTGCTGGCGGGATACCTTGCGTATTACTCCATCCGCAACGTGCAGCTGTCCCATATGATCCACGATATCTCCCAGGGCCAGGATGCGACCCCACTGTGGATTCCACAGATGGCGATCGCGATCGGTTCGGTGATCTTCACCATCGCCCTGCTGGACCACTTGGTGCGTACCCTGATGGGCCACGACGACACCTTTGCCGAAGAGCACCACGTTGAAGGGGAGGAGTTCTGATGGACGAGCTGACACTCACAGGTATTTTCCTGTTTACACTGTTTTTCCTGCTCGGCAGCGGCGTCTGGATCGGACTGGCACTGCTGGGTGTAGCCTTCGTCGGCATGGAGCTGTTCACCAGCCGCCCAACCGGCGATGCGATGTTTACTGCGATCTGGTCCGGCTCGGCGAGCTGGACACTGACGCGCGCTGCCACTGTTTATCTGGATGGGTGAGATTCTGTTCCGCACCCGTCTGTCCGAGGATATGTTCAAGGGGCTGGCCCCGTGGATGGCGGGCCTGCCGGGCCAGCTGCTGCATACCAACGTGGTGGGCTGTACCGTGTTTGCGGCCGTATCCGGCTCCTCCGCAGCCACCCTGACCACCGTGGGCAAGATGTCGATTCCGGAGCTGCGCCGCCGTGGCTACCCGGACTACATGACCCTGGGTACCCTGGTAGGTGCATCCACCCTGGGTCTGATGATTCCACCGTCCCTGACCCTGATCGTGTACGGTGTGACCATCAACGAGTCGATCTCCAAGCTGTTTATGGCGGGTGTCTTCCCGGGTCTGGTACTGGCAGGCCTGTTTATGGGTTACATCGCGGTCTGGTCCTTTGTGCGCCGTCATGAAGTACCACCAAAAGAAGCGCGCATGAGCTTCGGCCAGAAGCTGTACAACTCGCGCTTCCTGATCCCGGTGATCCTGCTGATCGGTCTGGTCATCGGCACCATCTACACCGGTGTGGCGACAGCGACTGAATCCGCAGCCTTTGGTGTGATCGGCGCACTGACGCTGGCAGCGCTGCAGGGCTCCCTGACCAAGAACACCTTTATCGAGAGTCTGATGGGGGCTACCCGCACCTCCTGCATGATCGCACTGATCCTGGCAGGCGCTGCCTTCCTGGCACTGGCGATGGGCTTCACCGGTCTGCCGGCCACCGTAGCGGAATACATCGGCTCGCTGGAGCTGTCACCACTGACGCTGATCTTCGCCCTGATGTGTTTCTACATCATCGTTGGCATGTTCCTCGACGGTATCTCCTCCGTGGTACTGACCATGGCGGTGGTGGAACCGATGATCCGTCAGGCAGGTATCGACCTGCTGTGGTTCGGTATCTTCATCGTGGTGGTGGTTGAGATGGCCCAGATCACGCCGCCAATCGGCTTCAACCTGTTCGTAATGCAGGGCATGACCAAGAAACCGATCGGTTACATCGCCAAGACGGCCTTCCCAATGTTCCTGCTGATGGTTGTGATGGTGGGCATCCTGGTGATGTTCCCGGAACTGGCCACCTACCTGCCGGAAAACATGAAGCAAACACCGGGCTGATCGCCTGACGCTTCCGGGGTGGCCACCACCCCGGAGCTCTTTTCTCTCGAAGCACTGTAACAATCAAATATGTCGTCTGCGGATGGCAGGGCAGGCCTTTGCCCGAATACCGCCTCAACTGCCGCAAACGACCGGAGAACATGCCAATTATGGCTACGTTAGACCATTCTCAGCCAAACACTCGCACCGAAGCCGGCACACCCGATGTGACCGTCATCGGCGCCGGTATTATCGGTATCTCCTGTGCCGTACAGCTGCAGGCGAAAGGCCTGAAGGTGGCGGTAATCGACAAGTTGCCCCCGGCAGATGCCACCTCGCACGGAAATGCAGGCATCTTCGCCGAGTGTGGTTGCATCCCTGTGGCAACACCCGGATTTATCTGGACGCTGCCGCAGCTGCTGCTGGATCCGCACGGCCCCCTGTCGCTGCCACTGGGTTACCTGCCCAAGCTGACCGGCTGGGGCACCTCCTTTGCCATGAACACCCGCATGCAGCGTTTCCAGCATATCAGCCAGTCGCTGGCGGCACTGCTGAAGGGACGCCACCCGTCTGCACCTGGACCAAGCTGCAATGACCGGCGCCGAAGCCTACGCCAAGGCGGCACCGTACTACTACTTGTACAAGGACCGTGCGGCGTTTGAGGCGGACAAGTTGGCGTGGGACACCCGCAGCAAGTTTGGTAACACCTACGACCTGTTGGAAGGGGACGAGGTGCACAACCGTGAAGAAGCGGTGTCAGCGGAGTTCAACTTCGCCGTATCGCTACACAACCACGGGTTCTCCCCGAACCCGGGTATGCTGGTGAAAACCATGGCCAAGCACTTTGTGGAGCAGGGCGGTGAGCTGATTACCGGTGAAGTGCGTGAACTGCGCCGCGAAAACGGCCAGGTGAATGGCATCGTCACCGACCGCGGCATCTACCCGGTCAACCGCCTGGTGATCGCCGGGGGCGCCTGGTCTGCCAAACTGGCCGAGCAGTTGGGTCACAACGTGCCACTGGAATCGGAGCGGGGTTACCACGTACAGATCCAGAATCCGGGTATCGAGTTGCACGCGCCGATCATGTTCTCGGCGGGCAAACTGGTCGCCACACCGATGGAAGGTGGTATCCGCTTTGCCGGTCTGGTGGAGTTCGGTGGCCTGAAAGCCGACCCGAACTACGACTTCTGCGACCGCCTGCTGCACCACGCCAAGACCCTGTTCCCGGAGATCGACACCAGCGATCACGTGAAGTGGATGGGGCACCGTCCGTCCATTACCGACAGCCTGCCGGTGATCGGCGAATGCCCGAACTACGACAACGTGCTGTACGCCTTTGGCCACCAGCATATGGGTCTGGTGCTGGGACCACGCACCGGTCGCATCATCACCGAGCTGGTGACCACCGGCTCCAGCGAGATCAATCTGGAACCGTACCGGATCGATCGATTCTGACAGGTTTAGAGACACAAAAAAGGCGCCCATCGGCGCCTTTTTCTTTTTTCGATTTTAGCTTTATTCGCTGGCAACCAGTCCAATCACCACCGCCATCTGGATCAGCTCCGCCAGGGATTCGGCTTCCATCTTATTCATCATATTGGCGCGGTGGCCCTCGATGGTTTTACGGTTGATCGCCAGATCATCCGCCATCTCCTGGTTGGACATGCCCTGGACCACCCGCTCAAACACCTGCTTTTCCCGCTTGGTCAGGCTGTCATACCGGGCCTGGAAGCTGTGTTTGCGGTTCAACCGCTCACGCTGGGCCAGATCGTCTGCCAGGGCACGCTGTACCTGGTCGATCAGGGTCTGGTCGTTAAACGGTTTTTCAATAAAGGTCTGCGCCCCCTGGGTCATGGCGGTGACCGCCATATCCACATTGCCGTGGGCAGAGATCATGATCAACGGAATATCGATCTGGTATTCGGGCAGTTTTTTCTGCGCGCTGATGCCACTCAGGCCCGGCATACGCACATCCATCAGGATGCAGCCGCCCTGACCGGCCTGGTAACCATCGAGAAACGCCTGTGCGGAGTCAAAGCTCTCGACGTTCAGATCCACCGATTCCAGCAACCACTGCAGGGAATCACGCACATCTTCATCGTCATCCACCACATATACGATCTGATCCTGGCTGCTGCTCATCGATTTACTCTACCTGACTGCTGTTTGGCTGCAATTGAGCGCATTTTACCGCAGGTTCATACCTTTTCCAGCGTGAAGCTGAAAACCGCACCACCTTCAGCAGTATTTTCCGCCCACAACTGACCGCCATGGGCTTCTACCAAGGAGTGGCTGATCGCCAAACCCATGCCCAGACCATCCTGTTTGGTGGTAAAGAACTGCTCGAACAGTTGCTCGGGTTCCCCCTGCGGCAGGCCAGAGCCCTGATCGGACACGCGGATCACCACCTGACCGGTTTCGAAGTCGGATGCTTCCACCCACACCTGTTTCGGTTCGCGCTCTTCATCACTTTCTTGGTCGCTGTGGCAGGCCTCGATGCCGTTGAGGAGCAGGTTCAGCAGGATCTGCTCCAGCTGGATACGGTCGGCCAGTACTGTCATCTGCGTATCTGTAATTCGGTTTGCCAGCTGCACGTTGCTGCGGCCGGCACTGCTGGCACAGAACTGCAGTACCTCATCCACCAGGGCCGCCAACGGAATCGCTTCCCGTTGTGGTTGCCCCTTGCGGGCAAAGTCCATCATGCGGCGGATAATCTCACCGGCGCGTAGGGCAGTGGCGCTGATCCGCTGCAAGGGTTTGCTGAGTTGGGCAGAAGCGACGGTCTCATTGCGTTCCACCCGACGCTCGATGCCACTGACGTAGTTCACAATGGCGGTCAGTGGCTGGTTGAGTTCATGGGCCAGGCCCGAAGCCATCTCCCCCATGGTCATCAGGCGACTGGCACGGCTCACTTCCGCCTGGTACTGCTGGCGCTCCGCCTCCATCGCTTTTTGTGCACTCAGGTCGCGCGCCTGCAGGGAGAAATATTCGATCCGTCCATCAAAGGACCGGTGGGCCAGCAGCTCCAGCATCACGGGGATAACTTCGCCGGTTTGTGCACACATCTCCACTTCACCGCGCCACTGTCCTTCCTGCTGGGCTGTGGGTAACGCCTCGTCCTGCAATTGTTGATAACTCTGCGCCATCAACAGGTCGCGGAGGATAAGTGGCTGCTCCGGGTTATCCACACCCAGGCGTTCGCGCGCTGCTTCGTTAAGGTCGCTGATGCGGTTATCCAGATCGACAAAAGCCACCAGGTCACTGCTGCTCTCCAACACCCGCGCCAGGCGGCGGTTGGTCTGCTCCGCCTCAATACGGCGGCTGGCATCACGCGACACCACCAAGATCTCTTCCAGCGCACCGCTGTCCGGATTACGGATCGAGCGACTGGTACTTTCCAGCCAGGTGTAGTGACCATCCTTGCAGCGGAAGCGGTAGGTGTGGGTATAAAGTCCGCGCTCGTAACTGACGCTGGGCGAGCGGCGTTTAAAGTCTTCCACATCGTCCGGGTGGTAAAGCTCATAGGCGGACATGCCGATAATTTCATCCACCGTGTAGCCCAGCAGGTTTTCCACAGCGGGGGAGGCGTAGATAAACCGCCAGTCACCCGGCGTGTGGCGGGAGATCATATCGGTGGACTGCTCGGCCATCTCCGCCAGCAGGCGGTTACGTTCGGCATCGTCGGTGAGTGCGGAAAGCCCCTCTTGCGGGCTGGACCTCTCCATGGGCGGGTACTCGCTCGGGTAACTCAATAACATCTGATCGGACCTCCGATGGTACCAGAAAAGAGCGGCCGGGCAGGCCGGAAAAAGAAAGAGCCGGGGGCAGCCTAATTGACTGCAAACGCCGCACCGGCTCAAGGAGGGACTCGGGTAGAGCAGGTCGTTGAAAAACGCTTTCGAGGCAGTTAGTACAAGGCAAAAATCGACGAAAAAGCGGAGTTTATATGTCATAAATGAGCATTTTGAGTCGATTTTTAACGCCGTAATAACAACGCAGATAGATTTTCAACGGCCTGCTAGATGTCCTGCTCAGTTATGTCCGCAGGCATCTCTTTGAGCATTGCCCGCAGGGCAAACTTCTGCACCTTGCCGGTGGAGGTTTTCGGCAACGGTGCAAACACCACCTGTTTCGGACACTTGAAATGGGCCATGTGGTCGCGGGTAAAGTCGATGATCTCCTCGGCGCTCACCTCCGCCCCCTCTTTCAGGGTGACAAAGGCGCAGGGCACTTCACCCCAATGTTCGTGGGGTTTGGCCACCACCGCCGCTTCCAGCACCGCCGGGTGGCGGTAAAGGGTGTCCTCCACCTCAATGGTGGAGATGTTTTCGCCGCCGGAGATGATCACGTCCTTGGAGCGATCCTTCACCTCAATGTAGCCGTCCGCATGCCATACCGCCAGATCACCGGTATGAAACCAGCCACCGGCAAAAGCTTCTTCCGTGGCGGTTGGGTTCTTCAGGTAACCTTTCATGACATTGTTACCACGCATAAACACTTCACCCATGCTGGTGCCATCACGGGGTACCGGTTCGAGCGAAACCGGATCAGCCACCATCAGCTCTTCCAATGCCGGTGCACGCACGCCCTGACGGGCCATCTTCGCCGCTTTTTGCTCCAGCACCAGCGCGTCCCATTCATCCTGGTGGGCACAGAACACACTCGGGCCGTAGGACTCGGTCAAGACCATAGGCATGCACCACCTTAATACCAATCGCTTCCATCCCTTCGATGATCGCTGCGGGTGGCGCCGCACCGCCAGTAGTGACGGTGACCGTATGGTCCACCAGCGCCTTGGATTCTTCCGGCGCGTTGAGCAACATATTCAGTACCACCGGCGCACCGCAGAAGTGGGTCACACCGCAGGCCTGAATCAGCTCGAATACGGTCTCCGGTTGCAGATGACGCAGGCAGACATGGGTACCGGCCACGGCGGTCACCGACCAGGGATAACACCAGCCGTTGCAATGGAACATCGGCAGGGTCCAAAGATAGACCGCATGGGGCGGCAGATTCTGGCCAATGATGTTGCTGATCGCATTCAGGTGCGCACCGCGGTGGTGATACACCACCCCTTTGGGATTGCCGGTGGTGCCGGAGGTGTAGTTGAGGGTGATCGGTTGCCACTCGTCCGCTGGCGGTTGCCAGGCGAAGTCGGGATCACCTTCAGCCAGTAACTGTTCGTAGGAGAGGGTGCCAATCAGGTCTCCGCCTGCAAACTGCGGATCATCCACATCCACCACCAGCGGCTCCACGCTGGCCATGCGCAACGCGCGGTGCATCACGTCGGAGAATTCGCGGTCGGTGATCACGACACGGGCTTCACCGTGGTCGAGCATAAAGGCGATGGTTTCGGCATCGAGGCGGGTGTTCTGGGTATTGAGCACCGCACCGGTCATCGGCACGGCAAAGTGCAGCTCCAGCATCTCCGGGATGTTGGGCAGCATCACGGCAACGGTATCACCTTCGCCGATGCCTCGTTGCTGCAGGGCCGAGGCCAGTTGACGGCAACGTTGGTAGGTTTCGCACCAGCTACGACGCAGATCACCGTGGATAACGGCGGTACGATCGGGGTACACGCTCGCGGCGCGTTCGATAAATGACAGCGGGGTCAGGGCAGCGTAGTTGGCTGCATTCTTATCCAGGCCCAGGCTGTACGGATTGTTATTTTTATTTTCCATACGTCTACCTATGGTTCTGATTTTTAAAGAGAGGATCAGTGAGACCCAGATACCTTAATGACAGAACTACAGGCATCCGGGCCTGGCGCAGTTAATATCAGCGCAGGAACTTCATGCTGAAATCTTTAAACTGCGGTGCGTCAGAGCGGCCGATCCATTCAAAACCCACCATCTCGCGGGTCACCATCTTCACGCCTTCCTCACGCATGCGCTCGATCGCTGCGGCGGTATCGATTGGGTTGCGGGCAGAGATCGCATCACTCACCACGTAGACCTGCTTGCCCTGTGCCAGCAGACGCAGGGCGGTCTGCATCACACAGACATGGGCTTCCATACCACAGATCACGATCTGCTCGCGGTCCAGCGCATCGATACGGGCACTGCACTCCGGTGCATCAGCGCAGGAGAAGTGGGTTTTACCGACAAAGTCGTTTTCATCCAGCATGTCACGCAGGGTCGACACAGTCGGGCCCACACCCTGTGGGTACTGTTCGGAACCCAGTACCGGGATCTCCATCAGCTGGGCCACGCCCATCAGCCACTGGCAGCTCGCCACCAGCTTTTCGTTCTCGAACACACCCGGCAGCAGTTTTTCCTGCACGTCGATCACCAGCAGGGCGGACTTGTTTGCTTCAATCAGCATCGTTTTTCTCCTGCTGCTTATTCGGTCGGACGGCGGTCAACCATGTTGGTCGCCACACCTTCAGCTACAACTTTGTCACCCACCTTACAGATGGTTTCCAGCTTCACGCGGCGGCGCTTTTCGTCGATCTCCAGTACCTTGGCGGAGGCCACCACGGTGTCACCGATATGCACCGGTGCCTTGAATTTCAGCTGCTGGTCGATGTAGATCGCACCCGGCCCTGGCATGCGGGTACCCAGTACGGCAGAGATCAGACCGGCACTGAACATGCCGTGCACAATGCGCTGCTCGAACATGGTCTGCGCCGCGTACTCGGCGTTGATATGCACCGGGTTGTCATCACCGGTGATACCGGCAAACAGCACTACGTCCGCTTCGGTGATGGTTTTTGCGTAGCTGGCGGTCTGACCGATCTCCAGGTCTTCCAGGTAGTATCCGTGCAGTTCCTGCATCTGGCTGTCCTCTCAAAAGTCTCAATGATTTCATCTGCTCCGTTGTACCGCGGGGCTATTGTTATAAAGGTCGCCATACGGTCTTGGAGCCGTTACGCTGACGACGAAGTAACCACACCTTAGACGTTCCAAAAACAAAAACCAAGTATTAACCCTTGGTTTTTAAATTTTTCTTTGCTAGCTTTCCCTGACACACGCACTGTTCATCAAACAGCCAGTTGGAAAGATGTCAGGTGCACCTTAGGAGATACCCATGCCCAGCCAGATCACAGCCAGTTTTCTTGATCGCACCGTGAGCCACCTGAAAAAGGTGTGGCATGACCTTTCCGTTGATCGACTCAAAGAGAACCCTCGAGCTATCCCCGGACCTGAACGATGCAGACCTGGAGCTGTTGCAGCAGTGGATGGACAGCTGCCTGAGCAATACCGGTGGTGAGGTGGCAGCCCGCCGCCGCGCCGCACAGCTGGGGGAGAACTACCTGGCGCTGAGCCCAACCGGCCGCCGCAAATTCCTGCAACTGCTGTGCGACAGCTACGATGTGGACGATGGTGCGGTGGAAACCGCCATCGAACAGTGGCGCGAAGCAGACCCGGAGGAGCGCGCTGCCGCACGCCTTAAGCTGCGTGACACCCTCGATCCGCCCGCGTATGAAACTGCTCACCCAGTTCACCGAGCTGCCGGAAGGGATGAAGTTCCTGGTGGATATGCGCGCCGAACTGCTCAGCCTGAAGAAAGAGGTGCCGGAGCTGGCGCCCCTGGAAGCGGACCTGAAACGCCAGCTGGTGAGCTGGTTTGATATCGGCCTGCTGCAACTGGAGCAGATCAGCTGGCAATCCAGCGCCCAATTGCTGGAAAAACTGATCGCCTATGAGGCCGTCCACGCCATTCAGAGTTGGGACGACCTGAAAAACCGCCTCGAATCCGATCGCCGCTGTTTCGCGTTCTTTCACCCCAATATGCCGGACGAACCGCTGATTTTCGTCGAAGTTGCCCTGGTGAAAGGCCTCGCCGACAGCGTGCAAAAATTGCTGGATGCAGATGCGCCGATCCTGGATTTCAACGAAGCAGATACCGCGATCTTCTACTCCATCTCCAACGCCCAGCGCGGTCTTGCCGGCATCAGCTTTGGTAACTTCCTGATCAAACGCGTGGTGGCGGAGCTGCAACACGATTTCCACGACCTGAAGCAGTTCTCCACCCTGTCGCCGATCCCGGGATTCATGCGTTGGCTTGATAAGCAGGAGGACAGCACTCTGGCACAGTTGCCAGGAGGCAAGGCCTGGGTACAGCTGCCGCAGCCACGCCTGCCGGACGACTGGCATCTGGACGACTCACTGGCCGAGCAGCGCCGTGAGCCGCTGCTGCAGCTCTGCGCCCACTACCTGACCCAGGAGAAGCGCCCGGGTCGTATCACCCCGCTGGATAACGTGACCCATTTCCACCTCAGCAACGGGGCAGAAGTGGCCCAGCTCAACTGGCTGGCGGACAGCTCCGCCAACGGAATCAAGCAGTCGGCAGGCATGATGGTGAACTACCTCTATGACCTGCCGCATATCGAAAGCCGCAGTCAGGATTACAGCGCGCAGGGCAGCATCGCCCAGTCCGCCAAGATCAAAGCACTGTGTAAGACATAGCAACTAGTAAAAAATAAAAATAAGGAGAAGAGGATGACGCAACGTGTTGCCGTCGTAACCGGCGCCCAGGGTGGTCTGGGTGAAAGTATGTGTAAGGCCCTGTGTGACCAGGACCGTCGTGTGGTGGGCAGTTACCTGCCATCTCAGGAAGCGGAAGCCCAGGCGTGGCAGGCGGAGATGAAAGACGCCGGTTACGAGATCGCCATCTACCCGTTGGATGTGACCGACTACGACCACTGCTGCAGCTTTATCGCCAAGGTGGAGGAAGAAGTGGGTGCCATCGACATCCTGGTGAACAACGCCGGTATCACCCGCGACGGACCACTCAAACGCCTGCAGCCGGAGCAGTGGCAGGCGGTGCTGCGCACCAACCTCGACTCCATGTACAACATGTGCCAGCCGGTATTTGAGGCGATGTGTAACCGCGGTTTCGGCCGTATCGTCAACATCTCCTCCCTCAACGGCGAAAAGGGCCAGTTTGGCCAGGCCAACTACTCCGCCGCCAAGGCCGGTATCTACGGTTTCACCAAGGCGATCGCCCAGGAAGGTGCGCGCAAGGGTGTGACCGTAAATGCGGTCTCTCCGGGTTACATTGATACGCCAATGGTTCGTCAGGTACCCGAGAAGGTGCTGGATGCCATCGTAGAGGGGATTCCGGTGGGTCGACTGGGCCAGCCGGAGGAGATCGCCCGTGCGGTGACCTTCCTGACCGCTGAAGATGCTGGTTTTATCACCGGCACCAACCTGTCGGTGAACGGCGGCCAGTATATGAGCTAACCGGTCCGAAGAATCCAAGACCTACGCCCGCTACCCGGCGGATAAGGCCCTGCCCCAAATTAGAGGCAGGGCCTTTTTATTGTGCTCAAACACATTTGTAAATGTATGCCGCCGCAAAACCAATTACGAGACACCCGCAAACTGGTCTACACTCAAGCCTCTATCACTTATTGGTATCCGGTCGTCTGGCCGGATGGAGTCTAACCCTATGACTATCTTGCTTTTGGCATTGATCGTTTTCGCGTTTGTGATGATCGTGATCGAGGACGTGGTCCACGTGAACAAAGCGAAATCAACGCTGTTTATCGGCACCCTGGTATGGATACTCGCCTTTATCTTCCCCGAGCAGATCATCCACGACGGTAACGTTCAGGAAAAACTGAACGAAAACCTGTTGGAGATCGCCACCCTCTGGCTCTTTCTGATGGCCGCAATGACCTATGTTGCGTACCTCAACCAGAAAGGACTGATCACCCAGTTGGTTTACCGGGTTCTGCCCGAACAGATCACCCAGCGTAAGCTGATGCTGATGATGGCCCTGCTGGCATTGCTGTTCTCGTCACTGGCGGACAACATCACCGCCTCCCTGATCATGTTGTCGCTGCTGGCATCGCTGAATCTGGAGAAGAAAGACCTGTTAAAGTTCGCTACTTTGCTGGTATTTGCAGTGAACTCCGGCGGTGTTGCGCTGATTACCGGTGACGTAACCACGCTGATGATCTTCCTGGCCGGCAAGGTGGAGATCCTCGACCTGTTCCTGCTGATTCCACCCGCCACCATTGGTGTTGCGGTGCTGGTGCTCTGTCTGATGTCGGGCTCCAACCAGGAATTCCAGCTGCCCCGTTTCCGCCGCCCGATCTCGGGACGGGACAAGGTGATTGGTGCGCTATTCCTGTTAACTATCCTGAGGGACACTGAGCTTCAGTACGCTGTACCAGATCCCACCGCTGCTGACCTTCCTGTTTGGCCTGTCGGTGATGTTCCTGGTGCACCAGGTGTTGCACAAAAAGGACGATGATCGTCCGAACATCCTGGAATACATCCGTGATATCGAGTTCGATACGCTGCTGTTCTTCCTGGGGGTTCTGCTGCTGGTAGGCATGCTGAAAGAGCTGTCGGTACTGGATCACCTGCCAGAACTGTACAACGTGCTGCCGATTGCCATGGCCAACTACATCGTTGGTTTGCTCTCAGCCCTGGTGGATAACGTGCCTCTCACCGCAGCGATTCTGAAATCCGGCGTTGTGATGGATAAAGCCCAATGGCTGGGACTGACCTACGCCACCGGTGTGGGCGGTTCAATCCTGATCATCGGCTCCGCAGCGGGTGTGATCGCGATGAGCAAGATGAAGGAGCTGACCTTCCTCAGCTACATGCGCTTTATCCACTGGCTGCTGGTTGCCTACACCAGTGGTTACGTCTGCGTATTATTGGCAGGTTCTCTGCTAAGCTAACGGGGTTGCCAGTAAGGGAGATTAAGGATGCAACGCTTCAGACAGAACCCGGTAGCAGGAATACACCTCTCTGAACTGATCAGTGCGCTGTCGCATGCTCTGGACATGACCGAGGGTCAACCACCCGGCCACTGCATGCGTTGGCTGGATAGGGATGCATCTGGGCGAACAGCTTGGTCTGGATGAGGAAACTCGCTGGGAGTTGTACTACACCCTTCTATTGAAGGATCTGGGTTGCAGTAGCAATGCCGCCAGAATCTGCCAGCTGTACGGCACCGACGATCTGAGTTTCAAACACGACTTCAAGCGTGTGGACGGCAGTTTGGCTCAGGTCGCCGGGTTTCTGATCAGCCATACTGGCAGGGATGCGAGCATCACCGAGAAGATTCGCAAACTGGCAACCATTACCCGGCACGGTGAAGAGATCGCCACCGAACTGATTACCACGCGTTGCGAGCGTGGGTCAGAGATCGCACGTAACCTCGGTTTCAGTACTATTGTCGCCGAAGGGATCTACAGCCTTGATGAGCACTGGAACGGCGGCGGCAAACCAGAGGGTTTAAAGGAAGAGCGGATCCCACTGTTTTCACGTATCGCACTGCTTGCCCAGGTAGTCGATATTTTCCATACAGCCGCTGGCGCGGAATCAGCACTGAAGGAAGCCCGCGAACGTAACGGTCGCTGGTTCGATCCGACGTTGGTTCACGCATTAGAGGAGGTTGCCTCTATGCCCGGCTTTTGGGATACACTGCGCAGCGAAACATTACCGCAAGATGTGTTGCAACTACCACCAGCATCCCGAGAGGTCGATGTAGACGAGGATTTTCTGGACAGAATCTCCGCCGCATTCGGCCAGGTGGTCGATGCCAAGAGCCCTTATACGGCCGGGCACAGTGAACGTGTTGCGCTCTACACCGACCTGATCGCTGAACGTGTAGGCTTGGAACCTTCCCGGCGGCGCTGGCTGAAACGAGCTGCGCTATTGCACGATATTGGCAAGTTGGGCGTCAGCAACAGCATACTGGATAAACCCGGCAAACTGGACGATGAAGAGTGGCGCTTGGTACAGGACCACGCCCGCTATACCGAAGAGATTCTCTCGCATATCGGCGCCTTTTCAGAATTGGCCGTGGTGGCAGGCGCCCATCACGAGCGCCTGGACGGAAAGGGTTATCCCCGTGGCATAAGTGCGGATCAAATCAGTCTGGAAACCCGAATTATCACCACTGCGGACATCTTTGACGCCATCACGGCAGAACGCCCTTACCGAGGTGCGATTCCGGTGCCCGACGCATTACAAATGATGGAGGAGAACCTCCATACGGCACTGGATCCGATCTGCTTCCAAGCGTTAAAAGATGCCTTAGCAGACACCGCTACCGCCAACAATCTTGAAACAGTTTGCTGATCGTTGCAGACCATCATCAATCGCACTCGACGCTGTCTGCTGTTGATACCAACGCATACAGTCCATCGCCAGTGCATCGGTTGCATCTACTCCCACGGCCAAAAATTCAGACCCTATATGCGCCAACGCCAGCGGAATCTCGGTGCATCCCAGAATGACCCGTGTCACACCGGCATCAAGCAATGACTCCATACAGCGCTCTATCAGCAATGCACCTGCCTCGATTGCACCGGACTTAACTTTGTAAATCCCTTTCATCACCTGTTGCTGCACCCTCTGCTCAGGTACCACCAGATTCATTCCGTGCATCGTCAACGCCTGTGGATAAAATCCAGCCTTGAGGGTGCCATCGGTTGCCAGTAACCCCACATTCTGCACCCCCTCGTTAACCAAAGTGCGGCAACAGGCCCGGGCAATATGTAACACCGGTACCGGGCTGATCTCGGCCAAATCCGGATGCCAGAAATGCGCCGTATTGCACGGAATAGCGATACAACCCACACCGGCACTGGCCAGTGTTCTGACGCCCTGTGACAGGGTCTGTAACGGGGAGGGTTGGTTATCCAGCAGGCACGCGGTACGGTCAGGAATCTGCGGCACCGAATGCACCAGCAACGGCAGATGGTCCTGGTCTCTTTCGGCCGGTGTCAGGCGGATAATCTTCTCGACAAAATCAACGGTGGCAAGCGGGCCCATGCCACCCAGAACTCCGATCATCGTGCTCATCAGGGAATCTCCAGGGAATTTGCCGATACCCTAGATTGAGCAGGATTCCACCGCCAATGCCGTCTTGGCAGGCCCCATACCGCAACCGCATAAGGCTGATTAAACCCTTGCATATCAGACAGATACATACCGCATACCAAACTGGTATCGGTCAGGCGGTGTTGTTATAAAGAGCGCCCGCTCAAGAAACTTAGCCTGCGCGGTAGTACACTGAATAGGGCATTAGCCTTGGCGTACAAGCCAGTTTCGGCGTATATATGCCATCAACAATCGGGTGAAGAGTTTTCCGTCATGAACATCGAAACGAAGTGGTTAGAGGATTTTCTGTCGCTGGCGAAAACTCAGAGTTTCTCCCGTTCCGCCGAGGCACGGCATATGACCCAACCCGCCTTCAGCCGCCGTATCCGCGCGTTGGAAGAGGCAGTGGGTTGTGAGCTGGTCGACCGCACCAGCGTGCCGATACAACTCACCCCGGCCGGGCACCTGTTCCAGATCACCGCCCAAAACCTGGTCAGTCAGCTGGACGACTGTGTCTCCCATCTGCAGTCGCTGCAGCAACGTGGTCCCGAGGTGATCGACTTTGCCGTCTCTCACACGCTTTCGCTGTCGCTGTTTCCCCGTTTCCTGCAATCGCTGCAGGACGCATTAGGTAACAACCGCACCCGCCAGTTGGTCGCCAATGTGGACGACAGCGTGCAGGCGCTGAAAAACGGCATCTGTGATTTCCTGCTTGCGTTCGAAAACCATAGCCTGACTACAGATCAGTTTCAGGCACTGCCGTTGGGGCAGGAGCAGCTGATCCCGGTCTGCCGTGCCAACGACGAGGGCAAACCGCTGTTTGACCTGGATATTCCCGGCCAGCAAACCATCCCCTATCTGGCCTACCCGAAAGGAGATCTATCTGGGTCGCTGTGTGGAACAACTGCTACGACAGCCGCCCCGAATGCTCGAACTGCAGCAGGCGTTCGAATCCCCGCTGGCCGACAGCCTCAAGGTGATGGCGTTGCAGGGGATGGGGGTTGCCTGGGTGCCCAGCTTTGCTATCGAGAACGAACTGGAGCAGGGTTTTCTCGTGCCCTGCGGCGGCGAGCAGTGGCAACAACCGCTGAAGATCTACGTGTACCGCTGCAATCGGCCACTGTCGGACAGCGCCGAAGCCTTGTGGCAGGTGCTGCAACAGCGATACGGAAAAGGGGAGGGCTAATGCGTATCAGACACTACCTGCCAGGGCTTCTCCTTTGTTGGTTCAGCCTGATCACGGTAAGCGCCAGCGCCGCTGCACCGGACGATCTGATCCGTATCGGCGGCGACCACAACTACCCGCCCTACGAGTTCATCAACGAGGACGGCCAGCCGGATGGGTATAACACCGAACTGACTCGAGCCATCGCCGAGGTGATGGGGATGAACATCGAGATCCGGCTGGAACAGTGGGATACCATGCGAAACAACCTGGAGAGCGGCCAGGTGGACGCGCTGCAGGGTATGGTGCTGTCCGAGGACCGCACCCGCACCTACGCGTTCTCTCCGCCCCACGCCATTATCAACCAGTCGATTTTTGCCCGCCGCGGCGAGGCCCGAGCATCTGATCTAGCCGACTTGCGCGACAAAGAAGTCATAGTGCAAAACGGCGGCATCATGCACGACTATCTGCTTCAGAATAATGTTGGCGCCAACCTGATACTGGTGGATACGCACGCCGATGCCCTGCGCCTGCTCGCCTCCGGTCAGCACGACTACGCCCTGGTGGCTAACCTGCCGGGCCTCTATCTGGAGCGGGAACTAGAACTTTCCAACATCACCCCGGTGGGTCAACCGTTTGGCGCTCAGCATTACGGCTACTCGGTACTCAAGGGCAACGAAGCCCTTTTGGCCCGCTTCAGCGAAGGTCTGGCGATCCTCAAGAACACCGGCCGCCAGCAGGAGATCTACGACAAGTGGCTGGGCCCGCTGGAGCAACCCGGCTGGCCATGGGCGAAGATCGGTCAGATCACCGCCTGGGTCTCCGCCATCCTGCTGGTTGTGCTGGGTGGTATCGTGGTCTGGAACCGGATGCTTACCCGGCAGGTCAGCCGTCGTACCGAAGAGCTGAAACTGCAGCAACAGCAGCTGATCCAGGCGGACAAGATGACCTCCCTGGGTATTCTGGTCTCCGGGGTCGCCCACGAGATCAACAACCCCAGCAGCCTGTTGCTGCTCAATCTGCCGGTGGTGAAAGATGCCTATCAGGATCTGGAATCCATTTTGGAAGAACACTACGAACAGCACGGCGACTTCGACATGGGGGGACTGGCGTACAGCCGCATGCGTGACGAGATTCCCCGTATGCTGGACGACATGCTAGCCGGTACACACCGTATCCGCCGTATCGTTGATGACCTGCGCGACTTCGCCCGCCAGGGCCCGGCCGAACTGGATGAAATGGTCGACCTGAACGACGTAGTCGCCACCGCAATCCGCCTGGTGGACAACACCATCCGACATTCCACCGACCACTTCGAGGCGAGCTACGGTAATAACCTGCCCGCATTTCAGGGTAACGCCCAACGAATCGAACAGGTGGTCATCAACCTGATCGTCAACGCCTGCCAGGCACTGGAATCCAGTGACCGAAGTATCCAGGTGCGCACCTTGCTCACGCCCGACCGTAAACTTCGCCTGGAAGTACGCGATCAGGGCCGGGGGATTGAAGCCGACGACCTGTCGCGCCTGAGCGATCCGTTTTTTACCACCCGCCGCGAGCAGGGCGGTACCGGTCTCGGCCTCTCCGTATCCGCCAGCATCGTGCAGGAGCACAACGGCGACCTGACCTACCGTTCACAACCGGGCAAGGGCACCATCGCTATTCTTACATTACCGCTAAGCCAAGGAACTCCCGCACCATGAGCAGCAACCGTTACCCCAATTTCGGCATCCTACTGGTCGACGACGAGGCACCGTTCCTGCGCAGCCTCAGTATCGCGCTGGAACGTCGCGGCGGCTTCAACCATATCTACCAGTGCCAGGACAGCCGTGAAGCGATGGGCGTGATCGCCCGCGAACCCATCGGCCTGGTACTGCTCGACCTGACCATGCCACACCTGTCAGGCGAAGCATTGTTGCAGCAGATTGTGGAGGAGTATCCGGAGGTCGGCGTGATCATCATCAGCGGCCTCAACCAGTTGGAGACTGCGGTCAATTGTATCCGCCTGGGTGCCTACGACTACTTCGTCAAAACCACCGAGGAAGATCGCCTGATCGAAGGTATTCGCCGTGCAGTACGCATGCAGGAGATGCGTCTGGAAAACCAGGAGATGCGCCGCCGTTTTCTCACCGACACCCTGGAGCACCCGGAGGTGTTTAACGACATCGTCACCCAGGACAAGGGGATGCGTTCGGTGTTCCAGTATCTGGAATCGGTCGCCGCAAGCAACCAACCGGTGCTGGTCACCGGCGAGAGTGGGGTGGGTAAGGAGCTGATCGCCCAGGCCGTGCATACCCTGAGCAACCGCGCCGGTCCGCTGGTCTCGGTCAACGTCGCCGGACTTGATGACAACGTCTTTGCCGACACCCTGTTTGGCCACAGCCGCGGCGCCTTTACCGGCGCTGACAAGGCCCGAGCCGGGATGATCGAGCAGGCCGCCAACGGTACCCTGTTCCTCGACGAAATCGGCGATCTGAGCCAGGCCTCGCAGGTGAAACTGCTGCGTCTGCTGCAGGAGGGGGAGTACTACCCACTGGGCAGCGACCGGCCAAAACGGATCCGCGCCCGCGTGGTGGTCGCCACCCACCAGGATCTGGAGCAAAAACAGCAGAGCGGCGACTTCCGTAAGGACCTCTACTACCGCCTGCGCATCCACCAGATCGAGATTCCGCCGCTGCGCAAACGCAAGGGGGATATCGCGTTGCTGCTGGAACACTTCCTCGCCGTCGCAGCTGAAGAGATGGGTAAAACCAAACCCACCATCCCCAAGGAACTGCCGGTGTTGCTGGAGAACTACAGCTTCCCGGGCAACGTGCGCGAGCTGCGGGCGCTGGCCTACGACGCCATGAGCCAGCACCGCGCCAAGATGCTCTCTATGGAGGTGTTCCGCCGCGCTTTGGGACAAGACACACCCATGCAGAGCGAAACCAGCAGCGAACCGGACTCCCTGTTCCCGGCTGACCAGCCGCTGCCAACCCTGCAGGAAGTGGGCGACCTGCTGGTCAACGAAGCGATGCAGCGTGCCCAGGGCAACCAGTCGCTGGCCTCCAAGCTGCTCGGTATCTCCCAGCCAGCGCTGAGTAAACGCCTGAAAAAACTCTCCTCTTAACTCTCTCCTCTTAAATCCCCCTCTGCAATCACCCCTGCCGCTGGCAGGGGTATGTACTCCCGCCTTTCTAAACCCCTATAACCAGGGTTTGGGTTATAACCAATGGAATCTGGCTTAAGCCTTTGATTTAAAAATATAATCCGAAAAACTGCAGTTTCTGCCCATTCCTTTGGTTATACCCCTTCGCAACACCACGCCTACCCGAGCAAATCACCACTTAAGCAACAAAAACAACAACTTACCCAGCAAATCCATTTTTGGCACCCGCCTTGCAACGTCCTCTGTATCCAGGCCGTGGATCTGTCGCGCCACCGCCTCACAACAAGAAGAAACACCAAGAGGACCACACCCAATGGGAAACACTGTTCAGCCACTCCGAGAGCCATCCATGCGGCGAGAAAAGGACCTGCTCGGCGAGGCACGCGTACCTTACGATGCCTACTTTGGTGTTCAGACCCAGCGTGCCCGCGATAACTTCGACCTGAGCGGTGTGCCGCTGAACCACTTTCCACAACTAGTCAACGCGTTGGCGCTGGTCAAACTGGCCTGCGCCAAGGCCAACCAAACCCTGGGCTTTCTGGATGACGGCAAAGCCGAAGCGATCGAGCAGGCGGTACAGCTGATCCTCGACGGCCAGTACCACGAGCAGTTTGTCGTGGACATGATCCAGGGCGGTGCCGGCACCTCCACCAACATGAATGCCAACGAGGTGATCGCCAATGTTGGCCTGGAGCAGCTGGGTTACGCCAAAGGCGAATACAGCCACCTGCACCCGAACAACCACGTCAACATGTCGCAGTCCACCAACGATGCCTATCCGACGGCGGTACGTCTGGCGATCCTGCTGAAACACGGTGAACTGGTGCAAGCACTGGCGTCCCTGCGCGATACCTTTTCCGCCAAAGGCGAGGAGTTCGCCGAGATCCTCAAGATGGGCCGCACCCAGCTGCAGGACGCGGTACCGATGACTTTGGGCCAGGAGTTCCAGTCCTACGCCACCACGCTGGGCGAGGATATCGACCGCATCGCCGGTCTGTCCGAGTTGCTGAAAGAGATCAACCTGGGTGGCACCGCTATCGGCACCGGCATCAACACCGATCCGGAGTACGCCAAGCTGGCGGTAAGTCACCTGTCCGAACTGAGCGGTTTTGAGTTCAAACGCGCCTCCGATCTGGTGGAAGCCAGCTCCGATATGGGCGCCTTTGTGCTGTTCTCCGGCATGCTGAAACGCCTCGCCGTGAAACTCTCCAAGATTTCCAACGACCTGCGCATGCTCAGCATGGGCCCACGTTGTGGCCTCAACGAGATCAACCTGCCACCGCAGCAGCCGGGCAGCTCCATCATGCCGGGCAAGATCAACCCGGTGATCCCGGAAGCGGTCAACCAGGTGGCGTACCAGGTGATCGGCAACGACATGGCCGTGACCATGGCCGCCGAAGCGGGCCAGCTGCAGCTCAACGCCATGGAACCGCTGATCGCCTACAACGTGCTGGAGTCGATCCGCATGCTGACCCAGGCGATGCACATGCTGAAAAACCGCTGTGTACGTGGCATTACCGCCAACACCGAACGCTGCCAGGAACTGGTCGACCAGAGCATCGGCATCATCACCGCCGTGGTGCCGTATATCGGGTACGAGAACTCCAGCCGTATCGCCAAAACCGCCCTGGAAACCGGGCGTGGCGTACTGGAGCTGATCCGCGAAGAGCAGCTGATGAGCGAAGAGGCGCTGAGCGAAATCCTGCAACCGTCCAACATGATCCGCCCCCAGCGCCGACGCGGCTGAGGGCATAAATCCTGCTGCCTGCGCGCAGGCAGAAAACAACGATAAGAAAGGTAAATTGTGATGCAAGAGACAACTCTCACACCGAGCCGTAGCGGCTTTTGGAGCGACCTGGCGCTCTGGAAAAAAATCCTGGTCGGTATGATCCTGGGTGTTATCGTCGGTGCCGTGATGGGCCCGGATGCCGAGATGCTGAAACCGATCGGTACCCTGTTCATCAACGCCATCAAGATGCTGATCGTACCGCTGGTGTTCTGTTCCCTGGTGGTGGGTGTCACCTCCATGCAGGACACCCGTAAGATGGGCCGCATCGGCCTCAAATCCGTCGTGCTGTACCTGGGTACCACTGCGGTGGCAATCACCATTGGCCTGGGTCTGGCGACCATCCTGACTCCGGGTGCGGGCCTGAACATGAGCCCGGCAGAAACCGCTGCTGTGGCAAAAGAAGCACCAACCCTGGTGCAGACACTGCTGAACATGATCCCGAAAAACCCGATCAACGCCCTGGCGGCGGGTAACATTCTGCAGATCATCGTCTTTGCCCTGGGTCTGGGTATCGCCCTGACCATGTGTGGTGAAAAAGCAGAACCGGCGATCAAGGTCTTCGAAAGCCTGGCGGAAGGCATGTACAAGCTGACCGAGCTGGTAATGAAACTCGCGCCTTACGGTGTATTCGGCCTGATGGCCTGGGTCGCCGGTAAATACGGCATGGATATCCTGCTGCCACTGGCGAAAGTGATTGCGGCTGCGTACATCGGCTGTCTGATCCACGTAGTGGTGTTCTACAGCGGTCTGATCAGCACCGTCGGTCGCCTGAGCCCGGTGCGTTACCTGAAAGGCCTGGTAAACCCGGCTGCGGTTGCTTTCACCACCACCAGCAGCTCCGGCACCTGCCTGCAACCATCAAAGCAGCCCGTGAAGAGATGGGTGTATCCAAAGGGATCTCCAGCTTTGTACTGCCCCTGGGCGCGACCATCAACATGGACGGTACCGCCCTGTACCAGGGTGTTTGTGCCCTGTTTATCGCGCAGGCATTTGGTATCGACCTGAGCATGGCAGACTACCTGCTGATCATCATGACTTCCACCTTGGCATCCATCGGTACCGCCGGTGTTCCGGGTGCAGGCCTGATCATGCTGTCCCTGGTACTGACCACTGTGGGTCTGCCAATGGAAGGTTTGGCAATCGTCGCGGGTATCGACCGTATCCTGGATATGGCACGTACCAGCGTCAACGTATGTGGCGACCTGATGGTATCCGTGCTGGTTGGTAAGAGCGAAAACGAGCTGGACGAAGATATCTACAACGGTAACGAACCTACTCCGGCAAAAGAGCTGGCTTAAACACCGTGTTCTCCTCGCCATTGCGGTGCCCCTCGGGGCGCTGCAATGGCATCCTCTCCCAGCCTTCCTGAAGTCGCACCCACTCCCGCTTTCCGGTAAGCTGCACCCTGTTTTCACAGTCAGTTTAATCGGGTTTCTATGTCCAACTTCTCCTCCCTCGGTTTATCGGATGCTCTGTTGCAGGCGCTGGACGCGCTGAACTACCAACAACCTACACCGATCCAGACGCAGGCCGTACCGCAGGTACTGGCGGGGAAGGATCTGATGGCCGAAGCACAGACCGGTACCGGTAAAACCGCCGCCTTTGCGCTGCCGATCCTGGAGAAACTGGCGCAGCAGCCGGTCGAGGAATCCGTACGCCCGGTACGTTCCCTGGTGCTGGTACCCACCCGCGAACTGGCGGTACAGGTGACCGACAGTTTTTACGCTTACGGCGAACAGCTGGGCATCCGCATTATCCCGATCTACGGTGGCGTGCGCGCCGAGAACCAGATCAAACGCCTGAAGCGCGGAGCGGACATTCTGGTGGCCACACCCGGCCGCTTGCTGGACCTGCTGGGTCGCGACGTGATCAGCCTGGAGAGCTTGCAGACTTTGGTGCTGGACGAAGCCGACCGCATGCTGGACCTGGGTTTCAGCCGTGAGATCGACAAACTGATGGCCCAGATGCCGACAGAGCGCCAGACGCTGCTGTTCTCGGCGACGTTTGCCGACAATATCACCGAGCTTTCCCAGAAGATCCTCACCAATCCCGCCAAGATCAGCGTCGCCAAGCGCAACTCTACCGCCAAGACCGTGCAGCAGCTGGCCTACCGGGTGGATAACCAGGACAAGGCCGATACCCTCAGCTACATGATCCACGGCGGTCAGTGGGCCCAGGTGCTGGTGTTTACCCGCACCAAGAAACGCGCCGACATTCTTACCGCCCATTTGCTGGAGGAGGGGATCAGCGCCGCTGCGATTCACGGGGACAAGAGCCAGCGTGACCGCTCGCGGGCACTGGATGCTTTCAAGCAAAACCAGGTACGGATTCTGGTCGCTACCGACGTGGCTGCCCGTGGCCTGGATATCGACGCACTGCCTCGGGTGGTGAACTTCGACCTGCCCAACGTACCGGAAGCCTACGTGCACCGTATCGGCCGTACCGGCCGTGCTGGCAGCAGCGGCCAGGCGATCTCGCTGGTCGCACCGGATGAGAAGGGATACCTGAAAGAGATCGAAAGCCTGATCAAACGGCCGCTGAAACTGAAACCGGTGCCGTATTATGAAGAGGGCAGCACCGAACCGGTCGACGTGGAGGAAGCACCGCGTAAACCTAAACGTGCGAAACAGCCAGCCAAGGTCGCCGCTAAACCCAAAAAGAAACTGACACCCCAGCAGCAGGCACGCCAAAAAGCGGAAGAGGAAGCGGACCGCCAAGCCGATGCCCGGCCAAGCCTGCGCCCTTCATTTATGTCCCTATCGGGCGGTAAAAAGCGCAAATAAGACGCCAATTCAGCCTCTTTTGTTCTGCGTTACTACGCTTTATCAGAAGTTATCCGGCAGAATATTGGAGTAGTTGGAAAGCACATCCAGCTCCTCCTCAACGATCACAATGGCACCGCCGTTGCTGAAGGTTTCTGCCGCCGTACCGTTCACCACGGTATCTGCCCCTTGTACCCAGTTATCACCCAACTTGCGACTCCTCCAGCTTACTCGCGGCAGGAGCAGGGCGAGAAGTAGCCCCCTAAACAGCCGAATAATGAGTTTTCGTTAAAAAACTTGATCTTATCCACCCTTTAGACGCTCTCCTGCCACAAATTCGGTCTACTCTGAATACAAAGACTCTACCTTTTTGTAGTCAAGATGATGATTCAAAGGACCATGAGCAGCATCTGCTCCAGCCCCCAGATTTTCCCTAATACATCCAATTACCTAGGAGCACGTTCCCTCCCATGAAGTGGTTTCTGGTGTTGCTTATTGCTATTCACAGCACGATTGCCTTTGCCTTGCCTAAGCAAACGGCGCAGGGGCAACAGGCGGTTTCCCTTCAGCTGCTGTGGAAACACCAGTTCCAGTTTGCAGGTTATTACGTCGCCAAAGACAAAGGCTTCTATGAGGAAGCGGGCCTGGACGTTGAAATACGCGAGTTCAATAACCAGGTGGATCTGGTGGGGGACGTACAGAGAGGGAAATCAGACTTTGCCGTAGGTCGCTCCTCGCTACTGATTGATAAAGCCAAGGGGCAGGATATCGTGGCCCTGTTTGCCGCCTTCCAACAATCGCCGTTGATGCTGCTGTCCAAGGCAAGTTCCGGCATCAAGAGCCCCAAGGATCTGAAGGGCAAGCGGATCATGATCACCCATGACGCGGAACAGGTGGCCGAGGTGATGGCGATGCTGCTTCAAGCAGGCCTGCGCAGCACTGACTACGAACACCAGCAGCACAGCTTTAACCTGCAGGACCTGATCGACGGTAAAACCGACGCGATGGGTTCCTATATCTCCAACGAGCCGTTCCAAATGGAACAGAAAGGGATTCCCTACACGATCCTGTATCCTGCCGATTTTGGCTTCGATATGTACGCCGATATCCTGTTTACATCACGCAACTTGGTTGACGAACACCCCGATCTCACCCTGCAGTTTTACGAGGCCTCACTGAAGGGCTGGCACTATGCCTTTGAACATATCGAGGAAACCGCACAGCTGATTCATGAACACTACAACTCGCAGAACCGCAGCCTCGACGCCCTGATCTACGAGGGCAATGCGCTGAAAAAGCTCGCCTTTGATGAAAAGGGTTACTTCGGCACACTCTCCCCAGAGCAGTTCGAGAGCATGGCCAAGTTGTACCTGATCATCGGTGCCCTGAGCCCCAACTACGACATCAGGGACTTCATCTATAAACCCGAAGGGCTCATGTTCACGGAGCGGGAGCGGGCCTACCTGACCCACAAAGGCGACATTACTATCTGTGCCAGCCGGGACTGGATGCCTTACCAGGGCTTCAAGGACAACAACTATCAAGGTCTGGTATCCGACTACATGAGCCTGCTGCTCGGAAAACTGGATGTGAACATCACCGTGATGCCGAGCGATTCCTGGCCGCAAACGCTCACCATGATCCGTTCCGGTCTGTGTGACATCGCTCCTGGTGCCATGGCCACCCCTCAACGCGGGCAGTATCTGGCCTTCACACGTCCTTACCTCAGTATGCCAGCCGTGGTTGCTGTCCATAACCGCTCCCAATTTGGCGATACGGCAGAGGAGCTGGCGGACAAACGTCTGGCCGTACGGTCCGATTCCGCATTTTACGAAATCCTGGTCAATCGCTACCCCAACGCTGCGATTGTGCCGGTAGCCTCGGTCAGCGACGGCCTGCGCCGTCTCGAAACCGGCGATGTCTTTGGCTTCATCGATGCACCTGCCAGTATCAGCTACACCATGCAGGCGGAGCACCTTCTGGATATCACCCTGTACAACTCCCTCAACGACCAGTGGGATTTGAGTGTGGCCGTGCGACGGGACAACCAGATTCTGCTGGATATCTTCAATCGCATCATCGGCACGCTGAGCCCCCAGGAGCATAACGGCATCGCCAACCAGTGGCTCAATATCCGCTACGCCTACAAGGTTGATTACTCCCGTGTCTGGTTGGTGGGTGCGATCTTCCTGCTGATCCTGGCGTTGGTAGCCTACCGCTACAAAGTCGTGGCGGGTTATAACCGGCAGCTCAAATTTATGGCGCAGCACGACGCCCTGACCGGCATCTCCAACCGCAACAAACTGTATGAATACCTCGACAACGGCCTTGAGCTTTACCGCCGTTACGAGCGCCCATCGGCGGTGATCTTCTTTGATGTGGATGACTTCAAGCAGGTAAATGACCAGCACGGCCATAATGAAGGTGACCGGATACTGATCGAGATCGCCGACATCGTAAAAAGCACGATCCGTAAAACCGACCAGATTGGACGCTGGGGCGGCGAGGAGTTTCTGATCATTCTGCCCGAATCCGACCTGGAGATGGCCGCCGTGCTGGCGGAAAAACTGCGCGCAACCATCGAGCAGCACGACTTTGGCCTGGGTACAGGCAACCTGACCTGTAGCTTTGGCATCTCCCAGGTGCAGCAGGCCGATACCATCGCCAGCCTGGTCCATCGGGCCGACAAAGCGCTGTATTTATCCAAAAATGGTGGCAAAAACTGCGTACGTATTGCTGAATCTTCACCGCAGTCTGCGTAAACTGCGAGCCTGATCTGGTTATCACCGACGAGCCCCTTAAGGATATCCCATGCTGCCGCTTCAACTGCGCCAATTGCCGTTCTATTGCCTGCTGTTTCTGGTGACCTACCTGAGCGTAATGCCCTCTGTGGAAACACCGGGGTTTGAACTATCCGACAAAGTACTGCACTTCCTTGCCTATCTGGGCGTGGCGGTCTGGGCCTATTTCGGTTTTCCCAAGGCCGGGTGGAAGCTCGCGCTGATTGTTGTGCTGT
Organism: Phycisphaeraceae bacterium; assembly: GCA_965223655.1. Lineage (GTDB taxonomy): Bacteria > Planctomycetota > Phycisphaerae > Phycisphaerales > Phycisphaeraceae > CBDCXC01. The sequence continues at coordinate 42,983 of CBDCXC010000023.1, forward strand.
GGGGTATCGGTATTGAACTGGTGCAGTGGCAACTGCCGACCCGCGCCTTTGAACTGCTTGATATCCTGGCCAACTCCCTGGGTGCTCTCGCTGGCTGGCAGATTATGAAAGGGCTGCAGCGCATCTGCCCCAGATTAGCCTGACCGATCCCCTCGCAAGTCACCCTCGCAAGGGCTATGGCACTCGCCACGCCCTTCACTGCCAGATATGACACCATCCATTAAAGCCACATGCCATATCTGTCATTCAAAATGCAGTCCCTGACTCTGCATTAAGACAGCATCAGCAACAAATACCTTTATATTTCATAGAGTTAAAGCATCAAAATCTAAGTTGGCACCGCCGTTGCTATATACAAGACAAAGGCTTAAGACTGTGAGAGGAATCAAGCTATGTCTCATGACGAACAAGGTGTTGAAATTATTGGTGTAGTGCCTTCCATCCTGATGGTTCTGGTGGGATTGATCATCGCCATCTTCCCGATGCTGGTCCAGGTCGGCCTGCTGCTGTAAACCCGATAGGCTCCAACAGATTTCCATTTCTTCCCGTTCTATCACCCTGCCCAATCAGGGTTTTTCGCCGGAGCAGATTGCTCCGGCTTTTTATTGCCCGCTATATACAGCGGTATCCGGATGGAACGCGTACCAGGCAAACCAGAACAGATTCACGGCTGGCAGCTCCGTACCCGCTGAGGTGAAGATCCGACCGGTGCGTTTAGCCGCATCGAAGCGAATTTCCAGGGTCTGTCCGGCAAATTCATCCCACACCCATTGCACTTTCTCTTTCGCCAACTCTGCAAAAGGGTAGGCCTTAAATTGACCGTTGATTTCGATGCCCAACACCCGCTCTTTGGGGTGGTAACGGCGACTGCTGAATGCCACCGGGAAAAACACGCCTTCATCCCGCGCATACTGGTAATAGGGATTGCGGTGGTAGTCCCGCTTAAACCCGGTATCCCGGCTCAAGACCTCGCCCTGTGGATAACGCGCACGCCAATCCGACCAGCGTTCGAGACTCAATGGGATCAGTTTCAACGTTTCCCCTTTCAGCGGGCCAGAGATCGCTTGTGAACGGATCTGTGACCAGAGCGATTTGGTTTCCTGGTCATACAGCAGCACATCGCTGTTGTAGAGCAACCCAGACACACCAAAAGTGAGATTACGACCGGCAACGTTGGGGGAGAAAGCCATACCACTGCCACACAACGGGCAGTAGGTGATCAGAATCGGATTGCCGGCAATGCGGTCGTTCACCACTTCATGCCAGTTAAGGATAGGAAGGGGGTAGGCGCGTTCTGCACCGTGCCAGGTCAGTGCCAGGACCAGTGCATCCGCTTTCAGCCAGCGCACCTGATCGGCTTGTTCAAAACGGGGATGGGTAATCGCAGGGATGCCGTCCTTGTCTGGACCACCTGCATGAATTTCATCTGCGGGAATAAGTGTGTTGGAGATATCGAAGCCGTTGTAAGCCTGCACATGGGAGCGAATTACCCAGACAACCAGCAACGCAAACATGACGACCAGCCAGAATCGGGAAGATCGGAATAGCGCCATAGCAAACACCCAGAACGGTAATGTCTGATGTTTTTGATCAATTACTATGGGAAAAATTCAATTTGGAAGGGAGGGCACCGATTGGTGCAGATGGGGAGACTCGAACTCCCACGCCCGTGAAGGCACTAGCACCTGAAGCTAGCGTGTCTACCAATTCCACCACATCTGCGTCGGTTGCGTGTTTTTTTACCCGGTTACGCGGTCCGGCAAATTGTAACTTTCTTTGCACCAGATCCTGCTTGCCCTGAGGCGTTGAGGATTGGTGCAGATGGGGAGACTCGAACTCCCACGCCCGTGAAGGCACTAGCACCTGAAGCTAGCGTGTCTACCAATTCCACCACATCTGCGTCGAAAGTGGGGCGTATTGTATAGAGGTGTTTTCCGTTTGTGAACACCTTTTTTCAATTTTTTTTATCTTTTTTCTCAACAAGTTGCTGAGCGGTCTTCGACCTTTATACGCCCCGGTAAAACAGCCCGAATTTAGCGGGCTGCCAGACAACCAATAAACTGATCGGCCACACTGCGGATATAAGCAGTATAGCTATCCCGCGTCAGCTCAGTGTCGGTCGCCAACGGGTCGATCTCGCCCTGACGGACTTCCAGACCGTTGGTTACCGCACGGATAATCGACGGTTTGAACTGTGGCTCACTGAAGACACACACGGCTTTCTTGTGTTCCAGCTGTTCACGGATCTCGGTCAGGTGACGTGCCCCCGGCTTACGACCCGGGTCAACGGTGAAGTAACCCAGCTGGTTCAGGCCGTAGTGGTTCACAAAGTGGCCCCAGGCATCGTGGAAAACGAAGAAACCGGACGCTTGCAGTGGTTTGAAGCTCTCTTTCAGCTGCGCATCCAGCGACAGAACGTTTTGTTCCAGACGTTTGTAGTTGCTGGCGAAGGTCTCGGCATGGGCCGGGTAACGACGCGCCAGCTGTTCCTGCAGTTCTTTACCGAACTCGAGAGTTACAATCGGATCCAGCCACAGGTGGGGATCTCCGGCATGCTCATGATCGTGATGGGCATCCGCTACTGCTTCTTCATCGTGATGCTCATCATGTTCATCTTCATGTTTGGCGTGATCGTGGTCTTCGTGTTCATCGTGACCATGTTCTTCATGAGCGGCGTGGTCATCGTGCTCTGCATGATCGTCATGACCTTTATGATCATCATGCTCGTCGTGATCGTCGTGGTCCTCATGGCGGGCATGATCCTCATGGCCGTGTCCTTCGTGCTGATCATGATCTTCATGACCCTCTTCAGCCGCTGCCATCTGCAACACCAGCGCGTCGGAACCGCGCAGGGATTTTTCCAGGAAGGTTTCCAGATCAGGACCGACCCACGCCACAACGTGTGCGCTATCCAGCTTGCGGCGGTCGGACGGTTTCATGGCATAGTGGTGCGGGGACGCCCCCGGCTTGATCAGCAACTCCACCTCACCAGCATCACCGACAATATCGGCCGCCAGCAGCTGCAGAGGTTTAATACTGGCCAGTACTTTCACTTCTTCAGACGCCAGGGAAAACTGGCTGAAGAGCAGACTGAGAAATACAATGGTCGCTTTTAGTCGCATAGTGTCGGTTCATCCCGGTAAATGTTCCGTTATACTATAACAAACCAAAAAGGTATTTCTCTATATGGCTTCGGGTACGATCGCATTTGAGTCACACCACGACCACAACCAGTGCATAGAGCAGGCTATGGATGAAGCCCGCTCCCTGTGCAAGGCGCGTAATCAGCGCCTGACCCCTATTCGTGAGCTGGTTCTGAAACTGGTGTGGCAAAGCCATAAACCGCTGGGGGCGTACGAGATTCTGCCGGCACTGGCCGAAGCGGGTTTCAACTCTGCACCACCAACGGTGTATCGTGCACTGGACTTCCTGCAGGAGCAGGGCCTGGTTCACCGGATTGCCCTGCTGAACGCCTTTATCGGCTGTCCACACCCGGGTAAGTCCCACCACGGCTGTTTCCTGATCTGCCGCCACTGCAATACCGCTGTGGAAGCAGATAGCCGTGATGCCGAAGCCTTGATCTCCCAGCAGGCATCCAAGCTGGGATTCACCACCGAGCAGCAATCCATTGAGGTGCTGGGTTGTTGCCCGAATTGTCGGGAGCATTCCGCATAATGAAGTCACACCACGATCTGGTCCGTCTGGAACAGGTTAATTTGCACTTTGGCCGCAACCACGTGCTGCAAAACATCGATATGGCCCTACACAAGGGGTGTATCACCACACTGATCGGCCCAAACGGCGCGGGGAAGACCACCCTGGTTAAGGTGGTGCTTGGCCTGACCAAACCTTCCAGCGGCAATGTTTGGCGCGAAGAGGGTTTGCGCATCGGTTATATGCCGCAGAAACTGCATGTGGATAAAACCTTTCCATTGACCGTGCAACGTTTTCTGCAAACCACCCAGTGCAAGGATAAGTCTCTGATGTTGGAGGCTTTATCTGACGTGGGCGCAGAAACATTGCTCAAGGAATCTATACACAACCTGTCCGGTGGTGAGATGCAGCGGGTACTGCTGGCACGTGCATTACTGCGTGATCCCAACCTGTTGGTGCTGGATGAGCCGGTACAAGGTGTGGATATCAACGGTCAGCTGGAACTGTACGCCCTGATCGCCCGTATCCGCGATCAGCGTAATTGCGGCGTGTTGATGATCAGCCACGACCTGCACCTTGTGATGTCTTCCACCGACCATGTAATCTGCATGAACCACCATATCTGCTGTTCTGGTCATCCGGAGCAGGTCAGCGCCGATCCATCCTTTGTGGATCTGTTTGGTGCCAAGGGCGCGGAGCAGCTTGCCCTGTACAGTCATCATCACAATCACAAGCACAACGCCCATGGCGATGTGATCGAAGAGTGTTGCGAGCACAACCATGGCTGATTTTCTGATTCTTGCCCTGCTGGGCGGCCTGGGTGTCGCGGCGATTGCCGGTCCACTGGGTTCCTTTGTAGTCTGGCGCCGTATGGCGTATTTCGGTGACACCCTGGCCCACTCGGCTCTGCTGGGTGTCTCCATGGGTTTCCTGTTCGATATCAACCTCAACCTGGCGGTGATCGCCTGTTGCGTGCTGTTGGCCGTGACGCTGGTCAGCCTGCAACGCCAGCATCTGGTCGCCACCGACACCCTGCTGGGCATCATGGCCCACAGCAGTCTGTCGCTGGGCCTGGTGGCGATCGCCCTGATCGACGATATCCGTGTTGACCTGATGGCCTACCTGTTTGGTGACCTGCTGGCTATCACCCCGGAAGATCTGTACTGGATCTACGGCGGTGGCATTCTGGTAGCGGTGTTGCTCTATAAACTGTGGGAACCGCTGCTGGCGATCACCATTAATGAAGAGCTGGCCCAGGTTGAAGGGGTGCCGGTCACCGCGGTGCGCCTGGCATTGATGCTGCTGATCGCGGTGATTATTTCGGTCGCGATGAAGATCGTCGGTATCCTATTGATCTCATCCCTGCTGATTATCCCGGCGGCGGCAGCACGTCGCCTGTCAAAGACACCGGAACAGATGGCCATCGGCGCCGCTGTGCTGGGAAGTACCGCCGTTGTCCTGGGCCTGGCGTTGTCCTATCAGTGGGACACACCGGCCGGTCCATCCGTAGTGGTTATGGCGATGCTGGAGTTCCTGCTGATCTACAGCTGGCCGCAACGCCAGGCCGCATAAGCGCCTCTTCCAGACACAAAAAACCCGGCAACCGCCGGGTTTTATAGATACACACTGCTAATCTAATAAATCACTAATTAGCGTGACCACTTGCTCTTTCGAAAATATTTCACAATAACTTTCTGCAACCCGGCGACATTGCGATGAAATACTCTAAACTACACTCGCATATAGCACGCTTTATTCGCTCCACCCAACTTTTTTATACGGAGAAGGTAGCAGGACCGATTACCCGATATGGCTACATCTGCCTTACCCAAAGGGATGTCTGAAGTTTCACAAGCTACTTTTGTACTGGAGCGAGTACTTGAGCGAAAGATCAGCCTGATGCCACCGTGCGATGATCAGGCCACCACCGACACCAGTATATGGCGTCCGGGTAAATTCTGCGAGCTAATAGCCTTATCAAATTCAGGGTTCTTGTTTTGAATGGCTCACTGAAACACTTGGATCGCCCAGCCCAGGGCACCAGTGGCGAGTTCGAACTTCAAAATGAGCAAGCACTTCAGCCTGCATCTATAGTGTTGTTACCCAGCCTAATATCATTCAGAATCTGTGCATACCCACCCTCTACATCAGTGATGGCGTCATCGACGCTAGAGTCTGCTTCACTGTTGTAGAAGCCGGTTCCTAAACCAATATTCTTGGTATTTGGATTAAATGGTGTCCCTGTTTTCCTTATACCCGACATAATATCGTTTCCCTTAGAATGGCTTATGAAACCAGCTTGGAGAAACCGAGGTATATAGTGTTGTCTAATGCCTGCCACACTCAACTCCTTAATTATTTTTTAGTTAGTCTATTCCACCTGGATTTATCTTTTCCAAAGAACGTAATGCACCAGCGATGATCAGGCCACCACCCAGCAGCGTCCACACCACGCCCAAGTACCAGCAGATCACCTGCACGTAGGAGTAGGTGCCTTGCCTGCCGTAGCATCGCCTTGGTTGGCCCACCTGGGTGAAGATACCCACCAGAATCAGCAACACCATGCTTCCTGGTTTGGCATGACAAAGTCATCACCCAGCAACAGCACCGACACCGGCAGGGCGATCAGCGGGAAGTAGAAGATAATCACCGAACTGTCTTCACTGCTGCTGAGCTGACGCACAATCACGTAGGCAATTGCACTGCCCAAGGCACCGGCCAGCGCCGCCGCCACACTCAGCCAGGGCAGGTTGGCGCTGTAACCGGAGAACAGGTCCGGTTTCACCATCACCACCAGCCCCACAATGGACAGCAGGATACAGAGGATCGTCGAGCGCTGGATCTTCTCCGACAGGAACAGCAATGCCAGCAATGCGGTAAACACCGGGTTGGTGTACTGCAGGATGGTGGCTTCCGCCAGGGGAAGGGTCGTGACCGAGTAGTACACACAGATCAGCGCCAAGCGCACCGACGGCACCACGCGCAAACAGCAACACCTTGTTGTGCCCCCACACCGAAATCCGCTTGCGTTTTACATCCAGGTAACTGATCACCAGCGACACAATTGCCCTGGCCGCAACGATCTCCAGCACCGGAATATCGTAGGCGCTCACCGCTTTGACACAGGCGGCCATCAGGGCAAAACCCAACGCCGAAAACAGCATGTAACGTACGCCCAGCGGGAAAATATCTTTCAGATCAGTCAGCATATTTCAGTTTCAGGTGTGGTTAAAAAATCCCGGCTTCTGCGGGGCTGCTATTCTGGCTCACCGCCGTGCCAGAGGCTATGGTTAACGGTGACTTTTTTCGGCAACAGTGTGGGGCAAGCGATGAACAATTTACGGCTGATTCCTGGCCTGACTCTCCTTTTTCTTGCCAGCAATCTGCAGGCGCGGGACCTTCCGCTGGATGAACTGCAACTGCCCGCAGGCTTCCAGATCGACCAGGTAGCAGCGGTGAATAACGCCCGCCAGATGGCACGGGTGGATACACCGGAAGGGCAGGGGATACTGTTTGTGGGCTCCCGTCGCGCGGGTAAGGTGGTCGCCCTGCGCGACAAAAACGGCGACGGTTACTACGACCAGCAGTACCAGATCGCCCGCGGCCTGGATCTGCCTACCGGCGTGGCCGTGCGTGGCAATGACCTTTACGTTGCCGAAGTGGACAAGATCTGGCGCTACCCTGATCTGGCTAAACGCCTGGAAAACCCACCCGCACCGCAGTTGGTCACCGACCAGTTACCGAACGAAAGCCATCACGGCTGGAAATACCTGAAGTTTGGCCCCGACGGCTGGCTCTACTTCAATATCGGCGCCCCCTGCAATATCTGCTTGTCCGAAGACCGCCGCTTTGCCTCCATCCTGCGGTTGAATGTGGATAACGGCGAGCAACAGATCGTGGCGGAAGGGGTGCGTAACAGCGTCGGCTTCACCTGGCACCCTGTGGATAAAAGTCTCTGGTTTACCGACAACGGCCGCGACCATATGGGTGACGATCTGCCCGATGACGAACTCAACCGGACAACCCAACCGGGCCTGCACTTTGGTTACCCCTATGTCCATGCTGATGGCGTAGCCGATCCCCGCTTTGGCCGTCTCGCCAGCGGTACCTACCAGAAACCTAAGCTGGGCTTGGGCGCCCATGTGGCCCCGTTGGGTGTAACCTTCTACCGGGGTCAGCAGTTTCCCAAGGCCTCCGAGAACACCCTGTTTATCGCCGAACACGGTTCCTGGAATCGCAGCCTGAAAGTGGGTTATCGGGTGACCCGGGTGGAGACCCGCGATGGCGAGGTGGTCAGCCATAAACCGTTTATTACCGGCTGGCTGCGCGGGCAACGCCACTGGGGACGGCCGGTGGATGTGCTCACCGACCATGACGGCAGTTTGCTGATCTCGGATGATTACGCCGGGGCAATCTACCGGGTGACCTATAAGCAGGCCACCCGATAACACCGCATATCAAGACTGGGAGTGGTGGGACTGCATTGGTGGCTGAGCCTGCGGCAGCTGTGAGTTGCTGAACGGTCGCATCAGCTTTTTCTCCAGTTCCACCAGCAGGAACACGATCAGGGCCACCATTATGATGCGCAGCCAGGAGCCGCCGTCGATCGCCTCCACTTTAAAGAACAGCTGCATCAGAGGGGTGTAGGTGAAGATCAGCTGGAAGAAGATCACCAGACCGATCGCCATCAGCACATAGCGGTTACCCAGTAATCCCTCGCGGCTGAGCACAGTTTCATGCAGGTAACGGCTGTTGATCAGGTACACAACCTCCAGCATCACCAGTGTGTTCACCGCCACAGTACGGGAGTATTCGAGACTGGAACCGGCGTCCACCTCCCACAGGAACAGGCCAAAGGTGCCCGCCACCATCAACAGGGATACGTAGACGATCCGCCAGATCATAAAACGCGACAGGATCGGTGCCCGGGTATCCCTTGGCATACGTCGCATCACCCCGCTCTCAGCGGGTTCACAGGTGAGCGACAGCGCCAGGGTCACCGCGGTGATCATATTGACCCAGAGGATCTGGGCCGCGGTCACCGGCAGCATGGTGCCCAGCGCAATCGCCGCCAATACGGTCAGGGCTTCGCCCCCGTTGGTTGGCAGGATAAAGAGGATCGATTTACGGATGTTGTCGAACACCGTACGGCCCTCTTCAACCGCATGAGCGATGGAAGCGAAGTTGTCATCCGCCAATACCATCTCCGCAGCTTCCTTGGCCGCCTCGGTGCCCTTGATCCCCATTGCCACACCCACATCAGCACGTTTCAGGGCTGGGGCGTCGTTGACGCCGTCACCGGTCATCGCCACCACCTTTTCCTGCGCCTGCAGGGCAGTGACGATACGCAACTTGTGCTCCGGGCTGGCGCGGGCAAACACGTCGTAGGTCAGTACCGCGTGTTGCAGCTCATCGTCGGTTAACTGCTCCAGCTCGGAACCGGTCAATGCGTCGTGGCTGGTGGTAATACCCATCTGGTTGGCGATAGCCGCCGCCGTTTCGGCATGGTCACCGGTGATCATCTTCACCGTGATGCCCGCCTCATGACACTGGGCCACAGCCTCGATCGCTTCCTGGCGAGGCGGGTCGATAATACCCACCACCCCCAGCAGAATCAGACCGGACTCCACTGTATCAAAGCACAGGGTACGTTGACCGCTGGACACCGGCAGGCAGGCAATCGCCAGGGTACGCTGGCCGCGGCGGGCGATGGTACGTTGCTGGGCCAGCCAGAAGTCCCGATCCACCAGGGTATCGCGGTCGCGCATGCGTTGCTTCTGACAGCGCGGCAAAATCGCTTCGATCGCCCCTTTGATGTACACCATACCCTGGCCGTTGTGGTCATGGTGCAGGGTGGCCATAAAGCGGTGCTGGGACTCGAACGGGATCAAGTCATCGCGGGGCATCTCCCGACGTGTCTCCGCCACATCGTAACCCGCCTTTACCCCCAGTACGGTGAGCGCCCCTTCGGTCGGGTCACCGCTGATCAGCCACTCACCCTCTTTTTCCGCCAGGGTGGAGTCATTGCACAAAACGCTCGCCAGGCAGAGCTGGCGCAGTACCGGGTAGTAGTCAGCCAGATCGATATCCTGATCACCCATCATAAAGGCACCGTGTGGGTTGTAACCCACCCCGGTCACATCGATGTTCAGGTCGGCGGTCACCACGTGGGTGACAGTCATTTCATTGCGGGTAAGGGTACCGGTTTTATCGGAGCAGATGACGGATACGGACCCCAGAGTTTCCACCGCTGGCAGGCGGCGGATGATTGCATGGCGGTTGGCCATGCGCTGTACGCCGATCGCCAGCGCAATGGTGATCACCGCCGGCAGGCCCTCCGGGATCGCCGCCACAGCGAGGCCCACAGAGGCCATAAACATCTCTTCCAGGGAGTAACCATGCACGGCTATACCAAACACCACGGTCAGCGCAGCAATGGCCAGGATCACACCGGTCAGCCAACGGGCGAACAGGTCCAGCTGGCGGGTGAGCGGGGTGGTGAGCTGGGTCACTTTGGCCAGCATGGTGCTGATCCGGCCAATCTCGGTGTTGGCGCCCGTTTCCACCACCACACCCAGCCCCTGGCCATAGGTCACCAGGGTGCCGGAGAAGGCGATATTGTGGCGGTCACCCAACGCGGCTTCCGCCGCCACCGGCTGGGTATCTTTGTCCACCGGTACAGATTCACCGGTCAGCACCGCTTCTTCGATCTGCAGATCCTTTACCCAGAACAGGTGCAGATCGGCCGGTACCCGGTCACCGGACTGCACAAACACCACATCCCCCGGTACCAGCTCTTCTGCGTCAGTCTGGAAACGGTGACCTTCGCGGGTCACTGTCGCCTGGCGAGAGAGCATTTTACGCACCGCATCGATCGCTTTCTCCGCCTTCCCCTCCTGGATAAAGCCCACCAGCGCGTTGACCACCACAACGGCGGCAATCACACCGGCATCTACCATATGGTCGAGCAGGGCAGTGACGATCCCGGCCACGATCAGCACATAGATCAGCACGTTATGAAACTGGGCCAGTAGTCGCATCAGCGCGCTGCGGCGGGGTGGTTCGGGGATGCGGTTGGGTCCGTACGTCTGTTGGCGGGTCGCCGCTTCCTCTTTGATCAGCCCATCCGTTGAGGTCTCCAGCGCAACAAAGGTTTCCTGCGGCTCACGGGTGTGCCACAGGGTAGCCTGATCATCCTTCTGTAATTCCATGATGTATCTCCGACAGAATTTGGCGCGATCCTTATACCAACCAGCCTAGTCCGACTTTGCCGTTCAAACCCTGATCCCGCTCATATATTGAACAGGATTAACCCAGCCGACACCGGATGTTCACATTTTCACTTATTTTTAATAAATGAGAATTATTCGTATTGATATACCATGAAAAATTATTGATAATAATTCTCATTACTTCGCAGTACATTCACAGGGAGTCAGATGATGAATAGCAGAACCAGCAAGTTCGACCCCAGCTTTCCCCTGATTACACTGACAGGTGGCGTGATGCTGTGCCTGCTGATGGTGCTGTAATCTGGTGGCGGATTACGTAAAGCAGAATAAGATTGGATAGGATGCCGGGAAGGGGCCGTAGATGCGGTATCGCGCACCTACGGCAGTATGATCTGCGGCAGTAAGAAATCAGTGATCGCGGCGTTTGGCCCCCGGGTTGGGCACAAACAGCAGCGGCTGAGAATCTTCCGGGATCGGCTCAGCCGTGCGGTTCACGCGGGTCTCCAGTTCTTCGGCTGGCTCCGGTTCTCCGTCCAGGCGCATGGCGTCTGTAAAATCACACTCCACGCACTCGCGAAACTCTTTTTCACCGTCCCGGTACATGCGCAGCGTGTCCATCTCGCCACAGCGGGGGCAGGTCGCCCCGGCAATAAAACGTTTTACAACACTCATATTTAAGACTCTGTTACGGTGATGCCGCTGTGACGCAGCAACGCATCCACCTCAGGCTTACGGCCGCGGAACTCCACAAACAGATCCATCGCTTCGCGGGATCCGCCCTGCTCCAGAATGGCATGCAGGAAGTCCGCACCGGTCTGTTCGTTGAAGATCCCTTCCTCCTCGAAGCGGGAGAAGGCATCCGCCGACAGCACTTCAGCCCATTTATAGCTGTAGTAACCGGCCGCATATCCTCCGGCAAAGATGTGGCTGAAACTGTGCTGGAATCGGTTGAACGCCGGTGGAGTCACCACCGCCACTTCATCACGAATCCGGTTCAGCACCGCCTGGATATCGGTTTTACCCGGCTCAAATTCGCAGTGCAGCTGGAAATCAAACAGCGAGAACTCCAACTGACGCACCATCATCATACCGGACTGGAAATTTTTCGCTGCCAGCATTTTGTCGAGTAGTGCCTTCGGCAGGGTCTCACCGCTCTGGTAGTGACCGGAGATCAGCGCCAGCGCATCCGGTTCCCAGCACCAATTCTCCATAAACTGACTTGGCAGCTCTACCGCATCCCAGGCCACGCCGTTGATACCACTTACGTCAGCGGTCTCGATTTGGGTCAGCATATGATGGATACCGTGCCCAAATTCATGGAACAGGGTGGTCACTTCGTTGTGGGTCAGCAGAGCCGGATCATCACCCACCGGTGGGTTAAAGTTGCACACCAGGTACGCCACCGGCAGCTGCAGGCTGCCGTCGTCCAGGCGACGGCGCACACGGCAGTCGTCCATCCAGGCACCACCACGCTTTTTCTCGCGGGCAAACGGGTCCAGGTAGAAACGGGCAATCAGCTGTTCGTTGCGGCGCAGCTCGAAGTGACGAGCATCCTTGTGCCAGCTGTTGAAGTCTCTCACTTCGCAGATCTCGATACCAAACAGGCGCTGGGCCACGGCAAACATGCCGTCCAGCACTTTTGGCAGCGGGAAGTAAGGGCGCAGCATCTCCTGGGAGATCTCGTAGCGGGCGTGTTTCAGCTTTTCACCGTAGTAGGTCACGTCCCAGGCTTCCAGCTGCTCCATGCCGTGCTCTTCACGTGCAAAGTCACACAGCTCCTGGAATTCGCGTTCCGCTTCCGGACGGCTCTTCGCCGCCAGGTCGTGCAGAAAACCCAGCACTTGGTCGGTATCTTCCGCCATCTTCGTGGCCAGAGAGTATTCCGCGTAGTTGTTGAAACCCAGCAACTTGGCTTTCTCCAGACGCAGGGCCAGGATCTCCTGCATGATCTCGGAGTTGTCCCACTGACCAGCACCCGGGCCCTGATCGGAGGCGCGAGTGGCAAACGCGGTGTACACCTCTTCACGCAGCTCGCGGTTGTCGGCATAAGTCATCACCGGGATGTAGGACGGGAAGTCCAGGGTCAACATCCAGCCCTCTTCACCCTTGGCCTCGGCCACTTGTTTCGCCGCGGCGATCGCCATCTCCGGTAGACCCGCCAGCTCGGCTTCGTCGGTGATCAGCTTGCTCCAGGCGTTGGTGGCATCCAGCACGTTCTCGGAGAACTTGGTGGTCAGCTCGGACAAGCGTTGCTGCAGATCACTGAAGCGCTGCTGGTCCGCTTCGCCTAAAGCGATACCAGACAGTTTAAAGTCGCGCAGGGTGTGCTCTATGGCAGTTTTCTGCTCGGTGTTCAAGCCAGCAAATTCGTCGCTACCGGCAAACTTGTTGTACAGCTCATACAGTCCCTGGTTCTGACCCAGCTCGGTCCAGAACTGCGACAGTTTCGGCAGACAGGCGTTGTACGCTTCACGCAACTCGTCACTGTTTACCACCGAGTTCATATGGGAAACCGGTGACCAAGCCTTGGCCAGGGTATCGTTCATCTGCTCCAGCGGTGCCACCAGGTTATCCCAGGTCGGCTCGGCCACCTCCTGCACCAGCTTTTCAATTAAGGCACGACCCTCGGCCAGCAACTTATCCACAGCCGGTTCAACGTGATCCGGCGTAATCTGATCAAACTGTGGCAGGGTATGGGCGTGTAACAGGGGGTTCGTCATCGACTTATGTCTCCATGAACTGGGTACGGTAGCGCTCTGAAGCTACGCAGATTAAGTATACAATGGGGTTCAACACTGAGTTTTCAACGGGACCCTCACTATGCATATCCGAACCTATCAGGGCATAACGCCCAAACTGGGCGCACGTACCTTTGTTGATCCAAGTGCCGTGGTACTGGGCGATGTGGAACTGGGCGAGGACTGCTCCGTCTGGCCACTGACAGTTATACGCGGTGATATGCACCGTATCCGCATCGGTGCCCGTACCAGTGTTCAGGACGGCTCCGTACTGCATATCACCCACGCAGGTCCGTTTAATCCCGACGGCTTTCCTCTGATTATTGGCGATGATGTCACAATCGGCCACCAGGCGATGTTGCATGGCTGCACTATCGGCAGTCGCGTACTGATCGGCATGGGCGCCATGGTGATGGACGGCGCGGTGGTTGAAGATGAGGTAATTATCGGTGCTGGTAGCCTGGTGCCGCCGGGCAAAACCCTGGAGAGCGGCTACCTGTACGTGGGCCGCCCGGCCAAGCAGCAACGTCCGCTGACCGACAAGGAACGCGAGTTCTTCACCTACACCGCAGGCAACTACGTCAAATTGAAAGACCAGCACCTGCAGCAGGATTACGCGTCCTCCGCTGAGTAATTACAGTGCCCCGGGTGTATCCACCAACCTCCCTCGATACACCCTGTTTTCCCTCCCATTTCCCGCAGTACACCCATCGTTTATCCCTGATTTTCGTCAGGTTTTTGTGCTTAATTTATGCAATTTAATAATATCGGTATGGAGAACCATTTTCATTTGCATTAACATGCGCCTTATTAAATGACTTAATTCAGACTACTCAGAGACGAGATCACCGATGAAATTTCGCGCTACAGTACTCAGTCTGGCAATCGGTTCAGCACTGCTGACCGGCTGTGCAGACCAGATGCAGAAAGAACAAGCAGCCGCTCCAACCGCAGACGCCGTACTGGGCAATTATGCGGATATCGCACTGGCCACCTATGAAGACTCTCTGACCACGGCTAAGGCGCTGCAGGCATCCATCAACACTCTGCTGGCGAACCCTACCGAAGCCAACTTGGTCGCAGCCAAAGCAGCTTGGAAAGCAGCACGTGTTCCATACCAGCAGTCCGAAGCGTACCGTTTTGGTAACGCCATCGTTGATGACTGGGAAGGCCGCGTAAATGCATGGCCACTGGATGAAGGCCTGATCGACTACGTTGATTCCGGTTACGGCAGCGAGTCTGACGAAAACCCGTTCTACACAGCCAACATCGTTGCCAACAAAACCGTTCAGGTGGGTGGCGTAACGGTTGATGCGAGCACCATCGACAAGAAGCTGCTGGCAGAAACCCTGCACGAAATTGACGACGTTGAAGCCAACGTGGCAACCGGTTACCACGCAATTGAATTCCTGCTGTGGGGCCAGGATCTGAACGGTACGAACCCTGGCGCGGGCAACCGTCCGGTATCCGACTTCGACCTGAACAACTGTACTGGCGGCAACTGTGACCGTCGTCGCGACTACCTGTCCGCAGCAACCGACCTGCTGGTTGATGATCTGGAAGAGATGGTAGGTAACTGGGAAGCAAACGGCGCTGCGCGTACAGACCTGATGGCAAAAGGCCCACAGGGAGGTCTGTCCACCATCCTGACCGGCATGGGTAGCCTGTCTTACGGCGAACTGGCAGGTGAGCGTACCAAGCTGGGTCTGATGCTGCACGATCCGGAAGAGGAGCACGATTGCTTCTCCGACAACACCCACTGGTCCCACTACTACGACGCAAAAGGTATCCAAAACGTATACCTGGGTCAGTACACCCGTGTGGACGGCAGCGTTGTGAAAGGTGCGAGCCTGTCTCAGCTGGTAAGCGCGGCTGCACCGGCACTGGATGAGGAACTGCGTGCCAAGCTGGACAACACCGACAAAGCGATGAAAGTGATGGCGGATACCGCAGAAGCGGGTAACCCATTCGACGTGCTGATCGGTGCCAACAACCCGGAAGGCAACCAGATCGTACAGGACGCTGTGGATGCCCTGACCGACCAGACCGAATCTATCGAGCAAGCGATTGCGGTCCTGAACCTGGACGGTATCGAGTTGGAAGGTTCCGACAGCCTGGATAATCCAACCGCTGTACTGGCCGAGTAATCTGCCACGCTCTTAACGTACAAGGGGTAACCGTTTGGTTACCCCTTTTCTCTTCACCCTACTATTTTCCCGAGTGAGCATGCCAAGTCGCATTTTGGTACTGGCTCTAGCGCTGCTGATCGGCAGCCCGGAAGCAGTACTCGCCCAGCCAGCCGCGCCCGATTTCACCCAGAGTGAAGTAGGCGAGCGTTACGCCGGTGGCCGGGGAACCTATCTCAAGCGTATCGACAAGCGTGCCTTTCTGCACCCCACCAGCAACCTGCCCTTTAAGCAGCAGCTGGATTTCCGTGTGGGGCAGGGCATCTTCAAAAAACTGTGGGTTACCGCACCCACCGCGACCACCGCCAACGATGGTTTGGGCCCGCTGTACAACGCCCGCGCCTGCCGTCAGTGCCATATCGGCAATGGCCGTGGCCACCCACCAAAAGCAAACTGGCCGGATGACAATGCGGTTTCCATGTTTCTGCGCCTGAGTATCCCGCCGCAAAATGCCGAACAAAAAAGATTGCTGGCAGAACGTAAAGTCGGCGTGATTCCCGAACCGACCTACGGCGGTCAGTTACAGGACTTCGCAGTGCCCGGCCTGCCAGGCGAAGGTCGCATGACGATCAGCTACCAGGAAACTCCGGTAACCCTGGCCGATGGCGAAACCGTCTCTCTGCGCAAACCAAGCTACAGCATTAGCGCACCGGCCTACGGCCCGCTACACCCGGAGCTGATGATCTCGCCCCGTGTTGCGCCACCGATGATCGGCCTGGGCCTGCTGGATGCAATCGATTCGAAAGCCATTCTGGCCCGCGAAGACAGCGATGACCGCAACGGCGACGGCATCTCCGGTCGCGCCAACCGCGTCTGGAATGGCGACAGCCAGCAGGTGGATATCGGTCGCTACGGCTGGAAGGCGGGGCATGCCACCCTCAACCAGCAGAACAACAGTGCCCTGAACGGCGATATCGGCATCTCCAACCCGGACTTCCAGAACCCCCACGGCGACTGCACCGAACAGCAGGCAAGCTGCCTGCAGATGCCCCACGGCAACACCGACCGCCATGACAATCTGGAAGCCTCCCGCCAGATGACCGATGCGATGCTGTTGTACACCCGTAACCTGGCAGTCCCAGCACGACGCAACGTGGACGATCCGCAGGTGCTGGCGGGTAAAAAAGTGTTCTATGACAGCGGCTGCGAGAGCTGTCACCGGGCAAAATTTGTCGTTGTCGACGACCCGTCCGAACCGCAGAATAAGGCGCCACAACTGATCTGGCCGTACAGCGATCTATTGCTGCACGATATGGGCGAAGGCCTGGCTGATGGCCGCCCAGAGTACGCTGCCAATGGCCGCGAATGGCGTACGCCCCCTCTGTGGGGGATCGGCCTGACGGAAACCGTCGGCGGTCACACCTACTTCCTGCACGACGGCCGCGCCCGCAACCTGCTGGAAGCGATTCTGTGGCACGGTGGCGAAGCCCAGGCTGCGCGCGATGCGGTGGTGCAGTTGCCAACGGCACAACGAAACAACCTGATCCGATTCCTGGAGTCACTCTGATGTTTTCACGCTACAGCCTGCTACCGGTCCTGATTCCGGTGGCCACCCTGTTCCTTGCTGGCGGCGTAGCCCACGCAGCGCCCAGCAACGCGCAGTGGCAGGCGATCAACGTACAACTGACCCGCGATCATATCCTGCCCCGTTACCAGACCCTGGCGCGCAGCAGTACAGAGCTGGCCAAGGCCACTGACATGCTGTGCCAGCAGCCAGAGCAATTGGTAGCGGCACAGACTGCATTCCACAACACCATGGACGCCTGGCAGGGCATCCAGCACGTGCAGTTTGGCCCGGTAGAGTTTCTGATGCGTAACTTCAGCATGCAGTTCTGGCCAGACAAGAAAAACCTGACCAGCAAGCAGCTGAATGAGCTTCTCAGCCAGGAAGATGCCGACCAACCTGACACCGGAATACTTCCGCAGTGCCAGCATCGCGGTGAAAGGCCTGCCTGCGCTGGAACGTTTGCTGTTCAGCGACAAATACCAGACACCTTACGGCTGCCAGCTAACCGCAGCGATCGCCAACAACGTGGCCACCATGAGCCGCGAGATTGCCGAGGAATGGGAGTCCCAGCAGCTGCCCCGTGTCGATGCAGCCCCGGACGGTGAAGATTACTACGAGGACAGCACCGAAGCGGCCACCGAGCTGATGAAAGCGCTGGTGGAACCGGTCGAGGTGGTACGTGACCTGAAACTGCTGCGCCCACTGCATAAAGGCACCAACAAGGCGAAACCGCGCCGCGCCGAGTCCTGGCGCAGCGAACGTTCACTGCGCAATATCCAGCTTAACCTGGCGGCATTGGCCGAGCTGTACCGCGGCAATGGCAGCACCAGCGTGAAAGAATTGCTGACCGCGGAAGGCGAGGCAGCGCTGGCCTACCAGATCGATACCCACTTCCAGCAGCTGGACAACCAGCTGAGCAGCATCGACAAAACGCTGTTTCTGGCAGTGCAGGATCCGGCCGATCACGCCACCCTCAAACAGGTGAGTGACCAGATGAAAATCCTGCACCGCCAGCTGGAAGAGGCGATGCAGAAACTGAATATCCAACTGGGATTCAACAGCCGTGACGGGGATTAATCGCCGCCAGTTCAGCCTGCTGCTGGGCGGAGCCCTGATCAGCCCAACGCTGCTGGCACAAACCGGCAACGCTGGACGTGCACCGCTGTTTGCCTCCGCCGCCACCGATCGGGATGGATTGCACCACCTGCAGATGGTGGCGCAGGACGGCTCTGTGTTGCTGGATCACTTACTGCCGCAACGCGCACACCACGTCGATCTGCACCCGACACAGCCCTGGCTGGCGGCTGTGGCCCGCCGTCCGGGTCGTTATATCGACCTGGTGGACTACAACAGCGGAGCGCTGATCCAACGGGTGGAGCCGGATGCCGGACGCCACTTCTACGGCCATGCGATCTTCTCCGCAGACGGACGTTACCTGATCAGCGGCGAGAACAACGTCGCCGACGGGCAGGGACGGATCACCGTACGTGATATCCAGCAGGGTTTCAGCAAGAGTTGCCGACTCACCCTTCCTACGGCATCGGGCCGCACGAACTGGCACTGCTGGCAGACGCAAAAACGCTGGTGGTTGCCAACGGCGGCATTCTGACCCATCCGGACAGGGGCCGTGACAAGCTCAATCTGGACAGCATGCGCCCATCGCTTGCCTACATCGATCTGCACAGCGGTGAACTGTTGGAGCAGGTCGAGCCCCCAGCTGAGCTGCACCAGCTATCGATCCGCCACCTGGATGTGAATGCTGACGGCAAGGTGGTGATCGCGTTGCAGTACCAGGGCGCCAAGTACGATGATGTACCGCTGGTGGCGATGCACCAACGCGGCCAAGCGCTACAGCTGTTACGTGCACCTGACAATGTAAACCGTGCAATGAAGCAGTACTGCGGCAGCGCACGTTTTGATGCCAGCGGCCGTTACGCGGCGATCTCGTCGCCACGGGGGGATCTGGTGACTTTCTGGGACAGCCGGGATGGCCAGTATCTGGGCCAGTGTAAAACCCGCGACGGCTGTGGCCTTGCCGCAACCAGACTGCCCGGTGAGTTCCTGATCAGTACCGGTAGCGGACGCCTCTACCGCTTTGATATGGCCAGCCAGAAACGGCAGCGTATCAAGCTGGATGCCAACCTGTCTGTGGCTTGGGATAACCATATGACGCTGGTATAAACCGGTAACGGAATAAGCACCGAAGTCCCCGCGTAGGGTGCTATTAGTGATAGCGTAACGCACCGTACACAGGAGAGTGGCGCATTACACTCCGTTATTGCACCCTACGTAGCCGGTTTAGCTACAGCCATTAAAAAGGGACCCTGCGGCTGGGTTCTCCGATGATGCCATCCCGGATACACAGCTAGCTATGCCATCATCTTGTCAAAGTGGGATTCGAAGTTTGTTCTGACAAACACATCTTTAAACCGCTCAACAAAGGTCGTCGGATCGATCTCACCGAAATCATTGAGGTTTACCGAGTCAGCATGTGATTCACGGTTGATGTAGCGATAGAGTGCTCTGTACTCCGGAAACTCGTCACTCAGTTCAGTCAGCGCCTTACGTAAGCTGGAAGTCTGATGAACGAAGCTGAAGTAGTACTCCAGGATATTGCGCATCATATTCGGAATAACGTTCGGGGATGCCCGGCCTTGCAGTGCGTCTTTGATGGTTTGCCAGAAGGCTTGGTAGTCGTTCTGGACTTCTCGTTCTTCCATAGTTACGACCGAGCTGTATTCGGACTTGGTGATTCGGAACATTGCCAAGGATTTCTCGCCGCTATCCTTCATGAGCTTGATCATCTCATGGAAGAAGAACAAATTATGCGTAAGGATCATCACTTGCTTAAATCGGTTTCTAGGGGTAAGCACCTGGCTCCTGATTAGCGATGCAATGTCATAGACATAGTTATGAGAAAGGCTCGATATAGGGTCATCAATGACGATGATGCGATCCTGCTTGAGCTTTCCACCGGCGGTGTCCAGTTCACCATTGCAGACTTCAAGGAAGTATAAAAACGAGATTAGCGTCTTCTCGCCCTCGCTGAGGGTCCTGAACACCCCTTCATGTAGGTCAGGACGTTCTAGACGATATTGCGGCACTGGTCCCTCTTCTTTAATCAACGCGAAGCCCTTCAGGCCCAGCACACGTAGCCACCTATTGATACTGTCGACAGACTGATCAATGTTCGTAATAGCAGCCTTGGATTGAGCGACAATCTCGCGTTGAGCCTTAATGTGGTTACGCAGAGACTGAACCTCTTTTTTGGCAACCTCACGTTGGCAACTCAGTTCATTGTTGACCTTTTCAAATTCAACGAAAGCACCGTCGCACGAAGCTCTGTACCAACTCCAGAAACGTCGTTTTATGTCCTCCTCATGCTTTTTCCTGTTTTTTATCCTTGCATTAATAGCGTCAATCTTTAGCTGCTCAGCCGCGATCTCACTGTTCAGGTCGGCTACCAGTGCTGTTGTGGGTTCAAGCGTGATCGCGAGGGAGGGGCTGGCGACTTTCTTAGCAAGGGATTGCAGGTTTTTCTGGAACACAGCGTGAAGCCTAGTGACATGAAGTTTTATGGCTTGCAGCTGATATTCCGGAGCCTCACACTGTCGTAAGAATTGGTCCACTGTATCTCGGTAACGGCTTTCGAGTTGCCTTAATTGGTTCAGGCGCTGCTCATAGGTCTTATCGAAGACTTTACGAATTTCAGCATAGAAATCCTGCGGCAAAGGTTGCTGACATAACGGGCACTGGTCCTTTGCCTCTGATTCATAGCTCAATGCCTGTTTGACCCAATCTGAGTTTCCCAATTGCTGAATGAACGCAGAAAGGTAGGAATCACCGGACCCAGTGATGATTTCCTGCATTATCGGATCGGTTTCCAGCTCATTAGCATGGAAGGTAATTGAGGCGATTCCAGGCAGCTCCTGATCACTGGCGTCATTAAGCTCTGTTGCCTCCCTAAGGAGTTCCTGTGGGGTGTCAGTGGTTGTCACGAGCGGAACGTTTCTGACAGTATTGAGTAAACGCTCCCTGGTGTTGAGCAACTTGAAGCAATAAGCCAAAGCGGTGTTATCAAAGTCACGCTTGGGTTTCCATATACTTGTCAGTAGCGCCTCATAGGCTTGATCCTGGGCCTTCTTGCAGTTGATTCCCTTCTCTAGCTCAGCATCATGGGCGATTGTCAGCTCATCGATTGTTGACTCAGCGGCAGCAATAGCCGTTTCAGCCTCAATGTTGCCCTCATTAAGGGTAAAGACCCCAGGCTGGGATACTGATTTATGGAAATTTCTCTCAATGAATGCATGGTTGTAGACCAATAGCTCCCGATCAGCCTTTGCTGGTTCCACACTGCAAGCGCTGAAGCAAACCTCAGCAGGGGTCTGGAGGAAGTTACTGATGGTAGTTTTGCCCGTCCCGTTTTGACCGTAAAACAAATTAACACGTTTGAGTGGGTCAATGGATGTAGCTGAATCAGGAGAATAGCTGGAGACGTTGCGAAGCAGAATTTTTTCGATCACTGGGCACTCCTTGGCATGACCACTTTTGCTTAAAGATAAGCGGATTATTTCCGGTTCTATTTAAGTCGCTACTTTGATAAGGGCAATGTGGAGAATGAAAAGTATGTTAGCGCACGCTCCACGCTCCGAACAGTGCACGGAGACTGCATGCGAGATACTTCGTTCTTGATCTTGTTTCAGAGTGCCTCCACCCACTACCACCCATTCTTGATACGGTACGTTGTTGCTTCGCGTCTGATTAACTTCCTACACACTTAATTACACAGTGTGTAGAAACAAAAAACCCCATGAACTCTTAACTCATGGGGCTTTCAGTCAGTAAAATACACAGATTTTACTCTTTACTCCTAAGGGTCCCTTCTTTATTTGCCGAATAAACACCTAATCATGTTTCTTCAGTTGGTAGCTGGCGTTGGCGATATGTTCCGCCAGCCGCTCCCCTTTCATCGGTTCGGCGTAGAGGAATCCCTGAATCAACTCACAGCCCTCGCCACGTAGGAAGTCGAGCTGGCCGTGGGTTTCGATCCCCTCGGCAATCACCTTCAACTGCAGGCTGTTCGCCATGGAGATGATCGCCCGCACAATCGCCTCGTCACTGCTCTCCTGAGAGATCCCCTGCACGAAGGTTTTGTCGATCTTCAGCATATCGATCGGCAGTTCGCGCAAACGGGAAAGGGAGGAGTAGCCGGTGCCAAAGTCATCGATGGAGATCTGCAAACCTTCCTTGCGCAATCGATCCAGCACCTCGGCCAAATCGTCCAGTGAGTGCATCAGCAGGGTTTCGGTTACCTCAAACTCCACCCGGCGTGGATCGATACCAAAGCTGCGCAGGGAATCGATGATCAGGTTACAGCAGCCGTTGGTGATCAGCTCGATACCGGCAATATTGATCGCCACCTTCGGAATCACCACCCCCTGTTTATCCATCAGGGTCATAAAACGGCATACCTGCAGGAACACCACCTTAAACAGCGGATAGGCCAGGCCGCTGCTCATCGCCACCGGCAGGAATTCAGACGGCGGTAACACGCCGCGTTCTGGATGTGGCCAGCGTACCAACGCCTCCACACCCACCAATGCAGTACCGTCGATATTCAGCTGCGGCTGGTAATACACCTCCAGCTGTTCCTCTTCCAAGGCAACCCGCAGCTCGCGCTCCAGCACGTAGCGACGTACCACCTCTTCAGACAGTTTGGTTTCGTAGAAGTGGTACTGGTTCTTACCGTTCTCCTTGGCCCGGTACATCGCCATATCAGCGTTGCGGATAAGCTGGTCACCGTCGTCCGCATTCTCGGGGTAGAGGGCGATACCAATACTGGCCCCGATCTCGATCCGGCCACTCGGCTGACCGTCCTGGTGTTGCAGCACATGCAGGATCTTGGTGGCAATTTTCGCCAGCTGATCCGGACTGTCGTAACCGTTCACCAACAGCACAAACTCGTCGCCGCCCATACGGGCCAGCAGGTCGTCGGCGCGCAGCTGCGACTTCAGACAGGTGGCCACCGACTGCAACAGACGGTCACCCACATGGTGACCCAGGCTGTCGTTCACCAGCTTAAAGCCGTCCAGATCGATAAACAGCAGCGCCAGCAGCTGACCGCTGCGCTGCGCGTGCGCCATCAACCGCTCCAGGTTCTCCATAAACATGCGGCGATTGGGCAGGCCGGTGAGCGGGTCATGCATCGCCAGGTGTTCCACCTGGGCATGGGCACGCTTCAGGGAGGTGATATCCGACAGGATACCGATGTAACGGTGGGGCTTACCATGGGCATCAGGCAGGGCAGAGATGGAGAGCCATTCCGGATAAAGTTCGCCGTTCTTGCGGCGGTTCCAGACCTCGCCCTGCCACTGGCCGTTCTCCTGCAGCTGCTGCCACATGCGGGAATAGAACTGCTCGTCGTGGCGGCCGGACTTGAGGATCGCGGGGGTCTTCCCCAGACATTCGCGCAGGCTGTAACCGGTGATGTTGGTAAATGCCGGGTTGATACTGAGGATCTGGCCACGCTCGTCGGTGACCATGATCCCCTCTGAAGCCTTGTCGAACACCGCCGTGGCCAGCTGGTGATCGAGCATCCGCTTTTCGTTGTCCATAGCCGTACTGAACAGCTCTGCCGCCACTTTCAGCATATCCAGGGTTACCGATGACCAGTTTTTATGGTCGCGATCGGCAAACAGCATAAAGCCCTGGCATCGCTGACTGTTGCGGTTGAGAGGAATCATCAGCAGGGTGTCCAACGCATGGACCTGTCCGGGCAGAAGCGCGCTTAGCTGCGCGCTTCCCAAACGAACACTGTCCCCCTGATTAAGCAGGTCCAGCCACTCATTTGCCGCATCGCTGCTGAAATCAAACACCAGGTTGCCGGCGCTGTCGGTTTCATCAAACCAGCATCCACGCTGCACCACCTGGCAAGCGCCCAGTGTATCGTGTTCACAGTCATACAATGAGGTGTGGACTACTGCCACAGTCCGGCCCAAAGAGGCCAGTGTGCGTTCAATTACCTGTTCAAAGTCGTCGTAAGAAAGACAGTCTGCCGCTATGCTCGCCAGGACGGCGAG
>CBDCXC010000024.1:0-3117 GCA_965223655.1 Phycisphaeraceae bacterium
TTCAATCAAGCCATCTCCAGCAACCTCAACGACAGCGAAAACCCACGCCACTATGTCTCACCCGACAAGTACAACATCGATGATCACGTCATCGTCACCGGGAGGAGCTGGAGACCCACCACCTCCAATACCCGCAGTACCAGCGACGCCGACTGGAGCCCCTACCAGACGATCAGCACCAGCCAATCCACGGGCTTGGTGAAGGTGCTGCGCGATGGCGACGCGGTGCCCGATATCCCCGGCTTCAACAACCAAGCCTCGATCGCCGATTACCTCATCGATTACATCGACACCACGACCCACACGGTTGTCCTAGACAAGAACCAGGTCATCTACCTGTTTGAGCTGGGCACCACCGATCTGTCTAGCTCCGCAGCCGACTTTCAAGACCTCGTGGTCCTGGTGACCTTAGGCGACGACACCGTCGTCGACCCAGCCCCCGACGGCATGCCCGGGATCTGGCTGATCAAAGTCGACCCTAAGACCGGGGCCAAGCAAAAGCTGATGCCGCTCTCACGCGAATACTACGGCTTGGCCGCATCCAGCGATGGGACCCTTTATGCCTCAGACCGCCACAACCTATACGTGCTTGATCCGGATGCCCAAACCGAGACCAAAGTCGGCAAGATGCACCACCCACAAAACTATAGCCTTGAGTTCGCCGGGCCCGACCTGTTTGGGTTTAGTGTCACCGCGGGTAAGGTCTGGCAGATGGGCTACCCCACCGGAAAGCTGATCGGTAAACCCGCGGCGGTCGGCTCTAGAAAGCTGTATACCATCGTGATCGCCAGGAAGGCCGACGAACCGGGCAAGACGGCCTACGACTGATCCTACGCCCCGTTGTATCACCGCAGAAAAACTTCACTGCGCTGTGCAGAGGGGAGCACAGCGCAGTTTGTTTATGCGTGGAGGATGGCGACGAAAGTTTAAACAGCCTGGGCCGCCCTGGCGCCTAACACGCCAAAGACGCCGCGGCAGAAGTCGGGGCAGGTCATCGGGCCGGCGGCTCGACACAAAGTGCCGGTCCACCACCACCGGCTCATCGCGCCACACCCCCCCGGCGTTGATCAGGTCGTCCTTGATCCCGGGTGACCCCGTCACGTGCACGCCCGGGTAAATACCCGCGGAAATCGGGATCCACCCCCCATGGCAGATCGCCGCCACCAGCTTGCCGGCATCGGCAAACGCCTCGGTGAGCCTTAAGACATCTGGGTCACGACGCAGCTTATCAGGCATCCACCCCCCCGGGACGATCAAGCCGTGGAAGTCTTCGGCTTCCATCTGATCGATCGCCGCGTCGCTGGTGCACGGGTAGCCGTGCTTGCCGCGGTATACCCGGTCGGCTTGGGGCCCCGCCACCGTGACACCCGCATCGGCCTCGAGCAGACGCAGCTTGGGGTACCACAGCTCAAGGTCCTCATACGCGTCACCGACGAAGATCAGGATATGCTTGCCGTGCAGCGGTCCCATGGTGGCCTGCCTCGCTAGGGGTTCGCGATCCGGTTCACCCCACAACCCCACCTTATTGTATACCAGTCCCGATCAGGTTGACAGGGTCCCGTTCGCCCGCGGCAGGGGGATCCCCACTGTTTTGGTATCCCCGACGCGGCCTTTCCATACGTGATGCATCGAACCTTACCGGGCATCAACAGCCGGGGGCGATAACCCAATGCCCAACCCATACCCAGCCCGTTCTCACGCCCCCCGGCTGGCGGCGGCCGAAAAAAGCTCACCCAGGCACACAAGGCCGCTGCCATTAAGCCGATACCATAAAAAGCAACCGTCACCCGCCGGCTCACTTAGCCGAAAAGTGATCGGCTATTGATCTGCGTATCCAGGTAGGGGCATGCCAACCGATATCTTAGTCGTTGACGATGATCCATCGATCCTAGAGCTGCTCAAACGGCATCTCACGGTGGCCGGCTACCAGGTCCACACCGCCCTGAACGGTGTTGAGGCGCTGCAGGTCTTTAAGGACCAAACCCCGAAGATCGTCATCTCAGACCTGATGATGCCGGAAATGGATGGTTTCGAGCTGTGCCGCGCGATCCGCGATTCGGCCGAAACAACCGGCTTCGTCTACATCCTGGTGCTTAGCGCGTACTCTCAGACACTCCGGATCGTCGAAGCCTTTGAAGCCGGGGCCGATGACTTCCTGGCCAAGCCGTTCAACCGTCACGAGCTGCTGGCCAGGCTCAACGCAGGCTCACGCATCATCCAGCTGGAGGAAGAGCTAGCCAAAGACCGCCGGGCGATCCACAAGGCCAACGCCGAGCTGCTGGTGCTCAACGACAAGCTCCACCGGATGGCCACCACCGATGAGCTGACCGATCTCGCCAACCGCCGCGAAGCCATCCACCGCCTCGAAGACCTCTGGGCCATGGTCAAACGCAAACAGCAACCCCTGTCTTGCGTGCTGCTGGACCTGGATCATTTCAAAGACTGCAACGATCAGTACGGCCACATCGTGGGCGACGCGGTCCTCAAGCAGACCGCCCAGCTGTTGCGGGACACCGCACGCGCCGGCGAAGTGGTCTGCCGATTTGGGGGCGAGGAATTCCTCGTGATCTGTTCGGGCGCCGACGCACAAGGCGCCAAGGCCTGCGGCGAACGCATCCGCCACGCCATCGAATCCCACCGCTTCGAGCACGGCCAGGCCCAGCTGACGATGACCATCAGCGCCGGTGTGGCGGAGGTCGACCTCAACACCCACAGCCCCGACGACCTGCTCAAACGCGCCGACGCCGCACTCTACACCGCCAAGCGCAGCGGCCGAAACCGGGTCTGCGTCGCGGTACGCAACCGGCTATCACAGCCCGGTGGCCCGCAAAACGACCGCGTGGATCCTGTGGATGGCTCACAACGCAAGGCGGTACCCATCCGGGTCCTGCTGGGCGATACCGACCCCAGCTTCTGCCAGCAATGGCGCCAGCGGCTCGAGCAGGAAGGGCACGAGATGTGGGAGGTCCACGACGGGCCCCAAACCGTTGAAGCCTGCAACCGCATCCGCCCCGACCTGGTCATCTTGGGCTTCGATACACCCGAGGCCAACCCCAACACCAACCCCTGGGCCTACAAGATCCGGTCCAACCCCGATACCAGCGATATCCCAATCGT
>CBDCXC010000025.1:0-23516 GCA_965223655.1 Phycisphaeraceae bacterium
GCGTATGAGGGGGTCTTAATACGGCCCGCGGATGTGTTGGGCGATGTGTTGGGTGTAAAAGCCTTTGAGTTTGTAGTGCAGGTCTTCGGGGAGGGGCGGCAGGTTGCTGGCGGCGGCGTTGGCGGTGGCCTGGGCGGGGTTCTTAGCGCCGGGGATGACGGTGGTGACCGCGTCGTGGTCGAGGCACCAGCGCAGCGCCATCTGGGCCATGGTCATGGTCGGGGGCACCCACGGCTTGATCAGGTCGGCGAGTTCTACGCCTTTGGCTAGCCCTAAGCCGGCGAACGTTTCGCCGACATTAAAACGCTGGCCGTCTTGGTTGAAGGCGCGGTGATCGTTTTCGGGGAAGGTTGTGCCTTGGGTGAACTTGCCCGCCAGCAGGCCGCTGGCCAGCGGTAACCGGACGATGATAGCCACGCCCTTGGCTTTGGCGCGGTCCAAGAGGGTGTGGATCGGTTTTTGTCGGAAGATGTTGAAGATGATCTGCAGCGAGGCCAGCCCGGGCTGTTCGAGGCAGGTCAGCGCTTCGTCCATGGACTCGACGCTGACGCCGAACCGCTTGACCTTGCCTTGTTGCTGGAGGCGTTCGAGCCAGCCGAACACCTCGCCCTGTTGGTAGTATCGGGTGGGGATGCAGTGGAGCTGGGTGAGGTCTAAGGCGTCGACGCCCAAGCGTTGGATCGAGTTTTCGGTGTGTTTTTGGAAGGTATCGAACGAGAAGTTGTCGGGCCAGCCGGGCTCGGGGAACCGGCCGACCTTGGTGGCGATGAATAGCGGCTTCGAATACTGCTTGCGGAACCGGCCGATCAGGGATTCGCTGCGGCCGCAGCCGTAGACATCGGCTGTGTCGATGAAGGTCACGCCTTGGTCGACCCCAGCGGCGAGCGTGTCGATCGCGTCTTGCTCATCGACCGGTCCCCAGCAGTCGCCGCCCAGCTGCCAGGCGCCTAAGCCGATCTCCGAGACGCGGATGGTGGTGTGGCCAAAGGATCGCGTGTGCATGGAGAGACCGATACCAGGTTGTGGGGTGGGTTTCAACCGGATGGGTGTGTGGTGGGAACCGCGGCAAGATGCGGTTCGTAGGGTCCACGATGCTACGGGCCACGGCAAGCTCAACGCCGGCGGTGATCGGTGGTCCGCCGATGGCGGGCGCTACCCGGCTTGCCGATCGGTCAGCCATTTCGCCAAATCATGCCTGTGCACCTTCTCTTGCTGGCCGGTGGCGAGGTCTTTGACGCTCGCGGTATCGTGTTTGGCGGTATCGTCGTCTAAGATCACGGCGAATCGGGCGTGGGCTGCTGCGGCTTCTTTGAGCAGCTTGCCGATGTTGCGCGTGGATTTGTAGCTGAAACGCGTGTGCAGGCCGTTGCGATCATCCATTTTTGTACGCAATTTGGCCACCAAGCCAGGCAGGTACCTGGCGCCAATGTCTGTGGCTGCTAGGACGAAGACGTCGGGTGGTGGCGAGATTTTTTCGGGTGCGTCGAGCAGGCCTTTGTCTGCCAGCAGGTTCATGAGCACCACGTCGCCCATGCCGAAGCCCACCGCGGGTGTCTTGGGCCCGCCGAATAGTTCGATCAGCCCGTCGTACCGCCCCCCGCCGGCCAGGGCACGCTCAGCGTCGCTGGTTTCGTGGATCTCGAAGACCGTGCCGGTGTAGTACGCCAGGCCGCGGACAATACCTAGGTCATACTCACACCATTCTTCCAGGCCAAACGCGCGCAGCTGCTGGTCTAGGCAGACCAAGTCATCGTGTTCTTGTCCGATCCCAATCTGTTGCCCCAGATCATCGCGCCTGCCCACTGGGTAAGTCATACGGCAAGCCTGATCGAATCGCACAACACGATCGGGATCTAGCCCAAGCTGACTGGCCGCGGCGGTGAACTGATCGGGGTCGAGTTTATCACGGCGGTCCAAGAGGTTGAACGCGTCGAGGATCCGGTCCGGCGCTACGCCCAGGGTTGTGAGGATGTGTTGCACGGTCTGGCGGTGGCTGATCTTGATCTTTACGTCTTGTGGGGTTAGCCCCAGCTCACGCAGCAGGTCGATTGCGGTGAGGATGCACTCGGCGTCGGCGATGGGGTGATCTAGGCCGAGGGTGTCGACGTTCCACTGGAAGAACTCGCGCAGCCGGCCACGCTGGGGGCGCTCAGCGCGGCAGAGGTTGGGGATCGAGAACCACTTGATCGGCTTGGGCAACGCGTGTGCCTGGGCCGCGACCATGCGCGCTAGCGTTGGCGTGAACTCGGGTCGTAGCGCTAGCTGGCGCTGGCCGCGGTCCTCGAAGTGGAACAGCTCGTTGACGATCCCTTCACCGCTCTTGATCTTGTAGAGGTCAAGCGACTCGAAGATCGGCCCGTCGACCTGGTCGAACCCGTGGCGCACCGACACGCGCCGCCAGGCGTCGAGGAGGTAGTTCCGCAACGCCATCTGCGGGGGGTAGAAGTCGCGCGTGCCTTTGGGCGCTTGGAGCTTCATGGGGGGGTTGGGGTGCGGTGCCAGGCGAAACGATGGTGGCTTGATGAAACCGGCTACCGATTGGAATCGCCGATCGACACGGTCACTGTGGGTGTAGCCGAGGGTGGCCGGTGGTGATGGTGGTGTGCTCGGCTGGGGTGGCCCTTGATGCGGGGGCGGGCGCGTGCAGCCAAGACGTGCTTGCCCTTGGGGCGGTCGGGGTGGCCGCGGTCCATCCCGGTGTTCTTGAGCCGCTGCCGCAGCGCGTAGCGCTTGTACCGGTCACCCAAGACCGACTGGGCGTAGGCCTCGAGCTGCTCGGGTGTGGTGAAGTACTGCTGGAAGTCGTACTGCCCGGTGTAGTAGTCGCAGTTGTCGGTGGTGTATTCGCGGCAGATCTTGGGGCGGTCCTCGTAGATGCCACACTGGTTGTTGTCTTGGAGGTGTCGACACCGGGTCTGGACCGAGAGGTACCACTCGTCGTCTTCGACGAACACGTGCACATTCTCGTGGACCAGGTACCAGCGGATGTCGTCGAATTCTTCGGGTGTTTCGGGCTCGTCGATGCCCAGGGCGAAGTACCGGCAGCACAGGGCGGTGCAGCGGTCACACAAGCAAGATCCGTCTTTCATCGTGGCACCTCATTGGGGCAGATACAATGCCGTGGTGTACAAAAACAGATTGTATTGTATCCGACCCACGGATGAGTCGGGCCCCACCATTGGTAGGGTCGACCGGGTGGGTGTAGCTGACTTGGATTGAGTGAATCGCGATGCGTGTGATCGCAGGCACCTGCCGCAGACGGACGCTGTTAAGCCCACGGGGAGACCGTGTGACGCGGCCGATCCCGGACCGGGTCAAGCAGAGCCTGTTCGATCGGCTCGCGGCCAATAGGTGGCTGGGGGTTGAGGCGTGTCTGGACATCTTTGCGGGCACGGGGAGTTTGGGGATCGAGGCGTTGTCGCGTGGCGTGGGGCGGTGCACGTTTATTGAGCGGGACCGATCGGCACGGAAATTACTCGAACAAAACCTGGCGAACCTGGGTCTGGCCGATCGGGCCAGTGTGATGGGGGTTGATGCGTTGTCGGCGGGGTGGGTGGGGCTGCTGGCGTCTGGATCGGTGGGTTTGGTGTTTTGTGATCCCCCCTATCGGCTCACAAGCGATCCCGATTCAATGGCCCGCGTGGTGGGTTTGATCGCTGCGTTGGGGCCCAAGGCCACCGCCGATGGGCTGCTGGTGCTACGCACCGACCGCCACGCCCAACCCCAGCCCGCGCAGGGATGGGATGGGCCCGAATCGCAGCGGTATGGGTCGATGGCGGTGCATGGCTATACGCATCGGGTATGAAATCGCTGCCGCGGGGCCGGTCACGGTCGGGTATAGCATGGCGCAGGCTTGTGTATACCCCGGGCATGGGTTTGCCGCGTTGGAATCACCCATTGGATGAACAAGCCACTAAGCGGCGTCGGGTTTTTGCATCAGGATGGTGGCGTCGTGCCCGTGTTGGAAATAATCCTGTCTGAACGCCACCGCCCAGGTCTGGCTTAGCGCCCAACCGATCAGCCGCTGAGTGTCTAGCCGGCGTGCGGGCTTCCGCTGTGGCGGGGCGCCGGGGCCGGCGTGGTCGGACAAGAAATTAAACAACAACGCCTGTGAAGCCGCCGCCCAGGCCGATTCCAGCGCGTTAAAAACACGTGGGTCGTCCATGGTGTTGAGTGAGCCGGAGATACAGATCACCTGTGGCTGGCCGAGGGAAAGCAACCCGGGTTCGGCCATAAAGTCGCCGCAGTGGAACTGGGCGTTGGGCAGGCCCCGGCTGGCCGCGAAGTCAATCACATCGCACAACGCATCGATGCCCACGTAGCGTTGATACGGGATCTGGTTTTCGACCAGGAAAGCGGCCAAGTCGCCCCGGCTGCAGCCGGCGTCGAGCACCCGTTTGTTTGCCAGGTCATACATCTGGGCAAAGGCTTTGAACCGCCTCTGCTGGGTCTCGGGGTTGGCCCAGAGGGTGACGCCAAAGGCGTCCCGCCCGTGCTTACGCGCGGATTCGTGATAAGGCGTCAGGTAATGAGCGTCGGACATGCGGGTATTCTATACCAGCCCCGATCAGGTTTACGGGGTCCCGCCCGCCCGCGGCATGAAAATCTTGAGCGTTTTTGTGATTCTGACGCGGCAAACACATACCCGATGGGTATATACCCCAAAGGAGAGGGTGGCGTTTCGCGGCGATATTGAAATTGTCATATACCAATCCCGATCGAGTTTACGGGGGGACATCTGCCCGCGGCAGGCAAACGCCCAGTGTTTTGGTGTGTCTGGACGCGGCAAGCTCATACCCGGTGGGTATAGCCAAGATTTTATGCAACGGGCTTCTTGTCAAAAAACAAAGGGCAACCCAAACCACCAGGCAAAGCCTTGGCGGTTGGAGCCTTTTACTGCGCCATCTTGCGTAACACCGTGTGCAGGATTCCTCCGTTGCGGTAGTAATCGACTTCAACAGGCGTGTCGATCCGGCAGGTCGTGGTAAACGTCACCTTGGCCCCGTCGGGTTTGGTCGCGGTGACTTGGATATCTTGGCGTGGGGTGACCGCGTCGTCGATAGCAATGTCAAAGGTTTCGTGCCCGGTTAGGCCAAGCGACTTGGCGTTCTGACCGTCTTGGAAGCACAGCGGCAACACACCCATCCCCACCAGGTTGCTGCGGTGGATGCGCTCAAAGCTTTCGGCGATCACCGCTTTGACGCCCAACAAAAACGTACCCTTGGCCGCCCAGTCGCGGCTAGAACCCATGCCGTAGTCTTTACCCGCTAGCACGATCAGCGGCACGTTTTGTTTTTGGTAGTGCATGGCTGCGTCGTGGATCGGCTTGACCTGCCGATCGAGCAGGTCGGTGGTCTGGCCGCCCTCCGTGCCCGGCGCCATCTGGTTACGCACACGCACATTGGCGAACGTGCCACGCGTCATGACGCGGTCGTTCCCGCGACGCGAGCCGTAGCTGTTGAACATGCTCACCGGCACGCCATGGTCGACCAGGTATTGGCCCGCGGGGCTGTCGGTCTTGATTGCGCCGGCCGGGCTGATGTGATCGGTTGTCACCGAGTCCGCTAGCTTCGCCAAGCAGCGTGCGGATTGGATCGGCGTGATAGGCTTGACATTTGATGTGAGGCCGACAAAGAACGGCGGCTCTTGGATGTAGGTGCTCTTCTCGTCCCACTCGTACAGCGGCCCGGTCGGGCTGCTCACCGCTTGCCACTTGTCAGAGCCATCGAAGACGTGGGCGTATTGCTGGGTGAACTGATCACGCGTCACGCAGCTGGCAACCGTATCGTATACCTGCTGCTGGGTGGGCCAGATATCGTTGAGATAGACCGGCTGCCCATCGCGATCGGTGGCGATCGGGTCGTGCTGAAGGTCGATATCCACGGTGCCGGCGATCGCGTACGCCACGACCAGCGGCGGCGAGGCTAAGTAGTTGGCACGCACATCCGGGCTGATGCGACCCTCAAAGTTGCGGTTGCCCGAGAGCACCGCGGCGACGACCAGGTCGTGCTCATTGATCGCCTCACTGATCGGCTGGGGCAGCGGCCCGGAGTTGCCGATGCACGTGGTGCAACCATATCCCACGGTGTGGAAGCCTAGCGCTTCGAGCGGCGCGGTGAGGCTGGCCTTGTCGAGGTACTCGGTGACCACCTTAGAGCCCGGTGCGAGTGAGGTCTTGACCCACGGCTGGCGTGTGAGGCCTTTGTCGGCTGCGTTTTTGGCTAGCAGCCCCGCGGCGACCATGACCTGTGGGTTGGAGGTGTTGGTGCAGCTGGTGATCGCCGCGATAACGACCGCCCCGTGCTTGAGGGCAAACGTCTGGCCGTCATACGAGACCGGCACGCCATCGGTATCGGGGTCGGCCACCGCGGTCGCGGTTTGTGCTTCGGTTCCAGCTGAAGTGGCTGCGGATGGTGCACCACTTGCATTGGGCTTACCAAACGTGGTGGCCAGGTCTTGTCGCCACTGGCTGGCCATCGCGCCAAGCGCGATGCGGTCTTGGGGGCGCTTGGGGCCGGCCAGCGAGGGTTCGACCGTGCCCATGTCCAGCTCCAGCTGGGCGGCGTATTGGATGGGGTGGGCGTTGTCCCGCCACAGGCCCTGGAGCTTGCAATACTGCTCCACGGTTTCGATTAAGGCCGCGTCGCGACCCGTGAGCTTGAGGTAGTCCAGCGTGTGCTGATCGACCGGGAAGAAGCCAACGGTCGCGCCGTACTCGGGCGCCATGTTGGCGATGGTAGCGCGGTTGGCTAGCGGCATCTGGTCTAGCCCGGGGCCAAAGAATTCCACGAACTTGCCCACCACCCCGTGCTGGCGCAGCATCTGGGTGATGACCAGCACCAGGTCGGTCGCGGTGCACCCATTGGCCAGTTGGCCGGTGAGCTTGAAGCCCACGACCTCGGGGATAAGCATGTAGATGGGTTGGCCGAGCATGACGGCCTCGGCTTCGATCCCCCCCACGCCCCAGCCCAGCACGCCCAAGCCGTTGATCATCGTCGTGTGCGAGTCGGTGCCCACCAGGCTGTCGGGGTAGAGCGTGGGCGTGGTGGAACCCGCTCCCTCACGGTCGCGGCTCGTTGCGGGCGCACTTTCCCACACGACCTTGGCCAAATATTCGAGGTTGACCTGGTGGACGATCCCGGTGGCGGGCGGGACGACGCGGAAGTTGTCGAACGCTTGTTGGCCCCACTTGAGGAACTGGTAACGCTCGTTGTTGCGCTCAAACTCCTTCTCGCTGTTGATCGTCAACGCGGTAGCCGAGGCAAACGCATCGACCTGGACCGAGTGGTCGATGACCAGGTCGCAGGGGACCAAGGGGTTGACTTTTTGGGCGGCCGTGGGCTTGCCGGTCATCCGGACCATGGCGGCTCGCATGGCGGCCAGGTCGACCACGGCCGGCACGCCGGTGAAGTCCTGGAGCACGACCCGGCCGGGCATAAAAGGGATCTCGCGCTGCCCGATGTCAGCCCGGTCGTAGGCCGCCAGGGCTTTGACGTCGTTTTCGGTGACGATGTGCCCATCAACGTTGCGTAAACACGCTTCGAGTAAGACTTTGATGCAATAAGGCAGGCTGTGGAGCCCGGCTTGATCGAGAGCCTCTAGCCGGTAGACCGTGCGGTCGCCTAGAGGGGTGCTGAGGGTGTCGCGGGCGTTGAAGGGGTTGTTGGGGGCGGTGTTGCTCATCGGAAGGCCTTCTTGGATCTATATGTAAAGGTTACAGGCTTGGTTGTGGCGAATCGTAGCATGGACGGATTTGATTTTCGATTCGGCTAAGCCGGCTGGGGTTACTGTTTTCCGTTCGAACCGGGGTTGCCTTGGGTGAGTATCGATAGAATCATGCGTTGGGGTATTGATTTGATGCGTGACAGTGAAGCCAATTCGATGGAGATGGACACTGGCCCGCGGCCGATCGTGCTGTTGGGGCCGACCGCAGGCGGCAAGAGCGCGGTTGCGGTGGGGTTGGCCCAGGCGCAGGGTGGGCAGGTGATCGGGGCCGACTCGATGCAGGTTTACCGGCACATGGATGTGGGTACTGCTAAGCCAACCACGGCCCAGCGGCGGCAGGTGGCCCACCACCTGGTTGACATTGTTGAGCCAACGCAGCGGTTCACAGTGGCTGATTGGCTGGGTCGGGTTGAGCCATTGATTGAACAGATCCAAGCCGCGGGCGGCTGGCCGATCGTGGTCGGCGGGACGAATCTCTATATCAAAGCATTGCTAGAGGGGATGTTCGACGGGCCGGGGCATGACCCGGGGTTTCGCCATCAGGCGGCATCCATCCCAAGCGGTCAGCTCCACCAACAGCTTCAAGCAATCGACCCTGAAGCGGCGCAGCGGATCCACCCCAACGATCAGAAAAAAATTGTGCGCGCACTAGAGGTCTACCACGCCACAGGCCAGCCGATTAGCCACCACCAGCGCCAATGGGATCAACCCGCTGCGGTTTTGGAGTCACCGCCGGAAGCTGACACGACCACGGGGTTGCACCCAACGCCTGGGTACCGTTACAACCCGATCCTAATTGGCTTGGCGTGGCCGACGCAAGCGATCAACCGCAGGATCAACCAGCGGGTCAAAGCTATGTTTTATCCCGACCAAGTCTCTCAAGAGATAAGAGATCAGCTGGGTACCTCACCAGGAACAAGCCATAGCTTGCTCCAAGAGGTACAGTGGCTCCAAGCCGAGGGGTTGTTGGGGCCACAAGCCAGCCAAGCGTTGGGGTATAAGCAGGTACTGGATCATCTGCTGGGCCGCTGTACGCTGGATGAGGCGTTTGAGAAAACAAAGGTCTTAACCCGCCGGTTCGCCAAGTCGCAGCGGACGTGGCTGCGTCGGTTTCGGCCGGTCAAGTGGCTGGCCGCAGCAGACCGAACAGGGGCTGAATTGATTGATGAAGCGGTTGATTATGTGCACCAAGTCTGACCCTATAAGCAAGAATCAGGGTGCCACTGGCGGCTTGCCCGCCAGTGTTTTCCATGTGTGTGCGTCTCGCACTGGCGGGCAAGCCGCCAGTGGCACACCACGCGGTGAACTAAAGCTTGGGTGCCACACTTTGGCCCAAAGGGCAAAGTGTGGCACCCGCTTTTTCACCCCTGTCAAGACAGTGATCGGGTTGAGGTTGATCCTCTTGGCTGCGGTCGCATGGCCCAGCTTGGGCTGTCAAGACCAATCACCTAGCCCGAACACCGAGACGCTAACGGTGGCGGTGAGCATCGTGCCTCAGGCGTGGCTGGTCGAGCAGATCGCTGGGTCACACGCGCAAGTCATCACACTCGTGCAGCCGGGCGACGCGCCTGAGACGTACCAGCCCACCGACGCCCAGGTCACACAACTGATGGGCGCCGACATCTACTTCTGTATCGGTGTACCGTTTGAAAACGGGCCTTGGTTCAACGCCCTGATCGCTTCGCAACGGCTGAAGGTGGTGGACACGGCCCAAAACATCGATCGGCGATCGATGAAGCGTCACCGGTCTAACCACCCCACGACCACCGATCACAGCGGACACCGCCATGATCACCACGACCACGCCGGGCAAGACCCGCACGTGTGGCTCACCCCTGGGCTGCTGAAGCGCCAGGCCAGGGTTATCGCCGATACGCTGATCGCGATGGACCCGTCGCGTGAGGGGGATTACGGCAATAACCTGGATTTGTTGATCCAAAAGCTTGATGCACTGGATCAAGCGATCGGCCAAGAGCTGGCTGCGTTTCACGGCCGATCGTTTTTCGTGTTTCACCCGGCGTGGGGTTATTTCGCGGATGCGTACCGCCTGCGGCAGGTCTCGATCGAGCTAAGCGGGCAAGACCCTACCGACTACGAGCTGACCCAGCTGCAGCAGCTGGCACGACAGGAAGGGATCGGGGTGATCTTTGTTCAGCCCCAGATCTCGAGCCGGGCAGCCCAGTCGGTGGCGCAAACGATCGGGGCGCGGGTCGAGGTGTTAGACCCGTTGGCGGCCGATGTCGAGGCGAACCTGTTGCGTGTGGCCCAGGTGTTGGCCCGGTCGTACCGGTAGCGGGCCACCGCGGTGTGTGTGGCGCGTATAATCTACACGTCAAACGCAACTAGCCCCGCTCCCTCACGGAGAGCGGCTCGTTATTGGACAGAGACACGTCCGCCCATGGCCCATCCCCCTCCTGTTGTCGAGATCAGCCAAGTCACATTTGGTTACCCCCAGCAGCCAGCCCCTGTTTTGGAAGGCGTGGATCTGACGATCAGCGCGGATGATTTTTTGGGTGTGATCGGCCCCAACGGGGGTGGCAAGACAACACTGCTGAAGCTGATGCTGGGGTTGTTTAAGCCCCAGGCTGGGTGTGTGCGTGTGTTTGGCAAGCCCCCCTGCCAAGTGCGGAGCCGGATCGGGTACGTGCCCCAACACGCGGGTTTTGATGTGTCGGTGCCGGCCAGCGTACTCGATGTGGTGCTGATGGGCCGGCTGGGTGCGCACTCTTGGGGCCCGTGGTACCGCCGGGGCGATGTCAAGCTGGCCATGGATGCGTTGGGTCAGACGCAGATGGATCACCTAGCAAACCGGCCGATCGGGGCGCTGTCGGGCGGGCAGCGGCAACGGGTGCTGATCGCCCGGGCGTTGGCTGGCCAAGCGCAGCTGCTGCTGCTAGACGAACCCACCGCAGGGGTTGACGCGCACATGGAACACGGGCTGACCGACCTGCTGCACCAGCTCAACCAGCGCATGCCGATCGTGCTGGTGAGTCACGACGTTTCGTTTGTGTCGACCCACCTCAAGCGCGTAGCGTGCCTCAATAAAAAAATGACTTGCCACGACGCCCACCGGCTCACGCCCCAGCTGTTAGAGCAGATGTACCATGGCCCGGTGCGACCGGTGGCGCATGGCTCGGATTGCCCGCTGGCTGACCCGGGATGCGAGCAGCACTGCAGCCCATCCGGGGATAGCCACTCGCCCATTGCACAGACCGATCCAGCAGGCACCGCGTGATCGATCGATGGCAGATGGCCTATGAATAGGGTTGGGGCCAACACACACCCACGACGCTCACAAGGAACCTAGGGCGATGCGTTTCTTTCATGACATGGACCAGAACCCATTCTTGGCCGCGGGCCTGCTGACGGGTCTGCTGGCCAGCTTGGCCTGCGGTCTCATCGGTCCTTATGTCGTTACCCGGCGGATTGTGTTCCTCAGCGGGTCGGTGGCGCACATCGCGCTGGGGGGCATCGGAGGCGCGATCTTCCTGGCCAACACCTACCCCGACACCTTAGGCTGGCTTAACCCGCTGCACGGAGCGGTGGTGGTGGCGCTGGGGGCAGCGGTGTTGATCGCGGTGGTGCACGATCGGGTGGCTGAGCGCATGGATACGCTCATCGGAGCGCTGTGGGCAATCGGGATGGCGGCGGGCGTGCTGCTGATCAAACTCACCCCGGGGTACCACACGGAGCTGATGAGTTACTTATTTGGCAATATTGTTTATTTTAACTGGCAGCAGCTGGGCATGATGGCGGTGGTGGATGCCCTAATCGTGGTGACCGTATTAATCTGCCACAAACGGCTGATGGCGATCTGCTTTGATCCCCAGCACACCCAGCTGCAGGGCGTGAGTGTGTTGGGGACCAACGCGGTGCTGCTGAGCCTGGTAGCGTTAACCGTGATCTGCCTGATCCAGATGGTGGGGTTGATCTTAGTCATCGCGCTGCTGACGTTGCCCGCGGCGACCGCAGCCCATTATGTGACGCGTATGGCGCCGATGATGTGGGTTTCGATCGGGCTGTGCGCAACAATCACAACCATCCCACGAGTAGCAGTTTACGGCACGCCGATTAGCCCAGAAGCAGCGATTGTCCTGGCTGCGGGTGGGTTCTATCTTTTATCTGTAGGGTACACTCGGGCTTGGAAGAAAAACCAAAGTCACAAAATAGGTAAATTAAATTGAATGCGTTGATTTGTTTGTGGAGAGGGGGGGGATTCACGACATTTTAACCTCATACGCGGCTTAAAAACCGAGATGTTTCACAATTTAAAAGAAGGTAAGAGAATCTAAAATCCATACCCGATAAAAATAACCCAAAAAAAACAATTTTTTGGGTTGCATCGTTTGAGCTGTTTGTTTAAAATACCAACAGTGAGAAGCAAATTGGGGAGACCCAGCATGCTAGCAATATTACTTTACCCTACACACAAGTAAACAATTGATCCTGAGGAGAAAACGCCAATGAGATTATCCCTATGTCATCTAAGAATGTGTTTTGTGGCGTCGGTTGCTGTTTTGGGTATGATTGCACCCGGACAGGCGGCCACAACCTTAAGGGTTGTGGAAATCCCAGTGCCTGACGCCGTGATTTCAGGTAATGTGGAACATTATTCGTACGATGTCCTTGTTAATACGACTAACGATCTACGAGGTGTTTCGCTGAAGCTGGATTTCACTGATCCTGTCGGCGTTCAGCTCTTTAATCCCAACCGCGTCCTATTTGGTACTGATTTTGGGAATGTCAGGCCTTCCACGGATGAAATTAATCTCAATCCGGAAGCAGAATATGACACTTTCGTTGATATGCCTGTGCCTAACGCCCTGTCAGATGTTGAGATACTCGGCCCCGCCAAAAATGATGTCGGGCCAAGAGGCGCACCGCCGGTATTTGGCAATGATGCTTTTAGTGTCTCCTGGGGTGCTTTTGACGGTGCATCGGGCGGGTCCGGAGCACTGACAGACTTCCGCATTGCACGGGTTACCGTCAATTCAAGAGATCCGATTGGCAATTATTCGGCCACACTCGTGGTCAAATCCGAGGTGACCGACACCAACAAAATGGGGCAATCGGAATTCACGATTATTAGAGAAGATATTCCTCTTTCACAATTCCCCGAACCCAGCTCGCTGGCCCTGCTTACGGGTAGTGCTTTGGTTCTGTTGCGGCGGCGAGGTAAATAAAGTAGCGACCTTCGAGTCGCCCTATTGGGGTGACACTGGCAAAAATCGATACATAACCCTGGCCGATGTTTGGCCAGGGGTTTTTTATGGTGTCCCGGGCATGGCGCGATGACTTGGAGGTGTATATCTTTGGGGGCCTTGATGACGAGAACCCTTAGCTGAACAGCAAGGGCTACGGCCGCGAGGGTAGTGTCCGTCAAGTTGCGCACATTTGATCAGGCGGTCTCCGGTGGTGGTGGCTGGGGTTTGAGCATCATCGCAGTATGAAACCCGGTGGGCTTGCCCCCATCTGGGGCTGGTATACAACATGCTTTAGAACGGGCTCTGTGCCCCTTCGATCTTCTTTAAAGCGTCCTCCGCGGTGGCCGCCAGCAGCTTTTCTTCATGGGAGAGGCTCGCATAATCCATCTTGTTGTACATCTCGACCATTTTCTGTAGCTTCGGCGCCGCGGCCGCCGCCGCCGGGCCTACCCGCTCCAATGCCAACGCCGCCCGGTACTGGCTATCCAAGTCGGGGTTGTTGAGCATCATCATCAGGGCCGGCACGACACGCCCACCATCGCCGCTGATCCGCAGGATACTCACCGCCGCGTTGTAACGCACCAACGCGTCCTCGCCCGGATTGCCTAGCGCCTGCTCCAACGCGGGCAGCTGGGGCTGGGCGTCCTGGCCGATCTCCCCCAGCGCCTTGGCCGCCTGCCGGCGGACGCGGACCTGCTTCTTGTCTTGGAGCGCTTGGGCCCATTGGCTAAGCGGTTTGCCCTGGTACTGAGGCTCGGCTTGTACCTCGGCGTTTGACGCGGGGTCGGATCCTTCATCCTCGCCGCAGCCCAACCCGAGCAGCACCACCGCGGCAACAACTAAAATTTTCATGTTGGGTAGCATGCGTTGTATCCCTCTCTGAAATGGATCGGCCGGTCACGCCAGGCCCGTCCTTGGCATTTCCCATCCTCGGCATTGTATACCCGTCCGGTCAGGCTGACGGGGTCCGGTTCGCCCGCGCCAGGGAAAACTTCGTCGTTTTGGTGATCCCGACGCGGCAAACCCATACCCGATGGGTCTATCATAGGGGTTTTTAGCCCAAACGTGTCACAAGCGGCGTTGTTTTGTCGATCGGAGGCCGCTATCCCCGTCAACGCTTGATCGGCTGCCGCTTATTCCTCACTGGGCTCGACCTGTGTCACCACCGCGCGCAGGTA
Organism: Phycisphaeraceae bacterium; assembly: GCA_965223655.1. Lineage (GTDB taxonomy): Bacteria > Planctomycetota > Phycisphaerae > Phycisphaerales > Phycisphaeraceae > CBDCXC01. The sequence continues at coordinate 14,108 of CBDCXC010000025.1, forward strand.
GGGCGTGAGGTATTTCTGGATAAAGACCTTCATCGCCTCAACCGTTAGCTGGTGGTCCATCCCCCAAAGACTCACACGCAGGTCGACTAACTCGGGATCCAATTGGATCACCAGATGGTTGTCGTGGACTAACGCCGACGACAGCTTATCGGCGTAGTACGCACTCAACGCGTTGACCCCAGGCCCACCGACGCTGATCGTGGGCCGACGCTGCAGAGGCGCGTTGTTGATGTACCACACATCCGAGCAGACCACCGGCTCCAGCGGCACGTTCATCTCCTGGCCGTGATCCTGGATCCAGCTGCGGATCCGATCACACAGCCCATACGCCAGCGGGCGATCCGCGACCTCCGCACGCAGGTGCGCCCCAACCACGACCAGCAATAGGCTAGACAGATCGGTTGACGCTTGGGCTTCTGGTATAAAATCTGCCATCGAGCGGCCTTTCTTCGACCCCGTTGACGGAACATCACCGTGGATCGCGTTGAGGGGGGCAGGTCAACCCCATCCGCGGGTCTCTTCTTACGCCACCCGACGCCTCCGCATGCCTATGCGACAACCTCAATCCCACCGACTCCCCCCCAATATCCCCCTAAAATCGCTGATCCCAGGTTACAAAAACGACACGATCGACTCCAATGCCTCGGCCAGCGCATCGATTTCCTGCTTCTGGTTATACACATAAAAACTGGCACGCACCGTCGGCAGCATCCCCATGCTCTCGTGCAGCGGCTGGGCACATTGGAAACCGCTGCGCACCATGATGTTCGCCCGGTTGCTGAGCATCCGCGCCACACCGTGCGCCTCCAACCCCTGCACGTTGAAGGATACCGATCCGCGCCGCTTAGCCGGGTCGGTCGGCCCTACGATCTGGACCGACGGGATCCGCCCCAGCCGCTGCAACGCATACGCCACCAATTGCTGATCGTGGGCCTGCACGGCGGGCATCCCTAGATCGGCCAGGTATTCCACCGCGGCACCCCACCCGATCACCGCTTCGATGGTGGGGGTGCCGGCTTCAAACCGATGCGGCGGCTCTTGGAGCGTGTAGCTGTCGATGTGTACCTGGTCGATGATGTGCCCGCCCAGGTGCCACGGCTTCATGCGGCCCAGCAGATCTCGCTTGGCGTACAACGCCCCCACGCCCCCGGGGCCCAGCATCTTGTGAGCGCTGCAGGCTAAAAAATCCACGCCTAGCTGTTTCACATCGATCGGCATATGCCCCGCTGATTGGGCGGCGTCTAGCAGCACCAACGCGCCGGCCTCGTGCGCCTGGTGGATCACGGCTTCAACCGGGTTGATCACCCCCAGGGCGTTGCTGACATGCGAGACCGCCACCAGGTCCGTACCGGCCTGCAACGCCGAAGCCAAATCGTCCATATCCAATAGACCCGAGCCGGTTACCCGCACGACACGGGCCTGGTCCCCGAACGCCCAAGGCAAGAAGTTGCTGTGATGCTCCATCGCGGTGGTCACGGTGTGGTCCAGACCCGGGCAGGAACACCGCACGAGGTTGACCGCTTCGGTCGTGCCCCGCACAAAAATAATCTCGTCATCGTCGGCATTAAGAAAACGGGCCAATGACTGACGTGTGCCTTCGAACAGCTCAGTCGCCTCTTCAGCCAGCAGGTGCATCGCCCGGTGCACATTCGACGTGTGGTGGGTATAGAAACCGGTGACCGCGTCGATCACCGCCTGGGGCTTGAGCGAAGTCGCGGCGCTATCCAGATAGATCAGTGGCCGGCCGTCGATCTCCCGGCTGAGGATCGGAAAATCTTGGCGTACATCTCGCATCGTAGTCATGTATACCCATCGGGTATGAGTTTGCCGCGTGGGGATCACCAAAACGCCGACAATTTCCCTGCCGCGCGCGAACCGGACCCCGTCAACCTGATCGGGATTGGTATAACATCAACACAGCTCGAATCGGTTCAAGCCGCATATTTCCTATCCCAGCTTCTGATAAGAACTAGACTTCACAAACCGGAATTTCCCGCTGGTCTCAGGTTTAATCGTCTGTACCGGGTAGACCGTCACATTGATATCGTCCTCCAGCCACGCCCGCAGCTGATCGCGGAACACCTCGGGCTGTGGTGGTTGGCCGTTGCGCGGCACAATCAGCAGCTCCATCTTGCCCGGGCGCTTTTCAACGAGCTGAAACTCGTCGACATCGCCCCGGCTATAGAAGAAGTCCATCACCTGGTCGTTGGTCACGACCTTGCCTTGGCTGGTTACGACCGTATCCTGCAGCCGACCCTCCACGGTTAAGCGGGGGGCGCTGCGACCGCAACCGCACGGCGTCTCCACCAGCCGACCCACATCACCGATCTCGTACCGCAAAAACGGCATCGCCCGATTACTCAAATCCGTGATCAGGATCTTGCCGATCTCTCCCGGCGCCACAGGCTTCCCGTCACGCACCACCTCGACCAGGAACAGATCCATAAACACGTGCAGGCCCGTCTGCTTGTCACAATCGCAGGCCATGTCCCCGAACTCGGCGCTGCCGTAGTCTTCACGGTACGACCCGCTGAAGCTCTGCTCGATCACCGCGCGCATCTTCGGGCTCACCGAGCTACCCATCGGCTTGACCACACGCACCGGCAGCGGCTCCAAACCCTGTCGTTGGACATACTGAGCGATCTCGTAGAGGTAGGTCGGTAGCGCCTTGAGTACAAACGGCCGGTCACGCTGAAGCGACGCGACATAACCGTGCATCTGCTCTTCGGGCAGCTTGGATCCCGCGGCTCCAAACGGCGGGTAGGTCTGCCGGCGGAAGATCCAGCCACGCTCGATCAGCCCGCGCAGCGAGCTGACCGCCTGTTCATCACGCCACTGCCGCTTCTTGATCATCCCCCACACATGCGGCAGCACGCCTTCGTTGGTCTGACCCTCGTCGCCGCAGACAATGTTGCAGATGTCGGGTGGGATCTCCGCTGAGACGTTCCCCACCTGGTACCCGCCCGACAGATACAGCGCCCGGACCGCTGAGGCGCGCACCATGTCACGCTTATCAAAATCATGGATCGCCATCAGCCGGTTGGCTGTGCCACGCGTGGACACGTACTGCCAGTCGTCCCGGTTGTTGTCCTTCGCGGTGATCCGGTCCGGGAAGTTCCGCTGGATCTGATCCTTCATCATCACGGGCAGACGCGGCAGGTCCGAGATCGACCGGATCTGATCCGGGCAGACGCCGGCGTCGTCCATCTGTTGGCGATAGAACGGGACTTGTTGGTAGGCGTGGGCCAGCAGGCTCTGGAACCGCTGCCACTGCAACGCCTGCAATTCTTCCAACGGCGCACGCTCCAGCCGGAGCATCCCACGGTACGCCGACCAGAAGTCGCTGCTGGTTAAACGCAGCAAAACCGGAAAGGCAGTATGTCGCAGCAACCAGCTATACATCCGCTTGTACTTTCTCTCACACAAGACAGGGTTGGGGGTAACACCGTGTGAGCCACCCTCAAGTTGATACGAAGCCAGATGGCCCCATAAGTATCCGCAGCGAGCAGCCCCGGCGAGGGGGGCGGGTTTCTGAGGATCTCCAAAGACAATAATCCGATCTCTTCTGTTTTATTAATCCAGCCTCGCTCGCAAGACAATGAACACGAATGAATATCAAACCCAGATGAGTTTGCGGTTGATCGTCCGCCCGCGGCAGGGAAATCGTTGGTGTTTGGGTGTCTCCGACGCGGCAATTTTATACGCGGTGCGTATGCCCATCATACCACCCCGGCCGTAGCTAGGCGATCGGCCCACTCATCGCCTTGGGGAACGTCACCTCAAGCCAGACCGTGTCCTGATCCAGTATGACCTTCGCCTGGTCCATACCCGCAGGCAGCAGCAGCGTTTGGCCTGCGCCAAACCGCACCCCATCCCCGGCCTCATTGGCCGAGTCGGCTGAGGCCGACAAGCCTTCGGTTTCTGCAGCCCCCTCCCCTAGGCAGATCCGCCCCGACCCTTCCAGCACTATCCAAACCGCGGGCTGATCGTACGGGATCTCCTGCTGATACCCCTGGCTCATCCGCACCTTATCGATCCGGAAGTGCTCGCACGTCACCAGCCGTGTCACCGTGGTATACACACCTGCGATGTGGGACCGCTTTTCATAATCGCCCATCTCCGGCGGTCCAAACCGGATGCACGCCATCGCCGGATCGATATGCAGCTCGCGGTCGGTCCGCCCCCAATCATACACCCGGAATGTCGTATCGCTTGGCGTCTGCACCTCCGCGACAAGGATCCCCTTGCCCAACGCGTGGCATGTCCCGCTGGGCAGGTAATGGCAATCCCCGGGCTTCACCGGCACCTTGATCAGCAGCGGCTCGACGGCATCATCGGTATTCCGGTCGATCGCATCGCGGAACTGCTGGGGCGTTACACCCTCACGCACCCCTTTATAGATCACCGCCCCCGGTGCCGCGTCAACGATATACCAAGCCTCGCTTTTCAAAAACGCGTCAGCGTGGGCCTGGGCGTACACCTCATCTGGGTGCACCTGTACCGATAGATTCTCACCCGCATCCAGGAACTTCACCAGCAGCGGAAAACCATCATCCGCTGTCAGCGGCAACCGCCCAAGCAGGCCTTCCCTATATTGCTGGATCACGGCATTGAGCGTCCGACCCGCCAGCGGCCCGTTCGTGACCACCGATCGTTCTTGCCCCCCGCCACCGCCCGAGGTTGAGGTCTGCCCCAGGTCGACCAGCTCCCACGATTCACCGATCCGGTGCGTATCGTCCCCCGGCAGCATCCGCCCAAGCCGTTTCAACGACCGCCCACCCCAGATTTTTGGCTTGTAAATAGGCTCAAACTTGAGCGGGTACAATGGTTTATCCTGATCACTCATCTATCACCCTTTAATCTAAGAAATCACCCGAATTCTACCCTAAACTCACATACCCAAAACCATTTATACCAATTGCAGATGAAAGAGCGACCATTCGCCCATCTGCCACAAATTAACGATGCCCCCAATAGATCCCTGTACCATTCCGTCACAGGGTACCCCCGCCATCCCATATTTTCCTTGATTCCCACCCCGACCTCACCAAAAATAAAAGTAGAAAGGAGGGTATTGGCATGTTGAACCATACCCCAACACTCAGCTGCGTCATCACCGCGATCCTCTTCACCCTCACCACCGGCGTCCAGGCCGAACACAAACACAAGCAACACACCAGCCACCACCGGGTCAAGCACCACACTCACTCACACCGCTCACACGACCACGCGGACACGGTGGTGGTCCGACACCACCGCAAAGCCCGTGTTGTCCGCTACAACCCCCGTGTCATCTATCGCCCGCGTGTGCAGTGCCGAGACGATTACAGCACCCATCGTGCCCACCACCGCCCCAAGCACCACACCAAACACCCACACCACGGCTATCACAAACGCCACACCTACAAGCCTAAGCATCATCGTAAACACCACGATCATCCTCATCATGATCATGGCCACCACCGCAAGCCCTACCCGCGTTACAGCTATCGCGTGTGTGTCCCCGTTGGCCGGCACGGCAAGGTATGCTTCCAGCAGCAACCCCGCTATCCGCACCATACGCACCATAGAAAGAACCACCATCAACAGAAACACCGCCACCGCCACACCCCACACCGCTTATTCGGCGTGACGATCCATTTTGCGGTGCCCCAGTAGTGCCCCGCTCCCCGAAACGGGTCCAGTTAGCATGAGAGTCTCAACGGGAAGGAGGCTTTCGATGTCCCAGCGACGAAGCCGTCAACAGCACAGCCCGACGCGTCGCGGGCAGGCGGTATAGCAAGTGCGGCAACAGCTGCCACATGTCTCGCAGCGTCGGGCGTGTCAGGTGGCGTTGTGGTACTGCCTGCTTGTCGTATAAAGCGGGTTTACGGCAGCGCGTGGATCAGCTGATCGATCTGTTGTGGGCTGTTATAGAAGTGTGGGCTGGCACGCAGCCGACCCTCGCGCATCACGATCACAACCCCTTGCTTTTCCAGGTCGGTGACGATCGAAGCCAGGGGCGGGGTGGGCCGAGTAGATCGATCGGGCTGCTCAAAGGCGACAATCCCGCTGCACTCACCATCACCGCGTGGGCTAAACACACGGTACCCTTTCTGGGTGAGGCCCTCACACAGCTGTGTAGTGATTGACGCCACGCGTTGCCAGACCGTGTCAAGCCCCACGTCAAGCAGCAGCTTGAGGCTGGCGCCCAGCGCCAAGATACCTGGGATGTTGTAGCTGCCGGGCTCGAACCGCTTGGCCGTAGGCTCAAACTCAAACCGGTAATCGCCGTAGTTGGCGCTGTCGACCATGTTCATCCAGCCCACCACGTTGGGATGCAGCGTACCCAGCAAGCCCTTGCGGCAATAGAACAGGCCGCAGCCCTCGGGCGATAGCAGCCACTTGTGTCCGTCGGCTGCCAAGAAATCGATCCCTAGGGCGTTGACATCGACCGGCATGACGCCCAGGCTCTGGATCGCGTCGACGCAGAGGTAACCGCCTACCGCGTGGACCGCGTCGCTGATCGGCTTTAGCGCAATCCGGTAGCCCGAAGCGTACTGCACATGTGAGACCGCAACCACGCGTGTGCGGCTGGTGATTGCCGCGACGACGTTTGCGGGGTCGATCCGCCCATCGGGCTGTTGGGGTACTTCGATCAGTTCCACGCCGAATCGCTTGAGGTCTTCCCAGGGGTACCGGTTGGCGGGGTACTCCACGTTGGTGATCACCACCTGATCGCCCGGTTCCCAGTCCAAGCCCTTGGCGACGAGGCTTAGGCCGGTTGAGGTGTTGGCGACAAACGCGATCTCTTCATGCCCCGCAGCGCCGATAAGCTGGGCGGCTAAGGATTTGACCTGCTTGGCCTTGGCGTACCATCTGGCGCCGTAGTACGCTGCGGACTGGGCTTGGTCGGCGTAGGCCCGGATCGCCTGCGCCGCTGGCCCGCTGATCGGCGCAACCCCCGCATGATTCAAAAACACCAGCTTACGCACGATCGGGAATTGAGCCGATAAATCATCTATCGTGTGGTTTGGCGCGTGGTTTGGCATCGGGGCCAATCCTAGACTATCCCTAGACGAACAACCACCCCTGCTGTGACCTACAGAGAAGGGTTTGATGATGGCTCAACGCAAGGTGATCGATGCCCAGGCCGTGTGGCGAGCCTGCGTGATCGGTTGCGTGGTTGGGTCATTGGTGTGTACGGCGTTGGCCGGCGGGCCGCTGCCCAAGCAGGTGACGCTTTCACCGGTTGTGGCCAAGCTGCTGGAGGATCCCATTACGACCGACGATCAGCGTCAATCGCTGGCGCTGTTCCACGGCCAGTGGGATCGCCTCGACAACCCCACGCCTGCGCAGCGTGCGGAGATCGCGTTGGGGCGGTACGACCTGAGCCACCCAGCGTTAATGGACGAAGCCACACCGGTGCTGATCCGCGCCCAAGCGGCGTTAGCCGGTGGCCAAGCGCAGCTGGCGGCCAAGCTGCTTGAACATGAATCCACGATCCAAGCCGCGGTGGTCCGCGCTAAAGCGTTGGAGCAGCTGGGCCGGGTGCGGGAAACCGTGGGTCTGCTTGGGCAGTGGCAGCAGCGCCTCAATCAAGCGCAGCTGACCAGCGCCCTCCAGCTCACCGCGGCAGCAGAAGTGGTGACGATGCTGGCCCGCCTGGAGGGCAGGGGGTTGGATGCGTACGGCCTGGCGATCTCCCTCTTGGGCAAAGCCCGGGTCGAGGCCGACCCGTTGTACTGGCCGGCCTATGTGGTCGAGGCCCAGATCCTGTCGGAAAAAGACAACGCGCCGCAGGCCGCCGACGCGCTGCTCGAGGCCCTGTCGCTCAACCCCCGGTGTGGGCCGGCGTGGCACCTGCTGGGGCAGCTGGCGTTGGGGGGGTACGACTTTGACACAGCCGACCGGTGCGTGACCCAGCTGCGGGCAATCAACCCCGACCATCTCTTGGCTAACCTGCTTGAAGCCGAGGTTTTCTTAACGCAAAAAGACCTGCGCCAAGCCCGGGCGGTGATCGAAGCGGGCCTGAGCCAATACCCCCAGCACCGCTTGCTGCTGTCGCTGCTGGCCGCCGTCGAAGCGATGTCGTTCCAAGACGACGCGTTGCAGGCTACGATCGATCGGTTTAGCCAGCTGTCGCCCCACCACCCGTTGGCGCATTACACGGTGGGTCGGTACCTGTCGAAGGCCAGACACTACGACGCGGGCGCCAAGATGCTGCGGCTGGCGATCGACCAGGCGGGCAACTGGGCCCAGCCACGGATCGAATTGGGCTTGCTGTTGATGCAGCAAGGCAACACCGCCCAAGCGTTAACCCAGCTGCGCCACGCCAAGCGGCTCGACCCGTTTAACCTTCGAGCCAACAACCAGCTCAAGCTCGCCCAAGAGCTGCAGGGTTATGATCAGATCCGCACCGAGCACTTTGTGATCCGGTACCAGCGGGGTGTGGATGAGGTGCTAGCCCGTGACATGCCCCAGCGGTTAGAGCAGATCTACGACCACCTCACCACGGCGTTCGGATACCGCCCACCGGTGCCCACCGCGATCGAGATCATGCCGGATCAGCAGCGGTTCGCGGTACGCATCACGGGGATCCCAGAGATCTGGACGATCGCGGCTTGTACCGGCGACGTGATCGCGCTCACCCCGCCGCGCAGCGGCGCCCACCAGAGCGGGTCGTTCGATTGGGTGCGTGTGATCCAGCACGAGTTCGTCCACACCATCACGCTCAATCAAACCGACTTTAAGATCCCCCATTGGTTCACCGAAGGCTGCGCCGTGTCGCAGGAGCCAGGCGGGCGTGGTTACCAAGAGTGCCTGTTGTTGGCCAGCGCACACGCCCAAGGGAAGCTGTTCGATTTAGACCAGATCAATTGGGCGTTTATCCGGCCCAAGTCGTCGCTGGATCGCCCGCTGGCGTACGCCCAGGGCGGGTGGATGATCCAGTACATCGTGGAACGGTTTGGGTACCCCACGCTGGTGGAGATGCTTGGCTGCTTCCGGGACGGCGCTTCAAGCCAAGGGGCGATCCACCAAACGACCGGCGAGGATGCGTCAACATTTATGCAAGGGTTCAAGGCCTGGGGTGGCGATCAGATCCGCCAATGGGGTGTGGGGCCCCAACCCGAAGACCCCCAATTGCAGGCGGCTTTAGCCAAGCCAGCCACACTAGACGAATCTTCGATGGATCGGTTATTAGCCCAATACCCCGATCACCCTGATTTGCTGCGGGCTGTGGCCCAGCGCTCACTGGAGCGAGACACACCCCACCAGGCGCGTCAGGCGGTGCTGCGTTACGCCGCGGCCAGGCCCGTCGACCCGTGGTCGGATAAGCAGATGGTCCAGCTGGCGATGATCCTGGGGCGGAGTCAAGAAGCCGTAGCGTCGCTGGAACAGCTCGACCGGCAGGAGACCGAGTCGGGCC
>CBDCXC010000026.1:0-46525 GCA_965223655.1 Phycisphaeraceae bacterium
TGCCACGCCAGCGAGCGCAAGCGGGTCGGCCGTGTGCGGATTCTAAATCAGTGGGACGCGCTGCCCTAGGCCTGCGCCAGCTTCACCATCACCACACGGAGAATCCCCGGCCGGTGGCGCAAACGATTGAGCAACGCGTCGGGCGCTTCGGCATCGACCTTGAGCACCATCAACGCGGTCTGTTCCCTCCGGCTGATCGCCATGTCGGCGATGTTGATCTGGGCCTGGCCCAGCTCGTTGCCCACCAGGCCCACCATCCCCGGCTGATCCTCATTGAGGATCAGCACCATCGCGCCCGATGGGATCATGTCCATGCGGTAGCCATCGATCTCCACAACACGCGGCTGCATGTCGTGGTAGACCCGCCCAACGATGCGGTGGCTTTGCTGCCCGGCTTGGACCGCGATGGCTAACTGCGGGCCTTCCAGTTTGTCTTCTTCGCTTGTGACCGTGCGCAGCTTAATCCCACGCTGCTCCGCGACGTGCCGCACGTTCACGATATTCAGCGGCACATCCAGGTGGCTCTGGAGCAGCCCGATCAACGCCATGCGCTCGATCATGCTCGCAGCCGCGGCCAGCGACTCGCCAAAGAACTCGAACGTCACCTCCGCCACGCCCTGGGTCAGCATCGGGCTGATCAAACAAGCCATGCGCTGCGCGAGATTGACGAACCGCTGCTGCACCGGGTTCAGGTCCATGCGCAGCCCCCCGGCGTTGACCGCGCCTTGGACACCCTGCCCACGCAGGTACGCCAGCAGTGATTCAGCGGCGTCTACGCTCACCGCCTTCTGCGCCTCAACGGTCGACGCCCCCAGGTGCGGGGTTAGCAGGATCCGTGGGTGGCCCCGCAGCGGGCTGTCGGGCGCCAGGGGCTCTTGCTCAAACACGTCCAACGCCGCCCCCCCACACCGGCCTGCGTCGATCGCAGCGGGCAGCGACCCTTCGTCTACAATCCCGCCCCGCGAAGCGTTGACCACCAGCACGTCCTGGCGGCAACGCTCAAACGTTTGGGCGTTGAGCATCCCGCGGGTCTGATCGCTAAGCGGCACGTGGAAGGTCAAGATGTCGGCGTGTGGCAGCAGGTCTTCAAACGCCCGGTACATCTTGACCTTACCGTCCATGGCTGACTCGGCGTTAAAGAACGGGTCATACGCGACCACCGGCATCCCAAACGCCAGCGCACGTTCGGCCACCGTCCGCCCGATCCGGCCAAACCCGACCACGCCCAGGGTCTTGCCCAGCAGCTGGCGCCCCTGAAACTTGGAGCGGTCCCAACCGCCTTGCGTCATGGTCAGGTACGCCTGGCCGATATTACGCATCAGGGCCATCATCAGCCCAAACGCGTGTTCCGCAGTGGTGATGGTGCTGGCCTGGGCGGAGTTGAGCACCAAGATGCCCTGTGCGGTCGCCGCGTCGAGATCGATGTTGTCTACCCCCACCCCCGCGCGTGCCACGACCTTGAGCCGCCCCGGGTTGGCCAACACCTCCGCGGTCACCCGCACCCCGCTGCGCACGATCATGCCGTCGTACTGGCCTACGATTTTGGCCAGCTCGGCTTCACCCAGCCCCGGCTGGTTGGATAGCTGGGCGTCGGGCTGTGATTGCACAAAGTCAAGCCCTTCCTGGGCGAGCTTATCAGCGGCTAAAACTTTGAATGGCTCAGGCATGGGTGCGTGGTCTTTCTTGCCTCATCCAAGTGTTTCAGTAACGTTTCATACGCACCAGGGTTGATCCTGATGCCATCGCAACGAGCCGCGACCGTAAGGCAGCGGGATTCTCAGGTTTTTGTGCCGACCCATGATTGATCCAGATGCGTTCAAGCCATGGCGTTGAACGCCTCGGCGGCGGCCTGCAGGGTCTGATCGATGCAGCCCGCGTCGTGCTGCGTGCTGACGAACCAGGTCTCAAATTGGCTGGGTGGCAGCATCACCCCCCGGGCCAACAGGTGCCTAAAAAAAGCACCAAACGCCTGGGTATCACACCCCAGCGCTTGGTCGTAGTTTGTCACGGGGTCGGCCGCAAAAAAACAACACAGCATCGATCCCACGTGGGTGCAGTGTAGCGGAATCATAGCCGGGTCTGCCTCCCGCTGCAGGCCCGAGGCCAGCGTCGCGGTAGCGGCCTCGAGCTGGGCATAGACCCCCGGCTGCCCCAGCGCTTGGAGCGTGGCGATCCCCGCGGCCATCGCCAGCGGGTTGCCGCTTAGCGTGCCCGCCTGATACACCGGCCCCTGAGGCGCTACTTGTTGCATCAGGTCCAACCGCCCTCCATACGCCGCACACGGCAGCCCGCCCCCGATCACCTTGCCCAAACACGTCAGGTCCGGCTTCACCCCATACAACGCTTGTGCACCACCATACGCCACGCGGAAGCCCGTCATCACCTCGTCAAAGATCAGCAGCGCCCCATGGCGATCACACAGCTGCCGCAACCGTTCTAGGAAGCCCTCCACGGGCAGCACGCACCCCATGTTGCCCGCGATCGGTTCAACGATCACCGCGGCGATCGCATCGGGGTGAGTCTGGAACAATGCCTGTACAGAAGTGAGGTCGTTGAAACCCGCCAGCAGCGTGTGTTGGGTAACCGATGCGGGCACGCCCGGCGAGCTGGGCACACCCAGCGTGGTGGCGCCGCTGCCAGCCTGGACCAGCAGCCCGTCGCTGTGGCCGTGGTAGCAGCCGGCGAATTTGATGATCTTGTCCCGGCCGGTCGCGGCCCGCGCTAAGCGGATCGCGCTCATCGTCGCCTCGGTCCCGCTGTTGACGAACCGCACCAGCTCGATCGATTCTACCGCGTCGATAATCATCTGCGCCAGCGTGGCCTCGGCTTGGGTCGGGGCGCCGAAGCTGGTGCCCCGTTGGGCAGCCGCGGTCAGCGCCGCCAACACCGGCAGCGGCGCGTGGCCCAGGATCAGCGGCCCGTAGCTGCACACGTAATCGATATACCGCTTCCCATCCACATCCGTTACCCAAGCGCCCTGCCCGGCGCGGATCACCACCGGCTGCCCCCCCACCGCTTGGTAGGCCCGCACGGGCGAACTCACCCCACCGGGCATCACCCCCAGCGCCCGCTCAAACGCTGCACGCGAGCCCGCATCACGGCTTGTGGTCGATCCGGTCGCCATCGTGGGGAACATCATAACCGGATATGGGATCAAGTCCCCCAGCGGTCGGCCCGGCACATGGCCGGGCAATCCGTGGATGAAAAAAACGTCCCAGAGATTGATCACATAGAGAAAATCAGGTATAAGGTTCCCCTAAATCCTGCTGAACGATTTCCCTGTTTTAATCCCTGTCTGACTGAAAAGGAGAGTGAAGATGGCTAAGCAATTCGTACGCTAAACGGCAGTGATCGCGGTGGCGGTCAGTGGATGGCTCGAGGGCAACGCACCGCTCTTCGCAGAGAGCGCTACGCTCACCCACGAAAACTCAGAAATCGGGATCGATACCGGCCGACTCGACACCGTCTTCTTTTGGACGGTCGATGGCGTAGAACACCTGGTCGAGCAAAGCCTGCACTACCGCACCGGCGACATGACCGAGGAATTGGTCGTCAACAACGACAACCTCGATGAAACCGACTCGGTCGTGGGCGAAGACGACCGGAGCCTGTTCGTCGAGCTTAAAGAAGACAGCGACCCCGACCCAGGCGAAACCTCTGCGTTTACCATCACGCTCGACTACGAACTAATCGGCGGACTCGAAGACAGCGGTGTATCCAAGTTCATCCAGCGGATCAACATCACCAACACGCAAGATAGCGATACCCTCAATTTCACGCTCTTCGAATACGATGATTTCGACTTAGACGACAGCGACGACGACGATGCCGTAACCATCACCCCCAGCATCGCAGCCACCGGCGTGGATGTCACCCCGTTTGGCGATATCCTCGACCTGCTCCAAGACGGTGAGATGGATGATTTCACCCTAACCTCTGACGACCTTGGCCCTGGAGAGGACCTGGAATTCGCGTTCCAATCGGATTTCGTAATTGAAGCGGGCCAATCCGTTGAGCTGGTTAAGACCCAGCTGATCGTGCCCGAGCCAGGAACCGCGACGCTGGCCATCGGGCTGCTGGCCACAGGGCTCATATCCAACCGCAGACGGGCGTAAAGTCATCACGGCACAAGCATAGACCCGTCCCGATCAGGTTGACGGGGTCCCGTTTGCCCGCGGCAGGGAAATCTTCTGCGCTTTTATGGTTCCGACGCGGCAAACGCATACCCGATGGGTATATCCCGGGGGGGGCTAGACCGATCACGATTAAAACACGTGTGGAAAAACCGCCACACCCTGATGGTCGCGGCACGCGGCCAACATTCACGGATTAACCGGGTCCGTATCAGCCGGCTCCGTCGGTTTTTCTTCCGCTCTTGCGGCCCGCCGTTTGGCGCGGCGCTGAGCGCGTAGGCGGGCCTCTTCGTCGGGCCAATCGTAACGCTGCGATTCGTCTGTCGTCTTGGGGTCGGCGGGTTGGTCTGCATCGGTTGCAGAGGCCTGATCATCTTCTTCGCGGCGTTGCAGGCGGATGGCGCCTTGCGATTCATCCACGACGATCCGCACCTTAGATTGGCGCACCAGCTCCAGCACCGCCAGGAACAGCCCGATCTTCTCGCTGCGCTTCGTGCGACCCACAAACAGGTCTCGCAGCGTGACAAATTCGTCGCGTTTGAGCCGGTCCATGATGTCTTCCGCGTGCAGCGAGATGGGGGTGTCGTCATAGACCACCTCGTGCAACGCCGGGCGGCGGCCGATTGTTTCCATGACTGTGGCGAAGGCCTGGCACAGGTCGCCCACGTTGGCGTCTTCCAGGTCGATCTCGATCAGCACTGCGTTGTGTTCGGCCTCATCGTCGTCTTGGTCTTGGTTGAGGTCACCCCGGGCTGGGCGGTAGGGGTAGCGCTGAGCCCAGCGTTCGGCACGCTGCTGGAGGTGTCGGGCCGCATCTTTGTAACGCTTGTACGCCAGCAGCTGCTGCACCAGCTCGAAACGCGGGTCGGCATCGGCTTCAGGTTCGTTGGTGCTGCCAGACTCTTCCACGGGCGTAGGCAGCAGCATTGCGCTTTTGACTTCCAGCAGCGTCGCAGCCATCACCAGGAACTCGCCAGCCAGCTCCACGTCGACTTCTTTGAGCAGCTTCAGGTGGTCCAGGTATTGCTGGGTAAGCTGGGCGATGGGGATATCGTGCAGGTCGATCTCGTGGCGGCGCACCAGGAACAGCAGCAGGTCCAGCGGGCCGCTGTAACTATCTAGCTCAACACGGTACTCTTGCATCGTAGTGCTCGTGGGCCAGGGGTTCCCCTGACCCGATTTCAGACCGCCTGTGAACGATCCTCAATCCGATTGGGTCTATAATGGATCATCCTAGCGTACCCAATCCCATGAACCAAGCCCAAGACACCACTCAATCCCGCGTGGTCGCCATCCACGCTTCCCGCCACGCTCCACCGAATCAGAGCAGCACCACCGACCGCGACCAGCAAGCCCGGTTCGCAGCAGAGGTGCTCCAAGCCGAAGCCCAAGCGATCCAGAACATCCAGATTACCCCCGCATTCCACGACGCGGTCGAGCTGATCCTTCGGGCCACATCGGGCTTGGAGGCTGTAGCACCCTCTGCCTCGGCACCGTCTCCAGCACCGCCCCCATCCACCGGTTCGGTGGTGGTCAGCGGCTTGGGTAAGAGCGGGCTGATCGGGCAGAAGATCTCCGCCACGCTGGCTTCGACCGGCACGCCAAGCCACTTCCTGCACCCCACCGAGGCGATGCACGGCGACCTGGGGCGTGTGCGCCGAGGCGATGTGGTGTTGCTCCTTTCATTCGGCGGCAGCACGGAAGAGGTGGTCGGGTTGGCCACGATCCTCAAGCAAGACCGCGTGCCGGTGATCGCGATCGTTGGCACGCTGCAATGCGACCTGGCCCGGCTGGCAACGGTCACCCTCCCGATCGGGGATATAGCCGAGGCCTGCCCGCTGAACCTCGCGCCCACCGCAAGCACGACCGCGATGCTGGCGCTGGGCGATGCGTTAGCGATGTGCGTAGCGCATGGCCGCAGCTTCGGGGTCGAGGACTTCCGCAAGGTCCACCCCGGAGGGTCGCTGGGGCGCCAGCTGATGCCCGTGGTCGACGCGATGCGATTCCATGTCAACCAAAACCTGCCGCTGATCGACCAAAACGCCACGGTCAGCCAGGCCATCGCCGCCGAGCCACCCAACAAGGGTTCGCGCCGATCCGGGGCGATGCTGGTAATCGATGATGCAGGCAAACTCGCGGGGATCTTGACCGACGCCGACCTGCGGCGTTTGTTAGCCGACCGTGGCTCCGGGGCGCTGAGCCTGCCCATCCAAGACGCGATGACCGCCAACCCCCGCTGCCTCAACGACCAGCATGTGGTGCGTGACGCGGTCCAGATGGTGCGCGAGCACCGCATCGATGAGATCCCCGTGGTTGACGCCGAAGGCAAACCACTTGGCTTGATCGATATCCAAGACCTGCTGGCGCTGAAGGTCATCCAGGAATAATCAACCACTCAATCGGACCGGGTCGATCAAGGCCAAGACCCAACTCAATCGATTCGGTGCATTTAGGCGAACCCGATCATGAGCGAACCCACGCAGATCAAGCTGTTGGTTTTGGATGTTGATGGCGTGCTCACCGACGGCTCGATCATGGTTGATGATCACGGCACAGAATCGAAGCGATTCCACGTGCGGGACGGGTTCGCGATCCGGGCGGCGATGTCCCTGGGGCTGCAGGTCGCGGTGCTGACCGGCCGGTCTACGCGCGCGGTGACGATCCGATTGGCCGACCTGGGGGTCGAGCTATTCTTGCAGGGCGTGGCCGACAAAGCCGTTGGGCTCGATACGCTCTGCCAGATGGCGGGGGTCGATCCACAGCAGGCAGCCTATGTGGGCGACGACCTGATCGATCTTCCCGCGATGCGCCGCTGCGGGTACCCCATGGCGGTGGCCGACGCGTCACCCGAGGTGCGCGATGTGGCGCGCTACGTGACCACGATACCCGGTGGGCACGGGGCGGTGCGCAACGCAATCGAGCACCTGCTCAAAGCCCAAGGCCAATGGGACAAGGTCGTTGATCGCTATTCGGGCGGCCAACCGCGTTGAATATTATTGAGCATTGAATATTCCAGTCAACATCATCTGCCTTGAAAAACCCTATGGCTCCGCTCCCTAACGGTCGCGGCTCGTTGATCGGAATATTCAATGCCCAATAGCTACGTTGATCGTCGTTTCTGGGTAGGCTACTGCCAATCCCAGACGACATTGAGGTAATAGAACGTATCAAGCCGTTCGACATCCCCTTCGGGCTGCCCGTTGTAATCGTTGCGCACACCCATCCGCAGCTTCCAGGCCTCATCGCTGGCCAGGGGGATCTCCGCGGCGTTGTCCATCACGATCCGGATGTCTTTGATGGCGTCGAGGGTTGGGTACAAGACCAGGCTGTGGGTAAACAGCATATGGGGCGAGATCTCTTTGCGGTAATCCCACCCCAGCTCGGCGATCGCATCTTCCGAATCGTCGCCGGGGGCGAAGTCCTCGATCTGAAAGCCCACGCCGCCACGCCACTTCCATTCTTCCTCCGCCTCTTTGATGACAAAATAACCCAAGCCGGTGGTTGCGGTGATCCGATAGTTCAAGTTTTCGAATTTATCCCTTTCATACTCGATCTTGCCAAACCCAAACCACCGGTCATCGATGTCGTGCTCGAGGCTGATCCCCGCAATGAATTCCTTGGTGGTGTCGTCCCCGTTTTCATGGGAGGTCCGCACCTTGGCGTAGAGCAGCAGCCGCTCAGCGTCCAGGGTGCGCAAGAAATCCGCCTGGCCGTTAATCGAAAAGCGATCGGTGTTGCCCGATTGGCCATCCACGCCCAGCTGCAGCTTGACGGTCCAGGGGTTTTGATCTTCTTGGGTGGGCGCACCGAGATCGGGCCTGTCCTGGCCCGCGGCCCAGATCGCCGAGAGCCGGCCTAGCTCTACGTTCAGGGGAGCACCCAACGACGCAGCCACGACCTGCTGCTGGCCGTCTGCGGAGTAGCGCAACGCCCCTTCGACGGAGTTGCCGCGATCCAGTTGGATCGACATCGGCTTGTCGGTGGTGATCCCGCGGACCCGGTCCATCTCGAGGGTCATGTCCCCGGCGAAGTCGGTGCTGATCACCACCTTGCCATCGGCCATCGTCTGGACCTGCCCGACCAACCGGCTGCCATCGGCCAGCACCAATTCGTCTGCCACAGCGCTAACGGTCAGCACCCCGATGGTCACGGTCGATATCGCAAGACCTGTAAAGCGAAACTTCCCAGACACGATAAGCTCCTTAAGCTAGTGGTAGACAGATACATCCCACCCCCCCTCCAAAGCAGTGCTCGCTAAGATTATATGGTTCTAAGATTGACCCGTGAGGCCACCATCCACGTGGACATCCATCTGTGGGAAGGGGATCCCGATGCCCGCTTGGTCCAGGGCGACTTTGACCGCCCGTGTGGCGGCTTCTTTGACGCCCCAGAAGTCTGCGGTGTTGCACCAGACACGCACCTTCCAGTCAACCGAAGACGCACCCAACTCGACCAACACGACCTGTGGAGCGGGGTCTTCCAGGATATCGGGCACGTTCTTAGCCGCCTCTTCGAGGACCGATCGGGTCTGATCAATGTCGGCTGAATACTCGGCGCCGACCGAGACATCCACACGGCGGGTGTCGTGGTAGGTGATGTTTTCAATCGTCGCGCCAAACACCGACCCATTGGGCAGGATCAGCCGCCGGTTGTCGAATGTGTCCATGGTGGTGGTAAACAGCTCGATCTCGTGGACCTTCCCGGTCTGCCCACAGACATTTACCACGTCACCGACTTTGAAGGGGCGGAAGATCAGCAGCATGACA
Organism: Phycisphaeraceae bacterium; assembly: GCA_965223655.1. Taxonomy (GTDB): domain Bacteria; phylum Planctomycetota; class Phycisphaerae; order Phycisphaerales; family Phycisphaeraceae; genus CBDCXC01. The sequence continues at coordinate 8,900 of CBDCXC010000026.1, forward strand.
CCGGCGGCAAAGTTGGATAGCGAGCCCTGCAGCGCCAGCCCCACCGCCAGGCCGGCCGCCGCCAGCACCGCCGCGAAGCTGGTCGTGTTGACCCCAAACAGATTCAGGCACGCCAGCAACACAAAGACCAGGATCGCCCAACGCGCCATCTTGGCGAAGAACTTGCTTAGCGTCAGATCAAAATCGGCCCGCTCGCAGCTGCGTGCTACCAGTTTCCCCACAAAGCCTGCCACGATCCACCCCACGATGATCAGGACCAGCACGCCTATCACCCGTATCGCGTATTGCGTGATCAGTGCATTGAGGTCATCCATCTTGTGTATCCTTTATTGAAAGAAGAAGTAAATATAAAACACGTCCATGCGTGGCAAGCCCAACCCTCCCGCCCGACCATTGGGCTAAAGCATGGGCACACATCGGTATTGGTTAGATTTAACGCTGGATCTTATATTGTTTGATTCTCTCCCGCTCAAAGGATGGTTGGAGTCAAAATCCTTTCCACCGTAGATTTTCCGCTGATCGAATCACCGACCTTATGATCCATACGCATCATACCAATCGCGTCGGAAACGATCCCCTTGGGAACACAAAAGCACCGGGGATTTCACCGCCGTGAACGGTCGGCTTACCGTCAACGCATCCGGGCGGGTATCCAGGGCAATCGCATCCTGAGGATTGACCCGATCCAAGCCCCAGATCGATGATTGGTCATCCGACTGTCTCCTAACTTTGAGCTGTCAAGGCGGTTCTACGCAACAACGGGCTATCCGCTCAGTGCACGCCGATCCCGGATGCGATTGACCTGGGACCGGGTATCAGCCCAAATGATTATTACGGTATGATTGGTTGGAGTCAATCATAGGAGGCGGGCCGATACGCATCGCGTATGAAATGACTGCGTCAGGGATACCCAAAGAAAGAATAGCCCTTTCCTCGCCCCGGCCTGCCGCCGACCCCTCCTGGTCGGGCCTAAACAAACCATTTGGACAACGCTTGATCCACCCTACCGATCACGATTTTCTCCCTCGGCGCCACTGGTTTGTGGCGGCTGTGGGTCTGAGAGCGGCGTATCGCCAGACTCGGTTGGGCCGCGGCGTCTGCGGCGGCGTCTGCGGCGGCGGCGCTTCTTGTTGCCCGATGAAACCTCGTCTTGGTTTGGGTTTGGTGAGGCTGTGACCGGGTCCGTCACGGCGGCCCCGGCGGTAACCACGGGCTTGGTGGGCGCAGCGGCGCGGCGGGTGCGTGGCTTGGGATGAGCCGCGGCAGCGGCGGCGGCCTCTTGGGCCTGCTGACGCAGTGCCGCGTCTTGCTCTTTGGTCAGCTTCTGGATGTTCTCTAGCGGGAACGCCGCCCTGCCTTCGGTGCTGTCTAGCCGCACCAAGACTAGCTGCGTGAGGATCTGCGTATCCACCACGGTCCCCGGGCCGTCGTCGGTCATCACCCGCGTCTGCTTGTGGGGCAGCCGCTTGCGGAGCGTCTCGTACGTTTGGTCCTCGTACCGCAGGCAGCACATCAGCCGCCCGCACCGACCAGAGATCTTTGTGGGGTCCAGCGTGGCTTTCTGGACCTTGGCCGCCCGCATCGAGATCGGCTTGAGCACCTTGAGGAACTGCTTGCAGCAGCAGTGCTGGCCGCACTTCTCGTAGTCCGCGACCAGACGCGCCTCGTCGCGCGCATTGACCTGGTGCATCTCGATCCGGGTCTGATACTCCGACGCCAGGCGACGCACCAGCTCTCGGAAGTCCACCCAGTTCTGCGAGCTGTAGTGAAAAATAATCCGCTCACCGCCCAGTAGTAGCTCGACCTCGATCAGCCCCATGGGCAGCTTCATGTCTTGGATGATCGATTTGGTAAACCGGATCATCTCGCGCTTGCGGCTATCGAGCCTGCTCTGCTCGGTAAGGTCCTCGACGGTGGCGATGCGCAGCACCCGGCCCTGGGTGGTGAACGGGTAGTTCTTGCCGCCCGAGGCTTCGATGTATTCGAGCATCTGTTTGCGCGTGACGCTTTTGCCGCACCCGGCGTTGCCGCAGGTGGTCGTGAGCATCTCCGCCAGCTCGATCCCCCGCTTCGTGCGGATCACCAGCTTCGTGCCGCACCCGGGCTTGGCTGGGCCGTCGTAGGGCAGCTCCGCGATCTGTTTCAGGTAGCCATAACGGCAGACAATCGTCTTGGGCGGCTCTAGCTGGGCGTAGCGGTCGCGGTCTTCTTGCTGTTCGAGCATGACCGGCAGGGGGGTAATCAATCCCGGCATGGGGAGACTCCGTGTCAATGGACAGCCACAAACGATACAGCGCCCACCACACGGTTGTTCAACCTAAGTGGTTTTGGCCCGCTGGACGCGATTGGGATGTCGTCAGGCTAAATGGTTTCACGTCTCGCCAACCGCCCGACCGGGTCGGCGAGGCTCAAACACGGAGTTCATCCAAACAACCAGTGTATACAAAATCATAGGCATGATACCCATCGGGTACGAGTCTGCCGCGGCGGAGTCACAGAAACGCTAGAGATCTTCGGTCATCCTGAAGAAATAAGGTTCAAATCGACGCACCACATATGAAAATCCCGCGTTGAGGACATAAAAATAACGCTTATTTCCCTGCCGCGGACAGTCGGCTTGTCGAAGACTGATCCAAGACGGGTAATCTGGTTCGGCATTGAGCCCCCCTCGCCTCTGCAGGGCGACCGACGCGATACCCGCGGTTAGTGGGGGATGATCGGTTGTTCTTGCAGGGTTTCGGGCCGTGCACGCTGCTGGTCGCGTTGCTGATGGCGGGCAATCGCTTCGGCTAGGGGGCTGATCTGTAGCTGGATATCGCTGTCGACAATGCCCTGATCGCAAAGCTGATAGACCGTGTTGGCCACCTGGCCATAAGACAGATCTAGGCCGTTGGCAGGGCTGCTGACCGTTGGGCGGTGGGCCAAGAGGTAAATCACCTCGGCCAGCGTCGAATCGACCTCATAGGCCTGGCCTTCGACTTGATTAGGTTGCTGGTAGAACACGGTCACGGGTTGGTTTTCGTCTGTAGCGCGTAGCATCAGCCGATTGCCCCAGAGCTTGGTAAAGAACGGCGGTTCCAACGCCAGCATCGGGTTGAAGATCACCAATCTGGGGACACGGTTCTGGGCGATATAGATCAACGGCCGGGTCGCGGGGACCAAGTCCAGGGCAAACTTGAACCGATCGGGGGTGACCCCATCGATCGCCTGACGCTGGATCGAGGGGTCGTTGATGGCGGCGAGTGATTCATAGGCGGCGAGGCGGACGGATCGGTCCTCATCGTTGAGCAGCGCATGCAGCGTCCTGGCGCCGCGTAGGCTGTGTGGCAGGTGGACCAGCAGCTTGGCTGCATGGGTACGCCATTGAGGGTCCGCTTGCCCGGCCAGCTGGGCCAGATGAGTGGTGGCGGCTTCATCCGCCAGCTTGGCTCCGGCTTCCAGTGCCGCCAGCCGGACTTTGAGGTCTGCGTATGCGTAGTAGTTGCGGATGATCGGCAGCACGGTCTTGCCCATCGCCACCCACGCCAGCGCGATGTTGGAACCATACCGGGGCTGGGCGACCAGCAGGTCCGCCAGCTGCTGGCCCTTGGCCTGCTCAAACAGAGCCGACCGTTGAACGAACAGGTGGTTGATCCGATCCAGCAGGACCGCTTCTCGTCCCCCGAATCGGCTGGGGATAAACAGGTTGATCCGGGCGTCGTTGATCGGGACGGCGGTCTCAAACCGATCGGTTGGAGCCTTGGGGAACCGCTCGTTGATGCGATCGGCGATCAATCGGCTACGCTGCCAGCTGGGTTGGTTGAGGATCAGCTCGACCTTCCGGGGCTGGGTGACCACGCCCCCTGAGATCGCCACGGCCTGGCGTCGCAGCTGGCGTTGTTGGGCTTCGGGGGTCTGGCTGTCGAAGGGGTTGATATACATCACCCCGCTGGCCGTGGCGAGCCTGTGGGTAAACCGCATGGCGGGGTCGTCGCCGTTAACCGATAGGTCGGTGGTCCACAGCCGCCCGCCTTCGAGGCTGGTCGTCTGGGTCTGGGGCATGCTGCTGACTAAGACGTCGAAGCGTGAGCCTTTGATCGCCCCGGGTGGGATCAGCCCCTGCACGACCACCACCGCGGTATTGGGGCTGGCTAGGAGTTGATCGGGTGAGACCCCTTGCATGCCCATGGTGGGGCTGCCCACGCCTTTTTTGCGCATCTCGTTGATCAGCCATTGACGCAGATAAGCGGGCACCTCCGCCGAGCCTGCCCCATTGAGATTGACCACCAGCCCAAACCCGCTGACCAGCAAGGGGTGGTAGCCCTGGACCCGTGTCATCGACCCCACGGTGCCGTGGAGGAACGCAGGCCCGGTGTACGCCGGTGGCGGTGGCGCCGGTCCGGGCTGATCGATCTTGCGGTTGCAGCCCCACAGCAGCAGGGCGAGCAGCGCTATCCCGTAGCCCCATCTCTGCGTGCGGTGTCTCCCATGGATGAGAGGGTATCGATCTAAACCCATTGGTCGCTCACTCGGTGGCCCGATCGCTTTGATCGTAAGCCACCTATTCTATACCCGATGGGTCGATCTGTGATGGGCGGGGTAATAGAAGCGGGGCTCTCTGGTAGGGTCCGCGACGCCGCGGGCCACGCCAAGCTCAACGCTGCCGGGGATCCGTGGTCCGCAGATGGCGGACCCTACGCGACGCGCATACAACCCAGCGGTGAGAGGCGAGGGATCAAGCCCGATCTCTACCGATCGACGCGGATGTTGCGTTTCCTGACTTGATCGGGCCGTTGGGTCCGGGCAGCGCCATCGGCGAATAAGAAGTTGGCCGCGGTGTCGTTTAGTTGACGCCAGCGGATGTTGCCGAGGTTGTCATCGCCATCGGTATTGAGCCCGGGGTTGATCGGGTCGTTGTTTGTCGCGGGGTTATCGTCGATGTAGGGGATGTATCTTTCAGAAGTCGGCTTACTGGGAACATTGGGGTAAAGTGATCCATTATCGATGTTCAACGCCGTCGCGAAGGTGGAGTATCTCACCGTGGGGTGGTTAGGGTTCTGCGTGCCGTCCATCACCAGGATGATTTCCCCGGGCCGGCGCATGCGTGAGAGCCTGTAAGGCACCAGATCCACAGCGGGATTGGTGGTGTGTGCCGCGTCGATCATCAAGATCGGGTGGGCCGAGTAGTGCAGGAAGCCTTCATTGGGGAACGCCGCGTTGGGGTCACGGAAAATGGAGAGTATTTGTGGACCGGTCGTGTCGGGATTGTCGGGATCAAAGTCCCCAAACGCCTCATAGTTATTCGGCCCACCAGATGTGTAGCTGTTGAGGATTAAAGACCAATCGGAGTCAACTGGCGGTAAATCAAATGTGTCTGTATTAAAGCCGATGGGGTACGTGCCGTTATTGCTTGCGACGTAGGATTGAATCAGCTGGCCGATCTGTTGCAGGTTGGCTAGGCCCTGCACCGCCCGGGCTTGGTTGCGGCTGCGGTTAACCGCGGGCAGCAGCAGCGCCACCACCACCGCGGTGACCGTGATAATGACCGCGGTTTCAGCCAGGGTAAAGCCGGCCCTTATGCGTGTGTTATTGGGGCGGTAAGCCATGTCTGGCTCCCATGAAGTGATTGACGGGTGGGTCAATATCTACCATAACCTTTTATCGGTCGATTGGCGACGGCGGTTTACTGAAACGGGCCAGGCGGAGGTCTCACGCTCCTGTGTTAGAAAGGACCCTGTCTCCCAATCAAGCATGGTCTCCCATACCCCCCACGCCAATCACAACCATACCCTTTAATAATATATTACCATACGGCTCGGGTAAAATATACCCAATTGACATAAGCATACCGAATCATCATTGTTTTGATTACATTCATTCAACTTAAGTGCAAGCCATAATTTATGCGGGCAATAGGGCTTGGGGCGTTGTTGAAAAACAAGAATAACTGTTATTTTGATCCCAACCCAGGCTATTACTCTATAGCCCACCACCCGCTAGCGGCAGCAATCTCACGCCCGATGGGGGCCTGTAGCCAAGGATGAATCAAGAGGCTAACTATGGTCGTCACCGCAGTGACCCAAGTGTTCCGTAAGGTCTTCGGCTCGCGCAACGAGCGGTTGGTCAAGGCATATACCCGGCGTGTTGAGCAGATCAATGCGCTAGAACCCGAGATCCGCCAACTCACCGACGCCCAGCTGCGGCTGAAGTCTGACGAATTCCAGAAGCGGGTTTCCCAGGGCGATAAACTCGCTGCGTTCATGCCCGAGGCGTTGGCCACCGCGCGCGAAGTCATGGACCGATCGGTGGGGATCCGCAACATCTTCAACCCCGACAGCGGGTTCGACCCCACCCAGCTGCCGGCTCCGTTGCAAAGCACCTACGAGCAGGTGGCCCAGCAGGCCGCTCATACCCCGCCGGTTCAGGAGCCCGGCTGCTCCGAACCGGTGCCCGGTTGGCAGCAGGTGCCGATCCCCAACGCGATCTACGAAGCCGTGCGCCAGCTCTTCCCCAAGAGCCGCCCCCCCTTCCGCGCCCGGCCGTTCGATGTGCAGATGATCGGCGGGATGGTGCTGGCCGAAGGCAACATCGCCGAGATGAAGACCGGGGAAGGCAAGACGATCGTGGCGCCCCTGGCCTGCTACCTGGCCTGCCTCGAGTCGCTGCAGTGCTATGTCGTGACCGTCAACGACTACCTGGTGCAGCGTGACCGCGACTGGGTCTTCCCGTTCTACTACCACCTGGGGTTGACCGTCGCGGCGATCCATCCGTTCCACATGCAGCCGCCCGACGCCAAGCAACAGGCCTATGAGTGCAACGTGGTCTATGGCACGAACAGCGAGTTCGGGTTCGATTACCTGCGCGACAACATGAAGCTATCGACCGCTGAGCAGGTCCAGAAGCACCGCGACTTCTGCATCATCGACGAGGTCGATTCGATCCTGATCGACGAGGCCCGCACACCGCTGATCATCTCCGGCCCCGCGCACGACGACGCGCCGCGCTACGGGCTGGCCGACACGATCGCCCGCCACCTGATGCAGAAGCAGCGCCAGTGGGACGCGGCCGACGCCGAGGTGCAAAAAGCCACGATGACCATCAAGGGCCTCGAGGGCGACATCCGCAACGCACGCGAGAAAGCCAAGATCGCCGACATGCGCCAGCAGATGAAAGAGCTCCAAGAGGAGCTGCCCGACCTGGAAGCCCACCGCGACCAGTACACCCAGTACTACGAGCTGGAGCGCGAGAAGAAAGCCGCCCACCTCACCCACGAGGGTATCGCCGAGGCCCAGAAAGAAGCCGGCATCGGGTCGTTCTATGTGGGCAATAACATGGACTTTCCCCACCTCCTGGAAAACGCGCTACGCGCCCACGTGATCTACAAACGCGACAAAGATTACGTGGTCCAAGGCGGTGAGGTGATCATCGTCGACGAGTTCACCGGGCGGCTGATGATCGGCCGGCAGTGGTCCGATGGGCTCCACCAGGCCGTCGAGGCCAAAGAAAACGTCCAGATCAAGCAAGAGACCCAGACGCTAGCCACCGTCACGATCCAGAACTTCTTCAAGCTCTTCAAACGCCTGGCGGGGATGACCGGCACCGCGATCACCGAGGCGACCGAATTCAACGAGATCTACAACCTCGACGTGGTGTGTATCCCCACCAACCTGCCGGTGATCCGCGATGATCGTGACGACCTGATTTTCTTATCACAGAAAGACAAGTGGGCCGCGATCCTCGACGAGATCAAGCGCGTGCACGACGTGGGGCGCCCGGTTTTGGTGGGCACGACTAGTGTGGAAAACTCCGAAGGCCTGTCCCAGATGCTCACCAAGAAGATGGGCATCCAGCACGAGGTGCTCAACGCCAAGCAGCACGAGCGCGAGGCCCACATCGTCGAAAACGCCGGGCAGCTTGGCGCGGTGATGATCGCCACGAACATGGCCGGGCGGGGCACCGACATCAAGTTAACACCCATCGACCGCGCCGCGTTGATCCGGCACTGGCAGGTGCGCAACCTGCTGCCCAAAGACGCTAAACCAGACATACCCGACGAGCAGCTCGTGGCCATGTCTTACCGCCACCAGACGCAGGCTCACCTTGGGTTGAATCCAAAAGACGTCACGGCCATGTCAGACAACGACGTGTTATTACGCTTGCTGCAGGCGTGGGTGCAAGAACACGCTTTTGTGGAGCCGGCCAAGGCTAAAAAAATGTCCCTCGAGCAATGCCGGGATCTGCTGGACCAGGCTCCGCAGTTCATGCTGCATCGGCTGGCGGTGTTTACCCATATCGAGCAGATGGGCGGGCTGCACATCGTGGGGACCGAGCGACACGAATCGCGGCGGATCGACAACCAGCTGCGTGGCCGCGCGGGGCGCCAGGGCGACCACGGGTCGAGCCGGTTCTTCATCTCGCTTGAAGACGATCTGATGAAGCTCTTCGCCGGCAAAACCACCATGGCCGCTTTGTCCAAGTTGGGTATGAAGGAAGGTGACGCCATCGAGCACCGCTGGATCACCAAGAGCGTTGAACGCGCCCAACGCAAGGTTGAGGAGCGCAACTACGAGATCCGCAAGAACCTGCTCGAATACGACGAGGTGATGGAGTATCAGCGCAACACGTTCTACGGCATCCGCCAGGAGGTGCTCGAGGGCCGGGACGTGCAGGGGTTGATCTTCGGCTACATCGCCGACGCCGTCGATGACGCCGCAGCGCTCTACCTTGACCCCGACTACGTGCCCACCCAGATCGCCGAGTGGTGCCGCCAGACATTGGATATCAGCGTCGAGCCCGGGAAGCTTCGGGTCGATGAGATCCCCTATTTACACGATCAGATCCGCAAAGAAGCCCGCGCCGAGGTGGCGCAGATCGTCGATGTCACACTCGGTGAGTACATGTCGAACGACCTGCCCAGCGAGGAGTGGGACCTGCGTGGCTTAAGCCAGTGGGCGATGAGCCGGTTCAGCGTCGATCTGAAGCAAAACCAGCTGCGTCAGATGAACCCCACGGAGGTTCAGTCCCGGTTGATCGAGGCGGCCAACGACCAGATCGATCGGAAAGACCTTGCGGGTGTAGCCAAGTTCTTAGAGACGCATTACGCTCAGCACCAGCTGGCCGAGTGGGCCCGCAACAAATTCGGGGTCGAGCTGGATCCAAAACAACTCGCCGAGCTAGACAACGAAAAAGTTACGCAACACACCTTAGAGCAGGCCCGCGCCGCCTACCAAGAACGCGAGGTAGCCTACCCGGTCCACTTTGTGCTCGAGATGGTCTTCCAAGCCGCCCAGCAAGACGGTCCGTGGGCCGCCCAGCAGCTCGCGGGGTGGGCCAACCAACGCTACGAGATGGGCTGGACACCCGAGGAAGTAGCCAAGATCCCCACACGCGAGATCCAGGAAAAGCTGCTGGCCGCCTCGAAGCAATGGCTCCAAGAAGGCAAGCTTGAACAACAGATCGACCAAGCCATCGAACAACACCCCAAACCCGAAGACCTGGCCGCGTGGGCCAGCAAACGCTTCACCCAACCCATCGAAGCCGATCAGCTCGACCCGGCCGACCCCGCTGCCCGCCGCGATCTGCTGATCGAAAAAGGCCGAACCCTGCTGCGTGCCGAGCTAACCCAGCTCGAACGGTTTGTGCTGCTTCAGATCTTAGACGCCAGCTGGAAGGACCACCTGTACGCGATGGACCAGCTCAAGGACTCGGTGGGTCTTCGTGGCTACGCCGAACGCGACCCGCGCATCGAGTACAAACGCGAGGGTGCTTCGCAGTTCGAGCAGATGCGTCGCACCGTGCGTGACCGAGTGACGGAGCTGATCTTCCGCGCCAAGCTCACCGCGAATGTAGAGCAGCGTAGCGTGTATAACGAACAGCAGGCCCAACACGCCGCACCCGACAACGCGGTGCGTGGAGCTGTGGCCGGCACCGAGCAGCAGCAGGCCGACCAGGATGCCGCCCAGCGGGCGGGGGCAGAGCCGTCACGACCCATGAGCCGCCGCCAGCGCCGTGCTTCGGGAAGCAACACCGAGGCCCCACCGAAAAAATCAGCCCCACCCCCACGCAAGAAGCGCAAGCGCAAGAGCCGTTGAGCGTAAAAGCCTACTAGGCGAGGAGCCATTGATTCTCTGATAGGCCACATTAGGCGTGTATTTTTTCTAGAGAAGTACAATGCTATCTGATAGCCCAATCATTATCCATGAAGAGCTTTATACGCTGTTGTACACCAGCGAAGCGACCAGGGAAATGCAATTAGAAGACTTAACTCAAATCCTTGAGACATCCAGAACGTTCAATATAAAACACGATATTACGGGCCTATTGCTTTATTACCCGCAATCTTTCATGCAGGTTCTTGAAGGGCCACGAAAAACAGTAGAGGATCTGTATTATAACAAAATTTGTCATGATGATCGGCATACATTCCTGATCGTACATCTCCAGTGGCCGATCACCCAACGATTGTTTCCAGAATGGTCGATGGGGTTCTACCACCCTTATCAAGATGAACTGTCGATTACCGAAGGGTTTTCTGATTTCCTTGAAAAAGGGTTCAAAGACAAAGCCGGTAAGATCAGCAAATCTTTGATTACAAATCTTTTGCTTTCTTTTAAAGCAAAAGCCTCTCAAGAAAAAATCTCATTCCCACAGTAAAAATTACACTTCTCCTGGTTGTCCACGGACGCCATTGGGGCGGGGATATACGGCCTTCCTATCGCATCACGGCCTGGGGTGGTGGTTTTGGATCACGCTTTTGAGCCGAGTAGCGTCGACATGGGTGTAGACCTGGGTGGTGTTGATGTTGGCATGGCCTAAGAGTTCTTGGACGATGCGCAGGCCTGCCCCGCCCGCCAGCAAGTGGGTCGCCACAAAATAATCCAGATGCGTATAAGAACTTGTTTGTCCGTGAGGGTATCGCTTGGGAGCCCGAGAGATTTGAAGTGGGCGGCGATATCCAATAGGATTTTAGTCATTCGATAGTGAGAAAATGCGGCGGGTGGTCTTGGACGGTGGTCGGGTAAGCTGCTAGCCGCAACCGTTTCGCTGCGAGGAAGCCTGGAGGGGCGAAGCGTCCAACGTGCCAGAAAGGTGGGGATTCGTATCCACTTGACATCTCATCAACGACGGTGTTCCAGCCCGGCGGGGTATCGCTGTGGAGACGAGATCCCGGGGTAGACATAGAGAAAGAAATCAACATTAGTGCATGGATATACGTTCAAGCTCCTTTCCCATCGTTCGCGGGGAGGGTCAATGGAAGTTCAACCGGTAGCCAATAGGTCTATTACAGAGAGGAAGCATCGATGAGTCGTTTCGTATCCCCGTGTCGTCGTATCGCAGAAGGTCGTCCCCAGCGGCTGAGTTGGATCCCGGTAACCCTTGTATTGAGTCTTATCGTCCAGCTCGGGTCCGGATCGGCGTTTGGGGCGGTCGAGATTACAGGTATGTCCGGAGGAGTTGGTGTCAGGACCTTAGTTTTAGAAAGAGAACCGATCGGCAACGGGAGGTATGATTTCAAGCGCCCAAACAGGGGGATGCTCAATTCCGATAGCGTCTCGATACCCGAAGGCATCACAACTACATTTAGCGCATCGCCCCGAGCCTCAGCCTCACTTGACAGCGCCTCAGCGAACGCTAGTGCCGGGTTGACCACGAGCTTCGGGTTGGTGGACCTGGACACCCCATCGATCATCTCGTCGTTCTCATATTCTGGGACATTGAGCAGGTCTGGGAATGGCCCAGTCGATTCGAATGGGAAATACACGGAGATACTCGTTGATGCTTTCAGTCAAACTAGGCTTCAAGTCAATCTTATGTTCGACGTGGATACTCCATACCGCGTCGTTGCCTCGGGAACAGCAACCGTTTCTCCTTTTGTTACTAATCGTCCTTTGTTGTATGTGGGTAGTGATCAAATTCAGGTGGTCAGGGGCGTCGGGGGGCAACCGGTGACCAGCCAAGGCGTCATCACAGCGGGCAATCATTCTATCCACAGTACCGACACTTTAGGGTTTTCCTCTTTGGGGAAGGCGAATGGAGAGGGGACTCGGGGCAGCTGGAGTTCAGCATTCCAGTACACGGTGACGTTCGGTCCCAGCCCCGATCAGATCCATTGGAACACCAGCAGCGGGACGTGGTCTTTAGCGTCCAACTGGGACCCGCAGACCGTGCCCGACTCGGGCAAGACCGCGTTCTTTAGCCGCCAGGGCGCTTACACGGTCACCCTCGACCAAAATGCCAGAACCACCACGGCGCAAGTCCTCAACGGGCAGATGAGTCTGCGGTCTGAAGCCTTTCGCTATCACGTGAATCGGGCTCTTATTTCCACGTCGGGCGGATCACCCGCATCGTTGCACGTGTTTACCGGCAATGCCGTTGGGACACTTGCGGAACACGGGTTGCTGGCGGACCAGCTGGTTGTCGGGGCCAACGGACGGGTAACGCACGAAGGCCAGGCATTCGTTGGGCACGTCGACTTCCCGGTGGCTGGACCGTTTAACAACCAGGCGCTTACGGACATCCAAGCCCGCACTTCCCTGCTGATCAAAGACGGGGGCACGATGACCAGCACCCAAGCCAAGGTCGACGGGCCATCGGCTGCGAACGGATCGGGGATTGCCACGGCCAGGATCCAAGGGGCCGGGTCGATGTGGGACGTGGGCAACCTTTTTGTCGGGGAACAGGCCGTTGGGCAGATCAATATCAGTGATGGGGGTGAGCTCAAACTATTTTCGGGCCAGTTGAACTCGCCTAACGAGAGCACGGAAAGTGTGATCACGGTCAATAACGGTAAGTTGCATGCCGCTGACCTGGCGATCGGTCGCAACGGGAAGGGGCGGGTCAACGCTGACGGTGGATCGCAGGTGAGTATCGACAGTGTGGTCGTGGGTGAGAATTCAGGCTCGATTGGGCAGCTGGTAATCGACGGAGCCGGGACGGTCTGGGGCGGTCTAAACACCCCTGCGCGGGTCACCGTCAGCCGAAAAGGCAAGGGGGAGCTTCTTGTATCGAACGGGGCCACGCTCAACGCCTCGCTGAGTGTGGGCGAACTATCGAATAACATCGACGAAGAGGGCAATGTGGTGGTCATCAGCCCGGGCACCCAGGTCAACGCCGCGGAGATCAACGTCGGGCTCGCTGGGATCGGGACCCTATCGATTTTCAACGGAGCCCAAGCGACCGCGCAGCTAGTCAATATTTCCGACCCGGAGATCCCCGGGGGCCATGGCTTGATCACCGTAGCCGGTTCCACGAGCAAGCTCACCGCTGAACTGCGATTGATCGTCAGTGAGTTTGGGAGCCTGTTGGTCACCGATAGGGGTATCGTCGATGTGTCGCTTGGGGTGCTGGATGTCAACCCAGCGGGGATTGTCGAGAACAATAGCGGAGGGCTCATCACCACGGGTGCGGTCAACATCGGTTCACTTGGCAGGGTTTTCGTCAATAATCCAAGCAGCCTGCTCGCGGCCAGCGTGGGGATCACCATGGATCATGGTGAGCTACAGGTGGCCGATGGCGGTGCTGTCACGATTGGCACGATCTCGTCGATTCCCGGGAGGGTGCGTGTGGGAAATGATGGGATACTCGCGGGTTCGGGATTTATATTCACACCCTCGGGATCTGGTGGGGTGAGCAACTTCGGGGGAAGCGTCGTCGTCGGGAATTCACCCGGGACGCTGACGATCGAAGGCGACTACATCCAAGGCCCCGACGGGACGCTGGTCATGGAGATCGGGGGGCTTGGTGTTGGTGACGAATACGACCAGCTGATCGTCACCGGGGACGCGGTGCTCGACGGGGTGTTGGACATCGTGTTCATCGACGGGTTCGCCCCCCAAGCCGGGCAGAGCTTTGACCTGATCATGGTCGACGGGCTGACCACCGAGAGCTTTGACCAGATCAACATCCTGAACCTGGCACCCGGGTTCCAGTTTGAATTTTCGAGCATCGGTGGTGAAACCCAATTCACCGCGCTGACCGACGGCGAATTCATCCCCGAACCGTCGTCGGGCGTGCTGATCGTGTTGGCGATGACGGGAATGGGCATGACTTCCCGACGTAAGTGGGCTTTGCGCTGAGGCCAAACGGATCACCTGATCGACAGTCCGCTTGATCGAATATCTTTTCGCGTCACGGCCGGGGGTGGTGGTTTTGGATCACGGTTTTGAGCCGGCTGGCGTCGACGTGGGTGTAGACCTGGGTGGTGTTGATGTTGGCGTGGCCCAAGAGTTCTTGGACCACGCGCAGGTCAGCTCCGCCGGCTAGCAGGTGGGTCGCAAAGCAGTGACGCAGGGTGTGGGGGTGCACGCCGTGTAGGCCCGCGCGGCGGGCGTGCTTGCCGACGATCTGCCACACCACGACGCGCGTGAGCGGCCCGCCGTTGCGTGACAGCAGCAGCCGATCGGTGGGGCGGTCGGCCCGAACCAGCTTGGGGCGGTGCCGCTTCAGATAATGATCTGCGGCGTCCAGCGCGGGTCGGCCGATCGGGACGATCCGTTCCTTGTTGCCCTTGCCCACAGCCGACACCACCGCCAAATCAAGATGGACACTTTTGCAGTCCAGGTTGGCTAGCTCGCTGGCGCGCAGCCCACAGGCGTAGAGCAGCTCCAACATCAGCACATCGCGACGGTACATCGTGTCAGAAGGCTTGGGGGCGTTGAGCAGCTGATGGATCTGATGGGTGCCTAAGACATCGGGGATCGTCTGCCATTGGCGGGGCTGAGACAGCAGCTGCGCGGGGTTGTCGGTGATCACCCCGGTGGATTCGAGAAAACGACAAAACACGCGGATCGTCGCCACGTGGCGGGCGATGGAGCTGACAGCCAACCCACGGTCTTCTAACCAGCGCATGTGCTGGGCGATCGACGAGAGACGCAGCTGCGGCCAGCCGGTCAGCTCGTGGGTCTGCATCCACTGGATAAGCTCATGCAGGTCGGCCCCATACGCATCGATTGTGGCGGGGGCGAAGCCGCATTCGATGCGGCAGTAACTCAGAAAATCTTGGATCGCCCCGTGCAGCGCGTCATCCACAGTTGGAGGGTTCATGGCAGTGGCCTGCTGAAACGGGGGCGGCAAGGGGCGTGATGCAGGTGAGGCGGGCCTGTTGGTGTCGAATCCTGTGGTAGATCGGGCAGGTGTGGTGCTGGTTGAGGCAGACCCCAAACGCCCGGTCGAGCCGGCCGAGGGTGAATGAAGCGGCGCATCGCGTGTCGTTGAGTTCAATAAATGGGCACGAGCTTGGTTCGCGGTCTGAACGTGTATTCAATAAGCCAGACATCAAGACCTCGGTTGCCAATAGGCAAGATGGCGATAGGGACAGCGATCTGGTTTGTTATCGACGGTCTTCGGTGCGTGGCGTGAATATCCGGGTCTGATATGAAACCCCAACAGCCGCCGATACGGATACCAACACCCCCCATCACATCTGCTAAACTGAACCCGGGATGCACACCGAACACCAACACACCAGCACACCCCCGCCACCCACCAACCCCGATCACGATCCGCTGCTGCAAGACCTCACCCCGCCCCAGCGTGAAGCAGCCACCCACGTCCAAGGCCCGCTGCTGGTCCTGGCCGCCGCCGGGTCGGGCAAGACACGCGTTATCACCCGCCGCATCGCGCACCTGATCCTGCGTGTCGGCATCCCCCCCTGGAACGTTTTAGCGATCACCTTCACCAACAAGGCCGCCGGCGAGATGCGACAACGCGTGGCCCAATTAGTCTCCGATCGGCAGGCCCGGGCCGTCACCGTCTGCACCTTCCACAGCCTCTGCTCACGGCTGCTGCGCGAGTTCGCCCATATCCTCGACCTGCCGCGCACCTACTCGATCTACGACAGCAACGATCAGCTTAGCGCCATGAAGCAAGCGCTCAAAGCCCTGAACATCAGCACCAGCAACTTCCCCCCAGCCAAGGTGCTCCATACCATCAGCCAAGCCAAGAACCAGCTGCTGGGCCCCCAGGCCTACGCCGCCGACGCCACCGACTTCTACAGCCGAACCGTCAGCCAGATCTACACCAAATACCAAGCCATCCTCACCACCAACAACGCACTCGACTTCGACGACCTGCTGCTGCGGTCCGTTACCCTGATGCGCGAACACCCCGATGTGCTAGCCCACCTGCGCGACCGGTACCAATACCTGTTGATCGACGAATACCAAGACACCAACCACGCCCAGTTCGTGCTGGCCAACGCGCTGGCTGACCAGCACAAAAACATCTGCGCTACGGGCGACCCGGACCAATCGATCTACGGCTGGCGCGGGGCCAACATCCGCAACATCCTTGAATTCGAAAGCTACTACCCCGACGCCCAAACGGTCATGCTTGAGCAGAACTACCGCTCAACCCAATCGATCCTCGCCGTAGCCGACCAATTGATCCAGCACAACCGCCAACGCAAACACAAAGCGCTGTGGACCCAAAACGAACCGGGCCAACCCGTCCAAACCATCACCTGCCACGACGAGCAACACGAAGCCCAATGGGTGCTCCAATGGTTCCGATCGCTCAACGACCAGCAGCTGCCGTGGAGCCAGATGGCGGTGTTCTACCGCGTCAACAGCCTCAGCCGCGTCATGGAAGACGCGCTACGCACCGCCAACATCCCCTACCAGATCGCACGCGGCACATCGTTCTACGAGCGCAAAGAGATCAAAGACGCCATTGCCTACCTCCGCGTCATCGCCAACCCCGCCGACGAGGTCAACCTCCTCCGCATCATCAACACACCCGCACGCGGGATCAGCCCCAACACCGTCCGAGCCGTCCAAGCGCACGCCGTGGCACGCGGCCAACGCCTCTTCGAAGCACTCCAAGACGCATCCCATATCGAAGCGCTCAACACACGCGCTATCGCATCGATCACGCGGTTTGTCGAGACCCTTCGCAATTGGCGGGCCCTAGTCGGCCTGACCGACACCGCTACGGTTGACACAACTTCAGATGCACCAACCGATCAACCCCAACCAACCCTGACTCAACCCTCGGACACCACGCGATCGCTACGCGGGTTGGTCGAGCAGGTCATACGCGAGTCCGGCCTCGAATCGCACTACCGACACGACAAGTCCGACCCCGAACAGGAACGCCTGATGAACCTAGGCGAGCTGGTCAGCTCCGCCCAGCAGTTCGAGCAGAAACTAACCGACGAAATCGACGCCGACCCCGACACAATCACCCTCGCAGCCAAGCTCGAAGCCTACATGGAACAGATCAGCCTGGTCAGCGACCTCGACGGCGTGGCGTCCGACCAGGGTGCGGTCACGCTCATGACCCTCCACGCCGCCAAGGGGCTCGAGTTCCCCGCCGTCGCGATGATCGGGCTTGAAGAGGGCCTGCTCCCGCACGCCCAAGCCAACAACAGCAACCCCAAGCTCGAAGAAGAACGCCGCCTCTGCTTCGTGGGCATCACCCGCGCCCAGCAGCACCTCGCCATGACCCACACGCACTACCGCACCCTCTTTGGGCAGGTCCACCCCGCTGTCCCCAGCCGGTTCTTCGACGAGTTGCCTAAAGACCACACCCAACCCAACGACGTGTCCGACCAAGGCTATGATCGGACCCACGACGACCGGTTCGACGCCATCGACGAACCCGCACCGCCAGACGATGACGATGACCAAGACGCGCTCTCACCCGGGCAGCTGGTCCGCCACCCCCAGTTCGGCCTGGGCCGCATCGTCGCGGTCCACCCCGGCGGCTCCCAACCCCGCGCCCGCGTCGAGTTCAACACCGCCGGCGTCAAAACGCTCATCCTCAAGTACGCACGGCTGGAAAAGATTAGCTTGTAGGTCCAGAGTCCGGGCCGACACGTTTCCAATCATGTTTATCCGTCGGGTTGAGCCCAAATTCCTTATCGGAATGCGTCGGTTATCCCTATCGGGTATGCGTTTGCCGCGTGGGAATCACAAACACGCCGAAGATTTCCCTGCCGCGGGCGAACCAGACCCCGTCAACCCGATCGGGCCGGGTATATCTTTGACCGATTGATTGTTTGCCCAGGCAAAAAGGCAAGGCGCCAAAGTGACACACTTTGGCACCTTGCTGAGGGGGGGTCTTTAGTTATTGAGACCTAGAAACCTGGCGATGAGCTACATGGAGGTGAGGGATCAATGAAAGCCCTCAAATAATGAATAAAGAATTCTTATTTCTCTTTTATGCTCGGATACCTATCTGATATTCTTTAACAATTGCCCCAGATCACGACAAATATAGCCTGATTGGGTTATTTTCATGGACAGAAACGACTTAGACACCAACCTCAGTGCCCATTCAGCTTCTGCACCAGGCCACACGAGACTGGTCGTTTTTTCAGATGACTGGGGCCGACACCCGTCAAGCTGCCAGCACCTGATCCGCCACCTGCTGGACCGCTACCCCACGCTCTGGGTGAACACGATCGGCACCCGGTTCCCTCGGTTGGAGTGGGGTGACCTGAGAAAAATCACCCACAAGCTGCGCCAGTGGCTCCAAGGCACGCGTGGGCCGGCCCAGCTGCCGGCCAACCTCACCACCGTGTCCCCCTTGATGTACCCCGGGTTCCGTACCCGGTGGCAACGCCGCTTCAACCAAAAGAAGATGGCCCAGGCCGTCCATCAAAATTTACACCCCTCGGGCATGGGGCTACACAAAAACACCGGGAACGCTACTGCCGCAGACGAACCGGCCTCTGAAAACCGGATCGGGACGGATATCGATCTGCCCGCACCCCACGGGTCAGCCACCGTCGCGATCACCACCCTCCCGATCACCGCCGACCTGATCGGGCACCTGCGCGTAGATCGGTGGGTGTACTACTGTGTGGATGACTTTTCGGTCTGGCCTGGGTTGGATGGTTCGGTGATGGACGCACTAGAGCGGCAACTGGTGGCCAAGGCCGACCGCATCGTTGCCGTATCCACCACACTCCAGCGGCGGATCACGGCCATGGGCCGTGAGTCGAGTTTGCTCACCCATGGGATCGACCTGGCGCATTGGGGCGGCGCACCAGGTGATGCCTCATCACCCCCCCCGCAAGCGACGCCAGGCGAGACGCCTCACGCCCCACCTGGGTGGGACCCTCAGTGGGCCCGGCCGGTGTTCCTGTTTTGGGGGGTGGTCGACCAGCGGTTAGACACCGCGTGGTGCCAAGCGCTGGCTCAGCAGTGCGGAACACTGGTCCTGGTCGGCCCGACTCAATCGCCCGATCCGCAGCTACGATCGTTAGCGCACATGGCCACGCCCGGCCCGGTCGCGTACCAAGACCTACCCGCTTGGGCACGCGCCGCCGATGTCTTGGTCATGCCCTACGCCGACCTGCCCGTGACTCGAGCGATCCAGCCGCTCAAGCTCAAAGAGTACCTCGCCACCGGGAAACCCGCGGTGGTGCGCAGGCTGCCCGCGACTGAGCCCTGGGCCGATGCAGCCGATGTGGTCGACACCCTCGACCAATTCATCCAAGCCGCCAAACACCGCGCCGCCCACGGCACACCACCCCATCAGCGCCAAGCCCGTCAACGCCTCACACACGAATCGTGGGCCACCAAAGCACAGCAATTCGAGCAAGCGATCCGGTCAGGCGTTGAAGATACCTTCCCCGGATGAGTGGATGCCCAGACCAACAAAGCCCAACACGCCACGGCATCGAAAGTAGCGTAACATACGCACCCCGGAGCCCGCCATTGCTGGGCCACCGCATAGGCCAAAGGTGCACTTTTTATCCCACTAGGTGGCCCCCGGGCCGTTACAGGTGTTATGATTGGTTTAGATTTTACCGGTGGCTGGTGTGAGGCTCGCTTTGTGGCCATCGAGCCTTAGGACCATCCGGGCTTGGGGGGCTGCTCTGCTTGACCCCAAGCAACGGCGTGCCCACTTTGGAGGGTATTGATGCCAAGCCCCCCTGACAATCGGTATGCTTGTGCTGACCTTGAAAAGAAAGACCTTTGTGAATCTTTGAAATAGGAGATCTATAGAACCATGAGCAAACAGCTACTAATCTACGAACGTGTGATGCCGGTCTCTAGCCAACGACACGCGAACTGGTCGGTGATGATCGGCGGGAACTATTCGTTTGCCCAAGACATCAACTCGGTGCCGCTGGTCGCCGGTGAGTTCCCCTACGCCGCGCCTGAGTACGCGATCGTCTTCGCGGGCAAGAACGATGTGACGCCGGTCGTCATTTTAGGCGTGCGCGACCACGAAAACCGGTACGTCAACAAGGCTGGGACGTGGGAGGCGAAATACATCCCCGCGTTTGTGCGGCGATACCCGTTTGTGTTTTCGAGGCACCCGGAGAACGAGAACCAGTTTATGCTGTGCATCGACGAGGAATACTCGGGCTGCAACCAAGAGGGGCTAGGCGAGCGCCTATTCAACGACGGCGATCACGAAGGGACGCCTTACCTGAAAAAAATGCTGGAATTCATCAAGCAGTACCAAGGCCAGCACATGCGGACACAGGCTTTCTGCAAAAAGCTAACCGAGTTAGACCTGCTTGAGCCCATGCAGGCACAGGTAACCTTAAAATCCGGCCAGCAGCTGAGGCTGGGCGGCTTCCGGGCGGTGAACCGGGATCGGCTCAAGAAGCTGTCGGGCGATCAATTGGAGCCGCTGGTCAAGACTAATGAGCTCGAGCTGATCTACCTGCACTTGCAGTCGATGCGGAACCTGGGGCCGATGATGGGTCATCTGGCTGAAAACAAAGCAGAACAAGAGCTGGCGTAACCGAACCGCGTGGCTGCTGGGGCCCGTGGCAATCACCCCCCCCACAGGGTCAGATGGGACACGGGCAGACCCGGGATCACCCCGCGGCTAGCTCCAGCAGCAGGTCCAGGCCGCGGTCGAGCGTTTCGGGGTCGCAGGCGAAGCTGATGCGGAAGTGGGTATCCCGATTGCTAAAGACCGACCCGGGGATGATCAACAGCCCCTTCTGCACCGCGCGCTCCACAAACTGCGTCCCGGTGAGGCCCAGGTAAGGGGGCACCTGTGGGAACGCGTAGAATGCCCCGTTAGGCGGGGTCAGTTCGTACACCCCCGATAGGCGTGCGATAACCCGGTCCCGCTTCTTTTTGTAGGCGTTCACGTACGGGGTAACATCCACGCCCATCGCCACCACGCCGCCCATCTGCACCATAGACGGAGCGCACACAAACGAGTACTGCTGGAGCTTGGTCATCTGCTCGATGATCGGCTTTGGCCCCACGGCGTAGCCCAAGCGCCACCCGGTCATGGCGTAGGTCTTGGAGAACCCGCGTAGCAGCAGCAGGTTCTGGGTGTAAGCCGCGGGTGTGGGGCAGCGGGTTGATCCTGCTGGGCCGCCGTCTCCGCCGGCTGGGTCGTGGTCGTAGCAGAATCGGTCGTAGATCTCATCCGAGACGATCAGCAGGTTGTGTTGCTTGGCCAACGCCACCACCTGCCCACACACCGCGTTGGACGCGACCACACCCGTTGGGTTGGATGGCGAGTTCAGCAGCAGCAGCTTGGCGCGTGGGGTGATGTGCGGCTCGAGCCGATTGGCGGTGAGCTGGAAGTCGGGGTAGGTGTCGATATAGACCGGCGTCGCACCGGCCAGCGCCACGAGGTGCTTGTACATGACAAAGTAGGGGTCGGGTATCAGCACCTCGTCGCCCGGCCCCACGCAGCTAAGCAGCGTCAGCACCAGCGCCCCCGACACGCCGCTGGTGATCAGCGTGCCAAACCCATCGCCCCCGTGTCGGGACCAGCCGGGCAGCTCCTGGTCGATCTGGGCCGCGACCTTGTCATGCAGGGGTTGGGCGCCTTGGGTGACGGTGTACCGGTTGAAGCCGGTCTGGATCGCCTGGACCGTGGCATCTTTGATCGGTTGGGGCACGTCAAAGTCGGGCTGCCCGATTGAGAGGTTGACCGGGTCGGTCAGCTTGGCCGCTAAGTCGAATACCCGCCGGATACCCGAAGCGTCAATGGCGCGGGCGCGGGCGGCGATGAATCGTTGGGGGTCGAACATCTCACGGTGAGGCTTGCTTTGTTGATAGATACTGTTGCGTGTGCCACTGGCGGCTTGACCGCCGGTGTTTCTCGCCGACACCCTTTGAACTGGCGGACACACTGGCGGTCAAGCCGCCAGTGGCACCTAGCCGCTGATCGCGGTCATGCTATGGTTTTACTTGGATTCTTCTGAGGCGGTGTCTTTGGCCTTCTTGGTCTTGCTGCCGGTGACAACTTTCCGGTTAGCGACTTTGGGCAGGCCTAAGGGGTCGCCGCTGGTGGTATCGAACTGGTCTAACGCGGCCAGCTTTTCGATACGCTCGGTGCGGGACAAGACGTTGCGGTGTCGGCTAAGGCTCGATGCGGTTTTGAGGCTGCGATCAATGCTCATGGTAGGGCTCTCTTGATAACAATGGATTCGGCGATGCGTTCACCCTCATACAGATCCAGGTAGATCCCGGACTGGGAAAAGTCAGGCCCAAGCCCTTGGCTTTTCCATGCCCGCCCCAACCGCTGTAGGCGTTTCTCAAACGCTTCCCGATCGGGGCTGGTCAGCTGCCCGCTACGAAAGCCCTTCAGGGCGATCACCTGGAAGAACCGTTTATTATGGGGTTTAAAAGCGGCGGCTTCAACCCCGTTGTCGTTGAGGAACGCCACAAGCTGCTTGGCCTCGGCTTGTGGGTAGTGGGCTAGGACAAAATAATTGACCCCGGGCTCCCGTATTGGACGGTCGGCGTGAGGGCCTGTTGCTGGGGGTTTTCGGGTACCCTGCTCCGGCGCGGGTGAAGCCAAGGCGATGGGCACGGTGATGCCTGGCGACGCAGGGGCTGGGTCGGAGGCGGCTTGGGCCAGCCGGGGTGCCTGTCGGGCGCCGTGGGTTAGCCCAGCCCAATACGCCAACACAATCAGCAGCAAGAACCCCACAGCCAACACCGCTGCAATGCCCGTGGGTAGGCGCAGCACAATCGGCCGCTGCACCCGGCGCCACCATTGGCCCAACCCTTTGCCCGCTGCTTCGTGAGCCGGTGGGGCTGGCCCAGGGCCGAGGTCATCGGGTTTGGGCGCGCGGCCCCCCATGACTTCATACGGCGGCAGGGTGCTTCGGTGACGCGAGGCCATTGACGTGTTATACCAATCCCAGGCGGGCTTGACCCCGTCAACCTGATCGGGACGGGTATATTGGGGGGTGAGGGTGCCACGCTTTGGCCTTCCCCACGCTTGGTGGGTGTGTCGCTGAGTGTAGAAATGCCCCTGCTGTTTCGTCTGGGATTGGTGTATGGCTGTTGCGATCATCCCCGCTAGGTTTCAATCAAGCCGGTTCCCGGGCAAGCCCCTGGCCGATAAGACCGGCCAGCCGCTGATCCAGCACGTGGTGGAGCAGGTCCGCCAGGCAGCCGCGATCACCCGGATCATCGTCGCGACCGACGACCGGCGTATCGCCACGGCGGCCCAAGGGTTTGGGTGCGAGGCAGCGATGACCCGCCCCGACCACCCCAACGGCACCAGCCGGATCGCGGAGGTTGTGGCCAGCTGGCCAGCTAGCCACGCCGGGGCGGCGTCGGACATCATCGTGAATGTCCAAGGCGACGAGCCCCAGATCGAGCCGGCGGTCATCGACCTGCTTGTCGAGACCCTCCAAGCCGAGACGGGGCCCAACGCGGCGCCGATGGCGACGCTGGCTAGTGCGTTTGCACCTGACGAAGACCCGCGTGACCCCAACATTGTGAAGCTGGTGGTCGCCGAGGTGGCTGGGTGGTGCCGGGCGCTCTATTTCTCACGGTCGTTGATCCCATTTGACCGCGACCCGGGCGATGCCCACCCCAAGGCGCCGCCGCTGAAACATCCCGGGCTCTATGCGTATCGGCGTGATTTCCTGCTGCGATACGTGCAGCTACCGCCCACCGCTTTGGAGCAGACCGAGCGGCTCGAGCAGCTGCGTGCCTTAGAACACGGCTACGCGATCGCGGTGGCGAAGGCCACCGTCCGCCACCACGGGATCGATACCCCCCAGCAATACGAAGCCTTTGTGCAGCGATACAAGAGCAAACAGCAAGACCACGGATAGAGGAGGATGCCCAGGGTTTCTAGTACGCGGGGTTTGTTTTAGAGCCATTCAAGTCAATCATCTCCACATGCTCTGGGATTACGGCTTGCTTGTTGGCGGGCAAGATGCCCGCCCCACGGCAAACAAGCCGTAATACAAAAGTCTGTGATTTCAGCGGAGTGGAGATGATTGACTTGAATGGCTGTAAAAAATGAGGCGGTCTCGATGGGGTCAAAACAGGCGCAGCTGGGTATCAGTGGCTGGTATTTTGTCCGATGGTGCGCACCGCGAAGGTGATCTCGGCCATCGCCCATACCATGGCGGCCGCGACCACACCGGCTAGGAACACCAGCAGGCACTCGCCCAGCGGCCACAGCGCTGAACTAGCGATCAGAACCAGCTTTAGTGTCGCCACCACACACAGCCCTGCCATCACCCGCAAGAACCAGCCTAAGAAATTCAGCAACCCATCGGACCGCAGTTTGGCCTTGGGGCGGTCGGCGATCGGCTTGCCCATAGGGATCGGCTTGGCCTGGGGCCGACCCGCGCCGCTGGGCTGGTTGGACATCGGGATCGCGCGTGGCTGTGAGGCAGGGGATGCCACCGACTCGGGCCGCGAGGTACTGCTGATCGGGTGGCTGCTGCCGCCCGGTCTTGGCCTAGGGCTGCCCGTGGGCTGGGGTTTGGGGCGGGCTAAAGGGATCGGGGCTTTGGTTGACCGCGGCTGGACGTCCGGCAGGGGCGCTGACGCGAGGGTTTCGATCGAGTAGTGCGGTGCGGACTCGAGCTCTTCTTGTTCTGCTTGCTCGCCGGGGTCAAGATCGTCATCCGGTTCGTCGTCGGGTTCGTCAGACATGGCTGCCAACGCCGCTAATGGGTCTTCACCTTCCTCCCCACCATGAAACCCGTGATGGTCGGGCGGGTCGACCAAGTCACCGTGGTCGGCTAGGCCCACTTCCAAGGTTTCATCGAAGCCTTGCTCTTCGTCGTCGCCGTGGCCGACCGACATGGTCTGGGTCTCTTCGTGACCCATCGCGGAGGCTAATCCGTCCAGGTCTGAGTCGCCTTGGGGTTCGGGTGGGTGCTGCTGGTATTCAAAGGCCTGGGTCTGCTGAGAGGGGGGCGGTGCATCCGCGGCCTGGCCCACGCGTTGGACCGCGCCACAACGGGGGCACTTGACCTTGCGCCCTTCGGCGCCGTCGGGTACCTTGATCCTAGCTTGGCAGTCCTCACAGAGTAAGCGGATGGTCATCCCCAGCTCCTTTTTACCGACAAACACACCGCAATCAGGTCGTCTGGGTGAGGGGACAATGTTTGGCGGTCGGGTTCCCTGGTGCCATCAACACCTCGCTGGATTTCATCAACCCAATCCAAGCCAGCTGCCTCAATCATAGCCCGATAGGGTCAAACCAGCGCGGCAGGTTCTGTGTCCCTATCGGCATCTTCCTGGTGTGGCACCAGTGTCGTGTTGGGCAAAACGGATGCGATAACCGTGTGAGGGCGGCAGGGCACGGATTTGTGGCGCGGCTCTGACGCGGCTTAGCAGCCGATAATGTTGAACCCAGCGTCGACGTGGACGTTTTCGCCGGTGATGCCGCTGGACTGGTCGCTAAGCAGGAACACGGCGGTATCGCCGACCTCTTCGCCTCGGATATTGCGGCCAAGCGGCGACTTGCTGGCCTGCATTTCGTGCATCTGGGCGATCCCCCCCACCGCCGACGCGGCCAATGTGCGTAGCGGGCCGCCCGAGATCGTGTTGACCCGGATCTTCTTCTGCCCCAGCTCCATGGCCAAGTATCGGGCGGTGTGCTCCAACGCGGTCTTGGCGATCCCCATGACGTTGTAACCGGGGATGACCTTCTCGCCGCCGTAATAAGTCATCGCGATGATCGACCCGCCATCGGGCATCAGCGACACGGCGCCGCGCGCCATGGCCAGCAGGGTGTAGGCGCTAATATCGATCGCTTGGGTCCAGGCCTGACGCGAGGTCTGGTGGAAGTTGCCCATCTGCAAGAACTGGCGGTCGGCAAACGCGATCGAATGGACCACAAAATCGATTGTGCCAAAGTCGGCCTTGAGCCGATCGAACACCGCTTCGATGTCTTGGTCCTGCGAGGCATCGCAGGGCATCAGCCACGGGTCCTGGACGCCCAGCTCTTCGATGGCCGACCGGCAGCGGCGCTCCATCTTGCCCTTGGGGTCGGGCAGGTGGGTAAACGCACACCGGGCGCCGGCTTGGATTAGCTGCTTGCTAATAAACCAGGCGTAGCTGCGGTCGTTGGCCACGCCGAACACCACCCCACGCTTGCCATCCATGATCGACATGAGATCGCTTCCCTAAATGTGTCAAAGAGTAAAACGGCCAAGCGCCGTGTTGCCCGCAGCCCGTTGATATGGGCATGCGACCTATTGGCAATCCGGCGGGCGTTTAGCGGTAAAGCTCGACAATCAGGTTCATGTTGATGTCGAAAGGCACCTGGTCGGCATTGGGCGCCGCGACCACCTTGGCGGTGAGGGTCGAGGGATCGAATGTCAGCCACGAAGGTACTTCGTGCCCGGGCAGCGACTCGAGGTTCTCACGCACCAGCTTGTGGATCTTGGGCTTGAGTGTGACGGTGTCACCCACCGCGATGCCGTAGCTGGACCGATCGGTCTTGCGCCCGTTGACCAGCACGTGCCCGTGTGACACCAGCTGCCGGGCCGCCCAGATCGTGCGTGCCCAGCCCAACCGGCGGATCACGTTATCGAGCCGCTGCTCAAGCAACAGCAGCAGCACCTGCCCGGTGTTGCCCTTGGTGCCGGATGCTTCACGCAGGTACCGACGGAATTGCTTCTCTAAGACGTTGTAGTGGAACCGCAGCTTCTGCTTCTCGTTGAGGCGCACGCCGTAGTCCCTCAACCGCCGCCCGCGGAAACCGTGCATCCCCGGTGGGTTGAGCTGACGCTTGGTGGTGTGCTTGGGGTTGTCCGCAATCGGGACGCCCACCCGTCTTGACAACTTGACTTTCGGGCCTGTGTAGTTGGCCATAGTAAACCTGTGCTCCCTAACGCAAGTGTGGCACCCAATGGGTATGAAACAATGGCACTCGCCACTCCATCGCTCTTCTACCCTGCCCCGCCGAGACCCCCGACCCGCCGGCAAGCCAAAGCGTTATATTACACCCCGATCCCGTCCAAAGGTCAAACAAGCTGTCCGTGGCCTTGGGAGATAGGTGCACGCCCACTAACCTGAGTAGTGCATAAGAGAACGTCGGAACCGCCGTTGGCAGCCCAGGCAAGCCGATTCGGCGGGCAGAAGGCGCTGCGACACCTTGCCTTGGGATTCTTAGTGGATGAACCGCATGCGGCCGATGTCGGGCACGAACGCAAACACGTTGGGCAGCAGGCGTGGCTTGTACGGGGCGGGGAAGTAGACAAAAAAAGCCCGGCCCATCATCAATCGGCGGGGGACGATGCCATAGACTTGCTCGTCGCTTAGGCTGGGGTCAAACATGCGCCGCTTGATCCAATCGTCGAGGTCGTTCCAGAATCGGCTATCCTGGCTCATCGGGCTGTTGTCTCCAAGGCAGAAGAACTGATCGGCGCGGAGGTAAATCGGCTGGCCACGGGGTTGGGTGTTGGTTTTGATCAGCGTGCCGTGTGCAGGGTTGTAGTCGGCTGAAGATTGCCGGCTCAGATAGTAGATATCCCGATCGACCTTCAATCGGTGGAGTGTCACGGGTGCCCCCCTGACTTCGATGGCGATCTGGGACAGCTGGTTGAACGGCTTGCGCGCCTTGAGGTCTTCGATTGGCAGTTCAAAGTCCCAGGTAACGGCACAGCGGCCCCCGATCCACAAACTGGCCTGCTGATCGACATACCACAGCTCGACCGCCAGCGCCTTGCCGGGGGTAAAGGATTGGACCGGGACAGGCTTGGTCAGTTGTGTGGGTGTGGATTGACCCGGCCGGATCGCCTCAAGCCACGCCAGCCCTTGCTCGATCCGCCCAATCAGCGGCATGGGTCGGCCCTGGGGGTCGTCGAGCCTCGCGGTGGTGCGCAGGGCCACGGCCAGGCCCGCTTGCTCGGGCCGGCATTCCGCGGCGATACGGA
Source organism: Phycisphaeraceae bacterium (assembly GCA_965223655.1). Taxonomy (GTDB): domain Bacteria; phylum Planctomycetota; class Phycisphaerae; order Phycisphaerales; family Phycisphaeraceae; genus CBDCXC01. The sequence goes on from CBDCXC010000026.1 coordinate 36,960, forward strand.
CCTCTTCAAGGTGCGCCAGCGCGTCCAAGCGGAACCCGGGCTGCTTGAGCTGGTTGTAGCCAAACAAGTTGCGGGGGTACGGCTGTTCGTTGCGATCCTTACCCCACAACAAGGCCCGTTGGAAGCGGAACTGTAAGACGCCTCGATCCGGGCCGGTGTGCTTGAAGCGACCGGGCATAGAGCGATCCCATGCCAAAGCTTTATCCGCGACCCAAGGCTGGCGCCAGCTGAGTTGGTTGTTCCCGCGTTGCCCGCCATCTAGCGGGACATACCGGCTGTGATAGATCGGCTGCCAGGCGGCCTGCTGGACCCGGTGCCGATCGGTTTTCCTGGCGATCCGCCAAGGTGGGCTGGGGGTGGTGTGCGTTGCGGGTTGGGTATAGATGTTGCCTTCGATGATCCACAGCCGCTCGTTGGGCAGGCCCACCAAGCGTTTGATGAAATTGGTACCCGGGTCGTTGGGGGCTTTGAAGACCACGACATCCCACCGTTTGGGCTCGGTGACGCTGTAGATGTATTTGTGCACCAGGATCCGATCCCCGGCGCTGATGCGCTGGCCCAGCACGCTTGTGACATGGTGGCACATGGGGCAGACCACCCCCAGTGTCTGGTTGCGGATCGTCACCGGTGAGCCTTTGTCGGGGGTATCGGTGGCGTAGGTGTAGCCGCATTGGGGGCAAACCACGCGCAGGTGCTTCCCATAGAGGGTCGGCGCCATCGACCCGGTGGGGATCACGAACGCCTCAACCACGTATGCCCGGAAAACAAACGCCAGGACAAACGCGATGACAATCGACTCAAAAGTATCCTTGAGTGAGTCATCGTCACGGCGGTGCCCGATCGTTGAAGGGGTTTTTATGGCCATAAACCAGCCTTATCGCTGAGCTTCTTCTGGGTTCCCACACCCGGCTCCATGCAGACGGATCCCGGCGCATCGGGTTCAGGCACACCCGGGCATCCCTATCACGAAACTTATCATAGGAGATTTAGGGGGTAGGGGATACATCTATACCAATCCTGATCGAGTTTACGGGAGGACGTCTGCCCGCGGCAGGGAAATCTTGGGTGTTTTGGTGATTCCCACGCGGCAAACGCATACCCGGTGGGTATGGCGCGGTGCTTGCCATAGGCTCCGTATTAAGCCATGATGCCCCGCCCGCCGCTGGGAGCCGGTCGGCAAACGGTTTCAAGATCGGTATACTCCGGGATTGTCAGTTCCAACAGAGGGAGGCAGACGACAGGCGGTGGGCCTGGGTTTGACTTAGATTTGTTTCGCCCAAGCCCCATACAGCCTCACCACCACCCACAAGCGAGGGTATGAAATCAGCTATCGCAAGCAGAGCATCAATTATCAATCACAGGATCTTTGAGCATGCATCGCACCCCCATCGTCGGCGGTAACTGGAAGATGAACCTAGACCACCAAGGCGCGGTCGGTTTGGCCCAGGCCCTGGCCCAGCAGATCCGCGTTTTGGACAAGGTTGAGGTGGTGGTCTTCCCGCCATTCCCATACTTGGTGCCGGTCGCCGAAGCGCTGCAAAGCGCTGAAAAAACGCCAGGCGCGGCCGGCCAAGCGATCAAGCTGGGCGCCCAGGATTGTTTCGATCAACCAGACGGCGCCTTTACCGGTGAGGTCAGCCTGGCCATGCTTCAAGACGTTGGGGCACAAGTCGTGCTCGCGGGCCACAGCGAACGGCGGCACGTGATCGGCGAGGATGATCACATCGTCAACCGCAAGGTCCGAGCCGCGCTGCGGGCGGGGTTGGAAGTGATCCTGTGCGTGGGTGAAAAGATCGAGCAGCGACAGATAGGCCAGACCGATGCCGTCAACGCCGCTCAGACCCACTACGGGCTGGCAGGCGTCGACCCACAGGACATGAACCGGGTGACGATCGCCTACGAGCCGGTCTGGGCCATCGGCACCGGCAAGACCGCCACCCCAGCCGATGCTCAAAACGCACACGCCGCCATCCGTCGCACACTGGCGGCGATGTTCGGCCAGCCCATCGCGGCAGCAACCCGCATCCAATATGGCGGGTCGGTCAAGCCCGGCAACGCCGCGGAACTGTTTGGCCAACCGGATATCGACGGCGGTCTGATTGGTGGGGCCTCACTCAAAGCCGATGATTTTGTCGCGATCGTCCACGCCGCCGCGGCCGTGCCCGCCCCGGTCGGGTAGGGTGGGCAAACCCTAGTAAAGGGCGAGGGTGTTCTAGACCTGGGTATAGTGGGTATAATAACGATCTGCCAGTATGGATGACTGGGTCTCAACGTAAGATTGATCATAATTCAAAACCTCGATGGATTAGAAGGGTAGAGCCATGCCGATGCTGGGTGTTTGGTACGTTTCGCTGCTGGCGATCCTGTTTATCCTGGTTTGCCTGTTCATGATGCTGGTAATCTTGATCCAGAAGCCGCGGGGTGGTGGGCTAAGCGGCGCCTTCGGGGGTGCTGGGGGCAGCGCCCAAGCGGTATTCGGAGCCAAGACCGGCGATGTGCTGACCTGGTTTACGGTGTTTTGCTTTGTGGCGTTCCTGCTTTTGGCCGTGGGGTTGACCTGGGCGATGAAGCCAGCCCCGATCGGCACGACGCCCGCGATTGAGCCACCACCCGCCTCGGCAACGGCCACCGACGAGCCCGAAGCTTCAACACCCGACACCGCCTTATCCGAGTCCGATAGCCTCCTGCCGCAAGGCGATCCGTTGGACGGTAACCTGGATGAAACCAGCCCAGATCTACCGCCCCCGGTCCAGCCTTAGGAGACCCAGCCTTGATCCGATCGATGACAGGATTCGGGGATGCTGCCCAACAAGCCGACGGCGTGCACTACACCGTTGAGCTGCGTAGCCTCAACAACCGGTACTTCAAAGCGATTACCCGATTACCCGAGGAGATCGCTGGGCTCGACGCCGAGCTTGAAACCCTGCTGCGTCGTCGGCTAAGCCGCGGCTCAATCACCCTGACTGTCAAGATGTTCGACCCACGCCCACCGGCCTCCCCCCAAATCAATGACCAAGCGATGCTGGGGTATCTACGGCATCTAGAGAACCTGCAAACCCAAGTAGGCGGTAGCACCACGGATCACCCAACGGTGAAAATCGACCTCACGGCCCTGCTTGGCCTGCCCGGGGTGTTGCAGGTGGCTACGGATGATCAAGCAGCCATCGACCGGGCCCGCCCCGTGGTGACCCAGCTGACCAACCAGGCCTGCGACCGGCTGCTGGCCATGCGAGCCACCGAGGGCCACCACATCGCCGAAGATCTGGCCCGCCATCGTCGGGTGATCAGCGACCTGCTCGACCAGGTCGCCCAACGCGCCCCAGAGGTGATTGAAGCCTATCATCAAAGGTTGCGGGCACGGATCGACGAGCTTTTGGCCCGTGCCCAGCTGAAGATAGAGGAAAAAGACTTGATCCGAGAAGTGGCGATCTACGCCGAAAGGGCCGATATCTCTGAAGAGGTCAGCCGCATGAGCGCCCACATGGATCAGTTTGAGCAGATCATCGGCTCGTCCAACGGCGACCCCGCCGGCCGCACGCTCGACTTCTTGGCCCAAGAGCTGCTGCGCGAAGCCAATACCATCGCCAGCAAGTCCAACGACGCCCAGATCAGCCGGGCCATCGTTGAGGTCAAAGGCGCGATCGACCGGATGAAAGAGCAGGTCCAAAACGTGGAGTAAAGAGAGCTGCCCGATCTCGTCGATCCGCGGGCTGTGTGCCTGTCAGGCACCACGCGGCGACGGCCATCAGGAGAAAGAAGATACCACAGCGAACCACCCAACCCAGCGTGACCACCGCATCCGACTTCCCTAAGCCCAGCTCGCCTCCGGTCGTCAGCCCGGGCACGGGGGGGTCGACCCCGGCCTCCGGGTCACGCCAAGAGCCCACCCGCCGCCGCCAACGCTTCGCCGCAGACGAGCTAGCGATCGTCCTAAGCCACTACGAGATCGGCACGATCGAATCGATCCAAGAATTCCCACGTGGCTCGCGCATGGCCCCGAAGCTGATCGTCCGCTGCGACAGCGGCGCGTACCTGCTCAAACGCCGCGCCCACGGCAAAGACGACCCCTTCAAAGTCGCCTTCGGGCACGACATCCAGCTGGAGCTGGCCAGCAAGCAGTTCCCCCTGCCACACCTGATCGGCACCAAACACGACAACAACTCGATGCTGCAGTGGAAAGACAGCATCTATGAGATGTTCGAATACATCAGCGGCACCAGCTACGACAACTCGCCCGAGGCCACCGCCGACGCGGGCAAAACCCTGGCGCTGTTCCACAAGCTGCTGCTGGACTACCAGCCCGAGTACGAGCCGTCCCAGGGCTCCTATCACGCGGCCCGCAGCGTCTCGCGGTCGATGGAGTCGATCCCCCGCACGCTGGCCAAGGTCGACCCCGGCAACGCCACCGAGCAGGCCGACCAGATCCAACGCACCATCAAGTTCCTCCAGGCCAGCTACAACGCCGCGGCCCTACGCGTCAACGAGATGGGGCTGGCCGATTGGCCCATGCAGATCATCCACTGCGACTGGCACCCGGGCAATATGCTGTTTAGAGGCCAACGCGTGGTCGCGGTCATCGATTACGACGCGGCGCGGATCCAGCAGCGGATCATCGACGTGGCCAACGGCGCGTTGCAGACCTCGATCCTGGGCGGCGGGGACGACCCCGCGCAATGGCCCAACCATATCGACACCACCCGGTTCAAGAGCTTCTTGCAGGGCTACGACTCGGTACCCAACTGTGTGTTGGCGCGAGCCGAGCTGCGGGCCATCCCCTGGCTGATGATCGAAGCGCTGATCGCCGAAAGCGTCATCCCCATCGCCGCCACCGGGTCGTTCGCCCAGCTCGACGGCGTGGGGTTCCTGTTGATGATCGAGCGAAAGATCCGCTGGCTCCAGGAACACGCCATCGAACTGGAAGGCATCCTTGAAGGATAGACCCAACCCCGATCTCAAACCCAAAGGGCGATCACCGGCTGCATGGCCCCTACTAGGGCATGCGATCGTGGGGTGGTGCATGCTGATCCGGGTCGGCTGGGCGGATGCTTTACCGCCTCAATACGAACAGAGCCTCGCACAGCTAGGCAGCGACGACTTTACACAACGCCAACACGCTTCTCAGCAGCTGCTGGCCGACCCACAGCTCACCCAAGAGGCCATCGAATCGCTGTACACCCAGGCCCACCTGCCAGAACAGCGCCACCGGATCCTGGCGCTGGCCAAGCACCACCTGCTGCGGCAGATGATCCAAGAACGTTTTAAAAATCCCAACCGCGGTGCGATCGGGATCCGCCACGAGCCGTTCGCGGCCGACCAGTTCCCCGGCCTGAATCAGCCGGGCCTGGTGGTGATCCGAGCCTACCCCGGCTTCCCAGCCTACGCCCACCTGTTCCCGGGCGATCGGATTGTCGAAGTCGACGGCCAATCATTCCGTGCCGACCTGGCGGCGGCCCAAGTGGGTGAACGATTTGTGCAGATGGTACAAGACCACCCCCCCAATTCGACCGTCCGGTTCACGGTTTACCGAGACGGCCAGCCGATCCAGGTTCAATTCACGGTGGCCAACCTCGAAGCGCTCCAAGCGATGCACCAAGCGTCGGGCCAGCTCCAGAAGCCGTTCTCGGCCGCTTGGCAGGCCCGACGCAAAGCGCTCGTGGCGTTGGGCGACACCCCCCCGGCATCCCCGCAAGAACACCCCCACACCCCACAGCGTGTCGCGGACAGCCCCAAACCGCCGCAAGCGGCTCAAAGCCCAAAAGAAAAACCATAACCCAACACGTCTTAGACCACGGCTTGCCACAACGACCGACCGCCGTGAAAATGATGGAATGAAGGGCATGCACTTCAATAATCGAAACACCATGGCCGTGTGTTTTGCCATAGCGCTGCTCGGTGGGGTGTTGGTCTTGGGCTTGCTGCCCACCGCTGTTGTGGCCTGCCCGATGTGCAGCGAGAGCCTGCCTAGCGGTGCTGGTGGCCATAAACAGTCAACCGCAGCGGCGATACAAGCCGCTACGCTACAAGTGTCGGAACAGAATCAGAGCGATTGGGCTCAGGGATTTTACTATTCGATCCTGTTGATGCTGGCTGTGCCCTTTTCGGTCGTAGCGGGCCTGGGCGGCTTGCTCTACTGGTCGGTACACCGCTGCTCCTGGGCAAGCCCAACGCCGTTCGAAGCCGTCACTTCACCACGCACCGCTTAACACCTCCGCTGAGTTGTGATGCAGACCCCTCAAAGGAAGGAGAAAGCCGATGACCGATCCGTGATACCCGCCCCGATCAAGTTGACGGGGTCCGGTTCGCCCGCGGCAGGGAAATCTTCGGGGTTTTTGTGATTCCGACGCGGCCAACTCATACCCGATGGGTCTATCACCACCGCCATCTGCTTAGTCTGTGACAATTTCCACAAACAAACCAGTATAGGCCTATCCATATTTGACCGAATAATAAGCCTACAAGGGTGTGGACCTGTTTGGTACCCGTCCCGAATAAATTTACGGTCAATCATCCGTCCACCGCGGGGAAATCTTCGGGGTTTTTGTGTCTCCGACGCGGCATTTTCATACGCGATGCGTCTATTTGGAGGACCAGACGATGTCACTCAATGTTGAGTTATTGGAATCCAGCTTCAAGCTCGTGGCCCCCAAGGCCGACGAGCTGATGGACAAGTTCTATACCCGCCTGTTCCGGGAGCACCCCGAGGTGCGGCCGATGTTCCCCGACGACATGGGCCAACAGAAAAAACACCTCGCCGCCGCGTTAGGCACCGTCGTGGGTCACCTCCGCCAGCCCGAGAAGCTCACCCAATACCTGGGTGAATTGGGGATCCGCCACATCGCTTACGGCACGCAGCGCGAACACTACCCGGTGGTGGGCCAGACCCTGCTCAAAGCGTTGGCTGAAGTGGCCGGGGATGCATGGTCCGATGAGCTTGAGCAAGCCTGGTCGCAGGCGTACGGCGCGATCCAATCGATCATCTACAAAGCACTCGATGAGCACCAAGCCGCGGCTTAGCCTGTGGGCTTGGCTAGCACATCAACCCGCCGCCACGATGCAGCGGGTTTTCCGGTTTGGGGATCAACGCTAGATGAAACCCAAGGGGTATCCGCATACCCCTTCCCGCCTCACGAAGGGATCTGCACCTTCGCGTCTTCGAGTGTGACGTTGCTTTGCTTGGCGTTGCGGCCCTGGTGGGTGAGCACCTCGTAAAGCAGGTCCTTGCTTTGGCCGCCACCCACCTTGGTGTGCAGCTGCACCGTGCGGTAGTCGTGCAGCGTGGGGCTGAGTTGGCTGCGGAACACGGTGTGGCCGTCGAAGCGGCGGCGGACCTCGACCTCGATCGGCTTGCGCGTGTAGTTGCGCACCCGCTGGGCGTAGACCGCACGCTGGTCCCATCCGACCACTTGGCTACGCGCATTGACTTTGACGTTCCCGTCATCCACCCGCCGCACCACATCAGCCCCGTGCAGCTTCATCCAGATGTTGTCGCGTGTTGTGCGAAGCTTGACCAGCTCAAAGATCACCTCGGGGTCGGCGCCCAGGTTCAATTCGATCTTATCGCCGATCGGGACGTACTTGATCTGCTGCGAAGCCAAGAAACTCAGCCCGTCACGCCCGTTGCTACGGAACACGCGCACCGTCCCGTCGGGCAGCGGGGTGGTGCCGAGGTTTGAATCCTTGTCGTTGGTCAGCAGGTACAGCCGCACCAGCTGGTCGCCGTACTCCTGGGGGCGGTAGCGGTACTGGATCTTGAGCGGCACGGTTTGGCCCTCGAAGCTGCGCATCCGCTTGGACCAGCCATCGGGGATCGTCTCCGTGCCTTCGATCGTGTAGATAAAGTACTCGCTTAAGCCTTCTTTAACGATCTGTTTCGGGGCCGCCATTGGTTCTGCGGCGTCGGCAGCCGAGAACATCATCCCCTCTGCGACAGCTTGTCTTAATGCTTGCTTGCGGAACTCTTTTTTCCGAACGCCCTTCATCCGCCCCACTTCGCTCATGGTCACGCGTGCCAGCTGCGCGATCTTCTCAACCAGGTTGATCTTGCCTACGACCAAGCGGACCTGCGCGTCGTCGTACGCCTCACCCGATCGGTTGGAGACACGGACAAACCCCTCGAACCCCATCATCTTTTCGTCCGCGTCGGTGATGCAGACGTAGTCCGCCTGCCAGGTGATCCCGCTGGTGAAGTAGGTGATCTCGATGGTCGCTTCGCCGTCGAACCCGCTGTCCACGTTCCAGTAGAGCATCTGCGGCTTGTCGTGGGGGTAGGTGGTGTCCAGCACGTCGAGCTTGTCGGGTTGGGTCAGGAACCGCAGCTCGACCGACGTGGGGTCGATCAGGGTGTTGGCCCACGAAAACTGCAGCGGGTTGACACCCTGCTTAAACGTCACCTTGCGCGTCTCACGCACCAGGGTCAGATCCTCGGAGTTGTAGATCGTCAGCTGGACCGTGTCGCGCCGGGGCACGGTGGATAGGTCCACGTTCTTGGCCTGGGCGCTGAGCGTGAGTGTCAACGCAATCAGAGCGAGGCTGGTGATTGTTAATCTCGTACGTTTCATGGTTCTTCCTTTGATCCTCAAGCGACGGCGATCATCCCGCCGGTGTTATGGTTCTTGCAACGCATCACCCATCGCGTCGGTAGCAGACGCTTTACCACTCGTTCTTGATCAGCACGTGCAACAGGTGAGTAATCTTCTTGGCCTTGGCGTCCCCGCGTTTGGCCGGCAGCGGGGCGTGGAACACCACACGCTCGTGCGTGCTATGCTCGGGGTCGGGGCCGGTTTCGAATGTGGTCTTAGCGCCGAGCTCCCACTGCACATCGCGGCCGGTGTGGCCGATCAGCTCGTTGCGCAGCCGGGTGAGGTTCTCCGCCACGTCGAGTGTGACGGGCGTGTTTTTGAAATTCTCGATCTCGTACTTGATGATCACTTCGCGGTGGTAGAGGTTGCCCGCGACGCGCTGCCGCTTGTTCCGGTCGATCGTGCGTTTCACCACGATGTCGCGCGCCACACCCAGGTACAGCCGCATGTCGTCGTCGATGGGGGTGAACCGCCCCCAATCCTCCCCGAGGAATGCCACCGTCCCGTGCCCGTCGTCTTGGAAGATGCGCACCTTCCCAAACGGCAGCGGCTGGTGCCCAAGCTTGTGGTCAGTGTCGTTCTTGAGCACGTAGTGCATGGGCACGCGCAGCTTGTTCTTGGGCCGATCGATATACCCGAACTCGCCGGGGTCGCAGGTGTAGGTCTTGGTGACCGGCACCTGCTTGTACTTGGCGGAAAGCACCTGCGTGGTCTGATTGATCCCGATCGGCTTGAGGAACCGGCTGCCATACCCCGCCCAAAGATTGCTCGAGCCAAACGATTCGTTCGCCAGGTTCTTCATGCGCAGGTATTGCATGAGCGTGAGCGTCTTCTCATCGTGCGACGCCACCGCCCGGTAGTGGAAACTCTTGGTCAACCCCCCAAGCAGGTAGCTGATCCGCACCCGGGCCGGCCCCGAGTCGCTGGCCGAGACCTGCCACACCAACGCGTTCTCGTTGGGCGGGTAACTCACCGACAGCACGTTGG
>CBDCXC010000027.1:0-271981 GCA_965223655.1 Phycisphaeraceae bacterium
CTTCGGGGGCGTGCCCACGCGGATCAGCTACGACAACTCTAAGGTGGCGGTGAGCAAAATCGTAGGCTGCCGCCAGCGACAGATCACCCAGGGGTTTGCTCAGCTGGTGAGCCACTACCTGTTCGAGCATCATTTCTGCCTGGTGCGACGGGCTAATGAGAAGGGCGTGGTCGAGGGGGTGGTCAAGTTCGCGCGTCTCAACTTCTTCGTGCCGGTTCCACAGGTGCGAGACCTGGATGAACTCAACGCCTATCTGTTGGAAGCGTGCCGGTCAGATCTGACGCGTCGACTGCGGGGTCAATCCGTGAGCAAGGGGCAGTTGCTAGCCGAGGAACGGGCATTGTTTCGGCCGCTGCCGGCTGCCCCGTTCGCCGCGTGCCGGGTGCGGCCCGGCCGGGCCAACAGCGAGTCGTTGGTGCGTTTCGACGACAACGATTACTCGGTCCCGGTGGAGTATGCCCATCACCCGGTGACGGTGCGGGGTTACTACGACCGGGTCGAGATCGGCTACCAGCAAAAGGTGATCGCCACGCACCGTCGCTGCTGGGATCGCCAGCAGGTGCGTTTCGAGCCGAAGCACTACCTGCCGCTGTTGGAACGCAAGCCCGGGGCATTGGATCACGCCCGGCCGCTAGAGGGCTGGGTCTTGCCTTCGTGCTTTGGGGTGTTGCGTCGTCGCCTTGAAGACGAGCAAGATCATGAAGGTACACGTGAGTACATCCGTGTGCTGCGTCTTCTGGAACTTCACCCGATGAGGGAACTGGAACGGGCGGTCCGCCAAGGCTTGGCCATGCGCACTCACAGCCGCGACTGCATCGCCCAGTACATCCCACCCCCGGAACCCTGGGGCCGCACCACCTTCCGCCTCGATGGCCGCGATCACCTGCGTCACGTCCACGTCGCGTCCACGGATGTCCATGATTACCGCAGCCTGTTGGGCGTGGGAGGTGATCGATGAGCCAGGCCAAGAAACCCACGGTGCTGCTGGAGCATCACCTCAAGACATTGAAGCTGCCGACCATGCTGCGGGAGTACGCCTCAGTCGCCGCGTCGTGCTCGAAGGAGCGTTGCGACTACCCGACCTACCTGCTGAGGCTAGCCGAACGAGAACTGATTGACCGCGACAAGCGAGCCGCCGAGCGACGCATCAAGGCCGCGAAGTTCCCCGTGATCAAGACGCTGGACACCTTCGACTTCAAAGCTCAGCCATCGCTCAACGAACCGCTGATCCGTGAGCTGACCACCGGCCAATACATCGATCATCATGAGAACGTGCTGTTGGTAGGCAAGAGCGGCACCGGCAAAACCCACATCGCTACGGCGTTGGGTTTTATCGCCGCTACCCAGGGTCGGCGGGTACGGTTCGGGGCCGTCACCGCGTTGGCGACCCAGCTGACCGAAGCCCGTGACGACCGCCAGCTCCAACGCGCCCTGCGTCAGCTGGAGCGTCAGGACCTGTTGATCCTTGATGAGCTGGGCTACGTGCCGTTTAAGAAGGTCGGCGCCGAGCTGCTGTTCGAGGTGATCAGCCGAGCCTACGAGCGGGTGAGCGTCATCGTGACCACCAACCTCCCGTTCGAGCAGTGGACCGAGGTCTGTGGCAACCAACGCCTCACCGGGGCCATCCTGGATCGGCTCACGCACCGCGTGCACATCCTCGAAGCCAACGGTGAGAGCTACCGGCTACGCGAATCCAAGCAACGACAAAGACGACGCCGATCCAAGCGGCCATAAAAGGAACTTGACGTCCCGCCACGAGCGGGTGACATTACGCACCGGGCGCTGCATTTTTACCCCGCCACCCGCCGCACTTTTACTCCGCCGTTTACAGGGATCTTAATGCCAGACACTGACGCACTCCGTGCCGGTTCTCCAAGGCGCGTCCCGACATCGATCGTTGTCGGGGGTGTTGTGTTAGCGCTGACAGGCTTCGTCTGGATGACCCAGAAAGCCCAAGAACGCCGGCATATCCAACAAGTGCTGGAGACCGAAAACCAAGCCCTGGCATTAAGGATCAAAACCCACCTTGAATACCGTGTGAACGCGCTGTGGCGTATGGCCCAGCGATGGGGCAACCTGGGGCAACGAGCAAGCGCAAGGCTTGGATCTGACATCCGAATCTCACCGCCGCGCGGCGTTAGAGGCCGCCAAGGCGTCACAACAAATCACCATGACACAGCCTGTCGCCCTGGTCCAAGGGGGGCAAGGCTTCCTGGTGTGTTGCCCGATCTATCACGGGGAGCATTTTAAAGGCTTCATCCTGGGTGTGTTTCGGTTTGACAAGCTATTCAAAAAAATACAGCAATACACCGATTGGGATCATGATCATACGCGGATCAGGGTTGGCCAAGACTGGGTTTTAGAAACCCAAGGAAGTACAGGAGTTGACTCGGTACAGCGGGCGCGCCACCAAGAAGAGGTGTTGCTCTACGGTGTGCCGTGGGTCATCGATTCGTCACCCACAGACCGGTTGTTGTCTGAAATGCCCCCATCGCTCAAAGGGTGGTCCCTTTTAGGCGGCGGTTTGATGGCGTTGCTGTTGGGGGTCATGATTCGTTTGGCGGAGGTCGCCAAGACCAACCAACATTTAGCGACCGAGCTCTCCCAGCGTCAGCAGGCTCGAGAGCAGTTTGAAAGGGTGGTCGAGGTCTCCCCGACCGCCCTGGTGATGGTGGATGATCAAGGCACGATCCTGCTTGTAAATAGAGAAACCGAAAACATTTTCGGGTATGAGCGGGGCGAATTGATCGGCCAGTGTGTGGACCTTCTGTTGCCCCAACGGTTCCGCGCCAAGCACCCCGAGCATCGGCGGTCCTTTATGAACCATCCTCAGGCTCGGGCGATGGGGGCGGGCAGAGACTTGTATGGGATGAGGAAAAACGGCAGCGAGTTCCCGATCGAGATCGGTCTTAGCCCGCTACGCACGCCTCAAGGCGTCCAGGTGCTGGCGGCCGTCGCGGATATCACCATCCGAAAACAGCACGAAGATGCGTTAGCCAACCGGGCCAGAGAGCTGGAGCGGTCCAACAAGGAGCTCGACGACTTCGCTTATATCGCGTCCCACGACCTGAAAGAACCGCTGCGGGGGATCCATAACTACGCGACGTTCCTGATCGAGGATTATCAAGACAGGCTCGATGAAGACGGCGTGTCCAAGCTGCACACGCTCCAGCGCCTTTCCCAACGGATGAAGCACCTGATCGACACCCTGCTAACGTTATCCCGCCAGATACCCGTGTTGTTGTTCTCGTCCATCCCGCCCGCCCCTATCTGGAGAGAACCCTTAAACGCGACCTGCCCCAGGTTGTAGTAGCACGGGGAAACACCGCCAGCAGTGCTATGGTGAAACCGGCTGAATGTAGAAGCAAGCAGCGGGTAGATTTCATCAGAGGGTTCCTACTGCTTGAGTGGTGGGGTTTCTCCTGCGTTGTGTCGTCGTGCATGGTCTCCATGGGGGAACGGACCAGACCCGTATCATATAGAGGCAGCATGATCCAAACAAGATTTTGCCCTGCAGGGCCGATACCGGGTTCGCAGAACCCGGCTCGGATGGGGGGTGATAGATGCGTACACAATAAAAGCCCACGGATTGGCGTCCGTGGGCTTCGGGGTGGTGTCGCATTGAATTTTCGTATACCGCGGGTGGCGGCATACATCTTTTTGAACGGTTGCGTTACTTGATCTCGACTTCGGCGCCCTGCTCTTTGAGTTTTTCGGCCAGGGCTTCGCACTCGTCTTTGGGCAGGCCCTCTTTGATCGCTTTGGGGGCGCTGTCGACCAGCTCTTTGGCTTCCTTGAGGCCCAGGCCGGTGGCTTCGCGCACGACCTTGATGACCTGGATCTTCTTGTCGCCGGGGCCTTTGAGGATGACGTCGAAGCTGGTTTTTTCTTCGGCTTCCTCGCCGCCTCCGGCGCCTGGCCCGGCGACCATGACAGCGCCGCCCGCGGCCGGTTCGATGCCGTACTCGTCTTTGAGGTAGTTGCCCAGGTCAACGGCCTGCTTGAGTGTAAGCTCGACAAGCTTGTCACCCAGGTCTTTGATCTCCTTGGGCACTTCGATGGTTGCGGTGGCTTCTTCTGACATGGTTTGAACTCTCTTTCGATACAAGGTCGCGCTCAATAGGTCGGGAGCCGTTCTCCCGATTTAACCCGCGGGCCAGTTGAGCCAGGTAATTGTTTGATCGGCCTACATTTTACTGGGGCACGCTTCGCTTAACCCCAGGCACCCAGTGGCTGATTGTTTCCGGGGGTTACCCCGCGGCTGCGAGGGTTTCTCCTTTTTCGAGCTTTTCTTCGATCGCTTTGACTAGCGAGGCGATTTTGCGGCCGGGCCCGACGATCTGCCCGGCGAGGTTCTTGCCCGGGCTAAGCACGCTCTGGACGGCTTTGGCTTGGGCCTCATCGCGTGTGGGGTATTGGCTTAGCTCGGTGATCTGCTTGGGGCCAAACAGCTGCCCCTCCATCAGGGCGCCTTTGAATTCGAGGTTCTCGATCTGCTTGGCCAGGTCGATCAGCTGCCGGGCGATCGCGACGACGCTCTCGCCGCCGTACACCATGGAGTTGGGTCCCTCCAGCAGGGGGGTAATCCCCTCCATGGCGGTGCCATCGACGGCCTGCTTGGCCAGGGTGTTCTTGACCATGGTGACCTTGATGCCGCTTTCGTCTAGCTCGGCGCGTATGCGGTTCAGGTCGTTGGATGCGATGCCGCACAAGTCGACCAGGACCGCCCCTTCGAGCTGGTCGAATCGGTGGCGGTACGACTCGGTGATCAGTTTTTTAACGGGTTTGCTCATCGGTCTGTTCTCTATCTTGTGGTGGCGCAGCCAGCCCGTCTCTCAAACGGTGTGGCCAGCTAGATGACGACTAACACCCCCGGGGTCATGGTCCCTGATAGGGAGACCTTCTTGATGTAATGGCCCTTGGCGGCCGACGGCTTCATCTTGATGATCCGGTTGATGAACTCCTGTGCGTTCTCAACGAGTTTCTGTGCGTCGAAGTTTTTCTTGCCGATCGTGGCGTGGACGTTCCCGCCGGCGTCGTTGCGGAACTCGACCTTGCCCGCGGCGTATTCCTTGACGGCTTCGGCGATGTTAGGCGTGACGGTCCCGCTCTTGGGCGATGGCATGAGCCCCTTGGGCCCGAGCGTACGCCCCAGCTTGCTGACGATCCGCATCATGTCGGGGCTGGCCACGGCGACGTCGAATTCAAACCACCCGCCTTCGACTTTTTTCACCAGCTCCTCGGCACCGGCTTCAACGGCGCCGGCTTCTTTGGCGTCGGCGGCCTTGTCGGCGGTGCAGAACGCGATGACCCGCTTGGTCTTGCCGATCCCGTGCGGCAGCGACAGCGCGCCGCGGATCATCTGGTCGGCCTGCTTGGGGTCGATCCCCAGGTGGATGCAGATATCGACCGACTGGTCGAATTTGGTTTTTTTGAAGGAGAGGATCTTATCGACGGCTTCATTTAGCGGCAGGGCCTGCTCGCGATCAAAATCCTTGGTGTCGGCGCGTAGCCTTTTTCCGGGTTTGCCCATCGGTTGTTCCTTTCGATCGTTCGACGCCAGTCCGCGGTCGGAACTGGCGTCATCTTACCCCCATCGTGGTGGGGTCGATCTCCCACGCTATGGCCCGTGGTTGGCCGCTGACATCCGTTGGGTCAGCTAGATCGCTGATTGATCGGTCGTGTTTTTCTCTAGCGTGATCCCTCTTGCGTCGTCACGGTGATGCTTCGAACCCCTCGGTGGTGACGCCCATCGACCGCGCGGTGCCGGCGACGGTGCGCATGATCGCTTCCACGGTGTGGCCGGTCATCTCTTTTTGTTTCTCCTCGGCGATGGCTCGCAATTGGTCTGCGGTGAGGTTGCCCACCTTATCTTTGTTGGGGACGCCCGACCCCTTGGCGATGCCCAGGGCGTCTTTGATCAGGACGGCTGCGGGTGGGCTTTTGACCTCAAAATCAAACGTCCGGTCGCGGTAGACCGTGATCACGCAGCCGACGATCTTGCCGTTGAGCTGGCGTGTGCGCTCGTTGAACTGCTGGATAAACTGGCCGGGGTTGACCCCGTGCTGGCCCAGCGCCGGACCGATTGGGGGCGCGGGGGTGGCCTGCCCGCCGGGGGCTTGGATCTTGAACTGCGAGGTGATTTCCTTTTTCGCCATGGCCGGTCTGAAGCGATCCTTGGTCGTCTTGGTTCGAGTTAGCGATCGGTTTTTGGGTATAGCCCAGGGAGCCTGCACAGGCTCCAGCAAACCGAGTAATATAACAGCCCGATCCCAGGAATGCCAGTTGACAGCACCGCTAGCCCCGGTACCCTTTCTAAGGTTGTCCCTAGAGCTTCGTGGATGGACCAAGGGGGTTGATCCAAAGCAGGCTAGGTAGCTCAGTTGGTAGAGCACAGCACTGAAAATGCTGGTGTCGCCGGTTCGATCCCGGCCCTAGCCATTTCTCACTCTGGTTTGGCTGGGGTTTCTTCAGATCCCGGGCCGCCCCCCACTTTGCCTTAGATTACCGGCTAGTGAGCTTGAATCTGCTACACTCGCGCGATACCCATGGGGTATGGCAATGACGCGTCAAAGACACCATGGTTTTGCGTGTTTCCCTGCCCAGGGCAAGCGATTGGCTGTCAATTCATGCACGATTGGGGGATCGATGGGTTCGCTGATTATCACGCTTGATGGCCCGGCGGGATCGGGCAAGTCGACGGTGGCCAATCTGTTGGCTAAGCGGCTGGGGCTGGAGTTCCTCGATACCGGTGCGATGTACCGCGGCCTGACCGCGTGTTGCTTGGACCAGGGGATCAACCCCGCAGCCAACCCCCAAGCGGTGGTCGATCTAGCCAAGCGTCGCCCCATGCGGTTCGACTGGCAGGCCGACCCGCCTCGGTTGTATATCGCGGATCACGACATCACCCCGCGGCTGCGCGACCCGGACGTGGCGGCACACGTCAACGACGTGGCTTCGATCGGGGATGTGCGCCAGGTGCTGGTTAGCACGCAGCGACGCATCGCCCAAGAACACCCCAGGCTGGTGTCTGAGGGGCGGGATCAAGGCTCGGTGGTCTTCCCTCGGGCCGGGGTGAAGTTCTACCTCGATGCCCAGCCGAACGTGCGCGCCCAACGCCGGGCGGCGCAGCTGCGCACCGCGGGCAAGCCGGCCGATGAGGCGAAGATCCTGGATGCGATCACCCAGCGTGACCACCGCGACGCCCATCGGGTGGACGGCCCGCTGATCTGCCCCGACGACGCCCAGCGGATCGATACCTCCAGCCTCAGCCTAGAGCAGGTAGTCGACCGATTAGAGCAAACCGTTCGCCGCTGGATGGAGCAGGGCCAGATGACGGTCGATTAAAGGTTGGAGGGCTTGGGAGGGGGATCTGGCTGATGCCTTGGGCTTAAGGACACCATAGATGGCTAAGCCACCGCAGACAACACCGCCGCCAAGTGTAGGAACAAGGTGGAGCCGCGTGGTTTGGTGGTACCTGGTCTTCACGGTGTGTTATGTGTGGTTCAAGGCTTGCTACCGGTTGCGGGTGGTGGGCACGGGCAACATCCCTAAGGCCGGCCCCGTGCTGCTGCTAAGCAACCACGAGTCGTACCTTGACCCG
Source organism: Phycisphaeraceae bacterium (assembly GCA_965223655.1). Classification (GTDB taxonomy): domain Bacteria; phylum Planctomycetota; class Phycisphaerae; order Phycisphaerales; family Phycisphaeraceae; genus CBDCXC01. The sequence goes on from CBDCXC010000027.1 coordinate 7,604, forward strand.
ATTATCCTTGGGCTGGGCAGCCGCAGCCGGCCGTTCTATTCGTTAGCTCGCGCCACGCTGTTCCGCAACCGGTTCTTTGCGTGGCTGATCTATTCACTCAACGCGGTCCCTTTAGACCAAGAGCAGGCTGACTTATCGGCCATGCGCCAAGCGGTGGGGCTATTGCGCGAATCCAAGGCGTTGATGATCTTCCCCGAAGGCGCCCGCACGCTTAACGGGCACATCCAGCCGTTTGAAAAAGGCACCATGGTGCTGATTAAGCGTGCCAAGCCGGTGATCGTGCCCGTGGCGATCCACGGCGCGTTCGATGTCTGGCGCCGTGGCCAGGCCAAGCCGAAGCTATGGGGCAGGATCGCGGTGGCCTTTGGTAGGCCGATCCAAGCAGAGCAGGTCCTCGCGATGGGGGCTGATGCGGGATTGGTATACCTGCGAGAGACCGTTGAAACGATGCGGCGTGAGATAGGGTCTAACGGCGTCAAGGCACCCCAAGCACGGTAGGGATTGTGTGTTGGGAAAGCTTCAAATGCACCATGACGCGCAGCGCTGGTCGATTGATGCGTCGGGCGCCTAAAACCCGAACACAGGCGGCTTCTGCGACCCTTGTATGACCGTGTCACGCTTCATCGGGATCGGTCCAAGTCATCGCACCCAAGCTTGTACTACGCATCTGAATTGTTTTTGAGTCGGTGTGAACATCAGAAAACCCCGCTCGCGTACGGCCGCGGCTGGCGGCGATCGACGCATGATTAATCCAGACGCGGAGAAGCCGGTATCTGTCCTCCGTATCCTCGGGCCAAAGCGGGTCTTCCGAAAGCAAGCCGGGACCGCCCTGGACCGCTGGTTAGATACGGATGAAATTTTCATCGGGCGACGGGGCGTGGAAGACCGTGACCGTCGGGATCCGTATTGGGATCGAACCCGTAGGCCGCCTCGTGAGCATGGTTGATCGCAGGTGGCGTGAAGCGGGCCAAGAGGGTTAGCCCCGGCCCGATCCGAGCCGTGAAACCCCATACGCCAACGCTTCGAGCAACACCCCCAGCACAACACCGGCCAGCCCCGCAGCGGCGTCGGTGGTGTCCATGACGCGGCTGCGGATCGGCCACTGCAAGAGCTCGGTGCCCAGCACCAAGGCAACGCCCACAAACGCGATCGACTCCAGCGGCACCCGGCGTTGGCCGTAGCGTCGGCCGCTTTCTTGCACCGCACGGGCCAGGGCGATCGTGGCGGCCATGAAAAGCAAGAGGTTGGTCGTGGCCCGGCCGGCTTCGGCGATCGCGGCGTTGCGGATCGTGGCGTGGCCCGTGGTGTCGGCCCACCACGCGCCCACCGCCGACAGCGGCCAACCCGAGTTGTGCGAGTCGTACAGGGATAGCCGCAGGTAGAGCGTCTCGGGTGAGAGATCGAACGGTGCTGCCCGAGCGATCACGACCAAGCCCAGGATCAGCAGCGCCCGCTTGGCCGCCGGGCGTAGCGCCAACCAGTTCAACAGCCCGTCTAGCCGCCGCCCCAACACCGCGGCGTACCGCCAACCCAGGCACGCCCCGATCAACGCACCGGATCCGTTGGCCGCGATATCCACCACCGAGCTGAACCGCTGTGGCAGCCAGACCTGGATCGTCTCAACGAACAAGCTAAACAATAACCCGTCAGCCATGACCAAGCCGATGACCAACCACCGCCGACCCGGGAAAAACAACACCCCCAGCCACGCCCACACCAACCCATAAGGGACAAACAACGCCACGTTGGCCATGGTGTTGAGCTTCCCCACGTGGGTGTCACCCAGCCACGCATTGACGGCCCGACCCTGGAAATTAAAGGGATACACCAACACCCAAAGCGTCAGGCCCGCGACGATCAACCCAGACACCACCAAGACCCATGTGGCCCCATGGCCGGTGGCTGGTTCTGGATCGCCATGGGGGGCTGGGGGGTGGGGCCGGCTGGTCGGGATGAAATCATCGGCGACACGATTCATCACGGTGTTCCATGCGCGATACGGGGTGTGATCCGATTCATTTTTCACCTGCCTGACCAGCGGCAATCATGCCTGTCATGAAGCGGGGGCTGATACGTATGGCGTACCGTGTGTGCGCGACCGATCGTCTGCCACGGTTTGAAGATCAACACGCGCGTTCGAAAGAGATGCGTACAGATTCATCCTGATTGATATACCCATCGGGTATGAATTTGCCGCGTCGGAACCACAAACACGCCGAGGATTTCCCTGCCGCGGACGAACCAGACCCCGTCAACCTGATCGGGACTGGTATATGATACCCACCCGTTTTCATGTTGCGTCGGTTGTCAGCGGCGGCGTAAAAGTGCTGCGGTTGGTGGGGGCTGCTTGATAACCGTGTACGGATAGGCTCGATCGGCTTCAATCAGCGTATACCCGTCCCGGATGAGTCGGCAACAAGCCGCCCGTCCGCGGCGGGGCAATCACCGTTATGGTTGTGCCCCCAACGCGGCATTTTTATGACCCATCGCTGCCACGCCGCACCGACCGCCACCCACGGCCGGCCAACCGGGCCTCAAGCAACGCCAGCGCCAGCAACGCGGAATGGCCTTCATTCATGTGGTACACCTGGGTGCCGTCATGGCCCATCTCACGCAGCATCGCCACCCCACCCAGGCCCAGCAGCGCCTCTTGACGCAGCCTCAGCCGCTGATCCCCACCGTACAGCTGACCAGACAACGCCTGATTGTCGGGGCTGTTCTCGGGTAGGGCGGTGTCTAGAAAGTAGACCGGTACCTCGTGGCCGGTCACACCGCGGATGATGTGGCGCCACGCCCGTACCTGCAACTGCTGGCCCTCGATCTCCATCATGACCACCGGTGGCATCAATTCGAGGTGTTGTTGGGGATCCCAGGATTCCGGTTCCTCTGCCTGGTGGCCTGTTTGGTCCAGATGCTGGCAGAAGTATCCCTTGCGGTATAGCAGGGTGACGCCAACCATCGGCACACGCAGGTCCGCGGCGCTGTGCAGCGTGTCGCCCGCAAGCACCCCTAAGCCGCCGCTGTACGTAGGGATATTGATGCCGCCGAGCCCCACCTCCATACAAAAATAGGCAACTGATGGGAGTTCAGAATTGGTTAACCAACATCAGAATAGACCTATCTCAGGTGGTGAGTTGAAGCCCAAGCCGTCCGGCCGCAGTCATTCAGCGTCCCGGGGCCTGCTGGGCGTTGGCGGCGTGCTTACTCCTCAACCTCGCTTCGGTGGCGATGACGCGTGGCAGCAAGACCTCTACCTCCAAGTGTGTGTGTTGGTCCATATCCTGCGCCAGCTTGGCCAAGCCTTTCAGGAAGCCGCGGTAGGCGGTCCCGGCTGATTCGGGTGGCGTAAAGCCTTGGGTGAGGGTCTGCAGCTGGGACATCGCGTCTTCAAAGTGGCGGTGATCGTGCTCGGTTTGTGCCAGGGAGCGCTCCATCCCGCCGCTGTAACACCCCGGGGATCGTCGGCTGGCCCAGTCGATCTCCTGGATCAAGGGGAACAGCACCTGCTCCTCCATCAACATGTGTTCTTCTAACTCAGACCGAAGCACCGCAAAGACCGTTTTGATTTGTGCTAAATCGTGTGTCGTCTCGTGGGGCGCTACCCGATCCAGCAGCATCTTCAGCCACGGCAATTCCCGCCGCAGGTAGCCGTGGTGCTTCGCCACAATGTAGTCGGTCAATTGCCTGATGGTGGCCTGCGATTCGTCGCCTGGCGCTTGAGTCGATTCGGGTGTGTCAGCACGCAGCAGCAGATCGATCACGGTCGGTACACTCAGGTCTTCGTTCAAACAGGCTTCGCCCAGTGTCAGATCGGCGTGCCGATCGGTGTCGATCCCCAGCTGGTCGAGGAAATCTGTTCTTGTGGGCGATCCTTCCGCAATCGCTCCGATCGTGGTTTTGGGGGTGATCGTGATCATGGCCAGACTCTCCAAGTCTTTGTAGCGCCAGGGGCAGTGGCGGGGTTACCCATTCAAGGCGATCACACCTTCTTCGCCACAGCGCGGCGTTTTGTGGCGGGTTTGGTGGTGACTTTGCCGCTGGCGGTAGGGCTTGGGTCGGGTGGAGAATACGGGCCTGGCGGGAGAGGGTGCCTGCCCAGCACCACGCGCTCGGCTTCCAGCCAGTGATCCAGTTCACGGCCCTCTGGCATACCTTCGAGCAAGTACATCTCGTAGGCCAGCTTGGCGATCTCGGATTGGGTGAGCAGGTGGTGCTTGGAGGGGTGTTCCATGGTGATGGGCTCCTTGGTCGGCATGGGTTAAAGTTAACATGCATTCAAAGTGCTGTTGGAACATCTTGTAGGGACGACATCAACCGTTTTGAGTTGTATCTGCCGCATTGAAAATACAAACAACACTTTCTGCTTAACCGTGGGGCATGGTCAGCTGGCCACAATTCAATGGTGTTGTTGGGATTTCTCCGCAGCAATTTCATAACCCCCTGCTGTTTTAACCGTCAGTACCGATCGATTTACAGGTTGCTACAAGGGAACCACTGCTACGAATCAGTGCATTGATTGATTTAAACAATCAATCTCATTTTTATTATAGCGCTTGTATAAAGTATTTCTACGAAGATCCACAAATGACATAACAGCGTCAAGGTTGAAGTGCAACGCCGGATTAAATCACACTTTGTCAGTACGAATGAAGCTCCCCGCAGCAAGCTGCGGAGTATCGAAAAGGAATATTATGATGTTGCGATGAGACACCTACGGTTTCTCATTCTCTTCCCTTAGCCGAATCCCTCCGGCGAGCTGCAGGGAATCAACAAGTTGAACGAGAGCTGCTTGTTGTAATCGCACACGGATAGGCTCAATCCGCTTCCATCTGTATATGAAACCCTGCTGCTCCCCATTGACCGCAATACCGTATATTCAAAGCAGCGCTTACATTGCTGCGGCGGGTACTTCTTCTTCCTGGGGCTGGTCGGTGGGGCCGACCCCCTTGGCGGTGAGGATCGCGCTGCGGATCTCTTCGAAGAGATCGGGGTTTTCCTTGAGGAATTGCTTGACGTTCTCCCGCCCCTGGCCCAGGCGGACATCGCCGTAGTTAAACCACGCGCCCGACTTGGTCACGATATCGGATTCCACGGCCAGGTCCAGCAGATCGCCCGAGGCGCTGATGCCTTCATCGAACATAATATCGAATTCGGCTTGGCGGAACGGTGGGGCGACCTTGTTCTTGACCACACGCGCCCGTACGCGATTGCCCACAGCCTGGTCGCCGTTCTTGATTGAGGAGGTGCGTCGGATATCGATACGGATCGAGGCGTAGAACTTCAGCGCCCGGCCGCCGGGGGTGGTCTCGGGGCTGCCGAACATCACGCCGATCTTTTCGCGGATCTGGTTGATGAACACCACGGTACACTTGCTGCGGCTGATCGCGCCGGTGAGCTTGCGCATGGCCTGGCTCATGAGCCGGGCCTGCAGGCCCACGTGTGAATCGCCCATCTCCCCCTCGATCTCCGCGCGTGGGATCAGGGCGGCCACTGAATCAACGACCACCAGGTCGACCGCGTTGGAGCGTACCAGCAGCTCGCAGATCTCCAATGCCTGCTCGCCGGTATCGGGTTGGCTGACCAAGAGATCTTCGAGGTTCACGCCCAGCCGCTTGGACCAGGACGGATCCAGCGCATGTTCAGCATCGATGAACGCCGCGACCCCGCCGCTGCGTTGGGTGTTGGCGATTAGGTGCAGGGTGAGTGTGGTCTTGCCCGACGACTCGGGGCCAAAGACCTCAACGATGCGCCCGCAAGGGATCCCGCGTCCGCCCAGCGCTAGGTCGAGGCTGATCGAGCCGGTCGCGATCCCGGGGATAACAGCGCCGGGGTCGTGATCTAGCCGCATGATCGCGCCCTTGCCAAAGGCTCGTTCGATCTGGGTTACAGCTCGATCTAAGGCTTCTTGGCGTGGTGTGGTGGTGGTTGAGGCAGAGGCTTTGACGGCTTTTTTGGGTGGGGAAGCGGTTTTAGGCATGGCGTAGCTCGGTGTGGGTTAGGGGGCTTCGTCCTAGGGTTTTATAGCAGCAGGGGCGTGTTAAAAAACCCCTTGGTAATCGTCACGCCACCCACCATAACCCAGGGAAACAAACCCGTCAATGTTTGGATTTTGATAGGATCTGTTTATTTTATATAACCGCTTATTATACATGAATTAAAATCGATTAAAAATGTTTTTCGCTATAACAAACCGATGGTTTCATCCAAGCCAAAGATGAGATTCATGTTTTGCACCGCTTGCCCGCTGGCGCCTTTGATCATGTTATCGATCGCGCTAAACACCACCGCCTTGCGGCTCGTGGGTGGGCCCACCAAGCGGACGCTGATGTCGCAGAAGTTCGTCCCCACCACGTGCTTGACGTTGGGCAGGTCGTTGCGCACGCGGATAAACGGCTCTGCCTCGTATGCCTGCTCAAAGGCTTCGAATAGCTGTTCTTCGGTGACGGTGTCGTTGGCCGGTTCGAGGTAGATGGTCTCCAAGATGCCCCGGTCGATCGGCAGCAGGTGCGGGACAAACAATAAATCAATACCGCGGCCCGCGACGCGCGTGAGGGTCTGGGTGATCTCGGGCTGGTGGCGGTGCCCGCCGATCTGGCCGTAGGCGCCAAACGCTTCGTTTTGCTCACAAAAATGGAGGTGCGCCGCGGCTTTTCGGCCGGCACCGGTGACGCCCGATGCGGCGTTGATCAGGATCGGTTGGTCTTGGATCAGCCCCTGTTTCAGCAGCGGCGCCAGCGCCAGGCCCCCTGCGGTCGGGTAGCAGCCGGGGTTGGCCACCAGGTTGGCGTCTTGGAGCGCGTCGCGGAACAGCTCGGGCAAGCCATAGGCTGCTTCGCTTAAACCCGCTGCGTCGGTGTGGGGTTCGCCATACGTTGAGGCATAGAGCTGGGCGTCTTGTAGGCGGTAGTCGGCTGAGAGGTCAATGACTTTCAGGCCCGTTTGACGCAGGGCGGGGACATACCCCATGGCAACGCGGTGGGGCAGCGCCAGGAACACCACGTCGGCTGCCGCGGCGATCGCTTGGGGATCGATCGGGCGGCAGGCCGCGACCATCTCGGGCAGCTGGCCCATCAGCCGGGGGAATGATTCAGCCACATTCGGTGGCGGGTCGCGGTGGCTGGCCAGGTAGGCCAGCTTCGCGCTGGGGTGGCTTAGCAGCAGCTCGATCAGGTGCAAGCCGGTGTAGCCTGTGGGTCCAATGATCGCAACGCGGATGCTCATCGCCCAATGATATACCCATTGGGTATGGATTTGCCGCGTCGGTCACACAAAAACATCGAATGTTTTACCGCCGCGGGCGAACTTGGCCCCGTTAACTCGATCGTGGCTGGTCTATCCCAGTTGCAGGTGCCATGGCGAGATGAGCCATGGTTGGGGGTGTTACGGCTTGGCTTGGTGGGTTGGGGTGGTGGCGACTTCAACCGTTAGCCCATCGAACGCCAAGAACACGTGCTGGGGCAGCTTGGCCTCCAGGTCGGCGTGCTGGATGTCGTGGGCGATGTGGGTCAGGTAGGCCCGGCGGGGCTTAATTTGTTCAATCGCCGCTAACGCTTGGTCGACCGTGAGGTGGGTGGGGTGGTGGCGGTAGCGCAGCGCATCGATCACCAGCACATCCAGGTTTTCTAGCTGTGGGTATGTCTCGGGCGGCACGCTCGACACATCCGTGCAGTACGCCAACCCGCCGAAGCTTGGCGAGTGTGTATCAATGGTGTTTTTTCGACCGGGGTTTCCGGGGGGGGTGGGCAGGTCGATGCGGTAGCCTAGGATCGGGCGGCGGCCGTGCAGCAGCCGGATCGGTGTCCAGCGGGCGCCCAATAAAGTCACCGGCGACTGAGCCTCGATCGGGTGGGGGATCAGGTTGGGCACAAACGTGCTGTCCCACTTGTTCGTGTGGGGCTCAAAGATGTACCCAAACATGCGACGCAGCGCGTCTAACGCGACCGGCTCGGCGTAGATCGGGATCGGGGTCTTCATCACCGCGTTGAACCGACGCAGGTCGTCGATGCCAAACACGTGGTCGGCGTGGGTGTGGGTATAGAACACCCCGTCGATCCGCGCGATGTCGTGGCGGATCAGCTGTGTGCGCATCTCGGGGGCGGTGTCGATCAGGAACTGGGCGGTGTCGTGGGTGGGCGGGTCAGACCGCTGTGCTGCGTGATCGATCGGGTAGCGGACCAGCACGCTGGGGCGTGTACGCTGATCACGCGGGTCGTGCGAGTGGCAGACACCGCAGCCGCAGCCGATCATCGGCACGCCCGCGCTGGTGCCGGTGCCCAAGAAAAGCAGCTCCAACGGCATGGCGGGATTGTATACCCATCGGGTATGAGTTTGCCGCGTCGGAACCGCAAAAACGCTGAGAATTTCCCTGCCGCGGGCAAATGGGACCCCGTCAACCTGATCGGGACCGGTATATACCAGTGCACCACAGGCGGGCAGGGTGCCCGCCCCACCCGCTGGGTGGTGTTGGCTTCAATGTCTTATCCGGGCAGGCCTGGACAACTGCTTGTAGCCGTTTGTGGTGACCGGTTGAGCGTTGTCATCGTGTGCCGCTAGGGGCGAGGTCATGGGCACACGAAGGCCCGGCCACCCGCATGGCCGTCATGGTCTTGCGCGTGGTCCTGGGGCGGACGCTTGGCCGGCCCGTGTAGCGCACCTGTCTGCGGCGGATCCTCGCCCTGTGAGTCATCCGCAGGTGAGGGTGAGCCTGGACACGAGAACCGTTCAATCGGCCCCCCCCGGAAGTTTTTGGGTGTACGCATGGCGTGACGCCCAGGTTCCGGGGGGTAGAGGCGGCGGTTTTTAGACGCGGCCTCTACCCTAGGGGCGGAGGGTCGGGTTTGTGCGCATAAGGTTGGCGGGCAGGATGCCTGCCCCACCAAGAGGGTGCGGCTGTGTTGTGGGTTGGCATGGGCTTTCCCGTTGGCAATATTTTTTTGAGTTGGGTGTTGGGGTGGTTGTGTTTGTGCGCGCGGGGTGTGGTTTCGGGATGGGGTGGCTGGGGGTGCGGTCATCCAAGATGGCCATGCCCCAGGATCAAGGGCGTTGGGCTGTGGCATGCTTCGCTAGCCACAGGCACCCGGCGGGCAGGGCGCCCGCCCCACCGCAAAAGGTGAGCGGCCACACCAAGCTGGTGGGGTGATGGGGTGGACGGGCATGGGGTTGGAGGAGACTCATATTTTTTTGCGTTGTGGGGTGGGGCGGTGGCGTGTGTGGATGCGTATGACAGGAACTTTGCACGGTTGTTGTGGGTGTGAGCCGATAAGGGGTGCATGCTACGCGCAGGGCAGGTGCTTCAGTTAACGGTTGTGGCGATGCTGGGTCTGGCTGCGGTGATGATCCCCTCTGCGGGGACCGCGGTGGGCTTGCCGGGGCACCGGTCGACAACGCCAAGCGATCTATCTGCTGCCGAGGCGGATCAGCTGTCTGATCCGGAGATCCTCTGGGGTGGTGGGGTGTTGGGTGCATTTCAAACCCTGTTGCCGCTGAACCGTCACACGCTGCACGCGGCGTTGGCGTTGGTGGCGATGGCGCTGGCCGGCCGGATCAATATCTGCTGCGTCTTGAGGCGGCGGGGATTGGCCAGCCCGGTGGTGTGGGGCGTTGTGGTGGCGGTGGGGTTGGTGGCGCTGGCGATGGTGCCGGGCGTGGGCAAGACGGTGAACGGCGCAAGCCGGTGGCTGTACCTGGGGCCCCAGGCGTGGGGTGTGTCGTTCCAGCCTAGTGAGCTGGTGAAGTGGTTGATGATCCCGGCGTTGGGGGTGTGGGTGGCGCGGCACCGGGGTGTGATGCATCGGTTTGTGTATGGGTTGTGCCCGCCGCTAGCGATGCTGGCTTTGGCTGGCGGGTTGGTGATGATCGAAGACCTGGGTACGGGCGTGTTGATCGGGCTGGTGGGGGGGTGTCTGTTGTTGGCGGGTGGCGCTAGGCTGTGGCAATTGGGTTTGATCGTGCCGGCCGCAGCCGGTGGGGTGGTCATGGCGATCCTGGCCTACCCGTACCGTTGGCAGCGGATGATTACCTTTCTTGATCCCTGGGCCGACCCGTTAGGCAGGGGGTATCACCCGATCCAATCGATGCTGACCATCGCCCAGGGGCAATTGGCGGGCCGTGGGCTTGGCAACGGTGTGCAGAAGTTTGGCTACCTGCCTGAAGACACGACCGATTTTATCTTTGCGGTGATCTGCGAGGAGCTGGGTGTTGCTGGGGCGGGGCTGGTGGTCGGGTTGTACGTGGTGCTGCTGATTGCGGGTTTGATGGTCCTGCGTGACTGCAAGGACCTGTTGGCCCGGTTGGTGGGGCTGGGTGTGCTGCTGACCGTAGGGTTCCAGGCGTTGATCAATATGGCGGTGGTGACGGTGCTGATCCCGACCAAGGGGATTGCGTTGCCATTGATTAGCGCTGGGGGTACGGGTTGGATCTTAACTGCGGCGGCGCTGGGTGTGGTTGTGTCGCTTGACCGCGCGAATAGCCTGGAGGAGCAGCCGGAGGCGGGGCCAGCTCCTAGCTGCGTATAGAATGCCCGGGTAGTGGCGACCCCAACGATTCTTTTTGCCGGCGGCGGGACCGCGGGGCATATCTTGCCCAGCATCGCGGTGGTTGAGCAGCTGCGTGATGAAGGGTTTGAGGGAGGCTTTCATTTTTTGATCTCGTTGCGGCCATTGGATAGCCGGATCATGGCTGACCACTGCTTGGCACACACCGTGTTACCGGTGCGCCCGCTGCCCGCGCCCCTTACGGGTTGGTTGACCCTGCCTGGGTTTATGCGTGCTTGGTGTGCCAGCGTGTCACAGGTGAGGCGTTTGATCCAGCAGACGCAGCCCGCTGTGGTCGTGGCGATGGGGGGGTTTGTGGCGGGGCCCGCTTTAGTCGCAGGATCGAAAGCGAACCTGCCTGTGGCGCTAGTCAACCTCGACACCCCCCCGGGCCGGGCCAACCGCTGGCTGGCCAAGCGGGCCAATCAAGTGTTTAGCGTCGACCCAACCCTCCCGGGTGAGCCGATCAGCCCACCCCTACGTCAATCGGCAACAAGCTGCGTCGACCAGGCGCAGGCCCGGTCTGTTTTAGGCCTCGATCCTAATCGCGAGATGCTGCTGATCACCGGCGGCAGTCAGGGGGCGCGCACGATCAATCAGATGATGGTCCGGTTAATGGCGACCGATGCGCTACGCCGGGCATTGGGGTCGTGGCAGGTGCTGCACCTGGTGGGTCCGGAGAACCCACCCCAGCCGGTGCAAGCTGCCTACGCCCAAGCCGGGGTTACCGCCAGGGTCGAGCCGTTCTGCGATCAGATGGGCCTGGCGTGGGCTGGGGCGACGGTTGCGATCAGCCGCGCGGGCGCCGGCAGTGTCGCCGAGGCTTGGGCTAGCGCTACCCCAACGGTTTTCTTGCCCTACCCCTACCACGCCGATCAGCACCAAAAAAACAACGTCGCTCCGCTGCTGCGCATCCAAGGCGCCCAAATGTACGAAGACAGGATCGACCCCCAAGCCAACGTCCAGCAAATCACAAAGCCGCTGCTGGGTTTGATCGGGAACGCCACTCAACGGAACCAGATGATCCAAGCGATGCGGGATCGCCGGCCCAGCAACGGGGCGGTCCCTATCGCGGCGTGGGTGATGCAGCTGGTATAGCCCAAAAAAGTCGAGGCTTTATTCAACAAGCCATGGCGCGGTCCTATCATGGCTTCGCTGAGCTAAGATGGTGCTATGCCTGCCTTAGAATTTGAGATCACCGCGCGGTGCGATGGTTGCGGGGCCCGGGCGGGGCGGGTGACCACGTCGCACGGCAGCTTTGAGACGCCCGCGTTTGCGCCTGTGGGCACGCAGGCTGCGGTCAAGGGGTTGACGCCCGACGTGGTTGCCCAGCTAGGCAGCCAGTTGATCCTGGCCAACACGTATCACCTCATGCTGAGGCCGGGTGCGGAATTGATCGCGCAGATGGGTGGCTTACATCAATGGATGCGGTGGGGCGGGCCGATCCTCACCGATTCGGGCGGGTTCCAGGTGTTTAGCCTCTCGGATGCCAACCAGATCACGGATGATGGGGTGACGTTCCGCAGCCACATCGATGGCTCGACGATCCAGCTTACGCCTCAGCGGTCGATCCAGATCCAGAACCAGCTTGGGGCGGACATCATCATGGCGTTTGATGATTGCCCCCCGGCGATGGCCAACGGCTCGGGTGCAGGCGCACCCCCACCCCCACAGTCGGCTTCAATACAGACAGAGTTGCGCCACGGTATTGACCCAGCCCGCTACGCGCAGCGGAATCAGGAAGCTTGCCATCGCAGCGTGGCGTGGCTCGAAAGGTGTGTGGCGGCGCACCAGCGGCCCGATGATCAGGCGTTGTTTGGGATTATCCAAGGCGGGGTCGATCTGGAGCTGCGGTCGTGGTGCGTGGGGCAGATGGTGGGGTATGACCTGCCCGGTTACGCGATCGGCGGGGTGGCGGTGGGGGAGGGGTATCCGGGGCTGAAGCGCGTGGTCGAGCACACCGCGCCGCTGCTGCCCGACAACAAGCCGCGGTACCTCATGGGTGTGGGGTATGAGCGGGATATCCTTACCGCGGTGCGGGCGGGGGTCGATTGGTTCGACTGTGTGCTGCCTACGCGGAACGGGCGCAATGGGAATGTGTTTACCGCGACGGGTCAGATGCGGTTGAAGAATGCCCGCTACCGCGACGACGCGGGGGTGATCGAGCCGGGCTGTGACTGCCCCGCGTGTAGCGGGGGGTATAGCCGCAGCTACCTGCGGCATTTGCTGCTGTGTGGCGAGATGCTGGGGCCGATCCTGCTTAGCACCCACAACATCCGCCACTTCCAGCGGTACCTGCTGGACATCCGGCGGGCAATCACCCACAATGACTGGTCTTTGGTCCACCGGGCCTGGCCTGTTGCGGTGGAAGCGGGCATCACGTGCGGAGACGCCGCCGAACCCACTGGGCTTTTTCGTTCCCCCTGACTTGATGGGATCCCTATGTTTGAGCACCTAACGTTGACGCTGGCTCAAGAGGACGCCCCCCCCAGCCTGCCCTCAGCCCCGGCGACGACACCGGGTGGATCGGGCCAAGCGCCGCTGACCCAGCAGCCCGATGCGGCTCCCTTGCCGCCCGACCCCGGTGCGGGCCAGGGTGGCATGCCGCCGATATTTTTCATCATCTTTGCGGCACTGATCGTGATGATCATCTTTTCGATGGGCAGCCAGCGCAAGGAGAAGAAGAAGCGTGAGCAGTTGTTAGCCAATCTCCACAAAGGCGATCGGGTCCAGACGATCGGCGGTGTCTTGGGCAATGTGGTGGAGGTGCGTGATGAGTATGTTGTGGTCAAGATCGATGAGAACACCAACACCCGGGTGAAGTTTAGCCGCAGCGCGATTCAATCGGTGACCCAGGAGAAGGACGAGTAGCAAGCGATGCAAGAAACGCCGATCTGGAAATTATTTTTGATTGTCGCGGTGCTGGCGCTGTGTGGGTTGAGCCTCTACCCCCCAAGCCAGCGGCTCAAGCCTGGGTTGGACCTGGCCGGGGGCACCACGCTGGTCTACCAGGTCGACGTCCCGGGTAACCAGGACGCCCGGATCGTAATCGATCAGGTCATCGAGACACTCAAGAAGCGTGTGGATCCTAACGGCGTGCGGAACCTGGTGTGGCGGCGGCAGGCGGGCAACCGGATCGAGATCCAGGTGCCCCTGCCGCCTAAGGAGACCACACAACGCCGGTCGGACTACCTGCGGCTGCAAGACGAGCTGACCGCGGGCAACCTCAAGGCCAGACAGATCGACGCGGCGCTGCGCGTTGAGCGGTCGCAGCGGGGTAATGTGTTAGCCCGGTTAGCGGGTGGCAATCAGCCGCGGCTGGATCGGCTCGAAGTGTTGGCTGTGGCGTACGACGCGCGTGAGGCGTTGCGGGGCCCCTATGAAACGGCCCAGAAGCAGCGGTCTGAATTTGAAAAAGCATTGAAACAGTTGTCCGCCGACGCCTCGGCCAGCGAGCGGTCTGATTTGGAGCGGCAACTCAACGATGCCCAGGCCGACCTGATCGCTAAGACCCGTCGTTTTGTTGATGCGCGTCAAGCCGTAGACCAGGCCCGCCAAGCGGTCTTGGCCACCAACATCGACCCGGCCCGGCTGGATCAGATCCTGAGCCTGCCCGATCAGCCGCGTCAAGCCGGTGATGGCGAAGTATCAGATGAAGCGCTAAGTGAGCGTGCCCAGGCGTTGGAAACGCTGATCGCTGCCCACCCCGATCGGTCCGAGACGATCCGAGGCATTGCCCAAGCCAAGGCGTTGTACGACGCCGTACGCGGGCCACTGGACGATCCCAATGACCTGATCGCGTTGCTGCGTGGGTCGGGTGTGCTGGAGTTTCGGATCGCTCCGGAGCCGGGGCTACCCGCGGCGCAGGAGTACCGCGATCGGCTGACCAAGCGTGGCCCCAAGGCTGGTCGACGCAAGCCCCACCGGTGGATGGTGGTGGATGACCTGACCAGTTTCATCGACCGCCCAAGCGATCGGAAAGAATTAGAGGAAGACCCCGAGCGTTACTTTTCTGAGCGCGGGCTGATCGGACAGCTGCACGGCGGGGAATACTACATCCTGCTGGGCAACGCCGACGGTTCGAGCATGACCCAAGCCCAAAGAGGCTGGGAGCTAAGCAAGGCCTACCCGCAGATGGATGACAGCGGCCTGCCGTGTGTGGGGTTCCAGCTCAACCGCGTGGGCGGTCAGCTGATGTCGAACCTGACGGGTTCGAACCGTGGCAAGCCCATGGCGATCGTGCTCGACGAGCGGGTGATCTCCACGCCCCGGATCAACGACCGGATCCACGACCAGGGGATCATCACCGGCGGGCGGGGCGGGTTTGACAGCGAAGAGCAGAGCTATCTGATCCGCACACTCAACGCCGGCAGCCTCCAGGGCCGGCTTAGCCAGGACCCGATCTACATCAAGAAGTTTGGGCCCCAGCTGGGCCAGGACAACCTGCGCAGCGGGCTGGAGGCCGCGGTGTGGGCGCTGGGGTTGGTCGCGGGTTTTATGGCGGTCTACTACCTGTTGGGTGGGTTGGTGGCGGACTTCGCGTTGGCGGCGAACATGGTCATCATCCTGGGCACGATGGCGCTGTTTGGCGCTACGTTTACCCTGCCGGGCATCGCGGGGATCGTGCTGACGATCGGCATGGCGGTGGACGCGAACGTGCTGATCTTCGAGCGGATCCGCGAGGAGCTAGAGAACAAAGCCGATGTGCGCACCGCGGTGCGGCTGGGTTACGACAAGGCGTTCTCGACCATTATTGACGCCAACCTGACGACGCTGATTACCTGTGTGATCCTGAATTACACCGCGACCGCGGAGATCAAGGGCTTCGCGATCACGCTGATGGTCGGGATCCTGGCCACGATGTTTACCGCGTTGTTCTGTACGCGGGTGATCGTGTCGGTTTACCTGAATCTGGTTAATCCCAAGTCGATCGTGATGCTGCCGACGGTGGTGGGGGGTGTGCGTCGGTTGCTGTCGCCCAAGGCGAATTGGACGACGAAGCGGCCGCTGTTTTTTGGGCTCAGCGCCGTGCTGATCGTGTTGGGGTTGGTGGTGATCACCCAGCGTGGGCAGGAGCTGTTGGATATCGAGTTCCGCAGCGGCACGCAGGTGAGTTTTGAGTTGGGGCAGGGCCACACCCTGTCGCTGGCCCAGGCAAGGCAGCGGCTAGATGAGGCGGCCGAACAGTTCGATCTGCCCCACCTGGCGGGCCAGCGCGCGTCGGTGGTCACGGTTGGTGAGGTGCAGGGCGACCAGGCCCGGGAGCTGAGCGTCGCGACACTCGAGACCGATCCGGCTGCGGTGAGCGAGGCGATCAAGTCGGCGTTCGCCGATGTGCTGGACGTGCAGCGGCCGATCGATTTTGCGGGCATGGGGTCGGGCCACGAGGCGCCACCGGTTAGCGAAGCACCGACCTACGCGGTGCGTCGGGCGAACCTGGGCCAGTGCATCAACCGGCCGCAGATCCAGGACGACGTGACCGAGTACCTCGGCGGTGTGGCGGTGGTGGTGGATCAGATGGACCCGGCGCCAACGCTCGATGAGCTGACCCAGCGGGTGGATCGGATGCGGCTGCAGCCGTCCTACGAAGCGCTGGGGTACCGTCAGACCACGGTCATCGGGTTGGATCTGGACCCCACCGCGGCCGATGGCGACCCGCGGTACCGATCGGCGGTGGTGCTGGCCACCGAAGAAGGGATCAACTACGTGGACAGCCCCGAGGCGTTCTCCGAGGTCGGCGGGCTGGCCGATACGCAGTGGCGGTTGGTGCGTGATGCGCTGCGGCGAGACACGAGTCTAGGCAGCGTGGCCAATTTCTCTAGCCAGATCTCCAACACCATGAAGCAGCAGGCGATCGTGGCGTTGGTGCTGAGCATCCTGGCGGTGGTGGCGTACATCTGGTTCCGGTTCGGGAGCCTGCGGTACGGGTTGGCCGCGATCGTGGCGCTGGTGCACGACGTGACGGTCGCGTTGGGGCTGGTGGCGTTGGCGGGGCTGGTGTATGACACGCCGGTTGGCCAGGCGTTGATGCTTAGTGACTTCAAGATCAACCTGGCGCTGGTCGCGGCGATGCTGACGATCGTGGGCTACTCGCTCAACGACACGATCGTGGTGTTTGATCGGATCCGGGAGAACCGCGGGCGGTTGGCGTTCGCCACCGAGGGGATCGTGAATGATTCGATCAACCAGACGATCAGCCGGACGGTGATGACCTCTGTGACGACGCTGATCGCGCTGATGACGCTGTACCTCTTTGGGGGTGACGGGGTGCACGGTTTTGCGTTTGCCATGATCATCGGCGTGCTGGTGGGCACGTACAGCTCGATCGCGATCGCGGCGCCTGTGGTGCTGATGCTGGGCGGTGGGCGCGCCACGCAGGGCCAGGATGCCAAGAACAGCGCTAAGGGCGCCGTCACGGCCTAAACTATACCAATCCCGATCAGGTTGACGGGGTCCCGTTGGCCCGCGGCAAGGAAATCTTCGGCGTTTTGGTGATCCCGACGCGGCAAACGCATACCCGAGGGGTATAAATCATCGGGTAGGGCCGTTTCACGCCGGGGATAACCAAACCCCACTCCCTCATGGTCGCGGCTCGCTGCGCGCGATCATAGGCTACATCCCGAGTCGGATCCCCGAGTCGCATCAAGGAGAAAACCACCATGTTCAAACACACCGGGGTTGCTTTGATGGTTGTTGTGCCGCTGTTGGCAGGGTGGGTTGTGGCTGAGCACGATGGGGTCGATGGGGCGGGTCAGCCGGGCATGGATGACCAAGCCCTGGACGCGTTGATCCACCAATGGTCTGACCAAGTCGAGGGCGAGGCGGGTCGGTGGTCGTTCCAGGTTGATCAGACCCCCTTGATGGTGCTGTCCGACCAAGCGCACAACCGGATGCGGATTATCTCCCCCATCATCGATGCGCGTGACCTGGACGAGCATGAGCTTCGGCGGATGCTCGAAGCCAATTTCGATCGGGCGCTGGATGCGCGCTACGCGGTGTGGCGTGGGCGGGTATGGGCGGTTTACTTGCACCCATTGGCTGAATTAACCGCCCAGCAGTTCCATAATGCGGTTGAGCAGGTGATCCGCTTGCGCGCCAACTACGGCACGACGTATTCCAGTTGGGACCTGCGGTTCGGTGGCGATGGGTGATAGACGTTGTAGCGGAGGCTCTTGCCGCGGTGGGTGGCGACGGGTTGACCCCACAGCGGTGGTGCGTGCAGGGGCCTTTTGACCACCACGCGGTGTCGGGCGGTCTGGCGGGCGGCGGAGAGCAACGCAGCGGCGTCGGGGTCATCGCCGACGATCGCACGAAGCACACGCACCGGCAGGGGGGGCAGGGCGGCTTTACGCTTTGGAGGGAACATCGGGTCGAGGTAGACCACATCGGGCGCAGGCGTGAGCGATGGCAATGCGGTGTGTGCATCATCGGCCACAACCGTAATCCGGTTGGCGATCTCTGGGTGTTCGATCTTGGCCCGCTGCAACCCGTCGTGCAGCAGCGCTGCGATGAGGGGCGACCGTTCGATCGCGGTGACGCGGCAGCCCAGCGACGCCAGCAGCCAGGTATCGTTGCCTAACCCCGCGGTGGCGTCGGCGATGTGCAGGGTCGACCCAGCAGGTGTTTTTCTTAGGCCAATGGCTTTTGCGATCAGCTGGTTGTGGTTTCGGCCGGCGCGGGAGGTGGTGTCGAGCTTGGCCCAGTTGGCGCGGATCGGTCGGCTGCGAGGATTTGTGTTGTGGTGGATCTCTAGCCCGTTGTGTGTGACGACCAACAGCCAGGCATAGCCGACGGGGCTTTCTGCAGCCACAGGCAGAGACAGCTGGTTCGCTAGGCGCTGGGCTTGAGCCCGCAGC
Organism: Phycisphaeraceae bacterium; assembly: GCA_965223655.1. GTDB lineage: Bacteria > Planctomycetota > Phycisphaerae > Phycisphaerales > Phycisphaeraceae > CBDCXC01. The sequence continues at coordinate 25,992 of CBDCXC010000027.1, forward strand.
GGGGCATCATGCCAAGGCACAGCGGTGAGGCCTATCTCCAGTTGGGGTTGGGCCAAGGGGTCTGATCCCTGGCGTGTTTTTCGACCATGGTTTGTGATGGTATTCAAAGCAGCAGGCATGAGGCATGGCGTGCACACAGGGATGATCCCGCCAACCAGCGGGGTTTACGGGGTAGCCGACGGGGTGGTGGGGGCCTTAGCCGTTTCGGGTTGACCCTGTTCTTGAACGCGTCGGAGCTGTTTTTCGTAGAGCTGCCGGTTCGCCCGGCGGTCCATCAGCACGTGCACCCGGTCGCGGTGCTGGCGTGGGATCTTCGCATCAATCTGCTTGCGGATCTCGACGATGTTGATCCGCCGCGACATGTGTGTGAGCACCACCGCTTGGGCGGTTGATCGGTCTAGCAGCCGGAGGATGTCATCCAGGTGCAGGTGCTTGCCGATGGACGCCCGGCTGCGGTGATCGGGGTGCAGGAACGTGCACTCGGTGATCAGTACTTTGGCGTTGAGCAGGTCGGGCCGATCGAACAGCGGGCCCCACATGGTGTCGCCTGTAAAGGCCACCAGCGGGATCTCGACGATCTGGGTAATCTCTTGGCCGCTTTTCTTGAGATCCATCAGCTTGGCTTCGGGGCAGCCTACGAATTCGGGCTTGAGCTTGCTGCGCCGTTCGAGCACGACATAGCCAAGTGAGGTATCGGTGTGCACGCTGTCGAACGCGCGCAGGTAGGTGCGGTTCTTGATCTCTAATTCGGCTTCGGGTTCTAGCGGGGCGACCTGGTATTGGGTGCGTTGGCCCTCGAGATCGACCCAGGCTTTCATGATGTTGTGGATCGGCTGCTCCAAGCCGGGGTGGCAGACGACGGTGCCCACACCCATGCCCTGGAATTGGCGTTGCGAGAAGTAATACGCAAGCCCCGCGGCGTGGTCCATGTGGCCGTGCGACAGCGCGACGTAGGGACTGGTCAAGGCGAACCGCGGGCCCCGGCCAATATCGAAGCACACATCCAGCTCCGGGACCTGCACCACGGACTCTTCGCCCGCAACCGAAAGCCCCTGGATCCGGATGGGGTGGAGATACAAGAAGCCAACCTGGGGGCGTTTCGCGGGTTCACGGGGGATCATGGCGTTTTTTTCATTTGCGGCGGATTTTTGCCACCCTGTCGACCCAAGACGGGTCGTGCTAAATGGATCTCAACAGGCCGCGGTGGGATTCGAACCCACGACAAAACGGATTTGCAATCCGTCCCCTTAGTCCACTCGGGCACGCGGCCGATACAATAGCTTCATTGTTGCTACGCCTTGTGCTTGCGTCAAATACATCGCTGATACTTGATTTACGACGAATCCCCGACTTCTCGCGGCTTTGTGTGATGTGTCCACCTGAGTCTCCTTGGGGCTCCCTGAATCGTTCCTTTTGCGCCAAGCAAAACGCCAAGACACTCTGCTGGCCTGAAGGATCGAAAGTTCCCGTGGCCTGGGCCGTATCTACGGGTGTAACGGCCATGTTGGGGAAATGGTTGACGGTCTCGGCCTCTTCGCCGGGGAAGAGATGCCCGTAGGTATCCATCGTCAGGGTGATGGATGAATGCCTCATGATCCGCTGAATCTTCTTGGGGTGTACCCCCGCCATCGCCAGCCAGGCTCCGGTCGTGTATCGCAGGGCATGGAAATCCAATCGTCGGCCTTGGGCGTCCTTGTGGACCAGAAAATCGCTCTCGCGTCGGCGAGCCTGCTCGTCAAGGTCGCATACCGTTTCCTTCATCCATGCCTGACGAGCATCCCCTAAGTCTGCTCGCAACATCTCCGCGACTTTGCTCTCATGAGGCATCTTGAACACTTGGGTCGTTGGCGATTTCGTCGCGATCATTTCTTGCAGCTCTTGTGCCGTCTCGGGCTTGATATGCTGGTGGGCATCCTTGCTGTTCTTGCTGGCCTTGGCTTGACACGTTACTGAGGGCAGATCGCGATGGAGGTGACACATGCCAGTTGTTAGGCTGCGAAGCTCGCCGGATCGAAGCCCAGTCTGAACCGCCACACAATACAGCAAGGCGCGCTGCGGCCCCGTCATGTTGTAACGAGTCGGTCCGCTATACGTCGTACGCATCAACCACTGAAATTCATAAACAGTCAAGGGTCGGCGTTCGTATCGGCGGTCGGTCTTCACATTGCCTTTCTTCACTGACGTCAGCGGGTCCGAGGGCAGCTTGCCGTGGGTCGTTAGCCACCGCGTGAAACTCTTCGCGGCCGTGAGGAAGGCGTTGATCCGCCGGATGCTCTTGCCGCTACTTCGAAGGTCCACGACAAACCGATTCACCGCATCTGTATTGATGTCATTGGCGTATCGGAATCCGCATGACTGGATGATGACCTCAATGAACCTGATCGTGTCGTGAACATGCTGAGACCCGCAGTCGTCGGCGATCATCTTGGCACGAAAATCGGCGACATGATCGGAAAGAGGCTGACTGGCCGCCAGCCTCTCCGCTTCGATCAACCCAATCTCGACCAGCTTTTGACTGACCCTCAACGGCAATTCAGTTAACCACGTGGAAAGCCCCGGGTCGATTTGCCCGCCGCTGGCCCTGTGAAACGCGATCAACTTGACGATGTTTCGGCCTAGCTCATCGCTGGCTGGCTTACTCGTGAACGCGGGCACCCGGCGGACGGTCTCGTTGTGGTCACGGAGTTCGATATACCACTTGGCGGCATGGCGGGTGTTCCCCCGGCGATCGCGGTACGTGGTCTTGAAGAGGCGGTATCCTCTATTTTCTCGTCTTGGTCGAGCCATGTGGCCAGTTCCTTCTTAAGGTTCTCAGAGGCCTTATAGGCTGATTCGCTTCCCATTGTTGTACCGAATCCCCTCAATTTTGGATCCAGCATTTCTATTGGCAAATGCCCTTCTCTTGAGGAAAGATTGGGATCGGCGCCGTGTTCAAGCAAAGCCGTGACTTCATTCACCCAACCCATTTTTGCCGCGATGTGAAGAGGTGTCATCCCATTTCGATCTTGAGCATTCACATCTGAACCGGCGTCAATTAACAAGGGGATTATCGCTTTGCGTGCCCAATGCAGCGGCGTACCACCTTCACCCTGATTAGCAGCGTAATTGGGATCTGCCCCTGCTTGCAGCAATGCTACAGTGATCTGTTTATAACCTAGTGTGGCGGCTAACTAAACCACTACCGGCTAAAGCCGGTAGGTTTCCCGGCGACTGAAAGTCGCTATTTCGTCTAAAGCCGACTCAAGCCTCGCCTGAAGCCGGCTAAAGCTACTCGTCGGCTACGGTGGTTCCGCCGGCCCGGTCGTCGCGGGTGATGAGCTCGTCCAGATATGTTGTGCCTCAATTCTCGATCGAGACAATGATCAATCATCATACAACTGGGGCCCGTTACGGCTAATCTCAGGCACTCGACGGTTCATAGCTGTGTTCAATAATTTGGTGATCTCTCTATAGGCTGATTCGCTTCCCATTGTTGTACCGAATCCCCTCAATTTTGGATCCAGCATTTCTATTGGCAAATGCCCTTCTCTTGAGGAAAGATTGGGATCGGCGCCGTGTTCAAGCAAAGCCGTGACTTCATTCACCCAACCCATTTTTGCCGCGATGTGAAGAGGTGTCATCCCATTTCGATCTTGAGCATTCACATCTGAACCGGCGTCAATTAACAAGGGGATTATCGCTTTGCGTGCCCAATGCAGCGGCGTACCACCTTCACCCTGATTAGCAGCGTAATTGGGATCTGCCCCTGCTTGCAGCAATGCTACAGTGATCTGTTTATAATCTAGTGTGGCGGCTAAATGAAGCGGGGTGTTTCCCCTATTATCGGGCACATCTAATCGGATGCCTTTCTGCAATAAGAGGTCAACAACATCATCATGCCCTCGCTTAACCGCTCGATGCAATACCGTTGTTCCATCAAATGGACCATCTAAATCAAGTCTTGCTCCAGACTGAATCAGATAAGCAGTGATCTCGGCATGCCCTAGCGAAGCAGCAAAATGAAGTGGAAATTCGCCAAAGGGCTTTCGTATAAGTGGAATTGTCGGAGGCAAGGGCGTGCCATTAAGGCTGGCTCCATTTGTAACAAGTGCCTTCACTCTGATTAAATCACCTAAAGCAATCGCCTTTTGAAGCTGAATTTCTAGTGATGGGCGTGACAGGTACCACACCACCAACAAGAAAATACTAAATATTAAAATAGCACCTATCACAAAGACACGACGTTTCATAAACAAACCTTCTATCTTGCAATTCCAGTGTAGGAACTCGAAATTCGTCTCGTCTGGTAATTTGTTTCAAAGAATCCTGCATCCGGATTATAGATGTTAAATTCATTCATGCCTCCAAGTTCCGAAGCGATTAATTTTCTCCCCGCCAGATCAGGGCACTTGCATTGATACCGCCCGCCAGGAAGTGGTTCAATCTTGCCTGTTGTCGTTACCGATTTTTCACGAGAAACACGCATGCCTTTTTCCGTGGATGCTTTACCAGTAATCCTATGGCAACACGATCGTTTCACCCCACGCTGCGCTACAAACTGGCAGGTACAAGTATTGCCCGGTTCCTTCCACGATAAGATATATATCCCTGCTGGGATTACCTGGGCAATGCCCGGCGCCACTTTAGGCACATCTCTAAGATGCCTCGGTGTGTGAGGCCAGGATTTTAGGAATTTCCATTCCCAATCGCCATCCCATTCCCAATCACCACATTTCCAAAAAATACTCTTGCCAGAAGGATCTAATAATTGAATCGATTGGCTTGTGACGTATTCATACAAGTTTAAACTGTCAATATATTCCAGCGGATCCCTCGAAATAAACCGCCCCTGCGCCGTATTGTAGTACCGATTCTTGTAGTAGAAGAGCTCGGTCTCCACATCTCGCCGCTGCCCGGTATAGAGAAACTCTTGTCCAACCGCGGAGCTTGTTTGCGGCACCAGCGCCGCATCCAGCACCGTTACGTTCCCATACGGGTCGTACTGGTACCGCTCTAGCACACCGCCAGCCTCATCCATCACTGCGTGCACCGAGAACTGCGCGTTGCACAGCTGGAACTGGCGTTCGCTGCCGAAGCCGTTGTTGAGGCTGGCGATTGAGATCCCGCCCGATCGGTCGTCGCGGGTGATCAATTCGTCTAAGTACGTCGCACCCCAGACGTACTGGAACGTTGCCGATTCAACCGAGCCGGATACCAAGAACTCCTCACACACCCGCCAACCGGCGTAGTAGAAGTGTGTGGTGCCGTTGGTGGCCGTGCCGTCCTTCCCGCCACTGCTCACGGTTCGTACCATGCGTTTGTTGTCGCAGCTGTAGGCGTATTGGACGATCAAGGCGTTATCTGATTTCCGCCTTGCTTCTCTCAAACGATTCAGGGCGTCCCATGTCAGCAGCAGCTCGCCGTCGTCGGCTTGGTTCCCGTTGTCGTCGTGGGTCAGCGTCGCGCTGCCGAGCGTGACGATCTCGTTGAAGTTGGTGTGCGCCCGGTTTTCGGTGGTTGTGGAGCCATTGATGGTGGTGGTGGGGCTTGCCCAGTTGCCTAAACCGTCGAGGGTGTAGGACCGGGCTTGGACGGCGCCGGTGAGCGTGGTGGGGATCGACACAGCGGTGTGGGATGCGTTGAGCAGGCCGCGGTCAAACGTATTCAAGCGATCGGCCGAGTCGTAGGTGTAGAGCTCTGAGTTGCTGGGGTGGTGGAGCTTGTCTTCGAAGGTGCGGTTGTCTTCTTGGTCGTACCCATACTCGAACCCGACGATGCGGGTTGACAGATTGTCCAGGCTATCGATCTGCGTGACACGACGTATGCCGTCATACCCCCGGGAAGTGGTCACACCATTCTGGTATTGCTTGCGCAGCACGCGTGCGGTGCGCCCGATGTAGTCGTAGGTGACGATGGGGTTGATCTCGAAGCCGTCGTCGGCGATGCTGGTTTGGCGGTTGATGTCGTCGTATTGGTATTCGAGCCGACGCCCATCGGAGTAGACTTGGGCGGTGGGCTGGAGGTTGCCGGCCCCCGGGAGTGATTCGTCGTATTCATAAGACTGGACACGCGGGGTGAAGCTTCCGATCTGATGGGTCTGTTCCAAGGTGCGGCTCAAAGTATCGTAGGCGTAGGTGCAGACAATGTCATCGGCGGCGGTGGCGGGTGCGTTGTCGTCGGTGCAGCGGGTCTTGCGCGACAGGCCGTCGTACTCGAAAGACTGGGCGACGGTGCCCGTGAGGTTGTGGGGGTTGCCCGCGGCATGGGCGATCGAGACCGACAGGCGGCGGTTAAGCCCGTCGTAGGCGATCCGCTTGGGCACGCCTCCGAAGTAGGCCAACGCCCGCACGTGACCATCCAGGAACGCCTCCAATGTCGCTCGTTCATACGGCCACGTGAACGACGCCTTCGAGTAGCACAGACGCATGCAGAATACCTGCACCTTACGCTCGACACCGTTGAGCTTCGCCACCGCCTCGTGCCAATCCACCTGAGCTTCCTGGCCCGGCTCAAACGCCAGCGGCATGAATACCTCCTGCTGACGTTGCCGCTTGGTCTGCAGATACCGCCGCACCGTATTCACGCTGCCACGATACTCGTGTTCTTGGCACAGACGCTCGTAGATTTTTTGGCCCGTGTGGCGTTGCTTACGCGGAGCCGTTTGGTCCTGTTCCAGCCACGCATCGATGATCGAGAGGAAAGGCTCCAGCACCCGCTTAGGACGCGGCTGAGCCATCCGGTAGCCCGGCGGTGTGGGGTGAGCCAGCACCTTCGCGATCGTGTTCCGCGAATGACCCAGACGACGCCGGATCTCGCGGATACTCCGTCCCTCCAACACATGCATCCGTCGTATCAATTCGTAATCGTCCACTGTCAGCACCTATCTGGCCTCCGTGTAAGGGGTTAAATCCCTACACGCTACAGCCGCTGCAGTGGCTCAACTTTTAATGAGTGTTCGGCCCCAGTCCGGCTCAGTTTTCAATGAGCGTTTCCACGAGTGGTTTTGAATGCAAATTGACACCCTCTGCCAGGCGGTTAAACTAGTAGGTCTTGCCTCATGGTGGGGCAAGGCGATGGCTGATGGTTGTGCCCGTAGGGTATTTTGTCGCCGAGGCTTGCGATGACGTCCAACAAGATCCGGATCCGGATGGAAGCCTACGACCACCAGGCGTTGGACGCCTCGGCGCGGGAGATCGTGGACCACGCCAAGCGGACCAACGCCAAGGTTTCGGGCCCGGTGCCGCTGCCCACCCGGATCGAACGGTACACGGTGTTGCGTAGCCCGCACATCGACAAGAAGAGCCGTGAGCAATTCGAGATCCGCACACACAAGCGGATCATCGATATCAAAGAACCCAGCGCCCGCACGGTCGAGGCGTTGAACCGGCTGGTCGTGCCCGCGGGGGTGTTTGTCAAGATCAAGGCGTAAGCCAGGCACCCGTGTAACGAGGTAACGAGCCGTGACCGTGAGGGAGCGGAGCCGGCTTGGGTCAATCAATCATCATTAATCGAGGTATTGAGCTGTGTCCGCGGTACTGATAGGCCGAAAAGTTGGGATGACCCGTTTGTATGACGAATCGGGCCGGAATATCCCTGTGACCGTGATCCAAGCCGGCCCGTGTTATGTCAGCCAAGTCAAGACCGCCCAGACCGATGGGTACGACGGGGTCCAGCTGGCGTATGAGGATACGAAGGCCCGCGGCTCAACGGTCCCGGTGATCGGGCATGACGCCAAGGCCGGCCTTAGCCCCAAGCGGGTGCACCGGGAGTTCCGCCTCTCCTCGGAAGAGGCCCAGCAGCTGGAGATCGGTCAGAAGCTGACTGTGGAGACCTTTGATGGCGTTGGCTATGTCGACGTGGTGGGCACCACCAAGGGGCGTGGATTTGCCGGCGGGATGAAGCGGTGGGGGTTTAAGGGGCAGCTGGCCTCACATGGCGTGGAACGCAAGCACCGATCGCCGGGCTCGATCGGCGGGCGATCCAGCAACCTGGGTACCGGTAAACCCAAGAAGGGGATCCGGATGGCCGGCCAATACGGCAATGCCCGTCACACCGCTCGGAGTCTGCTGGTGGTTGGGCAAGACAAAGACCAGAACCTGCTGTGGGTCAAGGGCGCTGTGCCCGGGGCCAACCGTGGTTTGTTGCTTATCCGAAAGGCGAAACGGCTAAATAAATCAAAGGCTAAGCTAGCCAAGGCCTCGTAAGTCTGTCACAGTCGGTTTGGGGGGGCGGGTAGCCCCGCCGGCGGCAGCCCACACGCGGTGAAGGGATACTGTGAGGCCAAGACATCTGGCATCGGCAGCCCAATTGGCGGCTGGTTGTGGGATCGGGTAAAGTACCCGGCTTGCCCTAAAACACCGGATTGAGTGAATCCTGGTCGGGCAAAGCTTTAAGAAAGGCTTGGCGTAGGCCAAACAGCCAATTGTTGAGCGAAATGGGTCATGATTGAGATCCCGGTTCATAACGCAGCAGGCCAGCAGGTTGATCAACTCCAGGTCGACGAGCAGGCGTTGGGCGGGCAGGTGCGTGCGGCTCTGCTGAAGCAGGCGTACGTCTACTTCCACGCCAACCGACGCCAGGGTTCTGCAGCAACAAAGAACCGCGGCCAGGTCAAAGGATCGACCCGCAAGATGTACCGTCAGAAGGGCACGGGCAACGCCCGGCGGGGGCCCCGGGGCACGAACATCATGCGGGGCGGCGGGCACGGGCACTCCAAGCAACCCAAATCTTGGCGCCAGCAGATGCCCCAAAAGATGCGCCGGCTAGCCAACCGCAACGCGTTGTTGGCCAAAGCGGTGGATGGCGAGATCAAGCTGCTCGACAAGATTTCTTTCGACAAGCCCAGCACCAAACAATTCGCATCGATCCTCAACGCCCTTGATATCAACCGCACCTGCCTGGTCGCGGTCAACTCGACCCAGAGCCCCGAAGCCCGGTCGGCGGCCAATCTCGAACACGTCAGCGTCACCCTCATCGACCACCTCAACGCGTTTGACCTGCTCAATCACCGCTATTTGGTGGCTGACAAGCAGGCGCTGTCGGCGTGGGTCGGTCGGGTCAGCGATACAGCAACCAACGCGACCAAGCAGGGGGATAGCTGATGCCGCTGCACGCCACTCAGATCATCAAACGCCCGCTGATCACCGAGAAAAGCAACACCGAAGCCAACCGGGTCATCCCCAAGGGCCGCAGCGGCGGGGAAACATTGAACCGCTATAGCTTCTTGGTCGATATGCGGGCGAACAAGCACCAGATCAAGGCCGCGATCGCAGAGCTATTTAACGTGCGGGTCAAAAAAGTTCGGACGCAGGTCCGCAAGGGTCGCACCTACCGCACCCGGCACGGGATCGCCAACACCGGCGACTGGAAAAGGGCGGTCGTGGAGCTATACCCCGATGACCGGATCGATCTGTTTTAATTGGAAGCCAGGCGCGTCCGTGGTGGATGCGCCGACGTGAAGGAATTGTTGAGATGGCTGTTCGGGTCTACAAAAAAACCAGCCCTGGCCGACGCAACGCATCGGTCAACCTCAACAGCGAGGTGACCAAGCTCAAGCCGCAAAAGTCGCTGCTGCGTGCCAAGCACAAGAAGGGCGGGCGCAACCACCACGGGATCATCACCCAGCAGCACATCGGTGGTGGGGCCAAGCAGCGGTACCGGGTCATCGACTTCCGCCGCAGCAAGCTCGACCAGGCTGCGACGGTGATCGGGATCGAGTACGACCCCAACCGCACCTGCCACATCGCGCTGCTGGAATACGAGGATGGCCAGCGGCGGTACATTTTGGCGCCGGTTGGGCTGACCGATGGTCACACCGTGATGTCCAGCGATGAACCGATCGAGCCGAAAGTGGGCAACACCATGCCGCTGCGGGCCATCCCCGCGGGCTTGAATGTCCACAACGTCGAGCTTGTGCCCGGTCGTGGTGGGCAGCTGTGCCGGGCCGCGGGGTCGTCGGCTCGCCTCACCAACAAAGAAGGCAAGTGGGCGACACTGGTCTTCCCGTCGGGTGAGATCCGCCAGGTCTCGGTCAACTGCCGTGCCACGATCGGGCAGGTGGGCAACACAGACCACCAGCACGTGAAGCTTGGCAAAGCCGGTCGCAACCGGCACCGCGGGGTCCGCCCCCATGTGCGTGGGGTAGCCACCAACCACAACGACCACCCCATGGGTGGCGGCGACGGGCGAAGCAAGGGCAACCGTGTGCCCAGCTCGCGTAGCGGGGTGTTATCCAAGGGTGGGCGCACACGCCAAAAGGGAAAGGCTTCGAACAAACGGATTATCCGCCGCCGGGTCAGCAAGCGGTACGGGCAGCTGACGCTGTAATAGGATCGGACACGAAACTGAGTCAACCGTTTTAAGGGAAACGATGCCAAGGTCACTGAAAAAAGGCCCCTATGTCGATGAGAAGCTCTACCGAAAGGTCGAGCAGCTGACGCAGATGAACAAGCGTGAAGCGATCAAGACCTGGTCACGCAAGTGCACGATCGTGCCGGAGTTCGTTGGGCACACGTTCTTGGTCCACAACGGCAAGATTTTTAACAACGTGTTTGTGACTGAAGATATGGTTGGCCACAAGCTGGGTGAGTTTAGCATCACGCGGGTGTTCCGCGGCCACACGACCGGGACCAAGGCCCAGCGGTCGAAGGGAAGTATCTGAGTCAGGTTTTTTAAGATGGCCTACACCAACATCCATTGGGGCGCTCGGATCAGCCCGACCAAGGTCGGCCCGGTAGTCGCGATGATCCGCGGCAAGGGGGTCGACGAAGCGTTGTCGATTTTGCAGCTGTCCAAGCGGCGGGCCGCGGTGTTTATCCGTCAGGCTTTGCAGGCGGCGATCGCCAACGCCGATCAGGCCGAGGCCGATGTCCGACGGCTTAAAGTCACCGATGCCCGGGTCGATCATGGGCCGGTGATCAAGCGGTTTCAACCCAAGGACCGTGGCCGGGCTCATCCAATTAAGAAACGCACCAGCCACATCACCGTGGCGGTCGACGAGTGGTAATCAGCAGATAGGTAGCTTTGTATGGGACAAAAAGTCCATCCATTTGGGTTCCGTGTGGGGATCACCGAAGCGCACAAGAGCCGGTGGTACGCCCCCAAGGCGTTGTACGGCGTGCTGCTGGTCGAGGACCAGCGTATCCGCGAGTACATCGACAACCGGCTCAACCGCCGCCCGCCATTTGCCGCGGTGTCGGACGTGCACATCGAGCGCACCCGTGAGGAGCTGAAGGTGATCATCAAGACCGCGCGCCCGGGGTTGGTGATCGGGCCCAAGGGCGCGGAGATCGATCGGCTGACCCAAGACCTCCAAGAGCTGACCGCCCGGAACGTCTCGATCAGCTGCGTGGAAATCGCCAACCCCGACGCCGATGCACAGATCATCGGCGAGAGCATCGCTGAGCAGCTCAAGAAGCGCGCCAGCTTCCGGCGGATCATGAAGATGAAAGCCGACGCCGCCATGACCGCCGGTGCCAAAGGGGTCAAGATCCAGCTATCAGGGCGCCTGGGTGGGCATGAGATGAGCCGGTCCGAGGACCTGCGCCTCGGGGCGATCCCGCTGCAGACGCTTCAGGCGAATGTGGATTACGGGTTTGCCAAGAGCTATACAACTTATGGCGTGATCGGGGTGAAGGTGTGGATTTATAACGGCCTGTACGATGAGGTGAAGGAAGGTGAGATTGAATCGCGTGCAGCCGGGGCCAGGCCCCGGGCACGGGGGCGGCGTTGATCCAAACGATCGGGGCGTCGCCTAAAGACGCGGATGACTGGAGTCGCTGATGGCCCAACAGATGCCAAAACGCGTGAAGTTCCGCAAGCAGCAGCGGGGGAAGCTGCGCGGGGTGGCCAACCGGGGCAACTATGTGGCTTACGGCGACTTTGGGTTGCAGTGCATGGGCTGTGGCTGGCTGACCGCCAGGCAGATCGAGGCTGGCCGGATCGCCGCCACCCACTTCCTGCGTCGGGAAGGCAAGGTTTACGTGCGCATGTTCCCCGACAAACCGATCAGCAAAAAACCCCTGGAAACCCGGATGGGCAAAGGCAAGGCTGAACCGGAGCAGTGGGTCGCGCGTGTCAAGCCCGGGACGATCCTTTATGAATTAGCCGGGGTGCAGTCGGAGGTGGCCAAGCAGGCCTTGATGCGCGTGGCGCACAAGATGCCGTTCCGGTGTCGATTCGTCGAGCGGCGTCATATGTAAAATGCAGGCCGTCGATTCCGCTATGGATTTAAGATACGCAATCAACCAAAGGGTTTAGAGCAGGCATGAAGTCAAGCGAAGTCCACAAGATGGCTGGGGAAGAGCTGGTGGTCGAGGAGCGTCGGCTGCGTCGGCACCTGTTTGACCTGCGTACCCAGGCGGTGACCGAAAAGCTAGAAAACCCGAGGCAGCTAAGGAATACCCGCCGCGATATCGCCCGGGTTTTGACCGAGCTGCGTCGGCGGCAGACCCAGGAGATCGGTTAATCATGGCCGCATATTCGGATAATCAAACGGCTTCCGGTCGCCCGTTGTCGGGCACGAAGATCGGAGTGGTGACCGTGGCCAAGCAGGACAAGACCCGGACCGTGGCGGTGAACTACCAGGTACGCCACAACAAGTATGGCAAGTACCTCAAACGCCAGACGAAGTTCCGTGTACACGACCCGAAGAACGTCAGCAAGCTGGGCGATACCGTTGAGATCGTCAACTGCCGGCCGATCAGCAAGACCAAGATGTGGCGGATGGTCCGTGTGGTCCAAGCCAGCAGCGGAAGAATAGGTGGGGGGGATCGAGTCCCTCCGTAGGGGCCGGGCCGTAAACAGGCATCACGGCGTTTCCGATTGGTGATGATGCGATGATTCAATCCGAATCCAGAGTGGATGTGGCCGACAACACCGGGGCAAAGGTGGCCTATATCATTAAAGTCCTGGGTGGTTCGACCGCGCGGGGCAAGTTTACGCGTCGTACCGCCACGATCGGTGACCGGGTCGTGTGCAGCATCAAGAAGACGCTGCCGGGTGGGGATCTCAAGACCGGCACCGTGGTCAAGGCGGTGGTGGTCCGCACCAGCTACCCGGTGCGGCGCGGCGACGGCAGCTATGTGCGGTTCGACCGCAACGCGGTGGTGCTGATCGACGACACGGGCAACCCCCGTGGCACGCGGATCTTTGGGGCTGTGGCCCGGGAGCTGCGTGAGCGTAATTACATGAAGATTGTGTCGCTGGCCACAGAGGTGGTGTGATGGTCAACAACCCCAACAACAGCACGGACGGAAAGAGTGCTATTCAAGGTAGGCCTAGGCAATGGCTCGGCATGTAAGAAAAGGCGATCTGGTCGTGGTGACCAAGGGCGACGACCGCGGCCAACAAGGCAAGGTTCTTAGCGTGATCCCCAAGCACGGCCGGGTGGTCGTGGAGGGGGTGAACGTGTGTAAGAAGCACATCAAGCCCAGCCAAGAAAACCCCCAGGGCGGGGTGATTGAAAAGGAGATGCCGATCCATATCTCGAACGTGTCGCCGGTGGCCGATGGGAAACCCACACGCGTGCGTTTCCAGACCCAGCCCGATGGTCTAAGCTGCGGATCGCGGCCCGCTCGGGCGAACCGCTGGGCCAGCCGATACGCCAGGCCCGCGGGTAACACGTTTTTGGATGGGCGGATCGATTGGGCTTGTTTTGTGCAGGGATAAAAAAAAGCAAGGCCGTAACAAGGCAGTGAAGCAACCATGACGCCACGGATGAAAGAAAAATGGTCGAGACAGCGGCCCCGCAGGTCAAGCAGGCCTTCGGGATCGACAACCCCATGGCGTTGCCCCGGCTAGACAAGGTGGTGATCAGCGTCGGCATGGGCAAGCAGCTGGAGGGCACAAAGATCAACGCCCAGGCACGCGCCACGGTACTGGAAGACCTGGCGACGATCTCGGGTCAGAAGCCGGTGGTGCGCAAGGCCAAGAAGTCGGTGTCCAACTTCAAGCTGCGTGCGGGCTTTGAGGTGGGCGCGATGGTCACCCTGCGGGGCGACCGGATGTGGGAATTCTTGGATCGGCTGGTGGCGCTGGCGATCCCGCGGATCAAGGATTTCCGTGGCTTGCCTGTCAAGAGCTTCGACGGCCGGGGCAACTACTCGTTTGGGGTCGTGGAGCAGGCGGTGTTCCCGGAGATCGATATGGCCAAGACGCAGTTTACGCACGGCATGCACATCACGATTGTCTTCCGCAACAGCACAGATGAAAAATCGCGGCTGGTGTTGGAGCAATTGGGTGTGCCGTTTGTCAAGCCGCAGGAAGGGCGAAACTGATACCCAGCTAGCCGTGGCGTGGGGTTGTGTCGACCCCGACCAGCGCAATCGATGGAGATCATGGATGTCTTGTAAATCAACGTTGAACGCAACAACCGGGTTAAAAAAACGGTCGCGAAATACGCCGAAAGCGTCGCCAGCTCAAGGCGAAAGGCGACTACGCCGCCCTGGCGCGGCTGCCGCGTGACGCCAGCCCTACACGGCTGCGCAACCTGTGTGCGCTAACCGGCCGCAGCCGGGGTGTCTACCGTAAGTTCAAGATCTCGCGGATCATGCTCCGCGAGTTGGCGCTGCAGGGCAAGATCCCAGGGATGAAGAAGGCTTCGTGGTAACGACGGTGATAAGCAAACGGGTCACAGGCACGGGCCAAGGGTTTGGTTTGGGTGCTTCGATCAAAGATCGGCCGCGGGGTGAGGCTTTACCCCCAAGGCCTTGTTGGGAGCGTATTGGATGGCTTTGAGCGATACGATCGCTGATATGCTTACGCGGATCCGCAACGCGGCCCGCGTGAACGCGCCGCGTGTAGATTGCCGCAACAGCAAGGTGTGCGCTGGGATTGCGCGTGTGATGAAAGAGGAGGGGTACATCGAGGATTACTCGGTGATCGACAACGGCCACCAAGGGATCCTGCGGATCCAGCTGCGGTATGGCCCGCGTGGCGAGCGGGTGATCAACACGATCAAGCGTGACAGCAAGCCGGGCTGCCGGCGGTACTCGAAGGTCACGGACCTGCCCCGGCCGTTGGCGGGGTTGGGGCGTCTCGATTATCAGCACGTCCAAGGGCGTGCTTAGCGACCGGCAGGCCCGCCAGCAGCACGTGGGCGGGGAGCTGTTGTGCACGGTCGAGTAGCCGCGGCTGTTTTAAGGGAATCCAGATGTCACGGATCGGAAAAAAACCAATCGCCCTGCCCGGCAGCGTCAAGGTCTCGGTCGCCGGGCGCGACGTGACCGTGGAATCGGGCTCCAAGAAGCTGTCGTACACCCACCGGCCGGAGGTCAGCGTGCAGGTCGACGACCAGGCCAAGGCCGTGGTGGTTCAGCGGGCCGATGACAGCCGAACGGCCAAGGCGATGCACGGGATGACGCGGGCGTTGATCGCGAACATGGTCCAGGGCGTCACCCAGGGCTTCACCCGGGACCTGCTGGTCAATGGGGTAGGGTGGGGCGCGAAGATGGAGGGGCAGAAGCTGGCGTTGACCGTGGGCTACGCCGACACACGGTACGTCCCGGTTCCCCCGGGCGTGCAGGTCGATGTCCAGGGCAGCCGCATCCGGGTCATAGGCGCCGACAAGCAAGCCGTGGGGCAGGTTGCGGCCAAGATCCGATCGCAGCGCCCGCCCGAGCCCTACAATGGCAAGGGCATCCGGTATACCGACGAGCAGGTTATCCGCAAGGTCGGCAAGGCATTGGCCGGCGGGGCGGGTTAATGGGGCCAGTGATTGACAACACAGCACCGTGGGCTTGAGCCACAGGTGCTGGAAGGGTTTTTCGAGCATGCTAGGTAAGGTCAAAAAAAGAGGTCGGCGAAAGGCGGGCATCCGCAAGCGTGTGTTTGGCACGCCCCAGCAACCGCGGCTGACGGTGTACCGGAGCCTGAAGCACATTTACGCCCAGGTCATCGACGACTTGGCCGGCAAGACGCTGGCTGCGGCCAGCACGATCGGCGCCAAAGCGACCGGTAGCGCCACGGGCAACAAAGCCGCGGCGGCCGAAGTGGGCAAACAGATCGCTGAGAAGGCCAAGGCCGCCGGGGTGTCCCGGGTGGCGTTTGACCGCAACGGGTTTCGCTACCACGGCCGGATCAAGTCGCTGGCCGACGCGGCACGCGAGGGGGGCCTGAAGTTCTAAAATCGGGCCGCCACAGCGGTTTTTTAGGGTGACCCAAACCACGCAAGGGAAGGTTATGGCTGAAGCAGTGATAGATGAATCTCGTGCCTTAGAATCGACCACGGTTGGGATCTACCGCACCGCTACGGTGGTGAAGGGTGGGCGTCGGTTTAGCTTCTCGGCGATGGTCGTGATGGGTGACCGGCAGGGCACCGTTGGGCTAGGGTACGGCAAAGGCCGGGGCGTCCCCGTAGCCCTTGAAAAAGCCGAGAAAAGCGCCCGCAAATCCTTGGTCAAGATCACCCTTAAAGACGGCACGCTGCCCCACCCGGTGATCGGGAAGTTCGGTGCGTCGAGTATCAAG
The DNA here is from genome assembly GCA_965223655.1 of Phycisphaeraceae bacterium. Taxonomy (GTDB): domain Bacteria; phylum Planctomycetota; class Phycisphaerae; order Phycisphaerales; family Phycisphaeraceae; genus CBDCXC01. Next base: position 42,438 of record CBDCXC010000027.1, read on the forward strand.
CTGGTGCCCGCGTCGCCGGGCACGGGGGTCATTGCCGGCGGCACGGCCCGGGCGGTGCTGGAGATGGTGGGTGTGCGCGACTGCCTGACCAAGTCGCACGGCTCAACCAATCAGAAGAACCTGTGCAGGGCTACTTTTGAAGGCCTGCGGCGGCTGTGCAGCAAAGAAACCATTGCGGAACTGCGTGGCGTGGACCTGGGCACCAGCGTGGTTGAAGAGATCCTAGCCACCGGCCAACGCTACGAGCCCGAATCATCGGGGACCCAGGCCAAAGCCAAGGGGCCGGTGAACCTGGTGGGCAAGCAAAAAACAGGCGCCCGGGGTGGTCGAGGCGGCCGGCGGGGCGGTGGGCGTGGTCGGGGTGGACCCGCGGCCGAGCCGGCCCCGGAGCAGCAGGCCCAACCCCAAACCGAGCCGGCCGCCCCAGCGGAACCACCCGCACCGGAAAGCACCCCGCCGGCGGAGCCGTCCGCTTAAGCCCGGATGATGAACCATAGGTGATGCGAAAGGTTGGCCACAGCCATGATGATCCATGAAATCACACCCCAGGTCGGCTCGCACAAGAAGGCCAAGCGGCTAGGCCGAGGCATCGGTTCGGGTACCGGCAAGACGTGTGGCCGGGGCCACAAAGGCGCTGGGTCCCGGTCGGGCTGGACCGGGTCGATCCGCGCCAGCCGAGAAGGGGGGCAGATGCCGTTCTTCCGCCGGATCGCCAAGCGTGGCTTCAGCAACGCCCGCTTCAAAAAAGTCTTTGCGGTCATCAACGTTCAGGCCTTGGAGGCCCGCTTTGAAAACGGTGACACGGTCGACCCCACCCAGCTGGTCCGCGTGGGTCTGATCCCCGATACCAAGCTGCCGGTGAAGGTTCTGGGGCAGGGGCAGCTAACCAAAAAATTAACCGTAACCGCTGCGGCGTTTAGCCAAGCGGCGGCAGACAAGATCAACCAAGCGGGTGGCTCGGTGCAGGTCACCGGCGGATCGCAGCCGCCCCAGTAAGTTTGTTGGGTGGGAGCCAGCCTGTTGATCCCACGATTGGTTGGCACATGCGTTACAAGCTTTAGAAGGGACTGTCGCCCGCCCGCCGCGGCGTGTATCAAAACGAGAAGCCAAAAAGTGGGATCCAATCGCACTTGAGATGGTTGACCGCCGGTCATTTCTGTTATGCTCCAAGCCTTTATCAACATGTGGCGGATCACGGAGCTTCGCAACAAGCTCCTGTTCACGCTGGGGATGATGGTGATCTACCGGGTGGGTTTTCACATCCCGCTGCCCGCGGTGGATCAATCGGGTTTGGCTGAGTGGGCGGAAAAGGCTTCCGGTGGCGCCGCGGGGAACCTGATTACTTATGTCGGGATTTTTACCGGCGGCACGTTCGGCCAATCCACGATCTTTGGGCTTGGGGTGATGCCTTATATTTCGGCGGCGATTATTTTCCAGCTGCTGGCCACGGTGCTGCCTAGCCTTCAGCAGCTGCAGAAAGAAGGCCCTGCCGGCCGCCAGAAGATCCAGGAATACACCCGGTACGCGACGGTGGGGCTGTGTGTGGTCCAATCGATCTTTTGGCTCGGGTTTATGCTGCGTTCTAATTTGGTGTATTCCGAGCACGCCGAGGGCGGCGGCAGCTGGCTGTTCTGGTGTTGCGGGGTCCTGGGCCTGACGTCGGGGACGGTTTTCTTGATGTGGCTAGGCGAGCAGATCGACAAATACGGGATCGGCAACGGCGTGTCGCTGATCATCACCGCGGGGATCGTGGCCAGCATGCCCGGGGCGATCTGGGAGATCGTTGGCGGGTTTTCCGTTAACGCCGCGGACGACAAGCCCTATGGGGTCGATACGGTTTTATTCTTGATCGCGACGTTTGTGTTGGTGGTTGCCGGGTCGATCATCATCACGCAGGGCCAGCGGCGGATCCCCATCCAACAGGCCAAGCACACCCGCGGCCGGCGCGTGTATGGCGGGCAGCGCAGCTACCTGCCGCTGCGGGTCAATCACGGCGGGGTGATGCCGATCATTTTTGCCAGCTCGCTGATGATCTTCCCCTCGATGGTCTTTGGCTACTTGGGCGGTTCGTTCCCCGATTCGGGGGTTGTTAGCTTTTTGGATCAGAATTTCCGGATGGACAAGTACCTTTATGTGGCGGTCTACATCGCGCTGATCTATTTCTTCGCGTATTTTTGGACTACGGTGCAGTTCCAGCCCAAGGAGATGGCCACCCAGCTGCGCGACCACGGCAGCTTCATCCCTGGGCTGCGGCCCGGGCCACGCACGGCGGAGTACCTCGAGACCGTGATGGAGCGGATCACCTATGTGGGGGCGGGGTTCTTGGCGGTGATCGCGGTGATCCCAACCATTGTGGCGGGGGTGTTCAAGATCCCGTTTTCCGTCTCTAGCTTCCTGGGTGGGACGGGTTTGCTGATTGTGGTCAGTGTGATGCTCGACTTTGTCCAGCGGATCGAAGCCAGCTTGTTGATGCGGAACTACCAAGGCTTTCTGGGCACCGGTGGGGGGGGACGCGGGCCACGGATCCGTGGGGCGCGGGGTGGGGGAGCGTAAAGGAAAATCATTTGGCTGCTGCGGGTGTGTCGTTGTAGATCGAGTGATAAGGCAGGAAAATAAAAGGATTAATGAGCCAATTCAAAAAATAAAGCCAGCCGGTATCGGGTCGTGGCCGAGGAAGGGGCTGCGTCAGGGCTATTGGGTTTGGCAAATCGGTCGATTGGGTGTACAATCTTCTATTCTGCGCGGATATTAACTATAATCACGAGGTGAGTTTGGCGTGCGTGGATGGCCATACGTCTAAAGACCAAGGAAGAAATTGCTAAGATGCGCGCCGCAGGGCGTGTGGTGCATGAGGTATTACAGCAGTGCCGATCGATCTGCCAACCGGGGACGACTACCCAGCAGATCGATGATCAGGCGTATCAGATATTTAGCGCCAAAGGCGCCAGGGGGTTGTTCAAGAACTACCCCACATACCGAGACGGTGAAGGGTTCCCATCGAACCTGTGCATCAGCGTGAATGAAGTGGTGGTGCACGGGATCGCCGATGGGCGGGTCATTCAGGATGGCGACATCGTCGGGATCGACTGCGGCGTGGAGCTCGACGGCTGGTGCGGCGACTCGGCGACGACCGTGATGGTTGGGAGCGTGAAGTCGGAAATCACCCGGCTGTGTGAGGCCACCCAGCACGTGCTGGAATTGGCGATCGAGAATATCCAGCCCGGGCGCAAGTGGAGCCAGATCGCGGGTCTCATGCAAAGCTACGCCGAACAAGCCGGGCTGAGTGTCGTGAGAGACTTTGTGGGCCACGGCATCGGGCAGCGGATGCACGAGGACCCCAAGGTTCCTAACTTCGTTAGCCCCGACCTGCGGCGTAACGACATCGAGCTACGCGAAGGCATGGTGTTGGCGATCGAGCCCATGTGCAACCTGGGCAACAAAGATGTGATGACCTTGGCCGACGGATGGACGGTTCGGACGGTCGACGGCCTGCCGTCGGCCCACTACGAACACACCGTCGCCGTGACCGCCAACGGCGCCGAGGTATTGACAAACGGCCAGTAATGATCCTCAAGGGTCGGGCCAGGGCCAGCTTAGGCCAGATCGGAACAGATTGCGGCTTGCTTTGATAGATGCCTAAGGAAGAAAAAATCCAGGTGGAAGGCGAGGTGATCGACGCCCTGCCCAACGCGATGTTCCGGGTGCGGCTCGAGAACGACCACGAGATCTGTGCCCATATCTCCGGTAAGATGCGGATGCACTATATCCGGATCCTCCCCGGTGATCGGGTCACCGTGGATATCAGCCCGTACGACCTGACCAAAGGACGGATAACCTACCGGCACTAGGCAAAAGGAAGCGGTAGATAGCCAGATAGCCCAAGCCAAACGCGAAGAAGGTGACCCATGAAAGTACGCAGCAGCGTCAAACGGATCTGTGAGAACTGCAAGATCATCCGCCGCAAGGGTGTGGTTCGGGTGATCTGTACCAACCCCAAGCACAAGCAGCGGCAGGGTTAACCCCGACCGGTGTTGAGAGCCGAGCACGCACGAAATGCGTTTAGGAGTGTGACATGCCGCGTATCTCAGGGATCGATATCCCCGACAACAAGCCGATCCGGATCGCGCTGCGGTACATCTATGGGATGGGCCCGGTAAACACCGCGCTGATTCTCAAAGAGGCTAAGATCGACGGCCAGATCCGCGCTAACAAGCTCACCGAAGACCAGTTAGCCCATATCGCCAGCATCATCGATACCAACTACGTGGTGGAGGGTGCGCTGCGCCGGGCGGTGGCCCAGAACATCGCACGCCTGCGGGACATCCGCTCCTACCGGGGCGACCGCCACCGCAGGGGGTTGCCCGTCAATGGGCAACGCACCAAGACCAACGCCCGCACACGCAAGGGCAGGAAGAAGACCGTTGCCGGCAAGAAGGGCGTGAAGGGCATGAAGTAACCAACGTGACCGGTTAGCCCCAAGAGAGATTGGCCGATTCCGAGACACAAGATGGCTAAGAAGCAAAAGAAGATCCGCAAGCACGTGACGCGTGGCATCGCCCACGTCAAAGCCTCATTCAACAACACGCAGGTAACCATCACCGACATGAACGGCGAGGTCGTGTGCTGGAACTCCGCGGGGACGGTTGGCTTCAAGGGCTCGCGCAAGAGCACGCCTTTCGCCGCCACGCGCGCCGCAGAGAACGCCGCGGCCAAAGCCATCAAGATGGGCATGCAAGAAGTAGAGGTCCGTGTCCGCGGTGCCGGCAGCGGGCGGGAGAGCGCCGTCACCGCGCTGCAGCGGGCGGGCCTTCGGATCACCGCGGTCGAAGACCACACCCCGATCCCTCACAACGGGTGCCGCCCCAGGAAGAAGAGGCGGGTGTGATGGGCCCGGCTACGATTGCATGAAACCCGGCTTCGGTGGACGAGAAGGCTTTGTGTTGGTGTCAAGTTCGAGATCAAGTAGAGCCTGTACCCTGGAGATCAAACGATGCGAATCCGATGGCGAGGACTGGAACTGCCCACGCGGGTCATCCCTAACCCGGACCTCAACACACAGAACTACGGCAAGTTCGTGGTCGAACCCTTTGAGCGTGGCTTCGGCACGACCGTGGGCAACAGCCTGAGGCGGATCTTGCTGTCTAGCCTCGAAGGCGCCGCGGTCACCGCGGTCAAGATCAAAGGCGCCCAGCATGAGTTCACCAGCCTAGAGGGCGTGATGGAAGACGTGACGGATATCATCCTGAACGTCAAAAACATCATCGTGTCCCAAGAGGGCGACGAGCCCAAGACCATGAAGCTTTGTGCCGAGGGCCCCGGCGAGGTGACCTGCGAGCTGATCGAAGCCGACACCTCGATCACCATCCACAACAAGAACCTGGTGATCGCGACGCTGACCCAAGAAATCGACTTCGATATGGACTTTATCGTCAAGAAGGGCCGCGGCTACGTGCCCGCCAGCGAGCAGTACGACACCGGGGAAGACCAAGAGGTCGGCGTGATCCCGGTCGACGCGATCTACTCGCCGGTTACCCGCGTGCGGTACAACGTCGAAGACACCCGTGTGGGCCAGAAAACCAACTACGACAAGCTGACGATGGAGGTCTGGACCAACGGGACGGTCACGCCTGAGATGGCGTTGGTCGAGGCGGCCAAGATCCTGCGCAAGCACCTCAACCCGTTCGTGCAGTACTTCGAGATCGGCGCCGCCACCGCCAGCGAGACCGCCACCGCCGCGGCCCGCGTCGACGAAGAGCTGATCCGCAAGCTGCGCATGCCCGTGGCGGACCTGGAGCTGTCGGTCCGGGCCAACAACTGCCTCGAATCGGCCAGGCTCAACACCGTGGGTGAGCTGGTAAAGCAGACCGAAAACGACCTGTTGAAGGTCCGCTCGTTCGGCCGGACATCGCTGCGGGAAGTCAAGCGGAAATTAACCGACCTCAACCTCGAGCTGGGCATGGAGCTGCCCGTGGAGATCGAGCAGGACATTTAGATCTGTAAACCGGCGCCCCTTGGGCCTTCACCATGGGGCGCAATAGGGCGCAGGCCGTCAGCGTATTATTATAGGGACAACCCCAACCAATCAACAGGCCCCAGAGGGACCGTAACGATGAGACACCGTGTATCAGGCTACAAGCTGGGGCGCGACACCGAGCACCGCCGGGCGCTGTGGCGCAACCTGGCCGTGGCGCTGTTCACGCACGGGCAGATCACCACCACGCTGCCCAAGGCCAAGAGCGTCAAGCCCTTTGTCGAGAAGCTGATCACCGCCGCACGCAAGGGCGACCTGGCGTCGCGCCGCCGCGTGATCGCCCAGCTCCAAGACCGGATCATGGTGACCCACGATGAAGATACCAGCGTCGTGCGTAACAAATACGGGGAGGTGATCGACGGCCCGCGTGTCGTGAAGAAGCTGTTCGATCAGATCGCCCCGCAATACGCCGATCGGCCCGGGGGGTATACCCGGATCATCCGGTTGGGCAAACACCGGCTGGGGGATGGCGGCGACCTGTGCGTGCTGCAGCTGGTAGGGCAAGAGCAATCGGGCCCGCAGGTCTCGGGCAAGTACTCCCGCCGACGCGACAAAGCCAACCGCAGGATGGAGGTCGCCGCCCGGTTCCGAAAAGCCGGCCAAGAAACCGCTACCGACACGGCAGATGCAGCCGCCGCCAGCAGCCCACCAACAACCACTGAAACGCCCACGCCTCAACAGCAAGCAAGCCCGGATCAAGGCGACACCGCCGCATCCCAAGAAAACGCCGCATCGTAGCCAGCGGGCACAATCGCGTAAGGCTTGTTGTTTGACCGATGGGCAATCACCGGTGTTTTGACAGCCCCGACGCAGCCATTTGAGTGCGGAAGCGTATCGTCATCGCATCGCTTTGTGGCGGTCTTGCCAAGGCGTCACCACCATCGTGGTCAATGTTGCGGAGGCGATTGAGCCCCAAACGGCTTAAGATTATAGTTGGTGTGTTCCGCCCCATAGTGGGGGGGCATGTGCTCGTGGTGGGTATCCACGACAGAGAGCAAGAAGCAGGTTGTGTTGGCGTGATGCCGGCACCGTCAATCAACAAGGAGAATCCGAAAGTGGGCAAAGTCATTCCGTTTCCCACAAAACCTCACGCAGGCAAGCCACACATCAGTGATCCGGCCAAGATGCGGCAGCTGTCACTGGACCTAGCGCAGATCGTGCTGGATATCGCCGGTTTTGTCGACCCGACGCCGATCAGCGATGGGGCCAATGCGATCATTGCTGTGGCCCGCGGCAATTGGGTTGATGCCGGGTTAAGCGTTATCAGTATTGTGCCTTACATTGGTGACCTGGCGAAAGCCGGAAAATTCCCGAAATACCTCAAGACCGTAGAAAACGCGATCAACCTGGCGCGTGAATCTGCCGACACGGCGAAAATCCTCACGCCGATCATCCAGCGTATCGACAAAGCGCTAGACCTATTGCCGGCCAACGCACCAGCCCAGCTAACCCAGCTGCGCCGGTCGGTGGATCAGTTCCTCCATGAAGCCGGCGTCAAGAAATTGGCGCGGTACGGGAAGGTGGATGTGGCCCAACAATTCAAGTTCCGCCAGTACCGTCATGGCGGCTATGAATACAAAGAAGCGGTGGGTCGGCTGGGTGTGCCCGACAAGGTCAAGCTCCACCGCTCGAAGTCGGCCCAGACCTCTGTTTCCGCCGGCAAAGGCGATGACGCGGGCCACCTGGTCGGCGACCGGTTTGGCGCACCGGGTGGCGTGGAGAATCTTTCTTTGCAAAATTGGCGATCCAACCGCGCGGGCACTTACAAGCAGCTGGAGAACCAATGGGCAGCAAAACTCAAGGAGGGGACCGGTATTGAGGTAGAGATCCGAGACATTACAAAAATCGGCGAGAGCAGGCCTTTCGGGAGGAATGTGAAATGGAAAGAAATCGGGCCAAACGGGGGGGTCACCCAGCACGAACTGCTGTTTCTTAACCCACACACCCCCAAGAGCCGGGCCGCTCAGCATATCCCACCAACGGTCACCCACCCACCGACGAATAACGTGATCTTTGTCGATTTCCAAGGCCGCAAACAAATCTTTTAACCGAGCTTTTGCAAAGTTCATTTTGATAGGCAAAATGACGGGTATATTGACGATAGACCAGCCCCGATCCGGTTGACGGGGGTCCCGTTCGCCCGCGACAGGGAAATCTTGGGCGTTTTTGTGATGCCGACGCGCAAACGCATACCCGAGACGACCCAACAGGTACAATTATAATAATAGATCTTGATAAGGTGAATCACCATGAGGCAACGACATCAAAGATGGGCCGTCATCGCCGGCACCGGGCTGCTAGCGTTGGGGGGCTGCGATTGGGAAGGGCCCTCCAAAGGGACAGACAAAGGCCCGCCCCAAGAAGAAGAAATCGTAGAGCTCATACCACCCGATACCGACCCACCGCCCCCCACGCCCGAAGCCTCTGGCCCCAAGGCCATCGATACCGACCCAGACCTGAAACAGTTTGTCGAGAAAACCGACAAGCGGATCAAAGAGCACGTGATCCAGCTGGCCGGGCTGCGGTTCATCAGTGAATCGGCTACAAATATCGAACTGGACAACCTGCTAGACCAGCTTGAATCCAAGCTAGCGCTGGCCAAAAAAAAACTTGCCCAAATCAAGATGGCCAGCCCCGAAGGCGTCCAGGCGGTCAAAGACGAATTGAACACGCTGATCAAAGAGATGGACCAGCAATACCCCGAAGCGCTAGACGCTGCCCAGCAAGCCCAAACCGCGATCGACACAAAACCCGATCAACCCGATACCAACCCACCTAGCAAGACCCAGGACGCACAACCCACAGCATCCCCATCGCAATGGGAAAACCTCGACGACCAGGGGCTCCCACCAGGCTTCGAGGACAGCGCGCCAGACTTTGATATCCCGTAAGCCCGATAGGGCATCGGCCCACGCCCCGCGTTAAAAATCAAACCGCCCACGCAGGTGGGGGGGCATCAGCGGGCAAACCTCTTTCGCCACCCCAAACACCCGGTGCCGGACCGCCGCAACCGCGTTGTACACCCCATCCCGCAACGGCCGGGGCACCAGACGCAACACCCCGCCTAACACACGCCAAGTCCCACCCAAACCAGCCATGATGTGCAAAACCGCACCCGACCGGACCAGCAACCGCCCACCCGGATCGACCACCACGATGCTATCGGGTAACCCCTCACGTTGCGGCCCCGGCACCCGCGATTCAAACGCCCGGCTCTGCAGCGGCGCAAACCGGAAGCCGTCTGGCCCGGGTTGCTCGGCCAGCACCAACCGCACCCACCGGTGACACAGCCCACACGTCCCGTCATAAAAAATCATCGCACCCCGCCCGCCACCACCCGCCCCACGCACCCACGCCGGGTCAAACGTGAACAGGTGCAGCATCACCATCCCCAGGCTCAGGTCCACAAAATCGATGACCACCATCAGCCCCAGGTGCATCCCCAGCATCGCCACCCACAGCCACGGCCGCACCCGTCGGAATAGCGCCAGCGGCGCAAACGCCAGCTCCAAACCCAACGCCGCCCACGTCGCCCCAACCAGTACCGCCCCCGGCATCGCCAGCAACCCATCACGCACCACCCCCGGGCGCGCCAGCGGGTTGTTCAACACATGAGATACCGCGCTGCCATCGACCCACGACGGGCTCACCAGCTTCGTGTACCCGCTGTACGTATACCCCAACGCCATCAACACCCACGCGATGCAGTAAATCGCTGGCTCCAACCGCCACCCATGACCCGGATCAACCCGCCCCCTGGCCGACCATGACCCATACGGCGAGCCAGCCACAAACGCGTGCGCCACCAGCAGCCACCCCACATAAGGCAACGCCGGGTTCGCGATCAGCGGGTTGCGACCAAACAAACACGCCAGCACATACCACACACCCACCGCTGCAACACGGTCGTACCAACCAAGCATAAACGGCACACAAAGCACCGCACCCACCGCGACCACACCCGTAGCGACCGCGGGGTGATCAACCACCCCAAGCACATTCGGAAACAGATAGACCACCGGGCTAGCCGACGCATCGGTCAGCACACCCTGATTGGAAAACAACTCACCCGACCAGGGGATCAGATGCACAAAATGGAACAGCAGATACGCCCCCAGCACCACCCGGAACAGGCTGTACTGCCCGCCGGTCCAGCCGTTCCGCCCACACGTGTTGCCGCAACAGGTCATACCCATCATAGAGAGCATCGCCTACGATACCCTTAGCCGCTCGCCACGAGCCGCGACCGTAAGGGAGCGGGTTTCTTTCTTAAAGACATATCACGCCACAATTAAATCCAGAGGTACCTCAAGGGCACGGCGCCTCCAACACCAGCGGCAGATCGCCGATCTGGCTACCCGCAACGGGCTCAACCCGGATCCGAATCGGCCCGACACGATCCGTGACATCGATCCCCAGCTCCGCCAGCAGCCGCGGCCCCGAATGCAGCGACGGATCTCCAGCACCCGGCGGTAGGGGAGGGGGGCCGCACAACGCGTACCGCGCCACCGATCCATACATCGCCCGGGTGATTTTATTGCTGGCCAGCACCGGCCCGTACGCCACGACCGCACCATACACATTCCGCCGGTTGTACGGGCCGCACATCCGCGAATAGATCTCCGGCGTAAGCTGCACCCCATGTGGCTGACCTTGCTTGTCGGTCCACTCAACCCAGAACCGGCTCGAATAGGTCTCCAAACCCTGCACCGCAGAGAACACCTTCGGCGCCGGCGACATCCCACTAGCCGCACCAATCCCTTTCAGTGCACCTAAACCCGTCAGATCGCCCACCATCTGCATCAACCCCACACCCAGCAGCACCCCAATTAAGATCACACGCTTCATCACGGGCTCTCCTGCGGCGGTGCGTTCAACGGGTCGTGCGACACATCCACCCCGACAAGCATCTCACCCAGCCGCTGCTCACCCTCGCCAAACCCGCACCGGGCCTCCCACCGCTTGGGGTTGCGGAACGTGCCAAACACCATATCCCAAAGCGGCAAATCAGCGTAGTTGTACGCATGCAACCCTGCTTGGTGATGCACGCAGTGGCTCTCGGGCCGCTGGACGATAAAACCCAGCCAGTAGGGCGTGGGCACGTTCCAATGATAGAACAACTCCGCCAACCCGGTCAGCAGCACCGCGTTGGCCGCCGCCGCCGGGCCTAGACCCACCAGCAGGTACAGGATCGCGCTAGAGATCACGCTGTTGACCACAATCTCAATCGGGTGCTTATAAAAACTGGTAATCACCTCAATCCGCTGCGGGCTGTGGTGCACCTGGTGGACCCACCGCCACAGCAGGGGGATCTCATGCCGCCAACGGTGCCACCAATAGTAGATAAACGTGATCGCCAGATACCCCACCGCCGCACCGCCCGCTGTCCCCAGCCCCTGGGCCGACCACGGCCGGTGCCGAACCATCCACCCGTCCCACGCTACCCCAGCCAAAAAAACCACACCAATCTGCACCCCATTGAGCAACCCCGCACGCAGCCACCACCCCGCAACCGTCGGCCACCGCCGGCCCGGGTGCGCTACCTCCACCCCGATCATGACCACCGCAGCTGCTAGGACGATCAGGGTGATACTCATTACGCGGTTTCCAAACACCCCCGTTATATGCCAGCAATGTGTCAGCGTGGGATGTAACCCTCTGAGAGGACCTCGCCGGTTACAGCGTCGATCACAAAGCGCGCCTTCGTGCCGAGCTGTCCTGCATTAGTCTCAATCTCAAAACGGCCTGAGCGACCCAGCCAGCCGCGACGGTGTACCACCTCCACCGGTTCGGCAAACGCCCAGCCGTTCTCTGTGGCGCGTCTGCGGGCGATCTCAACGGCGAAGTCAGGCTCAATCATTTTGTTTGGGGATAGGTCCCTCAGAAATCGATACGCGGAATGTTATGCCGCTAAGTATAACCGTACCGATGGCTTGACCTTCAGCAGCGAGCTGAGAGACCGTTACATAGCCACCTTGCAGTGGAAACCGCAAGGCGCCAAGTGCCTGAGCAAGACCGTTGACGCGCAGCTGAGCGAACCCCTCGGCCAGGGCCTCCTCCAGATAGCGTAATACCGCCGATCGCGCATAGCCAGACATCCTAAGCTCTGCGCGGATTTTCAGAAAGAGACCCGTTCGCGGTGATAAGTAGCGATGCACCAGTTCGTGTAATAGCGTAATACGCTGCTCGGTCAACGATTGATTGCGTGCCACCTGAATCATGCCATAAGCGGAAGTCTCGCCCAAAGCGCCGCTAGAGAGCTGCCCCGGACGCGATAGATGAAATTTGGTCCCCGCAGGGGGTGGGGCTCCGACGTTTGTGCGTGGATAAATGGTTGGACGCCCGCGTGCGGCGACGGCCCGCCCCTGACCGCGTAAGAGTATCGCTTGGATGGTTGAGATCCCAAGCAATGTCACCGCGCGAGCGAAGTGCTTCCCGGCCTGCTCTAGATCACGCTCAGACTTCGCATTGATCGCAACAGTAGCAAAATCGTAGAGCTCGGCTGCGCCTTCGAAGACAGCGAAGCCCAGCACAACAACACCCACCCCCAGCAGGATGATATCGACAACCTCACCAACGCCAAAGAAGTGCGAGCCAGCCCACACCACCAGCGTCCCCGCGATGATCGCAAGCGTCTCTGGCTTAAGCATGGCCTCGACGATGGCTCGGGCTTCAGCAGGCAGGTGTGGCAACGATCGGCTCATCGCTTCTCCGATCTTGTCTGTGGATGACATGCGTGCAACATCTATACTTTTTACATCGATCGACATGGGCTCATCTCCATAAAGGGTTTCACCTGAATCTCTCTTTTGACCTCTGCCAGGCCATCAATAATAGCCAAGCCATTATATTATACTACTTATGTGATCAGAGATGCCTCGTACAAATAGGATTGATATATAGCCGCGGCATCTTGCCGCGGCCCGACAACGACCAACCAACCATCGCCGACCACACCGCTGTGTTCCATGAAGGGCCACACATGACCACAACGTCATTGATCCAAAGGCAATCATTACCCACCACACGCCAATCGCTGACCCACAAGTTCCAGATCATGGGCCACGAGGGCTACCTCACCATCGGCCTGTTCGACACCGACCAGCCCGGCGAGATCTTTATCAAGATGTCCAAAGAGGGCTCAACCCTAAGCGGCCTCATCCAAGGCTTCTGCCGCGCTTTTAGTTTGGCGCTCCAATACGGCCTGCCGCCACACGAAGCCGTCAAACGCTTCAAAGGCATGCGGTTCGAACCCATGGGGCCAACCTCCAACCCCGACATCCCCGAAGCCCTGAGCATCATCGACTACGTCGCACGATACATCGAGCTAGAGTTCTCCAACCGCAATGGCCAGCCGCAGTAGACCCATCATCTTGCCATATAGCCACGGCATCTTGCCGTGATCGAACACCAATTGACCCAACGATCAACCCCCGCTACCGTTGACCGCTTGCGTGGTGAACCGCACCATTCATCGTGATCCGCGCGCCATACAATGAGGTCCGATGACGTGTGAAAAGAAGGAAAAATGCGGCGTCTTCGGCGTCTGGGGGCCTAAAGACAGCGCCCACCAAGTCTACACCGGCCTCTATGCCCAGCAGCACCGCGGGCAAGAATCAGCCGGCATCGCCGTCTCCGACGGCACGACGCTCAACGCACACGTGGGCATGGGCCTGGTCTCCGAGATCTTCTCGCCAACCATAATCGAGAGCCTTAAAGGCAAGGCCGGCATCGGGCACAACCGATACTCCACCACCGGCGCCAGCCGCGCCGGAAACGCACAACCCCTCATGGAACGCTACATCGGCGGGCAGGTCGCGGTGGCGCACAACGGCAACCTGATCAACGTCGAGCTGCTGCGCCGCAACTACGAGCAGCGTGGCCACATCTTCCATACCTCGACCGATACCGAGGTCATCATCCACCTGTTGGCCTCGCACCACCTATCCAAAGACGACCCGCTGGTCGAAGCGCTCCAGCACCTCCAGGGCGCTTATTCGCTGGTCTTCCTCTTCGCCGACCGCATCGAAGCCGTGCGCGACCCCTGGGGGTGGCGGCCGCTGGTGCTGGGCCAGACCCCAGACGGCTACCATTGCGTGGCCAGCGAGACCGTCGCGCTCGACGCGCTGGGTGCTAAATTCATCCGTGAGGTCGAGCCCGGCGAGATTGTCACCCTCAGCGACTCAGGCCTCGCCAGCCGCCGCTTCGCCGACCGACAAACGCCCGCACACTGCATCTTCGAGCACGTCTACTTTGCCAACCCCAGCTCTAAGGTCTTCGGCGATACCGTCCAGATCGTGCGTGAAAAACTAGGCGAAATCCTCGCCGCCGAAGCGCCCGTCGAAGCCGACTACGTCATCCCCATGCCCGACTCGGGCCGATCCGCCGCCTTGGGCTACGCACGCGGCAGCAACACCCCGTACCGAGAGGGGATCGTCCCCAACCGGTACGTCGGCCGCACCTTTATCCAACCCCACCAGGATCAGCGAAACGCAGCCGTCCAGATCAAGCTCAACGCCGTCCCGGAGGTCATCTCGGGCAAACGCATCGTCGTGGTCGATGATTCGATCGTCCGGGGCACCACGACCCGCGGCAAGATGGCCCAGCTCCGCCGCGCCGGCGCCAAAGCCATCCACATGCGCATCAGCTGCCCGCCGATCCAACACCCGTGCTACTTCGGGATTGATTTCCCCGACCGTACCCAGCTCATCGCCCACGAACGCAGCGTCGAGCAGATCCGCCAGTTCTTAGGCGTCGATACGCTCGCATTTCTGTCTTTAGAAGGCATGCTCAGCTGCGTCACGCGCCCACAGGAACACTACTGCACGGCCTGCTTCAGCGGCAAATACCGTCTCAACGTCGACAAACCCGTTACAAAACTAGATTTAGAACCAGATCAGCTAAAGATGTTCGGCGGGCTCTAAGCCGGATCCACGCCAAAAGCCCCCTGCCCTAAGCCACAGACGCAACGTCCTATAATATACGTTATGTATAATTCGCCGGTGGGGGGGGTAGCTGTCATACGCCCGCATCATTATTGACTGACTCATAATCCCTGTGTGTCTTATCCCACCCCAACCGGCTCAGTAGCCGCGAGGTGTTTCTGCAGGTACTGCCCCGTATAGGACCCTTGAGTCTGGGCGACCTGCTCGGGCGTGCCCGTGGCAACCAGCGTGCCGCCGCGGTCGCCGCCTTCAGGACCCAGGTCGATGATCCAGTCGGCACACTTGATCACGTCCATGTTGTGCTCGATCACGATCACCGTGTTGCCCGCGTCAGCCAGCCGGGCCAGCACAGCCAGCAGCTTATCGATATCCGCGAAGTGCAGCCCGGTGGTGGGCTCGTCCATGATATACAGCGTGTGACCCGTCGATCGCTTGCCCAGTTCAGTAGCTAGCTTCACCCGCTGCGCCTCACCGCCCGAGAGCGTGGTCGAGCTCTGGCCCAGCTGCACGTAGCTGAGACCCACATCGTTTAACGCGTCCAGCAGCCGCTTGATCGTGGGAAAATTCTCGAAAAACTCAGCCGCCTCTTCGATCGTCATCGCCAGCACATCCGCGATCGACTTGTCGCGGTATCGCACCTCCAACGTTTCACGGTTGTACCGCTTGCCCTGGCACTGATCGCAGCGCACGTACACATCAGGGAGAAAGTGCATCTCGATCTTCTGCGTCCCCTGCCCTTGGCACGATTCGCACCGCCCGCCCTTGACATTAAAGCTGAACCTACCGGGCTTGTACCCGCGGATCTTGGCCTCCTTGGTCTGGGTAAACAGCTGGCGCACCGCGTCGAACGCGCCGGTGTACGTCGCGGGGTTGGACCGCGGTGTGCGCCCGATCGGGGATTGATCCACCTCGATCACCCGGTCAACATTCCCCACGCCCAGCACCCGATCGTGCGCCCCGGGCTTGTCACGCGAGCTATAGAGGTGCCGCTTCACCGCGCGCAGCAAAATCTGATTCACCAGCGTGCTCTTGCCCGACCCCGATACACCGGTCACACACACGATCCCCCCCAGCGGGAACACCACATCGATATTCTTGAGGTTGTTCTCACGCGCGGCTCGCACCGTGAGTGGTCGTTTGTGATTCAAGGATCGCCGCTGATCGGGCACCTGGATCGCCAGGTCGCCAGCGAGGTATTGCGCGGTGACCGATTTGCCCGCTTTGACCACCCGTTTGACCGGCCCCTGCGCGACAACTTGCCCCCCGTGTCGACCCGGGCCGGGCCCGATGTCGATCAGCCAATCCGAAGCACGGATCGTGTCCTCATCGTGCTCCACAACCAGCACGGTGTTGCCGATGTCGGTCAGGTGGCGCAGCGTCGCGATCAGCCGGTCATTGTCCCGATTGTGCAGCCCGATCGTGGGTTCGTCCAGCACGTAGCAGCACCCAACCAGCCCCGAGCCCACCTGCGTCGCCAAGCGGATACGCTGCCCCTCGCCACCCGAGAGCGTGCCCGTGGCTCGATCCAGTGAGAGGTACCCTAACCCCACGCTCTGCATAAAACCCAGGCGAGCCACGATCTCCTTAAGGATCGGTACCGCGATCTGACGCCGCTGCCGGTTAAGCTTGATTACCTTAAAAAAATTGACCGCTTGCTCGATCGTCATCGCGGTAATACCTGCGATGTTCACCGAGGCGCTGCCTGATTCGAGGAACACATTGAGTGCCTCGGTGCGCAACCGTGCACCGCCGCAGCTTTCGCACGGCGATTCGGAGAGGTAGTGGTGGAGCTTGGCCTTGACGTATTCGCTGCCGGTCTTCTGCCAGCGGCGCTGCAGATTGGGCACGACCCCTTCAAAATGGAGGCCATACTTCTGCGCATCGCGTGTCTCCGAGCCGTACATAAGCACCCGCCGGATCGGCTTGGGCAACGACTTGTAGGCTTCCAATGGGTCGGCCCCCACGCCCTTGCAGAATCGGCGGATCAGCCGGTTGTAATAGATGTTCATCCGCTTGCCCTGGTGGCGCCACGCATCGATCGCGCCCTGCGATAGGCTCAGCGTGGGGTCGGGCACAATCAGCTCCGGGTCGAACTCCATCACCCGGCCCAACCCACCGCAAGCGGGACAGGCGCCGTAGGGGCTGTTGAAGCTAAACAGCCGCGGCTCGATCTCTTCTAAGCTGCACTCGGGGTGGACCGGGCAGGCGTGGTGCTCGCTGAACACGGTGTCACGCCAATCGTCGGGCTGATCCGGATCCGACACGCTGATCACTACCAGCCCGCCCGACTGCTTCAGCGCCAACTCAACCGAATCGGCCAGGCGCGACCGGTCATCGCCATCGGTGTTGGTGCCGCCCTTTTTGTGGCGGATCACCAGCCGATCGACCACCGCCTCGATCGTGTGGGCCTTGTAGCGGTCGAGCTTGATCGCTTTGACTTGTTTGGTTTCCCGCAGGTCGACCAATGCCCCATTGACCCGTGCGCGCACAAACCCCTGCCGGACCATCGACGCCATGACTTCACGGTGGTGGCCCTTCTTGCCCCGGATCAGCGGCGCCAGCACCATCAACCGGCTACCGTCGGGCAGTGATTCGATCTGGTCGACGATCTGCGTGGCGGATTGGCTGGTGATCGGTCGGCCGCACCCCCCCCCTGCCGCGTCGCGGTGCCAGCATCGCGGCTGGCCAGCGCGCGCTAAGAGCAGCCGTAGATAATCATAGATCTCCGTCGTGGTCGCCACGGTCGATCGTGGGTTGTGTGATGCCGATCGCTGCTCGATCGCGATGGTCGGGCCAAGGCCTTCGATCGATTCGACATCCGGCTTCTGGAGCTGCTCCAAGAACTGACGGGCGTAAGCCGATAGGCTCTCGACATACTTGCGCTGCCCCTCGGCGTAGACCGTGTCGAACACCAGCGAGCTCTTGCCGCTGCCCGACAACCCGGTGACAACCACAAACCGGTCGCGTGGGATATCCAGATCGATGCCTTGGAGGTTGTGCTCGCGCGCGCCACGGATGGAGATCGTCTTGGGAGCCATGCGCTCATTATGTGACGTGAAGAGCCGCCGAGATCGGCTAAGTGGCTCAGAGCTATCACACCTTTACAGCGTGGCTGAGGTATAGGGCAGCAACCCCATGTATCGTGCCCGCTTGATCGCCTGGGCGACCAGCCGCTGCTCGCGAGCCGACAACCCTGTGCGTTTGCGGCTCTGGATCTTCCCGTTGGGTGTCAGCATCCGGTAGAGCGCATCTACTTCCCGGTAGTCCACATACATCACACCGGTGCTGCTCTTCTGGGTTAGCTTGGACCGTGTGTCCCCCGCCTGGGGCCCAAACTGCGTAAACTCTGCCATGCCTAAGTCGCTCCGTCTTGGGTTAAGTTAGCCCCGGCTTCAGGCCGATCCGGGGCGACGGTATTTGAAAATCGAATCATATATGATACACCGCAACGTGTCGCGATGCCAAACCCTGCTCCCCAGGGACAGCAGACGGTCGGTTTCATGTTGATCCGCATCAATCCAATGCAGGCGGATCGCAATCCTTGCGTGGCGGGGGGCGCCAGTGCTCGCGGAACCTACGGGAAAACCACCGCCGCCATTGGCTGGCCTGCTCGGGCGTCAGCAGCTGGGCAACCTCCTCTTGGGCGAGCATCATCTCGGCTTCGATCCTCGGGTACACCTGGCGGTGACACTCCAGCAGCACCTCCAGCCGATCCGCCAGAACCGCCTCCACACCGCGGGCCTGTTCCTCTGTCAGATCCAGCTTCCACTGCATCGCACGCGCGATGCGCTGCGGAGCCAGACGCGGGTCCTTGGGCCGCAGGTGAAACCGATGCTTAACAAACATCGCACCCGACACCCCCCCCACCACCGCCCCGGCAAAGAACACCAGCCCAGCCAACAGGACCATCAACACACGCCTCCGCCAACCGCAGCAAGACTTGATCGGCTCGCAGCCATTGGCCGACGGTGATTCGGCGGGTGCATCGAGATGGTTCGTAGATTCGGTCATAAGCTCGCCAAGTTGGCCAACACAAGCATCTCACCAAGCGGGTCGCTCAACAGCGGCCATACCTCAGCCCCGAAAACACCCACTACCACCACCGCGGCGGCCGCGGCAACACCCGCTGCCCAGCCGAATGCCTGGAACGAGACCGCCACCGCCTGGCGCCGGCGGATCTCACGCAGCACCGGACCGACCGGGTCACACGCCGGCGGGCCATCACAACAGGCCGCCGCCGCGAGGCTTTGGATGGTCTCAACTTCGTTCATGTCTTTTCTAATAACCGCCGCAGCCGGCCACGGGCACGGTGGGCTTGGACCTTGACCATCGCCTGGCTCCACCCCGTCTGCCGCGCCGTTTCTGCGATCGAGTATCCGTCCCAATACAGCAGCGTCAAGACCAGCCGGTCACGCGGCCTAAGCTGCCCAAGCAACCCGTGGAGCCGATCCGCGGATTGATCCGGGCTCAGCGAATCCGGAGCCACCATACCCGCACCGACCCCGCCATCAAGAGACACCGTCCCGCTCACCCGCTTCTGACGCTTCCAGAACCGATACCCCACGCGTGACGCGATCCGGTTCAGCCAGCCGGCAAACGAATCCATCTCGCGGTACCGGCCAAGCGAAAAATACAGCTCGACAAAGACCTCGTGGACCAGCTCTTCGTATTCCGTGCGGTCGCGTGTGAATTTCCACATGCGCGCCGCCACCTGAGGCTGATACCGCTTGATCAGCCGGGCGTAGGCGTCTGCGTCACCGTTTCTGCTTGCCTGGATGTCACCCGCGGTCATATCGGCCAGGCCGCCAGCGGCGTCTTCAGCGGTGCGATTAGCACCCGCGTGGTTGGATCGGGCATGACCCGGGTTGTTTGGCGCAGGCGCCATGGCGAGCAGCACATCGCCTAATGTACTGCCCGCCATAGCCGATCTAAAATCGAATGCGACGACGCAGGTCATTGATCCCGCCCGTGCTCATCGTGGCTGTGATGAGCCTTGCCTTGCCGTTCACACCCAGCCACAGTGTGGCACCGAGCCTTTAGCGCTTTGGCCCGCTCCCGCTGTTCGGGGGTGAGGACACGATGGATCTCCCGACGCAGCTTGGCCTTGAGCACCGCGGCTTGGGCGATCGCGTCACCCAATCGATCCGCCGCACGGCGTACGGCCTGTTCATCTTGTTCCTCCCCAGGCTCGCCATGATATATACCTTTTAACGCGCGTCGGGCCTCGGCTTTCTGCCACATGGCATCGATCCGTTCATTCATATGAGACTTGAGAATCCCACGGACCTTCTGGCTCTGTTCGTCGGATAGATCGAGACGCAAGATCATGGCGATCATCTTGTCGTGGTGGCTGAATCCAGCCTGGCCGTCGCGGCCAAAGCCGCACCCCCTGTGCGCCGCCCCGCCACAACGTTTTTCCCAATGTTTGCCGCAATGACCACCGCCGGCAAAGCTACGCGTCACAAACATCCCCCCAATCAGAACAACCGCCAAGACACCAATCATCACAAGTGTGGGTTTCATCGTGGGCTCCTTTTTCCTCTGTTTGCAAATCCTGACACAAGCGGCATCGCCGCACCTCGTTCAATAGCCTTATGGCTACAGGCCCCCGAATGGTTACAGGGGCTTGTATTTTTATTTGATCCGCAATTGACATATCCGTTGTAAACCCTTCTTCGTAAATAAATTCGACTTGTAACGGCCGAGTGTCCGATACCTTACGTAAGCTGCACCCCATGCGCACCGCGTGGGGCTATGGGGATTGTGATGACACATCGGACAGTGGTGTTGTGGATTGGTGTGGTATCGGCGTTGGTCGGCTTTGGGGTTGGCCGGTACAGCGCTCCGTGGCCTGGGTTGCACCAAGCGGTGGCGGGCGACGACACGCCCGTGGTCGAGGCGGTCGATCCCGCGGTCTTGGCCGCTCAACCCTCGGCCTGCCCGGTGTTGCGTGTGGTCGATGGCGACACGATGGAGGTGCTCTACCGCCCGCCCAAGCCGATGCGTGAAAAGATCCGGCTGCTGATGGTCAACACGCCCGAGCGGGGCCAACCAGGCTACCGCCAAGCGACCCAATCGCTGCGGTCGCTGGTCGCGGGCCACGACCGTGTGACACTGGCGTTTGAAATCCCCGGCCAGCCCAAGCGTGACCGCTACGGGCGGTTGCTGGCGTATGTGGTGGTCGACGGGCTCAACGCCAATATCGAGCTGGTCCGCCAGGGCTGGTCGCCCTATTGGGACCGGTACGGCTCTAGCCGATTCGAGGCGGCATTTCTCCAAGCCCAGCGTCAAGCGCAGGCGGCACGACGCGGGCTGTGGGCACCACCACGCCAACCCCAGACACAACGATAAACCGACCTGGTGTTTTGGGGTTTACCTGTGACTCTGTGACGGGTGTCGTCCAAGCTTGTGGCCCTGTGTAGCTGAGGCTGCGGTCATCACCAAGGGTTGTTGGGCTGTGGCACGCTGCGCTAGATGGAGCTGGCATCACCCAAACTCGCAACACCCACTTGGGCTAACCGCGATCCGCGGCCACGCTCGGATAAAAGAATAGGACGACGACGATCCACCCGCTTGAGACTTGACAAACAACGGGCTTTCATAGAAACCACAGCCACCCGGCACCGCGGGCGGACCAGGCCCCACACACCTGATCGGGGTTGGTATACGTGTTGTGGATGGGTTTTCGGCAAAGCCACCGGCGGTGCCCATTTTCGTTGTCCTCATGCTTTTCGTATGCTTTTGTGGGTTCCCCATGGATAAACAACCGCTGCTACGGATCGAAAACCTCGCGGTGAGCTTCCCGGCTTCAAAGGACCCCGCCCAGCGGGTACACGCGGTCAATGGGGTCAACCTGTCGATTTACCCAGCACAGACCTTAGCGGTTGTGGGCGAGTCGGGCTGCGGGAAATCGGTGTCGGCGTTATCGGCCTTGAAGCTGATCCCCACGCCCCCGGGTCGGTACGAGAGCGGGCACATCTGGTGGTCGGGCGACGATGGCGACAGCACACCCCAGCCGATCGACCTGCTATCGCTAACCGAGAAGCAGATCCGCCGCTACCGGGGCAGCCAGATCGCGATGATCTTCCAGGAACCGATGACCAGTCTCAACCCGGTGTACACCGTAGGCGAGCAGATCTTAGAAGCGGTGCTGCTGCATCAGCGGGTCAACCGTGAGCAGGCGACGCGGATCGCGACCCAAGCGCTGGCTGAGGTAGGGATCGCTGATCCGCAGATCCGGCTGGGAGAGTACCCCCATCAGCTATCGGGTGGGATGCGTCAGCGGGTGATGATCGCGATGGCGTTGGCCTGCCAACCGAAGCTGCTGCTGGCCGACGAGCCCACGACCGCGTTGGATGTGACCATCCAGTCCCAGATCCTGGATCTGCTGCGCCAGCTTCAGATGGAGCGTGGGATGTCGATCCTGCTGATCACGCACGACCTGGGGGTGGTGGCGCAGAACGCGGATGTGGTCGCGGTGATGTACGCCGGCCGGGTGGTCGAGTACGCCAAGGTAAACGATCTGTTCCGCCAGCCGCTACACCCGTACACGCAAGGGTTGCTGGCGTCGATGCCGGTCTTGGGTGCCCACAGGCAGCGGCTAACGACGATCCCCGGCACGGTGCCCAACCCCGCGGATTTCCCTTCGGGCTGCCCGTTCCACCCGCGTTGTGGGCAGATCAAAGACGACCCGCGGTGCGTGGCTCAAGACCCGCCGCTGCTAGAGATCCAAGATCAGCATTGGGTGGCGTGCTGGCACGGGTCGGGCTATGACCACGCCAAGCCGACCACACCCGATCTGCCCCACCGCCGCCGGTTGGCGTTGGCGCCGTAAACAAGCCGGAACACCATCTCTTTCTGAACAAGCCGCGGGCGAACCGGACCCCGTCCACCTGATCGGGGCTGGTCGTATGTTGCCGCATCACAGCGGTCACGGAGCCGGGCGCATCGGCTGATTTTCATGGATTTTTTTTCGGCAGCCTGGCAACAAAAGCCGCCGCTTGCTTGACCCACCCACGCAGCGCCTCATCAGACCCATACCCGCTTGGTGAGACGTAGACCATCGACTTCATGGGTTTGCCTGTAAAGTCCATCTCTCGGACGTGTGGTTGGGTTAACGCATCGGCGGCGCCCGCTTCACCCAGACGCAACACCAGGTCATCGTTTATCACGCCGCAACACATGTGGCCGTTGAGCATGAAGGCGATGCCGCCAAACATCTTCCGCTCGGTCACACCCTTCCTGCGTCGGAGCGCCGTGCGTACACCAGCGGCGAGTGCTTCGTCAAAGGCCATCGCCATGACCCCTTAAGGGTTGTTTGTCGGCAACACGCTTAGCCCCGGCAGGGATTCAGGATTGCGCCGCTGCACCAGCGTCGCCGCCATGGATTGGAACGTGTCTGGCACAGCCGCGCCTGCTTGCGCTACCCGATCACCTTATTCAGGCTGTAGCTGATGATCCCCGTAGCGCCGGCACGCACCAGCTGGGGCACCAGCCGGCGTTCGACCCGGTCTTCGACCACCACCTCGACCGCGGCCCACTGGTCGTCGGCCAGCGGATTCACCGTCGGGGACTTCTCGGCCTCTAGCAGCGCCAAGACACCGTCGAGCTTCGGCTTGGGCACGTTCATCTTCAGCCCCACCTTCGACCTGGCCGCGATCGCGCCGTTAAGCAGCAGCGCCAAGTCTTCGACCCGCTGCCGCTTGCCTGGGTCGGCCCACGCCTGGTGGTTGACGATCAGCCGCGTCGTGCTGCTAAGGATCGTATCGACGATACGCAGGTTGTTGGCCCGCAGGCTCGAGCCGGTCTCGGTGATGTCCACGATCGCGTCGACCAGCCGGGCCTTGACTTCGGTCGCCCCCCAGCTAAATTCCACCTTCTTGACCGGGACCTGAAGCTTCTCGAAGTACCGCGTGGTGGTGTTGACCAGCTCGGTGGCGATGATCGCCCCGGCCAGATCGCTGGGTTGCTTCACCGTTGATTCTTCGGGCACCGCCAACACCCAACGCGCCGGGGCGGTGGTGGCCTTGGAGTAGCTCAGCTGGCACACCTCGTGCACATCCGAGCCGTTCTCCATCACCCAGTCGTGCCCGGTGATCCCCATGTCGATCACGCCGTCCTCCACGTACCGGCTCATCTCCTGGGCGCGGAACATCACCAGCTGCAGATGGGGGTCGTCGATCCGGGGGAAGTAAGACCGGCTGGCCACGCTCACCCGGTACCCCGCGCGTTCGAACAGATCAAACGTGGCTTCCTGCAGGCTGCCCTTGGGCACCCCGATCCGGAGCGGCGCTGCTGAGTTGGGTTCCAATGCCATCGGCCTATGCTTTCTGCGATCAGCCCTGAAGGTTGTTTCCGGCGATAGACACACCTGGAGCAATGGTATCCAGCCCCCGATGCGTATGGTATACCCATCGGGTATGCGTTTGCCGCGTCGGGATCACAAACACGCCGAAGATTTCCCTGCCGCGGGCCAACGGGGCCCCGTCAGCCTGATCGGGACTGGTATATCCCGGAAGAAACCCGCTGCCTCACGGTCACGGCTCGTGGCGGGCGACCCAGGGGGGCGTGAGCCTTATCTTTTCTTGGTGGTCTTTTTCTTCTTTTTTGTAGCCTTGGCTGCGGTGGTCTTCTTGGTTGTTTTTTTCTTCTTCGCCGTGGCGCCGGAGCGTGAGGCTTTGGTGGTCTTTTTGGTTGCCTTGGCTTGGGTGTTGGATCGTGGTGTGAGCCGGCGTGTGCCCGCGTCGACCCACGCACGCAGCGCCATGTGCGCCTCAACCGATTCGCTGGCTCGGATCTGCCGCTCGATAAAGGAGTGCGCCTGCTCGAGCGTGGCGTCGGGGTCGACCGCGCTGTGTTTTTCCAACAGCTTGACCAGTGTCTCATCGACCGGCACGGCGTGGCCCCCGAAGCACAGCAGCGTGACTTGGGCCGACACATAGCCCGCCATGCCCGGCAGGCTGTCGAGGTAGGCCCGCACATCTTTCTTGGGTTTATTGGCTAGGCTGTCCAGCGCCACCACGTGCTCGCGGATGTAGATCTCCTGGAGCGATTGGAGCATCCGGTGCGCCCGCTCCTCGGCTTGGGGGTAGCTAGGCCCGATCGCCGCCACCACTTCATGGGGGTGGCTCACCCGCAGGTCGTTGTGGTCGACCATCACGTCGGCTAGCTTCTTATACGCCTGGTCCGCGGCTTTCGAGGTCGACTCCCACTGAAGAAACCCCAACACCAGCTGGCTGATCGGGTCGCGCTCCTGGGGTGGTTGACCGGGGTGGGCTTTCTTGATCCGCTTGATCAACGGCAAGAAATGCTTCGCGTAGGCAGATTCGTTTTTCACGCCGATGGCTCCTGCGATACCTTGGCTTCTTGAGAAATGCCATCCGGGGCCGAATCCTCCCGGCCCGCGTCACGGCTCCAAACGTTCGCCTGGTCCTGGGCCACACCACGGCGGATCGCTTCGAGCACGGTATCCTGCTTCTTGATCGATTCGTCTAACCGGAACGTCAGCCGCGGCACCGCCCGCAGCGCCACCTGCTTACGCAGCAGCGACCCGATGTGCCCCGCGGCGTGACACAACCCCCGCACCGTGCGCTGCTGGTGCTTCTGGGGCAGCACCGAGACATACACAAACGCCTCGTGCCAATCGGGCGTCACGTCGACCCGCGTCACGCTGACCATCCCCACGATCCGCGGGTCGCTTAGCCGCTGGCCCAACACCTGGCTGATCGCCCGCTTGAGGGTAGACTCGACTTGTTTTTTACGGTAGCCCATAGCCGATATCGTTCGGTGGTATTCGGTACACAACAGCGGCACCGGGAACCCAATACCCCATTCACGTCACGCTTCTAGCAGCCCAACACCTCGGCCACTACCGGCCCGTTAAGATCTCGACGCGGTGGTCGGCCAACACACAATCTGGCGCTACACGCAGCTTACCCAGCACTCGGTCGAGCATGCTTTGGCAATGCGCCACGCTGTTCGACGTCGCCGTGATCCCCAAAACCGCCACCCGCCTGTTCTCCAACGCGTCAACCTCTGCGACCGATACCTGGTGCTGCCGGTGCAGCTTGTCCTTCAGGCTCGACACCACCCGGCGTTTATCTTTCAACGACGTTGACCACGCGATGGCCAGCTCAACTTGCAAAACCCCAACCACCATGGCTGATCCGCTCCCGGTCTGGTTTCTGGAATCCTCTCCAAAGCCGCCCGCTACGAGCCGCGACCGTCAGGGAGCGGTTTTTCTAGCAATGATCCATTGATCCATTGATCCAGATCCGTATCAAAACCCCTTCGCTTACCGTCCGTCTCAACCTTGTGGCAGCAACCCCGCCTACCCCGCCTGGAGCGTACGCGACACCAAGACGGTCTTGTAACAAACCAGCTGATCGCCCACTTTGACGTCGTCGAAGCCCGCCAGCTTGATGCCGCACTCCGTGCCCGACCGCACCTCCTTAACGTCTTCTTTGACCCGGCGCAGGCTCTCGATCTTGCGGTCATCGGTGATCACAACATCGTCGCGGATCACCCGCATCTGCGCCCCCCGCTGGACCACCCCCTCGGCGACCAGGCACCCCGCGACCTGCCCGACCTTGGAGACCTTGAACACCTGCCGGACCTCCGCCACGCCCAGCTGCTCTTCTTTGGACTCGGGCTCGAGCATCCCCTCGAGCGACTTGGTCAGGTCTTCGGTCAGGTCGTAGATCACCCGGTACAGACGGATATCCACCCGCCGCTGATCGGCCAGCTCCCGCGCCCGGGCCGACGCGACCACGTGGAACCCGATGATCACCGCATCCGACGCGTCGGCCAGCAGCACATCGCTTTCGCTGATCCCCCCCACCGCCGCGTGCAGCACCTTGATCACCACCTCATTTGATCCGATCTCACCCAGTGTCTTACGCAGCACATCGATCGAGCCCTGCACGTCGGCCTTGACCACCACACGCAGCTCCTTGACCCCACCGGCGGCGATCTGGTCCGCAAAGTTGTCCAGCGTCACCTTGGTCTTGCTGGCCAGCTGCTTGTTCCGCTCAGCCTCGCGGTACTGCTGGGAAACCTTCTCAGCCTGATTCAGGGTCTCGGTGATATAAAACTTATCGCCGGCATCGGGTACCAAATCGATCCCCGATAGCTCCAGCGGTGTGGCCGGCCCCGCCTCTTTGATCGACCGGCCGTGATCGTCGGTCATATCTCGAACACGCCCATACGCACGCCCGATGACAATGAAGTCCCCCACCGCCATACGCCCCTGCTGCACCAACGCGCGAGCGACCGGGCCCCGGCCGGGCTGGATCTGCGACTCGATCACCGTCCCGTGCGCCGGGCCGCCGTAATCGGCCTTGAGCTCCAACAACTCCGCTTGATAGTCCAACAGCTCCAGCAGCTCGGTGATCCCCGTGCCCTCGATCGCGCTAACCTTAATGACCTCGGTCTCCCCGCCCCACTCCACCGGGTTCAGCCCGTGCTCGGCCAGCTGACCATAAATCTTGCGGATGTTTTCTTCCGTGGCCTCGGCCTTATCGATCTTGTTTAGCGCCACGATGATCGGCACCTGGGCGGCTTTGGCGTGGTTGATCGACTCGACGGTCTGGGGCATCACCCCGTCGTCGGCCGCCACCACCAGCACAATCAGGTCCGTCATCTTTGCGCCACGCGCACGCATGCTGGTAAACGCCTCGTGACCGGGCGTGTCCAGGAACACGACCGTTTTGTCCTTCTGGTCGTGCCCGTGCACCGTGACCCGATATGCCCCCACGTGCTGGGTGATCCCACCCGCCTCCTGCGCCGCCACATCGGCGCTGCGGATCCGGTCCAGCAGGCTGGTCTTGCCGTGATCGACGTGGCCCAGGACCGTGACCACCGGCGGACGCGCACGCACATCCACTTCGGGCCGCTTCTCAAACTCCTCAAGCACCAGCTGCTCGGCGGTCTGCTGCTCCTTCACCTCCAGCTCGATGTCGTACTCCATGGCCACTTCGATCGCCGCTTCGGTATCGATCGCGGAATTGATCGTGGCCATCACGCCTTTCTTGAACAGATACTTAATAATGTCCGCACTCTTGATCCCCGTAGCAGCCGATAGGGCCTTGATCGTGATCGGCTCGGCGATCTCAACCTTCCCACCGGTGACCGCCGGCGCCGCAGCCGCAGAACCGGTGGCGCTTTGCTTGGTCAGCTGCCGCCGACGCTGCTTCAGAAAACCCGTCGCACGGTTCAGCCGCGCATCAAGCTCAAGCAGATCCTGCTCACTAAATTTGCTGGGCCCCACCGGCAAGGCGTCGGCCGACCGACCCCGCCGCGTGCTAAGCGATCGACGCTTGGTGCTGCCCGCACGCCTGGCGTCGGCCGGTGGCTCACCCCCGCGCACGCCGCGCCCACGCACCGGGCCACGCTTCGTGCCCAAACCACCCTCATCCTGATCCTGACCCTCTAACCCAGGCCGACCCGCACCAAGACGCGGTGGAGGCGGTGGCTTCACCGGGTCGGGCTTTTCAATCCTTACCAATCGCGGCCCCTTGAGGGGTGCTTCTTTGGGTTTCTCCAACGGCACACCGGCTGGCTTGACCACCTTCGGTTTGGCCGGCTCTGACGGCTCCGGCGGTGAGGCTGGTTTCGCTGTAGCTGACCCCCCAGCTGCCGTGTCTCCTGCCGCCGCTTGCGCACCAGCCGCTGGCTTCTCTTGCTCAGCGGCTGGTGTGACAGCGGGTTGATCCGGTGGCGATGGCGCAACCCGATCTTCCCCCACCGCTTGACTATCCTCAGGCGCCGCCACACCGGCATCTGTTTGAGCTTCAACCGGCACGCCGGGGGCGCCCTGCGTTGCTTCAGTGGTGGGTGCGGATTCTTCCGCCTTGGCCTTGTCGGCCTTTTCCGCAGGCTTGCGGCGGCGGCGAGCCCTGGCCTTGGTCAGGTCGACCTTGGCCGAAACCTCCACCGCCGTGCCGGCCCCGCCACCACTATCCGAGCCCGCTTCGCTAAACCATTCCGCGATGGTCTGAACCAGACCGACCTTCACCGTCGACATATGGTTGGTGATCCCAGGCACGCCTTCGGCGTTGCACTTGGCTACGATCGCCTTGCTGGTGACCCCCAGCTCTTTGGCGACTTCAAATACCCGCTTGGCTTTTGCCAAAGTCGTCTCCTTCACCTGAATCTTGGCCTGCACCAACCTACGATCATCCGATCCCTTAGCTTACCCCCACCTCGACAAACCCTCTACCGGATCCTCCATCCGCTTGCCGCATCTCGCCTCTAGCCACCGATCCAAAATCGTTTGGGCTACCGACTTGGTTTGTCGCCGACCGAGGCCTCAGACACACCGGGGTCTTCTTTTTTCGCATCATCCACTTGACCGCCTTGTTCTGATCCGGCTTTTATCTCCTCAGCGCCACGCCCTTCGAGGATGTCTTGGGCCACGGCGTCCAACGCTGTATCACCATCGCCAGACGTTGGGGGTGCCTCGGCGTCTGCCTCAGAGCCGGGCTGCTCACCAACGGCTTCAGAGGTGGCCCCACCTTCTAAAACTTCATCTCCCAAGATATCGCCCAGCACAGCCGCGGCCTGCTGCTCGCCGGGCATGGCGGCCAACGCCGCCTCTTCTTCTTTCTTGCGACGCTCGGCTTCTTCTTTCTCGCGTGCCTGGTCGGCGGCGACCTGCTTGGCGCGTTCGGCGGCGATCTTGATCATCTCCTCGACCTGCTCTTGGGTGCACTCCAACGACTCGACCAAGTAATCGCTGCCCACCTCCTCGATATCGAACACGCTAATCACACCCAACGCAGCCAAACGGTCGATCTGCTCCTCGGTAATCCCCTCCACCGTCTTGAGGGTGCTCTCCATGATGTCCAGGCCCTTGGTGAATTCCGCGGGCGTTAAGATATCGATGTCCCAGCTGGTCAGCCTCGCGGCTAGCCGCACGTTCTGGCCCCGTTTCCCGATCGCCAACGACAGCTGGTCTTCGTTCACCACCACGGTGGCCCGGCCCAGCTCAAAACAGAGGCTGATCTCCACCACCTCCGCAGGCTTTAGCGCGTTCTGGATCAGGATCTGGCTCGACTCGTTCCAACGCACGATATCGATCTTCTCGCCGCCCAGTTCGTCGACGATGTTCTTGATCCGGCTGCCCCGCACCCCCACGCAAGCACCCACCGCGTCGACCTTGGAGTCGATCGAAGACACCGCGATCTTTGTGCGGTGTCCCGGCTCACGGGCCATCGCTTTGACCTCGATAATCCGCTCAGCCACCTCGGGCACCTCGACCTCAAACAAGCGACGGATGAAGTCCGGGTGCGCTCGGCTTAGCACGATCTTGACCTGGTTGCCCGTGTCACGCACATCCAAGATCAAGCACCGCACCCGCTCGCCGGGCTGGTGCTGCTCACCGGGGATCTGCTCGCTGCGGGGCATGAAGCCCTCGGCTCGGCTGATCGAGATCACCAGCGCCCCGCCCTCGTACCGCTGGGCCATGCCCGTCACCAGCTCGCCCACACGCTCCACAAACTCGTTGTAGATGCTAGCACGCTCATCTTCGCGGAACCGCTGGATCATCACCTGCTTGGCGGTTTGGGCCGGGATCCGCCCCAGCGACTCCAGCGGGATCTCCTCGTTGTCACGCCAGATCGTGATCTTCCCATTCATCCGATCCAGCTCCGCGGTAAACTCATCCGTGTCGACCGCGTTGAAGTGTTTCCGGGCAGCCGACACCATCGCCTGCTCGATATCGCTGTAGAGTGATTCCTTGTCGACGTTGCGGTCGCGGGAGATCGAATCGATCAATCTCAGCATCTCTTGGCTATTCATAACCTATTACCTAATCATTCATGAAAAATGGGGGCCATGGCCAGCACCTTGCCGGCGGTCTTGAATTGTCATCGCTCCTTAAAAACATAAAACCACGAATCTCTCATAAGAGCATCGTGGCTTAGGCCTGGGCTTGGCCGGCCTGCTTGATGCAGGGCTCTGACCAAAACCCCAAACAGGATTCGCTGCTGGCCCATTAACCCATGGGGGCGCCCTCCTTGAGCGAATCCTCTGCCACGGTGACCCTCTCCCCGCCTAGGGCTACCCGAATCGAACGGCGATCGGCTGGCCAACTGTTCATCGTTGGCTACCTGACCTCAAGCTGTTTTGTACAATCAATTTACATCCCATCGTCGATCCCAAGTCGTCCCCGGGGAAACCTAAATTTCCAAAACGGCATAAGTCATTTATTTTCCAATAACTCAGGCCGTCTGTCAAGCCCAGCTTGATCCTGTTTGAGCAATACAGCCACTTGGAGGCCACCTTTGAGGCATTCATCACCCTCTGAGGCATTCATCACCCTCGCGATACCCACCTCACCCCAATACCTAACCGACCGCTTGCAATCCTTGGCTGTTTCGTGCAAAGATACCCCTCTTGTGTACGATGACTGCCGATGATTCGCCTATAACGACATCAAAAATATCCAGAATTTTCACCGTCTCAAGGCCTAGATGCCGCTCTAACAAGGCCAAAGCCGGTAAAATTGGAACTTGAAACAATCACAAACCAATCCCTCAAACCCTGAAAGCAACCATGGCCCATTCACTTAGTGCCAAGAAACGGATCCGCCAAAATGCTTCTCGCCGTGCCTTGAACCGCTGGCGGAAGACCCGCTACCGCAGCGCGATCAAAGAGTTTGACGAAACCGTGCTGCACGGCAGCCTAGAGGACGCCCAGAAGCAGCTCAGCAACCTCTACAAGCTGCTCGACCAGGTCGCCGACGCCGGCACGATCCATAAAAACGCCGCCTCACGCCACAAATCCCGCCTCGCCGCACGACTCAACAACAAAAAAGCCGCCGCCACCGCGTAGACCGACCCCACCATGCCACCCAAGATCATCGCCGTGATCGGCTCAGGCGACTGCGCACCCGACTCCGACCACGCGCGTAACGCTTATGAAGTAGGCCGGCTCCTGGCTCAACAAAAATGGACGCTCGTCACCGGCGGGCACAGCGGCGTCATGCACGCCGCGTCGCAAGGCGCCGCCGAAGCGGGCGGGCTGGTCATCGGCATCATCCGGGGCGACTCACCCCGGCAAGCCAACCCCTACGTCACCGTCCCGATCGCCACCGGCATGGGCGATGCACGCAACGCCATCATCGCCAACACCGCGCAGGCCTTTATCGCCATCGGCGGCGAGTACGGCACGCTCTCCGAGATCGCGTTTGTGCTCAAACGCAACAAACCCCTGATCGCCCTAGGGTCGTGGCCCCTCGACGGCCGCGTGAAACAAGCCCAGTCACCGCAAGAGGCCGTAAACGCTATCACCCAAGCCGTTGGGGGTTAACCACACACCGGTTGACTCAAAGGGCATCATGGCAATAGGGCTGCGATGGCTGTACCACCAGGTGCCCGTCGGCATGAGGGCGACAAACGTTTCACACCAACCGTCACGGCACGGCTCTACCCGCACCCTCAACCGCCCCAAACCCCAGCGCCGCCTGCCACAAACTTGGACCACACCCCAATGACAAACCCTAACAATCAAGCCGTTGCGACAACGCAACCTAACCCGTACGATTCCATCTTGATCACCACACGGGCTCATACCCAAACGATGGCACCATGTTTGGCACCTTAACCGACAAGTTCTCAGGCGTATTCCGTCAGCTTTCTGGTCGCGGCAAGATCAGCGCCTCGAACGTGCGCCAGGCCATGGACGAAGTACGCACCGCGCTGCTCGAAGCCGACGTGCACTACGACGTGGTCGAATCGTTTACGCAAAGTGTGCTAGACCAAGCGCTTGGCACCGAGGTGCTGACCAGCCTCAAGCCGGGCGAGCAGATGGTCAAGATCGTCTACGACCAGCTCGAGCAGCTGATGGGCCCGGTCGATACCCACATGCTGTATGTCCAGCCGGGACCGACGGTGGTGATGATGTGCGGCCTGCAGGGGTCGGGTAAGACCACTACGTGCGGGAAGCTGGCGGCATACCTGAAGCAGCACGGCAAGAATGTCACGCTCGCGGCGGTCGACCTGCAGCGGCCCGCAGCGGTGGCGCAGCTCCAGACGCTGGCTAACCAGGTGCGGGACGAGTCGGGCGGTGGCGGGCAGGTGCACTTCTACGCCGAGCCGGACAAGGTTGCTGAATACGGCCAAGCCGTGGGCGCTGCGGTCACCGTGGCGCGTCACGCGGCTGACGCAGCTAAGCAGAACGGCAGCGATGTGCTGATCCTCGATACCGCGGGCCGGCTACACATTGACCACCGGCTCATGGATGAGCTGCGCCAAGTCAACCAAGCCACCACACCCCACCAGATTTACCTGGTCGTTGATGCGATGACCGGGCAAGACGCGGTCAATTCCGCCAAGGCGTTCAACGATCAGCTGGAGCTGGACGGGGTGATCCTGACCAAGTTCGACTCCGATACGCGTGGCGGTGCGGCGCTGAGCGTGAAGCACGTCACGTCCAAGCCGATCAAGTTCATCGGCACCGGCGAGAAGCTCGATGCGCTTGAAGAGTTCCACCCGCAGCGCATGGCGTCGCGCATCCTAGGGATGGGCGACGTGGTGAGCCTGGTCGAAAAAGCCCAGCAGCAGGTCTCAGAAGAAGAAGCCCTGGCGCTCCAGGAGAAGATGGCCAAGGGCAAGATGACCATGGACGACTTCCTGGGGCAGCTCAAGTCCATCCGCAAGATGGGGTCGCTCAAGTCGCTGATGGGGATGATCCCCGGCGTTGGGCAGCAGCTCAAGAACCTGGACCTGGACGACAGCCAACTCAACCGGACCGAAGCGATTATCCAATCGATGACCCGCCAAGAGCGTGCGAATGTGGACCTTCTCGATAATTCTCGCCGGCGGCGGATCGCACGCGGCTCGGGTACCTCGACCAACGAGGTCGGGCAGCTGATCAAAGGCTTTGAGATGGTCTCACAGATGAGCAAGCAGATGTCGGGGATGGGGATGATGGGCCGGCTCAAGGCGTTGACCAGCATGGGGCAGATGGATCCATCGGCGCTGATGGGCGGCGGGGGCATGCCGGGCCTGGGTGGGGGCGTGAAGACACCCAAACGCAACAAATTCAAGCAGCGCAAACGCAAGAGCCGGTAGGGCACAGAAGCGATGAGCTGGGTTTATTTATTTTTAGCGATCGGGTTTGAGATCTCCGGCACCACGTGCATGAAGCTGGCCCACGGTTTCACCCGGCCGGTGCCGTCGGTGCTGGTGTTTGTGTTTTATGGCTCTAGCCTCTGCTGGCTGACCATGGCGCTCAAAGGGCTAGACATGAGCATCACCTACGCGGTCTGGTCGGGCGTGGGCACCGCGGTGGTGGCGGTGATCGGGGTGCTCTATTTCAAGGAGCCGATGACCGCGATCAAGCTGCTATGCTTGGTGATGATCATCGCCGGTGTGATGGGCCTATACTTGTTAAGCCAAAAACCGGGGGCCATAGCCACACGCTAACCCATCCTTTTTTGCGAACCCAACCGCCTTGCGACGCGACTTATGCCCACACCACTGGACAAAAAATACAACCCCGCTCAGGTGGAGCCGCAGATCGCCCAACGCTGGGACAACGCCAACGCCTTCCACGCCACACCCAACGACCCCCAGCACCCAGGCGTGACAGGCAAGTCGTTTTGTATCGTCATCCCCCCACCCAACGTCACCGCGGCCCTGCACATGGGCCACGCGCTGAACAACACACTCCAAGACATCCTGATCCGCTGGCACCGGATGCTGGGCGACAACACCGTGTGGATCCCCGGCACCGACCACGCGGGCATCGCCACCCAAACCGTCGTAGACAAACGGCTGCAAGCCGAAGGCAAGCCATCGCTCAAAGATTACAAGCAGATGGAAGCAAACGGCGAAAATGGGCGCGACCCGTTCGTCGAAAAAGTCCAAGCATGGAAAGACGAATACGAGCAGCGGATCACCCAGCAGCTCAAGCTCATGGGCTGCTCGTGCGATTGGGATCGCCAGCGGTTCACCATGGACGACATGTGCGCCCAAGCGGTACGCGAAGCGTTCTTCCGACTCTTCAGGGACGGGCTGATCTACCGCGGCAAGCGGCTGGTCAACTGGGACCCCGCCACGCAGACCGCGTTGGCCGACGACGAAGTCGAGATGCACGAGATCGATGGGCACTTCTGGTACTTGAAGTACCCGTTGGTTGAACCGGTCGAGATCGATGGCAAGAAGGTCGATCACGTCACGGTCGCCACCACCCGCCCCGAGACGATGCTGGGTGATACCGCGGTTGCCGTGAACCCCAAAGACCCGCGTGCAGAGGCGCTGGTGGGCAAGATGGTCAGGATGCCGATCGTGAACCGGCAGATCCCGATCATCGCCGACGATTATGTGGTCCTGCCCGACCCCGACAG
This sequence comes from Phycisphaeraceae bacterium, assembly GCA_965223655.1. GTDB lineage: Bacteria > Planctomycetota > Phycisphaerae > Phycisphaerales > Phycisphaeraceae > CBDCXC01. The sequence continues at coordinate 77,764 of CBDCXC010000027.1, forward strand.
CAGCGACACCAAGGCGCAGTTCGCTACCGGGTTCTTGAAGGTCACACCCGCCCACGACCCCAACGACTGGGAGATCGGCCAACGCCACGAGTTACCCGTAATCAACGTCATGGCACCCGATGGGTCGATCAGCAAAGACCACGGTTGGCCCGCAGATGAGTGGTCAACGAGCCGCGACCGTGAGGGAGCGGGTTTCGACACCCTTGATGTGTTGCTTGGCCTTGACCGCTACGAGGCGCGCGAAGCGATCGTTGACTGGTTCCGCACCAACCATCTGCTCGCCGAGGTCCGCCCCTACCGCCACGCCGTGGGCCACAGCTACCGCAGCCACGTCCCCATCGAGCCTTACCTGAGCGATCAGTGGTACGTCAAAGTCACCGACGACCGATTAGCCAACGCCGCGCTGCGTGCGATGGCGGATCAAGATGAGAGCAACCAAACATCGCCCACAGCGAGCCGCGACCGTAAGGAAGCGGGTGCCCCCGACACCCCCGCCCCACCCACCCACTACCTGATTACCTTCACCACCTACGGCACCTGGCTCCACGGCGACCCACGCGGGTCGGTCGAGGATCAGAAAAACTTACCAGGGACACCACTGGTCGACGAGAACCCCAAGCTCAACCAATCTGAGCAGCAACAACTCAAACACGACCCCGTGACACTCAACGCGGACCAGCGGCGATGCGTCCGCGACACGATCCAAGAAGTCTGCCGCCACCGTGGATGGCGGTTACACGCCTGTAACGTACGAACCAATCATGTCCATGTCGTGGTCTGCGCCGGTGACACGCCTGAGAAGGTGATGAATGATTTCAAGTCCTATGCGACACGACGGATCATCGAGTCGGGGTTGATCGGACAAGGCCAAACCGTTTGGACACGCCACGGCAGCACACGGTACCTCAAAGAAGAGGCATCGGTTGATGCGGCGTGTCGGTATGTACTCGAAGAGCAAGGGGAGGATCGAGTTGCCGTGGCTTCAGATAATGGTGACGAAGGGGGGGCTATGGTAGATGGGGCAGGCCCGCTCCCTCACGGTCGCGGCTCGCAGCGAACGCCGCTGGATTGGCGTGGTCAGCTCCGCTTCCACCCCAAACGCTACGCCAAGACATTCCAGACCTGGCACGAAAACATCCGTGACTGGTGCATCAGCCGCCAGCTGTGGTGGGGGCACCGGATACCGGTGTGGACAATAGAGTTCACTCCGGCACACCATCCAGACCCAAATGTCAGCCTTGATCATTCCTTCGAAACACATAAGGCAAGCTGCATAGAGTCATTACTGAACTATCTTGTGGCATGTGGCATCCAAGCCGACGATGTGGGCATCAAAGAATGCTACGGCTTAAGCAGCACAGGAAATGCTGTCCACTTTGTCTGTAGCAGAGATGTGAAAGCAGACAAGGCACTAGAGCTTCTCAATAGGATTCAGAAATGGCAAGGCGGCCCTATTACTGAAGAGAATGAAGAAACGTTTCATCAACACAATAGCGATTACGAGGAATTACAAAAAACTTTCTCAGACGCCGCGGTGAAGGCAATCCATCCACTTTTACAAGTCATCAATTCTCTTGAACGCGATCCCGACGTGCTCGACACCTGGTTCTCCTCTGCCCTGTGGCCGTTCAGCACGCTAGGTTGGCCCGACGACACACCCGAACTCGAGACCTGGAACCCCGGCAACGTGCTGTGCACCGCGCGTGAGATCATCACGCTGTGGGTCTCGCGTATGGTGATGTTTAACCTTTATTTCCGCGACCGCCTGCCGTTTACCGATGTGTTCATCCACGCGATGATCCAGGACGGGCAGGGGCGGAAGATGTCCAAGAGCCTGGGCAACGGCGTGGACCCGCTGGACATCATCAACAGCCACGGCTCCGACGCGATGCGCTACACCTTGGCTGCGATGACAACCCAGACCCAGGACGTGCGCTTGCCCGTGGCCAAAGACCCCGCCACCGGCCGCAACACCAGCGACAAGTTCGATAACGGCCGCAACTTCGCCAACAAGCTGTGGAACGCGGTGCGGTTCGCATTGAGCAGGCTCGAGCAGCCCCTGCCGCCGGACGCGCTGGAGGGTGTGACCGATTCATCGCTTGGCGACCTGGATCTGCCGGATCGGTGGATCATCTCGCGCCTCGCGACCACGGTGCGCGACACCAACGCAGCGCTGGGGCAATACGAGTTTAGCCAGTACGCGCAGGGTTTGTACGACTTCTTCTGGCGAGACCTGTGCGATTGGTACATCGAAGCGGTCAAGCCCACGGTCGCCGATAGCCCGGTGCAGCGGCGGGTGCTGGGGCTGTGCATCGACGCGAGCCTGCGCCTGCTGCACCCCGTGATGCCGTTCATTACTGAGAAGCTGTACGAGAAGCTCTGCGAGGTCGCCCCGATCCGCGAAGTCAGCGGCGTGGCGCTGATGCCAAGCGGGTTGCTGATTCACGCGGCGTGGCCTCAGATCGCCGAAGAGATCATCGACCCGCATGTCGAAGCTGACTTTGAACTCATGCAGCAGGTCGTCGGGGCCCTGCGCCAGATGCGCACGATGCACAAGGTGCCACCGCGAGACAAGCTAACGTATAGCGCCCAAGCCCCAGCCGAGCTAGCCCAGCAGCTGCTGACGCACCGCGGGTTGATCGAAACACTAGCCAACGTCGACACGGGTGAGGTCGGCCCGAACATCGCTACCCCACCCGACGCAGCCGCCACCACGGTGGGCCAGGCCCGGTTATACCTCCACAACCTGATCGACGCCGACGCCGAACGCGACCGGCTCACCAAACGCCTCGAAGAGGTCAGCAAGAGCATGCGCACGCTTCAAGGGCGACTTGGCAACGCGTCGTACTTAGAGAAAGCACCGGCGAAACTCGTGCAGCAGACCCGCGAACAGCTGGCTGCAGCCGAAAGCGAAGCCGGCTCGCTCCAAGAGCAATTAGCGGCACTGGGTTAACCATGCCCCGCTTCAAAGACCAAGCCATCTGCATCCGCCTGATCGATTGGTCGGAGGCCAGCCAGATCGTCGCGCTATTGTGCGAGCAACACGGCAAGCTGCGTGGGCTGGCCAAGGGGTCGAAGCGCACCAGCCCAAGCGCGGTCGCGCGATATTCGGGCGGGATCGAGCTATTGACCATGGGCCAGATCGTGGGTATCACCAAGCCCACGACCGAGCTAGCCACCCTCACTGAGTGGGATCTGCAAGCACCCTATTGGCACCTGCGCCACAGCCTGCGCGCCCAGCGGTTGGGGCTCTACGGGGCCGACCTGGCCAGTGCGTTCCTGGCTGACCACGACCCACACCCCAAGGTGTTCGCAGCCTTAACCCAGTTCTTAGATCAGCTGGCCAACCCACGCGAGCACGATCGGGCGCTGCTGGTGTATCAGTGGCGGGTCCTGGAAGACTGCGGGTACCGCCCGCAGCTAGAGCACGATGTGCGCACCGGTCGACCCCTGACACTGCTCTCCGATGTTCAACCGCCAACCGACCAAGGCGCACATCAGGCTCAAGACGCTTACGGGTTCGACCCCCAAGCCGGCGGGCTGACGCACGGATCATCGTTAACCGGCCGCCCCCTGTGGCGTGTGCGGCCCACCACGATCACGCTGCTGGCAAAACTCACGGTTGACCCCACCCACGCGACCACCCAAGCCGATCCCCAAACCATCCGCCGCGCCAACCGCCTGCTGTGCATGTATGCCCGGGCCATCCTAGACCGGCAGCTGCCCACAATGGGGCCGGTGTTAGAGCCAGGGCCCTGAAAACGCAGGGGATCATGCCGGGCAGGTCGATGATGCCCCGCCCGACAAAACGCGTTTTGAGACAGAACCTGTGGGTGGTATAATCAAAGTTGTTGGGATGAAATAGAGCCAAGCAATAAACCAAACACGATGCGGCCTTATCGGGTTGTGTCGATGTCAGGCGAGGCCGAAGCCCCCCCGCTCACACGGAATAGGTGGCATCAATTCCGGCAGTGATGTTGATCAGGCAGTGCCCACTGTTTTTACAGGGAACACAGTATGCGAGGCTGTATTGCCCCCAGTGAAATCCCCGGGATTTCCCCCAGCGAAGCGTCTATTTTCGGGTCTATCGCTGAAGAGATCATCTACGCTGATTTTTGCACAAAATATGATTGCGCCTCTGGCATGGTATTCCAGGACAACCATAACCCAAGCGCATACTTGTTTTTTTTAGCGAAGCACAACCCCCACTTTACCCAAGCCAAACAGGAAGATTACTTTAGACGCGCGTGGGCTCAAAAGTTAGCCAAGATACCTGATTTCCTCGTGCACAAGCCCGCGGAGAAGGCATTCTATGAGGTCAAGCCTGATTCCATGGCAGGTATGGCTGCGGGGGCGGCCAAGGTAGGGACGCTGCAGGCGGTCTATTTAGAATTCGCGTTGCCTTATAAAGCAGGGACAGAGTTCGCGCCACGGAACCACCAGGTGGCCGCCCTAGGGGCCGCCATCCGGGTGACCCTTCAGGTCCGACGGGCTGCCCCCGGATTGATCGTGTACAAGCTCTGCCTGGACTCGGAAGGCGCCCTTGAATTGGCGACGCTAGCGGTGATGCTGCGTTACATCGTGCGCGCCATAAACGAGCAAAAAAAGAGTGGCCGTTTTCGGCCGATCGATTTAGCGCCTGTGTTCCGGTCGAATCAGGAACTCACAGACCTTGCCCGTACTTTGGGGATCACATTTGCAACCGCGGCCGCGGGGGCAGTGGGCTGGAAGTATTTCTGGAAGGCCGTTGCCAAGCGATTCGCTGTGCGCGGTGCGGTAGCGGCCACGCTCGCTGCAGCCGATGGGCCGCTACCGGTCGGTGACCTGGTAGCAGCGGGCATGGCGTTCTGGACAGTCATAGATATTGTTCGCCTAAGCGACGAACTGTGGGATGACGCCGCCGTCATAGCCCGAGAAGAGGCGTGATCAGCTTGCCACAAGTCAAGATATACCCATCGGGTATGAGTTTGCCGCGTCGAAGACACAAGTACGCCGTCAATTTCCCTGCCGCGGGCGGACGGAACCCCGCAAACCTGATCGGGACGGGTATAAAGATTGGCCATGAAAAGTGCTTGGTCGCCCGGCTGTAACCGTCACACACCGTGGATTTAGCTCGGAAAACCGACGCATCACATGATGCCTACCCCGCTTCGCGTTGGGTTGGGACACAGCCCATGACTTTCCGCAACACCGCTAGCAGCGTGGGGGGCTCGAGGTAGTTTGTGGGCGGCCGCCAGTAGATGGTCTGTTCGTCGATCACGCTCACCCGGCCGGGCGCGTTGTTGAGCAGCGGCTCTAATTTTTGTGGCTTGGGTGTTCGGAAGATCACGTCGGGCCCATCGAGCTTGATCGACGCGACGTCCACCAGCGTTGTCGCCACACGCAATTGGGTGATGTCGAACAACCGCTGGGCGGGTTCGGGCGGGTCGCCGTAGGCGTCGGTGAGGTGCTTCACGACCGACGCGAGTTCTTCAAGGGTCGCGGCGCGGCTGAGCCGGCGGTACGCGTCGATACGCAGCTTGTCTGAGCCGATGTACCGCTTGGGCAGCTGCCCGGCGATCGGCAGCTCCAGGTGTGTCTTGGCCGGCTCGACGATCGGCTCTTGGCGTAGCCGCTTGGCGGCTTGTTCCAACAGCTGACAGTACATCTCATAACCCACGGCTGCGATGTGCCCGCTCTGCTGAGCGCCAAGCAGGTTGCCTGCGCCGCGGATCTCTAGGTCGCGCATCGCGATTTTGAACCCGGCCCCGAGCATGGCGTACCGCTCGATCGCAGCCAGGCGCTTGGCGGCGGTGTCGGTCACGGGCCGATCCGAAGGCAGCATCAGGTAGCAGTACGCCCGATGCTTGTATCGACCCACGCGCCCACGCAGCTGGTGCAGGTCGGCTAGCCCGAAGCGGTCGGCGTCGTGGATCAGGATCGTGTTCGCGGTGGGGATATCCAGCCCCGACTCGATGATTGTCGTGCACACCAGCACATCGGTGTCGCGGCGCATGAACGCGAGCATGACCTGCTCCAATCCGTGTGCGGGCATCTGCCCGTGGCCCACCGCGACACGCGCATCGGGGACCAGGGCACGGACCTCGTCGGCGATTTTATCGATGCTGTGCACGCGGTTGTGCACAAAATAGACCTGCCCATCGCGGTTGAGCTCGCGGATAATCGCCTGCTTGATGCGCTTGGGGTCGTACGCCATCACCTCGGTCACGATCGCGCGGCGGTCCACGGGGGCGATCGCCAGCGAGCTGATGTCACGCAGCCCCAGCATCGACATGTGCAGCGTGCGGGGGATCGGGGTGGCCGATAGGGTTAAGACTTCGACGGTGAGCCGCATCTGCATCAGCTTCTGCTTGTGCTCAACGCCGAACCGCTGCTCCTCGTCGACCACGACCAGCCCTAGGTCGGCGAACTTCACATCGCCGGATAGCAGCCGGTGGGTGCCGATGATGACGTCGACCTGCCCGTTGGCGAGGTCTTTGAGCACCTTGGCGGATTCGCCCGCGGTCTTGAACCGGCTGATCGACGCCACCCGGAACGGGTAGTCAGCCATACGCTCGCGGAACGTGCGCTCGTGCTGCTCAGCCAAGACCGTGGTGGGCACCAGCACGGCCACTTGCTTGCCGTATTCGATCACCTTGAACGCGGCGCGCACCGCGACCTCGGTTTTGCCGAACCCCACGTCGCCACAGATCAAACGGTCCATCGGGCGTGGGTCGTTGAGGTCTTTCTTGACCGCACCGATCGCAGCCAATTGGTCCTGGGTTTCTTGGTAGGGGAACTCGGCTTCGAACTTTTGCTGCCAGGGTGTGTCGGGCGGGTAGCGTGTGCCCGGCAGGCTGGCGCGTGCGGCTTGGACGCGCAGCATCTCGGCGGCCAAGTCCTTGACCGCCTCGGTGACCTGCTGTTTTTGTTTTGCCCACCGCTTGCCACCCATTTGGCTTAAGGGCGGGTTGCCCTGGAAGCCCCCGATATACCGCTGCACCAAATCGATCTGCGCCGCGGGGACGTGCAGGAGTGTGTCACCGGCGAACTGGAGGGTCAGGTAATCCTCGGACTTGCCCTTGCGACGCATCGTGCGGATCCCCACGAACCGGGCGATGCCGTGATCGACATGCACGACATAATCGCCAACCCCCACATCCAGGAACGCATCGGTGGCGCGTCCGCTGCCCGCGGCCTGCGTAGCCATGGGCCTAAAGCGGCGACGCGTGTGGTAGCGATGGAACAGCTCGTGGTGGGGCACTAGGTGTAACGACCTATGCTCGGGTGACAACCACACAAACCCTCGGTGCAGGTAGCCCAGTTCGATCTTGATCACCGGCAGCGCCGCGGGGGCGTACTCCTCGATCAGCTCGATCAAGCGGTCTTGTTGGGCTTCGTTCTGGCACAGCACAACGACAGTAGGGGGTGACCCCGGTGCCCCCTTGTGCTCGTGGTCTGATCCGGTTGCGAGTTGGGCAAGCTGTTGCACGGCCTTTTCAGCGTTGTGATCGAAGCCGGCTAATGACGCGACCGGCAATCGCATCGGTTTATCCCGGTCCGACACGCCGCTGTACTGGTTGACCTCGATGTGGCGGTACGCGGTTAATGCTTTGAACACCGCCTGGGGGCTGTAGATCCCCCGTGGGTTGGTCAGCCGTTCGTAGTACCCCCGCGCTTGCTCGGCCAGCTCCAGCAGCTCGTGCATGATCACCAAGGTGTCCTGGTTCAGCAGGGACAAGAAGCCGGTGGTCTGTTCTTCGGGCTGGAGCTGGTCAGCGGTCGCCCCGATGAGCTGGATCACTTCGATCGCGCTTTGAGAGCCCAGGGTCTCGGGGTCGATGGTGTGTATGGATTCAAGGGTGTCACCGAAGAAGTCAAGGCGTACCGGCGGCGCTTCGTTCGCGGTAGCCGCGTCGATCCCGACTCCGGCCGGCAGATAGAGATCCATGATCCCGCCACGCACCGCGAACTGGCCGGGCTGCTCGATCGCGTCGACGCGCTCGTAGCCCGCGTTGGTTAGCCAGGTCACCAGCTGCCCCATCGCCAGCCGCTGCCCGCTGTGGATGGTCCACATCAGCCGGGCCAACGCTTCGGGTGTGGGCACCGATTGCATCAGCGCCTGGATCGGCGCGACCCACACGTCTAGGCGATCGCCGCTGCCTGCAAAGCCATTGCTGTTGACTTGCGATAGCCGCTCTACCGCATGGAGCCGCTGGCTAAGCAGCTCGATACTGACGTGGGTCTCGCCGGGCAGCACTTCCAATGCTGCGATGCGCTGGGGCGATAGCGCGGAGTTCACGGCTTGGCAAAGCGCGAGGTCTTCCAGCGCTTCGTCGGCTTCATCGGGGTGGGCCACGACCAGCAGCACCGGGCGATGGGTCCGCAGCGCGATCGACCCAGCCAAGAGTGCCGTGCTCGAGCCACGGCTGCCCGCCACGACCGTGCGGCGGTCGCCCTGGGTCCGCTCCCACAGCTGGTCCAACGCGTGCGATTGGATCAAGCCATTTAACCAAGGGTGTAAGCTGCGATCATCCATCATCATGAACAGACCCGAGCCTTGTGCAGGGCGCATACCCAAGCCGACCAAACCGCAGTGGGGTCGGTCGCGCCATCACTATTCTCTGCTGGACGAGCGGGCTTAAACGAGCGTTAGTGCGGCTCGTCCATTTTTGGCCGTCGGTCAACCCGGTCGGGCCGGACCGCGAGCGTCACCGGTACCTCGTATACCCCTTCCGCAGGCGGCTGGGGCGGGGGGGCCGACACATCGGGTACACCGTCAAGCACGCGGCTCATCGCGATCTCGTCACACGCTTGGTTTTTAGAGCAGCGTACACAATCGCTCCAGACTTTCAGCGGCAGGTGTTGGCGATCCACGGTTTCAAAGCCGCAGGCTTGGAAAAACTGTGTCTCGTAGGTCAGTGTCATCAGCTGACGGATGCCCAGCAGCCGGGCCTGATCGACACAGGCCTCGACCAGCAGCTTGCCCAGGCCTTGGCCGCGAGACGGAGCCACCACCGCTAACGCGTATACTTCCGCGAGGTTCGCCCAGATCACGCTCAACCCACAAACCCCAACCACCTGATCGCCTTGGGCCGCAACGTAGAACTCACGCACGTGCTCGTACAGATAGGCCTGCGACCGGTGGAGCATCAGGCCGTACTCCGCGCAGCCGTTGATGATCTGGCCGATCGCGGGCACATCATAGACTGTTGCGGGTCGGATCATGGTTGGTCTCTTGGTATTCAAACCTACTGGTTGACGGTCGCGGAATCGCCGCGGGCAAGCTGGGGTATGGCACGTAAGCTTAGAACGGCCAGACCACGGGGGCCAGCGTCACCACCACCATCATCACCAACAAATTTAATGGCAGCCCAACGCGTAGGTAGTCACTGAACCGGTAGCCCCCGGCGCCCAACACCATGAGGTTGGTCTGGTAGATGGGCGTGGCGTAGCTGCCCGACGCAGCCATCATGAGGGTGATCGCAAAGGGCATAAAATCGACGCCCAGGTTGTCTGCGGTGGCTTTGGCGATCGGGAAGACCAAGGCCGCGGCACCCACGGCGCTGATCATCATGTTGAAGAGCATCGCGATCAGGTAGATCCCCGCCAACACCGCGGTGGGCCCAAGCCAGCGCAGCGCATCGATAAGGGTCTGCGCCAGCGCCTCGGCAGCCCCGGTCGAATCCAATGTCTTACCCACGCCCAGGGCGCCGCCGATGACCAGCAGCACACGCCAATCCACGCTGTTGCGCGCACGCTGGGCTGAGCAACACCGGGTCGCGACCATCAGGCCCGCGGCGATCAGCGCCGCGTTGAGCAGCCGCATGGTGTTGGTCGATGCTAGCACGACCATCCCCGCCAACACCGCCAGCGCGATCCACGCGCGCTCGTGCCGCACCGGCTCCGACCCGGCCACGGGTGAGACCAGCACAAAATCCTGCCGGTTCCGCTGGTTCTCGACGAATCGTGGGTGGGTCTCCATCAGCAGGGTGTCGCCCGGGCGCAGCACGATGTCGCCGATCTTCTGCGCCAGGTGCTCGCCGCTGCGGTAGACCGCGATGATCGCTGCGTTGTACTTGGTACGGAATCGGCTTTCGCGGATGCTGTGGCCAATCAGGGGGCAGCTGCTGGAGATCACCGCCTCAACCAAGCACCGGTCCGGGCGCGGATCGGACAGCTTGAACACCTGATCGGTCGCGGGCACCAAGCCACGCATCTTTTGCAGGTCGCGCACCGACTCGACCAAGCCGACAAAGATTAAACGATCTCCCCCGCGTAGCTGCTGCTGGGGCCCGACCGCGACGAGCCGATCACCGTTCCGGTCGATCTCGACCAGGTACGCCCCCGGCAGCTGTCGTAGGCCAGCCTGCTCGATTGATTTGCCGTCGATGGCGCTGCCCGATTCGACCAGCATCTCGACCGTGTACCGCCGGGCGTCGGCCAGGTCGATCATCCCCGTGCCGCGGTCGGGTAGCAGCGCTGGGGAGGCGATCAGCAAGTAAATGATCCCGATCAACGCCGCGGGGATCCCTACCGCGGAGATGGTAAACATCCCGATCGTGATGCCCGCCAGGTCGCCCTGCTGCTGGGCGTCAAAGACTAAGCCCTGGACGATCAGGTTCGAGGCTGTCCCGATCAGCGTGCATGTGCCGCCCATGATCGCGGCGTAGCTTAAGGGGATCAGCAGACGCGAGGGGCTAAACCCGGTCTTGCGGCACCAGTCGTTGACCATCGGGATAAACATCGCCACGATCGGCGTGTTATTGAGGAACGCGCTCATCACGGCGGCGGGCCCCATGACGCGCAGCTGCGCGATGGGCAGCGTGCGTGGCCGGCCCAGCAGCGGGCCCGACAGCAGCCCCATGGCGCCGGTGATACTAAGGCCCTCGGCAACCACAAACAGGACCGCGATGGTCACCAGCCCTTCATTGCCGAAGTCCGCCACCGCCTTGGCGGGGGTGGGGAATTTGTCAGAGACCAGCCCCAGCGTCATTAGCAGGGTCAGGCCACCCAACAGCACGACGTCGGGCCCCGCAAAGTTGCGGATCAACGCCACCGCCATCAGGCCGACCGTAGCCAGCGTGACCCATCCTTCCCATGTCATGCAATACTTACTCCAAGCAACCGCTTACCCCTCACCGTGCGATGGGGCGTTATTGTATACGCACCGGGCATGCGTTGACGGCGGCTAGGTGGTTTTGGCGTGCGGCTAACGGCTTGCCGCAGGCGCCTCATGGAGCGGTACCGGTATTGAGACAGCGTCTGACACACGAAGGGTATATCGGCATGCTATACGGCCGGCGATCAACATCGGGCTCATGGTGGGTTGTAGCCGCTTTTGGCGTCTTGGGTGTGATGTGTGGCTGCGCCAGCCGCCCAGCCGCTGCGCCGCCGCTAAGCGATCACCCGTTGGCGCTGCCCGAGGTTGGCCCCATCGCAACCGCAATGCTTTACCCGCTGATCACTCAACACACGGAGGTTGAGTATGTCGCAGACAACCACCCGCCTCGGTTGCTGCGTCAAACCCTTGAATCCACCGGCCCCAACCGGTGGCGTGCCGTACTCGAATCACTGCGTGTGGTGTACCTACGCCGGGCCGATGACGGCAGTATCCTCATCGAGCGTGAGGATGAGCTCAATGAAAACGTCTCGGTCCGGTACGACCCGCCGTTGGTGATGCTACCGGCCCAGCTCACCGCCAGTCAGCCGACCCAGGGCAAGGCCCGCATGACCGTGACCAATCTCCATGATGGGGCAGCCAAAGACCATGGCTGGTGTGCGTACCGCGTTGAGCTGCTGGGCACTCAAATCCTTGAAACCCCTACGGGCCCCATGGAGGCCATCATTGTGCAAACCCAACGGCGGATAGACCTGCAGCTAGCGGAAGTGCGGGTTACCAGCGAAGCGGCGTATGTCCCCAACCGGGGCTGGGTGGCTGAACAGATCGACCGGTGGACCAAGCCGCTAAGGCTCTTCGAGGTTCACCACCATGAGCAGCTGCGGTTAAGCCTCCAGCCACCGGTAGGCCGATAACCGATACGCGCTTCAGGCCCTGGTTTGGCCTTCCCACCCCCCCTCCCAAGCCCCGGAAATGGCGGTGTGGACCGGGCCGGTAGCCACAAATCCATTGGGGATGGGCATCCAGTGACAGCCAACAAGAATCAAGTCTGATCGTGGTTGGTTCGATAAATTTTTATACGGCTGTGTCTGGGTGGGGATTCAAAGCCACGGCCGCTTGCCCTGCCTCGGATAGGCGGAGCGTCACCAATAAATTGAGGGTTGATACGAAGCCGTAGCCGCCCCCAAGCAGGAAGGATCTGATTCGATGGCTGGAGAGACTGTCCGCTTGGTTTGTCCCAATCTCAGGTGCAAGACCGTTTTGTCGGTACCCGGTTCATCCCGCGGCAAGTTCGTGCAGTGCCGCCAGTGCGGGATGCGGATCAAGATCCCCGCCTCAAGCAGCTCCAAGCCTGCACCGTCCCAGCCTGGCGCCTCAGATGGCGCTAGCCCACCAATGGCCTAACGCCGGCCAACTTGTGTTCCAACGTGTCGTCCATGGGTTATCTTATCGATCCGCGGTGTGGGCCAATGGGCACTTTTTGCCACCCCATGGCCGCGGCGGGGGTTGAGCCAGGGCCTACAATAGCGGTTATGGTTCATACCTTGCCGGTCGCGTTGCCCACCCCACGCCATGACGCAGCCGGATTCAGACGATGCCGCGATCTCAACACCCCCGCCCCTGGCCCGTGGCGGTGCGGCGATCGATGGCTTGTACCTCCACACCCCGTTTTGCTTCCACAAGTGCCACTACTGCGATTTCTACAGCCTGGTAGACACACCCGTGTCAAGCCACGCCGCCCCGATCAGCGATACCCCCACCCACAACGACCGCCAGGCCAAGTTCACCGACCGATTGATCCAAGAGCTTGAGCTGCGGTGTGGCCAAGCCCCGCTGCGGCCACGGACGGTCTTTGTTGGTGGTGGCACACCCACGCTGTTACGCCCAACGCTGTGGTCGCGGCTGCTCGGAGCGATGCAAAGATTGGGCTGCTTGCAACAAACCCACGAGTTCACCGTTGAAGCCAATCCCGAAACCGTGACACCCCAGCTGATGGATCGGCTGGCCGCCGGGGGAGTCAACCGGGTGAGCCTCGGGGCGCAGTCGTTTCAGCCGGCGCTGCTTGAGGCCTTGGAACGCTGGCACGAACCAGGCAATGTCGCCCAATCGGTCCGATTGGCCCGCGCCGCAGGGATCCACAACATCAACCTCGACCTGATCTTTGCGATCCCAGGCCAGACCATGCCGCTGCTTGAGGCCGATCTCGACGCGGCCCTGGCCTTGGAACCCGATCACCTTAGCGTCTACAACCTGACCTATGAACCCAACACGCCGCTGACCGCCCGGCGGGCCCAAGGCGCGATTGTGCCCGTAGCCCAAGACGTGGAACGGGCGATGTATCAACGGATCATGGACCGCCTGGCTCAAGCGGGGTATGAGCACTACGAGATCAGCAACTGGGCCCGCCCCGGCCGACGCTGTGCCCACAACATCCTCTATTGGGAAAACCAGAATTGGCTTGGCCTGGGGCCGGGCGCCGCTAGCCATATCAACGGCTACCGATGGAAGAACCAGCCCCACCTGAGCCGATACACCGCCCAAAGCCCCGAACCCCCAACAACCGATCACGAATTGTTGCCGCCCCAAGCCGGCGTCGGTGAGCAGCTGATGATGCGGCTACGACTGCGCGAGGGGGTGCCTCAAACATGGTTAGCCCAAAACCTGCCTGACCACGACGCGCGGTATAGTATCATTGAGGAGAGTGTCCGGCTTGGCCTGCTTGAACGCACCACAGCACATCTACGCCTGACCCATCAGGGCCTGTTTGTTGCCGACGCGGTGATTGGGGCGTTGCTGTAAGACAGATCCAGGAATCCGTACACGCTCGCTACGAGCCGCGACTGTCAGGGAGCGGACCTTCGGGGTTTTTGTATCGACCGTGAATCAGTCCCAATACGGATGATACGTCTTACGTATCTTGATGATGCGGTGCAGGGTGGATCAGTCTCTGTCTGATCAATACCCGCAATCGGCAGATGGATTCAAAACTTTTCGTCATTCGTATGATACAAACCAGATGGATGATTGAATTTAGCCCCACATCAATGGCGTGGGGCTAAGCAGGACCAGCCACCCACCCGCGAGAAAACAGGATAAGCGTTGCAAATGCCAAGACACCAAGTGTTGATGGCTCGGGAACAAAGTTAATGTTGGTCAGGCTTCGGTATCGCCAAGTTGTACTTCGGTCAAACTCATCAAGAAAAAATAGGTTCCCTATGACACCACCCGCATCTAGTGTATGGGTGCCAAGTACGTTGAATCCCGTCAAGTCCGTTGTCGCAATCTCAACCATGTTTTCATCTAACAAGCGAAGGACAGAATCGCCGGTGTGATCGCCCGCGCCGGCCACACCGATTGAATGGAGAACAACATCTGTATCAAAATCGAGACGAGCGCGGTAAACAAGCCAGGCGTTACCACGAGTTTCGCTGCTACCGCCTTGTTGTTGAAAACCTACGAAATGAACTGAGTTACCAGAAAAAGGTGCCAATGGGTCGTTTGTATTAGAAGTCAAACCTCCCCGTGTGGTATTAGACGGATAAGTTGTGGAAGATTCGGGCAGGATAGAAACCGTGGGGTTAGCGAACACTGATGTTGAGGCGAAAGTAAGTAGAAATACAAATGCTAAAAGCCTTGACATTCGTCGCTCCTTTTCTTCTTGATTTCTTGTGCAGGTGTATTTATTTACCTTTGGTTGGATGAAGCCAGTCCGATATACCTGCTTGACCCGTGTTAGCAACGAATGAAGAACCCTGCCACCGGGTGCCTGGGGCTAAGACTAAGCGGAACGTGCCTCAGCCCAGAGCGTCCACGGCCCTGGGGCAGGTTTTTTTGCTTGCAGCGGACTTTTAGCCCAAGCCACACCGCCCCGCTGGGGCGGGCAGCTTGCTCACCAATGATAGCCGATTTGTAGCTACAAAGCCTTTACCCCCCATGCCGCCCCGTGGCCAGGCTCATCAGGCCAAGCGTGGCGCTGATCGGCTCGGGCACCCCGGCTGACGGCGGAACCGCGACCACGGAGATCGTTTGGCCTGCGTCCGCGGCCGGGACGCTGTTCAGACTCGTTTGGAACGTAAACTCAAAAAATTCAATGTCATTTGAATCGAATCCGGTTTCTGAAACCACACCCGTCAGGGTGAGTCTTTCGAAGGTGTGAACGGTTGGGGGCAACATGCGGATATCTCCCACCAGAAAGGGAGCCTCCACCCCGATCGTGCTACCACGGGCATCATCGAGCGCCACGCCATTCAAGGTCCCACCTGAAAAGACCCCGTTGGCCGTGCCCCAATTCACGACGACACCGTCTCCCAATTCGTTATACCGGAAAATCATCCTCCGGCCGCCGGCGTCCACGTCATAACCCGCTGTGCCCGTGAGATCGACCTGGATCAAATGCCCCACGGGTGCCTGGAACACAATGTTGATCGTGTCCCCAGCCGTGAGGTCGAAACTGTAAGGATCCGGGGTCGTTGAAGCGACCTCCAGGACGTCACGGTGAAAAATGATGGCCCCGCCAGGGGTATTGTCGACTTGAAAATCGTGGGAGGGTGTCGTGCCAAATGTGCCCACGATCGTCATCGTCACCGCGCTGGCCGATGAAGCCGACACCAGGCCACACCCGGCTGCCAGTATCGCTATCCACATCGCATTGCGTGCATCGTTCATGAGGTTTCTCCTAAAAAAATTCGGATATCAAAAACGCTAGCGATGAGCACGCCCCACGATCGGAGTAGACAGAAGAGAATATCCTCCTGCTTCCTGCCTCGACCGACACAGGATGTCAGTATACCCCCCCCTCCCCCGAGATTAGCAACCCTTTCTTGAGGGGGAAAAATATTACATTTACATAAAATTGGGGTGTCACAAAAGGCAAAAAAGCCCGTGGCGAGGGAAAAGGGTGTAGCCCAATCTTGTGGTGCCTTCCCGCCATGGCATGTTGACCTGCCCCCGTTAGTTCCAACGGTGGGTCGAGGTGCTGGGCAGCGAACGGCTTACCGGTGCCACCCTCGATCGGCTCACGCATCGTTGCCATGTGCTCGAAGCCAATGGTCAAGCTACCGGCTCAAGGACGCTAAGCGGCGGCGGAAAGACAAAGACAAGTAACGACAACACAGGAGATCAAACCACAGGCTGGCCCCAGAAGCCAGCCCACGATAAAGTTATCCTCGGCGTCACACTTTTAATCCGACGGGCGCTGCACTTTTGACACGGTGTTTACACGCCAGGCCAGGGCTAGCCGTGGGCGATCTGCTCACACGCTTCTTCGACATCGTCATACAGCTGCAGAGCCGCGTCCAAACGCGTGACCTTAAACAAGAACGCCACATTGGATTGGCAGTTCGCCAGGGCGACCCGGCCACGGATATGTTCTAGATCCAACAAAAAGGTCACCAGGCAACCCAAACAATCTGAGGTGATAAACTCCACCTTCCCCATATCCAAGACAAAATTGACCGCGTTGTCGTAGCGCATGTGCTGGAGCAGCTCGTTGACCACCTCCTGCATCTGCGTCCCGTTCATTTCGCGGTCGGCAATCGTCGCCACCACGAGGCTGTTTTCTTGCTCGATCACGGTGCCTTCGGTTAACATCGGTCTTACCCTCTGTCTGTTGATGCGGCTAGCCACGCCCTTAGGGTTTCGGGCGCGCTGATTCTAGATCCGTTATCGGTCGGCTAAATGGCCGGCCTTGTTGAGTGATGTCGGATTATTCAACCCACGCCAGAGATCACCCGGCCCAACTGATACGACCGATACAAACGCATGCCTTGAGCCGCCACCACGCGGGCGCTATGGTTTGATAGATGCCAAAGCCCGTACCGTAGCGGGGACGGCGTGGCCCTCGGCGGGCACAAGCACGTTTGTGCCCGGCTGGTGCTGGCCCCACTTGATCATGGCAAACGCCACCGCCACCCCACCCATCATCGGCGAGACCGTGGAACTGGTCACCGCGCCGACCACCGCCCCATGGGGGCTGCCTGACCCATCCGCGCAACCCGACAACGCTGGGTCCCGGCCCGTCGAGGGCGGCTCAAAGACCTGCGTACCCGCGATCGGCAGACGGGGTTCCTCAAAACGAAGCCCCACCAGCACACGCTTGGGGTGGCCCAGGTTTTCCATGCGCGCCACGATCTCCTGACCGATATAGCAGCCCTTGGTGAAGCTCACCGCGTCGTGCAGCACACCTGTCTCGTGCGGCAGGGTGTCGGGGCCAAAGTCGATGTGATAAATCGGCACGCCCGCCTCAATACGCGCGGTGTTGTACGCCAGCCACCCGATCGGCCGGCCACGGACCCCAGAAGCCCGCTGTGCCTGGGCCCCATCACCCCCAGCCAACGCATCGACCAGCCGCTGGTACAACGCTACCACGCCCTGGCTTGGCACCAGCAGGTGCAAACCCAACCCCCCCGTTTCATCCCGCCGAAACAACAGACACCGTTGATCGGCTACCTTCACCCAGCGGTGGCTCAACCCCGCTACCCCCCCCACCGGTTCACACCCCACCCCACCCAAGAAAGCCGCACTACCAGGGCCGTGCAACGCCAGACAGTGGTACTGATCGCTCGCGTCACGGAACGTGATATCCTCTGTAAAGCGATACTTTTCCAGCTCCGCGATCAGCCCCCGAGCCTGGAAGACCTCAAGCTCCAGATAGGTATGCTCCTGGCCGTGCAGCACGATTAAGTCTGCGGCGATGCGACCAGCCTTATTCAGCAGGAACGCTCGGCGGCCCTGCCCCGGCTGGAGGCTGCGCGTATCGTGTGTGAGCAGGCGGTGCAAGAAATCTAGCCGGTCCGATCCGCCGACCGCCACCACGCCCCGTTGGGGCAGGTCCATCAACCCCACGCCCTTGCGGATCGCGGCGTACTCCGCCTCGTACCGGCCGAAGCTGTCAACGATCTGAACCGCCGACCGACCCTCCTCTGGACCACCCGGGCCGTAAGGGATGAAACCGGCTTCAGCCTGCTTAAGCACCGGGGTTAATGGGTTGGGGATGGCCATGATCGGATCGCAAATCACCCCCTACCCAACACGACGGCTACGAACGCAGGAATCATGGCTTAGATGGTGCCCGACTTCACCGCTCCCACTCAACCCCTACAAGCCATGCCGGTGAAAGGACTCGAACCTTCACGGGGTGTAAGCCCCAACGGATTTTGAATCCGTCGCGTCTGCCAATTCCGCCACACCGGCTCACGGGTATTTCATCTTCGCAACAGCCGATAGTATACCCGATGGGTATATACCGCTGCCGCGGGGAACAGGCCAGCCACACGCGCCACGAAAGGGTCTTCGCCCCGTGGCGATCCGAAACAGACACCATGACCAATCAAACCGAAGGCTTCTCTTTCTTTGGAGGGGCCTGTGTTTTATCCCTTGCCCCAGAACCGCCCGCCGTAGACCGCGTTGTCGCCCAGCTGCTGGGCGATGCGGATCAGCTGGTTGTACTTGGCGTTGCGGTCGGATCGACAGGGGGCGCCGGTCTTAATCTGCCCGCAGTTGGTCGCGACCGCGATATCGGCGATGGTGGTGTCTTCGGTTTCACCCGAGCGGTGGCTAAGCACCGCGCTGTAGCAGTTGCGCATGGCTAGGTTCACCGCGTCAAACGTTTCGCTAAGCGTGCCGATCTGGTTGACCTTGACGAGGATGGCATTGGCCGTGTTGTTGTCGATGCCACGCTGGAGGAAGGCGGGGTTGGTCACGAACAGGTCGTCGCCGACCAGTTGGACTTTTTGACCGATCTTGTCGGTGAGCTTCTTCCACCCGTCCCAGTCGTTTTCGGCTAGCCCGTCTTCGATCGATCGGATGGGGTAGCGCGAGCACCAGTCGGCCCAGTAATCGGCCATCTCTTGGCTAGACCAGACCTTGCTGGGGTTGCTCTTGAAGAAGACGTACCCGTCTTTTTCGGCGTCGTACATCTCGCTGGTTGCGGGATCTAATGCAATGAAAACCTGTTGGCCGAGGCTGTAGCCGGCGGTTTCGACGGCTTCGGCGATGACCTTTAATGCGTCTTCGTTGTCGGTGAGGCTAGGTGCAAACCCGCCCTCATCACCCACCGCGGTCGACAGACCCCGCTTGGCCAGCACCTTCTTGAGCGTGTGGTAGATCTCCACGCCGCAACGCAGCGCATCGTCGAAGCAGTCAAACCCCCAGGGCTGGATCATAAATTCTTGGAAGTCGACGTTGTTGTCGGCGTGCTTGCCGCCGTTGAGGATGTTCATCATCGGCACGGGCAGCACCTTGGCGCTGCTGCCGCCCAGGTAGCGGTACAGCGGCAGGCCCGAGGCGTTGGCCGCGGCTTGCGCCACGGCCATGGACACGCCCAGGATCGCGTTGGCGCCGAGCTTGCCTTTGTTGGCTGTGCCGTCGATCTGGCGCATCAGCGCGTCGATCTCTTCTTGGTCACGGGCGTCGAGCCCCACGATCTCGGGTGCGATCGTATCGTTGATATGCTCGACGGCTTTGAGCACGCCTTTGCCCAGGTAGGCGCCGGGGTCTTGGTCGCGTAGCTCGACGGCTTCGTGCTCGCCGGTGCTGGCGCCGCTGGGGACCATGGCGCGGCCGGTGTTGCCGTCGAATAGCAGGACCTCGGCCTCGACGGTGGGGTTGCCGCGGCTATCGAGTATTTGGCGGCCAATGACGGCTTCGATATCAAAGCTCATGCTGGGGTTCCTTTGGGTTGTGAGGTAGAGGTGCCCGCCGGTGCTTTCTCACCCTGTGGCGATCGGTTGGGTGATTCGGATTGAGCGGCCTAATCGGCATGGGTGCCGCCAGTGGCACACCCTTTTTTTGAACCCTATAGCGGCCGGACGTTCACCGACCGGCCCACGCGGCGCTTGCGGCTGAGCATCTTCCGGCCGTTGCGCGTGCGCATCCGGGCGCGGAAGCCAAACTTTCTAGCGCGCTTGATGAGGCTGCGGCGTTTGGGGTAGTGCGTTGACATCGTTCAAAGTCCCGCTGCTGGCTGGTTAGGGTATCTCAACCATAACCGAGGCGTAGCGTGCGTTGTGCTGGGCATCGGTGGCCCGCAGGGCCACCACATGGGGGCCCGGTTTAAGATCGGTAATCGTAACCGTAAAGGCCTCACGTGTCGAGTCGTAGATCAGGTCGTCAGGCAGAACCGGCTGCCAGCGATCACCCGAATCGACGCTGTAGCTGATCGTGCGGATGGTTGCCAGGGCGTCTTCGACCGTGGCAGCGATCCGCAGCGTGCGCTCTTCGACGCGGTGTTCGAGCCCGTTGAATGATGGGGGTGTGTTGTCGATCAGGACCGGATCGGTGCGTCGCACCGCGGTGCGGGCCATATCTGGGGGGTTACCCCGCTGGTCCGAGGCGGTGACCCGCACCAGGTAGTGCCCATCGGGGGCCTGATCGGTGTGCCACTCAAATGATGTTTCTTCAATATCTTCGATCAATGGCAACCACTTGGTTGTTCCCGCGGGCTGGTACTCTAGGGTATAGACCAGCGGATCGTTGTTGGGGTCGGATGCTTCCCACTCAACGCTCAGTGTCGCCGCGGGCTGGGGGGAGGCGTTGGTGTCATTGGGTTGGGGGTAGCTGGCTTGGATACTGCTGATCTGGGGCTTGAGATTCGGAACCACGTAAGCCATCACCACCCGATCGACCACCGCGGTATCCTGAGCGGTGCCGGTCAGCGTGAGGCGGTATTGGAGAAACCGAGCCGGGGGCGAGTCAACCGAGGCCTGGTGTGGTGCAACGGGCGGCACGCTGGGGTCGTGCTCGAGCACCTGGGTGTTGGACCAGATCGACCACGCGGCTTGATCGGGGTCTTCCACGTTGCCGCTGCGTGTCTGGACGCCCACGGTGGTGCCTGCGGGTGTGTTGCCGGTGATCGTCATCTTGCCCCACAAGCTGATCTGCTTGGCGTCCAAGACGGGGCTGGTGTAGGTGCCTTCCTGGGCGAAGCCCGCACCCAGCGCGACAAGCGTTGCGGGGTTGGCCGTGCCCAACAACACACGGTTGTCGCGCCCCACGCTCATCGCGGGGACTTGCTGGGGCTCGAGGTCGGCCAAGATCGTGGTTTCTTCTGCATCGGGGTCAACCCGGAACAGCTGCCCCTCGTTGCCCGTAGCGACCAGCAGCTTCTGGGGGTCGCTGGGGTCGGTCAGCAGCTTAAGAATCATCACCGATTCGCGGAACACCTCGGTGACAAATCCCTGAGGCGTGATGCGGTAGATCGCGTTGCCCTCGGGGGCGCTGGTTGCAGCGGGGGTACTGGATTGGGCAGGCTTCCCAGCGGTCAGGAGGCCGCGAGACTTCCGCCCGGTCATGACCGAGCTTTGCAGGGTCCCCGATTGGCGGGCGGCCTCAAGCCGTTGGCGGATCACCGCGCGCAACCGGTCACGCTGTTCCGCGGTCGGCTCTGGGTGTCGCTGCGACTCGGATGGTGTTGCCGAGCCTTGCAGGCTAACGGGATCCGGGTGGGCACCGGGTAGGTGTGGGCTGTTTTGTGAGGCCGGGTTATCCGCGGGGGGTTGATGGTTACTGTTCGGCAACTGTTGGCCTGCTTGGGGTGACATGGATTGGGGGGTGTGCGAGGTGTTGGTTGTATCGGGGTTGGTGGCGGGCTGGCCGTCCATCGGCTCGGGCTGGGGCGGCACACGGGGCATCTCACCGGGCTGGGGCTGAGCCTGGCCAGGCTGGGTGGTTTCGGGTCGGCCTGCTTCGGTGTCGGCTGCTTCTTCGAGCCGTCCGGGACGGGCCTGGTCGGCGTCGGCGGTGCCGGCGTAGACCGTGCCATCGGGAGTCACCAGCAACGCGCCGATCTCCGGCTCTGGCGCGTCGTAGACCACGAACACCTGGGTAGGTTGATCGGGTCGATCGTCTTGATCGGTAAGCCGGTAGATCAACCCGTCGCCATCCGTGCCGGTGTAGATCTGGCCACGGCTGTCGCGGCCCAGGCAAAGCAGGTTGCTCTGGGCGGCGTCGAACCATTGAGTAATCACGGGTTGACCCGCTTCGTCTTGCTGGGTCATATCGACCCGCAGCAGCTTGCCGTCGGTCCCCGTGGCCAGGAACAGTTGATCACCATCAACGATCATGTCCCACACATAGCGGGTGCCTTCAAGCGTAGCCATCGTACGCAGCCGGTCGCCTTCAAGCACCGCGATGCGGCTGGTTGCAGCGCTGACCGCCACCAGCAGCCTGCCGTCCGAGGCCAGGTCTAGGGCAAACACCTGCTCGTCGGGCAGCGCCAAGATGGGTTCAATCTCTTTGTTACGGTAGCGCAGCAAAGCGCCTTCGGGCCCGGCGGCGAGGTACAGGTCGCCATCGGGGGTTGGCTGCATGTCGTAGATGATCCCCGCATCACCTGCCGCATCCCCGATCTCATCGGCACGGGCCGCGAGCTTGATATCACCCAGGTTGGTTACCACGGTCTGATCGGTTTGTCCTTCGGCGAAGTCAGCCTCGGTTGTGTGCACCCATTGATCGGGCTGGATCGCAAGCACAGGCAATGCCCACACCCCAAGCACGAACCCGGCTAGCAGGGCATGGCTGACGCGATCGAAAAAACCACGCGGTGCGGTTTGAGGATCCAGCGGATGGCGGTAGCGGTTGGGCAAAAAATCGGTCAAACCCGCTCCCTCACGGTCGCGGCTCGTTTTGAAGTGTAGAAGGTTGTTTAGACCCACAGGGTTCATACCTATTCCTTTTGATCCGTGCTGCGGGCGCAGCGGGCGATCGGGTTTGAAGATTTACTCCGCCGGGTCTTCCCGGACCGTGACCGTAAAATGGACGCCGCCCCGGGCGACCCACCCCAGCGGGACGGTCTGCTCGATCCATTCGACATACGGCGTGGCCAGCGTGCTGGTCGCGGTCTCCATCAGCGCTCTGCGGCTCGACGGCAGCAGGGGCAGCTCCTGGCGGCCAAGCGCCAGGCCCGGGTCGGGCAGCTCGAGCATGACATAGAGCGCGTCGTCGGCCACGTCGAGCACCCGCTGGATCACCTTCATCAGGTCGTCGACCCCCGTGGTCACCAGCAGGTGCGGCCGCCGCTCGAACAGCAGCTGCAGGTAGTTGCGGGCGTCGCAGACGATCACGTTGTACTGGCCATCGGCCAGCTGAGGCGGGATGGGCAGCTGGATGTGGTGCTTGACCGTTGGTCTGCCGAACGGCTGGATGTCGAGCGTGATCCGCGCGGTGTCTCCGGGCGCGACTTCGGATCGGTCCATCTGAGCCCGGAGGATGGTTGCGGCGTGGGGTTCGGGCTCGATGTGCGTGGTCAGGTCCATGGATTCGAGCATCATCGGCTTGTGGGGATTATTCATCACGGCGACCGCGACCGGCAGCAGCTCCATGAGGATCTGAGACATCGCGGCGTTGACCAAGATACTCTTGAGATTCAGCGATCGGCCGCCGGTGAATCGCATCTGGCTTTGGAGCCGCATGGTGTAGCGGGGCGGCAGGCCGGTGACCGCGGTGATGCTTTGGATCGCCATGGCCCCGGCGATAAACGGCGTGAGCCGCTTGTGCTGAGCGATCTGGTACTGGTATTCCAACGGCTGCGTCCCGGGGTGGTGGACCTGGACACGCATGGGTGAGGTGTTGAACGCACCCCCGGGCAGACCCACGACCGCGCTGTGTTCGTCCCGCACCAGGGCGCCCTGGATCGCCCCGCTGCCGCCAAGCTTAAAGCTGTTGGCGATCGACGGCATGATCAGGTGCACGTACCCGGTGGCCATGGGCAGCGCTAGGCCGCCTTGGCTAAACATCCCATGCCCAAACGCCAAGACCTGACCGCTGGGTCGCACCTCGGTGACGGTCCCGACGGCGGCCAGGTCGGCATCCCCAAACACCAGCGGCACGCTGAGCACGCTGCCGGGTTCTAGTCGGATCGCCTTAGGATCGATCCAAGGCGGTGGTCGGCCGATCACGCCCCCAACCGGTGGTGATGATGCACGATGAGATACGCCGCCGCCCCCAGCGGCACTTGTGGGGACCACCGCCATCCCAAACCGCTCAAAGATGGGCGCTAGGGTTTGAGCCATCTGAGCCGAATGCATCTGGATCGGCAGCGGCAGCTCAAGCCCGCGGCCCTGCAGCTGTGGGGGTGCCAAACCTGTTGGGGGCGCTGGGTCGGCGTCTGCGGCCAACGGCGGCGCCGGGAGCGGCCGATCTAGCAAACGCCAGACCGCACGCGCCCGCCACGCCGAATCAGGCGATTGGGCACGGTGCTGGTCTAGCAGCTGGTCGACCGATTGGAGAGAAAGTGGGTCTGGCGCGCGTGCCCCTGGACCCGGTGGGTTTTGATCTTGTTGGTGTGCGGCGTTGTCGGCGCGTTGCCCGACGCGACGCATCTGCTCGATGGGCTGGACACCCACGTAGCAGTCTTTGGACCCCGAAAAACCCAGCGCCAAAGCACCGATCAGGAGGCCGCCTTGCCCGGGGGTGTGGCCGGCTTCTTCGATGCCACCGGGCGCATCGGGCCAGAGGTAGATCGGCGAGCCGCTCATGCCCTGGACCGGCCCTAGCTTCTGCATCCGATCCTCGGGGCAGCGCACCCAGATCACCGCTTGGTTGGGCCGGAACGTGCGCATCACCGAGACGACTTGGACCGCAAACGGCTCGATCCGCGTCCCATGGAACACCGTGAGCCCGTATCCCTTCATCCCGACCTGGATCTGGTCTAGCGGGAGGATCGGCGTTTCATGTTCAGCCGGTGGCGGGGGTGCGGCGACGGCGTCGCTGCTGAACCCAAACGCGTGCCAAAATAAGAGCACGCAGATCCCACGCCAAGCCCAGGGTAATGCGGTGCGACGATCGATGACAGGCCTCATCGGGGCAGCGTAATCGGGTCGGGGATGATTGACAAGCGATCCGCTGGGTTGGATACGCCCGCGAGCATGCGTTGGATCGCCGCCGCTTCTTGCTTTGGGGCCAGTGACATCTTAGCCTCTTGCTCTGATCACCCAAGAGGCAGCCATGGCCCCGCCTAAAAACATCGTCAAGCAAGCCTCCCATGTCCTGGGCTATACCTTCAAGGACAAGCACCTGCTCCAGGAAGCGCTCACCCACGCCTCCAGCGCCGGTCACCGGCTAGAGAGCAACGAGCGCATGGAGTTTTTGGGTGACGCGATCCTCAATTACGCGGTCTGCGAATACCTGTTCCGCAACTACCCGGAGATGCTCGAAGGCGACATGACCAAGATCAAAAGCGCGGTGGTGAGCCGCAAGGTCTGCGCCAAGGTCAGCCACACCATCGACCTCAGCTCGATGCTAAACCTAGGTAAAGGCATCAGCAACCACGCCACGCTACCCGGCAGCATCGCCGCGGCCGTGCTAGAGTCGATGATTGCCGCGATCTACCTCGACGGCGGGATCCGGCCCGCCAGGCGGTTTATCCTCAAGCACATGAAACCGTTTATCGAAGAGGCGGCGGCGTCCTCCCACCAGCACAACTTCAAGAGTGTGCTCCAACAGTTCGCTCAAAAGTACCTGCCCAACAACCCCGCCTACGTCTATTTAGATGAAAAAGGGCCCGACCATTCAAAATGTTTCGAGGTGTGTGTGGAGCTCAACGACCGGCAATACCCATCGGCGTGGGCCAACTCCAAGAAAGACGCCGAGCAGCAAGCCGCGCTGCACGCGCTGTGCGGGTTAGGCTTAGCCACCATCGGCCCCGACGGGCATATCGTGCTCGACGAAGCCTTGCTATCCAAGAAACGCAAGCGATCGATCGTGGCGCGGCTTAAGTCAACCCATGGTGGGAAAACGTAGATCTATTGAAAAACTGTCGTAGCCACGACTTGATTTGTCGGGCGCGTACGGGTCAAGTCGAGATGCCTTTTTTCTCCCTCAGCTGCCCACGGCGTCGGGCGAGGGACCTGAGGGAGAAAAAATGCTTGGCGGGATAGAGATTTAGCGGTCACCGGGCCAGGCTGCTGGCATCAAGTGTCCTGACGATCGAATCGGAGGTAGTTGTGATCATGCCTTACAGCGCCCGATGGGTCGAATACTGACTACTGCACTTTAAGATAAAATGAGATGCGTCTTTCCTGTCTATCCCGCTTGTTGCCAACGTAACCGGCGGGTGGTGATCAGCAACCCGCCCACAGCCACCAAGGCCAATGACCCCGGCTCGGGGACGAGCTCAAAGCTGACGGTGCCTTCTTCCGTGATTTCGCCGTCTTCAAAGTCTTGAAACGATCGTTCGATCTTAACCCGGCCGATGCCTTGAGCTAACCACCACGTGCCGGTGGTGGTGCCGTTGGCGGCGTAGTCATTGCCGACGCCGGTTTCCGACCAGGTGCTGGTGAACGATACTTTTAAGGCGTTGAACGTGCCCGCTGGGGTGGTCACGTCTTCAAACGCCATAACGTTCACATCAAACTGGGTGTTGCCCGTCCAGGCATCGCCTTCTGCGACGATTTCGCCGTTGTAGTCTTGTGTATCGGAATAGGGCGTGTTTTCATCGATCATCGCCGGAGCGGTGTTCAGCGGGTTGACCCACTGGTCGTAGTCGTTGCCTGTTTCGTCGAATTCCTCGCGGTGGAGGCTTAAGCCTGAGCTGGTGAGGCTAAAGAAGCGGCGTTCGATCGCACCGATCTCGGGGAACGTGTGGTCCAGGCGTGTGGTGTTGATTCCGTGGATGGTCTGGTTGGCTGCGGCTTCGACCGACATCGTGCCGGGTGTGGTGGTGGTACCGAAGGTGACTTGGCCCGTATATTCCCAAGTTCGACCCAGGTCCATCGGGAAGTAGTCAGCGAGTATAATCGCGCCCCGCGCCGGTCCCGCCATCAGGGCGAACGCTACCATCAGCACGATCAACACAGGTTTAAGGCTAGTCGTTTTGACGCCGATCTGTTTTGTTCTATTTTGAATACACTTCATCGCACACTCCAATGGATCGTCACACAAACCATGCAGAAATAAAAAGCAATCTGTTTGTTAGGATATTGCCAGGGCATTTTCTTGTCAATGAAATTCTGGGCCACGGACAGGGCAGAAGGGTTCTGGTATCCTTAAGAATCTGTAAGCCGTTGTGCCCTCATTGGGTACGGCTGAGTTGGAAAGATGCAACGACCCCTGACGGCCCTGGGGCAGACAGGCTGGCGCTATGGCGAAGATCGAGATCGGCACAGAAACCGAGGGGGTCAACAACTGGGGCTACCAGGTGCGTGTGAGCGAGAAGGGGCGCACGCATGAATACAAGGTGACGCTGAGTTGGCCTGATTACGACCTATGGTCGCACGGGCGGGTGGCGCCGGAGAAGGTGGTGCACGCGGCGTTTGAGTTTTTGCTCGAGCGTGAGGCAGCTACGAGCATCCTGCCCAAGTTCGACTGCTCGCTGATCCGCCGGTATTTCCCGGAGGTTGACGCGGAGCTGCCCAAGATGGTGTAGCGATTGAATAAAGATACACTTTGAGATCGCTTCCGTTTCGATATCAACAAGGCAGCTAACCCGCTCCCTTACGGTCGCGGCTCGTTGCGGGAGGTGGTTGTGAGGTTGCCCTGGGTGGCTTTGATCGATTGGGCGACGATCTCGATCTGGGGCAGGTCTTCGGGTATGGCTTTAGGCGACTTGGCACCCAGCTCTTCAAATTTCCGGGCCGAGACCATGACGCGGGTTTCGAGTGACCGGGTCAATTTGTTGTAATGCTCCACGGTCGCGTTCAGCGATCGACCCAGGCTGGTGAAGTGTTCGACCACGGTGCACAGCCGTTCGTGCAGCTGCCGGCCAAGGTCGCGGATCTTCTGGGCGTTTTCGGTCAGGCGTTGCTCTTGCCAGCCAAGCGCCACGGCTCGCAGCAGGGTGATCAGGGTGGTGGGTGTGGCGATGACCACGCCCTTGGCCATGGCGGTTTCGATCAGGTCGGCCCGCCGCTGCACCGCGGGGAACAGGAAACTCTCGCCGGGGATGAATAGCACCACCAGATCAAGTGACCGTTTCAAAGGTTCGGCGTACGATTTTTTAGCCAGCTGGGTGACCTGGTCCAGGATGTTCTGGGTGTGTTTTTGGAGCAAGGTTTCGCGTTGTGATTCCTCTTCACTCTCGATTGCCGCGATGAATGCCTCAAGTGGTGTTTTGGCGTCCACGACAATGGTGCGGTTGCTGGGTAGTGTGACGACCATGTCGGGCTGGAGCCGGCCGGCTTCAGTCTGGATCGTGACCTGTTGGGCAAAGTCGCAGTTCTCGATCATGCCCGCCAGCTCCGCCACCCGCTTGAGCTGCATCTCGCCCCACCGCCCGCCCACTTTGGGGCGACGAAGCGACTGGACCAGGTTCGCGGTCTCTTTTTGTAGCAATTGCTGGTCGCCCCGCAACGCCTGGACCTGCTGGGCCAACGAGCCGTAGCTTTCTTTGCGTGAGGTTTCGATCTGCTGGACCAGCGAGCCGTACCGTTCCAGGGATTCTTTGAGCGGCTTGACCAAGGCGTTGATGGCTTGCTGGCGCTTTTCGAGCTGCGCGGTGGCGTCTTTTTGCTTGCCGTCGAGTGTTTGGTTAGCCAGCTGCAGGAACTGGGCGTTGGATTGCTGGAGCACCTTGGCCGCAACCGACTCGAAGGTTTCCCGGGCCTGCTTCTGGGCGGCTTGGAACTGGGCCTCCAAGCCCCGCTGGGTCTCTTGGGCGACCGCGATATCGGTCTTGAGGCTGGCTAATTCGGTGCGGTAAGACTCGGCCTGCATGGCGCGTTCGTCTCGCTGCTGCACCAAGTCACGGCACCGCCGGCGCAGCGCGTTGCGGTCGGCCCACAGCCAGGCGCATAGCGCCACGGCGGCGAGGCAGACCCCGCCTCCAACCCACAGCACGATCCCTGTGTTAATCAACATGGCGGCATTGTATACCCATTGGATATGAGTAGGCACCGCGGGCTGGGCACACAGTGCCCGGCTCTGTGGGCAACGGTATACAATAGCCTTTGATCTATCAGACCCCGTTAGGAGATACCCCCATGGCCGGTCATAGCAAGTGGGCCAACATCAAGCACAAGAAAGCTCGCAACGACGCCAAGCGTGGTAAGACCTGGAGCAAGTGCGCCCGGGCGATCATCGTGGCGGCGAAGAACGGCGGGGGCGACCCCGCGACCAACCTGACCCTGCGCTACGCGATCGATGAAGCCAAGTCGGAAAACATGCCCAAAGACACGATCGCCAACGCGGTCAAAAAAGGGGCTGGCGAGCTGGGCAGCGAGAGCTACGAGAGCATCGTCTACGAGGGCTACGGCCCCAACGGGGTGGCGGTTTTGCTGGAGATCCTCACGGACAACCGCAACCGCACGGCCCCGGAGATCAAGCGGATCTTTGAGAAGCACGGCGGGAACATGGGCACATCGGGGTGTGTCGCTTACATGTTTCAGACACGCGGGCAGGTGTTCATCGCGAAGGAGGCCATCCAAGAAGACCGGCTGATGGAGATCGTGCTCGAAGCCGGGGCTGAGGATGTCACCGATGAAGGCGAGGCGTGGCAGGTGCTGTCCGAGCCGGGGCAGCTGATCCCGGTACGCGAAGCGCTGGAGGCGGCGGGCATCGCGATCGAATCGGCGAGCATCACCATGATCCCGGGCAACGCGGTGGCCTGCACCGGGCAAGACGCGCGCAAGGTGATCCGCCTGGTCGAAGCGCTGGAAGACCACGACGATGTGCAGAAGGTGCACGCGAACTTTGAGATCCCCGATGAAGAGATGGCGGCGATGGAAGGGTAGCGTGTTGGTGTATTGCGCTTCTATACCCATCGGGTATGAGTTTACCGCGTCGGAAACACAAAAACGCCGTGTATTTCCCTGCCGCGGGCGGACGGAACCCCGCAAACCTGATCGGGACGGGTATATTTTTTTAACGGCTCAATCGGTCAACCCGGGAATCGTGTGTGAGGGTAAGTGTGCCACTGGCGGCTTGTCCGCCAGTGCGCTAGGCGTTGTTTGAAAATACTGGCGGGCCAGCCGCCAGCGGCACACGGTTTAAAGATCTCTATGAAATCATCACCTATGGGTGCGATCGTCCGCTACACCGTTCATTTTTCGGGGTCGGTCCAAGGGGTGGGGTTTCGGTATACCACGGTCAGCATCGCCAAGGATTATGCGGTGTCGGGCTATGTGCAGAACCTGGCTGACGGACGCGTGCGCCTGGTCGCGGAAGGCAAGCCGGATCAGCTCGATAGGTTTATCGCTCAAATCCAGCAGCGCATGGGGCGGCTGATCCAAACCCACCACACCGATCGCAGCGAAGCCACCGGCGCGTTTGGTCAACCCGGGGTTGATGCGTTAACGGTTCGGTATTGATCTAGCAGGATGGGAGATCAATCCTGCAGCTCTTTCTTGTTCGTCCAGAGCACCAGGTTCGCCATGAGCTTGCGGCTGGTCTCGGACTGGTAGCCGACGATGTTCCAGTGGCGGCTACCCAGCATGCCCAGGGAGAGGTCTTCGTGCGAGAAGATGATCATGGGCTGGCCTTGGTCGTTGAGGATCGCCGATAGGCGTGGCTTGGGGTCGAAGTGAAGCTTGACCATG
Organism: Phycisphaeraceae bacterium; assembly: GCA_965223655.1. GTDB lineage: Bacteria > Planctomycetota > Phycisphaerae > Phycisphaerales > Phycisphaeraceae > CBDCXC01. The sequence goes on from CBDCXC010000027.1 coordinate 108,331, forward strand.
GCGTAGCGTCGGTACAGCGCCCGCTGGTTGTCTTGCCCTGCGTCGAGGCCTTGGCCCGAGATGATGGCGTCTGAGCTGGTTAGGGGAACCGCGTAGGCGTTGAACATTGTAGACAGCTGTTTTTCGATGCTGGTGCTAAACTCGCCGTGCCCGCTGACGGTCTCGATCAGCAGGGTGCCGCCCCGCTTGACGTATTGCCGGATGGCTTTTTTTTGGGCTTCGTTAAGGAAGATCGCGTGGGTGCCGGTGAGGTGGACCAGTTTGTAGGGGCACTGGCCTAGGTCTTCTAAGTTCAGCACTTCGTCGCCGGTTGCGGGGCTGGTGGTGATGGTGAGGCCTGTCCGGTTGAACAAGAAATTGGACTGGGTCTCCCACACGACCGGTTCGGGCAGCCAGTTGCCGTCGTATTGGGCGCGTCCGACGGTGATCTGCCCGCTGCCGCTGCGCCCGGTGCGGAGCTCGAATTTCTGGTCGAGCCGGTTGTTCAACGCCCCGCGGTTGGTCGCGTAGGCAAAGATGTTGGTCGCCAGGTCCCACACCGGGTCCTTGCCTGGGTCGTCTTCTGATTGGAAGACCTGGCCCCAGTCGTGGCCGGCGAGGATGATCAGCTCGCGCGCGCCGTTGGATAGGCTATAGACCGGCAGCTTCGCGTTTTGGGGGATGTGGTTCCAGCAGGAGAATAAAGCGTGGTCGGGTGGCATTTTTTGGAACTCGTATTGGGGGTACAGCTCAGCGGCCAACGCCCGGATGGAATCCGAGAACGCCTTAGACCCGTCCTCGGGGTTGGCCACCAGCAGCCCGCCGAAGTCGAGGTATTTTTTTAGGTTGGCTTTCTGTTTGGGTGTCAGGCTGTTCATGGGCTCGCTGGAGCTGAGGTACGCCACCGGCGTGGCTAGCCACTCTTGGGCGTCGATATCGATGCCCACGACCTCCCAGTTGATCTCTTGCTCGCATTGGTTGCTGAGGTAGTGGGTTAGGAAGTACAGGTCGTTGGGGTGGCCGTTCCACTGCTTGCCCGGGATCTGGAGCTTGCAGGCCCAGACCGGCACCCGGCCCCGTGATAGGAACATCAACGCAAACGCGGTGCTGACAAAGTCGTCTTCGATGCTGCCGTTGTCATGGACATTCTGCAGGATGTGGCTGGCCCCAGCGAGGTACCAATCTTTGTTGTTGAGGTAGCGCAGCCCGCTGGCTAGGGCAACGCGTTCAATCCCGTAGAGGTAGTAGTAGGTCCATTCGTTGGCCCCTGGGTTGTTGTGGCCTTGGAACCGCTTGTCGAGCCAGGCCACACCGCGTCGCACCGAATCGATCAATTTCGGGTCGATCGTTCTCCGGCCGCGGTAGAGTTCCTGCTGGCCTACAAATAAGGCGGTCAGGCCCGCGGCGGTCATCGACCCGCTTGGGCGCTCGTTGGGGTTGGAGCTGTAGGTCCAGCCCCCGTCGTCACGCTGGGCGCTGATGAAGTGTTCCACCCAGCGTTCCCAGTACTTGCGAGGGATCTTCAGCCCGCGTTTGGAGGCCTCCCACAGCCCCAGCATCCCGTACTGGGTGCTGCTGTGGTCCACACGGTCCGAGGTGGGGTTGGGTCGGTAGTCAAACATCCCCAGCCGGTGTTTGTTGGCCACATCCAGCAGCCAGCTGGCGTCCAGCTCGAGCATGGGCATGTATTCGGGGGGGAGGTTGGCCCACACGTGGGCGCGGAAGGCCACCGCGTAGATCCCCTTCATCTCGACTTCGCGCAGGTATTTGATTGCTTTGGCGATCTTGGGGTTCTGGGACGATTCGCCGCTGATCAGCAGCGCCTGGGTGACCAACGCGGTCTCGCCACCGATCTGTATCGCGTCGCTTTCGATCCCACCGGGTCGGCTGCGGAACTCCCACGAGCCGGTTTGAGGATCCTGTTTGTAGTAAAAGTACTGCTTCATCCGCTCGATGGTGCGGCCGATCTGCTCGTCGGTGACTTGAGCAATCGCCATCGGGCCAGCCAGGGCCCCCAGCATGATCCAGAGCGCTACGGAGAGGGTGTATCGTGTTGGGTTCATACAAAAATCATAGCATGAATGCTGTTGCTAGAGGGCGTTTCGGCTGCTGGTATTGGCACGCGGGCATCTGTGGTTCCAATCCGATTGATGGTCGATGGGTCAGGCGCGGTACACAATCTGGCTAGCGGCGATTTCCAGTCGGCTGTAGACACGCACCATGGACTCGGGCCTCTTTTCAGGGTCGGGCTGGATGCATTTCATCACCAGGCTCGACAACGCCGGGGGGACCTGGGGGTTGATTGATTCGGGCGGCGGGCAGCTGGGGTCGGTCTTAAACGTTAGACCCGGTTTCCCTTTGGGGATCAGCGTGGGCACGTGCTTGCCGGTCAGCAGCCAGTAAAGGGTCGCCCCGAGGTTGAACACATCGGTCTGCGGCTTGATCGGTTGGCGGTGGACCTGCTCGGGTGCGATGTAATCGGGCGTGCCTTGGATCCGCTGTTTCACGGTACCGATTTCGCAGCTCTGCCCGAAGTCGATGATCTTCACGTGCCCCTGGTCGGTCACGAGGATATTGTTGGGCTTGATGTCGGCGTGGACCCAGCCGGCGTCGTGCATCGCTTTGAGACCGATCGCCACCTGTTGGCATAGCTCGCAGACCATCAGTACATCACGGATCTGCTTCTCCTCAAGGGTTACACCATCGACAAACTCCATCAGCAAAGCGATTTCATTGGTGCGGATCAGCTTGCGGTGGCGTAGCAGGCGGAAGCTGGTGCGTAAGTTGTCGTGGCTAAATCGGCGGGCCACCTCATGGTCGGCCAGCGCCTGATCCAAGAAACGTTGTTCCTCGGGCTGAGCCTTCACCACATGCTTGAGGGTATAGACTTGGTTGTCCTTGTCTTTGACCGCATAGATGGTGCTGCTGGCACCGCGGCCAAGCGTTGCAAGCACATCAAAGCCAAAGAGTTGAATTGGGCTAACCACGGGTATAATCACAACCCCCACCGATCCATCTACAATTCATGCTGATCTCCGCCCCCGGATCGCTGCTTCAGGCCTGAGGCAGCGGAAGGGGCCATACGATCTATCCGACGCCATATTAATATGTTATCGGAAAATAATTGGATTGACACTTTTTTTACGGCATTACAGTGATTATCTTTATAGTAGGTGATGAGATAATATCTTAGGTCTTTTATGGTGTGTCTGGATAGGGTGTTGGTTCCTAAGATCTCAACACCCCCGCTGCTGTATCCCATTTTCGGACAAAACGTGCGTCTATTTGATCCGATCCGGGCTTGGGTGGGGCATTTCCATGAACATTTCTAGCGGTTTACCACGGCTGCAAACGCCCCGATGGATGATGGGCCATCCTCTGCTTCAAGCGATCTGGTAAACGCAGCTATAAACAGGGATTAAGCGATATCCATCCCGATCAGGTTGACGGGGTCTGGTTCGCCCGCAGCAGGGAAATCCTCGGCGTGTTTGTGATTCCGACGCGGCAAACTCATCCCCGAGGGGTGTAATTGGGATGAGAAAAGAAGATTGGTGATCAGGGGCCAACAAAAGTCAATAGTTGCTGGCGGAACCATGCTTCGGGGAACCACCACCCCTGGTCTGTTGGTGAGTCGGCGTGTAGCTGGAGGATCACCCGGTCTGCGGGGATTAAAAACCTGGCTTGTAAACGCTGCACCAGCCAAACCAGGCGTGCCAGCTGCTGCTGGTTGAGGCCCGAGCTTGGCTGGGCGTTATCCAACAACACCCCAATGGCATGGCGGTTCACCCATTGGCTTTCGGGCCCAGTCCAATAGGTCCCTGCCTGCTGACGGTACCAGCGGCTGCCGATCTGGATCTGCTCTTGGGAGCTACGCGACCCCGTGGATACCGTAAAATGGTAGCTCTCTTGGGCCTGCAAACCATCTGATCCAGCGTGGTCGGTCTGCGATGCGGGCAAGCCGTAGTGGATCACCACCGCCGACCATCGCCCGGCCTGGGCCGCTTGGATGGGGTCAAACAACAGGCTTTCGCCACGCTGAGGGGTTAAGCGATCAACCGAAGAGAGGCTTAGCCCTTTCATTGCGGAAACCGGCCTGGGCTCAAGCACCAGCAGCAAGCCGCTGGCCAGCGTCATTGCCCCGACAAGGCTAGCCAATACGATTAAAGTTCTGCGATCGGGTACAAAAAGCATGGACCCCCATTTCGCAGCGAAAAAAACGCTTGATGCAATGAAAAAATCAACCTAGCCACGACCACTGACTTTTACATCGGACATCTGCTCGATTCAACTTTTAATTTCTTTCAGGCAGCCGTATCGACAGGAAATCCACAGCCCTGTGCTTGATACGAATGATTCTGGAATGCGTGATACGCGTTGCGTATGGAGTTTCCCGCGGACGGTCGGCTGGTCGCAAACTCATCCGGGACTGGTCTCTAACCATTGGTGCCCGGCTCTGTCCGAAAAATCCATCGGATTGTTGTTTGACGTCCGATGCAATCGTAACACTGATGTGGAAAGAACTTACGCTGCCGCGAATCAATCCCAATCGTACCCTGACGTGCCCCCCTTACTCTGATCCGGTTTGAGGTACCGTAGATTGGTGCCGATTGGTTCACAGAAAGGAAGGGCATCATGCCTCGTAAACGTTTCAGTGCTGAACAGATCGTGAGTAAGCTCCGTGAAGCGGATGTCTTACTCAGCCAGGGGACACCGGTCGCGGCTGCTTGCAAGAAGCTGGAGATCACGGACAAGACGTACTACCGCTGGCGTCGTGCGTACGGCGGGTTGAAAGTCGACCAAGCCAAGCGGCTCAAAGACCTGGAGAAGCAGAACGCCCGGCTCAAGAAGTTGGTGGCGGAGTTGAGTTTGGATAAACAGATGCTCCAGGAGGTGGCTTCGGGACGGCTGCAACAGCGCGTAGCGCTAAACTTCTAAGCCCGCCCCGCAAGCGTGAAGCGGTCCGTATGCTCCAGGATCGCTTCGATGCTTCCGAGAGGCGGGCGTGCCAGCTGCTTCGACAACCGCGTACGACGCAGCGTTACATAGTGAAGGTGCGTGATGACGAATCGCCGCTGAGGGTCGGTGCCTTCTCATCCTGGACAAAATCGTTTTGGTTGAATCCGTGTGGGTTTTGGGGGCGGCCTATGAACACCCCCGTGAAAAGATTGCCCAGAGCCTCGCCAAGCTGATCATCAAGCCCGGGATACGCTGCGAAGAGGCTCAGGCCATGATCGATGCTTTATACCGCTACAAGCAGACCAGGCTCGATATCGTGGATTGTTTGCTCGCGGCACAAGTGGCCGCTGAAGGCGATGTGGTGGCCACGTTTGATAAAGGCTTTGCCAAGTTCGACGGCGTGCAGCTTTGGAACCATCAAGATCAGAAATAGTACGGTCAGGAACCCTAGCGTACACAAGATTACCTCCCCACACCGCCAAATCTGTAAACGGCGGAGCAAAAGTGCGGCGGGTGGCGGGGCGGAGCAAAAGTGCGGCACCCCATGAGAGGTCTTCTGAGAATGTGGGTCTTACGGCGGCCACGGTGGCGGCCGAGACCACCATTAGGCAGGAGGCCCAGGAGTGTACCGCGACATGGACCAGTGGATAGAGATCCGCCGCCGGGTATTGGTGGAAGGGGTGAGCAAGCGTCAGATCCTTCGTGAGACGGGGATGCACTGGAAGACGCTTGAGAAGATTCTGAATCACAGCCAACCACCGGGGTATCGGCGTAGCCAGCCGCCCAAGAAGCCGACGATTGGCCCCCACCTCTCGAAGATCAAGACGATCTTGAAATCGGATACGTCATTGCCCAAGAAGCAGCGTCACACGGCGAAGCGGATCTGGCAGCGGCTGGTGGCTGAAGACAGCTTCGAAGGCGGTTACACGACGGTCAAGGATGCGGTGCGTGAACATCGAGCCCGTCACCGGGAGGTGTTCATGCCGTTGGTGCACCGTCCGGGTGAAGCGCAGGTGGACTTCGGGTTCGCGTTGGCCAACGTCAACGGGGTGCTGCGGAAGGTGGCATTCTTCGCGATGGCCTTGCCGTATTCGGACGCGATGTTCGTGATGGCATTCGAGCGGGAGTGCACGGAGACGTTCTGGGAAGGCCACGTGCGGGCGTTCGAGTTCTTCGGGGGCGTGCCCACGCGGATCAGCTACGACAACTCTAAGGTGGCGGTGAGCAAAATCGTAGGCTGCCGCCAGCGACAGATCACCCAGGGGTTTGCTGTAAACGGCGGAGCAAAAGTGCGGCGGGTGGCGGGGCGGAGCAAAAGTGCGGCACCCCATGAGAGGTCTTCTGAGAATGTGGGTCTTACGGCGGCCACGGTGGCGGCCGAGACCACCATTAGGCAGGAGGCCCAGGAGTGTACCGCGACATGGACCAGTGGATAGAGATCCGCCGCCGGGTATTGGTGGAAGGGGTGAGCAAGCGTCAGATCCTTCGTGAGACGGGGATGCACTGGAAGACGCTTGAGAAGATTCTGAATCACAGCCAACCACCGGGGTATCGGCGTAGCCAGCCGCCCAAGAAGCCGACGATTGGCCCCCACCTCTCGAAGATCAAGACGATCTTGAAATCGGATACGTCATTGCCCAAGAAGCAGCGTCACACGGCGAAGCGGATCTGGCAGCGGCTGGTGGCTGAAGACAGCTTCGAAGGCGGTTACACGACGGTCAAGGATGCGGTGCGTGAACATCGAGCCCGTCACCGGGAGGTGTTCATGCCGTTGGTGCACCGTCCGGGTGAAGCGCAGGTGGACTTCGGGTTCGCGTTGGCCAACGTCAACGGGGTGCTGCGGAAGGTGGCATTCTTCGCGATGGCCTTGCCGTATTCGGACGCGATGTTCGTGATGGCATTCGAGCGGGAGTGCACGGAGACGTTCTGGGAAGGCCACGTGCGGGCGTTCGAGTTCTTCGGGGGCGTGCCCACGCGGATCAGCTACGACAACTCTAAGGTGGCGGTGAGCAAAATCGTAGGCTGCCGCCAGCGACAGATCACCCAGGGGTTTGCTCAGCTGGTGAGCCACTACCTGTTCGAGCATCATTTCTGCCTGGTGCGACGGGCTAATGAGAAGGGCGTGGTCGAGGGGGTGGTCAAGTTCGCGCGTCTCAACTTCTTCGTGCCGGTTCCACAGGTGCGAGACCTGGATGAACTCAACGCCTATCTGTTGGAAGCGTGCCGGTCAGATCTGACGCGTCGACTGCGGGGTCAATCCGTGAGCAAGGGGCAGTTGCTAGCCGAGGAACGGGCATTGTTTCGGCCGCTGCCGGCTGCCCCGTTCGCCGCGTGCCGGGTGCGGCCCGGCCGGGCCAACAGCGAGTCGTTGGTGCGTTTCGACGACAACGATTACTCGGTCCCGGTGGAGTATGCCCATCACCCGGTGACGGTGCGGGGTTACTACGACCGGGTCGAGATCGGCTACCAGCAAAAGGTGATCGCCACGCACCGTCGCTGCTGGGATCGCCAGCAGGTGCGTTTCGAGCCGAAGCACTACCTGCCGCTGTTGGAACGCAAGCCCGGGGCATTGGATCACGCCCGGCCGCTAGAGGGCTGGGTCTTGCCTTCGTGCTTTGGGGTGTTGCGTCGTCGCCTTGAAGACGAGCAAGATCATGAAGGTACACGTGAGTACATCCGTGTGCTGCGTCTTCTGGAACTTCACCCGATGAGGGAACTGGAACGGGCGGTCCGCCAAGGCTTGGCCATGCGCACTCACAGCCGCGACTGCATCGCCCAGTACATCCCACCCCCGGAACCCTGGGGCCGCACCACCTTCCGCCTCGATGGCCGCGATCACCTGCGTCACGTCCACGTCGCGTCCACGGATGTCCATGATTACCGCAGCCTGTTGGGCGTGGGAGGTGATCGATGAGCCAGGCCAAGAAACCCACGGTGCTGCTGGAGCATCACCTCAAGACATTGAAGCTGCCGACCATGCTGCGGGAGTACGCCTCAGTCGCCGCGTCGTGCTCGAAGGAGCGTTGCGACTACCCGACCTACCTGCTGAGGCTAGCCGAACGAGAACTGATTGACCGCGACAAGCGAGCCGCCGAGCGACGCATCAAGGCCGCGAAGTTCCCCGTGATCAAGACGCTGGACACCTTCGACTTCAAAGCTCAGCCATCGCTCAACGAACCGCTGATCCGTGAGCTGACCACCGGCCAATACATCGATCATCATGAGAACGTGCTGTTGGTAGGCAAGAGCGGCACCGGCAAAACCCACATCGCTACGGCGTTGGGTTTTATCGCCGCTACCCAGGGTCGGCGGGTACGGTTCGGGGCCGTCACCGCGTTGGCGACCCAGCTGACCGAAGCCCGTGACGACCGCCAGCTCCAACGCGCCCTGCGTCAGCTGGAGCGTCAGGACCTGTTGATCCTTGATGAGCTGGGCTACGTGCCGTTTAAGAAGGTCGGCGCCGAGCTGCTGTTCGAGGTGATCAGCCGAGCCTACGAGCGGGTGAGCGTCATCGTGACCACCAACCTCCCGTTCGAGCAGTGGACCGAGGTCTGTGGCAACCAACGCCTCACCGGGGCCATCCTGGATCGGCTCACGCACCGCGTGCACATCCTCGAAGCCAACGGTGAGAGCTACCGGCTACGCGAATCCAAGCAACGACAAAGACGACGCCGATCCAAGCGGCCATAAAAGGAACTTGACGTCCCGCCACGAGCGGGTGACATTACGCACCGGGCGCTGCATTTTTACCCCGCCACCCGCCGCACTTTTACTCCGCCGTTTACACCATCCGGGTGGGGATTGATTGTTGCTTACATCGTCCACTGCGAAGACGTGATCGTGGACTACGTCGATTCTGACGCCGGTGGCCCCACCGCACCGGCGTTGGCGATGCGTTACCTCCACGGCCCGGGCCCGGACATGGTGCTGGCTCAGGAAGACGTTTCCGGGGGTGACACCGTCCTCTGGCTGCTCACGGATCACCTCGGCACGATGCGTGACATCGTGGATCACACCGGCGCCGCGGTAGACCACATCGCCTATGATTCCTTTGGCCACGTGATCAGCCAGACCGCACCATCCTTGTTGACCCGCTACCTGTATACGGGCCGCGAGCTCGACCCCGAGACCGGCTTGATGTACTACCGCGCCCGGTTCTACGACCCCACGCTAGGCAAGTTCATCCAGAGAGACCCCATCGGCTTCGCCGACGGCACGAACTGGTATGAGTATGTGGGGAGCAGTCCGGTTAATTGGATCGATATTTCTGGATTACGAAAGGGCAAGCTTGGGCCGACACCCACAGTTCCGATACCAGATATTGGCGAGGGATTACCGATTTCACCCGAATCAGCACGCAATTCTATGGTAGACATCGATCCATTAAGTGAAGAGATAATAGGTGATTTTGTAGGTCGCCATCACGTGAAGAGATTGTGGCAAGCACTAATAGAAGCAAATAACTGCCCAGCATACGATCTCGTCGTTCGGAGAAATATCACCAATAATATTTTTCAACAAGCTATAGGAAAAGATGGGGTTGTAATCTTCCTTGGCCACGGAAATATGCCCAAAGGAGCGGGGAATAATTTTGGCCTTAATACAGTGGATCAAAACATAGCTCCTCCAATTGATTTTAACAAAAGGTCTCCAAAGAACTCTTGCACAATCTTATCTTGCTTTGGCCAAGATATCGCAAGTGCCATAGGAGGCGATTCCATTGGCCAGCCTGGATCAAAAGGAAAAATTGTAAGCCAAACAAGCATGCTCGCCCAGTTAGAATCTAAGTTGAAAGGATATGCAAACGAAAAGCGCAAACAGAATACACCTAAGAAAAAAATATTTGTTCTGATTGGACCACGATAGCATAAGTGCTCGACAATATGAATCTAAGACTTTGCCAACAAATTTTAAGCTTGGGATCGCTGGGATTATGCCTGATAGTTATGGCTACTTGTGCGGATATAGAGAGTGATGAATTCGTTATGAGCAATACCAGTAATGCATCGAATAATTCAGATATTCTTTCTGTGACCTGGATTTCAGAAACGAAGATTCTTTTTGAAGGAAAACAGCTGGAGCAACATCAGTTCTTTGATATTTTAGAGAATCGCAAACATCAACTAGACAAAATAGATCTCGTCCACTGTAGGCTTATTTTCCCATCGCAAAAAATACAATTTTTGAATTTCATTGATTTTGCACAAGCCATAATTGATAGGCTAACCTCCATTTGTTCAATAACAATAACGGATAATTCAAGCGACGATAACGTGCCATTTCCTCTACCATTCGCTGCTGGCCGAGGGATATCTTTTATTTTTCATGATCACCGTCACGATATCATAAATAAAGAAGAGTTTATGCCTATACGCTTGAAAGACTCGCTGAGCGAGTACGGGCAGCACGTGGTGTCTCTCAATATTTATCCAGAAGATTATTTGTACGAATATTTTCAAATAGCCCATGCCTTGCAATCAAAGGGTATTATATGGTGCAATTTTATCCACAAAACCACTCAGGATAATGAATTCTGAACCACGAACGGCGGGCGGGTGGCTTGGGTGCCACACATCACGCCGCAGGCTGATGTGTGCTTGCGTGGCCGATCAACAGTTGATGTACTCTGACCATTGCCCGACTACCTAGACACCACACACGCGACATCGTGGACAACACCGGCGCCGTGGCCGACCACATCGCCTATGATTCCTTTGGCCACGTGATCAGCCAGACCGCACCATCTTTGTTGACCCGCTACCTGTATACCGGCCGGGAATACGAAATTGAAACCGGCCTGTACTACTACCGCGCCCGGTTCTACGACCCCACGCTGGGCAAGTTTATTCAGAGAGATCCGATTGGGTTTGGCGATGGCACGAATCAATATGAGTATGTGGGCAGTAATCCGGTTAAATTTGTGGATCCCAGTGGTCTGGCTAGCGTATCATTTTCAAAACACTCTGGGTATTTCAACAAGCGCCTTCAAGGAGCTGTTGGGCAAGCAATCGTACTGGCCCATGTGGATTTTGTTTGCAACGCATGCCGATCAAGAAATGGTCGGATGCGCTATAAAATTGAAAATGTAACTGTATCCATAAGAGCAATTATCTTGATTGACGAAGCAGCCTTTAGAAATGGTCGAAAGCCGGGCGGGGAGTCGCTCCCACGTGTTTTTGGCCATGAAGAACAACACGTGAAGCAAATTGAAAACTATTACAACCGCATACAAGGCAAAATAAGGCGAACCGTAGATATATCCACGATCGCGAGAAAAGAAGGCAAGCCAGCGTATTACGACAGGGGTCAATGTGAAGAAAGAGCTCGCCGTCTGGCTCAAAAATTGGAGCATCAAATCAAATCCAGGTATTCAAAAGGCTTTTACAATAATGTTGGGCATGCCGAAGATCCAGATCCACCGCCGGGATCGCCGGGCGAGGCCCAAGGGTTTGACCCCGAAACAGATCCCGTTAAAGTTGGAAATTGGGGCAAAGATAAACCAGCGGGTACTTCATTAACAAAAATCAGATAGTTTGTCTTTGTCGCTTAATTGAAAAGTGCGCGCTAGAGAGCCTTGGCCATGAATAGATGAAAAGGATCACTTGCTATGCTTGGTAGGTTAACGGCACATGCCTCAAACACACCCCGAGAAAAGCACGCTTGTGGTGTGCCTGGCCTTGCTTGTGTGGCAATCATCCTCGCTGCTATCACATTAGGAGGGGGTTGCAATGAAAAAGAAGGGTGTTGCAATAGACTACCCCCCTCTGATGAAGCCATCGTAATTGGCGAGACCGTCACAATTTTGGTCACCGGTGACGGATTGCTTCCTAGCTATGGCCTAATAGACGTTGCCATTTCAAACCCGGACAAAAAGATTGAATACATCGAAAGAGATGGCAAAGTGGAAATAACCGATGGTATCAGGACAAATGATGCATCTATTATTTTTAAGGGCTACCTCGAGGTTGACCCAATGGATTGGACGACATTTGTGGTCCCCAAGTCTGAATCGATTCAATTTACAGTCCGTGTTGGGGGCTCTGGCCCTTCTAGAAAAAATACATTATCGGTTACGCTCTCTCCATCAGAACGCAATGAGCAGGCCGATCAATTTCTTTTAACCATCGTTGGAAACACGGATGTGGACCCGTTAGAGATGACCGAGGAAGAAGAAGCCGCCGCCGGCTACGTGACACGCATCGACGTTAAAATTGTAGACAGGCACTATCAGATGTTTTGATGTCGGTGGGTACCGCTGCACAGAGGTTGGCCCTGACCGGCTTTTCCAGCGGAGAGGATTGATGAAGGTTTGGCAGAACCTAACGGTGGGTGGATGGGACCAAACACAGTGTGCCTTAGCCACCCGGCATTTTTTATCATATAGATAAAAAGGATCCTTGCCGTGCTTAACGGGCCGACGATTCAACATCCAAATTCAATCAGAGAAACGCTAAGGCATGGCACGCACCGCCTTCATTTGATTTCAATCCTCGCTCTTATTTTATGGGTGTGTGGTTGCAATCAACAATCTCCGCCGGGTGGCTCCGTTATCATCTGGGTCACCGGCCAAGGGTTACTCCCTGATTCGGGGGTAGTTCATGCTGAGATTTCAGTCTCAAATAAAACAATAGCTGGCCAAGTACCCGGCGACTCCACCACAGCGGATGGATTATCAACCATTTTTGATGGCTACCTCTACCTCGACCTTGGCTCGCATAACTTTACGTCATTCGTTGTCCCTAATTCTGAATTAATTAAATTTTCAATTAATATTTCGGACTCTGGCCCTGTAGAAAAAGCAATCGTGGCCAACCTCTACCCATCGCAACGCAAGAAAAAGACCGACAAATATATCTTGACCGTCATTGGGAATACGAATGTTCGTTATTTAGAACTCACCGAAGAAGAGGAAATGACCGCCGGCTACGTGGCACACATTGAGGTAGAGACGGTAGACAAAGACCACCAGGTATTTTGAAGTTCGTAGGTCCGGGCGGGTGGCTTGGGTGCCACACATCACGCCGCAGGCTGATGTGTGCTTGTGTGACCGATCGACAGTTGATGTTCTCTGGTTAGCAAGAAAAGGTGTCAGGAACCTTAAATTGGCGACTATGATTCCTTTGGCCACGTGATTAGCCAGACCGCATCATCCTTGCTGACCCGCTACCTGTATACCGGCCGGGAGCTCGACACCGAGACCGGCCTGATGTACTACCGCGCCCGATTCTACGACCCCACCTTGGGTAAATTCATCCAACGCGACCCCATCGGCTTCGCCGACGGCACGAACTGGTATGAGTATGTGGGGAGTAATCCGGTTGAATTTTTCGATCCATTTGGCTTTGAAAAACGTGGGTTTACCAATCCTACTCCCTCGCAACGTGGTGAATCGGGAGTGCCAGGGGATATAGGGCATCATTTTGGTACGAACAGCAATTTCGATTCATACTATCTCGTCGACTCGGTTGCTGCTTTTGCCCACTACGTCGGGCGCTCTGGCACACCTAGGGGCTACCGTTTTTCTGATATCAATACAAGCAGGATTGGCCCATTGGACTTTAATGCTGTCCAACAACACCTTAATGATGAAAAACCGGGATCCTATCAAATAAATGATATTTTTGATAAATTTCAAACAAAAGGTGATCAGGCATTGTTTCTCGGGCAGCTTGATCTCAGGCTAAAAGGAACACTAACGATGGAATGTCAAGACAATGAGTTGAAATGGTTGTTCGAAGGAACATTGAGTGCGCCTGATGACAATTACGATTTCAATCGTGACAGTAGATCATTTTGGGCTGAATTAATGACAACCATTGGCCGCAATCTCCCTGGCAAGCCTTACACCATACGGATAGAAGGCGATCAACCCATCAATGATAGCGGACCGATCGAATGAACCGATTAAAGAACGTCGTATTAACCGTTGCTTTGCTTGGGTTATTGGTGTGCCTTGCTTTTCATTGCAATGAACCCCGCTTGCCTCAGTCACGCAAAGAAGCCGATCGCGTGATACAAAAGGCCTTGGCAGATTTTTGCAAGGACTATAATCTTGACCCAGGAAAATTTATACTGCATGAGGTCAGGTGGTCCGAACGCGCGCCTTGGTGGTATAAATTTGGTTATAATAAGGATTCTCAGCAGTACGTATCCATTGGCATTACTAATCGCGGTGCGATTGACATTTCAGGGTATTGGCCGGACAGACGGAACCAGCCTCCCGTGGTGCCAACGGGCCGGCCGCGCATGTCGCCGATTGGCTCTGAAGAAGCCGAATCAAAGAAAGATACCAACGAGGCTGCTCAGTGAAGAAATGGAAAGACATCGCATTGGCCGTTGCTTTGCTTGGGCTACTGGTATGCCTTGCTTCTCATTGCAATGAGCCCCGTTTACCTAAGTCGCGCAAAGAAGCCGATCGCAGGATACAAAAAGCCATAGAAATATTTTGCCAGGAAGACAACCTTGACCCGGGTAAATTGGCACTGCATGAGTTCAGTTGGTCTGAAAACGTTCCTTGGTGGTATGAATTCCATTACGACAACGATCCAAACAAACGCCTGGTCGTTAGTATCGGGAATCGTGGTGGGATTGAATTTTCTAAATCTAGATATTTTCCTGATATGAGGAGCCACCCCCCCGTGGTACCGACAGGCAGGCCGCGCATGTTGCCGATCGGCTCCGAGGAAGCCGAATCAAAGAAAGATACCAGCGGGACCTCTCAGTGAAGAAATGGAAAAACATCGCATTGACCGTTGCTTTGCTTGGGCTATTGGTGTGCCTGGCTTCTCGATGTGAATCCCGTTTGTCTCCGTCCCGAAAAGAGTCCGACCTTGCGGCACAAAAGGCCCTAGAAGATTTCTGTAAGAGATGGAATCTTGACCCAGGTAAATATGTACTGGAAGAATGGGAATATGGATTCTATCGCAACAATAATCCTCAGGACCACGCATTCATTACTCTCAATCATCGTGGTGTGGTTGGCTTCCAGTACAAAAATCGGGGAGGGTTTTACAACCCAGCATCTCTGGGTGAGACAAGAGATGGCAATCCTGTGGGCACGACGACCCGCCCCGATTTGTCTCTGCTTGATCCCGAGGAAGCCGATCGAATAACAAAAGCCCTGGAAGGTGTGTGTCAAGAATATGATCTTGACCCGGATGAATTTTTACTCAAGGTATTGTGTTATACATTTTATTACGATAACGATCCTGATCAATATGTTGGCGTCACGATCACGGATCGCGGAAAGATTGAATTCGGCGGGAATTGGCCTGACGTGAGGGACGAAGAACCCGTGGTGCCAACGGGTAGGCCCCGCATGTCGCCGCTCAATCCTGAGTGTCAACGATCACCTAAACTTGACCCCCTAGCGATCAACAAGAATTGACCCGCCTGGGTCAACAAGGGGGTGTGGTTGGCAAGAAAAGGTGTCAGGAACCTTAAATTGGCGCCTATGATTCCTTTGGCAACGTGATCAGCCAGACCGCACCATCCTTGTTGACCCGCTACCTGTATACGGGCCGCGAGCTCGACCCCGAGACCGGCTTGATGTACTACCGCGCCCGGTTCTACGACCCCACGCTAGGCAAGTTCATCCAGAGAGAGGTAGTGTCCGTCAAGTTGCGCACTTTGGTTAAGCAGTCTCCGGGGGATGGCTGGTTGGCTGGGCCGCAGTGAGGGCGAGCGTAGCGAGCCCGAACGAAGGGCCAGCCAACCTTGCGTGGCTACACCGCCACGCTCAATCGTTCTTCTTCCGATTCGTGGTCTCGCTCACGTTCGAGTTCGTAAAGTCGATCCATGTCCAGGTACTTCCGTGTCCCCCAACGCGTACCGGCTACGTGACGCACCCGCGCCGAAGCCAGCATCACCGCCGAGTGGCCATCTGGGAATGCACCCACCACCTTCGTGCGGCGTTTGATCTCACGCATCAATCGTTCCAGCGGGTTGTTCGTGCGTAGCCGTGTCCGGTGTTCACGTGGGAAACTCATATACCGCAGCGTCTCGTGTACCGAATCCCGAACGAACGCCGCAGCCTTGGGTAGCTTCATCCCCTCAAGCTTGACCGCTACATCCTCGGCCTTCTTCAGCGCCGCGTCACGGTCTTCTTGAGCGTGGATTGCCTTGAGCATCGCACTGACCTCTTTGACTTTGCTGCGGGGCACGCAGCTCCACACGTTGCGGTACCAGTGCACCACGCAGCGTTGCCACTGTCCATCCGGGAACACCTCACCCAGCGCTTCGACCAGTCCCAAGCACGCGTCGCTGACAAATAAGCGTGTCTCGCACAGACCACGTTGCTTGAGGTGACGCAAGAACCCCAGCCACGACGCCTTGTCTTCCTTGGCCCCTTCGGCGATGCCCAGCACCTCGCGATAACCGTCGCGCGCCACGCCGATCGCTACCAGGATCGCCACGTTCTTCACCTCACCGCCCCAGCTCCGCTTGAGGTATGTGCCATCGAGGTACACATACGGATGCTCGCCTTCAATCGGCTTGTGCCGCCATGCATCGATCTGCTGATACACCTTCTGGTTCAGCTCGCTCACCGTCGAAGGCGATACCTTCGTGCCCCACAACGCCTGGGTGATGTCTTCGACTCGACGCACACTCACGCCCGCCAAATACATCTCGATCAACGCCTCCTCCACGCTGCTTTCACGACGCTTGTAACGCTCAATGATCTGCGTCTCGAAAGGCAACGACCGCAACCGGGGCACTTTGAGCGTCACCTGGCCTGCCTTGGTCTGAAGCTTGCGATGGTACGAACCGGCCCGGGTATCCTTCCTGGCATCGGTGCGTTCATACCGGCCGGCTTGGCACAACGCCGCGGCTTCGGCATCCAAAAGCCCGTTGAGTGTCTGCTCAACAGACTCCACCACAAGCCGGTCGACGTGACCGCGGACCTGAGCTTCGTCGATCCGAAACACGTCTTTCATCCCGACATCGTTTGCCGTAACATCATCCATCGTAGCTCTCCTTGGTTGAGGGTACTGTCTTTCAACAACACCATCCGCCGGGAGAGCTGCCTTTTCAAATGTGCGCATGATTTAGGACGTTATCCAGAGAGACCCGATTGGGTTTGGCGATGGCACCAATCAATATGAGTATGTGGGGAGTAACCCGGTTGATCGGATTGATCCTCAAGGGCTTTGCTGGAGTAATGCTAGAGCACTCGCTCACTATATGAATATTTTTAGTGGAGATGTCACTTTGTCCGAAACCGGATGCGTCGGAGCGGTCACGTCAGCTTTAGAGGGAGATTTTCAGGCCTATATTGACGAAACGATTCAGGCAAATGCAGCTCCTGACGATGAATCATGTTGCGGCGAGGGAAAATCGAACACAACGACTGTAAATGGGAGTAGAAATATTTCCACACACGCAGGCGCTGCCGCATATTGGATGGGCGGTGTTTCTATCAGTGCTTCTTATGAATGTTCTATTTCATGTTCTGGCGGAGGAAGCATAAAGAAATATGATTGTTCTTTTGTGTTTAAAATGAATGACAAATTTGAAAACCCGTTTGATTTCGACAATAAATCTAATGGCATAATTGAATCTTTAAAAGATGAGGCAGAATTTGGACGCACCTTTAGTGTGAGCCACACATGGAATCGGCAGGCTAATGGAACACTTTGATAAAAATAAAAAGCAATTTAATAAGCCGTTTATATTGATTCCTTGGCTAGGAGCAATAATCTATTTTTTACAGATGAATCTTTGGTTTATCCCTGAAGCTCAAAAATTAACTGGAGAGATTGGCGGCCCAACTCAAACCTTTATGTCGATTATGTCATTCCCGCTGGCATTAATCCTTGGGTATCTTTATTCGTGGCTGCTCCTTCGCCCATTATTTCGATGGATGTTAAAAAATGGATGCCTGTCATTTATTAACACAACGGTTGTCCCTTTTTTAATTCTTTTCTTAATACTGCATTTGATAGAGTTTGTTCTTGCTGGATTCATAGGTGAAAAAGCGTATGATGCCGGCCATTTTTTTTCGCTATCAGCAGGGCTCATTAATCACACCAGTATTGTGTTTGTTGCATATGGGGTCTTTTATTGGTGGTCTTTGAAAGACATTAACAGTGAGTATATTTCTGAGTCGCCGGGCGCCACTGACGGCTCGCCCGCCAGTGTGAATGGCCCATGATTTGACTTACTTGCTCACCTGGGCACGACACGTGACATCGTGGACCACCCGAAACCGCTACCCGATCTGTCACCACAATTAGGCGTCACGCTTTTTTGAGTGCTGGGGGTGCGATATAAAGGTAGATTGACATGTGGGATTTGCACACGTCTAGCTCTACAATTTGGATTGCTTGGGTATTTCTTCTTCTATTAGGAGCGTGTGATCGCACTGCGCCTCCCAACCAAACCGATCGGCTTGTGGTTTATGGTAATCCCAAAGAAGCATTTGGACCTTATTGGCTAACCGTTAACCCGTCGACTAACCCCACAACAATATCATATGGCACGGGTGAATCCATGTGCGATTTGCTCGAATATCGTTCCTTTGGAATAATTATCCAGGTCTGTAACAATAAATTATTTTTTAATGACCGGTACTACACAGATCTGATGTCTGGTGATCATATCAATTTCGATAAGGGTCGCATTTTTGTCAATGATCAGATTCAGAAAGGTGAAGAGATCTCGCAAGCAATGTACCAGATGATCCGTTTTGCAGGTTATCCAGGGTATTCGATTGGCCCATATCGCGTAGTGATTCTCCCTTCCGAAGAATGGATGGGATCTGTGTTTACGCCGAGTTTAAAAAAGTATTCTTTGAAACATAGCAATCTGGACTTGGAAATTATCGAAGGAGCCTTGATGATCAATGGGTCAGATTTTGGTCTGGTAGAAGAGGGCGACAAGATTATCATCGAGGATGGTGAGGTGTATGTTTGCTTTGAAAAACGCGGGCGTGTGGCTGAGGCCAAGCGCAGCGTGCCCCAGTCGGGTGGGGATTGATCGTTGACCGCCTCACCGACCTGACGCACACCAACCCCGCCGGTGCCACGATCAACAGCTACACCTACGATTACGACGACGCCAGCCAGATCAAACAGATCGTCAACCTCATCGACGGCACGTTCGACTACACCTACGACAATAACTCGCGGCTGACTGATGTTGATGATGTCACTTCCGGGGGCGGGGGTTCCGGGGGTGACGAGTCCTACGCCTACGACGCCAACGGCAACCGGACCGACTCGCACCGCCTAACACCGGGTGACACCTACACCACCGACCCCGCCAACGAGCTGGCCTCCGACGGCACCTATACCTACACCTACGACGACCAGGGCAACCTGGTCAGCCGCACCGACCCCGCGACATTAATCGCCCGAACCTTTGGCTACGACCACCGCGACCGCCTGGTCTCGGTCACCGACTTCAACCTGATCTCGTTGACCACCACCCTCACCGCGGACTACACCTACGACGCCTTCAACCGCCGCATCGCCAAGACGGTCGACCCCGACGGCGACGGCTCTACACCCCAGGCCATCACCCACTTCATCTACGACCGCGAAGACGTGATCCTGGATTATGTCGACCCCGACGCCACCGGCCCCAACGCACCGGTCTTTGACAAGCGCTACCTCCACGGCCCGGGGCCGGACATGATCCTGGCACAAGAAAATAGCGCTGGCACTGTCCTCTGGCTCCTACTCGACCACCTCGGCACGACACGCGACATCGTGGACCACGCCGGCGCCGTGGCCGACCACATCGCCTATGATTCCTTTGGCAACGTGATCAGCCAGACCGCACCATCCTTGTTGACCCGCTACCTGTATACCGGCCGGGAATACGAAATTGAAACCGGCCTGTACTACTACCGCGCCCGGTTCTACGACCCCACGCTAGGCAAGTTCATTCAGAGGGACTCGATTGGATTTGCGGATGGCACGAATGAATATGAATACGTTCATTCACGCCCTATTAGTTCGATCGATCCATTGGGCACGATAACTGTTTCAGCTGTTCCTTGGGGGCCTAGTGGGCTAAAGCCTTTTATTGATTATCTCGGCGGCGTGCCTGATCTTAGGCTTCCAGATTTATATCGATGGAAAGTGCAATGGAATCTTTCAAGCCAAGGGATAATTGGAGAAAAGCCTACGCTGGACAACAAGCCATCTTGTACTTGCAACAATGATGGCAAAGAGTGGTTCGGGCGGGAAATTGGAAGCGTCGAAACCAACACAGATGAGTATTTCATTAAGATTGAATTAGATAAACCCAGACGTGGGCCAGGAGGTTTTTCTACAAGTACTGAGGGAAGAAAAGAAGTTGTAATAACCACATATAGGGTCGATATTGTTCGTCTTGAATGTAAAGATGGAATGTGGAATGATATTGATAGACGTGAAAGTCATACGCAAGATGTGGTTGAATGGAAGCTTTACGTGAAGGAGTATATTGATTTATCACCGCCGCCCAGGATGCTCTAATTTTACGGAGAATATATTCTCTATAAAATTTAAGCATGATGCAAATCATTTTTTGGCAATTCCACTTTAATATTTTCTTGTTGAATGGAGAATCAGATTATGTTTCACCTACTATTTATTGTCGCATTGTATTTAAGTTTCCCTGTGTCAGACGCAAAGATTTTTTCGACATATAGCTCGATCAACAAGGTTTCTTATGTCACAACAGTGACTAAAAGTAAGATAAACAAATCGCCAAAATGGAAAGACCATAATGAAAATCCGCCTTTATCAGTGCGTCGCGCTGTTTTGATTGCGCATGAACATCTTCCGGCAGCTGCGGGTAATCCTAAAAGCTGGGGAGTAGAATCAGTTTGTCTGCAATATTTATCTAATATTGAAAGATGGATCTATGTAATTGAGTTCATCCGAATGATGGATCCTAAAGATGGACCATCACGAATAGATACTCTTAGACTCATCCTCCTTTTTGACGGAACCGTCTTGGAATTACAGCAGGCCAAGAAAAAGTGAATCGGTAAGAAAAGGGTAAGAAAAGGTGTCAGGAACCTTAAATTGGCGCCTATGATTCCTTTGGCCACGTGATCAGCCAGACCGCACCATCTTTGTTGACCCGCTACCTGTATACGGGCCGCGAGTTCGAAATCGAGACGGGTCTTTATTATTACCGCGCCCGGTTCTACGACCCCACGCTGGGTAAATTCATCCAACGCGACCCCATCGGCTTCGCCGATGGCACGAACCGGTATGAGTATGTGGGCAGTAGTCCGATCCATTTCATCGATTGGAACGGTTTATACTGCACAAAATGGGTTGATGTGCCTCGCGCACAAGAGCAGTGGCGAAAAATAGGGGAATTTTTTACTGTCAACCAACCGGTTACGGTACCTCTTCCTAACCCAACGCTTGCTCCGTTAGACCTTGCCCAAACCATTGCAAATGAGTTGGGCCTGTCGCCAGAGGCGAAAATCAATAAGCCGATGAATTTTATGAGTACATTTGAAAAATCTCAGGTTGTTCTCGGACCATACGCCAAACCGCCTCGATTCTATCCTTGCAAATGTGAATGGGAAGGCTGGATCCTTAAAGAAAGAACCTGCTGCGGCATCATTTTTAATCGAGAAGGCAAACGAGAAGAAGAACTGCGTAGGACCGGGAATCGGAAGACAACAGTTGGGATTATACGTATTGTAGGCGGTGATTTTGGTGGAAGACCTCAATGCCAATGCCCGCCACCTGCTTGATCTGTGAGGCAAAACGGCGAATCCTAATACTATAAAAGAAAGATTCACTATGAAGATTTGGCTTTATTCATTGGCGATCTGTTTTTTTATCATCGGATGTGAGGATTCAAGCTGGCAAGAATATCAGGTGGAGCATGAGTATGTCCGGTCTGTGTATGCACCTAAAGATCTAACCGTAAATTATTGCCGTGAAATTACCGATGCAATAAATAAAAAATGTCTTTGTTTCGATAAAGAGAATTTTGGAATGTTCACTCTGTGTTCGGATCAAAAATATCTATCTGTTATTAAAAATAAACGAAACACGGGGATAACCTCAAAAGAATTTGTAACTGACTCGGGCACCTGGGAGCTTTTAATCAATGATCGAGAGGCCCGCATTGCATGTGGGATCACCAAGCGGGGAGCCAAGTACGTCATATTTATGGGGGGACCATTAATCAGCAATGAAGACGTCAAGAAAGTGATCAGCTCCATCAAATGGCGAACGCCGCCAGGCGGCCCTAACGACTCGCCCGTCGGTGTTGATGAATGATGATAGGTGCATGGGGTTGAGCGCAACGTGCCCCATCCGGGTGGGGATTGATTGTTGCTTACATCGTCCACCGCGAAGACGTGATCGTGGACTACGTCGATTCTGACGCCGGTGGCCCCAACGCACCGGTCTTGGATAAGCGTTACCTCCACGGCCCGGGGCCGGACATGGTCCTTGCACAAGAAGATATTGTCAGTGGTACGGTCCTGTGGCTGCTGACGGATCACCTCGGCACGATGCGTGACATCGTGGATCACACCGGCGCCGCGGTAGACCACATCGCCTATGATTCCTTTGGCCACGTGATCAGCCAGACCGCACCATCCTTGTTGACCCGCTACCTGTATACAGGCCGGGAATACGAAATTGAAACTGGGCTGTACTACTACCTCGCTCGGTTCTACGACCCCTGTAAACGGCGGAGTAAAAGTGCGGCGGGTGGCGGGGTAAAAATGCAGCGCCCGGTGCGTAATGTCACCCGCTCGTGGCGGGACGTCAAGTTCCTTTTATGGCCGCTTGGATCGGCGTCGTCTTTGTCGTTGCTTGGATTCGCGTAGCCGGTAGCTCTCACCGTTGGCTTCGAGGATGTGCACGCGGTGCGTGAGCCGATCCAGGATGGCCCCGGTGAGGCGTTGGTTGCCACAGACCTCGGTCCACTGCTCGAACGGGAGGTTGGTGGTCACGATGACGCTCACCCGCTCGTAGGCTCGGCTGATCACCTCGAACAGCAGCTCGGCGCCGACCTTCTTAAACGGCACGTAGCCCAGCTCATCAAGGATCAACAGGTCCTGACGCTCCAGCTGACGCAGGGCGCGTTGGAGCTGGCGGTCGTCACGGGCTTCGGTCAGCTGGGTCGCCAACGCGGTGACGGCCCCGAACCGTACCCGCCGACCCTGGGTAGCGGCGATAAAACCCAACGCCGTAGCGATGTGGGTTTTGCCGGTGCCGCTCTTGCCTACCAACAGCACGTTCTCATGATGATCGATGTATTGGCCGGTGGTCAGCTCACGGATCAGCGGTTCGTTGAGCGATGGCTGAGCTTTGAAGTCGAAGGTGTCCAGCGTCTTGATCACGGGGAACTTCGCGGCCTTGATGCGTCGCTCGGCGGCTCGCTTGTCGCGGTCAATCAGTTCTCGTTCGGCTAGCCTCAGCAGGTAGGTCGGGTAGTCGCAACGCTCCTTCGAGCACGACGCGGCGACTGAGGCGTACTCCCGCAGCATGGTCGGCAGCTTCAATGTCTTGAGGTGATGCTCCAGCAGCACCGTGGGTTTCTTGGCCTGGCTCATCGATCACCTCTCCACGCCCAACAGGCTGCGGTAATCATGGACATCCGTGGACGCGACGTGGACGTGACGCAGGTGATCGCGGCCATCGAGGCGGAAGGTGGTGCGGCCCCAGGGTTCCGGGGGTGGGATGTACTGGGCGATGCAGTCGCGGCTGTGAGTGCGCATGGCCAAGCCTTGGCGGACCGCCCGTTCCAGTTCCCTCATCGGGTGAAGTTCCAGAAGACGCAGCACACGGATGTACTCACGTGTACCTTCATGATCTTGCTCGTCTTCAAGGCGACGACGCAACACCCCAAAGCACGAAGGCAAGACCCAGCCCTCTAGCGGCCGGGCGTGATCCAATGCCCCGGGCTTGCGTTCCAACAGCGGCAGGTAGTGCTTCGGCTCGAAACGCACCTGCTGGCGATCCCAGCAGCGACGGTGCGTGGCGATCACCTTTTGCTGGTAGCCGATCTCGACCCGGTCGTAGTAACCCCGCACCGTCACCGGGTGATGGGCATACTCCACCGGGACCGAGTAATCGTTGTCGTCGAAACGCCACCAACGACTCGCTGTTGGCCCCGGCCGGGCCGCACCCGGCACGCGGCGAACGGGGCAGCCGGCAGCGGCCGAAACAATGCCCGTTCCTCGGCTAGCAACTGCCCCTTGCTCACGGATTGACCCCGCAGTCGACGCGTCAGATCTGACCGGCACGCTTCCAACAGATAGGCGTTGAGTTCATCCAGGTCTCGCACCTGTGGAACCGGCACGAAGAAGTTGAGACGGCGCGAACTTGACCACCCCCTCGACCACGCCCTTCTCATTAGCCCGTCGCACCAGGCAGAAATGATGCTCGAACAGGTAGTGGCTCACCAGCTGAGCAAACCCCTGGGTGATCTGTCGCTGGCGGCAGCCTACGATTTTGCTCACCGCCACCTTAGAGTTGTCGTAGCTGATCCGCGTGGGCACGCCCCCGAAGAACTCGAACGCCCGCACGTGGCCTTCCCAGAACGTCTCCGTGCACTCCCGCTCGAATGCCATCACGAACATCGCGTCCGAATACGGCAAGGCCATCGCGAAGAATGCCACCTTCCGCAGCACCCCGTTGACGTTGGCCAACGCGAACCCGAAGTCCACCTGCGCTTCACCCGGACGGTGCACCAACGGCATGAACACCTCCCGGTGACGGGCTCGATGTTCACGCACCGCATCCTTGACCGTCGTGTAACCGCCTTCGAAGCTGTCTTCAGCCACCAGCCGCTGCCAGATCCGCTTCGCCGTGTGACGCTGCTTCTTGGGCAATGACGTATCCGATTTCAAGATCGTCTTGATCTTCGAGAGGTGGGGGCCAATCGTCGGCTTCTTGGGCGGCTGGCTACGCCGATACCCCGGTGGTTGGCTGTGATTCAGAATCTTCTCAAGCGTCTTCCAGTGCATCCCCGTCTCACGAAGGATCTGACGCTTGCTCACCCCTTCCACCAATACCCGGCGGCGGATCTCTATC
This sequence comes from Phycisphaeraceae bacterium, assembly GCA_965223655.1. Taxonomy (GTDB): domain Bacteria; phylum Planctomycetota; class Phycisphaerae; order Phycisphaerales; family Phycisphaeraceae; genus CBDCXC01. The sequence continues at coordinate 133,278 of CBDCXC010000027.1, forward strand.
CACTGGTCCATGTCGCGGTACACTCCTGGGCCTCCTGCCTAATGGTGGTCTCGGCCGCCACCGTGGCCGCCGTAAGACCCACATTCTCAGAAGACCTCTTCATGGGGTGCCGCACTTTTGCTCCGCCCCCGCCACCCGCCGCACTTTTGCTCCGCCGTTTACAACCGATTGCGTCGGTGGTAGTCGTGGGTCCCATTGTAGCTGGCGTTGTCGTTGAATCCCACAATTCGATGGGAATGTCCTCCAGTGGCGTGCTATCGGTATCTAACACAGTCCCGCTGATGCGTGTGGTTGTGACAGGATCGGCGATGACATCAAGCGTGACGGCTTGCGAGGCAGTCAGGCGCTCCATCGCTAGCGGTGATGGTAAAAGTGTACTGCTCACCCACCATATTGACTTCGTCTGGCGTTGGCGTAAAGACCAGCCGATCGCCTTCGAGCATACCGGTGGGGAGCGGGCTGTCGCTGGATAGGGTGAAGGTAACCGGGTCGCCGTCGGCGTCAGTGGTTAGCGCATGGATGACTTCATACAGGGCCTGGGAATCTCGATTAAAGAAGCCTCCGCTAGCTGTTTCTCGGCCTCCACCACGCAAACACTTCATACGCTCCGGCCACGGGCAGATCGGGGGTCCAGGTGGCCGTGGCGCCGGTTTGATACGAATAGAGTGAGCTATTCGCATATTCATCTACCGCGCCGGATTCACTCCAGGTTCCACCTGCTGTTGTGAAACCGGTTGCGTCTTGGTTATCGACAATGACTTCAACCGTAGCGTCATCGGCGTTGACCCATCGGATGGCGTCGGCGATGGTGGGGTCGGGATCAATACCTGATCGGGTCAGCTGAACGGATTCGTTGCCATCGGCTGCGAAGTCGAATTGGCCTAGCGATACCCACTGCCCCGAAGTGCTATCCTGATCGATCACATATGGCTTGGTTGTCTTAAACCCCACTTCCAGCCTGTCACCGGGCATCACCGACAGCGGGCCGATCGGATCCAACACGGGTGCTTGGTTGGGCGGGCCGACTAAGACTTGGGGCGTGAGGATGAATTTCTCTGTTGTGGTGGTGTTGAGCAGCTGAACCTGGACGGGTTGGGACACGGCGCCGGTTCCTAATCCACCAGCGGGGATGGCGTCGCGCATGGAGATGTAGGGGTTGCTGTTGCTGTCGGTGCCGCTGGGTGAGACCGCTGTGATGTGAGGGAATAACCCCGGCCACACCACGGCGATGTCTCGTCCCACAGGGTTACCGTTGTTGAGCACACGGATGTCCGCGGTGTAGCTCAGGCTGCTGCCGGTACCGCTAAGCACGTCGACACGCACATTGCTGACCAAGACGTCCAGGTCCTGTGTGGGTGACATGGTACTGAGATCTAGCGCCCCGCTGGGCATCATCGCGGGCTGGGGCATGGGGAAAGGCACCGAGGCTTGGCCGTCGGAATCGGTTTCGTTTTCATAGGGCAATACCGCAACCCAGCTGCTGTCATCGTTGTCGCTGTTGACTAGCTGGAAGACGAGTTTTCCATTGATCGTTAGATCGCTAAGCGTGGTTAGATCAACCTCCACGGTTCTCCCATCGAATCGCACCTTGCCGGGTGTGGATTCAACCCGATCACCGGCTAGAGAGAAAAAGGCCGTGCCCTGGACGCCACGGTCGAGCAGGGTTTGTGCGGGGCTACCGGTATCATCGACGAGATAAGCCAGGAAGGTATCTTCGACAGCCGAATCTTGGTCGGTTGTATCGAAGTACGAAACCACATCAAACCGGAGGGTACGTGTGCCTTCTGATAGATTGAGTTCCACCAGATCGGATACGGCCATTTCGATCAACGAAGCGTCTTCGGATTCCGTTAGCAGGAGCGACTCGGCGGGGATCACGTTAACGTCGATAGTTTGTGGCTCTAATCCAGAATCAAACTCTGAAACTGTAAAAGTAGCCATGCCATTGTCTTGACCAATGCTCGGGTCCGAATAAATGGTGACAGTCCGAGGGATATTCCAATTTTGAGCCGTAGTAAGTGGAGTCGGGGTCCAATCCCAATCTGAACTGACACCCCCATTTCCACTTACAAGTGAAAGTCCTGGGTCTCCTTCATCATTTTTAGTAACGGAAATCGCCACATTTTCAACAGGAGCAGCGCTTAGCCTGACCGTAAATGAAGCGCTTCCTCCTCTAGGTATGGACAGGGTGTTGGGCGTAACAATCAATTCCGGGTCGGCCACCTTGATAAACCGCACGGCATCGGCGCTGGTGCCATTGACGCCATCCCCCGAGCTGGTCAGCGTGATGTTTTCGGTGCCATCGCCACTAAAGATCAGTGTGTCGAGCAGCACCCATTGGCCAGGCAGGAGATCCTGGTCCACTTCATAGGTGTGTGTCATCCCGCGGTGGATGACCTCGTAGCTGGCCTGCGAATCACGATCGTAATAAGCGCCACCACTTTGCAAGCCACTGGACCAAACATAGACTTCATAGGCCCCGGCCTGGGGCAGCGTGGGTGTCCAGGTCGCCGTCGCACCCGCTTGCGTGCTAAAAAGCGATCCGGCCACGTATTCATCGACCGCGCCGGATTCTGACCACGTACTAGTTGTGGTAAAGGTGGTCGTATCCCGATCATCAACGATGACATCCACCGGGCGTTGGGCAGACGAAACCCCGCCAAGGATCTGGCCGTCGTTGCCATAGATCGATTGATCTTCAACGATATTGACCTGCAGGTCGACGGTATCGGCGTCAAACGAGTAGTAGGCTTTGAGGGCGGGGTCCAACAGATCGCTGGGGCCGTTGTGCATCAGATCCTGGATCGCAGATCCAGTGAGGGTGTCGTGGTAGATGGTTAACTCATCAAGCTGGCCTTCGAAGTATGTCAGCCAGCGTCCGATCTCTAGGGGGTAAGTTGTGGTCTCTAGATCGGTGTTGCTCTTGGGCCGCGTTGATTTGAGCTCGCCGTTGATGTAGAGCTTGCCAACATACCCACCGCCGGCTTGGGGTTCAAGCGTCGATGCGACATGGGTCCAGGTGTTGCGTCCAATCTTCGCGTTTTGCCCCATGACATTCCCGTTACCATCGATCATGTGGTAGCGGTAGATCGCATCGTTGTCCCAGAATTGGACGCCGTAATCTAATTCTCCAAAAATATTGGTGCCCTTACCCATCACCTTATTGATCTGCCCCGGCCCTTTAAGGTCCTGGACCCAAAAGGCGATGGTCATGTTGTCGTTGTTGCGCAGCGACGGGTCGTCGGGCACGCTGATATAGCCGTCGATGCCGTCAAACGCCAACGCGTCGTCGTGAGCATTTCTTACGAGGGTGTCGGCTAGGATCGTTTCTTCGACCCCCAGCCCAGTGAGGTTGAATGTCGCTAAGCCGCTACCCATATCGGTGTCTATCGCAGAGGTGATCTTGACAAGCTGCGGGGTATCCCAATTGGCATCGGTAAAAGTCAATGACGCCACGTCCGCGGTTAGGTCCGCATCATCGCCAACATTTTTGACAATCGATAGAACCAGATCCTCGATTGGAGGTTCGCTAAGGCTCACGGCGAATGCAGCACTCGTGCCTTCCGGTACCAACAGCTTGGTAGGCGTGACAATCAACTCCGGGTCGGCCACCTTGACAAACCGTACGGCATCGGCGCTGGTGCCATCGACACCATCACCCGAACTGGTCAGCGTGATGTGCTCTGTACCATCGGTGCTAAAGATCAGCGTGTCCAGCAGCACCCACTGCCCGGGCAGGAGATCCTGGTCCACTTCATAGGTGTGCGTCACCCCGCGATGGGTGACCTCGTAGCTGGCCTGCGAGTCACGATCGTAATAAGCGCCGCCGCTTTGCAGCCCACTGGACCAAACATAGACCTCGTAGGCCCCGGCTTGGGGCAGCGTAGGCGTCCATGTTGCAGTCGCACCCACTTGCGTGCTCACCAGCGAGCCCCCTACGTATTCATCCACCGCCCCGGATTCTGACCACGTACCGGTTGTTGTGAAGTAAGTTCCATCCCGATCATCCACGATGACATCCACCGGGCGTTGGGCAGATGAAACCCCGCCAAGGATCTGCCCGTCGTTGCCATAGATCGATAGATCTTCAACGGTACTGGCTTGCAGATCAACCGTACCGGCGTCAAACGAGTAGTAGGCCTTGAGGTCGGGGTCCAGCAGATCGCTGGGGCCGTTGTGCATCAGGTCTTGGATATCAGATTCCGTGAGGGTGTCGTGATAGATGGTGACATCGTCAAGCTGGCCTTCGAAGAACGTCGCCCAACGCCCAATCTCTAGCGGATAAGTTGTGGTCTCTAGATCGGTGTTGCTCTTGGGCCGTGTGGATTTAAGCTCACCGTTGATGTAGAGCTTGCCGATATACCCACCGCCGGCTTGGGGTTCGAGTGTGGATGCAACATGGGTCCAGGTGTTACGCCCAATCCAATTGCTTTGCCCCATGACATTCCCGTTACCATCGATCATGTGGTAGCGGTAGATCGCATCATTGTTCCAGAATTGAAAGGCGTAATCTAGGTCTTGGTAGATGTTGATGCCCTTACCCATCACCTTATTGATCTGCCCCGGCCCTTTGAGGTCCTGGACCCAGAAGGCAATAGTCATGTTGTCGTTGTTGCGCAGCGACGGGTCGTCGGGCACGCTGATATAGCCGTCGATGCCGTCAAACGCCAACGCGTCGTTACCGGCGGTATCGTCATCGGTATTTCTTAAGGTAACATCTTGGGCGTCTAAGCCGTTGTAGTTGGCATCATTGCTGGATGCCGGCGAGAGGATAATGGAGTACGCCACCTGGCCATCGTCGATGCCGTCATCGACACCCGTAACGGTAATTGTTTGGGCGATATTCCAGTCATTTTGGTTGAATGTCAGGCTATTGACAGAGACGACCCCCTCGGTGGTATCACTCGAGGAGACAGGGATCGTCACTGCCGCGGTTGGCGCAGCACCCAGTACCACCGCAATATCTAACGTACTGCCATTTTCTCCCGTTGAACCCTCAAGCGGATCAACTAATATACTGCTGGATAACAAGACCCGTGATTCCAGCGGCTCTAACCATGCCATGCCAACCCGCGGCGACACGGCATGACGCCGCAAACATTGCTGAGCAAGGTTAGCACTGTTTCTTAGCCGGATGAGTAGGTCGCGATACAGAGAACACAAAATCTTATACGCGCGTGAACCTAGCGACATCGATAACGCCTCCCTAAATTATGACCGGTGAATCATCGGATCCAATGTACGAACCGCCACTCCATCATCTGCTTCCTACACCTCTATTGCCCAGTCGATCGACGGGAATATTTTTCCATCAGCAATGTTTTAGCCAAGACTTTCCATCCGCAATCCGACAACAACACAATTCAATTCAAGCTGCCCCTTCAAGTAACTAAGAATTCATCGATGGTCTGGTTCTACAGGGTCTATTTCATACCTATCTCGAGCTGACTGAAGATCTAAGCCCCTCCCTTTGATTTTGCGTTAAGAAAATCAAGCCATTATTCCAACAGCATGTTGGTTTGGAAGTAGATTGGGGATTCGCGGTTACCCTAAATAGAAACGCGATGGCTGGAATCCATCGCCATAGAACAAACCTGAGGCTTTGGGGCTTCTTGGCCAGTGTCAATATCTGAGGTAACGCTGTGATGGCATCAAGGAACCATGCCAACAAAATCGAAATGCCCGGTAAAGAAAAGATACCCGGATCCCACGATGCCCCGCAGACAGCAAAACAGAGCAAGTGATCATAAGTATACCGTTACCCAAAGCTTGCCGCAAGATCTATGCCACTGATTTTTTCAGGGTGTGTGCATAACGTATAAAATTATGGCATCGGGAACAGAAAAATACCGGCCATTTCCCCGTCACGGCCGGCCTTGACTGGAATATTGACTTTTAAATAGTTCATTTAATGCAGTCGATCTAGCCGATCTGATGGTGTATGCCCTACACCGGATCACGCAAGGCAGCCCAGCGACGTCGTTGGCGAGCGATGGCGTTGCTGGATCAAGGTCAGTCTCAGTCACAAGTGGCGCGCAAGCTGGGGGTGACACCCGCGGCGGTGTCGCAGTGGGCCAAGTGGCGACGCCAAGGCGGCGACGCCGCCCTGCAAGCCAAGCCCCACCCCGGCCCCCAACCCAAGCTCACCGCTAAGCAGCGCACCAAGCTCGAAAAGTTATTGCGGCAGGGCCCACGCAAGCACGGTTACACCACCGAGCTGTGGACGCTGACGCGGGTGGCCCAGGTGGTCGAGAAACATTTTGGCGTCAGCTACAGCTGCCCGGGGCTTTGGCACGTCATGCGTGGCCTAGGCTGGTCGGCCCAGAAGCCCGAACGCTTGGCGCGTGAACGCGACGATCAAGCGGTCGCCACGTGGCGCAAGCAAGACTGGCCGCGCCTCAAAAAAAGCGCGGCGAAGCGGTCAAAGCATTGTGTTTACCGATGAATCCGGCTTCATGTTGCAACCCACCGTCCGCCGCACGTGGGCGCCGCGGGGCCAAACCCCAACGCTCAAATGTTACGATCGACACGACCGATTGTCTGCGATCTCCGCGATCACCGTGTCGCCCAAACGCAAACGACTGGGGCTGTACTTCGACATCCAAGATCGCAACGTCAAGACCGATGACTTCGTAGCGTTGATCGAACGGGTCGTCGCAAAGTTAAGCCGCCCCATCCTCTTGGTGATGGATCGCTACTCGGTGCACCGCAGCGCAGCGCGTCGATGGCAACAACAACGCCACAAACGGATCACTATCGAATGGCTACCGGCTTACGCCCCGCAGCTCAACCCCGTCGAACAGGTCTGGAACCGCGCCAAACACACCGACCTAGCCAACTTTGTCCCCGACGACGTGTCGCACCTGGGCCGAAGCGTCAACGATTCACTCAAACGCACACGCAACCAACAACACCTGCTACGATCATTCTTTAGACACGCTAGGCTCAATCTATAGAACGTTAAATGAACTATTTAAGAGTCAATAGAATCTGATAACGTCCTAAATCATGCGCACATTTGAAAAGGCAGCTCTCCCGGCGGATGGTGTTGTTGAAAGACAGTACCCTCAACCAAGGAGAGCTACGATGGATGATGTTACGGCAAACGATGTCGGGATGAAAGACGTGTTTCGGATCGACGAAGCTCAGGTCCGCGGGCACGTGGACCGGCTTGTGGTTGAGTCTGTTGAGCAGACACTCAACGGGCTTTTGGATGCCGAAGCCGCGGCGTTGTGCCAAGCCGGCCGGTATGAACGCACCGATGCCAGGAAGGATACCCGGGCCGGTTCGTACCATCGCAAGCTTCAGACCAAGGCAGGCCAGGTGACGCTCAAAGTGCCCCGGTTGCGGTCGTTGCCTTTCGAGACGCAGATCATTGAGCGTTACAAGCGTCGTGAAAGCAGCGTGGAGGAGGCGTTGATCGAGATGTATTTGGCGGGCGTGAGTGTGCGTCGAGTCGAAGACATCACCCAGGCGTTGTGGGGCACGAAGGTATCGCCTTCGACGGTGAGCGAGCTGAACCAGAAGGTGTATCAGCAGATCGATGCATGGCGGCACAAGCCGATTGAAGGCGAGCATCCGTATGTGTACCTCGATGGCACATACCTCAAGCGGAGCTGGGGCGGTGAGGTGAAGAACGTGGCGATCCTGGTAGCGATCGGCGTGGCGCGCGACGGTTATCGCGAGGTGCTGGGCATCGCCGAAGGGGCCAAGGAAGACAAGGCGTCGTGGCTGGGGTTCTTGCGTCACCTCAAGCAACGTGGTCTGTGCGAGACACGCTTATTTGTCAGCGACGCGTGCTTGGGACTGGTCGAAGCGCTGGGTGAGGTGTTCCCGGATGGACAGTGGCAACGCTGCGTGGTGCACTGGTACCGCAACGTGTGGAGCTGCGTGCCCCGCAGCAAAGTCAAAGAGGTCAGTGCGATGCTCAAGGCAATCCACGCTCAAGAAGACCGTGACGCGGCGCTGAAGAAGGCCGAGGATGTAGCGGTCAAGCTTGAGGGGATGAAGCTACCCAAGGCTGCGGCGTTCGTTCGGGATTCGGTACACGAGACGCTGCGGTATATGAGTTTCCCACGTGAACACCGGACACGGCTACGCACGAACAACCCGCTGGAACGATTGATGCGTGAGATCAAACGCCGCACGAAGGTGGTGGGTGCATTCCCAGATGGCCACTCGGCGGTGATGCTGGCTTCGGCGCGGGTGCGTCACGTAGCCGGTACGCGTTGGGGGACACGGAAGTACCTGGACATGGATCGACTTTACGAACTCGAACGTGAGCGAGACCACGAATCGGAAGAAGAACGATTGAGCGTGGCGGTGTAGCCACGCAATGGTTGGCTGGCCCTTCGTTCGGGCTCGCTACGCTCGCCCTCACTGCGGCCCAGCCAACCAGCCATCCCCCGGAGACTGCTTAACCAAAGTGCGCAACTTGACGGACACTACCGGTGTGCAAAGTGCGCCGGATTCTGCGCCACTTATGCCACCGGAAGAACGCTTGTCGCAAATACAACAATGGATTACGTCGATTTGATTTAGTCCTGTATCGCCCATTGATGTAACGCTTGCCGAAACTTGCTTTTGCGAGTTGTCCCCCCCAAGGGGTGGCGCGGCCTGAACCCCGTGGTACGACCAAAGCCAGCTTTCAGGATTTACGCCATAAACTGCAACAACGCAACGCAGAATCTCGTCCTACCATTTACATAAGCCGATGAGTGAGGCTGTCAATACACGCGGCGGCAAAGACTTCATGTGGAGTGTCAGGCACGGCACCCCACGGTTTATAGCGCCGCGAGGCGCTGGGCGCGGTCCTGGGCGATCAGCGCTTCGACTAGCTGATCCAGGTCGCCGCTGAGGATGGTGCGTAGGTTAAACGACTGGCCCAGCCGGTGGTCGACCACGATGTTTTCTTTGTAACGGTAGGTGCGGATCCGCTCGGATCGTTTGGCTGACCCGATCATCTTCGACCGCGTCTGAGCGCGTTGGGCGTCTTTCTCTTGCTGGTGGTGGTCGTACACCCGAGCACGCAGCAGCTGCCAGGCCTTGGAGCGGTTCTGGTGCTGGCTCTTGGATTCCTGCATGCGCACCTCGATCCCGGTGGGCAGGTGGACCATGTGGACGGCGGTGGCGACTTTGTTGACGTTCTGCCCACCCGGGCCCTGTGCGGTGGTGATGTGGATCTGGACATCGGTGTCGGGGATCTCGATCTGGACCTGGTCGGGCTGGGGCAGCACCGCGATGGTTGCGGTCGATGTGTGCACGCGCCCCTGGGCTTCGGTGGCGGGCACGCGTTTCACGCAGTGGACCCCGCCCTCATACCCCAGGCCCTGCCAGACGCCCAGCCCCTCCACGGTCGATACCGCGTGGCGCACGCCCCCCTGTTCGCCAGGCGCAAACGACATGTCTGACATGGCCCAGCGGTGCTGGGCTGCGTAGCGCTGATACATCTCCAGCAAGTCGCCGGCCCACAGCGCGGCTTCGGCGCCGCCGGTGCCGGCGCGGACCTCTAAGATCACCGACCCCACGGCCCGGTCGTCTGCGGTAACCAGCTCCGCGGCGATCGCATCGAGCAGCTCACGTGCGGTTTGTTGGAGTTGGGGCAGCTCTTCGTTGGCCAGGGCGGTTAACTCAAGGTCGGTGTTATCCTGGACGATCTGGCGGTGTTCTTGGATCTGGGTTTGCAGCTGGGTGTACCGGCGGTAACGCTGCACCAGGTCGGCCAACCCCGCCCGTTTCACCGACAATTCCTGCACGCGTCGGTGGTCCGAAGCCACGGTGGGGTCGGCCAGCTGCTGCTCGAGGCCGTCGTACTGGGCGGCCAATTGATCGAGCTTGGCGATGAGGTTGGTGTTGATCTCCGACATCGATACACCGATTCAATGTGAGTTGATCTGGGGTAGGGTAGGGGACGTATTGGGTATCTGGTCGTGGTCGTTCGATCAGCGCGCCATAACCCCCCGTAGGCGGTTGAGACCGGTACGGATTCACAAACCGGCTAACCCTTCTTTGGGGCGGAGGAGCCGAAGTAGGAGCCTTTGAATTTTTTCTGGAATTTCTCGACCCGGCCCGCGGTGTCGACGAACTTTTGCTTGCCGGTGAAGTAGGGGTGGCAGGCGCTGCAGATATCGACGCGCATCGAGCCCACGGTGCTGCGTGTGGTGAACGTGTTGCCGCACGCACAGGTGACTTCACACGCTTCGTACTTGGGGTGGATATCGGCTTTCATGTCTTGACGCTCCGCAGCAGGGGGGCTCGATCGTGTTAGAATCCTGCATTATACCGCCTCCCAGCCCAGGTTCAACGGATACCAGGATCGGCTCATGCAGGTCTACCTCAACGGCGAGATGGTCGACCACGGCGACGCCCATATTGGAGTCGAAGACGCGGGGCTCCAGCACGCGGTGGGGCTGTTTGAGACCATGGGGGTCTACCACGGGCGGGTGTTCCGGCTTCAGGCACACCTGGATCGGCTACGGGGTAGCGCCCAGGCGTTGGGGTTGGCCGGTGGTGCGGCGTCGCTGGGTGGGTTGGGCGAGGCGGTGGAAGAGACGGTACGCCGAAACCAGCTGGACCGCGCCCGCCTCCGGCTGACCGTTACCGCGGGCCAGGCATCGCTTCTGCGTGACTCGTCGGTTCAGCAGCCGGCGGGGCCCACGCTGTTGATCGTGCCCAGCGAACCAACAGTGTATGACCTAGCCTACTTTGAGGAGGGGATCATGGCGGTGGTCGCACCGGGCATGGCCAACCCGTTCGACCCCTTGGCGGGGCACAAGGCGTTGTCGTATTGGGGCAGGCTGCGCACCCTGCGCCAAGCCGCCGCAATCGGGGCGGGCGAAGCGATTTGGCTGACCCCGACCAACCACCTGGCCAGCGGCGCGGTCAGCAACCTCTTTTTGGTGAAGGGTGATCAGCTGCTGACGCCCATTGCGCGTGGTGAAGAGGCTCAAGGCGCTCTGCCCGCACCGGTCTTGCCGGGTGTGACCCGTGCTGCGGTGATCGAGCTGGCGGAGTCGATCGGTCTGTCCGTGGTTCGCAGGATGCTCGATATCAATGATCTGCTGGACGCCGACGAGGCGTTCCTGACCAACGCTGGCTGGTTGGTGCTGCCGGTGACCCGTGTCGAAAAGAAAACCTTGGGCGGCGGCCGGGTGGGGGCGGTGACCCTGAAGCTGCGGCAAGCGTTGCTGGATCTGATTGAGCAGGAGACACAGGGGTGAGGGGCGTATAAGACCCATCGGGTACGAGTTTGCCGCGTCGGGATCACACAATGTAAACGCCGAGGATTTTCCTGCCGTGGGCCAACGGGGCCCCGTCAACCTGATCGGGGCGGGTATATCAGCCGCCATGGGATCGTGATCCCTGCCCTGGGAGGCATCCGATCAGGCCTCGATGGCGAACTGTCTATTTGGAGGGCAGGATCCTTCTGCGGCGGGTCACGAACCCGCCCAGGAGAAGCAGCGTCACAGCCGCCGACGAAGGCTCGGGGACAAAAGCGACCGTCGGTCGGAACATGCTGGGGTCGACCGGCGGTGGGTTGATCGTCAGCGGGTCCGAGAACCCGAAACTGACGGTCTCAGCGAAGTCGTGCACCCTTGCGGCGATGAGCATCAGATAAAGCAAATTGATCCGCTCACCCGGGGCCCGGACCCCCAGATCAACGCTTTGGAAGCTGAGCGGGATCTCGATCTGTGACGGGTCAAACGTGTTTTGGGTCACCGCGATATCGTCTCCGGACACGGTTAACGTCGGGTCCCCGCTTTCGCTGCCCTCAAGACGAAATTCACTTTCGAAAACCACCGCGTCTAGGTCAGGGTCTATAAATGTCCCGGGCGGGTCGCGGGGAAAATGGATAGGAGGAAACTCTTGACCCTCCCCCACCAGCAGATAAAAATCGAGCGTCGACGCGGGTCCGGCCACAAAGTTCACAAACCCGCCATCGATTATAAAATTGGCCTCCACAGGCCCCCCGGCACCGATCGAAGGTAATGTATGGGTGGAATTGAAAAATACGTGGGTATAGAGTACGCCATTGTGTATCATGTGCCCCGACACGCCGTAGGACCCAAACTCGCCGACCGATCCGACGGCGTCGTAACCGGGTCCGCTGATCTCCGCAAGCAGTGAGTGAGTGATGACTCTTTGTCCATTATCCAAGACAAAGGTATCCGAACGGTCCCTGTCATGATCATCAATCCTGTCGTCACGCAGAGCCTCCCGTGAGGATGGATCCTCATCGTACGCGACCACGACTTCCTGAAAGACACTGTCGATGAGTTGTCCGTGGCTGTCGGCCGTCACGAACGCCACGGCCGCTAAGGCGACCCCAAACATGGTGATGCGATGCATGATCTCTCCTTTCCATTGTTTAGTACGCGATCCACACCAAAGGACTATATTATAACAGCACCGCCAGGTACAGCCAACCCGTATGCGTGGGGATGGGCGTCCTGTCTGGGACCCACTTCTGATTCGGCCTTGTCGCGGTGAAATCGCGTTGCCAGGGCCCCTGTTCGGTGACTCTCCTCACCGCGTTGGCTTTGGATTGGGTGTTGTAAGCTTGGGCGGTCTTCGTGGGCCGATCCGGGTTAGTCTGATCTTGAGTTGGGTTTGGCTGTGGCATCGCGTGGCCTGTTTTTTGCCGGGTAGCCTGCCCGGCTGCTGGGGCTGCCCGCGTTGCTTGGGGGGTCTTGGTTGAAGCTTTCCATCGGGCTCCTACACCTTTACACTACCGTCTTCGGGCAGCGCCTCAATGTATTCTCGCGCTCGCGTGACATAAGGATCCCACCATGCCTACGGAACGAATCAAGCCTCGGATCTACGACGGAGAAGGCGACCGGCTGATGGAGGAAGGCCACCAGCAGGCGACCGACCGGATTATCCTCTTGCCCGATGCCCGCCCCTCTAAGACACCCGACCCCAAGGCGCGTCAGCGGATCATGTGGGGCCAGCACCTGCTAGAAGATTTGCTTAATGGTCGGTACCGGTCGCTGGTTTGCGCCGTGAACGCCCGTGACAACAGCCATGGCATCATCGCCCAGTTGGCGACGCTGCTGCCTACCAGCCAGTGGGACCAGCAGTCGGTTACGTCGGTCGCCAAGCAGTTTAGCCACGGCGATAGCGTCAAGGTGATCAAGTACGACCTGGACACGGTCGAGGTATTGGCCTTGCTTCGGCCCGCGGACCAAGCGCGCATGACCTTGTCTGATCTTTCGCATGGCTTCAAGATCGTTAGCGAGATGATCCGCACCCGCCCCAGCCGGTTGCCGTCGGCGTCGGTGAGTTTTCTGGGCGCTCGATCCAACGCGTTGGTGGATAGCAGCGACCGGGAGCCTAGCTTCGAGACCGTGCTTCGGATCATGTATGAAGCGGGCTACACCGGGGATGTGTACCCGGCCCCGGCGATGTGGGCCGCGGCCCCCACCGCGGTCTACGCGCGGTACCCGTTCCCGCCATCCCTGGAGGCGATGCGGCACGGGGGCTCGTAACTGTTAGCCTCTTGTCCCACGGTGGCCTTGGGCGCGATGCGGTGTGCCATCCAAGCCGCTCAATGGTATCTTGTTTTTCGTCATGATCGGTCCAGACCCGTCGTGGATGACGGGCGTTTTTCATGGTTGTCGGTGTGGCGTGCGATGGTTGATCATTCACTGCTGGCGTGTTTTGAGAACCCCCACCCCGGCCGGGGTTATGTGATCGAGCACGTGGCCGACGAGTTTACCAGTGTGTGCCCCCAAACCGGTCACCCGGATTTCGGTACGGTGTCGGTGCGGTTTGTCCCCGATCAGAAGTGCGTGGAGCTCAAGAGCCTGAAGCTCTATTTGCAGGGCTTTCGCAACGAAGGGATTTTTTATGAAGCGGTGACCAACCGGATCGCGGACGATCTGGCCGCGGTGATGGCGCCCCGGTGGATGGTTGTCACGACCGATTGGAAAGGGCGCGGCGGGATCCGATCACGCGTGCGGGTGGAGGTTGGTCAAGTGCCGCCTCATGAGCAGCGGTATCACTCGGGGTGAAACAGCTGGGGTGGGTTTGAAATTGTGAAGTTTGGGATCGCAGCGCAAAGGAGCCTGACACGGTGTGGTGGGATTTCGTGCGAGGCGTGATCGCCGCGGTGGTTGTTGTGGCGGTGATCCATTTGGCGAAGCGCCACCCGCGGCTGGGGGCGCTGCTGCTGACTCTGCCGATCGTCAGCATCTTGGCGCTGACCATGAGCTGGTTGGCCTACCGGGATATCGGGGTGGTTTCGCGCTTGGCGCGTGAGACGCTGGTGCTGGTGCCGCTGGGGTTGGTCTTTTTCGTCCCTTTGGCGTTTGCCCCGCGGTTGGGGATCGGGTATTGGCTGGCGTTTTGGGGAGGGATCGCCATGGCGTGTGTGGTGATTGGGCTTTGGTTCTGGCTGGGGCCTAAGGGGTGGTAGAACCGCGCTGGGGATCGGGGCATGGGGGGCTTTGTCGGGTCTGCGATGGGGTTTTTTGTAGCCCGGCAGGGTTGGCGTTATGATTCTGCGTCCATGAGTATTCTCGTCGATGGCAACACGAAAGTGATCTGCCAAGGGATCACCGGATCGGCCGGGGCGTTCCACACCCAGGGTTGTCTGTCTTATGGGACGCAGGTGGTAGGCGGGGTGACACCGGGCAAGGGCGGGGCGCGTGACGCGAACGGCCTGCCGATCTTTCATACCTGTGACGAAGCGGTCCGCGCCACAGGCGCCACAGCGACGATGATTTTCGTGCCGCCCCCGTTTGCGGCCGACGCTGTCCTGGAAGCCGCCGACGCGGGGATCACCCTGATCGTGTGCATTACCGAGGGGATCCCTGTGCTGGACATGATGCGTGTCAAGCAAGCGTTGGAAGGCTACAACCGTGGGAACACCACGGTGCGTCTGATAGGCCCGAATTGTCCGGGCGTGATTACCCCAGGCGTCAAGGGCGATGGCTGCAAGATCGGGATCATGCCGGGGTATATCCACACGCCCGCCAGCGAGGCCCGATCGCGCAAAGCGGTGGGGATTATCAGCCGGTCGGGCACGCTGACCTACGAGGCGGTGTGGCAGTGCTCGCAGCGGGGTATCGGTCAAACCACATGCGTGGGCATCGGGGGTGACCCCGTGCGAGGTATGGATTTTGTGGGCTGCTTAGCATTATTGAATGCCGATCCGCAGACCGATGGGATCGTGCTCATCGGTGAGATCGGCGGCAGTGATGAGGAGCAGGCCGCGGATTACATCCGGTCGCACGTAGAGAAGCCGGTGACGGGGTTTATTGCCGGGCGCACCGCGCCACCGGGTCGACGGATGGGGCATGCGGGTGCGATCATTTCAGGTGGCGAGGGCACGGCCGATTCCAAGATCGCTGCGTTACAAGCCGCGGGCTGCCGTGTGGCCCAGAGCCCAGCGGATCTAGGCTCGACCATGGCCGCGGCGCTTGGGCTGTAGCCGCAGCATTTCCTTGCAGTACTTCCTTGTCGTGGATTTGTCTGGGTTGGGTCACCGATTATGCGGGGGCGATGAAATCGATTTCGCCGCAGGGTGGTGTGAGGCCGGCGTCGGTGGCTTCGGTGAGCAGTTGTTGGACGGCTTGTCGGCCTTGTGGGCCGTAGTCGCGTGTCCATTGGTTGACGTACATGCCGATGAAGCGGTCGGCCCGGTCGGCGCCCATGTCGCGTGCATAATTTAACGCGTACTGAACGGCTTGGTCGCGGTGCGACAGGGCGTAGTCGATGGATCGGCAGAGGATGGTGCAGATCGGCCCCATGGATTGAGCGAGGTCTCTGCGGATCGCGTTGCCGCCTAAGGGCAGCGGCAGCTTCCGGGTTTGGGTCCACCACTGGCCCAGGTCGACCACGCAGTGCAGGCCGGATTGGGCGTAGGTGAGTTGGCCTTCGTGGATAATCAAGCCTGCTTCGAATTGGCCCTGGGAAACGGCGGGGATGATCTGATCGAATGGGACCACCTCGTACTCAAAGCTGTCCTTGCCTAGCAGCAGCGACAGGGCGAGGTAGGCGGTGGTGCGGTGGCCGGGGATGGCGATCTTTATCTTGGTGAGGTCTTCGATTTCCAGCTTGTCGCGGCTAACAACCATCGGGCCGTAGTTGTCGCCCATGGATGAGCCGCAGCTGGTCAGGGCGTAGTCTTTGGCCACGTAGGGGTATTGGTGGATCGATATAGCGGTGATCTCTAACTCGGCGCGTTCAGCGCGTTCGTTGAGCGATTGGATGTCTTCGAGGATGTGCACGAACCGGTATGGGCCGGTGTCGATGCTGGGCGTATAGGTTTGCCCGCCGGGGCCGGTGTGGTTGGGGAAGTCGGCCAGGGGGTACCACATGAAGGCGTCGTCGGGGTCAGGCGAGTGTCCGATGCGCAGGGTTTGGCATGTGGGCGAGACGGTCATGGGTTGTTCTGCTTTGTGAGGGTGAGGGTAAGCATTAGGTTGGATTGTCATCGGTTTGGATTTGGAGTGATTTTCGGATGATCTGGGCCAGCAGCCGCTGCTCCAGGTGGGCGTCGCGCCCCAGCGGCTGCCAGTAGGAACCGGCGATCCCCCGTTGGCGCCACTCGTCTGGGGTTGCGGTAAGTGCACCAAACACGCCGTGCCCTACGGTGGAGCCGGTGAGGTAAAGCGTCGGGGTTTGGCGCCGCTCGACCAATACCTCGATGCGGATGCGGTAATCGGTCACGGTTTTTTGGGTGTGTGTTTTTGTTTGGAGGGGGGTGTCCATGGGCGGGAGAGACTGGACCGGCTCGATCGTGACCATGGCGTGGTGGCGCTGGTGGTTGAACGTGCTTTGCCAATTCTTGCTGGGTGTGGATTGATCGGGATGCCAGGGCTCAAAGGCGGTTGGTGCGGCTTTGGGGTAGGTTGTAACGATTCCAAATCGGTGGCTGTGTGTGTCGATTCGGAAACCGGCGTCACGCAAGACTTCAACCGAAGCGGTGTACACCCGGGTGTACTCGGTGTGGTCGATCTGGATCGGGTTAGGGGTTGTGATCAAAGCAGTTGTACACCCGCTTAGGGTCGTCAAGACCATTACAAGCCACAGTCCAGGAGTGGTAAGGGCGGTGACGGCCTTGATCCAGCGGCGGCAGTAGAACATGCCCGCACTGTAGCTTGGAGTCGGCGTGGAAAGCAACCTCGGCGGGGTGGATTGCCGCCCCGAAATGCTTTGCAGCCGACTGCTCCAGCGCTGTATACCCAGCTGTGTGGCCTGGTAAGCTGCACAATTAACGGGTAGACGCCATATAGCGGTTGTATTATGAGTCTCATTATGGGTATAATCGACACGAAGCAGAAAGAAGATACCCGTTTCTTTACCGGTGGATACGGGCATCATCGGGAGAAAGCAAGACAATATCCTTACCGGTCCGAGGGCCCAAGAAGGCGGGTATTGAAGGCATCCATATCGCCTGGGTGGGTAGCGTCATCTCAAAAAGGAGAGTGGCATGATCGAGTATCGGGTAACCCTGTACGGCCGAGAATCTGAATCCCAAGAGCGATGCCGCCGCGAGGGGCGCAGCATCTTGCGCGCGTTCTACTATGAGCGTGAGATTACACTGCCGTTTGTCCCCAGACCCGGCCTGAAGCTTAGCTTCCCGACGTTTTCGAAGAAACACAACTATGTCAATGTAACGGTTGAAGAAGCGATCTGGGATGTGGAAGACCAGCAGTTTCGCTGCCACTTGGCCCAAGACCGCTCTTCAAACGAATGCGAGCTGGACGAGCTGATCGACTACGGCCGGTTCTTAGAAGAGTCGGGCTTTAAAGTTGACATGCGCTGGCTTGAGAAAGAAGCGACGCGCAGCCGCATGAATCAGGCTACCCCCGGGCCGGTCTTCCGACCCAAACCCTCCTCGAAAAGCGGCCACGGTCACAAGCTGGTAAGCCGGTAACCAATCGCTGCTGTGACCGGTGGCTGATACGCATCTGCGTATATTATGACCGCGTCAAGATCACCTAACTTCTTAAAACACAACGCCGCGTACAAGAGACGCTAGGTCATTCTATGATTGGTATGATTGGGGATACACCCGATCGGTCTATCAACGCTAAACGCAGGCTGAGCCACGAAATGGTGAGCGCAAGTACCGCGATGGTAGCCGGTATTTAAAAAAGATGGTGCATGCCACATACCGCCGTGATGGCGTCTAAGGTAGCTGATAAACGATAAGGACAGCTCGCTGGCTAGTGTGGGTCGCTGGTGGCGCGGCGGCAGAGTGTGAGCAGCTGGGAGAGGGACCTCTCGATATCTTCGAGTTGTTTCTCGGCTTTGACCTGCTTTTCAACTTCGGCGGCGGCTTCGGTAATGGGGGTAAAGCCATAGCCGCCGGCGGCTCCTTTGAGCTGGTGCGATAGCTTAGCGAGCGCGTTTAGGTCGGCGTCTTGGGCTGCTTTCTGGATCGATTGGATGCGATCTGGCATCTCGCTGACAAACATCTCGACCAGATCCGCCATGTCGGGGTCGCTGGCGTACTCGCTGTATAACGGCTCGCCGGGCGGAGCATTCGAAACAGGGTCGTTTGTAGATGGATTGCTGGACATGGCTTCTCCTAATAACCTTAATTCCAATCGGATCAAAGTTGGTTTCGCTTAAATCGGACCGGGGCGTCACATGTATACCCATCGGGTATGGGTTTGCCGCGTGGGAATCACAAAAACGCCCAAGATTGCCCCCTGCCGCGGGCAAACCGGACCCCGTCAACCTGATCGGGACGGGTATAAAATCCTTCTGACGCCAGGCTAAGGTCGATTTGCGTAGAGCCGGTGAAAGAAACGGCTGCTATTTGGGGGTCTTAGGGGTGTTGAGCAGCGTCTCCCGATAAACAGGCTGCTCACCGTCGGCGGGTATGTCTTGGCTTTCGGTGTGGGGTTTCAAGATCGCCACCAGCGACAACGGCTGGCGGTCGGGGTCTTTGGATTGCGGCAGGGCTTCTAGGGCCGTGTTATTGAGCATGTTATAGAGATCGAGAGTATCGGATTCCGACCACTGGCTAGGCACCCTAGCGCGGAACACACCTTGGTTGGGGTTGTACCAGATGCCTGCCTGGGTGAATTGGGTGGCCACCGGGTCGGGGGGGTGGTCTGATTCATCGTCTTGGGGGGCGATATCGATCCAAGGGTGCCGGCCGGAAACCACCACATTCATCGGCAACCCTTCGGCGTGGAACCACAGCGGCGAGATCCAGCTGGGGAACCGGGTTTGGGGCGATTTTTCTTCCTGGGCCTGAGCCAGGGTGCCCTGGTACAACGCCTCCTCGTGTAACCGGGCCAACGCAAGCTGCACCATCTGGTATTGATCGGTTAGCTGGTGTTTTTCACGCCGATTCAGCAGCACGATGCCTAGGACGCCCAACAGCAGCAGCGCAATCAAGCCATCGACGATCAGCCGCTGATGCTTGCGGTTGTACAGCAACACGCCCACGAGCACGCTAATCAACACCATGGCGATCGCGCAGTTGACGTAAAAATTCATGGCTTTTTTGCCCTAGTCACCATTCAGCGGTGGCATCTGTTCCGCGGAAGAAGGATGGTGTTTTTTCGCTCAATCACCCTGCGGCTAGCCGCCTCCGCCCGCTGCCCGCATTGTTCATAGATACGGCCTTGTCGTGAGCATCGGCTGAATCACCACAAGACGTAAGCCCGCAAGCCTGTTATTGGACATGATGGCCGGCACACCCCTGATCTTGGCGTATGGCCCCTGTGTATGCCAGGCCCGATCGGGTTGACGTGACGGGTATAGATAGACCCATCGGGTATCAGTTTGCCACGTCGGGATCACAAACACGCCGAGGATTTTCCTGCCGCGGGCGAACGGGACCCTGTAAACCTGATCGGGACGGGTATACGGTGAGCCAGCCGGAGCTCAATAATCGACCACGGCCAGAGGCCGTGGTATTGGGGAAGGCCCCTCGAAGGGGCCGTTGGACGTAGGGAAGGCCCCGCTGGGGCCGTTAGCAACGGTTAATGAAGTTCGAGGTGGTTTTGGCCTGTTTCCAGTTTTTCTTGATCTCGGATGTAAGCACGGACCTTCTGTTCGTCGAGGCCCACGGTGCTCACGCAGTAACCGGTGGACCAGAAATGCAAGCCGGTCATCCGGGTTTCCCGCATCAGTTCTCGGTGGATCCGCACCGCGCTCTTACCTTTGAGAAAACCGATCGTCGACGCCACGCTGAACTTCGGGGGGATCCGAAGACACAGATGGATGTGGTCGGGCATCGCATGGCCCTCGATCAGTTCGATCCCCTTCTGACGACACAGACGTCGCAGGATCAGACCGACCTTCTCCCGCTTCCTGCCGAAGAAGACTTTCCGGCGGTACTTCGGTACGATCACGATGTGATAGATGCAATCCCAACGCACATGGGATTGGCTAGACCATTGATGACTCATCAGGTTCTCCTTTCTGCCCCAACGGGTCTTCCCGAAAGGAGAACCTACGCATCCACAGGACTAACATCACCCCGAATCGCTCGAAGCTATTCGGGTCGCACGGCCAGAGGCCGTGGTTTTATGAGTTAATAATGATGGATTGCCGATAGCAGCAGCTGGGATTTGAAGTCTTCGTCGTTTGACAGCGGGAAGCTCACGGCGACACCCAGCCGCCAGTTCGGGTGGTCGGGGAGTTGGAATTGAATCCCGGGTGTGAGGTTGACCACCGTCTTGTTGTCTGTGCCGCTGACGACCGAGCTGCCGTCGAGTTCGAGCAAGCCCATCAGGTGGGGTGTGATCACGTACAGGAACGAGAGGTTGAACTCCAGCTCGAGGTCTTCTTCGTCTTTCTCTTCGTCGGGCTCGTTGGTGGGGATGCCAAACGCTAGGAATGCGATAACCTCATACTGGGGCTGCTGGTAGCCCAAATCGATAAAGGGTTCGATCTTGAGCGTGTGGTCGCTGCCGATGCCTCGGTCGTCATCGCCTGTGGGCAGCACCAGCTCAACACCCCCGCCGACCAATAGGTTGTGTTCCTCGAACGCGAAGCTGGCCCACTTTAAGCCGATGTCGATATTCCCAAAGTGGTCCTCTGATGGCGACCCCTCGGGGTCGACAAAGGTGTAGGGTACGTCCACTTCAACACTGAGGCTGCGGCTGAATGCGTACTCGGCTTCGAGGCGTATCGTGTGCTCGTCCTCATGGTCGCCATCTGCAAAGAAGTAATCCACACGCAGCTTGGTGTCGGGCGAGGGTGATTCAGCGATCAGCGGGTGGTTGAAGGACAAGGCAGCCCTGCCAGGATTCGGGTGTGCATGGCCGGGATGGGTCAAAGAGGCTGGGGCCGGCTGGGCGTTGGCGACGCTAACCAACAGAAGCATGGTCAGCAAACCCCAGCGATAAGGCTGATACCCCCATCGGGTATGCGTCTGCCGTGTGGGGACCACCAGAACGCCGAAGATTTCCCTGCCGCGGGCGAACCGGGCTCCGTTAACCGGATCGGGGCGGGCATCAATGGGTGAACATGTGGTGTTGGGCGTATCATCGCCCAGCCGGTATCGGATCTGCGACAGGCTGGATCGTGTTGAGGTCATGGCAACGATACTAATAGCCCACACAGGGCTGTCAAACAGCCGGTTATCGTGTCGTGGTAGATGTTGCCATGGTGGTGGGGTAGCGGCTCTATCATGATGGTTTGCAGAGGGCTTGCTTAGCCAAGTGCCCGGGACAAAAAAACACCAAGGCGGGTTAGCGCCTTGGCGGTTGGGTTCGAACGATGGGTTGGTGTTCGGGGTGGGGTTGTTTATAGGTTGGCTTTGAACGCCTGTGCCGCGGCGCGTAGGGGGTCGTCGGCTCCGGCTGCAGTGGTCAAGCCCCCGCCGCCGCTGGCTTCCCCAGCGGCTTTGGCGCGATCGGTCTTGAACTTGCTCACCAGCGCTTGGAGCTGCTCGGCTTTGTTCGACAGCTGCGCGGCGGCTTGTGCGGCTTGGTTGGAGCCTTCGGTGGCCTGACGCGTGACCGACGCGATCCCGTCGATGTTGCGGCTGACCTCTTCGCTGGCCGCTGACTGCTGCTCGGCGGCCGCGGCGATCGATTGGATCATCCCCGCTACTTCACGCGCTCCGGCGACGATCTGATTCAAGCTCTGACCCGCTTCGCTGGCTTTGGAGACACCCACCTGCACCTGGTCGGTGCCCGCTTCCATGCGCTGCACCGCTTGGGTGGTCTCGGTCTGGATCGCCTTGATCGACACGCCGATCTCTTCGGTGGCCTTGGTCGTGCGGTCCGCTAGCTTGCGCACCTCGTCGGCCACAACGGCAAACCCACGCCCGTGCTCGCCGGCGCGCGCCGCTTCGATCGCGGCGTTGAGCGCTAGCAGGTTGGTCTGGTCGGCGATGTCGTTGATCACCTCGATGATCTGGCCGATCTGCTCGCCCCGCTTGCCCAGCTCGGACACCGACACCGCCCCGGCCGACACCGCGTCGCTGATCGCCTCCATGCCCTGGATCGTCTCGCTGACGACTTGGCCGCCCTGTTCGGCCACCTGGCCCGATGAGCCGGCGTTGTTGGCCGCCTCGCCGCTCTTGCGCGCCACCTCGACCACCGACGCGCTCATCTGTTCGATCGCCGAGGCGATCTGCGTCACCTGCCGGCTCTGCTCGTTCATCCCCTGGGCCATCTCCTCGCTAGACGCGGCGATCTGCGCCGCCGCCGCCGCCACCTCACCCGTCACGCCGCTGACTTCTAGGATCACGTCGTGCACGCGTTGGACGAACTGGTTGAACCACTGGCCCAGCTGCCCGATCTCGTCGCGGCTGGCGATCTCTACCCGCTGGGTCAGGTCCCCTTCGCCCTGGGCGATATCTTTGACCCGGTCGATCAACGCCGACACGGGCTTGGCGAACATCGTGCGCAGCAAGAAGACGAACAGCACCACCACCCCGATAACCAGCGGGACCGTCCACATCAAGCCGTTGCCAATAAAGCTAGC
Source organism: Phycisphaeraceae bacterium (assembly GCA_965223655.1). Lineage (GTDB taxonomy): Bacteria > Planctomycetota > Phycisphaerae > Phycisphaerales > Phycisphaeraceae > CBDCXC01. The sequence continues at coordinate 156,189 of CBDCXC010000027.1, forward strand.
CACGGCGGTATCGACGGGATCAAGCGGCATAATCACGTGGTAAGCCCCGTGCATGTAACCAGGCTTCCATGATTCCATCTGGAACCCCAAGACATCTTTGCCGTCATTGTCTGAGTCCCACTCATTGCCGGGGTTGCCATGGCACATCATGCATTCGTTGCCTAGCTTGATTGCCCGCATGTAGTGCATCTTGTTCGTCGCCTTATCGACGCGGTAGGCGATTTCCGAAGCCCCGGCCTCGACCTGGCGTGTCAGGTCACGCAGCAGCTGTTCTTCAAACGAGCCCGCATCGGGTTCGTTGGTCTTGTTGCGGGCGTCGAACGCCGAGACGCGGAAATTGATGTTTTCACGCTTGGCCGCTTCCTCGGCGGCCTGCCACCCCGCGACAACCGGGATGGTGCCAAAGATCTTCGCTTCGGTGTAGGGTCTGCCCGCATCGAGGACTTCCTGCAGGTCTTTAAGCAGGTCGTCGAGTGCAAAGGCTTGGGTTTCGTTGAGCTTGCTGACGTGGTTCTTGGCTGCGTCGGCCACGGCGGTAAACGCGGCGGCTTTCTCTGCCATCGCTTCTTGAGCGCTGTTCCGGTAGCCGCTGACGAAGATCCCGTAGTTCACCGCAACAACCGCCACGAGGATGATCAGAGTTACGGCGATGATCCGCGTGCCCAGGCCTAATGATTTGATTGCTTGCAACATGGGTCTTTCTTTCCTTGTAGCTTTACCCTCCCTCGAATGGGGGCTTTCGTTAATCGCTGCTTCTGGCGCTTGGGGGTCACGATTGGATGGCTGATCGCCTGTAGACCAAATGGAGCCCCGATATTCTCAACTCAATTTTGTCGGCATGGTTGATTGGTTCATGCTGCGTTTAGCCGCCATAGCCTCCCGATTATTTGGCTAGATGCTTACATTCATTACATTCGGTAATGACTTTGGCACACTTAATTCATCAATTATGTATTCCTTAATTTTTGCTTTTGGGTATTCCTATCTCTGGTTGCTTTAGAACCTGAACCGGGCTTCAGGGGATTCTCCTTTTATCTATTGCCATAGCTAAGGATTACGGATTGAACGATAGGTCGTCGCCCCGCTTATCGGAAGGAAGAGAGGCAGTCTCAAGGTTGAAGTCCAGCCACCCCGGTTAGGAAGACTTCCTGCGTCCCGCCCTACGGACCGGCCAGCGAAACAACACCAACCGACTCTCACAACAACTGGCACAGAAAAACGGGGCAGAGCAGGGTTCACGATCTCCGAGTCGGGTGTGGCGGGGCTGGTGTTGGGTGCGATGGAGCTGGGGGTGCTGGGGGGTGCCCCTCGTGGGCGTGAGGGGTAGGGCCGGTTATTGGCCTGCCTTTCTGGCCGCCGGTGGTTTATGGATTGGGCCGGCCGATGGCTTGTCCCACGATCTCGAGCATCAATTGACCGGTCGTGATCCGGCCCCAAGGGGCGGGGGTTGTCGCCATCTCATCTTCGGCTGGTATATACCCATCGGGTATGAGTTTGCCGCGTCGGGATCACCAAAACGCCCAAGATTTCCTTGCCGCGGGCCAACGGGACCCCGTAAACCTGATCGGGATTGGTATACATTATGGGGGTGTTGGTGCCTGAGACACTGATGGCGATCGCGTTGGGGCTGCTGGTGGTGGCCAGCGGTTTTTTTAGTGGGAGTGAGACGGCGTTGTTTAGCCTCAGCAGCCACCAGCGGCGGCGGCTGGGTCAGTCGTCGGGTTTGGCTGAAAGCACCGCGGCGGGGTTGGTGGAGAACCCTCGTGCCTTGTTGATCACGCTCCTGGTGGCGAACACGGGTGTCAACGTCTCATACTTTGTGATCAACACGGTGCTGCTGATGCGGCTCAATCAGCGATACGGGTTGAATGCCATCGCGATGTTGGCGTTGAGCCTGGTGGTGCTGGTGGGGCTGATCCTCTTCGGGGAGGTGCTGCCCAAGATGTTGGCGGTGCGGTCGACGGTGGGTTGGTCGCGGCTGGTGGCGCTGCCGCTGATGGGTGTACACGGGGCGTTAGCGCCGTTCCGGGTGGTGTTTGACCGGCTGCTGGTCTCGCCGTTGGCGCGGCTGATCGCGCCGCCCGAAAAGCCTGCGGAGTTATCCCCCCAGGAGTTGGAAACCATCCTAGAGCACAGCCGGCAGCGGGGGGTGATCGACCCGCAAGAAGAGCACCTGCTAAGCCAGGTTCTGGAGCTAAGCCAGTTGCAGGTCCAAGACCTGATGACGCCGCGGGTGGATATCGAAGCGTTTGACCTTGACGACGACCCCAAGGACCTATCGGAGCTGATCCACACCACGCGCTGCAGCCGCATCCCGGTTTACCGGGGCGACCTGGATCATATCGAGGGGATGGTGCTAGCGCGTCAGTGGTTGCTGGCGGATGACGAATCGCGTGAGGCGCTTGAACGGCTAACGCGGCGGGTGGTGTTTGTGCCCGAGCTGCAGCGGGCTGATCGGCTGCTGGTGCATTTTCGCAAGACGGGTACTACTTTTGCGATCGCGGTGGATGAATACGGCGGCACCGCGGGCCTGATCACGCTCGAAGACGTGGTTGAGCACCTGGTGGGTGATATCGCCGGCCCGCACGAGTCTCAGCCTCCGCCCCAGGCTGAGTCGATCGGTCCCAAGGCGTGGCGGGTTAGCGCAGACCTGCCGACACATGAGTGGCTCGAGACGTTTGAAGACGATCCGAACGCCTCAGGCATGATCGACCTGGATGCCGAAGCCGAAGCGCTGGGCGTCAGCACGGTGGGTGGGTGGGTGATGGCCCGATTGGGGCGGCTGCCGCGCGTGGGCGATCACGTCACGATCGGGCGGGTACGGGTTGAGGTCGAAGCGATGCAAGGCCGGCGGCTGGAATCGCTGGTTGTTCGATTCCAAGACGCTGCAACAAGCGATGCGCCCACACCGCCTAAGCCCAACAACCCGGGGGGAACGCGATGAACCCATCGACCCTTAGCTTGTGGTGGTTGGCGATGGGGCTGGGCCTGGCCGCCAGTGCGCTCTACTCGGGGTTGGAGACGGGGATCTATCGGATCAACCGTGTTCGGCTGCAGATCCTCAACCACCGCCAGCACCGCCCGGCGCGGATCCTGCATCGGCTGGTGCACCAACCCACGACGCTGCTGAGCACGCTGCTGATCGGGAACAACATCGCCAACTACGTTGGCACCGCGTCGCTGGCGGTGATCCTCCAGTCGAAGGGCTTGGCGGATTGGCAGGTGATCGCAGTCAATATCTTGGTGATCACCCCGGCGTTGCTGATCTTCGGCGAGGTGCTGCCCAAGGACCTGTTTGCCGCTTACAGCGATAAGCTGACCTACCCCTTTGCACGGTTCTTAGAGGTGTCGCGCTGGTTGTTCGGTGTCACGGGCTTGGTCCCACTGGTGAGTGGGTTTAATCGATTGGCGGTGCGGTGGATGGGATTGGCAGAGGGGGGTGAGGCGGCGTTCCACCCGCGGCGGCAGATGGAATTGTTAGTGAAAGAAGGGGTTGGCCGGGGGCTGATCAGCGACGAGCAGTCGGCGATTGTGCAGCGGGTGTTAGAGCTGAGCACGCTGCGGGTCGACCAGGAGATGGTAGCGTGGTCGGAGGTGATCACGCTGGCGGTCGATGATGCCCCCCAAGCGGTGTGGCGGCTGGCCGACCAGACCAGCCACAGCCGGTTCCCCGTGGTCGATGCTTCGGGTGCGGCCGTGGGGGTGATCAGCGCTTATGATGTGCTCACCCATGCGCCAGAAGATTGCCCGGCGCTGGATAAGCTGATGACGCCGCCGGTGGTGCTGGCTGCCGATACCCCGCTGCGCCAGGCGCTGGCTCAGCTTCAGAAGCAGCACGCGGCGTTGGCGGTGGTCGCCCAGCAAGGCCAGCCGGTTGGGATTGTGACGATCAAAGACCTGGTTGAGCCGATCACTGGGAAACTCGCCAGTTGGTAACCTTCTAACCGATCGTCTTCACGATCTATCACAAGAGGCCCGATATGACCACGATGCTTGAATCGATCCCCGATCCCTACCGCCTGTGGGTGTGGTTGGCGTTGACGCTTTTGGGTGCGGTGGCCGGTGCGTGTGTGTTGCACGCGTTGCTTTATTGGGTTGCTGACCGATTGACGAGTAAGACTACCCACGTGGCGGACACCTCGGTGGTGACCCACACCCGTGGTCCGGCACGGGTGGTGCTGATCTTTGTCGCGATCCGGTGCGTGATCCCCGCCTGGCCAATCAGCGCTGCGGCGGTGGCATACAACCAGCACCTGGCGACCATTGGGTTCATCGCGTCGCTGACGTGGCTGATCATCCGTGCGATGTCGGTGATCGACGACGTGATCCTCAGCCGGCACCGCGTGGATGTCAGCGACAACCTCCAAGCCAGGCGGATCCACACCCAGACCCGTGTGCTAAGCCGCACCGCGATGGTGATTGTGGGTCTGGTCGGGGTGTCGGCGGTGCTGATGACGTTCCCCAACATCCGGCAGCTGGGTGCGAGCCTGCTGGCGTCGGCGGGGTTGGCGGGGTTGGCGATCGGGATGGCGGCACGGCCGACGCTGGCCAACCTCATCGCGGGGATCCAGCTGGCGCTGACCCAGCCGATCCGGCTCGACGACGTGGTGATCGTTGAGAACGAGTGGGGGTGGATCGAGGAGATCACCGCGACGTATGTGGTGGTGCGGATCTGGGACCAGCGCCGGCTGATCGTGCCGCTGCAATACTTTATTGAGCATCCGTTCCAGAACTGGACGCGTAGCAGCGCCGACATCTTGGGCACGGTGTGTCTTTACGCTGACTATACCGCGCCGGTGGGTGCGATCCGCGACGAGTTGCAGCGGATCGCCCAAGCCAGTGAGCAGTGGGACAAACGGGTGTGCGTGCTGCAGGTGACCAACGCCACGGACCGCACGGTGGAGCTGCGCGCGTTGGTTAGTGCCGCGGATTCCGGGGCTGCGTGGGACCTGCGCTGCATCGTGCGAGAGAAGCTGATCGCGTTTTTGCAGCGTGAACACCCCGGCTGTTTGCCGCGCGTGCGTGCGGAGTTGATTGACACACCGCCTGATGCGGGTGCTGTGGTGGCGGCTGCAACGGGCTGATCCACAACCGAACAGATGCGCTATTGAGATGGCCGGTGTATCGACAACCCGGTGGTCGACTGGCGACCTCGCTGATGCGATCGTCGCTGGTCTACACGCCCGCGCTCAAGCGGATGATCTAGAGCAAGCGGTGTACGGGTTTGATCGCCTTGACGAGCTGGGGCTGCACCCGTTGATCCAGCAGTCGCTGCGGGATGCGGGCTACGGGGTGTGGCCTGAACAGCAGTACCCCGATGATTGGTCCAAGCCGCGGCGCAGCGAGGGCAAGCGGTGCGACATGGTGCTCACCCCCGGGCCCGATCGACCGCTGCGCGACCCGTTGATCCGAGCCACGCTATTTGATAACGCAGACGCGATTGATCCAGGCGAGGCCTACTGGCTGGAGGTCAAGACGGTGGCGCAGTTCGAGACCACCGGCCCGTTTGCGCGCTACAGCGCGGAGCTGTATGCCCCGGTGACCGCGGACATCAAGAAGCTGTGGCAGGATGGCGTGATCCAACACGCGGGGCTGTTGCTGGTGCTGTTTACTGCCGATGCACGCACCGCGGAGCACGATCTAGCGCTGTGGCACCGGCGCTGCTTGGACAAGGGGCTGCCCGTTTCGCCGCCAGCGATACGCGGGCTGACCATCACCGATCGGATCGGTAATGGGTATTGCAGTGTGGCGGTGTTTGCGGTGCACGAGGGGCAAGGTTGCGAGGCGAAGGGGGTGTAGACTCGCAGAGCCCGCTTGCTTGCTTGCTTGGCGCCAGAGTGTGAGATTAATGAAAAAACCGCTAGTGATTGTGTTTTTTCAGGTAGTTTTCTTGAATCCCGCCAATGGTGGTAACAACTTTGCGATAGTCATCCATAAGCATTGTGGCATCCAACGTGGGGGTACTGGAGGTGCCTAGATCTCGCAGTTCTAATGCAACCCGCATTCTCCCATCTGTTTCATCTTTGACAGGTTTATCTCTCTGATAAATGCGCCGGGCATCCGCATCAACAGCATCGTCATAGTGGCTATTCGCCAACCTGACTCTGGTTTTTTTAGAAGCAAGATCTCTTCTGCCCCCGCCCCCCCCTTTTCTGATCCCCCCCAATACATCCAAGACATATTTCTGAACGGACACCACATCATCGTCTTTGATATCGTCGTCGTCCCCACTGATTTTCATTGTATCCGGAGCGCATTTTGAATCCCTAGGGAGCGTCCCCCAAGCCAAATCAATGATCATCGCTCCTAATTCCGTTGTGTGGTTAATGAGATAAATTCGGTCGTTAAGGCTAAGGCCAGATCGCCATAATTCTGCCAGCGGTGTTTTATGCAGCAAGCCATAGGCGTCTTTGGTCAATTTATGATCGGATTTGAGGGACTCGCCTTTCAGCGATAAATAACGGCGATTTCTTGCCCGGCGGGAAACAAGCACTACTTGCGCGACAAGTGTGAGGTATCCGCGGATCTTATCTGCATTTCTTAGCCCCCCACCTTCTTTTTTAGGCGGGTATTGGTCTAGAACCTGGCTTGCAATCCATATCGCATCGGCCATAACAGCACGGCGTTTTATCCAGTTTTCTTTATTCCGCTCGTTTAGAAAAGGACCCTCCGAACATTTTTTGAAAAATTGAAATACGTGGCGTAACTCCACCGTTACTGTAAGTTGCGGCTTTGCCCTAACAGGCTTCTTTCCTACCAATTCTAACGTTATTCCATTAACATGCTGTGTGCTTTTAATTTCAACGTTTTCCTGGCCTAATAAAGTGACAACACCGCTAAGAGAGTCGTCATTATCGATATCGATGGATTTAAGAATCATAAACAGCGCGGCCATTTCATTTGCCGATTCTTTCAGCGCGGATTCGCTAGCGGTAGCCTTACGTTTTGTTACGGCTTCAAGCTTTCCGTGATAGCGGCCAATTTTATCCGCCTGACCATGTTTTTTTTCCTCCCATTGAAATGCTGTATTCTCCGTTTCAAAAAGAATCGTGTGGTCCTTGATTTCATGCGCGCATATCAATCCAACCCCCCAGAATTCTTTCTCCGAGCCCGCGGTTATGTTCCCCATTATTCGCGACATGTTTGCAACACTCCCTTTAGTGACAGATGATTCTGTGAATTGATTTATTATTCAACTTAGCCAACCCGGCAAATCGCTAGCCAAAAACGATTCCCCTGCCAACGCCGCATCAATCAATCTGCGGACGGAGTCAAGGTTCTATAAATTCTGATCATCATTTGACGCCGCCTATCATCCATCTTAATCAATGGCAGCCACAAATTGAAAGAAGAAGTTTTTATTGTAACAATTTTTTTTGATATTTCTATTTTATGATCTGGCCGTCAAGCTGGATTTGTTTTTGTCTCAAGGGCCTCTCTAAAAATACTGCTTCACTACACGACAATGCTTGTTTCTAGCGGAAAATCGACCTTGGGCGGACATTCTGAGGTATTTTTAGAGGTGCCCTCAAAATAGATCTACGCATGGCGTATGAAAATATGGCGTCGGAAACACCATCATACTGGGGACTTTCCTGTCTTAAACAGATGGCTTGGGTACAGATTCATTTGCAGCTGGTATAACCTGTTGCGTGTCGCTGCGTACCGTTCAATTTTTGGCGTTTAGTTTGTTTAGCTTGGCGTCGCTGTGTTTGGGTTACACAGCGCGGCGGCGGGGTTGGCTGCGTGAGGAGGTTAGCCGGTCGATTCATTTTCATACGGTGACGTGGGCGTGGTCGTTGGCGTGCTTGCTGAGCCTGTGGCGGCTGCCGCCCAAACCGGAGAATCTATGGTTGCTGGTGATCCAGCCGGTGCTGATGGTGGCCGCGGCGTGGGGCATGGTCCCGCTGGCCAAAGCGATCGGGTGTTCTCGACCGCAGGTGGGTGTCATGGCGCTGGCTGCGGGCACCAGCAACAACGGGTTCACGCTGGGGGCGTTCCTGTGCTACAGCGTGCTAGACCCGCCTGAGGCGGCGTTGGCGTATGCGACCGCGTTTGTCACTGTGACGAGCTTTTCGATCGTGGTGCTGTTCTACCCGCTGGCACGCCACTACGGGCAAGACCCCAGCGATGATGGGTCAACCCTCAAGCTGATCCTGAGCACTTTCACCGACCTGCGGGCCATGCCGCTGTATGCGGGCATCACTGGGGTGATCCTCGCGATCACCCAGACGCCGTTCCCTGATGTCATCCAGCAATGGTGGCTGCTGGACGTGTTGTTTTATGTGTGTAGCTTCGGGGCGTACCTGGGGATTGGGCTGCGGCTGCGGCTGGGTGATTCGTTTGCGTTGATGAAGCACCACGCGTTGCTGGCGGGTGTAAAATTTGTCGCGATCCCGCTGATCGCTGCGGTGCTGCTGGTGCTCATCGGGCTCACACCGTGGCCGTTGGATCGATTGGGGCAACAGGTGGTACGGATCGAAACCGCCATGCCCGTAGCGATCATGACGGTGATGCTAGCGAACCTATTCCACCTGGATGTGCGTATGGCCAGTGCGCTTTGGGTGTGGAACACGGTGGTGTTTATCGCGGTGCCGCTGGGGGTGATCTTGTGGGTTTACACAAATTCCGTCTGATTTTCTCGAAACCGATTACCCCTATAGCCTCCGGTGGGTTCCCTAAGATCAACTGTTTTGCCTGAACAAGCCTCACAAATTGGCTCACCCCTGCTCTGTATAAAACCTTTGATCAATTATTGATTGTACCGTTTTGTGGCATGTGGGTTGCTTGTTTGTCTTGTCATGAGTATCACGAGCAAATCGCTACGGAAGGTATTGCGGGTGGCCCACTATGTCGGATCACGGGTGTTGCGCGACGACCCACACCGCTTCAGCCCCAAGCAGTTTACCCAAGTTCAGTTATTCGCATGCTTGGTCTTGAAAGAGTTTTTACGCCTGGATTACCGCAAGCTCGAAGCGATGCTGCGTGATTGCACCGGTTTGTGCAACACGATCGGCATGCACCGCGTGCCACACTTCACCACCTTTCAAAAAGCCGCCAAGTGACGGTTGGTTGCCCGACGAGCAAACCCCCCAGTGGCCTGACCCGAGCGGGCCATGCTCTGCCGACGAGCAGTCGAAACAGGACTACGGATTGGTGAACTCTACGGCAAACGGATGAGCATCGAGCAGCTGTTCCGAGACGGCAAGAACAAACGCCACGGCTGGGCGTTGCGCGATACGGGGCTGAAAGATCCCCAACGCCTCGACCGGCTGATCTTGATCTTGGCGCTGGCGTACCTGCTGCTGATCGGCGTAGGGCTGATCGCTCAAAAACACTTCCGCCCCGGCCACTGGTCATCCAACAACCGACAAGATGCCGCCAGCCTGTTCTTCATCGGGCAACAGATGGTCAGATACATCGGATTACCAACTACCCTCATCACCGCCGTTAAACAACAGTTCTAAAACGAAATACCAAACTGGGGATAGATCAGCCCGCCAACCTGAGTGGTTGGCGGGGCCCGCAAGATCAACGTGTCATTGCTCCGTCCCAGGTGGCGCGTGAGCGCCACCGACGATCAGAGACAAGTGCTGCCTACTAACCGAACTGGCTTAAACGATATCAAGCTTAATAATATCGCTTAGCTCAAGGTCCACACCTTCGACAACGACCGTGGTTATCTCACCGCCAGATTCGGTAACCGTAACGACGCTATCGGCACCACTGTTGTTAATAACAAAATTAGCGCCTAAATCGCCGAGAAGCACCAGCTTGTCCTCACTGGTCGGATCGAAACCCTGGACAAAATACTCGGTCTGCATCGCAGCCAGATCGACATTGAATGCGTCGTCTCCTGACCCGGCATCAACCAGGGTGTAATCAAACATTTGATCGACGTCATTGCCATACAGGTCAATGGCAAAGGCACTGGTGGCCGTGTCACCGTCTGCATCGGTGAGTGTGGCGCTAAAATCGAGGAAAATGTCATTCGGCGGATTGTCTCCTCTGACCACCACCTCGATCTTCGGGATCTTGATGTTGCCAAAGCCCATGGTGAGTTGGAGGGCATCGATAAAATGACCAAAGTCACTGCTGACAATGCCCAGATCCTTTAAGGTTTCTAGATCGAGGGTGAACGACCACAATCTCTCGCCCGTGCCGCCGGCCGCCACGTTGGCTTCGTCGAACACCATATCACTCGTCACGAGGATAGCCTCGGTGAAATTGCCTTCCTCGTCGTAAAGGTTCCAGTAAAGGTAATCCGTCTTATTGGGCCTGCCCTGAAGAGATCCATCTGGATTCGGAGGCAGGAAGCCACCCGCCGTCTTGCTGATGAAGACTTTGATCTCAGAGGCCAAAGGCTCTGGATTGATCACAAAGCTCTCGTCAAGCTCTGGTAAGTCGGCTGGATCAAATGCGTCAATAGAACCACTGGCGCCACCACTAGGATCATACCCCTGCAAGACGTTGTTGTTCACGCCAATGCCGGTACCACTGACGTTCATCTCGATCTCTTCATCGAAGAACCCGAACGATCCGTTTTCGAGTTCACTTTCGGTCAAATCGGGCTCGCCTAACTCGATGGCTGGAACAATATCTGTGGGATCAAAGACTCCGCCGGAAGTCGCCGTGTCGGCATCGACAGCGAAGAAGACAAAATCGGTCGTATCAGGACCTTCACCGAATCTCAAGGTTTGCACCGGGTCGGGGCCCCCTGCCGGGAGCTGGCCCTGATCCGTGCTGAGCGTGATCGTTTCCACAATCACTTCATCGAGCGTAAAGACATAGGTGCCGTCGGGATTCACGGTCAGACTAAAACCGATCGTTTCGTCCCCGTTTTCAGGGTTGTTATCAAAGTCCGCCGTTAAGGTTCCCGTACCGGTCGTGTCATCGAATTCAATGGTTCCCGTCGTGACAACGCCGGCGGCGGTGACCATGTCGAACTGGGTCCCGCCAGCCGTAGGATCGGTATCGACTGCTACGATAGACAGGGTCCCGGGCTGGTCGGCCCCGGCAAGACCCTCCCAGAAACCGACCTGTGGAGTTGTGGTGACCGTCCCAACCAAGTTGCCGAACTCAAGGGCCGGCCCGTCGTCGTCGAAGCTCATCGCCGCGCCGATATCCAGGCTCGCATTGTCGCTGGCCGTATCGCCGTCGCCGTCGGTGATCGTGTCCGTACGCGTCAACACAATATGATCCGCATCTAACGTCACCGTGTCGTCATGATCCGTCGTGTCCGGATGCTCCAACGCCCGGATCTGGTCCAGTTCGACGTTGCCATCCCCGTCCACGCTCACGGTGAAGACCAGGTCATTGCTGGTCGCCGTGCGCCCTTCGATGACCCCGTCATTGTCCACCAGCACCACCGCCTGGCCCGTGGCCACGTCCACCAAATTAGTCGTCGCCCCGGCCGTGCCGATGCTCAAGACATAACTGGTGCTCGTGCTGGTCGTGCCGTCGGCCCCGCCGTCGGACGTGACGCTGAAGTTGTCCGCAAAGTTCGCCGTGGCATCTTGCGTCAGGTCCGTCTCATCCACCGCCAACGGATCGGCCGCCGCCACGATCTGAACGTCAATCGTCGGCCCGTCGTCGTCGAAGCTCATGGCCGCGCCGATGTCGAGGCTCTCGCTGTCGCTGGCCGTGTCGTTATCGCCGTCGGTGATCGTGTCCGTGCGCGTCAACACGATATGATCCGCATCTAACGTCACCGTGTCGTCATGGTCCGTCGTGTCCGGATGCTCCAACGCCCGGGTCTGGTCCAGCTCGACGTTGCCATCCCCGTCCACGCTCACCGTGAAGACCAGGTCATTGCTGGTCGCCGTGCGCCCTTCAATGCCCCCGCCATTGTCCACCAGCACCACCGCCTGGCCCGTGGCCACGTCCACCAAATTAGTCGTCGCCCCGGCCGTGCCGATGCTCAAGACATAACTGGTGCTCGTGCTGGTCGTGCCGTCGGCCCCGCCGTCGGACGTGACGCTGAAGTTGTCCGCAAAGTTCGCCGTGGCATCTTGCGTCAGGTCCGTCTCATCCACCGCCAACGGATCGGCCGCCGCTGCGATCTGCACATCAATCGTCGGCCCGTCGTCCTCGAAGTACAAGGTGACGCCCACATCAGCCGAGGCGAAATCGGCCTGAATCAGCTTGAAGCCCCCGATGTCGAAGTTAGCGCTGTCTTGACCTCGACCATCCCCATCGTTCTCAATCAGGACACGGTTGTGATCGCCTTCCGTGGTGTATCGGATGAGGTCCCCCGCTTCGACGCCGGAGATGTTGAACGTGCCGTCACCGTTATCCATGATGTTGATTTCGCCGCCGCCGTCGAAGTCAACGACTTCAACGCTGTTAATCGGAACGAGGGGATCGTTGTTGAGCTGATCAACAAAATTGACACCCGAGTCGTTGGTGGCAGGTTCGTCTTCGTCATAAGCAGAGATCTTGACAACCGCGGTCTTACCCCCCTGCAACTGGACCACTTCAAACTCAGCTGCCTTCGCGTCCAGGTAACCACTAAATTGAATATTTTCTTCAACATCCGCTTCGGTTTGAGTCAGGTTGGGCACGGTGAAGTCGGGTTCCGGCCCCGTGACAAACGTAAAGTAAATGCCATCACCCTCGCCCTCGACGGCCGACGCGGTGAGCATCTGGTTGTTGATCCCGAAGGTCGTGGGCCCCCCCGCCTGACTGGTGTTGACGGTGTCACCCGAGGTGATGCCCTCCCCGGCAGACTGGTCGGCAGGCTCTCGGCCGGTGGCTACGATCCCCACCTCACTGTCGCCATCAGAGATGTCCCCATCACCGAACATAATGAACAGGTTCTGGCCAGACGGGGCATTGGTGAGATCGAATTCCAGATTCCGGAAGACGGTGGCGAAAATATTACCTGTAAGGTCGACGGGATCCACTTCATCATGGGAACCCTGGGGAGTCGTTCCGTCACCAGGAACGGTATGGAAAACCGCCTCGTACTGGACGGTCCACAGCTTTACGTCCATTTCATCAAAATCGATCGGTATCTCTTGCAGATAGATCGCCAACGCGATCTCACCGCTGGGGTCGGCTGTGGTTCCCATGCCCTCGCGGCCTACGACGATATTGTCGTTTTCGGTGTCTGTGTACAGGAAGATGTTGTTGCCGCTATCGGTGGTCATTACGCCGCTGTCGACCCCATCAAGTGGATCGCCATTAGCATCTGTCAACGCGAGATTCGCGATAGTAAACCCGTTCCCATCGATCGTGAGTGCGACCAAACCGTCGTTGCTACCGTCGTAACCGCTCAGGGCCGCACCAATTGCTCCCGAGGGATCCGACCCCAGAGCGGTCAACCGGGTAGAAAACTCCAAGGGAAAATCAGGAACGTCTGGATCGGTGCCATCAAGGTCCAGGGCGACGTCGTTACCATTATCATTAGTGGTAGAATCAAGATTCGGCGGGGTGTTCTGCAGCCCGCTGGTTTCGTCGTGGATGGTAGTTACATCCGGGTCTACGATGATAACGAGACCCGTCTGTTCCACAGCCTCTGCAGCCTCGATTTCCGTGCCCGCCACAATCGCAGCGCTCGATGCATCGTTAAGCGTGTCGGTCCACATATTGGCTGACAGCAGCACCCGCGCCTCAAGCGGCTCCATGTATTGCGTTGGCTCTAAGGCTGGCTCCACCTTCTTATTCGATCTGTTGCTCGACCAATTCAGATAACCCTCCACGAATGAACGGATCCGATCTCGCTGCATGATCGATCTCCTTGAAAAATAGGATGAAATAATTTCACAAAATAGCCCCGGCAACAACGCCCAAAGGCTACTGGTGACTATCGCACTGGCAGAAGCCTCCTGCGCAAAGGCTTTTCCCCAGAAAATCTTCCATCACTTTGGTCGGCCCGCCCCTCTCTCAACGAGCAGTATTGTGTATATTATTTAATATTTTGATGCCTCCTATACGTTAATTTAGAATATTTAGGCAATATAAACAGCTTTATCAGGCTGTCAAATCCCTGATTCTGGATTCCCCAATTGATGCAAGCCATTGCGTTTGAATTGACTAGCGTTAAATCATTGGAATCTTGATGGGTGAAAGCATCTTTTGTCCCATTAGCTGGAAACATTCATTGAAAACTGAGCCACTGCAGCGGCCTTAGCGTGTAGGGATTTAACCCCTTACACGGAAGCCAGATAGGCGATGGCAGTGGATGATTACGAATTGATATGACGGATGCATGTGGTGGAGGGGCTCAGTATCCGCGAGATCCGGCGGCGTCTGGGTCATTCGCGGAACACGATCGCGAAGGTGCTGGCTGATCCCACACCGTCGGGGTACCGGATGGCTCAGCCACGAACCAAGTGGGTGCTGGCTCCCTACACCTCGATCATCGATGCGTGGCTGGAGCAGGATAAGGCGGCACCGCGTAAGCAACGCCACACGGGCCAGCAGATCGATGAACGGTTATGCAGGGAACACGCCTACATGGCCGTATGAGCGGGCGACGTTGGAGGCGTTCCTGGATGGGCGCGTGCGGGCGTTGACCTACTTCGGTGGCGTCCCCAAGCGGATCGCCTACGACAATCTCAAGTCGGCGGTCACCCACGTCGGGGGGTGGCCAAGGTCGAGTGGCATCAAGGGGAACTGTTCCCCCGCATCGGGTTTATCGTGACGAACCTGGGTGGGGCGGCCAAGCGGGTGACGCGGTTCTACGATCGGCGTGGATTGGCTGAGCAGTGGATCAAGGAAGGCAAGTACGCGTTGAACTGGACACGTCTGTCGTGCCATCGCTTCGATGACAACCAAGTGCGGTTGCAGATGTTCGTGTTGGCCTACAACTTGGATGACTTCCTGCGTCGGTTAGCGCTGCCGACGGCGGTGAAGCACTGGACGCTGACGACAATGCGGGACAAGCTGATCAAGATCGGCGCCAAGATGATCCGCCACGCCCGATACGTGCCCTTTCATCTGGCTGAGGTGGCGATGGAGCGTGACCTGTTCAAACAAGTGCTCAACCGGATCAAGCCGCTGGGCGTGCCACCGGCACCGATCGTGGCCGGATGATCGAGCAAGAAGGGCCGAGCAGCGTGGACAAGCGGGTGATTCTGGCGGTCACATGGGCGGGATCCTCCAACAGGATATCCAACGGGACAAAACAGGCACGCATTCCTGCCGCGAGAAGCCCGGATGCAGAAAAATATTCACCGATTCACGGAAAGAGACCTTCGCGCAGCCTAATGCAGACGGTAAAATATCGAACTGTAAATCTTTACCGCTGTTGGCGGAGGCCATCTGGGAAATGTCGGGTAGAGTGTTGTAGCTTCGTCTTTCAACACACATGGCCTCGGAAAGGGGTATGAACCTTACTCTAAAGTGGAGGTTCCATCGATGTCGACAATCCGCACTGCGTACGAAAACCCCGTAACGCTCCTATCGCCGCTTGAGGCCAGCGCCCTGCTGCCCAAAAGCATGACCGGCACGGAACAGCTGGGCAGGCCCTTTGAATACACGGTTGAGCTGTTTAGCCAGCAGCCTGAGAAAGTCAAAGCCCAAGACTTGCTCGGTCAGCCTATGACCCTCCAGCTCGAGCTGGCCGATGGCCAAACCCGATACTTCAACGGACACGTGAGCCGATTTGCCCAGAGGAGTGTCGAGGGCGATGTCGTCCACTATCAGGCGACCCTCGTCCCCTGGCTGTGGTTCCTAACGCGCACGTCGGATTGTCGGATCTTTCAGAAAAAAACCGTCCCCACGATTATTAAAGAGGTGTTTCGGGCTTTCGAGTTTAGCCACTTCGAAGAAAAACTCACCGGTGAATACCGCGAATGGGAATACTGCGTCCAATATCGGGAGACCGCTTTTAACTTCGTCAGCCGCTTGATGGAACAAGAGGGTATCTATTACTACTTCAAACACGATCAAAACACCCACACGCTGGTGCTAGCCGATTCGCCTAGCGCCCATGAGGACGCCGCCGGGTACGAGGAAATCCAGTACCTGCCTGTCAGCGAGGGGCTTTCCTGGGGCGAGTTTATCAGCGAGTGGGCTGTGGAACACCAATTCCAGCCCGGGAAATACACCCTGAACGACTATAACTTCAAAACCCCCCAAACCGACCTTAAATCCATTACCAGCACGGTGCTCCCGGTGTCGGATTTCAAGCAGTATGAAGTTTACGACTACCCGGGGGAGTACACCAACAACGCCGAGGGCACAGCCTACTCCAAGATACGGATGGAAGAGATCGAGGCTTGCTATGAGACCGCCTCGGGGGTATCGGACGCCCGTGGGATCAGCGTGGGATACAAATTCAAGCTGACCAAGCACCCGATCGACGATCAAAACAAAACCTATTTGATCACCACGGCTACCTATCACCTGGACGCCGGGGGTTACACGGCTTCGGACGGCACCGATGAGCTTGTTTATTCGTGCGGCTTCACCGCGATTGACACCCAGCGGCCCTTCCGCCCGCCGCTGGCGACCCCCAAGCCCATCGTCCAAGGGCCACAGACCGCCGTCGTCGTCGGCCCCAGCGGCCAAGAGATCTGGCCCGACAAATTCGCCCAAGTCAAAGTCAAGTTTCACTGGGACCGCCACAACCCCGCAGATGAAAGCGCCTCGTGCTGGATGCGGGTCTCTCAGGTTCACGCCGGGAAAGGATTCGGCGCAATCGACTTGCCGCGGATCGGCGAGGAGGTGATCGTCGAACACCTGGAAGGCGACCCCGACCGTCCGATCATCACGGGGCGGGTTTACAACGCGATCAACACCCCGCCGACCGACCTGCCCGGGGCTGGGGCGACCAGCGGGATGAAATCCAAGACGGTCAAGGGTGGCGGCTTCAATGGGATGACGATGGATGACACCGCCGGCGCCGAAGCGGTTTCGATCCACGGCCAACACAACATGGACACCACCGTGGAGAATGACCAGACCAACACCGTCAACAACAACCAGACCAACACAATCGCCTGCAACCAGACCAACGCCATCAACGCCAACCGCGAAACCAGCGTCGCTGCCGACGACGCCGAATCGGTGGGCTCCAACAAGAAGTTGGATATCGGGTCGAATCTTGACTCCATGGTTGGCTCGAACCTCAGCTCCATGATCGGCGGCCGGCAGACCGAAACCGTTGGCGGGTCGAGCCTAGTCACGGTAGCGGGCAAGCGCATGGAGTCTGTCGGGGGTGGGCACATGTTTACCAACCCCAAGATGGCCATGGCGGTCGGCGGGAAATACATGGTCAACGCCGGCGGCAGCATCAAGCAGAGCTCCCCGAAGGTCGACCTCAAAGCCGGGGCCAAGATGTCCGCCACGTCGGGCGGGCCGGTGAAGGTCAAAGCGGGCGGGCCCATCAAGCAGCAGTCCGGCGGGGCATTTAGTATTAAAGCCGGAGCGGCGATCAAAGAACAGGCCGGCGGGGCGTTCAATATCAAAGCCGGCGGGGCGCTGAAACAGCAAGGCGCCAATATCAAGCTCAAGGGCCCCACCAAGGTGGCCGGGAAAACCAAGATCACCGGGCCCACCAAGATCAAGGGAACCACCCTGACGGTCTCTTAACTTGTTGTAGGGGGCTTCGGTGCAAAAACAACGGTTTAGAAAATATTCGCGAGAGGCGTTTTTAGAAACGGTCGCGCGTGGCGGATCGTTGGCGGGGGTGGTTTTATACCAGCTTGATCTAAGTGGGCTCAACCTGGCGGGTGCCAACCTAAACGGGACCCTCTGGCAGGGAGTCGATCTCAGCGGCGCTTGCCTGGCATCGGCGACATTGACACACGCCAAATTCCAAGACGTTCAGATGGTCGGTGTTGATCTGAGGCGCGCCAAGCTGGGGTTTTGCACGTTCCTGGGTACATGTTGTGCCAACAGCGATCTAGCTGGAGCGGATTGCCACGACAGCTTGCTGTTTGAGTCCGATTTTTCGAATGCCTGTGCGGTGGACATGGGTTGGCGGGACGTTGTGCTCGATACCGTTGATCTGGGTGGGGTTCAGCTATGCGGTGCCCGATGGATCGGCGTGAAGGCCAATTCCGTGAAGTTGGATTTTTCCGACTTCACCTCGGTGAGCATGGCGCAATGCCGGATTGATGGAAGCTCGTTGCGCAACACCGATTTTTCAGACACCGATCTGAAAGCGTGTGTTTTTGATCAATGCGATCTGTCTTACGCACACATGCCGCGCGCACAGCTTCAAGACACCGCGTTCCCCAGTTCTGATTTCACCGGCAGCGATTTGAAATCCTGTGTACTTCAAGGCGCGGTCTTCTCAGAAACGGATCTGTCAACGATCAAATGCCTACCCGATGTTTTACGGGGAGGTGTTTTTACTGAAGCGTGCCTGCGGGGCTTGGATTTGCACGGTCGCGACTTAAAAGGCCTGGATTTTTCTGAATCAAATCTAGGTGGTGCGGATCTATCCCAAGCAGACCTTGAAGACGCTGATCTGTCTAACACCTGCTTCAACCGAGCCGATCTGACCGGCGCCAATTTGGCCCAGGCCAACCTTTCAGAGTCTGATCTGACCGATGCCAAGCTGGGATCGACCCGATTTGAGGGGGCAGACCTAACGGGTGTGCTGATAACCGTCGCCAATCTATTGAACGCCGACCTCCGCCGCACGGATCTTTCCGGGGTGGACCTGTCGGGTGCGGATCTGAGCGGCAGCGACCTGACCGGTGCGGATTTTTCCGGTGCCACCCTCGTGGGGACCCGGTTCACCGGTGCGACCTTAACCGAAGTGGATTTCTCCGATGCAGACCTTACCCAGGCGGCTTTGGGCGGCGCCGTGATGACCGAGACAGACCTAGGCAATGCGATACTTGCTGGGGCGATCCTTCATGAGGCCGTACTCAAACACTGTTTCCTGGACGCCGCCCGTGTCCGAGGCGCCGACCTAACAGACACCCAGCTGATCGAAAGCACCATGGACGATGTCGACTTCCGTGGAGCCGTGCTGGTGCGTACGCTATTCCAATCGTGCAGCCTCATGCGGTGCTGCTTTGGCAGCGTAGACTTATCGACGTGCGACCTGACCGACTCTGATCTGGCAGAAAGTGATCTTCTCAAAGCAGTGCTCAGCGGTGCGGTGCTCCGCGGGTGCAGCTTTGAAAACGCGGTGTTGATGAAGGCGCAATTGCGGGACGTTACCGCCCCCAGCGCCCTGTTCAACCAAGCCAACATCGAGCAGGCGGATTTTTCCAACGCGGTGTTGCAGTCGGCTCACTTTGAAGAGGCGATTGCCCGCGGGGCGGATTTTTCATACACCGATCTTCGGGAAGCCGATTTCACTCGAGCCGACGCGCGTAACGCAAAACTCCTCAACAGCAAGCTTCACTACGCGAATCTTTCGCATGGGGTATTCGACGGAACGGATTTTTCGTCCTCCGACCTGCTGTGGGCTGACCTCCATGCTGCGGTGGGAAAAAACACCCGCTGGGATCATGCCCGCCTCAAGAAGGTGCGCTGCTCGGAAAGAGAACGATACCTGGCTGAAATTTGGAAACCGGGAGACCCGCCTCGATGGAAATGATCAACGACAGCCCGCTCCAAGCCGCTTGGATGGTTGGGAAGATCGCCCCTCCCCAATGGTCCATGACCTGTCTCGTGAAAGGCACGTTCAATCTCCAGCCGGGGGGCAGCCCGGCGGTCTTAGATGAGGAACAGCTTAGCCTCACGGGTGACGATCATCGAGATCAAGACCTGGAAAAGCTGCTTCGTTACCCATCGGACTTCGCTTATTTCAAGCCACACACGGACCTGATTCTGACGGGCACCTGCTACCCGCCTAACGAGAAACCTATCGCCATGCTCTCCGTGCGGTTCCGGGTCGGTGCCTATGAAAAGATGCTAACGGTCGTGGGCGACCGCAGGGGGGATACCTCCCAAGAACCCAGCGATCCTCAGCCGTTTGAACGGGTTCCGCTGACATACGAATACGCCTACGGCGGTACGGGCTATAAGCAAAACCCGATCGGCAAAGGGTGCAACTACGTCGCCTACCCCGATGGTGAAACACTCTACCCCTACCCCAATATCGAGTTTCCCCAGGACGTGACGCTCAACACCCCAAAACGGGAACAGCCGGCGGGGTTCGGCCCGATTCCGCAAACCTGGCCTCAGCGGATGGCCAAGGTGGGCACCTACAACAAAAAATGGCTTAGAAAGCGTTGGCCGTGGTTCCCGGAGGATTTTGATTGGTCTTTCTTCAACGCCGCCCCCCAAGACCAACAGCTGCCCAACTATTTAAACGGTGATGAATCCCTCTTTTTTGAGAATGTACACCCGCAGCACACCCAATATACCAGCAAACTTCCTGGCTTACGCGTCCGGTGTTTTCTGGAAGAACGCATCCGGGCAAGCCTGAATTTCCGCGAAGTCCCCATGAATCTGGATACGCTGTGGGTGGATATGGATCAGGAGCAGTTGGTGTTGGTGTGGCGGGGTTGCGCCAACGTCAAAACGGAAAAACTCGAAGAGGTCCTACGATACTTCATCACCACCGAGCCCACCGACGAGCAGCCCCAAACGCCCGACGACTGTCATGATGCGATGGTCACCGCCATCCTCAAGAAGGAAGAAGAGGATGAAGAGTTCGAATCAGAGGAACCCGACGAAGACGAGCTGGATGAAATAGACGAAGACGAGGATGAACAGCTAGAAGACGAAGAGATCGAAGAGCCGATCGTGGCGGTGGTGCCAGCACCCCAGCCGGATGATTCCAATCCTGCTGTGGTTGCTGTGGTTGCTGGGGTTCAAAGCCCAACCGAGGATGACTCTGACGATTTCGATTTGGAAATAGAAGAACCCCCTGAGGAACCCGACGACGACGAGCTGACCGTCGAACAGGTGATGGAAAAAATACAAAACAAGGAAAGCCTAGAAGAAGCCGAGCTGACCGATCTGAACCTGTCGGGGGTTGACCTAAGCGGGATGAACCTGCGTGAGGCGGTTTTGGAGGGTGTGAACCTAGCCAAAGCCAATTTGGCCGGCGCAGACCTCACCGGCGCGACACTCGCAGGGCTAAACCTGCGGGCAGCCAACTGCCGAGGAACCGACTTGACCAATGCGGACCTATCCGAAGCCCAGCTCACCGGTGCCGATCTATCGCAGGCGATTTTGCAAGACGCCGACCTAACCTCTGCCGACCTGCGCCAAGCCAACCTCCGCTCTATCCGCGCCAAGGATGCTGATTTTTCGGAGGCCGACCTATCCGAAGCCGATCTGCAAGACGCGGCCCTGACCGAAGCGGACCTGTCCGACACGCGCCTGCACCGCGCCAATCTTTCCCGTGCTTCACTCATTGAAGCCTCCCTCACCAACGCCTGGGGCAGGAACGTCCAAGCCCAGGACGCCAAGATGCAGGGCCTCAAAGCCGCCGGGGCCAATTTCTGCGAAGGGCAATTCCAACGCATCGCCGGCAAAGAGTCTGTTTGGGAAGAGTGCGAGCTCTACGGCGCCGACTTCTCACAAGCCGACCTGACAGCTGCTGAATTTTCACTGGCCTACCTGGGCTGGGCCAAGTTTAATGCCACGGAACTCACCGAAGCGGTTTTCGATGAAGCCTGCCTCGTGCACGCGCAGATTGTACGGACCAAGCTGTTCGATGCTTCGATCCAAAAAGCCGATCTCTCGCACGCCAACTTTCAAGAATCGAATCTGTACGAAGCCAACCTCTGTTTCTCTGCTACGGACAGCGCCAATTTTGATAACGCCAACATGCTGATGGTCAAACACACGATGGAGGATTAGCCATGCCCCCAACCGTACAAACCGAACCAACCCATGCCGGACACAACGGGTTATCTCCCAACGACGAACCGCCGTCGTTAGCAAGCCAAACCGATCACCCGACTACTGGGGATGATCCGTACACACCCCACCGTACACTTGCCGCCGCCACGTTGGGCCCCGCTACCGTGGTGGCGGTATTGCCCCAGCCCGGCTGGATGGAGGTGCTATTGCCCGGGGGCAGCCGCGCCCAGGCACGCATGGCCCTGGCGGTGCCCTACCAACCCGTGGTCGGCGACGAGCTTTTGATCATCGGGCAGGGAACGGGTCAAGACCAGGAGGAACAACCAGATCAGCAGACGGTGTATGCCATCGGCGTCTTGAAGGGGTCGGGCCAAACCATACTCCGCGTGCCCGGCGATTTCGCCATCGATGCGCCCCAGGGCGGCATCACCCTGTCGTGCGCCAAGCCGATGCGCGTGAAAAGCCGCCAGCGCATCGATATCGCCTCACCCCGTTTGAATCTCCGGGCCGTGCGCCTGCAGCTATCCGCGCAGCGCCTGGTTCAGCGGGTGGCCAACGCCTATACGTGGGTCAGAGGGCTGTTCCAGATCAAGTCGCGCCGGTGCCGCACCGTGGCGGATGAGAGTTTCTTGGTAAAAACCAAACGCGCGCGCATGAAGTCCGGCGGGGATTTCAACATCAACGGCAAAACCATCCATTTGGGATAGGAGATCTTATGTTTCCTGTGTGCACCAATTCGGGCAAGGGCCAATGCATTACCACCGGGCCCATCGATGTGTGCAAGACGCCCAGCCCGGGCGGGCCCGTGCCGATGCCCTACCCCAACATCGGCACCTGCAGCGACGGGAAGGGCTCGAAAAAAGTGAAGGTCAAGGGCAAACAAGCCCTGCGCAAGGGTGACAAGCTCAGCAAGTCCAACGGGGACAACGCCGGCACCGCTGGGGGCGGCGTCAAGTCCAGCAAGTTCATGGGCAAGGCTACCCTCAAAGACGGGTCGGGCAAGGTCAAGGTCCAGGGCAAAAAATGGGCACACCTCACAGTCAGGTGCGAGCACAACAGCGGCAATATCCCGGGGCTCCAAGCCGTGCCGGCGTGTTAACAATTATCCTATAAAGGAGATGAAACGTGTCTGGTGGTGCTGCAAACGTGGCAGGTGGATCGGGACAAGGTGGCTCAATCGGCAGTGCAGACAGCATTGGAAATAGCGCTAAAAGAAGAGTGAACGGCGGCTATGCCAAGAAAAAAAAAGAATACACGGAAAATAAAGATACTAAATGCACTTATTGTGGAAGAACTACGGGGGAACTAGAAAGTTTGAAAGGAACAACATATAAAACGGCCAAAGGTGTAACAAAAGTGATCAAAAAACTTGAAATGACACCAGACCATAGAGCTGGATGGGCAAGGCTGTATAGCTTGGGAAAAAAAATGGGGATGGATCGAGATCAACTTATCGATCTGCACAACGATGAACGAAACCTTATGCCCGCTTGCCACGGCAACGGTGGGTGCAATAGCAAGCGGCGAGATTACAATCCTATGACTTTTGCTAGAGAGCAGGGCATGAGTGATTCTGCAGCTAGTGCCCTTAATAAATCAGCCGAAAGCTTTCGGCGGCTTGTTAGTAGTGGGAACTGGCCTTAATGGGACGTTTCCATGATTACATTGTCTGAAGAAAAAATCGATCATCTCATTCAGCATGTACAGCATGAAGGCAGCCCTGCTATTCATGTATGCCCATTATCTAAAGCACCTCCAGGCCTGCCTCATGGATGGGTTAACATTGTGGAATCACCAGAGCCTCATGCTGTCATTGGAACCCTATGGTCGCCAATTGCTTGTTATTTACCGACAACGTACAGGGCATTGCAGAGGGTTTTACAAGGTGTCGCATTGCTATTTACAGAAGAACACCGATATAGCCTGCTTTATTTTTTTGATATTGACGGAGATACCTACATTTTTCGTGGTGGCATGCCTATCGCTCTTCGAGAACACACAGACCCTTTTTTGGCGAAAACACTTTCTGTCTTTTACCAAATACATGATGGCTGGAATCTGTATTACCCAGGCAATCGAGGGCCGTTACCCCACACGCAGTGGGAGCCATTATCTCATTGGATTAGTCCTGACATAGCAAAGAGCTTGTTGCCTGAAGCGGATCCATTAGATGTGCTTACCATATACCGAAGTGACCCTGGGTTTATTTTAGGGTACGACATGTCTGTTTCTCCACCAAACAGTTTGTTATGGCAAGAGGAATTGGAGCAAATAACACTGGTGCCAAACATATGGCGTCTTCTTGACGATGAAATTGGTGGCTTTTTAGATCAGTTTGATTCTGTTGCTAGTGTATCTCAAGAGCATCACAATGGTTTAGATTGGTATCTAAACAGCCATGATTTAGAAACATGGCACAATGAATGCCTGCGTACGTTAAAATGTTGTCAACGGCTACGTCCTAGAGCCCTCCAGTTCTGCGATGGAGGATTTTTTGCAGCCACAGCCAAAGAATGGTTAGACCTTTCAGCAATTCAACTTTCATTAATATCAAGTCCTCAAGATTCTTTTTTTAACGCGGTCCGAGACTGGCAGATGGCGATTGAGCTAAATTATATTTATGAGCCAGAAGAATTATTCGAATGCTTCTGTATAGCGATCTATCTTGGTGACATGGATTTTGCACATTTCCTAGCCTCGGCTCCTTTCGTTGAGGCGTATGACCCGGGCGTTGATTTTAATTTAATTCGAACTGCTTTTGCCCTGCTGAGAGAACAACCCGGCTTAGTTGACGAGGTCCTAGAAGAATTAGAAGCTTTGTTGGATAAACAGGATTCGGCTCCCCCCCCATTGAATAAGTATGGATTGCATCGTGCCACAGGCAACATGCTTGCATGCTTGGCTAATAAGAACTCAGCTAATTTTTGTCGGGCGTTGCAAACCCGCCTGAACCTGCTGCAAGAAAAAGGCGGGAATCACCCCCGTGATCGGTGGGACCTGATCGGCCTGGGCCTGTGTCGCCTGGCGAGGGACCGGGGGATGAACGTCGATGTGAAGCACCCGTACCTGCCGCTGGAGCTGCTGGACGCAGCCGATGCGATGTCGCAGCAAGACGACAGCGACGCTTCTTAGATCCCGATTGTAATCTATTGGAAATCGGCATCGAAATGGGGATCACTGTCTCTTTCGGGGAGGGTTAGAAGCCCTCGCCTTTAGGCGAAGTAAGATGTTACCCTGTCGCTATGCGACGTTACACCCTCGGGGCAGGCCAGCCGGTTGATGGAGAGCACCTATCACGGACCCGTGCGCAAGGGGATGACCGGACCAGAACGAGTCATACTCTACCGGTTGGCAGATGAGACGGGCTTGCGGGCGGGTCAACCCGTCAACCTGATCGGAACGGGTATAACTCCCTGCCTCACAGGATGAGGCATCAATGTGAATCAGGTCGTGATCAAATAAAACAACGGTCCGGCCGACGACCCACGACCATTGGCGATCGCCGATCCGGTACGACACACGTCCACCCGTAAGAAAACCGTGAGAGGGTGTGCTTGCGATGGCCCAGTACTGGGTCATCGCATTAAAACCAATGATTTCGTGATAACGAGGTAGACTCTGGTATACTCAACGGGTCAGGAGAATAGGGCCACGAGGATTCACGCAGATCCCGCGTTCGTAAGGAAATAAAGCCTGATGACCGAGACGATCTAACATCCCGGTGGGGTGGCAGAGCGGTTGAATGCACCGGTCTTGAAAACCGGCGTGGACCTCGTGTTCACCGTGGGTTCGAATCCCACCCCCACCGCTTATTTGACAAGGAGTTAATGCACTATTCGTTGACTTCACATCAGTTACGGATTCTCTCGATGCTCGCCGCTTGCGGCTCTGAGCGTCTCTGGGCGTCTCATCTGAGCCATGAATTTGCGCCAAGCAGCGCGCCAAGTTTTTGGGGCTAGAGTATGCATTATCCGTGCCGGTTTTTTTATTCTTCTTGCGATCAGTAGGCGGTAGGATGGGCAACGCCTTCAACGCCTCGGTTTGTTCACCGTGATAGCTATGGGTGTATCGGTCCATCGTCAGCGTGATCGTGGAGTGTCGGGCCAAGGACTGAACCACCTTTGGGTGAACCCCACCTGCAGCAAGGTTACTGATGAAGGTGTGTCGCAGGCTATGGAAATCCGTGACCTTGCCGGCATCGTCCCGGTAGACGATCCCAGCCGCTTCGATGTCGGCCCGGAACATCTCGGCGGCCTGTTTGCGATCGGGCATCCGGAACACTGGGGTTGCTGGTGCCATCTGGGACAAGAACAGCCGCAATTCCTCGGCCAACTCAGAACGAAGAGGCAACGTGTCTTCGCGGCGTCTCTTCGAATAGGCCGCCGCGACCGTGACTGTTGGTGTATCTCCATCCAAGCTAAACGATGCGCGAGTGAGACTTCGCAGTTCGCCCGCTCTCAAACCAGTCTCAACTGCAAGCTGGTAAAGCATAGTCCGCTCAGGTCCGGTCATTCCTTTACGGTCAGGACCGTAGCGGGTCGCGTCCAGAAGCCTGATGAGTTCCTCGATGGATAAGACCCGGCGGTCATGACGGCGGTCGGTCTTGACATTTAATCCATCCAGGCGAGCGACGGGGGACTCTGTCGTGCGGCGGTCCTTGACCATCCAGCGGCAGAACTGCTTGATCGCCTGGAGATAAAAGTTGAACGTCTGGGCGCTGATCCCGCGTTGATCCTTAGTATCGGCCCGCATCTCGTGCAGATAGTTCATCACCTTGCTGGCGGTGATGTCGCTGTAGAACCGGAACCCGCAGCCATCGAG
This sequence comes from Phycisphaeraceae bacterium, assembly GCA_965223655.1. Lineage (GTDB taxonomy): Bacteria > Planctomycetota > Phycisphaerae > Phycisphaerales > Phycisphaeraceae > CBDCXC01. Next base: position 182,742 of record CBDCXC010000027.1, read on the forward strand.
CACCCGTTTGGCCCGATTGGTCACGAGTTCGACGTGCCGGTCGGTGCTGTAAACGCCGTACCAAAATCGCAGCACCGCGTCCCGGGAATCACCTGTTTGAACTACACGCTAAACAACACAACTCTTGAATACACCATAAGAAAGCCCTTCGACGTCCTCGCCGAAGGGCTCGATTCTGTGAAACATCGGGGTGGCCGGATTTGAACCGACGACTTCCTGCACCCAAAGCAGGCGCTCTGCCAAACTGAGCTACACCCCGCAGCCGGGTCCGCCACATCCGCGGATCTTATTTCCCCCCCCCACCCTCACAGCTGAGATTCTATTGTACTGCCCTAGAGCATCCGGGGCGATCCAGGGGCAACCCCGCCAACACCCACGCCGGATCAACCTGTTGTATACCTATCGGGCATGCGTTTGCCGCGTCGGGATCACCAAAACGCCCAAGATTTGTAAACGGCGGAGCAAAAGTGCGGCGGGTGGCGGGGCGGAGCAAAAGTGCGGCACCCCATGAGAGGTCTTCTGAGAATGTGGGTCTTACGGCGGCCACGGTGGCGGCCGAGACCACCATTAGGCAGGAGGCCCAGGAGTGTACCGCGACATGGACCAGTGGATAGAGATCCGCCGCCGGGTATTGGTGGAAGGGGTGAGCAAGCGTCAGATCCTTCGTGAGACGGGGATGCACTGGAAGACGCTTGAGAAGATTCTGAATCACAGCCAACCACCGGGGTATCGGCGTAGCCAGCCGCCCAAGAAGCCGACGATTGGCCCCCACCTCTCGAAGATCAAGACGATCTTGAAATCGGATACGTCATTGCCCAAGAAGCAGCGTCACACGGCGAAGCGGATCTGGCAGCGGCTGGTGGCTGAAGACAGCTTCGAAGGCGGTTACACGACGGTCAAGGATGCGGTGCGTGAACATCGAGCCCGTCACCGGGAGGTGTTCATGCCGTTGGTGCACCGTCCGGGTGAAGCGCAGGTGGACTTCGGGTTCGCGTTGGCCAACGTCAACGGGGTGCTGCGGAAGGTGGCATTCTTCGCGATGGCCTTGCCGTATTCGGACGCGATGTTCGTGATGGCATTCGAGCGGGAGTGCACGGAGACGTTCTGGGAAGGCCACGTGCGGGCGTTCGAGTTCTTCGGGGGCGTGCCCACGCGGATCAGCTACGACAACTCTAAGGTGGCGGTGAGCAAAATCGTAGGCTGCCGCCAGCGACAGATCACCCAGGGGTTTGCTCAGCTGGTGAGCCACTACCTGTTCGAGCATCATTTCTGCCTGGTGCGACGGGCTAATGAGAAGGGCGTGGTCGAGGGGGTGGTCAAGTTCGCGCGTCTCAACTTCTTCGTGCCGGTTCCACAGGTGCGAGACCTGGATGAACTCAACGCCTATCTGTTGGAAGCGTGCCGGTCAGATCTGACGCGTCGACTGCGGGGTCAATCCGTGAGCAAGGGGCAGTTGCTAGCCGAGGAACGGGCATTGTTTCGGCCGCTGCCGGCTGCCCCGTTCGCCGCGTGCCGGGTGCGGCCCGGCCGGGCCAACAGCGAGTCGTTGGTGCGTTTCGACGACAACGATTACTCGGTCCCGGTGGAGTATGCCCATCACCCGGTGACGGTGCGGGGTTACTACGACCGGGTCGAGATCGGCTACCAGCAAAAGGTGATCGCCACGCACCGTCGCTGCTGGGATCGCCAGCAGGTGCGTTTCGAGCCGAAGCACTACCTGCCGCTGTTGGAACGCAAGCCCGGGGCATTGGATCACGCCCGGCCGCTAGAGGGCTGGGTCTTGCCTTCGTGCTTTGGGGTGTTGCGTCGTCGCCTTGAAGACGAGCAAGATCATGAAGGTACACGTGAGTACATCCGTGTGCTGCGTCTTCTGGAACTTCACCCGATGAGGGAACTGGAACGGGCGGTCCGCCAAGGCTTGGCCATGCGCACTCACAGCCGCGACTGCATCGCCCAGTACATCCCACCCCCGGAACCCTGGGGCCGCACCACCTTCCGCCTCGATGGCCGCGATCACCTGCGTCACGTCCACGTCGCGTCCACGGATGTCCATGATTACCGCAGCCTGTTGGGCGTGGGAGGTGATCGATGAGCCAGGCCAAGAAACCCACGGTGCTGCTGGAGCATCACCTCAAGACATTGAAGCTGCCGACCATGCTGCGGGAGTACGCCTCAGTCGCCGCGTCGTGCTCGAAGGAGCGTTGCGACTACCCGACCTACCTGCTGAGGCTAGCCGAACGAGAACTGATTGACCGCGACAAGCGAGCCGCCGAGCGACGCATCAAGGCCGCGAAGTTCCCCGTGATCAAGACGCTGGACACCTTCGACTTCAAAGCTCAGCCATCGCTCAACGAACCGCTGATCCGTGAGCTGACCACCGGCCAATACATCGATCATCATGAGAACGTGCTGTTGGTAGGCAAGAGCGGCACCGGCAAAACCCACATCGCTACGGCGTTGGGTTTTATCGCCGCTACCCAGGGTCGGCGGGTACGGTTCGGGGCCGTCACCGCGTTGGCGACCCAGCTGACCGAAGCCCGTGACGACCGCCAGCTCCAACGCGCCCTGCGTCAGCTGGAGCGTCAGGACCTGTTGATCCTTGATGAGCTGGGCTACGTGCCGTTTAAGAAGGTCGGCGCCGAGCTGCTGTTCGAGGTGATCAGCCGAGCCTACGAGCGGGTGAGCGTCATCGTGACCACCAACCTCCCGTTCGAGCAGTGGACCGAGGTCTGTGGCAACCAACGCCTCACCGGGGCCATCCTGGATCGGCTCACGCACCGCGTGCACATCCTCGAAGCCAACGGTGAGAGCTACCGGCTACGCGAATCCAAGCAACGACAAAGACGACGCCGATCCAAGCGGCCATAAAAGGAACTTGACGTCCCGCCACGAGCGGGTGACATTACGCACCGGGCGCTGCATTTTTACCCCGCCACCCGCCGCACTTTTGCTCCGCCGTTTACACCCGCCAACACCCACGCCGGATCAACCTGTTGTATACCTATCGGGCATGCGTTTGCCGCGTCGGGATCACCAAAACGCCCAAGATTTCCCTGCCGCGGGCGAACAGACAGACCGCCAATTCATCCGGGATGGGTCTGCTGGCCAACCCTGAACGCCAGGCGGAACACCTGGATGAAAAGTGCGTGTATGTGATGGCTAAAGATCCGCCTTATCGAGTGGGCCAGGGTGATCTGTCAAGCCTGTTTGTTATGCGGTGCGTCTTCGCGGGGCTAAGAGCACGCCGCCGGTCAGCAACGCCAGCGTGCCTGGTTCGGGTAAGACACCACTAAACGTAAAATCTGCTTGAAAAAGGGGTGGCGCTGTGTCTTCAACAACAAGTGTAAGATCAAAAGTACCCGGTGCGTTGATTAGGCCGGCGAGACCGGAAGTGGTTCGATCGATCGGGCCCAGCGTTACCCGCGCGAATCGGAAATCGGTTTGTGGCCCGGAAATGATACGGTCCCCCCAGGAGACACTAAAAAAATCGGGGCCGAAGGCGGGGGGAGTCATGGCTGGGCCTCCACTTGCTCTGCCTAGTAGATCGATGTCCTGCAGGCGTGTTTCGGGAGGCACAGGGATATTCACAAAGGTATCGAATTGGGTCTCGGGTGGCTCGCTTGGGAAAGGCTCTACGTTCCCCACGAAGATCGTGCCGCCTAAGAGGGTACGATCGATATTGAAGATCTCTAAGCCGGCGCTGGGGGTGACCCGTAACGAGATCCCTCGGATGTCTTGGTCCGAGGTCGTGAAGAAGTCGTAGGCGACAAAGCTGCCCTGGATCGTCTGGCCGGGGACAACGCCTAGGGGGACGGTGGTTTGCTCAATCCTCATGGTGAGTTGAGCCGCGGTGGCGGGCGGGGCGGCGGCCGCTGTGGCCAACACGGCGAGCTGGACGATGTGTTTGAGTTTGTTGCGTGGTGTCACGATGGTTCTCCTTTTGTAAACAAGTGTGTTCGAAACGCGACAAGAAAAATAAGGACGATCCATATCGCTGGGGAGGGTCTCCCGCTACGGCGTCTGTTGAGCGATACGCACCGGGCATGACATAGCCGCGTCGGGGACATCACCACAGGGGTGGTCCCCCTGCGGCAGACCCGCGGCTGGCCGTCACGTCATCGGGGATAGGGATCGCGGGGTGGTTGCCGGGGTGGTCTAAGCGCAGCGTAGCGGTGTGCCTTCATGGGTTGCCTCCTTCGTTATCAAAGGACCGCTGGGTTAGATAGACTCGAAGGAGAATATGTTTGCTTCTTATCCGCTTGAATATAACCGGATCCTGTGTTGGGTCAAGAAAAAAATCATGATCTTGCTATACTCTCTGCGTATGTCAGAGCTGTGTGTCAAGCGCAACGGGATGGTTCGTTTTTTCGATGGGTTGGGTTGGGTGGTCTTGTTGGCGGTGTGGTTGGGTGGCTGCTCGGGTGTGCGTCATACCGGTGAGGCGTATGTGTTGGTTGGGCAGGCGTACCCGGTTGCGGTGGATGTCAAGCTAAAGGAGGGTGAGTCGGCTAGCGGTGAAGTATTTTACCGTTTGGCGGGTGAGCCGGGTTACCGGCGTCAACCGTTGGCGTCCCGTGTTGGGGGTCGGCAGCTTTGGGCCAGCCTGCCGGTTGATCTGTCGGTGGTGGGTCAGACGATCGAGTATTACCTCGATATCGTGAAGGGTGGAAAGCCGTATGCGTTTTATTCGCCTGTGTCGCCGCGGCGGGTGCGGGTGCTGGACCAGCGGTCATACATTGCCAAGAAGCTGCGTGTGGACGTGTCTCACAGCCACAGCGGGCACCCGGTCCGGTTTGATCTGATCGCGGGTGGGTTGGCGGTATCGGACGCGGTGCTGACGTATCAGGTGCCGGGGTTGCCGGGTTGGGCCACGGCGTCGATGCGGCCGGCGGGTCGTGGGCGGTGGCGGGTGGAGGTCCCTAGCTGGCACGCGCACGCGGGGTGGTGGAACTATCGGATCGATGCGGTGGTTGAAGGGATCTCGTTCCATCTGCCCCAGCACCATTGGTACAGCTTTGAATTGCATGCACCGCCAACGGATAAAGCGCACGGGCATTGATGGGGGGTGGCTGTTGGGTGGCTGCTTGATTGATGGGTGTCGCAGCCACGGGTTGATCGGTCGGGCGCGTATGGACCATGCCGGGGCGTATACCCATCGGGTATGCGGTTGCCGCGTCGGGATCACCAAAACGCCAAAGATTTCCTTGCCGCGGGCGAACCGGACCCCGTCAACCTGATCGGGATTGGTGTATTTTTCTCTCTTAGCTGCCCACGGTGTTGGGTGGATAGTGGCTAGTACACCGCTGCAACACATACATCTTACATGTCACCCGATTGATCCAATGCTTTTTTTGTTTCTTGGAGGTATTGGGGCAGTGACTGGCCCTCGCTGGTGACGGACTTGGATCGCGACAGCCGCCACCAGACCAAGCCCCAGCCGAGGACCGCGACGACGGACGATCCGGCGAACATCGCGATAGACAGTTCGAGCTGTGCGTCATCGAACAGGGTTGGCTGGTATCTTCGCGATAGGTAGTAGCCGGCGGTAAAGCTGAAGATCGCGACCAGCACGGCCAGCAGGGACATGCGGATGATCAGCTCCGAGGTGCGGCCGGTGGCCCAGCGGCGGATCATGCGCTGCTCGCTGTTGTGTAGCATCTCTTTGAGTTCGAGTAGTATGCCGCGTTCCTCTTGGGCTTTGGCCCATTCTTCTTGGGCCTGCTGGCGTTTCGTGTCTGCTTCGGCTTGCTGGGTTTGGATTAATTTCGCGCGTTCGTTGAGCTGGCTTTCTTGTTCCTGGCAGCCTTGGCGTTGCTCGTCGAGCTGGGCGCGGTCTTGAGCGATTTGCTCTTGCTGCTGGGTCACCGCGTCGCGGTCTTGCTGGAGTTGTTGTTGCTGCTGGGTTAGCTGGTCGTGTTGCTGGTCGAGTTCGAGTCGGTCCTGTTGGTTTTGCTCTAGCCGGGCCTGGGTGTCTTGCTGTTCTTGCTCGAGCCGCTGTTGCTGGGCGGCTAGGTCTTCTTGCTGCTGTTCGAGTTGTTGCTGCTGTTCGACGAGTTGCTCTTGCTGGGCGTCGAGCTGGGTTTGGTATTTCTGGGATTGCTGGGTCTGCTGGTTGAATTCATCGTGCTGCTGTTTGAATTGTTCTTGCTGGGTGGCTAGCTGTGCTTGTTGGTCTTCGAATTGTTGTTGCTGTTGGGCGAGTTGGGCGCGTTGCTCGTCGATCTGGGCGCGGTCATCGTCGATCTGGGTACGGTCGGCTTCGATCTGCTGCTGCTGTTGAGCCAGCTCGGTGGCCTGTTGATCGATATGCTGCTGCTGCTGGTTGAGCTGGTCTTGTTGGAGATCGATCTGCTGCTGGCGTTCGTCTAGCTCGCGGCGTTGCTGCTGGGCCTGCTCACGCTGGGCGGCCAGCTCGTGGTAGTCCTGCTGGGATTGCTCTTGTTGATCGGCCAGCTCTTGACGCTGCTGGTTGAGTTGGTCTTGTTGGGCGGACAGCTCGTCGCGGTGCTGCTGGAGCTGCGCGCGGTCGTCGTCGAGCTGGACGCGGGCGGATTCGATCTGCTGCTGGCGTTCGTCTAGCTCGCGGTGCTGCTGCTGGGATTGCTCTTGCTGATCGGCCAGCTCTTGACGCTGCTGGTTGAGTTGGTCTTGTTGGGTGGCCAGCTCGTCGCGGTGCTGCTGGAGCTGCGCGCGGTCGTCGTCGAGCTGGACGCGGGCGGATTCGATCTGCTGCTGGCGTTCGTCTAGCTCGCGGTGCTGCTGCTGGGATTGCTCTTGCTGATCGGCCAGCTCTTGGCGCTGCTGGTTGAGTTGGTCTTGTTGGGCGGATAGCTCGTCGCGGTGCTGCTGGAGCTGGGCGCGGTCGTCGTCGAGCTGGACGCGGGCGGATTCGATCTGCTGCTGGCGTTCGTCTAGCTCGCGGCGTTGCTGCTGGGATTGCTCTTGCTGATCGGCCAGCTCTTGACGCTGCTGGTTGAGCTGGTCCTGTTGGGTGGCCAGCTCGTCGCGGTGCTGCTGGAGCTGGACGCGGTCCTCGTCGAGCTGGACACGGGCGGATTCGATCTGCTGCTGGCGTTCGTCTAGCTCGCGGTGCTGCTGCTGGGATTGCTCTTGCTGGTCGGCCAGCTCTTGGCGCTGCTGGTTGAGCTGGTCTTGTTGGGCGGCCAGCTGTTCTTGTTGTGCTTGGAGTTGTTGCTGCTGATTGTCGAGTTCGGCGCGGCGCTGTTCCAATCCATCGTGTTGTGTGGCGAATGCTTGGCGTTCTTGAGCGAGTTGGTTTTGCTGATCGGCCAGCTGGCTGCGTTGTTCATCGATCTGCTTGCTGTGATCGTTGAGCTGGTCCCACTTCTGCTGGAGCTGGGTATTCTGATCGCTGAGTTGGTTGCGATCTTCTTCCATCTGATTGCGTTGTTGGGTCAGCTCGTGGTGGTATTGTTCAAGCTGGTTGCGTTGGCTGTCTAGCTGGGCCTGTTGTTGTTCGAGCTGTTCTTGCTGCTGGGCGAGTTCGTGGCGTTGATTATCTAACTTACTGGTTTGGGCTGCGACCTGGTCGTGGTATTGAGCGGATTCGGCCTGTTGTTGCTCGATTTGGTCGCGTTGAGCGGCCAGCTGGTTGCGTTGCTGCTCGATCTGTTCCCACTGCTGGGCCAGCTGGGCGTGGTCTTGCTGGACCTGCTCGCGTTGAGCGTTGAATGCGTTGATCTGGTCTTGGAATTGATCGGATAGCTGGGTGTGGTGTTCCCGCTGCTGATCGAGGTTTTCTTGTTGTGTGGTCAGCTCGAAGCGTTGGCGTTCAAGCTGCTCCCATTCGTTGGTCAGCTCGGAGCGTTGTTGTTCGGCCTGTTCGCGCTGGGCGTTGAGATCGCTGTATTGCTGCTCGAGCTGGTTTTGGAGCTTGAGCAGTTCCCCCTGCTGCAAATCGATCCCGTCTTGCTTGTTGGTCAGCTCGTGGTGGTACTGCTTGAGCTGATCCATTTGCTCGGTGAGTTGTCGCTGGTGTTCTTCGAGTTGAACGCGCTGGGTGCTGAGTTCTTCCCGTTCCCGCTGGAGCTGGTCACGCAGCTCAATCGATTGGTTGTGCTGTTGTTCGGTTTGTTCCCGCTTGGCGGCCAGCTCGCCTCGCTGCTGTTCGAGCTGGTCCCACTGGTTGGTGAGCTCTTGGCGTTGCTGTTCAAGCTGATCCTGCTGGGCGTTGAGGTCGCTGGCTTGCTGCTGAAGCTGGCTTTGGAGCTGGGCGCAGGCTTGTTGTTGTTGACCGGCTTGGGTCTGCTTGGCGTCAAGGTCGTGCTGCTGCTGCTCGAGTCGGTCTCGTTGGGCATCGAGTTCGTTGCGCTGGTGTTCAAATTGTTCGCGCTGGGTGTTGAATAGATCCCATTGTGACCGGAGTTGATTTTTTTGTTGGTCGTACTCGTGTTGCTGTTGCTCAAGCTGTTGGCGTTGGGTGTCCAGGCCCTGGGTAAGCTGCTGGATCTGATCTTGCTGGGCGGCCAACTCGAGGTGGTGGCGCTGCTTGATCTGCTGGTCGTAATCGTCGAGTTCTTGTTGGTGTTGGTGGGCCTGTTGCTGCTGATCGCTTAGGGTTTGGCGTTGCTGTTCGAGTTTTTCCCATTGTTCAGCCAGCTCCTGGCGCTGCTGCTGGAGCGGCTCGAGTTGCTGGGCCAGGTCGCGTTGCTGCTGTTGAAGCAGCTGGTTCTGGGTATGGAATGCTTGCTGCTGCTCTTCGAGTTGGTGGTATTGCTGTTGCAGCTGGGACTGCTGGCTTTGGATGGATTGTTTTTGTTGATCCAGTTCTTGCTGTGCGGCATCGACCTGGGCTTGTTTTTTTTCCAGCTCGTTGGTGTGTCGGCTGATCTCGGCGTGGCGTTGTTCAATCTCTTCGGTGCGGGCCTTGACCTGGTTTTCTTGCTGGGCGACCAGCTCGATGTGTTTGCGGAGGTGGTGGATCATGGGGCCGTAGTCGGCTTCCCAGGAGCGTAGCTGATTGAGGCGTTGATCCAGGTCGCTTAGGGCGTCGAGTGGGTGTGGGACATCTAAGGGCGGCGATGGATTTGACTTGGGTGCATCGCTGGTGTTCGACGTCTTTTGCGGGGCGTCGGGTGTGGGCATAGCTGTGTTCTTCTTGTGTATGGTTTCGGGTTTGTTTTTTCAATCGGGTTTTGATCTTGGCGGGCTAAGGTTGAAAGATGGGTAATGCCTGAGTATGGCATGGGGTTGTGGCTTACGACCGACACAGACGGCAAATCCCTTGCATACGTTTTGTCGCGGCGTTGTAGCGTCGGATTGGGTGATTGGTAGCAGGGCTGGGGCAGGGTGCCGCGGCTATATCAATGGAGGATTACCCTGTCTGGCGTGGGCGGAGGGGGCACCAGGCATGGGTGCAAACAACCGGTGTTGTTTGACGGTCGTTGCTTGTGGGGCGCACTTGCCTCTGGTTTAGGCGGCTTTGCGGCGGGTGGTTCGGGCCCTGCTTTGGGTTTTGGGTTTTGGCTTGGTTGTGCGTTTGGTTTTGGCGGCCGCGCGTGTTTTTGATTTGGTTTTCTTTGCGGCCCGTGGTTTGGCGGCCGCGGCCCGTGTGGTTCTGCGGGCGGCTTTGGCGGGGGCCCGCTTGGTGCGTGTGGCGCGGGCGCTGCTTGACCGTGCGGGGCGTTTGCGGGGGGCGGCTTGGCTTAGCTGTTCTTGCTGCTGTTGGATCGAGGCCCACTTTCGGTCTAGCTGTTTTTGTTTGTTGGCGGCTCTCTTGAGTCCTGCGTCGAGCTTGGCGCGTCGTGCCTCAAGGGTTTGGCGTTTCTTTTCGACTTGGTCTTTGAGGGCTTCGAGCTGGTCGCATTGTTCTTCAAAATCCTGGGCCTGGGCTTCGAATTCACGCTTGCGGTTGGTCAGTGCGGTTTTTTCATCGACGAGCGAGGCCCACTCTTGGTTGAGTTTTTGGCGGGCCATCTCGTTTTCGTGGTGCTGGTACTCTAGCTCGCGTCGTTGGTCTTCGGCTTCTGAGCGTTGTGCGTCGAGTTCGGCGCGTCGTGCTTCGAGGTTGGCGCGGTGTGTATCGAGTACGGCGCGTAGCCGATCCAGCTGGGCCTGCTGGGTGGCGACATGCTCGAGCCGTTGGCGGAACTGGTCGTATTGCTGGCCGCTCTCTTCCTGCCACTCGCTGAGCTGGTCGAGGAATGAGCCAAGCAGGTTCAGCGCCTGTTCGGGGTCGGGCACCTCGTTGCCGTTCAGGCTATCGAGCGGGTTGGCTTGGGGTGTCGTACTTTGGGTTAGGGTGGGATTTTCGTCGGTCATAGCCAAACACTCCTCAGCGATAAGCCCACGCGCATAGCGCACGGGGGGCGGCCATTTAGGCCGTAGGGTCTATCGGACAACTCGTTGGGCAACCTAAACCGAAAAGCCAGCCAGCAGCTATGCTTGTAGGTCGTGGGCTTGGGCGTGTGGGGTCTGATAAAAATGATGGCGTCGGCACGTCCGGGGGCAATCATGCTTTATGCGACCGCGTCGATCTCAATGGGTTGATCGAATTGGACCGCGACGTGTTGCATGCCGTTGAGCCCTAGGCTGCGGACGACTGTGGCGGGCAGCATCTGATCGGATCCCAGGACGGTTTGTTGGTTATCCCAAGCGATGCCTATGCCCAGGCGTTGGCCGGTGACCATAAGCGATGGCAGGTAGACCTCAAGCAAAGCGCCGCTGGATGAGATGTTTTGGGTTTTGCCGGCCATGTACCTGCCGCTTTGAAGGCAGCGGACCTTGGCGGGCCGATTGATCGGCTGGCGGCAGCTGCGGCGTCGATTGGGCTGAGCCATCGTGGATTACCTGTCACGCAAGCGATTGGGGCACACGGTTGGCCCGCTGTTAGTCGGTCCGGTTGGGGAGCCCATATTGGGCTATGGGTTGTATCGGCTGTAACGGCTGTGGGGTTTAAGCCGGTGGTCAGGAGCCGATCGGCTGTAGCCGTTGATCGGGTGGATGGCAATACCACAGCCGTCCCCCGGTTTTACCTGGGGATAACTGTGGGTGGTAGGCGGTTGTGTTTGGTCTTACTTGAAGAGGGCCATTAAGAGAGCTTGCCCACAGGCGGGGCTGTGTTGGTTTGGGTCGGGCTGGGTGGGCTTGCGTTGGCCATGCGTTTGCGGGGATCGATCTCAAGCGTGCCGTACACCTTTTCGTAGCGTGCTACTGCTTGATTTAAAGCCAGGCATAGCCTTTTTGCTGCCCAGGGATTAAGCGTCACCCGCTGATCGATTTTCAGCTTAGCGGATTTAGGCCCAGACGGCCGCAAGGGGCCAGCGAAGTCGAGGTTGACTTCTTCAGCGGATCCCCAAACCCGCACGGTTGAGCTATAGGTGACCGGCACCTCGCTGTCGTCGATTTGGACCTGGACTTGCTGCTGGTTATCACTGGCCGCGGCGCTGATGGTTTCAATGGTCTCGGGTTCGCCGGCTGGCTGTTCTTTGCTCACGGTCAACTCCTCTCATACATTGGGCTAACTAAAAAGAAGGGATTCATTTTATAATATGGGTATAGAATATTATTGTAGCATTGCAACGGTGGGGTGTCGAACCTGGTTTATCCCGATTTGGGCATGAGTTTCCCGCGGTGCCGGGTGCCTGTGGCTTCTATGAAAGCCCGTTGTTTGTCAAGTTTCAAGCGGGTGGATCGTCGTCGTCCCATTCTTTTATCCGAGCGTGGTCAGCCCAGCCACGCGATCTGTCGCCAATCGTTGCCGCAAGACCGGTTGCCCAGGATCTTGCCCGACGCGTCCATCACACACACCTGAACCGAATCCTGATGGTAGTCCAAACCCACAAATCGTGTGACCTTGCCTGACATGCCCGTTGCTCCTTATACCCATTCCAGTCCGGTTTACGGGGCGTCGGGCCAGATGATTTCGAATTCTTCGCGCAGCAGGGTGCTTAGCGCTTGTTGGTGCTTGTGGAGCGATTCGAAAAACGCTTGGCAGTGGGCTTTGAATTCAGCGAATGTTTTGTGGTATTGGTTGTACAGGATCTGTTTGCGCGCATACTTCCATAGCCGCTCGATGAGGTTCAGGTTCGGCGAATAGGGCGGCAAGAACATCAGCTTGATCTTCGACTTTTTCACAAACGCTTTAACGATTTTTGAGCGGTAGTACCGTGCGTTGTCGCAGATCAGATTGATCATTTTCGCTGCGGGATGCTTGCGTTGGATCTCTTGGAGCAACGCGACCGTCGATTGGGCGTTAACGCTTGGGTCGGTGCGGGTGATGGTGTTTAATGAATCGATGTTGATCGCGCCGTTGATGTTGAGCCGTTGACGACCGGTATTGGTCGCGATCGTTTTCGCCACGCCACGCTTGATCCAGCCGTGCGCCGCAACGGTGTTGTGCTGGAGGTGCACGCCATCCATGAAGTAGACCGGAGCGGTTTTGTCCTTGTTTTTCCGTAGTTTTCTGTACTTAGCCAGGAATCGCTGTTGCTTGCGAAGGTCGGCTTGGCCCGGCACGACCTTCGGCTTTTTGTACGCGTAACCCATGCGGTGCAGCAGATCGGTCACGCCGTTGACTGAGTACGTCACAGCGAATGTCGTTTGGATATACGCCGCGATGTCGGCCGCCCGCAGGTAGGTCTGTTGCGATAGGTGTTCGTCGAGTTGGGTTTCTTGTTTTGTTGTGAGCTTGGCGATCCCGCCGCGGTACTCGAACGTGAGCAGCCGCTCCACGCCGCCTTCGCGGTAACGCTTCACAAACCGACGCAGCGTGTCGGCATCAAGAAATAGCGCCTCGGCGACCTCTTGTTCGGTCCACCCGCTGCCCAACAAAATTACCGTGTTGATCCGATACGCTTCACGCTTGTCACACACGCTGCGATGCGCCGCACGCAGCTGTTCGATGTCAAAAGGTGAAAGCTTCAACCCAGCCATACCCCTTCAGATCGACCAACGACCGGCAACCGCACCAATTTTTCCAACGGCACAGATTACCCCGTAAACCTGATCGGGATTGGTATATAAAAAGAATGTTGCGAGATGGTTGTACCACCTCAAGCAACGGGCTTTCATACCCATCTAGCGCAGCGTGCCACAGGCACCCGGCTCAAGGAGCATGGGCCTAGCCTACTGTGTTTATTCTCCAAGCACGCTCATCGCTCCCAACGAAATGGGCCCGACCGCTAGATCGTCTCGCAGCGCGGGTACTGCCGAGAAGTAGGGAATCCGGTCTTCTTGGTGGGGGGATTCAGTGGAGGCCCCAAACGCATAGGTCCCTGGGCCGCGCGTCACCGGGTAGTAGAAGCAGCTCTGCTGGTAACCCGGAATGTAGGGGTACGTGGGGCGCAAACGATCGTAGATCCCGAAGGGGTCGAAGAAGAACCACTCGGTTTTGGCCCAAGAGTCGTTCCAACGCCCGGGCCAGGGGATTTCGATTCGGCCTTGCCACCTTTGTTCCACCCACGTCTGAAAGCCGGGAGGGTCTGGGGTCCACCCATCGGGAATGGTGCTAGGCAGCGCGAACATCCAATGCAGGTGGATGCTTTCAGTGTCGCGCATCCCGGTCAGCCCGACCCGCTCGCCACGTTGGACCAGCCGTCCCATCGGGAAAACCGCCTTCGCGGGTTGGTCACTGTCGTCGGGAACCAGCTCGGTTGAGTGTAAGTGCCCATAGAGCGTGCGGAAGCGACGGCCGTTTTCGCTAACGTGCTCCAGGGCGATCCGTCCGACTTTCGGGTCCCAGCCCACGAGGGTTCCATCGGCGGCAGCCACGACCTCGAAGTTCGTGCGGGGCAGCGATAGGATCCCGTCGTTGAAGTCCAACCCGAAATGGATTCTGTTGTCCGGGTTTTTGGGTTTATTGTAGTATACCCAGGCTTGGCTCATCCTGACGCGGGCGCTGGTGAACGGCAGTGCGAGTTCGGTGATTCCATGTCGAACGTACTCCCCCAGGAAGCGATCCTCGTCGTAGTCTAAGCGGACCATCAGGCGCAAGAGATCTCGCCACATCGGGGGCAACTCGCTGCCCTTGTGAGATCCGGGATAGGTGTGGCCTGTCGGGAATACGTACGTCCCATTTGGGTCAAGATACACGTAGCGACCCACGGTGCTCGTCTTGGGGCGATCTTCCGCGTCGAGAAAAAAGTAAGGCGGGCCTTCCGGCATTTGTTTCGATCGGTGGTGGTTAGTCGTTAAAAGCCTTGGTGTTCGTAGCCCCGATGAGCCTGGGGTACTCCACGGCCAGGATCAGCGCCTCCCGCCAGAACCTGCGCCTCTTGTCTCGATCAACAAGCAAGCGCACCGACTTACCAGACCCTTGTGCGTCCCGGAGCAGGTTGAGCTGGGCGAGCGCCGTCGGCGTGCGGCGCGTTAGCTCCAGGGCGTACCATCGCGGTGCCTTTCTGTTTGTGTTGGACAGCTTGACAATGACCCAATCCGCTTTGGCGTTCTGCGTCGTTGCGACCAGGTTCACGACTTTGCCGGCCCAGGTTTCTCGCGCCATGATTGGAGTCTACCAGAAAAGGTGTCTAACCAGGCGGGTGGCTGGATGCCCATCTGCGTCAATCCCGGTTTCTATCCGCTACGCGAGCAGCTATGATAATCGGCTTGTTGAAACGAACCGCTGGTTTACGCATCGCGTATGAAATGCCGCATCGGAGACACAAAAACAACAAGGATTCACCTGCCTCGGCCGGACGATAGGCCCCAAGTCCATCTGGGATGGGTATATACCCATCGGGTATGCGTTTGCCGCGTCAGGAACACAAGAACGCCGGGTATTTCCCTGTCGCAGCCGGCCGATACCCCGTCAACCTGATCGGGATTGGTATAACAACCGCCGACTCCGATTCCCAATTTAGGCCAATGGTGAACGACCCCGCTGCATCCCGACCCCTGTGCGTTGACCTGGATGGTTCGTTGGTGGTGACCGACACGCTGTGGGAATCGATCATGGCGTTAACGGGCCACCGCCCGCTGACCGCCTTAGCGCTGCCGTGGTGGCTATTCAAGGGACGGGCCGGCTTGAAGCGTGCCGTGGCCCAGCACACCCGGCTGGACCCCGCGACGCTGCCCTACCACGGGGAGCTGCTGGATTTTTTAAGGGCCCGGCAAGCGGCGGGGCAACCGCTGGTGCTCACCACCGCCGCCGACGAACGCGTCGCCCGCCCTATCGCCGACCATCTGGGCATCTTCGATCAGGTCATCGCCAGTGACGGGCAGACCAACCTCAAGGGCGCCGGCAAGCTCAACGCCATCCAAGCCCGATATGGCGACCAGGGATTTGACTATGTGGGCAACGCCAACGCGGACATCCCGCTGTGGCGGGCGGCAACACAATCATACGCCGTGGCGTCGCCGGCGCAGGCCGAACGGTGGAACCGCCAAGGCTGCCGGCTGACACGCGTGTTCCCATCCCACCACGCACCGGGCGCTGCGATCCAAGCGATGCGCCCCTTCCAGTGGTGCAAGAACCTGCTGCTGATCCTGCCGCTGCTGCTGGCCCATCAGTACCACCACCTCGATAAGATTGTTGACTGCGCCATCGCCTTTTTGTGTTTTTGCCTGTGTGCATCAGCGGTCTACATCTTCAACGACCTGGTTGACCTGGAAACCGACCGGAAACACCCCACGAAACGGCGCCGGCCGTTCGCGTCTGGCCGCGTGCCGATCCCGATGGGGATCGCGCTGGGCTGGGTGTCGCTGATCGGGGCGTTTGGGCTGGCCGCGGTGGTGTCGGGTCGGTTCCTGGGGGTCCTGTGTGTCTACGGCTTGCTGACCACAGCGTACACCCTGGACCTCAAGAAACGGCTATTGGTTGATGTGGTCACGCTGGCGGGGCTGTACACGCTGCGGATCCTCGCGGGCGGGGTCGCTACCGGGATTGAGGTCTCGGCTTGGCTGATGGGGTTTTCCATGTTCTTGTTCTTTAGCCTTGCGCTGGCCAAGCGGTACACGGAGCTGGCGATGCTCCAAGGCCAGGGCAAAGCCAGATCAAGCCGACGCGGCTACGTGGTGACCGACTTAGAGACCATCGCCCAGGTAGGGATCGCCAGCGGCATGCTGTCCGTGCTGGTGTTTAGCCTGTATATCAGCGAGAGCGAGACGGCGGTGCGGCACTACCCCAAC
Organism: Phycisphaeraceae bacterium; assembly: GCA_965223655.1. GTDB lineage: Bacteria > Planctomycetota > Phycisphaerae > Phycisphaerales > Phycisphaeraceae > CBDCXC01. Next base: position 198,828 of record CBDCXC010000027.1, read on the forward strand.
CGCGGGTTCCTGTGGCTGATGTGCCCGCTGCTCTTGTATTGGGTCGTGCGGGTGTGGTTTATCGCCAAGCGGCGCTGCCTCCACGACGACCCGATCGTGTTTGCGCTCAAAGACCCGGTGAGCTACGCCACGGCCATTACCGCGGTGGTGATTGTTTTCCTAAGCGCCTCGAAGGGTTTTATGTTTTAACAAATCTGGGGGGCATACTGCCCAACTGTTGCGTTGATCGATCACGCTGCCCATACCAGCTGCTGAGCAAGAGGAATGACCACTCAAATGGCGAATCGTCTCGACCCGTTAGCCCCCCCCACCCCAGTCCCATGGGCAGAAGGGACGATCTTTTTCGGTGCCCTGCTCGTCTGCCGATTCGGGTTGCTAGCGATCCTCTACCATTTCCTGGGTGGGCGAGAGATCGCAGACGACACGCGGTTTCAGATCCTCTTTGTCCAGGACCCGCTGCAGATCTTGTTGGCACGCCCGACCACGGCCCCCCAGGCCTTCCCGCCGCTGGTGCCGCCGCTGATGTGGCTGTTGGGGTACCCGTTGTCACAGGTGCTTTCGTGGTTCGTGGCGCTGCGCAGCACATTTATTGCTTACGAATTGATGGCCTGGCCGGTGCTGTGGGCGTTGATCTGCGACCGGTTCCCCGCCGACAACCACCGCCGGCTGATCGCGGCGTGCTACATCCTGGCCCCGATCACGTGGATGACCAGCACGGTCATGAGCCAAGAAGAAACCATCAGCCTGCTGTGCTTAAGCGTGGTGTTCCTGCTGGTGCTCCAGCAGCGGATGACGCTGGCGATCTTTGTCTGTGGGCTGGGTGTGGTGGGGGCGAAGATTTTTTTCTTGGTGCCCTTGGCCGGGCTGATCCTGTCGCAGCCGATCCGCCCGATCGGCGGCCTGCTACGCCGGGCCTGCATCGGCTTTGCCCCTGTTGCCGCGGTCTACGCCGTGGTCACCCTCTCGTTCCGGGCGCGTGGCCAGCTGTCCCCGCTGGTTGGGTTCGACCCCGCGATCGCTAACAGCATCAGCATCTGGGCGTTGATCGGGCCGTGGTTGGATCTGTCCAACGCCCAAGCCAAGCACCTGTCGGCCCCGTTTGCATTGGTGGGGGGGTTGATGCCTCTGGCGCTGGTCAAGGCACGCGGGGTCTGCCTTGCACCCCTGGATGTCGTCCGGCTGGTGTCCGCGATGCTGGCGTGCGTCTACCTGCTGTTTTACCACATCAACCCGGAGTACTACCTGCTGCTGGTCCCAAGCGTTGTGCTTCTGTTCCGCCCGTTTGCCGCCGGGTTGATCCTGTTTGGGGTGATGTCGATCTCTTGGGCGATCAACTTTTTTTATGGGGTGAACCGATCGATGTTGCTTGGTGACACCGGCGGCAAAGCCGTGTTCGTCAGGCTCTACCGGCGTATCACCGAGGCCAACCCCGCCACGCTCCGCGACCTATCGATCGTCGCGTTCGCAGCACTCAATGTGGTGATGGTTGTGCTGATCCTGCGTCAGATCGGCCAACGCCAATCACGCCCAGGACCGGTTGAGCCCACCCAACCATGAGCCGGTGAATCCCCGCTATACCAGTCCCGATCCGGTTGATGGGGTTCCGTTCGTCCGCTGCAGGGCAATCTTGGGTGTTTTGGTGATGCCCACGCGGCAAACCCATACCCAATGGGTATACAATGCCGGCCATGAGTGAGATCTTTCAGCATCAATTGGATAATGGGCTGTGGCTGGTCGCCGAGCCGATCGCGGGCGCTGGGTCGCTGGCGATGACGCTGCTGACGCCTGCGGGCGTGGCGTACGAACCAGCGGATCAGCAAGGGGTTGGCGGGCTGTTGGCCGAGATGGTCTGCCGCGGGGCCGGCGGCTTAGACGCCAAGGCCCACAGCAACGCCCTGGATCAACTGGGTGTGCAGCGTGGCACCAGCGTTCAAACCCACCATCTGTCGCTTGGCGCGACGATGATCGGCTCAAAGCTGCCCGAAGCGCTGCCGCTGCTGCTGGACATGGTCCGCCGCCCCAACCTCGAACCCGGGACGCTTGAACCCAGCCGAGACCTGGCGCTGCAGGCCCTGGACGCACTCGAAGACGAACCCCAACAAAAAATCTTTGAGCAGCTGCGTCAGCAGCACCACCCCCAGCCGTTTGGGCGATCCTCGTTGGGTGTCCGTGAGCACCTCGAATCGATCACGCTCGATCAGGTGTGTCAATACTGGCAACAAACGGTGGTGCCTAACGGGGCGATCCTGGGGTTTGCCGGGCGGTTCGATTGGCCCGAGCTGCAAGCCCAAGTCGAGCAACACTTAGGGGATTGGCGGGGCCAGCCGCCTGACCAGCAAGACCCCACCGACGCACCGCGCGGGTACCGGCACATCACCACGCCCAGCGTGCAGGTGCATATCGGGTTGGCGTACGACGCGGTGCCCGAGCCCGATGAAAACAGCATCTTGCAGCGTGCAGCCACCGCGGTGCTCAGCGGCGGGATGAGCGGGCGGCTGTTTACCCAGGTGCGTGAGAAACGCGGGCTGTGCTACTCGGTGTTTGCCAGCTACAGCGGGCACAAGCGATACGGCACGCTGCTCAGCTACGCCGGCACCACCGCGCCACGCGCACAGGAGACACTCGATGTCTTGGTTGAACAGCTGATGCAGTTAAGCCAAGGCGTGGATGAGAGCGAGTTCCAGCGGGCGATTGTGGGGATGAAGTCGCGCCTGGTCATGCAGGGCGAATCGACCGGCGCCCGGTCCAGCGCGATCGCGGGCGATCAATACATCTACGGCCACCCCCGCACGCTCGACCAGCTGGCAGCCAGGGTCGACGCGATCACCCTCGACCAACTCAACGGCTTTGTGCGTGCCAACACGCCTGGGCACATGACGCTGGTCACGCTGGGCCCCGATCGGCTTGAACCGCCGGGCGCGGTGAACTGATCGAGGGTGCCCGCGATGCACAGGCTATGGTCAGGCCGCTTGCGGGTCGGTCGCGGGCGCTCTTAGGCGTTTTGGTGATCCCCACGCGGCAAACGCATACCCGATGGGTATACAATACCCTGCCATGATCCTGCTGATCGACAACTACGACAGCTTCACCTACAACCTGGTCCAGCGGATCGGCGAGTTATATCAGTCTCGATCAGGTTTACAGGATCCCGTTCGCCCGCGGCAGGGCAATCTTGGGCGTTTTGGTGATCCCCACGCGGCAGACTCATACCCGATGGGTATCGACTTGCGGGTCGTGCGCAACGATAAGATCACCGCCGATCAAGCCGTTGCGCTTAAGCCCGATCACGTGATCATCTCACCGGGGCCGTGCACTCCTAAACAAGGCGGGGTGTCGAACGGTATCATCCGCGCGTTGGCCGGGAAGGTGCCGCTGCTTGGCGTTTGTTTAGGCCACCAGTGCATCGGCGAAACATTCGGCATGACCGTGGGCCGCAACGACCGGCTGATGCACGGCAAGACCTCCCCGATCTACCACGACGGCAAGACCCTCTTCGCCGGGCTTAGCAACCCCTTTACCGCGACGCGGTACCACAGCCTGGTGATCCAGAAAGACTCCTTCGACCACCAGCGGTTCGAGATCAGCGCCTGGACACAGCAAGGCGAGGTCATGGGCCTGCGCGCCAAGCCAAGCTTTGGGGGGCACGCGATGCTCGAAGGCGTCCAGTTCCACCCCGAAAGCTTCTTAACGACCCAAGGCCCCCGTTTGCTGGCAAACTTCTTAGGCCTCGACACCACCCCAATCGGGGTGTACGAAGCCGACCGCGAGACCTCTCTAGGATAAAAGCCCTTAGCACCATCACATTTTGCATCCCCGATGCCCGGCAAGGATATCAGCCGGTCCCGATCGGGTTGACGGGGTCCGGTTCGCCCGCGGACGGCAGGGCGCACCGTCAACTGCGTTCGGGACCGGTATACTATTGAAGATTGAATCACCCCTTCAACGAGCCGCGACCGTAAGGGAGCGGGCAATAGGGATCTTCAAAGCAGGTGATGTTGATTGGAAAATTCATTGTTCAATAATATCGCCACGACCGCCCCCGTAGCTCAGCTGGATAGAGCGCCGGCCTTCTAAGCCGGATGTCGCAGGTTCGAATCCTGCCGGGGGTATGCCTTCATACCCGCCCATACCAACGACGAACCGTTTTGCGTCAACCCGCCGATCGCGGGTGGGTATTGATCACACCCCCACCGGCGTGAACAGCGGCTTGTGGGTCATCACATACCAGTACCCCACCGCCACCGCAGCCAAACCCAGCCCAATGCCCACCCACGCCTGCTGACGCTGCAGCCATACGGTCGTCTCACCCGAGCGATCGCCCCGGTAGGCCCACAGCACCAGCACACCCGCCGCGATTGATGCGGGGTCGAACACCAGCAGCACCACCGCCACCAGCCAGTCCGGCAGTGTCACCCACCACAGCCCCAGCGACAGACCCACCCCAGCCAACCCCAACCAGACACTGCCCAGCGCCATCACCGGCGCCACGGCCAGCATCGCCTCACCCCGCCGCGGCAGACGCCACATCCACCACAGCACACCCGCCACCAACGCACCCGAAGCACCGACTTGGATCCACACCTGCATCAGCCTCCCCCGCTTTGATCGCTTGGTGTTGTTGGGATCGGGCCGCGATACAGCGCCTCGGTCGTGCACGTCTCACGCACACGGATCGCGTCCAGCAGCGGCAGGGCCGGCTTGAGCCGGTCGTAGACCCACTTAGCGATCTGCTCGGCGGTCGGGTTTTCCAAGCCTTCGATCTCATTGAGCAGGTAGTGGTCCAGCTGCTGGCGGATGGGCTCGACCGCGTCCTTGATCTGCCCGTAATCGATTAGGTATCCCTGCTCCGGCGGCACCTCTCCGGCCACGAGTACATCCACACAGAACGAATGCCCATGCAACCGCCGACACTTATGCCCCTCGGGGAACGTCGGCAACCAGTGTGCCGCCTCAAACCGGAAGCTCTTGGTCAGTTGGATCCACATGGTGTTGAATTAACCCTGCTACAACAAAGAAGGATGCATCGGGCAAGGAACACTTGCTCACAAAAGGACACATCAATCATCCTACTGGCCCGCCACGTCGGTCTTCAAACCCCGGTTTATACCAGTCCCGATCAGGTTTACGGGGTCCCGTTGGCCCGCGGCAGGAAAATCTTCGGTGTTTTTGTGATCCCGACGCGGCAAACGCATACCCGATGGGTATACCAAAGAATGACCCCCGGCCGAAACCGGGGGTCGAAAATCCTTTGAAATGGAAACAGGCCTGTTTTAACAGACGTGTCGGCACAGCCGCGTCATCAGCACACCCAACCCCATGACTGCCAACGATGCGTTTAACGGTTCAGGGACACCTGAATCAACTGAATCAACAATGCCATTATCGGTGACGATACCGCGGCCAGCGAGCGTGAGGATGTTGTCATCGGGGTCAAAATCCACGATCTTAAGCCCAAATGTGCCATTGAAAATGTTGTGCGAGACGTTGCCGTTCACATCGGCATTGATCAAACCAAGGTTAGATCCGAACGGTGTGACCTGGATCCCCATTTCAGTCTGGTTAAATGCGGTGCTGGTGACCAGGAACGGCAGGAATCCAAAGTGCCCGCCGTCGGGTGTCAAGCCCACGCCGCTGTTGCTCTCCGCCATCGCATAAATCCCGCCACCTGAATTTAAGAAGCTGATGATGTCGCCTGATCGGGCGTTGAGGATATCCAGCTCCGCCTGCTTTAGCAGCCCCCCAAAATCAGAGGCGACCACGACCGCGCTGTACTTGGTCCCAAGCAGATCCAGCTCGGCATTTAGCGTCGTGGAATCATGGTGTTCGAAGTCGGTGCCAAGGGTATATCCGCTGGCCACGATACCATCGACCCCTCGGGCGTGAGTGCCTAGGACAGAACCCTTGCTTTCTACAAATAAGAACTTGTTCACCCCGCCCTTTACAAACACATTAAACCCTGGGTCCATCACAAAGTCGATCGCGGCGGTGTTGATATGCTGTGCGCCAGTTGCATTGCCACCAAGCGTAGCGTGAAAATCTGGATCGTGTCCTGTTAAGAAAAACGAACCCACAATCGCCCAACAAGGCGTTGCCGCCAATACCGCCACCGCTATAACTACACCACGAATGAACCTTGGCCATCCTAACATTTTCAAATCCATAGCTCACTCCTGTGTGTTTGTAAAATGAAATGACTTGCCTAAATCCGTTATTCGAGAATATTTTACCCATTTTACCTATTTCAATCAAAAAAATACGCCTGGCTCAGGGATATCGCAATCCTGATGTGACAGATATTCGATTTTTGCCTTTACAGGGCGACCAATGTTCATTCTCGATTCTGGTTTCCCAGAAGGGATGACCCGCGTTTATGGCCCCGCTGATGTAAAGGGAGATCCTTGAGGATATCCCGTAAGAGGCAGTTTTCGAATTCAAGTGCGATGGCCCTAAAGCCTGGCTGGGGTAGACCCGTCCCGGATGAGATGAATTGACGGTCAGCCGGCCGCACGCGGCGGCAGGAGTATATACCAGTCCCGATCAGGTTTACGGGGTCCGGTTTGCCCGCGGCAGGGAAATCTTGGGCGTTTTTGTGACCCCGACGCGGCAAACTCATACCCGATGGGTATACTCGACATTTTTATGTTCTCAATGCGGCATTTTCATACACGATGCGTTCATCTTTTGCTTTGATCATCATCTGGCTAGGAGGCCCAAATCGTCATTGGGACTGGTTTTCACACCCCCCGCGCCACCGGCTCCCAGATCAGCTTGTGCAGCTGCACCTGCAACCGTACCGGCAGCCGGTCGGCTAACACCCAATCCGTTAACTCACGCAGATCCAACCCGGGCACACCCGCGACGTGCTCGCCTGGGTCCACCGCCGCCGCTGCACCCATCAGCACCGCCTTCACCCGTTCGTGCAGCTGGTACCGCTGGATCACCTGCTTGGACCACTCATAATCATCACGATCGCAGACCACGAATTTCACCTCGTCCCGGTGCGTGAGGTGATCGATGTTGGCCCATAGGTTTCGATCCACCTCGCCGCTGCCGGGCGTCTTGAGGTCCATGATCCGGATCACACGCGGGTCGCATGGTGCGATGTCGCACGCACCGCTGGTTTCGATCAGCACGGCCTTGCCACCGTCACACAGCCGCTCCATCAGCTCATGGACACCCGGCTGCAATAGCGGCTCACCCCCGGTGATCTCGACCAGATCGCAGGCGTATCCATTGACCTGATCCAAGATGTCCTGGATCGACTGCCGCTGGCCTTCATGAAATGCGTATGCGGTATCGCAGTAGTGGCAACGCAGATGACAGCCCGTGAGCCGCACAAACACGCACCGCTGACCCGACCAGGTGCTCTCACCTTGGATCGAGACATAGATCTCATTGATGCGCAACAAGCCAGCCATAGCTATTGTTATGAAATCATGTCCTGCGAGCCGCGACCGTGAGGGAGCGGGGTTCTTTTGACGCACACCGTATGCGATTCAATTTTTTCCGGATCACACACGCTCCAACACACCCCGTTGGCTTGGCTGTTCACAACCAGCCAGCAGCTGCGCCACCGTCTTACCCAGCACGGGGTGCACCCGCTGGGGGGCCAAATCCGCCAGCGGCCGCAGCACAAACCAACGCTCGTGCAGGCGCGCGTGGGGCACCGTCAAACCAGCGCTATTGACGACCTGGTCACCGTACAGCAACAGGTCCAGGTCCAACGTCCTAGGCCCCCACTTCACCCGCCTTTCGCGTGGCTCGCGCCCAGCGTGCCGCTCGATCCGTTCAAGAGCATGGAATAAATCGTAGGGCCCCAAGTGTGTCTCAAGCTGCGCCACCGCGTTTAAAAACGGGCCTTGCTTAACCGGACCCACCGGGTCGGTCTCATACACCCCGCTGACCCCTACCAGCTGCGTGTGGCGCAGCCGCCCCATCTGGGTGGACGCCCGGTCGATATGACTCGCCCTATCGCCCAGGTTGCTGCCGATCCCGATGAACACTTGGGCCATGGTCTCACCCCATGCAGGCCCCACCCGGGTCTACGATGAATCCACACAGCCAATCAGTTACCCCCCCACTATCCGATTTCGCTGCCCCAGCCCCAACCCAAAGATGAATGCGGCCGAGAGGAGTCGAACCTCCACGGGGTGTTTAGCCCCACTAGGACCTGAACCTAGCGCGTCTGCCAATTCCGCCACGGCCGCTCTGACGTCACACAGGCCTCAAGTCTAGGGCATACCGCCCCAGAATCAAGCCACTCGCGATGGGGCATCGGGTCAAGCGATAGATCGGGAAGGTGCCGACCGTTGGGTGGCGGTGCAGAGGCTTACTACTGCCCCATGGCTTTGACGACTTGTTCGGGCGAATCGATCGAAGAGATCCGGATCCCGAAGTTCTCGCCCACCTTCATCGCGGTGCCCATCCCGATCGGCTTGTTGTTGATCAACAGGTCCAGCTCCGCCTCGGCAGACTTGTTCAGCTCCAGGATCGCACCCGGCGCTAAGGCCAGCACATCGTCCATCGCCATGTGACGCTGACCCACCTGCACGATCACCGGCACGGTCAGCTGCAACAGGGTTTCGAGATCGGTTGGCATGGCTTCTAATCTATCGGCCGATCACCGCCACCGCCTGCAGCCCCACAGCGGCTTCATCGCCACGCCATCATGGCTTAACCAAATCCACGAGCTGTAGTTGTCCATCCTCTTGGTTTGAGTGGCTGACCTAGTATAATTGTAAAATCGAACGCCAATGGACGACCACTTGCAGCCTAAACCCAATGCCAACTGCTGGGTGCACGTTGGCTTGGTGGGAGAGACCACCTTATTCAGGGAAAGCAGGATCCGATGAAAAGATTATTCAAGTCTGCCTGGCCCATCTTGGCCTTAGCTGTATTTGTCACCAACAGCCAACCCATACACGCCACCGACCCGCCCCGTCTCTCTGTCTCGGCTGCGGGGCCTGAATCGACCAATCGTTTTGCAGGCCCGATGGTGGTGGAGGTCGTGGTCTCGGACGAACAACTCAACACAACGGGGACACTTCACAGCCAGCCCGATGTGACCGTCAACGGCCAAACCATGGAGATGATCCAAGCCACCGATGGCAACTGGTATGGGTACTTTGCGAATCGGTTAAGGGCGCAAGTGGCTGATCAAGGGGCGCTTAGTCCTGGTCACGGCCTGAATTTTGGGGTTTTCTGTGGACCCGACACAACCGTGTTTGGAGCTATTTTTCCCGATACCGATGGTATCGCTGTGGCGCAATCCAACGGGCTAACCCAATTCACAAACGGCCACGCCGACCTCGAACCATGCCAAGGCTCGCTCAGCGCATCCAACGTGCTCAACCATGTTGTGCGACAACCCGCAGCGATCAACACAGACCCCAACGTACCCACAGGGCAGATTGGCCTGGACCCCAGCGCCTGGCCGGTGGTCCAGCTGTTTGACTTTAGGGATTCGGTCGTTGTCCAATATCACCGCGGTGGGGATCCCGAGCACATTGATCTGGCGTATGGCCCCAACACCAGCCCATCGATATCCCTAGACCAAGACAGCTACGCACCCGGCTCGGATGTCGGGCTGATCATCGAAGATCCACAGCTCAACATCGACCCCACCGATCGCGATTCGTGGACCTTTGCCGTGACCGATCCGGCCAGTGTGTTCTACCAGGCATTTGATGCTGATGGCCGCAGCGACGCCGACGGCACCCCGGGGCTGATCGACCTGAAGCCGCACCTCACCGCGTTAGGCTTCGGACCAGATACACACCTTAGCGTTTCGTTTGGATCAACGCTGGAATTGACCCCAAACGATTATCAAAATGATCAAGTCTCTATCGACGATGGCTCGCCTCCTTTTGACGACTACACACAGATCGTGACGCTGTTGGAGACCCAACCCAACTCGGGGGTCTTTCAAACCCTCGACGACCGCGGCCGCTCCACAATCCGGATCCGCGCCGATGCCACACCCGGTCAGCTCACGCCAATCCGCTACGGCGGGCAATCGGTCGATGTGACCGTCGTCCCAGAACCTGCATCCCTAATCTTGATTGGGATGATTGGGTGGTTCCTCTACCCGACAGGTCGCCTCCGATAGCATTGGTGACAGCCTCCCCGGGCTGGTTAGCCCGAACCAAACGCCCCCTGCGCCACATCCACCGCCTTGGCCAGCGCCGCGGCTTTGTTGACGGTTTCTTGGTACTCGGCATCAGGGTCGCTATCAGCCACGATCCCCGCACCCACTTGGAGATGCACCCGCCATGAGGGGGTTGCGCCCTTGAGACCGTCAGCCCGATCACCCGGCAGGATCACCATCGTGCGTAGCGCAATGGCCATATCCATGTTGCCAAAGAAATCGGCGTACCCCACCGCACCAGCATACGGCCCGCGGCGGGTGGGCTCGAGCTCATCGATGATCTGCATCGCGCGGATCTTGGGTGCCCCGCTGACCGTGCCCACCGGCAGGGTGTACCGCAGCGCATCCCAGCAGGTACGCCCCTCAGCCAGCTGACCCGTCACGGTCGAGCTGATGTGCATCACGTGGCTGTACCGCTCCACCGCCATCACCTGCGGCAGCTGGATCGACGCGGGCTTGGCCACCCGCCCCACATCGTTGCGCCCAAGATCGACCAGCATCACGTGCTCGGCCCGCTCCTTGGGGTCGGCTAGCAGCTGCGCCTCTAGGGCTTGGTCTTCCTCTGGCGTGTGGCCCCGCCGGCGTGTCCCCGCCAGCGGGCGGCTGGTCACCTGCCCCTCATGAACCCGGCACAGGATCTCCGGGCTCGAACCCACCAGGATCGCACCTTCGATCTGCAGATAAAACATATAGGGTGACGGGTTCACCACCCGCAGCGCGCGATAAATGTCAAACGGGTCGGCGTGGGTGTGTAGCTCGAACCGCTGGCTGGGGACAACCTGAAAAATATCGCCGGCCGCGATGTACTGCTTGGCCTGCTCTACCGCACGCTGGTAGCCGCCCTGCCCCATGCTGCTAGTCGGCAGGGTCGGCGGCGGTGTATCAAGGTCGACCCGCCCCACCGGCAGCTCCGCTTGCCGCTCCAACCCGGTCGCCGACTGGGATGATGACCAGCGGGGGGTCTCGATCTTCGTAACCAGCTGATCCAGTTCCCGCTGCCCGGCTTTATACGCGGCCTCTAACGATCTATGCTCACCCACCAACACGTGCGTCATCGCCAGCACCGTCTTCTGGGCGTGGTCGAAGGCGACCACCTGCCGGTACAACCCCATGTGCAGGTCCGGCAGCCGCCGGTCATCGGGCGGCGGGGACGATAGCTTCTGACCTTCGAGGTAGCGCACCGTATCGTACCCCGCGCAACCAACCCACCCCCCCACAAAGTCAGGCAGGTGGTCCACCGACGCCACAGCCCAGTTGGCGGTCAGCCGCTCCAGCTCCGCCAAAGGGTCTTCGTGCTCGTACTGCTTCGATCGTTTGGGGTCGAGTGCATCGATGTACTGAACCGCCCGCCCCCGGGCGATCAGCTGCGCTGCGGGCTGCGCCCCCAGGTAGCTGTACCGCCCCACCCGGTCGCCCCCGACCACCGATTCAAGCAAGAAACTAGGCGCCATCCGATCATCGCCGCTCACCAGCCGGCGGTAAGCCAAAACAGGCGTGAGCGAATCGCTCATCAGCCGCCGACACATCGGGATCACCACCGCCTGCCCATCACCACCGGTGGTGGCTGCGAGGCGTTGAAACGAATCAAAATCAGGCAGCTGGTACGACATCTTTGAGGCTTAACGTGGTTTGTTGGATGGGGACGCTAGCTCACAGCGTCTCTCGGCCCGCTCTCTCACGGTCGCGGCTCGTTGTGAACAGGATTTTCTACACAATATTAATCCAGTGGTTCGGGCTCGAGGTTCGCCTGCTCGCCGCGGGCGCGTTTCTCATGATACTTCTTGACCCACGTCTCCCAGCTCTTGCCCGCGGCGGTATCGCGACCCGAAAACTCCAGCCGTGTGATCTGATCATAAGCGATGTCCACCCGCTGGGGGCTGTCCGACGGGACGATACGCACATAGGGCTGGGGCGCGTCGCTGCGGCGATCAAAAACATACCCTTGGACCACCCGCCCATCAGCGGTGTGGATCGTCACATCGCCCCGGTAATCAAATGCCTGGTCAAACGCCTGCTTGCGCTGCTGAGCGGTGAGCAAGGGCGGCACAGCCCCCTGCAGGCTAGATTGACTGCCTTGGCTGTCTTGGCCTTGTGGAGACGGAGACTGGGGGGGCGGGGTATCCATTTGGGGTAGTCTATGCAGGCCTGGGTTGGCACGCACACGGCTGGTCGAAATCGCTTCCCGCCCACTACGGCCGTGCTCCCCACCCCATCCCTGTGTAAGATGCCCAGATGCACGCCGTGAACATCCGTTGTGACAACGACGCCGGCAGGGACAACCCAGAGACCACGCGATGAACGTTGAAAGCTTCTTGGCCCATCACGGCATCCGAGAAAACCCCTTTGAGGCTGAAGAGGCGCGCCTCGACCCGGTCTATCGCCGCCTGATCGAATCCGCCACCGCTCACCCAGACTTCGCCAAGATCCTGGGCCGCATCGACCAGCCCAGCACCGCCGTGGTCTTTGGCGAAAAGGGCAGCGGCAAGACCGCGATCCGCATGCTCATCGATCAACGCGTCGACCAGCACAACCAGCAGCACCCCGATCAACGCACGCTGCTGGTGGTCTATGACGACCTCAACCCTTTCTTAGACCGCGTGGTGCAGCGCCGCCGCGATGAGATGGGCTTCAACTTCGCTGCCAAAAGCAGCCCCGAGAAGGTGCTCGAATCGTATCGCCTGGAAGACCACCAAGACGCGATCCTGGCGCTGACGGTAACCAAGCTCGTCGATGGGTTGCTGGGCACCAGCGAGGGCTCTGGCCCGCCCATGCTCATGCCCGACGGGCTCAAGAAGCGGATCAAGAAATGGCCGCGCTCGCTGCGGGTCGATGTAGCGATCCTCGCGGCGCTCTACGATCAGCCACGCAGCGGTGCCGCGGCACACCGCTGGGGCCGGCTGTGCGCCAAGCTGCGGCTCAAACCGTGGGTGGCATCCCATTTCCCGGCGCTGCTGGGCGCTACGGCTGGGGTGAGTGCGGCGGGGTTGTTCTTGGCTGATTATCTCATGGATTCCCCGCCGATGTGGCTGATGCCCCTGGTGGGCCTGCTGATCGCCGCCGCGGTCGTGCTCGTGGGGCTGTGGGTCAAGCGCCACGTAGCGCTGTGGTCGCTGGCGCGCAAGATCCACCGCGAGGTGCTAGCCGTTCACCGCCCCGCGCATGACCTGCGCACCATGCTGCTGGAGCTACGAAAATCCGACCTGCTCAACGTGCCCTGGCCCGTGCCGGCCAATCTTTTGGGCAGACGCGGCGCCACCGGCAACCAGGATAGCCGCTACCAGCTCACCAACCGGCTGCGCGCGGTGCTGAGGCAGCTGGGCTACACCGGCCTGATGGTGCTGGTCGACCGCGTCGACGAACCCACACTGATCAGCGGCCAGCCCCAGCGCATGCGGTCGATCGTCTGGCCGATGCTCGATAACAAGTTCCTCCAGCAGGAAGCCGCGGGCCTCAAGCTGCTGCTGCCGATCGAGCTGCGCCACCTGCTGCACCGCGAGTCCGCGGAATTCTTCCAAGAGGCCCGGCTCGATAAGCAGAACATGATTGATCGGCTCACGTGGTCTGGCCCCACGCTCTACGACCTGTGCACCCAGCGCCTGCGCGCCTGTGGCGCCACACAGCCCGAACCGCTCCAGCTGACCGACCTGTTCGCCCTCGACGTCACCCGTGAGATGCTGATCGACGCGTTAGACCAGATGCACCAGCCACGCGACGCATTCAAGTTCCTGTACGCCATCGTCCAAGAGCACTGCCGCATGTCCACCGAAGACCAGCTGACGTACAAGATCCCCCGCCTCACGCTCGAATCGGTGCGACGCCAACAGTCCCAGCGTGTCCAAGACATGTACCGCGGCCTGACGCCGGCGTGATACGGATGGCGTATGAGGCAAGCCTCGCCACCCTATGCCCGTCAGGATGCCGGGCCCACATGGATCAAAACAATAACCCCCGGCTCAAGGGTGAACCGGGGGTGGGTGGGTGATTGCGCTGTTGCCTGACTAAGCGGATCTGCGTCGCCGCGTGGCACCTAGCATCAACCACGATCCGGCGCCGACGAAGAACCCCATGGTCGGCTCGGGGATGATCACGTTGTGGATCGTCACCACGGAGGGGTCGTCAAACGTTGCCCTGAGCGTGCCGAACGCGTCTGCGAAGTTGTTACCAAAGGTCGCATCGGCCGACAGGCCGGTAAACACATAGAATATCTCGCCGGGAACCACGCTGATCGTTACGTCACCCGTGACTGTTTCTTCTAGGCCGTTTGTGTCCAGGGGAATCGACAGATTCAGGATTGCGCTGCCGCCGGTGCCGCCTGGGGTGACGTCCTGTTTAGGAGCGCCACGGAATTCCCTGATCGTGCCCGTGTCGTTGGCATAGGCAAAGTTATCATTTTCTTCGAACACACCTAACGATCCAAATAGTCCCGTAGATGAGGTGTCAAAACTCTCTTGAACGGTCCCCTCCAGCGTGAGCGTGAGCGTGAGGGTAGAGGCGGTCGCTCCCGTGTACTGGAACAGCTCCACCGCCGAGGCGCGCGCAAACCCCCGCGCCCCCAAGACGCTGCTGGGCTGAGTCGCCGTATTGCCGGTGAGGATCACTTTGGCTTTCAGCTCTGGGATCTCGTTCATCGCGAACTGTAACGCGGCCGACGCCTCGGCCACGCCGCGGTCCCACGGGCCGTTGCCGAATGAGTCGAGCGTGACCGCATCATTAACCAGCGCATGGCTCGATGAAGCCATGACCCCGGCGAATGGGTTACGGGTGCCATCGAGTGTTTCGTTGCGGTCACCGCCGGAAAGCAGGATATCGCTGATTGATGCGTACGCGTTGGTGCCCCATTGCATCAGGTCCGCCCTGGCTAACGATACACCCCCATGCAACGAGACAGATACCACGAAAGCCAACCCGATTCTCCCACCGTTAACACGATCCAATAATCGCCATATACCCATCATGCTTTTTTCCTCCATGTTATGGTTATGGAAAATGAATCCTCCTCGGCGCGGTCAGAACACACGTCAATGCGCACAAAACATCAGGCCACATTAAACGCCATTATACTGACACTTGGAGAGACACCAAAACTTTTTCTATTTTTTTGAGATGGGCACCTCTAAAAATTCCTTGCCTGCCGCCAGAAAACGGCTCTAATGCTGCCCGGGGCGTGGTTGATGCTCTCAAATAAGGTATTTTTAGAGGTGCCCAGATTTTTCTTTTGCGGTGGGTCGTGGCTCTGTTGAAACCCTGGCTTGCAGCCGCGTAGATCCGGGTCTGCTCAGACAAGATGAACGTTTGGTATTGGAAGTCCGGGCGGGTCTACCCTGATGCGGCGATTGACTGGCATCCCTTTAATCTAAAAGCAACGCCTCTCGGGTGTTGAATTCACATATTGAGGCTCCTCTTAACATGTACTGTATCGCTCTCGACCTGGCTATGATCAAGGCACGCTTCACAACGAGCTGGTATTCCCTCGACCCTTTCGTCTTAATTCTTGCAGCAAAGTATTGTATGTCTTTTTGATTTTTTATCCCTTTCACCTCTGGTATCACCCTAGAAGACACAGGGAACTTGACGCTGAATTCACGAAGCTGAGAACGGGGATAGGGTTTTTTGATCACTGGAGGATGAATGTTTCTGTTCGTTGCTGGATCACACCAAAGCCCTCCGGCAAATAAGATCGTGACCCTAACCTCTAATGCGTTCCTTCCGCTTTGTAGTTGATTGACGCTTGGGTAGCCTACAATACTCACACGCGAATTATTCCACTCGTAGCGATTATAGTTCTTGTCCGAACCACGAATGGGAGGCAGCGCCAGTGAAGTACGTGGGCTTGGTAGGTCTTGTGAAAATGGGTCCGGCATGATTCAATACCTCCCAATGGTTTGTCAATAAATCGATACCTGGTTATTTTTTTTATTCCGTAGGCCAGGTAATCATGCCTAGCATCCAGGCAAACATTGCCAATCCGGCTACCCGCTGCATGCAGTAAAATCTTATCCCCCGGTCCGCTGTAAACTTCAGGCGAGGCAAGTGCAATCGTTCATCTATCTGTTAAATTGCACCCGAATAGGCAAGGCAGGTATATTATAATAGATAATTTGTTCGATTCAAGGTTTTTTTGAGTGTTTTTAGGGTAATCTTGCATCTGATGGGGCTGAGTCTAAACGCGTAGGGTATGTTGTCGGCCTAACGCGCTACTCCTCCGGCGCCAGCACAGCCATGAACGCTTCTTGGGGGATGTCGACCGTGCCGACGCGCTTCATGCGCTTCTTGCCCTCTTTCTGCTTTTCGAGCAGCTTGCGCTTGCGTGTGACGTCCCCGCCGTAGCACTTGGCCGTCACGTTCTTGCCCATGGATTTGATGGTCTCGCGCGCGATGATCTTCCCGCCCAGCGCCGCCTGCAGCGGGATCTCAAACAGGTGGCGGTCAATCTCTTTCTTGAGCCGCGTCAGCAGGAAGCGCCCGCGGGTCTGTGCCTTTTCATAGTGGACGATCACCGACAGCGCATCAACCTTCAGCCCGTTGACCAGGATGTCCATCTTCACCAACCGGTCGGATCGGAAACCCACCAGGTTGTAATCCATGGTGCCGTACCCGCGGCTGATCGATTTTAGTTTGTCGTAGAAGTCAAAAATGATCTCAGCCAGCGGCAGCTCGTAGACCAGGATCTGCCGGTCTTCACTGAGGTATTGCTGTTTTTTGTAAGTCCCCCGGCGTGATTCGCACAGCTTCATGATGTCGCCGATCGAGTCGTTGGGTGTGATGATCTCCACATCCATGATCGGCTCGCGGATCTCGCTGACCTGGGACAGGTCGGGCAGATCAGCGGGGTTGGTAATCTGATGCACCTTACCGTTGGTCAGCGCGATCTCATAGGTCACGGTCGGCGCGGTCTGGATGATCTGGATCTTGCTTTCGCGCTCCAGCCGCTCCTGGATGATATCCATGTGCAGCATCCCCAGGAACCCGCAGCGGAACCCAAACCCCAGCGCCTCGCTGGCATGGGGGGCAAAAGTAAACGACGCGTCGTTGAGGTGCAGCCGATCGATCGCGTCACGCAGCTGGTCAAATTGGGTGTCGCCCGCGGGGTAAAAATCACAATAAACCATCTGCTGGGGTGGGCGGTACCCGGGCAGAGGCTGGTCAGCGGGGTGGAGGTCGTGCGTGATCGTATCGCCGATGTTCACATCGTCAAGCGTCTTAATCGACGCTACAAGATACCCCACCTCGCCGGCGGCAAAGAGCTGCTTGAGCGCGGTCATCTTAGGGGTGAACTTGCCCATCTCGGTAATGGTGTACGTACGCCCGGTGCCCATCATGCGCATCTTGTCGCCCGGCGCCAGCCGGCCGTTGAACAGCCGGAAGTACACGACCACGCCCCGGTAGTCGTCGTAGACGCTGTCAAAGATCAAAGCCTGGGTCTTGGCCTCAGGATCGCCCGTGGGCCCGGGCAGGCGGTGGCAGATCGCTTCGAGCAGATCCTCGATACCCTGTCCGGTTTTAGCCGAGGCGTATAGGCAGTCTTCTGCAGGCAGCCCCAGGACCTGCTCGATCTCCATGGCGATTTCTTCGGGCCTGGCCGAGGGCAGGTCAACCTTGTTGATCACCGGGATGATCTCCAGGTTGGCTTCGATCGCCAGGTACGCGTTTGCTACCGTCTGTGCTTGCACGCCCTGGGTGGCGTCGACCACCAGGATCGCCCCCTCACAGGCCGCCAGAGCACGGCTGACCTCATAGTGGAAGTCGACGTGCCCGGGCGTGTCGATGAAATTCAAAAGGAATTGATCGCCGGTGGCCCCGGCCTTGCCCGCGGTCTGGCATTGGTAGGCCACACTCACCGCCGAGGCCTTGATCGTGATCCCACGCTCACGCTCCAGGTCCATCCCGTCCAGCAGCTGGTCGCGCATCTCCCGCTCACTGATCGCCCCGGTGCGCAGCAGCAGCCGGTCGGCGAGAGTGCTCTTGCCGTGGTCGATGTGCGCAATAATGCAGAAGTTTCGGATCTTCATCGTCAACGGGCGGCATTGTATACCTGTTAGGCGTAGGGGTGCGGCTCGTCGCCCGCCAGCGAGAACAAAATCAACGCGGCTTGGGTGTTTCAGACGTCTCAGAAGCAGCGATCTCGTACCCCACAGGGATCGGGGACTGGGGCGGTTCTTGGACGGTAGCAGGATGGGCTTGGGGGTAAACCACCGGCTCGATCCACGTGTCGATGCCCGGGGAGGGTGCCTCTATTGGTTTAGCCGGCTTGGGGCTTGGGGGGCCTGTCCCTTTGGGTGGTTGATCGGCCTGGCGGCGCTCGATCAGCTGGAGCTTCTCATTGAGGATCCCCACCATCTGCGCGAGCGTCGAGACCCGCCGATCCAATACACTCACGATGGTCAGCAGCTCAAAGATCAACAGCACCAGAAACACCGACACACCCAGCAGCATCGCCGTGCTGTTGGCGATCCCCAACGCCACCGCGAGCATGCGTACCCCATCAGGCCAGATCGCCAACACCATAAACGGGATCGCGGTGAAGATGAACATCAACGCGTGCCGCTCCTTGAGCCGCTGATGCCGCATCCGGCGCACAACCAAAAATAAGAGGGTTGCGCCGATGGTTAACAAGATCACGGGGCGGATAATCATGGCAGGCTCACCATACTCTTTGGCCACGGCGACCGCAGCAGATCCAGCAACAAGCATGTGCTGACCTTAATCACGTAATACAGGCCCGTGAAAAATGGGATGCTGGTGGTGCCCGCAGAACGCTGACGCATACACGCAGGAATCTCTTCGACCCGGAACCCCGCCCGGTGAAGCAGCAAGATCACCTCAGGCTCGGGGTAGTCTTCCGGGTACCAGTGGGCAAAGGCCCGGATCACCCGCTTGCTGACCGCGCGGAAGCCGCTGGTGCTGTCGGTGATCCGCAGCCCAGTGAGCCCACGCACCAGCCAACCCAGGAGCCAGCAGCCACACCGCCGTGCCAGCGGCTGATGGTAATATAGCCCCGGCTTGGCAAACCGAGAGCCCACAACCAAATCTAGGTCGCGTGTCAGCAGATGGTCTACCAGCTGTTGGACCTCCGAGGGCCGGTGCTGACCATCGCCGTCGACCTGGACCGCCGCATCATAGCCATGGATCGCCGCGTAACGGTAACCGGTCTGCATCGCCCCACCGATGCCAAGGTTAAACGGTAGCCTCACCACCTTGGCCTCGGGCGGGACGCTGTGAATCGTGCCGTCGGTTGAGCCGTCGTCCACGACCAACACGTCACACCCCGGCCACGACCGCTTGAGCCGATGAACCAACTTGCCCACGGTGCCGCTTTCGTTCCACGCCGGCACAATGACCAAACAACGCGGTGATCGAGGTTGTTGTTCTGCCTGGGTTGCCATAGATACCACCCTGAAACGGCCTCTACCCCAGCGGTTTGGGCCACTATACACCAACCCAGCCACAACGTCGATTGATCAAACACCGTGCCTGCCACCCCAGCGGGTTTGTGTGCGTATCGCGTACGACAAACCCGCGTGGGAAACAACCAATCGGTGCCTCAGCACCGATGGTGTGATCTTCGGCATGACCGGGTACGATAATCGAGCTTCAACCCGCCAATGCTGTCTGCCCTCTATGCTAAAGGCGAGAGGCATGATCGATTTACCAAATGTTTTCAAGCTTAAAGACCTGCCCGATGTCTTGGTGTTTCCCGACGATCAAAACCCAGGGGGCTTCTATGCGCTGTCCCAGCACCCGCGAATCGCGCAGACCGACGACGGCGTTTACCAGATCAGCCTCACACTCTACGGCAAGCGCGTCAACGAAGCCTTCCAGCCGATGGGTGGGCTGATGGCCTGCACCACGTCGCTGGGGCTGACACAGACCGAGCAAGACACGTTGAGTGCCACCCTCAAACAACTGCTGGCACAGCAGGCCGAGGTGTTGGGCAAACCCCCAGCACCATTCCAGCGGCTGAGCCTCAACTGGCAGGCGGGAGAGGTGCGGCTAAGACTAACACCACAGATCGAATGGAAAGGCCAACCCGCCTTGTTCGGCGACAACCCCTGTGTCTTTAGCCAAAACCTGACCGCCCAAGACGCCACCCAAATCAAACAAGCATGGGAAGAAGCCGCCCAGCAACAGACATCTACCTCCCAAACAAACGCCCCACCCAACGACACCGAAAAGACTCAACTCGAAAACCCACCCCAAGACGCGATCCGATACGAGCTGGAGATACCCCAACCCGCCCAGGCCACCTCCGCCTTTGTGTTTGATCAATCCGTGGACGTCCAAACCCAAGACAGCCACTCACAGCAACGCCTATCCGCACGCATCCTCCAGACCGGCCGCTCACCGGGGACGGTACGGCTGACCCTGGCCGGCCCCCTGTTTCATCAGGCCCCCATCGAGGAGGCGCTACGCCAAATCGATCTGGGTTCTTAGCGTATGGTTCGTTTTATTAACTCATAAAACCACGGCCTCTGGCCGTGCGACCCGAATAGCTTCGAGCGATTCGGGGTGATGTTAGTCCTGTGGATGCGTAGGTTCTCCTTTCGGGAAGACCCGTTGGGGCAGAAAGGAGAACCTGATGAGTCATCAATGGTCTAGCCAATCCCATGTGCGTTGGGATTGCATCTATCACATCGTGATCGTACCGAAGTACCGCCGGAAAGTCTTCTTCGGCAGGAAGCGGGAGAAGGTCGGTCTGATCCTGCGACGTCTGTGTCGTCAGAAGGGGATCGAACTGATCGAGGGCCATGCGATGCCCGACCACATCCATCTGTGTCTTCGGATCCCCCCGAAGTTCAGCGTGGCGTCGACGATCGGTTTTCTCAAAGGTAAGAGCGCGGTGCGGATCCACCGAGAACTGATGCGGGAAACCCGGATGACCGGCTTGCATTTCTGGTCCACCGGTTACTGCGTGAGCACCGTGGGCCTCGACGAACAGAAGGTCCGTGCTTACATCCGAGATCAAGAAAAACTGGAAACAGGCCAAAACCACCTCGAACTTCATTAACCGTTGCTAACGGCCCCAGCGGGGCCTTCCCTACGTCCAACGGCCCCTTCGAGGGGCCTTCCCCAATACCACGGCCTCTGGCCGTGGTCGATTATTGAAGAGGGAGCGGGGCGATAGGGATGCTCAAGGCAGATGATGTTGATTGGAATATTCAATAGTCACGATAGCGCCCCTTACTCACCCTCTTGCTGGGTTAACTGAAGCCCTACGACGATCACGTCATACACCGCGTGGGTACCCGCAACAATGCCAAAACCACGCATGACATAGACCGCCGCGAAATACACCCCCGCACCCACGTAAAACGCGCACTTACGCCAAGCAAACGGGTTGGCCTCCGAGAAGTGATACACCGCGAACGCCACCGCCGACAGCACCACCGCGCCCACCGCGCCGATATGCCGCGGCAACGCCAGCACATCGACCAGCAGCATGTGCAGCACCGTGATCCCGATCAACCGGAACAGCAGCTCTTCATAGATCCCCGCCCCGAGACTAAACACCAGCTGCGCCTGCCACGGATCACGCACCGCCGCGTTAACCTGGGCCTGGCCCGACGCACCCAACGCCTGTAGCACCATCGCGGGGTCCGCCACCGGTTCCCGAAACAGCACCATCGCAAACACCAAAAGCGGCACCGCCAGCACCGCCGCCTCGACCCACATCCCCACGTACAACCAAGGCCACAGCCGCCACGGGTCTTGCCGCACCAGGTGCCACACCAGCAGCACCACCACCACGATCATCCCCGGCAGGTAATAGCCCGTTGCACCCAGCAGCTCAAAGAAGTCACGCAGCAGCGAGCGCGCATAAATCGAACGCGTAATACCCTGTGTGGGGTCGGTGGCGTACACCAGCGTGCCCAGCTCGTAGAGCAGGACCATCGGCATCAGAAACCAAAGCGCCTGCAGCGGCCGGCGCGACCGATCCCAATACGAACCCTCGTCAAACGCCTGTGCCTCGAGTCCGTCGTGTGGGGTTGATCTTGACATGGATTGACATGAAGTTGGCCGGCTCGTTCCCGTACGGCTACGGCACCTTCCATCACCGCCGACACTTGGGGACCACCCGCTTAAGCCTGCATCACCGCATGAATATGGCCGTTGCCATAGGGTTTCATCTTGTCGCGACCCTGCAATGCCGTCAGCTCGATCAGCACCGTGATCCCCGCGATGTGCCCGCCTAGCCTTTCAATCAGATCGCAGCACGCCACCATCGTGCCACCGGTCGCCAGCAGGTCATCAACCATCAACACACGCTGGCCCTGAGACACCGCGTCGGTGTGGACCTCCAGCGTGTCCGTGCCATACTCCAAGCCGTACTCGATCGCGTGGGTCTCGTGCGGCAGCTTGTTGGGCTTGCGGATCGGGATAAAACCAGCCGACAACGACTGCGCCACCGCCGTACCAAAGATAAAACCCCGGCTCTCAGCGCCCGCCACCAGCTCGATGCCCCGGCCACGGAATGGGTTGGCCATCTGCTCAACCGCCATCGCCAAACCCGCGGGGTCGCGCAGCAGCGGGGTGATGTCCTTAAACAAAATACCAGGCTTGGGCCAATCAGGGATATCGCGGATCAGCTGCTGCAGTGCCATAGGAATTCAACGATCCAAACCGCACTTACCGGTTCATCCATTCAATCATCTCGATCAAGAGTGTACCCGACAGGCAAAAATTTGTCTTATCGATCAAACGGTTGCCTGCGTATGGTGACTGTTTCATGCAGCGTTTAGAATCCATCCCCCACGCACTACGTCAGCTTATTGAACATCGGATCATCCGACACCCGCCCTGCCCGGGAAACAAAAGCCCCATGAGACGCGCCCCATGCCCCGCAGCAGGGTCCGCCTGGAGGGAGGTTTTGGTATGGTCTGCATAGGGGGTGATAGCCAATGGTCAAACCGGCCGGTACAATCCCTCTTGACTCGGGGCCGTAGCTCAATTGGGAGAGCATCGCGTTTGCAACGCGGAGGTTGGCGGTTCGAGCCCGCCCGGCTCCATGGATCGACCCGGCTTAAGTGGGGTTAGGGCAAGCCGTCTGTCTGCATCAGCGCGAGGCAAGGCGTTAGGATGGCCACGATGCAACATGATCGCACCTGATGGATCACGATAGGGGCTACAACGCATGACACGGTTACCCCATTGGGCGTGGGTGTTTATTGTTCTGTGTGCGGCCGCGGGCTTTTTGACCGTCTCGCGGATCAGCGCCGTTCAGGGAGCGATCAGCTTCGGGGCGGCGATCGCGTGTGTCATGGTGGCACGCGACCAGACCAAGCCCACCAAGCTGCGCCTGCTGGTGTGCCTGAGCATCACCGCGGTGTGCGGGCTGTCATCCTTGGCGTTGATGATCCTCCACACCGCGATCCATAAAACCTAGCGCCGGCCCGATCACCAAAGGCTATGATTGTGCGATCGGTGACAACCTGACGGATGGCTAGCCTAGGTTTTGAATCCATACCCGATCCAATCCGACCTGATGATGTGGGACGCGTTGCGGACCCGCCGCCGACGCCCCGAGCCGATGCGCGGGCTCGACGCGGCGGCCAACCGCTGGCAGTCCCGGCTGCGACACGCCAAGGTGGGGCTCAAACACCTCCATCAAGAAGCCCAAGCCGTGGTGGCGCAAGAGGACCACTGGGCAAACCTCACCGATGAAGCATTAGACGAGAAAATGGTCCCGTTGCAGGAAGCCTTTGCCCGGCGGAACCATCAGCGGGATCACATCCGCGCCGGGTTGGCAGCGGTGCGTGAGGTGGCCTACCGCGAGTCGGGCGAGAGGCCCTACCCGGTCCAGCTGATGGGGGCGATGGGGCTGTTCCACGGGCAGATCGTGGAGATGGTCACGGGCGAAGGCAAGACCCTCACCGCCGCGGTCGCCGCGGTGTTGCTGGGCTGGCTCCGCCGGCCGGTGCATATCTTTACGGTTAACGACTACCTGGCCCAGCGGGACGCCGACAGCCGACAGCCGATCTTCCGACGCTGCGGGCTACACGCCGCACCGGTCATCAACGAAACCCCACCGCCCGACCGCTACCGCGCCTACCGCCAGCCGATCGTCTACGCCACTCAGAAAGAGCTGGTCGCGGATTGGCTGCGTGACAAGCTCCGGCTAGCCCGGATTGCCGACCCGGTCTCGACCCGGTGGATGCTAGACGCCCAGGCGGCGATGGGGGCCGGGTCCGGGGCGACGATCCTCGTGCCTGGGCTGCACATCGCCATCGTCGACGAAGCCGACGCGGTCCTCATCGACGAAGCCGTCACACCGCTGATCATCGCCCAACCCCGTGGCGAAGACGCCCAAGCCGACCTCTACCAACGCGCCCAACAGGTGGCGAAGGAGCTATCGCTCGACGAAGACTTTACAATCGAACAGGTCAAACGCCGCGCAAAGCTTACCGCTGCAGGCAAGATCAAGGCGGCCCAACTGCTCAAAAACGCACCGCACGCGATCTGGCGCGCTACGCGTCGGCGTGAAGAATTGGTCGAGCAGGCGCTGGTTGCTGATCACTGCTACCACGCGCGTCAGCACTACCAGATCGTCGAGGATCAGGTGGTCATCGTGGATGAATACACCGGCCGGTTCATGCCCGACCGGCAGTGGCAGCACGGCCTGCACCAAGCGGTCGAGGCCAAGCACGGCCTGCCGATCACCGCCGACCGCGATACGCTGGCCAGCATGAGTTTTCAGCGATTCTTCCGGCAATACAAGCACCTGTGCGGGATGACCGGCACAGCAGCCGACGCCAAGCCCGAGCTAGAAACCACCTATGGCCTACCCGTGCGGATCATCCCAACCAACCGCCCGCTGCAGAGACAGCACCTGCCCGAACAGGTCTACCTCACCGCTTCGGGCAAGTGGCAGGCGGTGGTGGAAGAGATCGACACGATGCACCAGCAGGGCCGGCCGGTGCTGATCGGCACACGCTCCATCGAAGCCTCGGAACTGCTTAGCGCCATGCTCAAAGCCCGCGGCCTAGAGCACCAGGTGCTCAACGCGGTCCACCACAAGATCGAAGCCCAGATCGTCTCAGAAGCAGGCCAGCGCGGGTCGATCGTGGTCGCGACCAACATGGCGGGGCGCGGCACCGACATCAAGCTCGCACCGGGCTTAGCCGATCAGGGCGGCCTGCACGTGATCCTCACCGAGCGGCACACCGCCAGGCGGATCGATCGGCAGCTATTCGGTCGCGCCGGTCGGCAGGGCGACCCCGGGTCGGCACACGCGATCATCAGCATGGAAGACGACCTGGTGCTCAAGTACGCCCCGCGCGCGGTCAAAACAGTCAAGCGGCTCTACGCCAACCGCGACACCCCCTTGCCCGCGTGGACCCGCAAGATCCACGATCAAGCCCAACGCCGCGCCCAACGCAAAGCCTTCTATAGCCGCGCCTCGGTCATGCGACACGACGAAGACCTCGACCGATCACTGCCGGGGTGAGTCTAACCTAACCCGTTTGCAGAACCCGCTTAAAAGGTAACACCCTCAACCCATCAGATTCGGATACCACTTGGACCAACCACCGGGCCGCTGCCCAGCGGCGCAGGCCGTGTGCAAAAACGTCACCTTGCGGATAAAATCCCTACCCAAACACAATCCCCGATAGCTCAATCGGTAGAGCGAGCGGCTGTTAACCGCTAGGTTGCTGGTTCGAGTCCAGCTCGGGGAGTTAGACGCATCGGGTATACCGATCCCGATCAGGTTGGCGGGGCCTCGTTCGCCCTCGGCAGGGCATGCTTCGGTGTTTTGATGCCTCCGACGCGGCAAACTCATACCCGATGGGTATAGAATAAAAATAAGGCACACAATAGATTGGCCCTTACGGCCGACACACGAAGGATCTGCCCATGAACAAGCGCCTGATGAACGGTCTGATCGCGGTGAATGCGTTGTTGTTGGTCGCGCTAGTGGTCGTGGGTTGGACACCCCAGCCGGTGGCGGCGCAGTTTGGCATGCGCGGGGATTACACCATGATCGCTGGCAACGTCACCGGTCGAAAAGGGCAGGCGGCGATCTACCTGCTGGACCTCAAAAGCCAGCGCATGGCTGCGGTTGTCTTCGATTCAAGAACCAAAAAACTTGAGACCATCGCCGGGCGGGTCGTCAGCAAAGACCTCCAGCAGGCCGGGCAAAGCCGCTAATCAACGCACCTAGACCCACATCTAACAAAGGACCACCCCCATGACCCGCACCCAGCTCGCCTGCTATAGCCTGATGGCGTCGGCCTTCTTGCTGGCCGGCCTGCTGATCGTCAACCTCCCCGATCGGCTAGCGCCCCAGGCCAACGCAGCCATGGTGCTTAATAAAGACACCCTCACCCTGCTGACCGCGCGCACCCGATCAGACGAAGAAGCTTTGTTTGTCCTCGACAGCCTCAACGCCAAGCTGCTGATCTACCGCCTGGACATCGGCAAGAAACAGATCGAGCTGGCCGGGACCGCTGACCTCACCCAGCTGTTCGAGACCAACCAAGAGGACAGCGGCAAACGCAGCGGGCGCTAGACGCTGTGTGAAATCCATGGGGCGGTGCTTGCAGATTGCGCAAGGGTGTCTACCCGGCCACCCAGGTCGCCCACCACGAGACGCGACTTCAGGGAACGGGTTGCTCGGGTGTTCGGATCGCGTATGGATCAACCCAGATCCGTATGGCAAGCAACGGCTCATAGCGGCTACACCACCAGGCCCCCCAGGGGCACACGCTAAGAGCATCATTTTGCCCTAAAATAGGGCTTAACCATCCCTAGCCCATGCCCCGGAGATGACCAGCGATGATCCAAGAAAGCCATGAACATGAACACCGGTCCCAACCACCAGGCAACCCGGGCGTCTCCGGGCAAACGATCACCGAAGAAGCCATCGCCGACCTGGGCCGATCGGTCCTCGCCGGCCAGGCCCTGTCACGCCAAGACGCCCAACGCCTGTGCACCGCCCAGGGCGATCAGCTCACCGACCTGTTCTACTGGGCCAACAAGATCCGAATCAAGTTCGTGGGCCGGCAGGTCAAGTTCTGCTCGATCCTGGCCGCCAAGGTTGGCGCCTGCAGCGAAGACTGCGGGTATTGCTCGCAATCCAAACACTTCAACACCCACGTGACGCCCACGAAACTCAGCGTGGAAGACATGATCGCCACCTCGCAAGAGTCGCTGGCCAACGGCGCCAGCAGCTTCGGGGTGGTCAACGCCGGCCGCGGCCCCACCGATAGCGAGCTGGATTGGATGGAGCCGTTCTTCCGCCAGACCGCCAACCAGGGCCGGATCCGGCCCTGCGCCACACTCGGCGAGCTCAACGCTGACCAGGCCAAACGCCTCAAAGACATGGGCGTGCGGCGCATCAACCACAACCTCGAAACCAGCCGCCGCCACTTCGCCAACGTCGTCTCCACCCACACCTACGAAGACCGCCTGCGCACCATCAAAACCGCCAAGCAAGCGGGCCTGTCGATCTGCAGTGGCGGGATTTTCGGCATGGGCGAGCAATGGGAAGACCGACTCGATGTCGCGTTTGAGCTTAAAGCCTTAGACGTCGATGTCGTGCCCATCAACTTCCTCAACGCGATCCAGGGCACGCCGCTCTACGGCAAGCAGCCCCCGCTGTCACCCACAGAAGCGCTGAAGATCATCGCGATCTTCCGCTTCATCCTCCCCAAGCAAGAGATCAAGGTCGCCGGCGGGCGCGAGAAGATCCTCCGTGAGATGCAGAGCTGGATGTTCTTCGCCGGGGCGTCGAGCTTCTTGATCGGCAACTACCTCACGACTTTCGGGCGCACCGTGCAGCAAGACCACCAGATGCTGGCCGACCTGGGGCTGCCCTTTGTCACCTTCGACGAGGTCGAGCACGAAGCCGAACCAGCCATGGAGCCCGCGGCTCAAGCATCACCCCCGCCGACGCCCGCGTTCCAGGCCGGCCTACCAGGGACCCCCATGGCTTCGGCCACACCCACCTATCGCGCCGCATCCACAGCTCGCGGGGAAAGCCTGGTGGCGCTGCCCGTGCTGGGGGCAACTTGAGGCACGTTTGAGGCAATGACCTTGAGGCAAGGATGATGGACCACCACCATCACAACACCACGCAGCTAATGCACGTTCGAATCCTGGATCAACTTTCGCCACGAGCCGCGACCGTCAGGGAGCGGGGCTCTGCGCTTTTTCCACCCCAAAAAATCGACACAGAACAGATCTAAAAAACACGATAGGGTAATACCATACACAACGACAGCGAATCACCATGAGCAGTGAAAACCCTCACCTCAAGACGCAGGTCATTATCGCGGTGCTCAGCCTGATCGGGACCTTGGGCGCCGCGCTGATCACCGCCTGGAGTGTTATTCAGTCATCGGACTCCAGCAACAATCAGCCGGCGCCCCAACAGCAACAGGCCAGCCTTGATGGGAACCACCCCACCACCCCACCACCGACCCACAACACCCCGCCACCGTCTCACCAAAGCCCCAACCCCGCGCCTGATCCCCCGCCCCAAGCCCAACCCCCTCAACAAACCCATAGGCTCCCCCCTCATCAAGAATCCCCCGCCCCGGATGACGACTGGGCCACACCCGACCCACCATCACAGAACACCACTAGCCTGCTGAGGCAGGGAACCGATCAGCGGCTGACAAACGCACTGCTGGGGGGTTGGGTGTTCAAAGGCTGGACCGGCCAAGGCTCGCGCCTGACGCTCGAGGCTCAATTCTTACCAGGAGGGCAGTATGTTGCAGCCACCCAAGTCCTCAACCTGAACGGCCCCATCCAATGGTCTAGCCGCGGCTCGTGGTGGATCCAAAACGGCGTGCTCTTCTCCCGCACCGAGATGTCCAGCAACCTCATGATGGACCCCGTCGGCGATGTCAGTTCTGCCAAGATCATTTCCTTCAACGCCCAGCAGTTGGTCATCTACTCCTTCGACGAAGAACAGCAATACACCGCGATCCGCAAGTGATCACCCTGCGCCGGTGCGCAAGGGGGATTTTGTCGCCGCAGCCCAGCTGCCAGCCGCCCGCCAACGCGATACAATCCCTAACCCCCTACACCGGGGCATGATCAACCAACACCCTTGATCCCAAACGCGGGTCATCGTCATAGGCCGCCACCCATGCCGTCTCAGCTACGCAACGCCGCCATCATCGCACACGTCGACCACGGCAAGACCACGCTGGTCGACCAGATGCTGTACCAAAGCGGGATGTTCCGCCACGAGCAGCTCGACAAGCTCGCCGGCGGGCAGCACGGGCTGATCATGGATTCCAACGACCTGGAGCGCGAACGCGGGATCACGATCTTCAGCAAGAACTGCGCCATCCAATACGAAACCCAAGACGGCAAGCAATACAAGATCAACCTGATCGACACCCCCGGCCACGCCGACTTTGGTGGGGAGGTCGAACGCGTGCTGATGATGGCCGACGGCGTGCTAGTGCTCGTCGATGCATTCGAGGGCCCCATGCCCCAGACACGGTTCGTGCTGCAAAAAGCACTGGGCCACAAGCTCAAGCCGATCGTGGTCGTGAACAAAGTCGACCGCCCCGACGCCCGACCCGACGAGGTGGTGAATGAGGTCTTTGATCTGCTGGTCGAGCTCGAGGCCGACGACGATGCCCTAGATTTTCCTGTACTGTACGCCTCGGGCAAGGACGGCTGGGCCACGCCGGACCTCAGCCAGCCCACCAAAGATTTGCGATCACTCTTTGATGCGATCATCCAGCACGTGCCCGCGTACCAGCCGCCCACCAGCGGGCCGCTGCAGATGCGGGTCACCACCCTGGACTACTCCGATTACACCGGCCGGGTCGGAATTGGGCGCGTCGAAGCCGGTCAGATCGCCTCGGGACAACCCGTGGCTGTCTTCGGCCGCGACGGCGCTGTCTCCCAGCAGCGCGTCTTGCACGTCTACGAGTTCAAAGGGCTCGAACGCAACCGCGTTGACCGCGTCGAAGCCGGCGATCTGTGCGCTATTGTCGGGCTGGAATCGATCGACATCGGCGACACCATTGCCTGCTCCCAACAGGGCCAACCACTGCCACGCATCCACGTCGACCAGCCCACGCTGCATATGACGATCCGCGTCAACGACTCGCCCTTCGCCGGCCAAGACGGGCAGTTTGTCACCAACCGGCAGATCAAGCAACGCCTCGACAAGGAGCTGCAGTCCAATGTCGCGCTGCGCGTCGAGCCGGGCCAGTCGCCCGAGGAGTTCGAACTTTCCGGCCGCGGCCTGATGCACCTGGGCATCCTGATGGAGAACATGCGACGCGAGGGATTCGAGTTCGCAGCCGGCAAGCCCAAGGTCATCCTCCGCCAGGTCGACGGCAAGACACACGAACCGATCGAGCGGCTCGTGTGCGACTGCCCCAACGACTGCCAAAGCGCGGTGATGGGGCTGCTATCTCAGCGGCGGGCCGAGGTCGTCTCGGTCGACCCCAAAGCCGGTGCCGGCAGCTACGCACACATGGTCTTCATGATCCCTGCACGCGGCTTGGTCGGGCTGCGGTCCAGGATGCTCAACGCCACCCAAGGCCGCGCCATCATGCACCACACCTTCGAGCGTTATGAGCCCATGAAGGGTGACATCCCCCAGCGCCAAGCCGGCGTGATGATCGCGACTGAAACCGGACCCGTCACCGCCTACGCACTCGACGCGCTGTACGACCGGGGCATCTTCTTCGTCAAGCCGGGCGATCGGGTGTATGAAGGCCAGGTCGTCGGTGAGCACTGCAAAGACTCCGATATCCCCGTCAACGCGATCAAGACCAAGAAGCTGACCAACATCCGCACCACCAGCAAAGACGACGCGGCCCAGGTCCGACCCCCGCGGGACATGTCACTTGAGGCGTGCCTGGAATTTATCCAAGACGACGAGCTAGTTGAGATCACACCCGCCGCCATCCGCATGCGCAAACGCCTGCTCAAAGAAGCCGACCGCCGCCGACAGGCACGCCAAGAAAAAGCATAAATCACAACGCTCCGTGCCCACATCGCAGCGGGCGTACAATACGCGCTACACCCCTTAGGAGCCGATGCGTGCTAAGCATCATCGTCCCGGTTTTCGACGCCCAAACCACCCTGCCCAGGCTGCTGGGCTCGTTCCAGCGGATCACGCCACCCCACCGCGCGCAGGTGGAGCTGATCTTCATCAATGATGGCTCGCAGGACGCCAGCCTCGACATACTTACCGTGTTCGCCCAAAGCCACCGGTTCCCCAACGTGGTTGTCCTCGATCAGCCCAACGCCGGCTCCTCGGCTGCGCGCAACGCCGGGCTGGTACGCGCCAACGGACCGTGGGTGTTCTTCCTCGATGCAGACGACGAGCTGGCATGCGACCCCGTGCCCTATATCATGCAACACCCCGATGCGACCGCCATCGGCTTTGCTGTACAAATCCAAAAAAACACCGCACGCCGGGTGACTCGCCGCATCCCGCCCATCCCACCACGCCGCTTCTTCAACGCCCTGACGGCTAAAAACCCGTTCCATATCGGCAGCCTGGTGATCAAGCCCTCGCAGATCCAAACCCCTTTTGATGAAGACACGCGATACCTCGAAGACTGGCTGTTCTGGGCCCGCAACCCGGGGATCTTTGAGCGATTCATCCGGTTGAACCACGTCATCTCGGCAACGATCCACGTCCAGCCCCGCAGCAAGAGCACCCAGCAGCAAGCCTGCGGCCGATGCCGTACACGCATCGCTGAAACACTGTTGCAGCAGCGCCACGCCACGCTCACCCGCCCCCAGCGCAACAACCTCTTGCTCCAGGCGCAGATCGGCCGGCTCCAACAGGGCGGCACCCGGCGCCTCGAGCCCTTCGCCCTGTGCCCCTGCAGCCCCACCCTCTACGCCAAGCACGCCGCCTACTGGCTGCTCAAATCCCACACCCCCCAACTCGCCCCTTGACCACTTACGGGCTGCGATTCGACCCGGCGCACCGACAACCAGCTGCGGCTGTCAGGCAGCGGGTTTCTTCCCCGCCACTGGCCCGCTATGCTCATCAAGTAACCGCGTCCCAACGCCGATCCGTCCAAGACCATGCCCAACATCCTCCACGAGATCATCGCCCACAAGCGGTACGAGGTGGCCAAGGCCCAAACCCGCGTCCCACTAAGCGACCTGCAACGCCGCGCCGCCGACAGCCCACCGCCACGCAACTTCTTCAAAGCCGTCACACAACCCAAGGGCCACCTGCGGGTCATCGCGGAAGTGAAAAAAGCCAGCCCGTCGGCCGGCGTGATCCGGCCGGACTTCGACCCCGTTACCATCGCCCAGGCCTACCAAGACCACGGCGCCGCAGCCATCAGCTGCCTGACCGACGAACAATACTTCCAAGGCTCGCTGTCTTATATCGCCCCGATCAAGCAAGCCGTGAGCCTGCCCGTGCTGCGTAAGGATTTCATCATCGACCCCTACCAGGTCTATGAGTCCCGCGCCGCCGGTGCCGACGCGATCCTGCTCATCGCCGAGTGCCTCGAAGAAGCCATGCTCATGGACCTGCTGATCCTGGCCACCAAGCTCAGGCTCACCACACTCGTCGAGGTCCACGACGTGGAGAACCTTCTGATGGCCCGCCCCCACATCGGCTTCCCCCACCCCAGCTACACCCTGCTGGGCATCAACAACCGCGACCTGCGGACCATGACCACCGACCTGAACCACACCCTGCGCCTCATGGAGATGGTTGAGAACACCAACGTGCTCGTCGCTGAATCAGGCATCAAAACACCCGACGACGTGGCGCGCTTACGCCAAGCCGGGATCAACCGCATCCTCATCGGCGAGCACCTGCTGCGCCAACCCGACCCCGGTCAGGCCCTGCAAGATTTAATCGCCGGCTGAATTTGTAGCGCGTGTGCGCCGCTGGGTGCCACACAGCACGCCCGAGGCGGCGGTGGGTCACGTCAACGCCGCCACAACACCCTTAGTCTCCCGTCTTCGGGCAGTGCCTAGCATGAGCAGGGTCGATCTGCTGGAGATACGACCAGCTATAAATCCCCGTGTCGTGCCCATCGGAAAAGGTAATGCATACGGCATAGTTGCCCACCAGCTTAGCGCCGGTCGCGACCAGCGGTTTGTCGTCGTCGGAAACCGCGGTGGGCGGCAGGACCGTCAACGGGTTGGCGGCGATCTGTTCGCGTAGCAAGCGGGCATCGGCGGACGGCGACATCCTGCGGAGGTACGCGATGGGGTAGAAGCTAACGCCCCCACCCCGCCAGTGGATCGTTAGGCCGTGATCCTGTTTGAGCTCCAGGTGCTTGGGTCGAGGCGGGTCAGCCGCTGGGTGATGGGTGGATGGGGATCGCATCGGGGCGTGGTCATGGCGCGGTGATCGGCTTGCTGGCCATGGGGCTATTTAACGTCGCACGAAGCTGATGCGCGCGATCGATCAGTGGCGTTTCACTGGGGATTGGCGCTAGTTCCAGGATGTAGTGCCAGTGTTGCTGGGTTTTGAGGTTGGGGATCATCTCTGCGATCAGATCCGGCCCCGGGGCTTCCCACCACGGGGTCTGCGTGGGTTGTTGGGTCCATAACGGTTTATAGCCTTCATGTTCGAGGCGTACATCATAGACCCCGTAGAACAAAAACGGCACGGTCAACGGTGTGCGCCCGACCTCTTCATCATTGAGATAAACCAGCGAACCAGGCGGGTCAGACGTGATCTGGATCGTGCGTTGGACACACCCGATAGCTGCCAGGGCGATTGCCATGACACACAAACAGCAGGCTAACTCTCCGTGTCGCAGCTGCCGGCAAGACCTCGAGACCGAAGCGAGCGCTGCAGCGGGCCGGTGGTGTGGCGTCAATTCATCCATAGCGGGTGTTCCCTCATAAGATCATACTTGAGAGGTTGATCGGCGGGGCATAGATTACCTATTTTTGCTGAATATCACAGAAGTCTAATTTTAGTTAGGAATTTTTCTAAAGAACTAGCCTGTCATAGTGGCGAGGGTATGTTTGAAATGCATAGAGTTGTGGGGACAGCAGGCTGGGGTGGTGGCCACCCCAAGTGGAAGCGGAGATGACAAACAAAGTAAAAATAGGGTTTTGGTTAAGTGGCGCCATGATCATGGCGTTGGCGGGGCTGATTGCGATCCAACCGGGGGGGTGCCCCGCCGACCAAGGCCCCCGATCTCAAAAAAACCACCGACAAGCTTTCATTGAAGCCGAAAACCGGTTGCTGGTTCAGACCGAGCAGCGATTTACACGCACCGGACGATGTCATCGGCAGGATATACGGTATTTTGAAACACCGCTTGACCATCATCTCACTGCAGTTTTTTGTGACCTACAGGATGGCAATCACTTGCCAGAGGGTTTGTAACTAGACCCCTCTCCGGAGCCGGGACAATGGGGTCGACCTTGCTGCATGTCTTCCCACACCCCACCCCGAAAACTCCACCCAGGGGGAGAGGGGTTTGGTTAGAGGCCCTCTGCTAGGGCCTTAGTGGTCTTCATCTTTTTTTGGGCCCGCCACAACCCGGAGGGGGGTGGCGGGCTTTTTTGATGGGCCGGTCATGGTCATGCTGTATCAGGCATAAAATCTGAATCCATCACACCCCCGCAAGCCGACGGGGTATGAAAACAAAGGACCCCGCTTCCCTGGGCGCTGCAACCAGCGGGGTATCACTGCCTGAGAGATTCAATCGAGATGTGTAACACGCAGCCGCCACACGCCTAAGCGTGTTGGTATACCAGCCCCGATCAGGTTGACGGGGTCCCGTTCGCCCGCGGCAGGGCAACCTTCGGCGTTTTTGTGATTCCCACGCGGCAAGCGCATACCCGATGGGTATATCGGCGTGGCAGCATCGCCAGGCAGCCGGCTAAGATGATGCCCACCGTAGCGGGTTCCGGGATGATCACGATATCGTGGATTAGCACCAGGTTGTTGTCGTCGACGGGTCTTTCGTTATTGAAATCATCCTCGGTATAGTTGCGCAGCGGTGCGTCACCCCAAGGCGCAAAAAAACGAAACGTGTTGATCCTTGCGATGGCATCGATGATGTCCATGCCGTCGCCCAACACCTGGCCGATGACCGTAAACCCACGGTTGGCGTTGCTCCCTCTGTCGAGCTCGGGGTTGTTGGTTAGATTGATAAACCACTGGCTGGTGACATCGATGGGGTTGTCGGGTGGGGTGCCGATCGCCAGGGTTCCACGGTCGTTGGGGAGAGCCGCTTCATCGTTGCTGATGGGTGTGCGCGGGGTGATCTGAGGGAAATCACGCGGGTCTCTCTGGGGCGTTCCGTCGTAAAAAAACGTCCCACCCTGGAGGATGCGTGGGGAGAAATCCGCCTGGGAACGATGGATGATGCTGTTATCGTAATCATCATTATTAATATAGGCCAAAAAGTTTGCCACACTGTTGGGGGCGGCCTGGTCAAACAGTTCGATCTGAAACGCCCCCAGCGAGGTGCTAAATCCAACGATGATGCTTGCCTCTAATTGGGAAGGCGTGATCCAGCCAACGCTAGCGACAATCACCGCGATCTGGGTAACCGTGATCAACTTATTATTCATGGCAGGTAGCTTTCTTCCGCTCTAATCAGAAATGGATCGTGGTTTTCATTCTTCTGCCCTCGGAATAAGATGCTTCAAGTCTTACAAGCCGATTCTCAAATAGGTTTAAAGTCTACGGCGTCTGGGCCATCCCGATCTGTCCCGCTTTGTAGTCCCAGTTACGAACCATCTTAACCTTAATCAAACCAGGTGAGTTGTTGGTCTTTGGTGCCAATTGCGTTGGGAGCTGTTGTGAATCTTAAGTTTATTATAAAAAAGGATTTTTTGTTTAAAGAGACATCAAAATCAAAGGAATTTATTGTACCGTCGCATAGCGAATTTTGTCAATCCAATTTCGTCCAATTCTTGGTTTTATGCCCAATGGGTCGATACCCTTCCCGATCCGGTTGATGGGATCTGGCTCGCGGCATTGATAAAATAGACAGTTTGTGCATCTTGCCGACGGATGGGGTAAGGGACTGTTGAACAAGATTGGCTCTTCAGGATGGGGGGTCTTGTTGGGCTTCAACCGCTTTAGAGGGCTTGAGTATTGAAATCTGGGGCAACGAACGGTCAGGCTGCCATTGGGCCCAGAGGCGACCATTGGGGGCGTCAAAGGTGAGGCGGAAGTGTTTGAGCATGGCATGTCCGATCCGGCCCATGGCGATGTGCTGATCGGGTTGGCCCGGTGGTGGGTTTTCGAATGTCACCGGCACATCGGTCAGCTTCCGTCCCAAGACCTGAACCGACCCCAGCCAGCTCTGGTGCCCCCCCACCCAGCCGCCGATGCCTTTGGATCGCGCCCGGCCGGTCAGCGGCACATCGACGATCCTAGGCCACCGTTGGGCGTACACCGTTGGCAGCGCGATGTGGGCATCGGACCCGGTATCGACAATCAGCCATACCCTATGCCGCTGGTTCAACACCGCCTGGACCACCGGCACCCCACGGTGCACCCGCAGCGGGCACAGCGCGGCGCCCAATGGGGGCTGGAAACCGCTGGGGCGGTAGGCGGTGAGCGTGTTCGCTTGGTAATCGATCGAAAAGGGCAGGTCACGCAACGCTGAAAAACCAATAATCCCGCTAACCACGTCCCCGATCGCGGGGCTAAACCGGTAGAGGTCCAGGGTCGGCATCTCATGGGGGACTAGCCCCAGCGGCCCGATCGATAGGCTGGCGACCCGTGTATACGTAAATGTTTCGGTCCCCGCGATACCCCGGGCGGTGCCCTGCTTGATGGTAGCTAGGCCCAGGTGGCTGTCTATACCCACGGCCAGCGCATTTTTCGCGCTGCCTGTGTCAAACAAGAACCGATGGGCATCCCGCCCATTGATACGTGTTGGGAGACGCAGGTAACCGTTGTGCTGGTACAGCGGGATCGTTAACGCCCGCGGCAGCCGATCAAGGGCGTCGACCGAGTACTGAACTTCGGCGTCCAGCGGCTCAGAAACGACAGGGCGCCGGCTGCAGGCGGTGGCCCAACCCAGCCACAGCGCCAAGCACAGGCCTAACCAGACCACCCTAAAGCGAACGGCTAAGCTTAATCGAACACGCCAAGTCAGGGGATCAACCATGCTCTAGGATCATAGCCACCCTAAAGGAATTTCGATGTCCTTCGAAAGAAAAAAGATGGATTGGAGGAAGGTTTGTCTTAGTCGTACCGGAAGACACCCTTGCGCCAAGCGTAGGCAAAGGCAATAACGCTGGTCAGCACAAAGAAGAGCATCCGCCCCAGGAATAGGCCAGATAGGCCGCTGGATTGGGACAGGCTTGGGAAGGTTGTGGCCCAGGGGTACAAGAAGACAATCTCCACATCGAAAACCAGGAATGTCATGGCGACGATATAGAACCGGACGTTGAACCGCCGCCGGGCCGACCCGATGGGGTCCACACCGGCTTCATAGACCATGCCCTTCACCGCCCCTTGCCGGTGGGGGCCTAGCACGCTGGTCAGGATCAGGTTCCCCGCCCCAAACCCGATCGCGATCAGCAGCAGCAGCCCAACCGCGGCGAAGTGGCTAAAGGTTTGCGTGGCGAGTGTCAATAGCATCGGTCTTAGTGTACCAAGCCGCCCTAAGCCGGTAAATCGCGCTAAGATCCCGCCAGAACCGAGTCAGGAGCAGGGCACAGGCACCGTTCAATATTGTCCGCCCACGCGGTACATGCCGATGATAGACCCATCGGGTATAAAAATGCCCGGTCTGCTCAAGGTCAATCGAGTCTGGCCAGTGAGCCGACTCATGCGATTGATCCGTGTTCTTATTGAGCATTGAATATTCCGGCCAACGAGCCGCGACCGTAAGGCAGCGGAGCCATCGGGTTTTTCAAGGCAGAAGAGGTTGACTGGAATATTGAATCATCAATAAAGCTCACGCTAGGGCAATACGAAAGCGACCACAGGTCGATAAGCCATGCAGATCGAACCAGCCAACCGCATCCAGCGCTTGCCACCCTACATCTTGGGGAAACTCAAGCAGATGATCTACGACCGCCGCCGCGCCGGCGCCGACGTGATCGACATGAACATGGGCAACCCCTCCGATCCGCCACCCGACCCGGTGGTGGACAAGCTTCGTGAAGCGGTGTTGGATCCGCGCAACAGCCGCTACTCGGTCTCTGCGGGCGTGTACAACCTCCGGCGAGACATGGCCCTGAAGTACAAGCGCAAATGGGGGGTCGAACTGGACCCCGCGACCGAGGTGATCGCGACCATCGGGTCCAAAGAGGGCTTTAGCCACCTGTGCCTGGCGCTGCTTGGCCCGGGCGATACCGCGGTCGTGGGCAACCCCGCGTTCCAGATCCATACCTACGCGATCGTCCTGGCCGGCGCAAGCACCATCGCGGTGCCCCTGGGCAACGACCAGGCGTTCCTGGATCGGATCGAAGAAAAACTCGAGCACATGACCCCCAAACCCAAGGTGGTGATCCTCAACTACCCCCACAACCCCACCGCCATGACCGTTGAGCCAAGCTTCTTCGATCAAGTCGTCCGCCTCGCGGACAAGCACCAGGTCATGATCATCCACGACTTTGCCTACGGTGAGACCTGTTTTGAGGGTTACAAGGCCCCCAGCTTCCTCCAAGCCGACGGCGCCAAGGAATTTGGTGTTGAGTTTTCCACGCTCAGCAAGCCGTACAACATGGCTGGGTGGCGCATCGGGTTCTGTGCCGGTCACCCGCAGATGGTCAAGGCGTTAGCGACGATCAAGGGCTACTACGACTACGGCATCTTCCAAGCGGTGCAGATCGCCGCGATCATCGCCATGCGCGAAGGCGA
Source organism: Phycisphaeraceae bacterium (assembly GCA_965223655.1). Lineage (GTDB taxonomy): Bacteria > Planctomycetota > Phycisphaerae > Phycisphaerales > Phycisphaeraceae > CBDCXC01. Next base: position 237,731 of record CBDCXC010000027.1, read on the forward strand.
CACTCATATCGAGCGGCAAGCCCAGGTCTACCAACAGCGCCGGGACCTGCTGGTCACCGGGCTCAAGCGGTTGGGTTGGCAGGTTGAGACGCCCCGGGCATCCATGTTTGTCTGGGCTAAGGTCAAGCCCGAACACCTCGCGCCCTACAACGGGTCGACCAACGACTTCTGTTTGGCCATGGTCCACCAAGCCGAGGTCGCCATGACACCCGGCGCCGCGTTTGGCGACCTGGGCGAAGGGTATGTGCGCATGGCGCTGGTCGAGAACGAGCACCGCATCCGCCAAGCCCTACGCCAGCTGGCTCGCGTGCTCAACAAATCCTCGCCAACCGTGGTGTGACCCACCCTTCAGCTAAGCATTGCCAATCCCCTCTCAATACCCTGCCAGCGGCCCCACACCAACCGGCTCTCATCAAAGCGGGGCAGGGCCTTCACCCCAAACACGATCTAAACACCTTTTGACACAATCTTTATTTTTGTTATATTAAATAGATTGAGAGGCAGCTTATTTGATTCATTGCGCTATCCTATCGACTCATGAAGGAGGCTATTCATGATGTGTTGGTGTTTTGTAGGGCCCAGTCTCGGCCCGCTGTACGCATCCAAGTGACACTCATCAAAGACAAACAGCCAGGCCAATTCTATATACCGCCTGAGCCGCCTGCTTAGCGTTTAAGCAAGCCAAACCAGCTTTATTGCCGTTTCTGTGAGCCTTCGAAACATACTGCCATTAACGCACGACGATGCAAAACAGCCACATGATTGATATCGTGCTACGCCTCTTGATGGTTGCCGTGGCGGCGGTATTCGGGGTGTCGGCATGGAAACACCGCAAGCCAGCGAATCAAGGCAAACCTTCTCCTGCCGCGACAGACAAGAAAGGCCCGTCAATCCTGGCCCAAGTCACAGATCTTGCCATCAAAATGCTTCATACACACTTCAGCATCCGGAGAGATCGCAAGCCAAAAGACAAAGGCAAACCTTCTCCGCCAGCCACCGCCAAGAAAGGAGCACCAATCCTGGCCCTATTTGCAGCACCTGTCATCAAAATGCTTAATGCGCACTTCAGCATCCAAGCCGCACTGAGCCTGATCTCAATCAGCGTCGCCATCAACCTGCCGCAAGTTGTCCCCAACACCAACGCACAGGAAACCGATCAACAACAATCCGATGGCCAAGCCCCGCTTCGCGCCGAAACCGATGAGAAACCCATCCTCCGTGTTGAGCCGTCTCCTCCAAGCGGTATGGCGGCCGATCTGGATCACGCAACAAGCGGCATGGTGATCGATCTGGATCAAGAAGCAGACCGCGATCGTGCTTCTGTCGACCCGGTGTCAACATTGGCTCAGGCCCAGCCGCTTCCGACAGACCCACCCACCCCCACCCCCAAGCCAACCCGCCGGGTGGCATTGATCCTGCCGTTTGAAAACACCACCGATCATCGGCAAATCAAGGAATACGACATCGAGAGCCCCGCGGGCTCCGCCACCGACCACAAAAAAATACGGATCGATACCTACGCCCAACAGGCCCGCTTGGCATTAGAAGAAATCCTGGTTCAAAAGGCATCGCCGGGCTTTAGCGTCGTAGAGCGGCAGCGTATTGACCAGCTGCTTGTTGAACTCAAATACGGCCGCGGCGGCTTAGTCAACGAAAAAACAGCGGCAGGGTTTGGCCATCAACTTGGGGCAAACCTCATCGTGTACGGCACCATCAAAAGGGCCGAAATCAAGAACCAACGCACAAAGGCCTATGGCATCGAAACCCAGCGCGCCACCGCGGCCGTTGAGATCAATATCCGGGTGATCGATATCGAAACAGCCACAGTCATGCTTTCCAAAACATTCACCGGCCAAAAAGATATGCTCGGGATCGATCAATCAACCGTCGACCCGACCGCCATCCTTTCGGCATCGCTCGCCCACGCGATGCAACAAGTCAATGAAGAGCAAGCGTTTATCGACCAACTTGTGGGGGCGCCAAACCAGAAAGGCGTCGCGCATGTGACGGTTAACTTCCGACCCGAACCCGACAACTGCGACCTTCTGATCGATCACCAATTCAAAGGCCACTGCCCGATCGAGCTTAGCCTTCCCGTGGGACAGGCGGTTCGTATTGAAATCCAGAAAAACGGGTATCGATCCTGGGTGGTCGACTTTACGCCTGAAAAGGACACCGAAATCAAGCCCCAATTAGCACAACAAGAATAACCCAAAACCAATCTCTAAAAAGGCTTCCTATGATACCCACACCATTGATCGATGCCGATCGTATCAAGCTTCTGCTCTTAGCCGCCGCCTTCGCCGTGACGGGGTGTGAGGCTCAAAATATCATTGTCATGCCCCCCGGTTTTCGACCGGATCACTACGACAAAATCGCGGTGATCGTGGAAGATTTAACCGCCCATGATCACCAGACCAAGCAACGGATTGAAGAACAAGTCCGGGGTCAATTTAACCAGGTATTGCTATCCAAGGGGTACCGCGTGGCCACCCGGTCAGATATCGACGCCGCACTAGAAGAAATCAAATTCGCCAGCACAACACTGACCGAAAACAATGCCGCGGTAATTGGGAAGATGATTGCCGTGCCCGCGGTCATGATCGTACAGACCACAGACGTCGCGGTTGAGACGATTCAGGATAATCCTGGCCCCATCTATGATCCCAAGAGGGGTTTTACGACCCAATCGGATCGCCCAGGCGACATCTCATACCAAGCCCGCTGTGAGGTCAGCGCCCGCCTCATCAATGTAGAACGCGGCGAGATCCTGTGGCAGGTCAACGGCGAGGCACAGGAACATACCTCCGGGGCAAGAGACATCGGCACGGTGTTCCGCAGCGCAGCCAATGACGCGATCAAACGCTACCCACCATTAAAACCCACGATGACGATCTCTTCAAAGCCACAGGGAGCCGACGTGCTCGTCAACGGCACACACCGCGGCCAAACGCCACAGGAGATCTCCTTCGATTCATACGATGAGATTCACGTGGTGATTGAGAAACCGGGCTACCACCCATGGAAAAAGACACTCAAGCCCATGCCCGGGGGCAAAGAGGCGCCACAGCTCACCCGTATGCAATAAATCCCCGTTGAAAAAAATACCCGCGGTGCCGGGGTTAACCCAAAACGGGCAGCGCCCGTGACCCACAGCCCACCACCGGCTGCGCCACCAGATCATAGCCGTGGGCTTGGGTGACCCGGCAGCGGACCAGCTCGCCGGGCACCAGCCGCTGGTCGGTATCGATACCCATCACGCCATCGATCTGCGGGGCCTGGCTATAGGCCCGCCCAAGATAAGCGCCCAGCTGGCCCGATACAGCAGCGGTGTCTTCCTCGAGGGTAAGGTGGTCACCGTCTTGAATCCCCGCTTGATCCCGCTGCGTCGCCTGATCGATCAGCACCTCGAGCCGGGCTTGTTCCTGAGCCAATCGCTGATTGCGTGCAAACACGACCCCCTGCTGGGCAAGCATGAGTTCTTCATGCCGATGCTGGGCCACTTGTTCATCGATAGCCTGGCCAGACGCGTGCAGCGTGCCCGCGGGTGTGCCCGGTTCGGGCGAGTAGGTGAACACGCCCATGGCGTCAAACCCAAAGCCCCGGACAAACCGCACCAGCTCTTGGTGCTGGGCGTCGGTCTCGCCCGGGAAGCCGGTGATGAATGTCGTGCGGATCGCCACGCCCGGGATGCGGTCACGCAGTTTATTTAGCAGGGTTTCGATCTGCCTGCGGCTGGTGCGGCGGCGCATCCGGTCCAGCACCCGGTCGTTGATGTGTTGCAGCGGCAGGTCGATATACTTCACCACGTTGGGCAGCGTGGCGATCGCGTCGATCATCGCATCAGTGAAACACGATGGGTAGGCATACATCAGCCGGATCCACGCGCCCGCTCCCGACGTGGCTTGAGAGACCGTGTCATCCAGCCGCTCCAACAGACCCGCCAACCCAGGCTCGTAGCCGATGTCTTGACCGTAGCTGGTGGTGTCTTGCCCAATCAGGTTCAGCTCAAACGCGCCGTCTGCGATCAGCTCGCGTGCTTCAGCCAAGATGCGATCGACCGGCTTGGACCGCATCTTCCCACGGATCGACGGGATCGTGCAGAACGCGCAATTCTGGTTGCACCCCTCGCTGACCCGCAGGTAGGCGTAGTGCCGGGGCGTGAGGCGCAGGCGGGCCGAGTCGTCTTCGTGATAGCCCCGCTGGTTGATCTTGCGGCGGTGTTTGGCTACGGCGGCGTTGGGGGCGATGCTGGCGTAGACCGGCAGGGAGGCGGCCACGTCGTGGGGCACACCTCCGTTTGGCTTGGGGCCCAGCACCGCGTCCACGATCCGATCCCGGTCAAACACGCCAACCAGCGCATCGATCTGCGGGCAGCGGTCCAGCAGCTTGGCGCGGTCACGCTGCACCAAGCAGCCCGCGACGACCAGCCGCTTGCATTGGCCGGTGCGCTTCAACGCCGCGGCCTGCTGGATCTCCTGGATCGCTTCCTGCTTCGAGGCCTCAAGGAACCCGCAGGTGTTGATCACAATCGCGTCGGCTTGAGCCTCGTCATTGGTTAATACCAGCCCCCCCTGGGCCAGCAGGCCAAGCATCTTCTCGCTGTCGACCAGGTTCTTGGCACAGCCCAACCCCACCAGCGCAACGGTACGAACCGCCCGGGCTTGGGCCGGGTCAGCGGGGTCGGCCTCCGGGGGGTCAATCAGGGGGTCGGGCAAGCCTGTCACCAGCAACCTTTCTTCGCCAGGCCACGCCACAGATCGGGTCATCGGGCAACGCGATTGGAAACCCATCCACAGTTGGCGTAAAATGACGTACACTGATTGGGAATCAACACCAGCCATCCAGTGGTTTTTGTGCTCCGGCGTGGCCCGGTCAGATGGCTTTTTTTCACCAATGCGGTCTTTTTTTAGCCCTGGGGTATACTCTGGCTTATTTTTTAACGATAGTCGACTATAGGCCCTCTTGGTTGGCTTGTAAATTTCTGGTCTCCCTGAGTTGATCCCTACCCCAGCTCATTGTAAAAAAGAGCGCAGCTTCCTAGAATCGTTGTGGTGTTGGATGGGAGGCGGGCAGGGGAAGCAACCTTATAGCGAGGGAAGGTGTACCCAACCGCTGATCCTACTCGCACCTTCCATCAAGCAGAACGAATCGAAACGCTTGTGTTGACCATTTCGATCTAATGATGTCGAACACATGAAGCCTTAGCGGGGATCTCAAGCAGGCCGTGGGGCCTTACAAAAAAACTCGGCGTCCGATTCTAGAGCGGTTGTGGCTGCTCTGAGACTCAGACCGGGGGGGGGCGGTCAGCCTCGGAAGGACGCCCCATCTGACCAGCCGCCGTTTGATCTAAAGATGGATGGACCTCCTTAGCGATCGCAGGCACGGCGACACCCCAGTGCTTTCTATCACGGAACCTTCATGAAAACGCATACCGGTATCCTGGAACTGTCCAACCGATCCGATGGGCGCCTGCGTGTGCTGGATCAAACCCTGGTGGCCATGCCCGCCGACCCCGTCGTGCCCGCGCAGCTGATCCAACGCTACCAGCTGCGCCCGGGCCTGGAACTGGAGGTCGAGTTAAGCAGACCCAACAACAACGGTCAAAAAAAACCGCCCCAACAGCCGCGCAGCAAAAAAAATAAGAAAAAGAAAAACAAGGTCGACCCCAACGCACCACGCGTCCAACAGCTGTGCAAGGTCGACGGGTTGGCCCCCGATGCCTACACCAAGCGCCGCCGGTTCGAGGACCTAACCTCGGTCGACCCCGCCCCCCGGCTGACGCTAGAGTACCCCGGCTGCCCGCCGTCCTGCCGGCTGATCGATATGTTCTGCCCGATCGGCCTGGGGCAGCGGGGCATGATCGTCTCGCCACCCAAGGCCGGCAAAACCACGCTCCTGCAGCAGATCGCATTCGCGCTGCAGACCAACCACCCCGACCTGGAAGTCATGGCGTTGCTGATCGATGAGCGGCCCGAAGAGGTCACCGATTTCCGCCGCAACGTCCCCTGCACCGTGCTGGCCAGCTCCAACGACCACACGCCCGAGCGGCACGTGAGCCTGGCCGTGCTGGCCATCGAACGCGCCAAGCGCATGGTCGAGGCCGGACAAGACGTGGTCATCCTCTTGGATTCACTGACCCGGATCGGCCGGGCGTTCAACACCGCACCGGGCCAAAGCAACACCGGTCGCACGCTCAGCGGCGGGGTCGACGCCGGAGCCATGTCCGTCCCCAAAAAACTCTTCGGCGCCGCGCGCAAGTGCGAAGAAGGCGGGTCGCTGACCATCATCGCCACCGCCCTGATCGACACCGGCAGCCGAGGCGATCAGCTGATCTTCGAAGAGTTCAAGGGCACCGGCAACATGGAGCTGATCCTCGACCGCAAGATCGCCGAGCACCGCGTCTTCCCCGCGATCAACCTCGCGGCCTCGGGCACGCGCAAGGAGAACCTGCTCATGGCCGAGCGCGAGCTGCAAACCGTTGCGGCCCTGCGACGCCGGCTGCTCAACATGCAGCCCGTGATGCAGGTCCAGCAGCTGCTCAAAGCTTTAGAGCGGTTCGAGACCAACGCCCAACTCGTCGGCAGCCCGTAAACCCGGCAAACCCTACGCATGGCCATGCGTGGGCTCCTCCACCACTTCCCACAACCTCCTGGTATCACCCTCCCCACCCTGCCCAACAGGTACGGGAAAGCCCTCTATTGGTTGATGCCTGTGGCCTTGGGTGTCTTGGTGTCCCCCACACGGCATTTCATGCGCGATGCGTATATCATAAATCATGGGTTGGCAAGCACCACACACCTTGAAGGCGTGTCATAAACACCCTGCCTGCGGGCGCCTTCTGTTTCGACACCGCCGCACTCCGAATAGAAGAGGAGCAACTCCATGGTGCTAGATTGGGTCAAGCTACAAGAGTATCGGAATTGGATCGGCAAGAGCCCGAAGCTGATCCATGAATCGGTTGAAGACTGCGGTGGGTGGATGGCTGTGTTCCCAAAGACGGTCCCGATCTGGGCCAGCAGAGTCAGGAATTACTTTAACATCACCCCTGGAACACTCATGCAGGTGAACGCGTCTATTTCAAGAATCAATATACAATTGAACAATCGGTTTAAAGGAGGGAAGTGGTATCAAAATCTGCTGGAGGCGCATGCTTTGTCTGGAGAGGTGTATAAAGACAATACAAAAAGACTCTGGTTCCAGATGCATACTTGTGGAACCAAGTATCACTATTCGGGCCTAATTGATCCGTCGGGCTCTTTCGGACGGCTAAGGACCGCGAATGCGTGTGTCAGTAGACAGTCGTGGATACCGGTTTTTAAACTCATCTGTCCAGATCCTACGGTGGGCGGTTCGTTCGAAATCATCATCAAGAATCCGCAGGTGAACCCAAATCGTTCATTTGATGGTGGACCTCCTTTGGTAGGCAAGCGATTCATCGGGCCAGTAGGCCAGACGATCAACATCCGTAGACCGATGATTGTGACGGATAAGTACAAAGGCACATACAACTACGCCGAGACCATCATCAGGGGGCTCGATGAGCACGAGCTTAGAGACGTTCACTCACATCAAAATGTGCGGGGCTTTTACATCGATCCGCCAAAATCTAAAAAGTTCAAGGATAGGAAGTTCCCTGAAAAGGACCAAAGAGGCAAGATCTGGACCGATTGGAACTAAACCACTACCGGCTAAAGCCGGTAGGTTTCCCGGCGACTGAAAGTCGCTATTTCGTCTAAAGCCGACTCAAGCCTCGCCTGAAGCCGGCTAAAGCTGCTCGTCAGCCACGGTAAATCCGTCGTCTGGAGGTTGCTGTTGATGCTCGATATATGCCTTGACCATCTCGTCCGTCACCGTGCCCGACGAGGCGCAGAAGTAGCCCCGTGCCCAGAGGTGGCGGCCCCAGTACCGACGCTTCAACTCCGCAAACTCTTGCTGGAGCAACCGAGAAGAACGACCCTTGATGTATTGCACACCAAGAGCCACCGACATCCGCGGCGGGATCGACGCGAATAGGTGAACGTGATCCCGGCTCACGTGCCCTTTGAGTATCGTGATATCCTTGGCCATGCAGACCTGACGGATCGTGTCCCGGGCCCGGACCGCGATCTGCCCCGTGAGCACCGGATACCGATACTTCGTCACCCACACCAAGTGGTACTTGACGTCGTAGATCGTGTGGGCTCCGTGACGATATTCGGTTGGGGACATCCATCGAGTTTACCTCAAGAAGATACGCTCAAGCGGTTACGCCTAAAGGCGAAGGTTTCGACCAGGATGGTGGAATAATGAACCACCACCGGCTAAAAGCCGGTAGGTTTCCCGGCGACTGAAAGCCGCTGTTTCGGCTCAAGCCCACTCAAGCGTCGGCCAAGGCCGGTTAAAGCTTCTCGTCGGCCACGGCAAACCCGCCGTCTGAAGGACGCTGCTGATGCTCGATACACGCCTTGATCATCTCATCCGTCACCATGCCCCACGAAGCACAGAAGCAGCCCCGCGCCCAAAGGTGGCGGCCCCAGTACCGATGCTTCGTCGTTAGACCTGGCATATACAGACAAAATTAGGTTTATTTGGCTTCGAGCCAGTTCTGGCCGGTGCCGACCTCTACCTTGAGTGGTACTTTGAGTTGCATCGCGCCTTGCATCTCCTCACGTACGGCTTGGGCCAAGTGTGGGGCTTGGGTGGTGTCGGCTTCGAGCACCAGCTCGTCGTGGATCTGCAGCAGCAGCTTCACGGCGAGGTTTTCATGCTGGATCCGGCGGGCCAGGTTCACCATCGCCAGCTTGATCAGGTCCGCGGCTGATCCTTGGACCACGGTGTTGATCGCGAGGCGTTCACCCAGGCTGCGGGTGTTGTGGTTGTTGGATTTGATCTGGGGGATCGCCCGGCGGCGGCCGAGGATGGTGGTGACGTACCCATACTCAACGGCTTGGTTGATGCATTGGCCCAGGAACGCGTCGATCCCGCTAAACCGGTTGCGGTAGCCCGCGATAAGGTCTTTGGCGGCTTGGAGGTTGAGGTTGTCAACCCGGCGGGCAAGGCCAAACGCGCTGATGCCGTAGATGATCCCGAAGTTGATGGTCTTGGCGTGGTCGCGCTGAGCCGGGGTGACTTGGTTGGGCTCCACACCGAACACCTGCGCCGCTACCGCGGTGTGGATGTCTTCGTCGTGCTCGAACGCTTCGACCAAGCCGGGGTCTTCGCTGAGGTGCGCTAAGACGCGCAGCTCGATCTGGGAGTAATCGGCGACGATCAGTGTCTGGCCGGGCGCGGCGACGAATGCTTTTCGGATCTGTCGGCCGATCTGCGTGCGTACCGGTATGTTTTGCAGGTTGGGGTTGTTGGACGACAGCCGGCCCGTGGCGGCGCCGGTCTGTATAAATGTAGCGTGCACGCGCCCAGATTGGGGGGCGATGCTGTCACGGAGGTTATCCAAATAAGTATTGACCAGTTTGGTGAGCTGGCGGTACTCAACCATGAGCCGGGGGATCGCAACCTGGTCTGGCGTGAGGTCGGGTGATTCGCTAAGCGTCTCGAGCACTTCGCTGTCGGTCGATGGGCCGGTCTTGGTTTTCTTGACGACCGGCAGGCCCAGCTCGACAAATAAGACCTGGCCCAGCTGCTTGGGAGAATCGACATTGAACGGCCGGCCGGCGTGCGATTGGATCTCGTCGCGCAGCTGATCGATGCGCCCGCTTAAGGCTTCCTTCTGCTCGCTGAGCACCGCGGGGTCGACGCACACGCCGTTGAATTCCATGTCCGCCAGCACGCCGACAAGCGGCATCTCGACCTCGTTGGCTAGCTTTGTCATCCCCAGTTCGTCGAGCTGTTTGGATAGCACCTCGTAGAGGCGTAGCGCGATGTCTGCGTCTTCTGCGGCGTAGGGTGTGATTTTTTCTAGCGGGACCTGGTCCATGGTTTTTTGGGGCTGGGTTGGGGTCCCTTTGCGTGTTTTGGTTGGTTTGGGCCCGATCAGCGCGCTGATGGGCGTCATACGGTGACCCAGCAGCCGGATCGCCAGGTGGTCCAACGCGTGGACCTCCAAGCCGGCGAGGTGGCTGGCGATGAGCGAATCAAACGCGACGCCCTGCATCGCCACGCCCGCGTGGCGCAGCACTAATAGGTCATACTTGAGGTTCTGGCCGGTCTTGGGGAGTGTCGGGTCTTCCAGCAGCGGGCCCAATGCAGCCAAGACGGTGGCTTGATCCAGGTGCTGATCGGGGTTGGGTGACAGAACGGGGATGTACACGCCCTGCCCTGACTCCCACGCCAGGCAGATGCCGCATAGCTTGGCGCGGTGGCTTAGGCCGATGGTCTCGGTATCGACCGAGATGATCTTCTGTTTCCGCAGCGTGGCGACTAATTCATCGAGTTGGGCTTGGGTGGTGATGGTTTGGTAGTCGTAATCGGCTGCAGTGGTTAGGCCACCGGAAGGGTCGGTGATGCCTGTCTCACCCGCTTGGGCGTCGGCGCCGGCGTCGAAGAACGTGGCATTGCCAAACAACGACCCCTGCTCACCCGGCTGGGGCTGTACGCCTTGGTTTGTTGAGGCTGCTGGGGCGGCGTCGCCCAGCAGGCGGTCGAGCTCTACGCGGTGGCGGTTGAAGCCTAACTCTTGGAACAACGCGCGTAGGCGTGTGGCGTCGATCGCACCCACACGCGCATCGTCAAGGTCAAACGGGATGGACACGTCGCGTTTCAGTGTGACCAGCTGCCGGCTTAGTGCGATGGTGTCACGTGCTTTTTCTAGGTTCTCTTTGCGCTTGCCCTTGATCTGATCTAGGTTGGCCAGGATCCCATCGATCGAGCCATACTCCCCGATCAGCTTTGACGCGGTCTTGGGCCCGATGCCCTCGACGCCCGGGACGTTGTCGACCTTGTCGCCGGTCAGCGCTAAGACATCGACGACTTGCTGAGGGTCGATTCCTTTGTTGGCTTTGAGCCACGCGGTGTCGATGGTGGTGTCGGTGTGGATGTCGAACAGGGTTACGCGTGGTCCTAGCAGCTGCTCGAGGTCTTTGTCTTTGGATACGATCCGTATCGTGAACTGCTCTAGCTTGGGGTCATCGAGCACGCGCTGGGTGACGGTGGCGATAACGTCATCGGCCTCGGCGCCTTGGTGGCCTAGCAGCGGGATGCCAAAGAGGCGGGTGACCTCAAAGATCCGATCGAATTGCTGGACCAGCTCGTCGGGTGCGGCTTCGCGCCCGGCTTTGTAGTCGGCGTACATCTCGTCGCGGAAGGTGGGGCCGGCGGTATCGATCGGCATGGCCACGTACTTGGGCGCCAGCTGCGCGAACAGCTTCAGCAGCATGCCGGTAAAGGCGAACACCGCGTTGGTTGGCTCCCCGGTGACCGGGCTGGTCATGGGGCTACGGATCGCGAAGTAGGCCCGGAAGATCTGGGCGTGGCCGTCGATGAGGTACAGGGTGGGCCGGTCGCCTGCCTCAGATTTAGCAGGCAAGGGGCGGGTATCGGGCATCGGGCTATTATACCCATCGAGTATGGTTTTGCCGCGTAGGGCACACATATAAACGCCGGGTATCTCCCTGCTATGGACAGTCGGTACCCCGTCAACCCGATCGGTACTGGTATAGAGGCCTAGGCCATGCGGATTACACCGAGTATCACCCTCGATGAGACGGAGATCCAGTTGCGTTTTGTGCGTGCCTCGGGCCCCGGGGGACAGAACGTCAACAAAGTCGCCACCGCGGTTCAGCTGCGTTTCGATGTGGCACGATCGCCTTCGCTGCCCCAGGAAGTCAGCCGGCGCCTGATCCGTATCGCAGGGAAGCGTGTGACCGAGCAAGGCGTGCTGGTGATCCACGCCAGACGGTATCGCACTCAGGAGCGCAACCGCCGCGACGCCCTGGAACGGCTCGCCCAGTGGATCCGTCGGGCGGCCCAGAAGCCTAAGCCGCGCAAGCCAACTGCCCCCACCCATGCCTCCAAACAACGGCGACGCGAATCCAAAGAATCGCGGAGCCGGATTAAGCAGCTCCGCAAACCCCTCAAGCCCCACGAAGACGCTTAGGGCTTCCCCACGCGATGCGTGTGCCACTGGCGGCGCCCGCCAGTGCAGAAATTCGGGGCGTTCACACTGGCGGGCAAGCCGCCAGTGGCACCCAAACCGACCGACAAAACGAGTTTTGATACGGAGCCTAGCGCAAGGCGTAGGTTTCGAGCGCCTCGGCCACGCCGTCGTCGTCGTTGGAGGGTACGACGGTGTGCGCTGCTTGCTGCGCCTCGGGCCAGGCGTTGGCCACGGCGATCCCTAGCCCGGCCCAGCGGATCATCTCAACATCGTTGGGCGCATCGCCGATTGCCATGACATGCTTGGGCGCGACGCTGGCTATTGATGCGATCTTGGCCACGGCGTTGGCTTTATTGGCATGGGGGTGGACCACTTGGATCACGTTGGTTGCGGGTCGCTGATCGCTAAGGCGATCTGACCGGTGAACCGGTGGGTCAGCGCAGCCCGGACCTTTTCGAGACGATCGGGTTCGGCTAGCAGCATGACCTTGGTGACATCTTGCTGCAGTGCTTCATCGAGTGGCCCGATGAAATCAGGCGGGGCCATGCTCGCGGTTTCAACGGTGAGTGTGTCGTCGACGCGATCGGTGAGCCATTGGTCCAGGCGCTCGATATGGACCACGACTTGCGGGTCAACCACGCGGGCCAATCGAACCACTTGCCGGGCGACTTCGGCGGTTAAGGCGAGGTGGCGTACGTGGTGGCTGCGTTGACGATCGTGGATCAGCGCGCCGTTGTAGTTGACCTGCAGTGATTGGAGGCCAAGCGTTTCATGGAATGCCCGCACCCCGCGTGGCGGTCGGGCCGAGGCCAGCACCACATCGATCCCCCGGTCGACCACCTGGGCCACCGCGTCGGCCACCCGGGGGCTGATCTGCTTGTCGGATCGCAGCAGCGTGCCGTCCAGGTCAATCGCGACCAGTTCGATCGGTTCAGCGTAGGGTTGGTGCTTCATCGGTGGTGTTATACCCATCGGGTATGAATTTGCCGCGTTGGTCGCACAAAAACATCGATCATTTTACCGCCGCGGATGAATGGTATACCGCCAATTTATCCGGGACGGGTCTATACCCCATCGGATACCATGCTGTATGGGTTGATTATTGCTTGTGGTTGCCGTGATCGGACCCGGTGGCCTAGGATGTCTGCTACGAGCTTACCTTATCATGCAGATCCAAACCGGCCTGACTGCTGTATCCGCCCCGAACCGGCTAGGCCTGCTCTATCGGCATGAAGCCACGCGCCTGCCTTGGCAAGGGGCGATCTGGGACGTGCATACCCACCTGCATGACATCAAGGCCGCCCGGTTGTATTTCCGGGTCGCGGACCTGTTTGGTGTGGATCAGGTCTGGACCATGAGCCCGCTGGAAGAAGTCGATGCGATCACGGCTGAGTTTGGGCACCGGGTGCGCTTCATCGCGGTGCCCAACTACCGGGCGTATAAAGACCCCGAGACATTTACGACCGATTGGCTGCGTCGGATTGAACAATTTGCGGCCAAGGGCTGCCGGGTGTGCAAGTTTTGGGCGGCCCCCCGCGGGCGTGACTTTCATCCTGATTTCCAACTCGACTCGCCGACCCGGCGCGAGGGGATGCGGTTGGCCAAATCACTGGGCATGATGTTCATGACCCACGTGGCCGACCCCGACACGTGGTTCGCCAGCCGGTACCGCGACCACCACCGCTACGGGACCAAGCCCCAACAGTACGAGGCGCTGACACGGATGCTTGAAATCCACCACGACGTGCCTTGGATCGCGGCGCACATGGGTGGCAGCCCCGAAGACCTAGACCGGCTCCAAGACCTGCTAGACCGTTACCCGCACCTGCACCTGGACACGTCCGCGACCAAGTGGATGGTGCGGGAGCTTAGCAAGCACCCCGATGCGTTCCGCGATTTCTGTCGCCGCAACGCCGGGCGGGTGCTGTTTGGGAGCGACATTGTGGCGGATAAGGCAACGATGGGGTTTGATCTGTTTGCCAGCCGGTATTGGGCGCTGCGCGCATTGATGGAGACCGATTACCACGGCCCCAGCCCGATCGAGGACCCCGATTTGCAGCTGGTCGACCCCACGGTGCCCGCTGGATCGACCCCAACGCTGCGCGGTGCGCAGATCGATCCCGCCACACTGGCCAGCGTGTATCACCACACGGCACAGCGGCTGATGCGTTGAAATGCCGCACCACTTGAAATGCTCCAACCCCCGATGCCGATCCAGATCACCAAGCAAAACCAGGGGTACCTACTCGAAGCCACGACCCGATTACCCCGGCCGATCGATGAGGTTTTTCGCTATTTTGCTGACGCGCGCAACCTCGAAGCGTTGACGCCGCGTAGCCTGCGGTTCGAGATCCTCACGCCCCAGCCGATCGAGATGCGGGTAGGGTTGTTGATCGATTACCGACTACGCATGCACGGCGTGCCGGTCAGGTGGCAAAGCGAGATCACCGCGTGGCAGCCGTCCGTACGGTTTGTGGATGAGCAACGCCGGGGGCCGTATCGCTGGTGGGTCCACGAGCATCGGTTTGAAACGATCGGCGATCAGACGCAGGTGACCGACCGCGTGCGGTACGGCGTGCCGGGGGGAGCTGTCGTGCACCGCCTGCTAGTGAAGCGCGACTTGGTTAAGATCTTTACGTACCGGGCAGAAAAATTACACGAAACATTTGGAGTATCACCGCCATGAAATGCTACACCGTCGATGGCAGCGGGCCGGATGGACTTCGACTCGAAGAGCAGCCTAGCCCGGCAACGCCCGGGGCGGGTCAGGTGTTGGTGGATGTCCACGCGGTGTCGCTGAACTACCGCGACCTGATGGTGCTGGACGGACGGTATGGCCCCAAGAGTGATCGTCCGTTTATCGCCTGCTCCGATCTGTCAGGCGTGGTAGCGGCAGTGGGCCAGGGGGTTGAGGGGTTGGCGGTGGGGGATCGGGTACTCAACGCTCCGTTTCGGTGTTGGCCCGCAGGCAGGATGCGGTCGGAGTGGATCCGCGGGTTTGTGGGTGGGTCGGGCGTGGACGGGGTCTTGGCCCAACAGGTGGTCTACCCTGCCACATCACTGGTGAAGCTGCCAAACCACCTGAGCCACACCGAGGGGTGCACGCTCACCATCGCGGGGCTGACCGCGTGGGCGGCGGTGGTGACCCATGGGCAGGTGCAGCCGGGGCAGTGGGTGTTGGTGCACGGCACGGGCGGGGTGTCGCTGTTTGCGGTGCAGCTGGCCAAGCTCGCGGGGGCGCGGGTGATCCTGAGCACCTCCAGCCAGGCCAAAGCCAAACTCGTCACCCAAAAATTCGGGGTCGAGCACACGTTTAATTACCGCGACGTGGATTGGCCCGACCAGGTGCGACGATTCACCCAGGGCGAAGGTGTAGACATTGTGGTGGAGGTGGTTGGGGGCGAATCGCTAAGCCAATCGATCCAATGCTGCGGGTATGGCGGGCGCGTGGCGGTGATCGGCGTGCTCGAAGGGATGGACAGCCCAATCAATATCCGCGACCTGCTCACGCACCAGGTGACCGTGCGGGGGATCTTCATGGAATCAACCCAAGAGCTGCGTGCCCTGGCTCAAGCGGTCGAATCGGCGGGTCTTCGGCCTTGTGTTGACAAGATCTTCGGGTTTGAGGAAGCGTCCCAAGCCTACCAGCACCTGCGATCGGGGCAGCATATGGGCAAGGTAGTAATCCAGGTGCTGGGGTAAGGAGTGGGTCCTAACGTAGTCATCAATCGCAATTCGCCCAAACAGGCATTTCGAATTCGACCAACACGTCACTCGCTACTGCCCGTTAAAGTCGTATTTAATTTTTTTCGCCAACCAACAATGCTATGTTGCGTTTTATGGACACGGAGAGGTTCACATGGCTTGAAATCCTTCCATGGATGCCAGAAAACCGTTTGAGGCACACCTTTCATGGTAAACAATATCCCCTTGCGGACGATATAGCGGTTTAGGATTTCATCAATATCCTCTCCATCCGCCAATTCGATGCCGAAACGGGTTTTTGTTTTGGATTTGTGCTTGTCCCACACCGCCATGAGTTTTTCGCAACGGGGTAAATTTTTTGTTTTAGCACGGCTATACATCATCCCCCATGCTCCACGTTGGACAGCCTGAAGGATCTGCGCCGCAGCTGATAATGGGGCTTCCAACTCGGTAATTGACTTTAACAGTCTCTCCATTAAATCGCCCCACTTATCCAAATATTGATTGGCGCCAGTTTTTTTTTCGCTAGGCAATGTATTAGAAATATCTTGCAACATCTCTTCTAAGCTATACGTTTTAAGATTATGGGGAGATTTGCCCATGGATGGATCCTCCTACATTAAATGATGATTTCGATGGCGAACTATCGAGTCACTTCCCCATTGGACTCAAGCCTTGTTTACACATGCTTTTAGTATACAAACCCACACCAGGCCAACAGGCAGATTTGTCAGCCAGGCGGCAGCTATCTGTCACGTTGGCAGGGAGGAGCTAGAGTGGCACATAAGAAAATGGCGACTCAATCTGGCGTTAACTCATTTGACATAAGAATTTTAAGTCGATGGCAAAGATTACAGTAGCCGTGCGACAGTATGGTACTGTCGTTGCAAGATTGCGGGGTGAGGCAAAGCCCATTGTATGGGTGTTGCCGGGTAGATAGGCTTGGCCTACATTACCCACCTTTTATCGACTGTGATGTGATTGATGCTCGTGACTCACGGTTGAACACCCTGGTTCAACACAAACCCCTTAATCGATCCGGAGATTGACAAACTATGGCGACCAAAGAACTAAGCTTCGAAGTGGACGCTCGCAGGAGCCTGTTGCACGGGGTTGAGAAGCTGGCCCGTGCGGTAAAGAGCACGCTAGGCCCCCGCGGGCGCAACGCGGTGCTGGACAAGAGTTGGGGCGGGCCGACCGTTACCAAAGATGGCGTGACCGTCGCCGAAGAGATCGAGCTATCCGACAAAAACGAAAACATGGGCGCCCAGCTGGTCAAGGAAGCGGCCAGCAAGACCTCCGACAAGACCGGCGACGGGACGACCACGTCCACCGTGCTGGCTGAGGCACTCTTTAAAGAAGGGCTGCGCCACGTCACCGGCGGCGTGGACGCCAACGCCCTGGTCCGCGGGATGAAGAAAGCCGTTGAGGCCGTGATCCAATCCATCACCAAGCTAGCCAAGCCAGTGGATGTGTCCAAGAAAGACGACATCGCCAACGTCGCCGCGATCAGCGCCAACAACGACCCCACGATCGGGAAGATCATGGCCGACGCGTTCATGAAAGTCGGCAAAGACGGCGTCATCACCGTCGAAGAGGGCAAGGGGTTGGAGACCTACGTCGATGTGGTCGAGGGCATGCAGTTCGACCGCGGGTACCTAAGCCCCAACTTTGTGACCAACACCGACGACCTAACCGTGGTGCTCGAGCGCTGCCTGATCCTGGTCTACGAAGACAAGATCAGCTCGATCCAGAAGCTGCTGCCGCTGCTTGAGAAGCTCCAAAAAGCCAAAAAACCGCTGCTAATCATCGCCGAAGATGTTGAGGGTGAAGCACTAGCGACGCTGGTCGTGAACAAGCTGCGTGGCGTGCTGAACGTCTGTGCGGTCAAGGCACCGGGATACGGGGATCGGCGCAAGGCGATGCTCCAAGACATCGCCACACTCACCGGCGGCGAAGCGATCATGAAAGACCTGGGCATCGAGCTAGACAAGGTCGAGCTCTCTCAGCTTGGGCTAGCCAAGAAAATCACCATCGACTCGGAAAACACGACCATCATCCAAGGGGCGGGTGATTCCAAAGCCATCCAGGGCCGGATCGAGCAGATCCGACAAGAGATCGAAAACACCTCCAGCGACTACGACCGCGAGAAGCTCCAAGAGCGGCTAGCCAAGCTGGCCGGGGGGGTAGCACAGGTCAACGTCGGGGCCGCCTCCGAAGCCGAACTCAAAGAAAAGAAAGCACGCGTCGAAGACGCGCTGCACGCCACACGCGCCGCGGTTGAGGAGGGGATCGTACCCGGCGGGGGCGTGGCGTTTATCCGAGCCATCGGCTCACTTAAAAAAGTTCAGACCGATTCACACGACGAGCAATCGGGTGTGGAGATTGTCCGCCAATCATTAGAGGTCCCCACGCGCACCATCGCCGACAACGCCGGTGAGCACGGGACCGTGGTGGCGCGCAAGGTCGCCGAAGGCAAGGGCAGCTTCGGGTTCGACGCGTTGAAGCTCGAGTACGGCGACATGATCGAAAAAGGGATCATCACACCCGCGAAGGTCGATCGCACCGCGTTGGAGAACGCGGCCAGCGTCGCCACGCTGCTGCTGACCACCGACTGCATCGTGACTGAATCACCGGCAGAAAAAGACGATGGCCCTGGCGGCGGCGGTGGTATGCCGGGCGGGATGGGCGGCGGCATGGGGGGTATGGGCGGCATGCCTGGAATGGGTGGCATGGGCGGAATGGGTGGCATGCCTGGGATGATGTGATCTTCGATATCGTAATGCCGCCTAACACCACCGCTTCAAAAACAAGAACACTCGCCATGAATAGCATGGCTTAACGGATCCATCACGCTTCATCACGCTCACTCTGACGGAGAAATAGACCATGGCTACAGCAACCGCAAGCAAGACAACCGTCCGCCCCTTGGATGACCGTGTGCTGCTCAAGCCCGACGACGCCAAGGACAAAACCAAGCACGGGATCTACCTGCCCGAGGGCGCAAAAGAAAAACCGATGAGCGGCAAGGTCATCGCCGCCGGACCCGGCAAGCTCAGCGACGAGGGCCAACGCATCACCATCTGCGTCAAAAAAGGTGACACCGTGGTCTACGGCAAGTACGCCGGCACCGAGGTCGAGATCGATGGCCAGAAACATGTGATCCTGCGTGAGAGCGAGCTGCTGGGCGTATTGGAGTAGCCCGCCCTACACAGCGTTAGGCTTAGCGCATCGATGAGGGGTTCTCAAACCCAATGCGCAAAGCGTGTCTTAGATGTGAGTCTCAATCTGCAATACAGCAATCACAACGACTAAAAACCTGGAGCCGTCACAATGGCGAAAAAGCAATTCATGTTTGGTTCTGAGGCTGCGGCCCAGCTCTACAAAGGGCTTGAGAAGCTAGCCAACACGGTCAAGGTCACCATGGGCCCCACCGGCCGGAACGTGGTGCTACAAAAATCCTATGGCGGGCCCGCGGTGACCAAGGACGGCGTCTCGGTCGCCAAAGAGATCGAGATCCCCGAGCCGTTCCAGAACATGGGCGTCAAGATGGTGATCGAGGTGGCCAAGAAGACCGCCGACAAGGCCGGCGACGGCACCACCACCGCCACCGTGTTAGCCGAAGCGATCTTTGCCGAAGGCCTGCGACACCTCACCGCGGGCGTCAACCCCATGGTGCTCCAGCGCGGGATCACCGCAGCGGCGAACGTAGCGACACAGTCAATCGTCGATATGGCGGTCAAGTGCAAAGGCAAAGCCGACCTGCAGAACATCGCCACCGTCTCAGCCAACCACGACACCGAGATCGGAAGCCTGATCGCCGAAGCGATCGACAAGGTTGGCTCCGAAGGCGTGGTCGAAGTCGAAGAAGGCAAGACCGCCCAGACCACACTCGACTACGTCGAGGGCATGCAGTTCGACAAGGGCTACCTCTCGCCCTACTTCATGACCCAGCCCACCACCGCGGAGTGTGTGCTCGAAGACGCCTACGTGCTGATCCATGAAAAGAAGATCAGCAACCTGCCCGACCTGCTGCCGCTGCTGAACAAGATCGCGTCAGCCGGCAAGCCGCTGCTGATCATCGCCGAAGACGTTGAGAGCGAAGCGCTAGCCGCGCTGGTGGTTAACCGCCTGCGGGGCGTGCTCAAGGTCTGTGCGGTGAAAGCCCCGGGCTTCGGCGACCGGCGCAAAGCGATGCTGGGCGACATCGCCACGATCACCGGCGGTGAGTTCCTCAGCGAAGACTTGGGCATCAACCTCGAAACACTCGAGCTAGACAAGCTGGGTCAAGCCAAGAAGCTGATCATCGATAAAGACAACACCACCATTATCGAAGGGGCGGGCAAGAAAAAAGACATCGCCAACCGGATCGATCAGATCCGTCAGCAGATCGAAAAGACCACCAGCGATTACGACCGCGAGAAGCTCCAGGAGCGGCTGGCCAAGCTCACCGGCGGCGTCGCGGTGATCCACGTGGGCGGGGCGACCGAGACCGCGATGAAGGAGCGTAAAGACCGCGTCAATGACGCGCTGCACGCCACCAAGGCCGCAGCCAAAGAAGGGTATGTCCCCGGCGGCGGGGTCGCGTTCCTCCGGGCGATCGACGCGGTACAAGCCGGGCGTTCCAAAGCGCGTGGCGACGAGCGCGTCGGCTACGACATCGTCGCCGCGGCACTGGAAGTCCCCCTCCGGCAGATCGTGGAAAACTCAGGCGAAGACGGCTACATCGTCGTTGAAAAGCTCAAAGAAAAGAAAGCCAACGCCGGCTACGACGCGGCTGCGGGCCAATACATCGATATGGTCAGGGCCGGCATCATCGACCCGGCCCTGGTCGCCCACACCGCCTTAACCCACGCCGCCTCAGTCGCGGGCCTGATGCTGACCACCAATGTCCTGGTCACCGAGCTCAAAGAAGACGAAGAACCGGTCGAAGGCGCTGTGGCCTAAGCCCAGCGGGTTATAATCATGACTTGAAAAAACCCGCGTGCCCGTCAGCGGGTTTTTTTCAAGCGGGCGAGCCTGACGAAGGTTTGTGTATGGCTTGTAAGAAAGTGTGTGAGGAGCATGCCGAAGTCGGGAATGGGTGCCACTGGCGGCTTGCCCGCCAGTGCGCTAGGCGTAGGTTGATCACACTGGCGGGCAAGCCGCCAGTGGCACACGCCTTCTCACACACTTCCTAAGAGGAAGCCCACGGATGGTCATCCGTGGGCTTTGTGAGCCATTCGTATTGGGTATGACCGTACCGCAGCGCACCACCGTGTGAGGAACAACGTGGCCACACAGCTGGACTATTACGAGATCCTCTCCGTCTCACGGGACGCCGACTTCGAGCAGATCAAGCGGTCCTACCGCAAGCTGGCGATGAAGTACCACCCGGACCGCAACCCCGACGACGCCGAAGCCGAACGCCATTTCAAGCAGTGCGCCGAAGCCTACGAGGTCTTGAGCAACCCCGAGAAGCGCAAGCGGTACGACCAATTCGGCCACGCCGGGCTGCGCGGCACCAGCGGCCACGACTTCTCACACATGGACCCCAACGACATCTTCTCAATCTTTGGGGATCTGTTTGAGGGCGTGATGGGCGGCGGCCGGCGGCGCAACGGCCGGCAAGGGCGTGCCGCCAGACGCGGCTACGACCTGGAAACACACGAGCAGCTCACCCTTGAACAAGTCGCCACCGGGATCGAACGCGAGATCGAGTTCACCCGCCAAGACCTCTGCACCACCTGCTCAGGCAGCGGCGCCAAACCCGGCTCTACCCCAGAGCGGTGCGGGGCCTGTGGCGGCTCGGGGCAGGTGGCTCAAAGCGGGCTGGGCGGGATGTTCCGCATGGTGACCACCTGCGCCGCCTGCCGCGGCGAAGGCACCACCATCAAAGACAAGTGCCCCCAATGCCACGGCTCGGGCAGACAGCCCAAGAAACGCAAAATACAGGTCAAGATCCCTCCGGGCATCCACCAGGGCCAAGCCATCCGCGTCCCCGGCGAGGGTGAACCGGGCCAAAACGGCGGGCCACCAGGCGACCTGCACGTGGCGGTCAGCGTCGAACCCCACCACCTGTTTGCCCGTGAAAACGACCACCTGATCATGAAGATGCCCGTCAGCTTCACCCAAGCAGCGCTGGGTGCCAACGTGCAGATCCCCACGCTGATCGACGGCGAAGAAGAACTCACGATCCCGCCCGGCAGCCAGCACGGCCGGATGTTCAAAATCAGCCACAAAGGCCTGCCAAACCTACGCAGCGGGCAACGGGGTGACCTGGTTGTCATGATGCTCGTGGAGATCCCCAAGAAGCTCTCCCATGAGCAAGAACAACTCTTACGCGATTTTGCCCAGACCGAAGACCACCAGGTGATGCCCGAAAGCCACGGGTTTTGGAGCAAAATCAAACAATACATCAGCTGCATATAGTTGAGAACGGCGAGATGAGTAATACACCCCCAAAACCAGAGGCCCAACCCGATACGCCTGAGGCGATCGAACCCGAAGGCGGGGTTGTCGAACCTCAAGGCGATGACCTATCAACCGACGCCGAACCCCTGGTCATCAAAGACCCACTGACCGCCTTACAAGCCGAACGGGACCAGCTCGAATCCAAGCTGCTACGCGTCTCCGCGGACTACCAGAACTACATCCGCCGCGCCCAGCAGAATACCGCCGACGCCTGCCAGCAGCAGCTGATGCAGCTAGCCCGCGACCTGCTCACACCCTTGGATCAATTCGATCACGCCCTGGCGATCGACCCCGAAAAAACCGAGCCCCAAGCCCTGCTCCAAGGCGTCCAGATCGTGCGCGACGAGCTGATGAAGGTGCTCGAACGCGTGGGCATCCAGCGGATCGTGGTCAACCCCGGTGACCCGTTCGACCCGGTCCGGCACGAGGCGATCCAGCGCATGGCTGCCGAGGGGATCGAAAGCGGCGCCGTCGCCCAGCAGCTCCAGCCGGGATACGTCTTAGACGACAAAACCCTCCGCCCCGCCATGGTGGTCGTGGCGGAATGATCAAGTCACGCTTCGATCATGTGTAAGAAACACAGACACAAAACAATGTGTGCCACGCAACGCCATAAAACAACATTGGGTGCCACGCATTGCCGTGAACTAAGCTTGGGTGCCACTGGCGGCTTGCCCGCCAGTGCGCTAGGCGTAGGTTGCAAACACTGGCGGACCAGCCGCCAGTGGCACACCCCTTCTGACTTGCTTGCTTAGGACGCGATACCCCCACGGAGACCGGCAACCATGCCGACCTACGACTACCGCTGCGAAGCCTGCCAACACCGCTTTGAGCAGTTCCAATCGATCACCGCCAAGCGGCTACGCAAATGCCCCGAATGCGGGCGGCTCAAGCTCAAGCGGCTGATCGGCACGGGTGCAGGCATCATCTTCAAAGGCTCGGGCTTCTACGAGACCGACTACCGGTCTGAGAGCTACAAAAAAGCAGAGAAAGCCGAAAAAGAAAAAGCCTCACCGGCTAAGGACACCAAAAACACAAAACCAGACAAGAAAGACGCCACCCCACCCCCTGCAACCAGCAAGGCAAAAAAAGATGCCGCTGGTACATCAACCCCTAAAAAGCCCGCCACAAGCAAAGCCAAAAAATCAGGGTAAACACCCCCCCCGCGTCAGGCCAACAAACAGGTAGGTCCACGCCTGAACACCCATGGGTTAGCCTTCCCTCTGACCTCCTTCAAGACAAACGATCTGTACGGTCAAGTGGACGCTAGCATACGGCTCTGAGCAACTATTTGGAAGAGATTAGATAAATCTGATATTTTTTGCAGCAGGCAGCGTGCCCAATCCGATGGATCCTCACCGCCCCCTCACACACGCTGCTGCTCGAGCAGCCGCTCGACGAAATGGATGTCCACATCACTCTGCAGGAAGCTGCCGTTGAGCATCAGCCGGATGTGTAGCGGGATCGTGGTCTTGATCGGCTCCACGCGGAACTCACCCAGCGCCCGGCGGACCGTCGCGATCGCCTCTTCGCGCGTCGGGGCATACGCGATCAGCTTGGCGATCATCGAATCGTAATTGGGCGGCACGCGGTAGCCGCCCCAGCAGTGGGTATCCACGCGCACCCCCAGCCCGCCGGGCGGGTCGAACCGCTCGATCATGCCGGGGCTTGGCGTAAAATTCCGTTCGGGGTCTTCGGCGTTGATGCGCACCTCGATCGCGTGGCCCTGGCGCTTCACATACCGCTGGCTAAACCCCAGCTTCTCGCCCGCGGCGACCCGGATCTGGGTCTTGACGATATCGACCCCCGTGATCATCTCCGTCACCGGGTGCTCGACCTGCACACGGGTGTTGACCTCCATGAGGTAGAATCGCTTCTTGTCGTCCATGAGAAATTCGACGGTACCGGCTGAGAAATACCCCGCGGCCTTGGCCAGCCGGACCGCGGCCTTGCAGACGCTGTCCCGCCGGTCGTTGTCCAGCACCGGGCAGGGCGCTTCTTCGATCAGCTTCTGGTGCCGCCGCTGCATGGTGCAGTCGCGCTCGAACAGGTGCACCACATTCCCGTGCTGGTCGCCGATGATCTGCACCTCGACGTGCCTGGCCTTCTCGAGGTACTTCTCGAGGTAGACCGCGCCGTTCCCGAACGCCGCCTCGGCCTCCGCCATCGCCTGCTTGATCCCCGCACGCAGGCTGATGTCGTTGTGCGCCACACGCATCCCACGCCCACCCCCGCCCGCGGAGGCCTTCACCATCACCGGGTAGCCGATCCCCCGCGCGACCTTGATCGCTTCCTGCTCGTTCTCCACCTGACCCTTGGAGCCGGGCGCGGTGGGCACCTTGGACTTGATCGCCAGCTGCTTGCAACGCACCTTGTCGCCCAGCAGCTTCATCGATTCCACGCTGGGGCCGATGAACTCGATGTTGCAAGACCGGCAGACCTCGGCGAAGTGAGCGTTCTCGGCTAAAAAACCATAACCAGGATGGATCGCGTCCACGTTCGCAATCTCCGCGGCGCTGATGATCCTGGGGATGTTTAGGTACGACTCGGCTGGGGGCGGGTCACCGATGCAGATCGACTCATCGGCGAACCGCACGTGGGCCGAGTCCCGGTCCGCCGTCGAGTACACCGCGACCGTCTCGATCCCCATCTCACGCGCCGCGCGGATGATGCGAACAGCGACCTCCCCGCGGTTGGCAATCAGGATGCGTGAAAACATAGGCCGGCCTCAAACCAATCAATCAAGGTCTCAAGGTGGAAGCGGAACGCCGGTGACCGCATGGCGGTGGGCCTACGAAGGCTTGACCTCAAACAACGCCTGACCAAACTCGACCGCCTGCCCGTTCTCGACCAAGACTTTCTGGATCGTGCCCGAGGCCTCGGCTTTGATCTCGTTGAAGACCTTCATCGCCTCGATGATGCACACCACCGTCTCGGGGCCAACCCGGTCACCCACCGAGATAAACGGCTTGGCGTCGGGGCTGGGGGCGGCGTAATACGTGCCCACCATCGGGCTGGCGATGGTCGATCCGTCGCTGGCCGAAGCCGGCTCCGCAGGCGGACGGTCTGCACCCCCACCGCCATCAGGCGGCTCGGCTACCCCACCGCCGTTCGACACCACCGCTTGAGGCGGGGCGACAAAATGCACGCTCGACTGGCCCGGGCCACGCTTGAGCGTGATCCGCTCGCCGTCGCACTCCAGGTCTAGCTCGGTCAGGTCATTGGTGATCATCAGCTTCACCAAATCACGGATCTTTTTCATGTCGATCATGACCGTTTCCTATCCAATGACACGCGGCTTGACGCTGACACCCCCAGGGTACCCGCCATCCTTAACCCCCCATCGCCCGCCCACGTGAGAAAGCCCCCCTCACCGGGGCCACAACGCTGTAGCCCCATACCCACAACGCTAAATCATCGTGGATCCAAGGTCTGTGGGCAAATCACTTAAAACCCGCCGACCACGATCCGTCACCAGCACATCGTCTTCGATCCGCACGCCCCCCACCCCGGGAAGATAAACCCCCGGCTCCACCGTGACCACCTGCCCCGGCTCGAGCACCCCCTTGGCTTTGGCCGACAGCACCGGCTGCTCGTGCACGTTCAGCCCCAACCCGTGCCCCAGCGAGTGGCCGAATCGATCGCCGTAACCCGCCTGCTCAATCACCCCCCGCGCCACCGCGTCGATCGCTTTGAGCGCGACGCCTGGCTTGATCGCGTCGATCGCCGCCCGCTGAGCCTCGAGCACCACCTGGTAAACCCGCTGCATCCGCTTGGGCATCTGGCCGATACAGATCACCCTTGTCAGGTCGCCACAATACCCTTTGTACCGAGCCCCCCAATCGACTAGCACGATCAACCCGCGTTTGACCTTCCGGGCGCCCGGGATCGCATGGGGCAACGCTGCGTTCGACCCCACCGCCACGATCGAGGGGAAGCTGCACCCATCGGCCCCCAGCAGGCGCATCTGGTACTCCAGGTACGCCGCCACCGCCTGCTCGCTTATCCCGGGCTTGATCCATTGGACCATCCGCTTAAACGCTTCTTGTTGGATCTTCAATGCACGCCGGATCGCCCACAACTCATCGGGCGTCTTCACCGCCCGCTGCTGCAGCAACCCGTCGTCCACAGGCTTCAACCGCTTCGCGCCTACCTGCTTCACTAACGCTTTGTGCTGGGCAAGCGTCACCCAGTCCCGCTGGATCGCGATCCGTTGGCACCCGGCCCGCTTAACCCATTGAGCTAGCTCAACGCTAAGCCCCGCACGACGCATGCGCACCGCGACGTGTGGTGCCTCACGCTGGATCTGCTGCTGGAACCGCAAATCACTGATCACCGTGACCGCCCCCCGACCCGCGGGCACCACCGCCCAGCTGTCATCGCCAATAAACCCCGTGAGATACCGGATATCCTTGCGGTTCGTCACCAGCAGCGCATCGGCGCCCCAACCCCTGAGCCGACGCCGCACCAACGCGATCCGCGTCCGCAGATGCGCCGGGCAGGGTGGCCGGGCGTTGCCGCGTTTTGATTTCGTCTTGATTGGGGTCATCACAAGCAAGCCGCGGCATGGGCCCGATCACACCATCAGATCCATGCCCACCCCCCTTGCCTTTATGCCTTGTATACCGATTGAGGATCGAACACCTTTTCCGCCACAAACCGCAGCTTACCCCCAGGCTCACACGCCCGGTAGAAGCAGCTGCGGTAACCCGCGTGGCAGCACGGGCCGTGCGACCGGCAACGCAGCAGCACCACGTCCTGATCGCAATCCACCCGGGCCTCGACCACCTCTTGGATATGGCCCGAGGTCTCGCCCTTGACCCAGATCTTCTGGCGGCTACGGGAGTAGAAGGTGGCTTTGCGCGTCTCAAGCGTCGCGTCCAGCGCCTCTTGATCCATCCACCCCATCATCAAAACCTCGCCGCTGTCCACGTCCTGGACGATCGCCCCCACCAGGCCCTGTTCATTGAACCGGACGGTTAGGCGCTCGCTAGACTCAATCGGTGTCTTGCTCATGTGTCCCTTACGCACCCTTTGGAACCGCCGGTTCGTACCTTGTATCATTCACACCCATAGGATGTGCACGACGGTTCCTCGCCCCCTGCTCGCCATATCCCATATAAAGGGGTAAAATTATACCGACTTTGAATTTTTTTTGCGGCAGTCCAAAACAGCCGCGTTTAATCAAGACCACCAAGGCCATACCCAAACATAAAATCCATGCTCAACGACCATGGGGTATACTGGCATCGGCAAACAGGGGCAGGCAGCACAGCCACCCCCCCCACCCAACAACCATACACGAACCGCATGGAAGGCAAACCCTTGAGGATCACCCCACCCACACCCCTGTTGTCTGTCATCGCAACATGCCTAGCGGTGTGTGCCCCCCCCTGCTTCGGGCAGATCGAAGCGGTCACCAAGGCCCGTTACGACCTAAAGTTGGGCTTCACGGTCGGGGGCAAGGTCGGCCGCATCCATGTCAAGCCAGGCGATACCATCCAAAAAGACGACCTGCTCATGGAGCTCGAAGACGAAGAGGGCAAGTCACTGGTCGAGCTGTACAAGCTGCGAGCCAATAGCGAGCTAGGCCTGCTCTCGGCTCAGGCTGCTCTGCGCCTAGCCCAGGTTGAAGAAAAAGCGATCCGCACCGCCTACACCAAAGACGCCGCCACACCCATCGAGGTCGAACGCGCCGAGATCCGCACCACACAGGCCCAGCTTGAGGTACGCATGGCCCGCCAGACCGGCGAAGAAACCAAGCTCCAGCTCGAACAAGCCAAATCGCGACACGAACAATACCTGCTGCGTGCACCCACCGACGGCATCGTCGACCTGCTTTCGGTTGAAGTAGGCGAGCTGGTCGAATCGCTCAAGCCGGTGCTGCGACAGGTGGTGATCGACCCGCTATGGATCGACGCCGCTGTGCCCCTGTCACAAACCTTAGCACTCAAGACGGGCGACCCCGCCTGGGTACGGATCGATCTGGCTGGCCGGGAAAAGACCGCCAAGGGCAAGATCGTCCACCTCGCGCTGATCGCCGACGCCGCCAGCGAGACCCGCCTGGTCCGCATCGAGATGCCCAACCCCCAGCTGACGCCCGCAGGCGGGCACGTCACCGTCTGGTTTGACCCACCCGATCACACCGCCACGGCCAAACCCTCTCCAGGCTCGGAGGCCAGGCGATGACCCAGGCCCAAGCCACCAGCAGCCACGCCCGGGGGTGGGAACGCGCCATCGCACAGGTCAACGAAGCAACGGACCAAACCGCGTTCCTCTCGGGCATGCTCCAGCTCCAGTGCATGATCGTTGCAGCCGACTACGGCGCCATCTGGATCCTAGACCAAAGCAATACCCCCCACCTGGCCCAGACCTGGCCTACGCAGCTCGAGCAGCACGGCCCAGACTCGTCCGTCATCCAGATGCTCAAAGAAGCGGCTCAGAATGCGTTGAAACGCGGCGGCAGCCAGATCCTCAAGCTCCACATCGGCGATACCCCCAGCGCGACCGACCCACCCAAATCCCTGGTCTTCACCACCCTCATGCGGGCCCGCGGGCGCGTCGCCGCGATCAGCACCACCGTCGCCGAATCACGCGATACCAATACCGCCAAAGCCACCATCCCCATGCGCGAACTCGCCGCGGGCTTAGTCGAAGGCTTTGAAGCCAAAAAGCAAGCCACCGCCCACAAAGCCGACGCCCAGAGCGTGCGCCTGGCCATGGCGCTGCTGGCTGTGAGCCAAGAAGGCCGCGGCTTCCAAGGCGCTTGCCTCAACCTGGTCAACGAATTGGCCCGGCAGCAGGCCTGCACACGCGTCAGCCTAGGATGGGTCAAGGGCCAATCCGTCCGCGTCGTGGCCATGAGCGACACCGAGCACCTCAAACGCCACGACGAGCAGGTCGCGCTGATCGAGCTGACGATGTCCGAGTGCCTCGACCAGCAGCAGCCGATCGTGCACCCCGTGTCAGAACAGACCGAGCCGATGCTGGCCCACGCCGTGGTCCACGCCCACCGCCGCCTCACCGGCGACCACCCCAACAAACACGCCCTGTCAATCCCCCTGCGTCACGACGATGAATGGCTTGGGGCCATCACACTCGAGCGGGCCGATCAACCCTTCGATGAACCGATCATCCAGCGGCTGCAGCTGGTCACCGACGTGATCGCACCCCACCTCGAAGACCGCAAAACCAGCGACCGGTTCCTGGTCACCCATGCGTGGCATTCGGTTACGCGTGGCGTGGGTTACCTGGTTGGGCCCAAGCACGTAGGCTGGAAGATGCTGGGCCTGCTGATCGCCGCCGCCCTGCTGTTTGCGATCTTCGGCACCTGGCCCTACTACGTCACCGCGCCATTTACACTCGAAGCACTAGACAAACGCATCGTGCCCGCCCCCTACGCCGGCCGGTTAGACCAGGTGATGGTCGAACCCGGCCGGGTCGCCTCGCGCGGGCAGACCCTCGCCCAGCTCGACGCCACCGAGCTCAAGCTCCAGCTGGCCGAAGCCTCCAGCCAGCTGCGACGCGCCCAGCTCGAACGCGCCCAAGCCACCGCAGAGGGTGAGCTGGCCGAAGCCCAGCAGGCCAGGGCCCAGATCCAAGAAACCCAGGCCCGCATCGACCTGCTCCAGCACCACATCCAACACGCTACCATCCGATCGCCTGTCCACGGGTATATCCTCTCGGGCTACTGGCACGACAAGGTCGGGGGCGTCGTCGAACAGGGCCAGGACATGTTCGAGGTCGCGCCAATCCAAGAGCTGGTCGTGCTGGTGCGTGTCAGCGAAGAGGATATCGATTTCATCGACCCCGACCTGACCCAGGTCGGCGAATTGGCCACCCGAAGCGTGCCCGAGCAAAAATTCAATCTGCGCGTCATGCGCGTGGTGCCCTTGGCCTCACCAGTAGAAGGAGCCAACGTGTTCGAGGTGCGATGCCACATCGACGACCCCGCCGATTGGCTACGCCCGGGCATGGAAGGGCTAGCACGGATCAACATCGGCCCACGCCGCATCATCTGGATCGCCACCCACCGCATCATCAACACCGTCCGCCTGTGGCTGTGGCTATAGGCCCGCACACCGACTTTTCCTAAAACAATTGATACCCGTCCCAGATGAGTTTGCGACAAGCCGACCGCCCGCGGCAGGGAAATACCCGAGGGGTTTGTGTCCCCGTCATCGAAAATCTCCTTGGCCAAAAGGGCCCGTTATACGCATCGCGTATAGTTTGCACGCGGCGAATCGCCTGTAACCCCTTGAAGATCAACACTCGCGTTCGAAACCCATGCGTATAAATGAATCCCAATTGGCATTGGTAGTGTCCGTCAAGTTGCGCACTTTGGTTAAGCAGTCTCCGGGGGATGGCTGGTTGGCTGGGCCGCAGTGAGGGCGAGCGTAGCGAGCCCGAACGAAGGGCCAGCCAACCATTGCGTGGCTACACCGCCACGCTCAATCGTTCTTCTTCCGATTCGTGGTCTCGCTCACGTTCGAGTTCGTAAAGTCGATCCATGTCCAGGTACTTCCGTGTCCCCCAACGCGTACCGGCTACGTGACGCACCCGCGCCGAAGCCAGCATCACCGCCGAGTGGCCATCTGGGAATGCACCCACCACCTTCGTGCGGCGTTTGATCTCACGCATCAATCGTTCCAGCGGGTTGTTCGTGCGTAGCCGTGTCCGGTGTTCACGTGGGAAACTCATATACCGCAGCGTCTCGTGTACCGAATCCCGAACGAACGCCGCAGCCTTGGGTAGCTTCATCCCCTCAAGCTTGACCGCTACATCCTCGGCCTTCTTCAGCGCCGCGTCACGGTCTTCTTGAGCGTGGATTGCCTTGAGCATCGCACTGACCTCTTTGACTTTGCTGCGGGGCACGCAGCTCCACACGTTGCGGTACCAGTGCACCACGCAGCGTTGCCACTGTCCATCCGGGAACACCTCACCCAGCGCTTCGACCAGTCCCAAGCACGCGTCGCTGACAAATAAGCGTGTCTCGCACAGACCACGTTGCTTGAGGTGACGCAAGAACCCCAGCCACGACGCCTTGTCTTCCTTGGCCCCTTCGGCGATGCCCAGCACCTCGCGATAACCGTCGCGCGCCACGCCGATCGCTACCAGGATCGCCACGTTCTTCACCTCACCGCCCCAGCTCCGCTTGAGGTATGTGCCATCGAGGTACACATACGGATGCTCGCCTTCAATCGGCTTGTTCCGCCATGCATCGATCTGCTGATACACCTTCTGGTTCAGCTCGCTCACCGTCGAAGGCGATACCTTCGTGCCCCACAACGCCTGGGTGATGTCTTCGACTCGACGCACACTCACGCCCGCCAAATACATCTCGATCAACGCCTCCTCCACGCTGCTTTCACGACGCTTGTAACGCTCAATGATCTGCGTCTCGAAAGGCAACGACCGCAACCGGGGCACTTTGAGCGTCACCTGGCCTGCCTTGGTCTGAAGCTTGCGATGGTACGAACCGGCCCGGGTATCCTTCCTGGCATCGGTGCGTTCATACCGGCCGGCTTGGCACAACGCCGCGGCTTCGGCATCCAAAAGCCCGTTGAGCGTCTGCTCAACAGACTCAACCACAAGCCGGTCCACGTGCCCGCGGACCTGAGCTTCGTCGATCCGAAACACGTCTTTCATCCCGACATCGTTTGCCGTAACATCATCCATCGTAGCTCTCCTTGGTTGAGGGTACTGTCTTTCAACAACACCATCCGCCGGGAGAGCTGCCTTTTCAAATGTGCGCATGATTTAGGACGTTATCTTGGCATTAGGCTCTCATACGAACTGGACCAGGTTTCGGGGGGCAGGCCACAGGCCAGACACCACCTAGCACAAAAAAAGGCCCGGCAAGGCCGAAGCCAAGCCGAGCCCTTCCGGGGGCAACGGGAATTAACGCATCAAATATTATTTCAATCTTCCACTTTTAATCTAACCTAAAGAGTAGCTTATTGAGAGCCCAAAAACCTTCTTCGGCACCTTCTATTCTTTTTCCAAGAGAGCTTGTATTCTACAGGGAAATCATCCATTTGCAAAACCCCCTAGATCAATCCGTCAGAACCCTCTATTTTTGTTAATTAAATTAAAAATAGGTATTTATATAGCGTAGGCGAATCCGCGGCATCGGCCATCATGGCGCGATCGATCAAGCAACCCTCAACACGAAAATTTTGCCACAACCGCCTATTAATAGGTTACTTAAAACAGGCTATAAACCGGCTATGTCAATAGGGTATGCCTGTCTGGGCGTACTGGCTACTCAAAGGCGTAACCAAAATCGCCGTCCTCAACCTTGACATGCACCCGTTCGATCGGCTGGCCCGCCATCGTCCGGGTGAGCACCTCGCGGCTAATCTTGGGCAGCACGGTATTGGTCAGGATCGCGTCGATCATACGCCCGCCGCTTTCGAGCTCCGTGCACCGCTTGGCGACCAGCTCGACCACCTCGTCATCATAGGTAAACGGGACCTTGTGGTTTTCGCGGATCCGCCGCTCGATCCGGCCCAGCTGAAGCTTGGTGATCGCGGTGATCATCTCATCGCTTAGCGGGTAGTACGGGATCACAACCAGCCGCCCCAGCAACGCCGCGGGGAAAACCTTGAGCATCGGCTCGCGCAACGCCTTTGCGATGCCTTCGGGGTCGGGCATCAGCTCGGGGTCCTTGCACATATTCATGATCAGGTCGGTGCCCACGTTGGTCGTCAGCAGGATCAGGGTGTTCTTGAAGTCGATCTGACGCCCCTCGCCGTCTTCCATCACGCCCTTGTCGAAGACCTGAAAGAAAATCTCGTGCACATCAGGGTGCGCCTTCTCGACCTCATCCAGCAAAACCACACTGTACGGCCGCCGCCGCACCGCCTCGGTCAAGACCCCACCCTCACCGTACCCCACGTACCCAGGGGGCGATCCCTTGAGGGTCGAGACGGTGTGGGCTTCCTGGAACTCACTCATGTTGATGGTGATGATGTTCTGCTCACCCCCATAGAGCGCCTCAGCCAGCGCCAACGCGGTTTCGGTCTTCCCAACGCCCGATGTGCCCGCAAGCATGAATACCCCGATCGGCTTGTTGGGATTATCCAGGCTGGCCCGCGAGGTCTGGATCCGCTTGGCGATCATGTCCAGGGCGTGGCGCTGCCCGATGATGCGCTGCTCGAGCGTGTCGGCCAGGTTCAGCACCGCTTCGATCTCGTTCTTGACCATCCGACCCACCGGGATACCGGTCCAATCCGCAACGACCGCAGCCACCGCCTGTTCGTCCACGCTGGGCAGGATTAGTGGCGTCTCACCCTGCAGCTGGGTGAGCTGGGCCTGCAGGTCTTTGAGTTGCTTGAGCAACTCTTGACGCTCGGGTTCGGACAAGGCTTGGGCGTCGGCGTTTTTTTGGCCTTGGGGTGTTTCGATCGGGATGGTCTGGGCTGCTTCGTCGGCGGCCTTCTCCAGATCGCTTTCCGTGCCCTCCACCTTGCCCACTTGCCCACGCAGCTTCTCCCGGATCGATAGGATCTGATCCACCAGGTCTTTCTCGGATTGCCAACGCGTCTCGAGCTGCTCCAAGCGCGACCGCCTGGCTTCGAGCTTCTCATTGGCTTCGTCTTCCCGCTGCTGGGTCTCAACGCCGATCGCTTTTTCGCGATCGATGATCTTCAGCTCGGTCTCCAGCGCTTCGATCGCCCGACGCGTGTCTTCAACCTCCGCGGGCACCGCGTGCAGGCTGATCGCCACACGCGCCGACGCGGTGTCTAGCAGGCTCACCGATTTGTCGGGCAGCTGCCGGGCGGGGATATAGCGGTGTGATAGCTTCACCGAGGCCTCCAGCGCTTCGTCGAGGATCTGCACCCGGTGGTGCTGCTCCATGGTCGAGGCGGTGCCACGCATCATCAGGATCGCCTTGCCCTCAGTTGGCTCGGGGACCTGAACGACCTGGAAGCGGCGGGTCAGGGCCGGGTCTTTTTCAATATGTTTCTTGTATTCCGCCCACGTGGTAGCCGCGACGGTGCGCAGCGTGCCACGCGCCAACGCAGGCTTGAGCAGGTTGGCTGCGTCGCCGGTGC
>CBDCXC010000028.1:0-159511 GCA_965223655.1 Phycisphaeraceae bacterium
TGATCACCAGCGTCAACCGAGACGAGTTGGCCGACGGCGGTGCAGCGGTCTGGGCCCAGACGATTCACCAGATCCGGCTGGCGTCGCCCCAGACCTCGGTTGAGGTGCTGATCCCCGATTTCTGTGGCGACTGGGACGCGCTACAAACCGTGTTAGACACCCAACCCGATATCCTCAACCACAACATGGAGACCGTGCATCGGCTCTACCCGGTGGTGCGCCCGCAGGCGAAGTACGATCGATCGATTGAATTACTGGACCGAGCCAAAAAGCAGGGGCTGACCACCAAGACCGGGATCATGGTCGGCATCGGCGAAACAGACGAGGAGGTGGTCCAGCTGATGCGGGATGTGGTCGAAGGCAGCGGGTGCGACATCTTCACGATCGGGCAATACCTCCAGCCCACGCGGTCGCACCTGCCCGTGTCGCGGTGGGTCGAGCCCCAGCGGTTTGCGGCGTTTAAGCGTCTAGGCGAGTCGATCGGTTTTGGGCACGTCGAGTCGGGCCCATTGGTGCGGTCCAGCTACCACGCCCAGCAGCAGGTGCAAAGCTGTGGGGGGGCCGTTGCTCCTGTTGCTCCTTAGGCTACGTCTGAAGATCCTAAAGATCACCTTGCGGGAGAACGGGCTTGACACGCGGGGCACACCCCAGCATCTGAGGTGTCTCCATCACCGGCTGCGCCGGGTGCGGAACTTGCCGCCCAGTGTGCGGCGGGGCGCTGTCTTGGGCACCACGCCACCGGGGAACATCGCTTCGAGTTGTTCTTGTGTTAGCCCGTCGATGGCCTTGGGGTGGCTGCGGTCGGTTAGTGTGCTGCCGGCCGCGTCCTGACGCTGCTTCTCGCGATCGCGTTCTTCTTGCACGTCTTTGGGGACCGGTCCGGGCTTGAAGTCGGGGTAGTCCATCTTGTCGATCAGCACGCCGGTGAGCTTCTCGATCTCGGTAAACAGCTTGCCCTGGTCGGGGCAGACAAACGACCACGCGATGCCTTTGCGCCCTGCGCGTGCGGTGCGGCCGATTCGGTGGATGTACACCTCGGGGTCGTCGGGCAGGTCGTAGTTGATCACGTGTGAGATGTGCTCGATGTCCAAGCCCCGGGCGGCTAGGTCCGACGCGATCAAGACGTCGAGCTTGCCCTGGCGCATCGAGTGCATCACCCGGTTGCGCTTGACCTGGGGCATGTCACCGTGGATCTGCTTGACGTTGATCCCTTTCTCACGCAGGTACTGGGTGATCTTGTGCACGGTGGCCTTGGTGCGACAAAACACCAGCGTGGTGTCGGGCTCTTCGTGGCGCAGCAGGTGCAGCAGCAGGGTGCGTTTGTCCCACGGCTCAACCGAGAAGTATTTCTGATCGACCAGCGAGACGGTGAGCGAGCCCGAGACGGTGACGATCTTCTGAGCGTCGGGCTTCATGAAGCTGCGCGCCAGCCGCTCGATCTCTTGGTCGAGCGTAGCCGAGACAAAGATGGTCTGGTGGTCGCACTTGATCCGGCTAAGGATTTTGCGGATATCGTCTCGGAAGCCGATGTCGAGCATCCGGTCGACCTCGTCGAGCACGACGAATCGGATCTTGTCGAACCGGATCTGTTTCCGGGCAAACAGGTCCATCACCCGCCCGGGCGTGCCGACCATGAGGTGCCCGCCCTGCTTGACCGAGGTGGATTGCTGTTGGATCGATTCGCCGCCGATCAGGCAGACGGTACGGATGGGTGTGAATCGGCCCAGCTGCTCTAGTTCTCTAGCGACCTGCACCGCCAGCTCGCGCGTGGGTACGAGGATCAACGCCTGCATCGGTACTTCTTTTTTAGCGCAGTGGAGGATCGGCAGGCCGAACGAAGCGGTCTTCCCGGTGCCGGTCTTGGCTTGCCCGATCACGTCCTGGCCGCTTAGCACCGCTGGGATCAGCTTGGCCTGGATATCGGTGGGGTGCTCAAAGCCAGCCTGCTTCACACCTTTTAAAACGGTGCTGCGCAGGTTTAGCTGATCGAACGTGGTTGATGAATCAAATACTTCACTCATGATGTCAAACTGGATAGGGGAAGATCCCGCATAAGATTGAGGCTTGGCTGACCGTGGGTGCTCATGGGTCGTGTGTCGGTCGCGTTGAAGCCCCCCAAAAACGCCGACGATAGCGCTGCCACGGGTATACGGTTCGCCACAACTTCATTCGGGACGGGGATTAATCCGATCTTATCGCCTTCATCTCACAGACGGATGAATTTTTTTATTCTAGGGTGTCTACGCCGCGGCTACAAATGGATATAAGTTAATCACAGAGCCCCACACGGCCGGTGCCTGTGGGTCAGACGCCTCTGGAAGAAAGGCCTGTTACCCCGTTGAATCACCGCAGCTGGTTAGAGATCGATTGGTCAAGCTTGGAGGCCAACCTCGCTGCATGGCGGGGGTGGGTCGGGTCGTCGGTGCGGCTGTGCGCGGTGGTCAAGGCCGACGCCTACGGGCTTGGCGCCACGCGGATCGCCCACCGCCTGGCGCACCTGGGTGTGGAGATGCTGGGGGTCTACAGCCCCGAGGAGGCCGCGGCGTTGGCCGCCAGCGGCGTGAGCCGGCCGATGCTGATCCTGATGCCCGTGCGCCAGCTGGATCGGGCCCACCACCTCTACCGGCTGGCGATCCAGGAAAAACTACACCTGACGATCCACGACACCCCGCAGCTGCAACAGGTCAACCAGATCGGCCGATCGCTGGGCTGCCGGCTGCCGGTGCACCTCTACCTCGACACCGGGATGAGCCGCTCGGGCCTGAGTGTGACCGAGCTGTCGGACCAGATCGGGCGGATCGCAGCGCTGCGATACATCCGCTTAGCGGGGCTCTACACGCACCTGGCCGCCGCCGACAGCGACCCCGCGTTTATCGAATCACAGATCAACGCGTTTGATCGCTGGATCGAACAGCACCAGGCTCAGCTGCCGCCTGATGTATCGATCCACGTGGCCAACACCTTTGCTGCGCTGCGCAGCACGCAACACCACCGGTCGATGGTCCGCATCGGGCTGGGGCTGTGGGGGTATGGCGACACACTGCTGGATAACTCACCCCAAATAAATCTAGATGAGCCGCTCCAGCCGATTGTGCGATGGGTTAGCCGCATCAACCACATCCAACGCTACCTCCAAGGCTCGCCCGTGGGGTACGGCAGCACCCATCGGTTAGCGCAGGACAGCGTTTTGGCGGTTGTCCCGATGGGTTACAGCGATGGGTATCCGCTAACATTAGGCAATCAAGCTATGGTGGGCCTCGAAGACACCCACGGCCGGATGACCCTCGCCGCACCCGTGGTCGGACAGGTGAGCATGGACCAGATCGTGATCAACCTGTCGGCGACGATCCATACCCCCCACCAGCTGGCGGATGCAGACGGGACACCCCCAGACCACGACAGCCCAACCGATGTAGCCGCCACCGCACATCTGAAGATCGGCTCATGTGTCGAATTGATCAGCAACAACCCCGGTTCGCCCTGTGCGTTGCCGCAGCTGGCCAAGCAAGCCGGCTCGAACTGCTACGAGTTGCTGTGCCGCCTATCGCCCCGGTTGCCGCGGCGGTACACCACACCAAGCCCCACGGCAGATCTCCAAGTGGTGCCGCAGCGCGATCGACGCGATGCATCTACCCATCGGTTGGCAGCTCATGGCAATCACCCCTGATCAGCGATATGGCTTCAACCGGTCCAAGCGGCTGCATGGCCGCCGCGCATTTGGTGCGGTCTATGGGGCCCGCTGCCGCAAGCATGTG
Organism: Phycisphaeraceae bacterium; assembly: GCA_965223655.1. Classification (GTDB taxonomy): domain Bacteria; phylum Planctomycetota; class Phycisphaerae; order Phycisphaerales; family Phycisphaeraceae; genus CBDCXC01. The sequence goes on from CBDCXC010000028.1 coordinate 3,756, forward strand.
GGGCCGCTGACGCTATTCGGTCGCCTCAACGATGTGGGGCACTGCCGCCTGGGGCTAAGCGTCTCACGCCGCGTCGGAAAAGCCGTGAGGCGCAACCGGATCAAGCGGCTGCTGCGTGAGGCGTTCCGGCTGATCCAGCACGAGCTGCCCGGCGGGGTAGATGCCCCGGAGCGTTCGGGGGGCTATGATGTGATTGTCGTGGTGCGGCCCCACGAGCCGGCCGGGCTTGGTGACTACCAGCGATGGCTTTTGACCGGGATTGAAGCGGTACAGCGACAATGGCGCAAGCAGCAGAAACAACCACGCCCATCTACACCCCCCACGCCGAGGGTGGAGTAACGCACACGCCGTTAGGCCACGGCTCACTGGTCGGGCGCATCATCAGCCGAGTGATGATTGGGTGTGTGCTGCTCTATCGCGGCACGCTGCGGGGTTGGCTGGGTGGGCACTGCCGCTTTGAACCCACGTGTAGCCAATACATGATCGATGCGATCCGGCGCTACGGCCCGTGGCGTGGTGCGTGGCGGGGGCTCAGGCGGCTGGCACGGTGTCACCCCCTAGGTTCCAGCGGCTGGGACCCCGCATAAGCTGGCACACCGTGACGGCAATCCCGATCAATGTCACCCCCAACCCGCCTATTATTTAACCGATAATAGACCAGTCACAGATAAGTAGGAGGGTGGCACACCGCCCGCGGCGGCTCAACCTACACCCTGGTCGTGTCCGCGGTGTCACGCTGACATCACCCAGTGAGTCTATGGACATCAAACAAACCATCTCCGACGCGGTGGGTTACCTGAAGCGGCTCATCACCCAGCCGACTAGCAAGCTCAGCCGCGTGCAGCGTACCGTGCGATTTGCGGTGGACCTGTCGCGTCACTGTGCGGGTCAGCTCCAGCAGAATCACGCTCCGCAGATGGCTGCGGCGCTGACGTACCGCACGATCTTTAGCCTCGTGCCGGTGGCCGTGCTGATGCTGCTGGTGTTCCGTGCGTTTGGCGGGTTTGAAAGCGCCAGCGTCGATCTGCAAGACAAGGTTTTCGACTACCTGGGTTTGTCCTCGATCGCCCTGCCCACAGCCGAACAAACGCCACCCACCACGCAGCCAAGCCCCGATGACAAGGCCCCCGATGACCCAGCCGACAAGCCGGGCCTCACCGCACCTGCCCCGGCCACCCCCCCCACGACACAGCCCGACTCAAACGATCAACAGCTGCGAGCCGGCATCCAGCGGATCATCACCGACCTGACCCAAAAAGCGGCGCAGGTCAACGTGCGCAGCATCGGGGTCGTGGGGTTGTTGGTGTTGATCTGGGCGGCGTTGGCGCTGCTGATCACGGTCGAGCGCAGCTTCAACCAGATCTACCGCAGCCCCGCGGGCCGGTCGTGGCACCTGCGCATCCCCATCTACTGGGCGGTGATCACGCTGGGGCCGGTGCTGCTGTGGGTTAGCTTCTACGTGGCGGAGTCTTTGGTGGGGCGGGTGCAGGGCTGGGTCGTGACGGGCGGGCTGCCGGGGGTGTTGTCGCGCGTATTGGAGCTGCTTAGCCGCAGCACCGCGTTGGCCGCCACGTGGCTGCTGTTGTTCCTGATGTACGTGCTGATGCCCACCGCCCGCGTGCGCCGGCGGCCGGCGCTGGTGGGGTCGCTGGTCGCCGCCGGGATGTGGGAGCTGGGCAAGGTCGGGTTTAAGTATTACGTCTCACGCGCGGTCTCCTACTCGGTGCTCTACGGCTCGCTGGGGTTGGTGCCGCTGTTCTTGTTGTGGCTGTATGTGACGTGGCTGATCGTGCTGTTTGGGCTGGAGATCACCTACACCCTCCAGGCGATGCGGGGCCGGCAGTTCGAGAAACAAGCCCAGCCCGATGCTCAGCGCCAAGTTTACGACGCCCGCTGGCTGATCCCGATGGTGACGCGGATCGGGCAGGCGTTTTGCCAAGGCCAATCGATCGACGCCCAAACCCTCGCCCAAGAGCTGGGTCTGCCCCAGCAGGGCGTGGCGCAGCTGTGCACCACGCTGCGCCACGCGGGCCTGATCCACCCGATCCAAACCGATGGTGGCCACGAAGACACCCAGTGGGCGTTGGCCAAGCGGCCCGAAGCGATCACGCTCCAGACCCTGTTTGAGCTGGACCAAGCCGCATGGCCCGGCATCGGTGGCACCGATCAAGACCAGCCCGGCTGGGCGATGCTCCACCAGCTCAACGCCCAACAGCAAGCGTCGGTGGGCCAGATGACCCTCGCCCAGCTGCTGGAAGCAAAAAAACCTTAAGGCTTGCGTTGAACCTTTAAGGGATGGATCCCCCGCTGCTTGGGGCGACGGCGGGAAGCAGCCGCCCTTGTTTTCATGCCTCATGGGCCTGGGGTGGGGTGATTGATACCCATCGGGTATGCGTCTGCCGCGTCGGGATCACCCAAACGCCCAAGATTGCCCTGCCACGGGCCAACGGGACTCCGTCAACCTGACCTGGGCTGGTATAGCAAACGGTGAATGTTGTTTGACCCCGGGTCAAATTACCGGGCGACGACAGCCGCGATGACAATACGTGGCATCGGAAAGGGCTCGCTTGAGAAAAGGTTGCGCCCACACGATCATGGGCGTTCTTCGGTGTGGTTCTACAAGTGTGTTTGGGTGCGTGTTGGCCTGCGATGAGCGGTCGGCTAGCCGCGTGCTGAGTCGGATTGCCCCATGAATCGGATCGACCACATTTTTCACGATCGCCGCCAGCGGGGCAAGAAAACGCTCATGCCGTTTCTCACTGCGGGCGACCCCGACCTGGCGACGACCGCCCAGCTGCTGGGGGCGGTGCAGCAAGCCGGGGCGAGCATCTGCGAGTTGGGCATCGCGTTTTCTGATCCGATCGCAGACGGTCCGGTGATCCAAGCATCGATGGCCCACGCGCTAGGCCAGGGGGTTGGGCCCGGCCAAGTATTGGAGGTGGTCGCGGGTGTGCGATCGCAGCTGGAGATGGGGCTGGTCGCGATGGTCAGCTACTCGATCGTATACCGTTTTGGGCTTAAGCGGTTTGTCCGGCAAGCCGCCCAAGCGGGGATCGATGGTTTGATCTTCCCCGATCTGCCGCTGGAAGAATCGGCCGGCGCCCAAGCAACAGCTGGTGCAGCGGGTTTGATCTGCAGCCTGCTGATCGCCCCTACCACGCCGGTTGATCGTGCCAAGCGGATCGCCGAGGCGTCTAGCGGGTTTGTTTACCTGTTGGCGCGCGCAGGTTTAACAGGAGAACAATCGGCGTTGCCACCCGACCTTGGCCCACGGATCGAGGCGCTGCGGGCGGTTACCGACCTGCCGATCGCGGTGGGCTTTGGGGTGTCCAACCCGCAGCAGGTCGCCGCGGTAACGGGTGTCGCGGACGCGGCGATCGTCGGGTCGGCGATCATGCGTCGCATCGCCCAGCAGCGGGACCAAGGCCAAACCAGCCAGGCCATCACGCAAGGCATCAGCCGGTTTGTGAACGGCCTGGCTCAGGCGTTGCACCCCCACACGGGGTGAGCTTCAGGCTCAGATCTTGTGGGCTTGTTTAGCCCGTGATATCAATCCCGATCGGGTTTGCGGGGTCCCGTTTGTCCGCGGCGGGGGGATCCTCGGCGTTTTGGTGATCCCGACGCGGCAGGCTCATACCCGATGGGTATATTCATCCGACACCTATATACTGAGCATGTTCTGAAGATCAGAGCGGGATTTCGTGGGCCAACGCATAACGCGGATATTCAGTATTTGAGTGTCGGAGTCATCAGAGGCCTATCATGAAGCTTAACAAACACGCGCTGCTGACCGGCGGGATCTTGGGCGGGTTGGTGCTGGGCGTCGCGGTGGGTGAGGGTTTGTTCCGGGTGTACAGCGGGCAGGTGCCCACGGGGTGGCTTGAGGGATTGAGCTTTGTGGGCAACACGTTTTTCATTGGTCTATTGAAGATGGTGCTGGTGCCGCTGGTTGCGGCGTCGGTGGTGGTGGGTGTGTCGTCGATCGGCGACCCATCACAGCTTGGTCGGGTTGGGGGCTGGACGGTGCTGTACTACTTCGCCACGATGGCCGCCGCGGTGCTATTGGGCGTGGTACTGGTGGTGTCGATCCAGCCGGGCAAGGGGTTCGATCAGGCGTTGCGTGAGCAGCAGGTCCAGCGATTCGCCCAAGGCCAAGGCACCGCTCAGCGGCGTGTCGAGCAGGCCCAGCGCGAGGGGCTGTGGGGGGTATTCAAGAACATCGCCACGCAGCTGATCCCCAACAACCCGATCGGGGACGCGGCTAACGGTCGGCTGCTGCCGGTCATCTCCTTTAGCCTGCTGCTGGGGATCGTGCTGACGGTGATCGGCCCGCGTGGGGAGCCGGCGTTGGCGTTCTTTCACAGCATCTTCGAAGCGATCATGAGGCTGGTGGACTGGGTTATGTGGCTGGCGCCGGTGGGCGTGCTGTGCTTGGTGGCGTGGACGGTGGCGCGCGTGGGGGTCATGAGCCTGGCGGGGCCATTGGGCCGGTTCGTGTTGACGGTCATCGTTGGGTTGGCGATCCACGCGCTGGTGTTGCTGCCGCTGATGCTGTGGGTATTTGGCCGCGCCAACCCCTACCGGTTTCTGCACCAGATGCGTCAAGCGTTGATGACCGCGTTTGGCACGGCCTCAAGCTCGGCGACGCTGCCGGTCACGATCGAGGTCGCGGAGAGCCTGGGTGGGGTGTCGAAGCGGTCGGCGGGGTTTGTCTTGCCGCTTGGGGCAACCGTGAACATGGACGGGACCGCCCTCTACGAAGCGGTGGGCGTGGTGTTTTTGTTCCAGTGTTTTGGGATCGTTTTAGCGCCGACCCAGCTGGCGATCATCGTGATCACAGCCACCCTAGCGGCGGTCGGTGCGGCGGGCATCCCCAGCGCCGGGCTGGTGACGATGGTGATCGTGGTCGAAGCGGTCAACAACTCGCTGGGGTTGGTCGGTGATGACCGCCTGCCGCTGGCCGCGGTGGGGATCATCCTCGGGGTCGACCGGATCTTGGACATGTGCCGCACCACGGTCAACGTGTGGGGCGATTCGGTGGGCGCGAAGATCATCTCGCGCATCGCGCCAGACCCCGCGGGGTAAAACGCGTTGTTCCCAAACGGCTTTTTTTGTGGTGGCGTGTTAGCGTGGTTTTTCAATCATCAATCAAGGATGAGACACAATGGATCTCAACAGCGCAACATACAGCCGGTTCGGTTTGGTCAAGGACATGATGGCGTCGGCCGATGTGGTGTCGGGGTTTGACCCCGACCAGGCCATGGAAACCGCGTCGCAGATCGCGTCGGTCGGTCGGCTGCTGCTGACCGGCGAGGGCTCGAGCCGGATCTTCCCCGCCAAGCACACCATCATGCACGCGCGCCGGCACGGCTATGAGCTGGGCCTGCACACCGAATCGGCCCGGCAGGCACAAGCGTACCGATTCGACGGGTGGGCGGTGCTGGGCGCGTCCAACTCGGGCAAGACGCGCGAGGTGATCCAGCTGTTCCAAACCCTGCGAGACAACGGGCACGGCGCGCGGTACAGCCTGACCGCGTTTGCGGGTTCTAAGCTCGGATCACTGGCGACCCACGGGTATGTGCTTTCGTGTGGCCAAGAAGGCGCGGTTGCGGCGACCAAGAGCGTGATCGAGCAGGCGTTATTCTGCCAAGCGCTGGTGGGCCACGCCACGGGCCGGTCGGTGTTCAAGCCCGCGATGCTGTCGGATCTGGCTTGCGCGATGGGTGCTGCATTAACCGTTGGCATCGACCCCCAGATCGTGGCGCAGGTCGCCGACGCGCCCACGGTCTACTTCGCGGGCCGCAACGACGGCGTGGCCGAAGAGCTCACACTCAAAACCAACGAGATCACACGCAAGAAGTCGGACTTCCTTGAAGGCACGTACGCCGTACACGGGGTGGAGGAAGTCATGGACGCCCGGGACGTGGTGATCTGGATCGACCCGTATGAGGACGCCCAAGAGAAGTTCCACGACGTGCTGGTCAAGGGCGTAGGGCTGACGGTGATCGCGATCGCCGACCGCACCACACCGTTCCCGACGATCCAGGTGCCCGCGTGCGGCGAGCTGGGCGGCTATGTGAGCATGGCGGGTGGCTGGAACCTGTTGGTCGAGGTGGGGATCAAGCTGGGCATCGACCTGGACAAGCCCCAACGTGCCCGCAAGGTGGGCAATGAGTTTGTCGGGTAACCCCTCGCGACGCCAGCCGGTCCCGGCGAGCCGCGCCTGGTGTCAGGAAGCGGTTTTTGGGATTTTGGTTTTGATAATGCCTCGATCCAGCGGGTGCGGGCTTTCGGTTTGGTGTCAACCCATCCCGGTCGGCCCTAGGCCTTGTTGAGCCGCTCGTTGAGTACACGCCGGAACGTGTCGATTGGAGCTTCGTGTGCGGTCCAGAGGTGGAACTGGGCGGCGGCTTGTCGGACGAACATCTCGGTGCCTGGGATCGTCACGCAGCCGGCGTCGTGTGCGTCTTGGAGCAGCCGGGTTTGGGTGGGGTTGTAGATTGTGTCGAAGACCACGGTGCCCGGGCCCCAGCTTTTTGATTGGTCTGATCGGGGGATCGGTGTGGCGTCGGTGTGGGGGTGCATGCCCAGCGGGGTGCAGTTGATGTAGATCTGGCAGCAGGAATCGCACAGCTTTTCGAGTCGGGCCGCGACGACTTTCCCGGTCTGGCCGTCGAATCGATCGGCCAGCGCCTGGGCTCTTTCTAGCGTGCGGTTGTAGACCACCACGGTGCAGCCGGCGTTGGCGAACCCCGCGACGACGGCGTGTGCGACGCCCCCGGCGCCGATCACGGCAACGCGTTGGCCCTTGAGGTCAGGGCGGGCGATCCCCATGCCGTCACAGACCGCGTCGAGTGCCGCGGCGTAATCGGTATTCGAGGCGTAGAGCGAGCCGTCGGCGCGGCGGGTGAGTGTGTTGGCGGCGCCGATGAGTTGGGCCAAGGGCTCGATCTGGCCGCCGCGTTCACGCACGAAGGTGAGCAGGTTTTCTTTGTGCGGCAGCGTGACCGATGCGCCTTGGAAGTGCAGCTGGGGCATCTCCAGCCAGGTCGTCACGGTGGCTTTGAAGTGTTCGTACTCGGGCGGGATCGGCATGGGGAGGTAGACCGCGTCGTAGCCCGTTGCGTCGAAGCCGGCGTTGTGGATCGCGGGGCTCATCGAGTGCGCTACGGGGTGGCCGATTACGCCATAGACCCGGGTCGATGCGCCCAGGGCGTCCCAGCGGTAGGTGCGTTTGAGCTGATCGATGGAGGGCTGGCCGGGGGCAGTGGCGGCGTTGGGGTCTAAGGCGGCGAAGGTCAGCAGGGCGCCGAATTTTTTGGCCAGCACCCGGCTGAGCAGGCCAGCTTCGCCCATGCACAGGGCGATCGTGGGTTTGTGGTGGGCGGTGAGGATCTCGAATGCTTCGATGTTGTCACGCAGCGATCGGGCCTGCCAGGCGATTTTCATGACGCGGCAGGCGGGTGCGTCGGCCATTGCCTCGATCCGCTGGTAGAGGTCGACCGGTCGGGTTTGGAAGTCGTGGCTGGAAAGGATTAGACCGGTTGAAGTGGGTCGCACCTGGCCGGGGTGGTCGACCACCAACCCGATTTTCTGACGCAGATTCGCTGATCGCTGGTAGGCGGCCAGCTCGACATCGAGGTAGGCCGGCTGACGCGACCCCAGGCCCGCGTGCTCCAATGCGCTGATGCGCGTGGGCTCGTGGCCGTCGTAGTCGCCGCCTTCCCAGGTAGGGCGGCAGGTCACGATGCAAGGCAGCGCGGATCGCTCGACCAGCTGGGTGATCTGTTGAGGGTGGTCGGTAAAGCGGTCCACGCGGAACTCGACCAGGTCGGCTCCCCGCTCCGCGGCCAGCGCCGCTGCGGCCAGCGCCTGATCCAGCGAATGGACCATAATCGAGACGGCCAGCTTTGTCATTAATGAAGGGTAGGCAAGTTTATAGATGCAAGGGTGGTACCCAACAGCCAAACGGTGTTGGGTTTTCATCTATGGCGGGTATCGATGTGCCCGACACATCCGATACCTCACCCATGGTTTTACAAGTACGCCCGGAGGGAGTCGAACCCCCAACCTTCTGATCCGTAGTCAGATGCTCTATCCAATTGAGCTACGGGCGCACACAATATCGATCTCATTGAGCGATCAAATCGCCCGAAGCTTAAGCTCAGGTGCAGCCAAAATCAATCACACAGATCGGGTGTGGCGGCTGACCGGCAGCCTGGTTGTGGCTGTGGGATCACGGTGTTGTTGGGCTGCTCTTGGATTCGATCAGGTAATAGGTCAGTGCGTCGGTGATCGCCTGCCAGGAGGCGTCGACGATGTTCTCATTGACCCCCACGGTGGTGAAGTGTCGTAAGGGCGTGCCGTTGGTGGGGTGGCGTACCGCGAATTGGGCGGTGACACGGACCTTGGCCGCTGATTCTGCGGTGGGGTTGACCACGCGTACGCGGTAGTCATAGAGGTGGACGTCAGCGACCTGGGGGTAGGTGTCTTCGAGGCACTTGCGTAGCGCTCCGTCTAGGGCGTTGACGGGCCCGTCGCCCTCAGCCACGCGGTGCTGGGTGTCGTCGCCCACGGCCAGCTTGACCGTGGCTTCGGTGATCGGGGGCTGGTTGTTGCGCTTGAGGATCACGCAGCGGTAGTGGTCGAGCTGCCAGAACATAGGCCGGGTGCCCAGGCAGTCGTGCAGCAGCAGCTCGAAGCTGGCGGTGGCGGCTTCGAACTGGTAGCCCTGGTGCTCGAGGTCCTGGACGCGTTGGAGCACCTGGCGTTGGAGCTCTTTGTTGTCCGTAATATTGAATTTTTTACCCAGGGTTGCGGAGATGTTGCTGGCCCCGCTGAGCTCGCTGACCAGGACGCGGCGGGTGTTACCCACGGCGTCGGGCTGGACGTGTTCGTAGCTGTGTGCGAGGCGTTGGACGGCGTGGACGTGCATGCCACCTTTGTGGGCGAATGCCGCGGACCCAACAAAAGGCTGATTGGGCACGTGGTTCATGTTGGCCAGGGCGTAGACGAACCGGCTGACCTCGGTCAGCTTGTTTAGCGCGTCGGGGTTAAGGCAGCTATAGCCCATCTTGAGCCTTAAGTTAGCCACAATAGTGGTCAGGTCGACATTCCCGCAGCGCTCCCCGATGCCGTTGATGGTGCCCTGGACATGGGTGCAGCCGGCTTGGATCGCGGCCAATGAGTTGGCTACAGCCAGGCCCGAGTCGTTGTGGGTATGGATCCCCAGTTGGCCGGTGTAGCCTGGCAGGGCTTGGCGGGCTTGTTCGACCGCCTGGGCGATCTGTTGGGGCAGGGCCCCGCCGTTGGTATCGCAGAGGATCAGCCGTGTCGCTCCGCCGTCGATCGCGGCCTGGAGGGTCGCCAGGGCGTATTGAGGGTTGGCGTGGTAGCCATCGAAGAAGTGCTCGGCGTCGTAGAACACCTCCCGGCCGGCCTGGCGGCAGTAAGCCAGTGATTCGCGGATCATCGCCAGGTTTTCGTCACGGGAGATGCGTAGCACCTCATCGACGTGCAGGTCCCAGGTCTTGCCCACGATGGTGATTACCGGTGTCTTGGCTTGCACCAGCGCTTGCATGCCAGGATCTTGATCAGCGGTAACCCCGCGGCGGCGGGTCATGCCGAACGCACACAGCCGGGTATGTTTGAGGTCGAGTTTGGCTGCTTTTTTGAAATAGGCTTGGTCTTTGGGGTTTGAAAGCGGGTAGCCGCCTTCGACGTAGTCCACCCCCAGCTGATCGAGGTGCTGGGTGATCTGGAGCTTGTCGACGAGGCTAAAGGCTACCCCCAGCCCTTGGGCGCCGTCGCGGAGCGTGGTGTCGTAGATCTCGATGCGTGATGGGGTGTCTGGGGGCATGGGGCGGTGATGGGGGTCATTTTATTGCGTGTAAGCCGATCTACCCGATACTTATACACTGTCTAAAAAAAATAAAAACCCTGCCAAATGGCAGGGCGTGGGTTTGTGTCGATGTTACGGCAACCCACCCTACCGCAGTAGGGTACTAATCTTCATCGTGGCATTGCGTGGTGTGTGATGAAATAAATCCATGAGCATATTATAGCGCTGTTGCCCTGTGACGTTGCAGGGTGGGTGAAAAAAACGTACAAAACCTGCACCGGCAGGCAGGTGCCAGGCTTTGTAAGGTTGGTTAGGCCAACACAGGCAGCCAGGTTGAAGGCAAAGGGGTACGCGATGGTATGGGGTCCAGCAGGCCCTAGTCTGGTTAGGGGGGATTTCTTCATCGGGAATTGACGCAACGGTTGTTGATTGACCTGAATCGAGCGCCTTATGCCCGTATCTACCGATACCTTACGCAATCAAGACAGGCTTCATTTCGTGTTCGCAATGTCAGCGGTGGTGCTGTTGGGCGCCACGGTTTGGCTGGTGGTGGCCGATTACAGCCGCCAGTGGCGCACCCACCAGCGTGAGGCGCGTGTGTGGCAGACGGCGATGACGATCGACGCCGGCAAACGGGCCAATAACGCTCAGCAGCAGCAAGAGCTGGCCCAGCTTGAAGCCCAGATCGAGCAGCTGAGTGCGGCGTTGCCCCACAATCAGATCGCCCAGATCGAGGCCAAGCTCCATGAGGCCCAGCAGGAGCGTGACCGGCGGACCCTGCCGGCGGCAACGGTCAAGGGTGAGATCGGCCCCAAGATCCAGCAGCTGGAACGCGCCAAGCTGGCCGGTTCGGGGGATGTGGAGCAGATCCGGCAAGCGCTTGGTCAACTCCGAAAGGATTACGCCAACAGAGAAAAACAATTGGTCAAGCTAGACCAGGAGATCAAGGGCTACCAGATCCAGCTGGCCAAGCTGCGGACCGAAGAGGCAGAGATCCAGAAACAGATCGGCAACCTCAAGCGGCTGGGGGATTCGATCCAGGAGAAGCTCAAGAAGATCAACCCCCAGGGCTTGGCCCAGATCAGCCATCAGGTGCGCAACGCCCCGTTGCTGGATTGGTTTAACCCGACCGAGAAGGTCCAGCAGGTGGTGGTGCCGCAGGTCCGCACCGACTTGAATTTTCTTACCGTCGAGACGATCGACCGGTGCAACACCTGCCACATCAATATTGATAAGCCGGCGTTTGAAGAGAACAACCTGCTGCTGTTTGTTGAGCGGCAGGTGGCGTCGTACGAGGGTCAGGAGATTGATTCGATTAACCACCCGGTGGTGCTGCTGGGGTTTTGGGAGCGGGCAGCGGCTCAAGCGGGTTTAGGTGGCAAGCTCGAAGAACTACAGGGCCAGGCGTTGGCGTGGGTCAACACGGTGCGGGGGCAGGCGGGCCTAGACGCGTTGGCGTCGGCTGACCTGTTGGCCCAGGAGTGGAACCGCATCGCTCAACATGAAGCGGGCAACGAGCAGGCTAGCCGAGCGGCGTGGTACAAGCCCTTGGGGCGGTACGTGGTGGCGATCCGGCAGATGCTGCTTGACGCGGTCGGTGATCAGGCTTTTAAGCAGCTGCGTGGGCAGTACCGGCAGGCGTTGATTGAGCTTTACAACGGGTATCGTGGCCAAGAAGGTGAGTCCTTGCTGAGCACGAACCGTGTGATGCTAGCCCACCCGCGGTTGGATCTGTACACGCATGGGGAATCGGCTCACCCGATGAAGACGATGGGCTGCACGTCTTGCCATGAGGGGTCGGGCCAGGAGACGGATTTTGATCACGCCGCTCATACGCCCCAAGACATCTGGGTCGATGCCCAGACCGGCGAGCCGGTGCCGGCGTTTTTGCTTGAGCCGGCTCAACACGGCGGTGCTGAGCCGATGCATGCTTCGATAAAACCCGTGGCGGGCCACGGCTTGGTAGGCAGTTGGTCGCTGTCGTTAGACGGTGCATCGGTAGCGTTTGCGTCGTTGGATGGCGGACACGGGTCGGCGTCGGATCCGCATCATGCCCGGGTCGATGCGGGGCATGCCCGGACCAGCCACCAAGACATTAAGCTCACCGACCCAGGCGATCCGGTGCCTTTTGCGCCCCATGAGTCGTTGCACGGTGATGCCGCAAGCTATGAGGCGTTGGTGTCTGACGGCGATGGTGTCCGGCAGACGCGGCGGGCGATCCCCCAAGCCAAGTATTGGGCGAAGCAGTACCACTGGCACGCGGTGCACTACATGGAGTGGGAGAAGCCGATGCACCAGATGCGGTACATCGAGTCCAGCTGCAACCGGTGTCACACCGAGGTGTTCGACCTGGAGCATGCGGCGCCGAAGCTATTTGAAGGGCGGGTGCTGTTTGCCCAGCTGGGGTGCGTGAATTGCCACGCAGCCGAGTCATTGGAAGATGATTTAGACATTAAGAAAGTCGGTCCCAGCTTGGTGCATACCAAGCACAAGCTATCGGGTGCGATGATCGCGTCGTGGATCTGGTCGCCCCGGGCGTTTCGGCCGACGTCGAAGATGCCCCACTACTTCATGCTCGAAAACAATTCGTCGCCGGTCGATATCCTCCGCACGCGCACGGAGGTGGCGGCGATGACGCATTACTTGCTGAACACCAAGCCGGTTTCGGGTTCGGTGGCGTACAACCCCGAAGCGGTGCCAGAGGGGATGGTGGGTGATGCGGCGGCAGGGAAGCAGCTGTTCAACACCCTGGGCTGCCTGGCGTGTCACAGCAACCTTGAGGAGCAGGGCGAAGCCTGGATCGTGGACGACCTCGTGGCGAGGAAGGGGCTTGAGCCTGACCAAGCCAGTGGCGCCTACGAGGCCATGAGCTACAACCAGCGTCACTGGTACGTGCAGGAGCACCTGCCCAATAAGCTTGAGCGTACGGGCCCGGAGCTGTCGGGCGTGGGGACCAAGCTGCTGGCGGGGAAAGACCCCGACACCGCGCACGTCCAGGCGACGTCGTGGCTCTACGATTGGTTGCGCAACCCGCGGCACTACTCAAGCTACACGATTATGCCCAGCTTCCGGCTCTCGGATCAGGAGGCGGTGGATCTGTCGGCGTACCTGCGGACGCTGCAGCGTCCGGGCTACGAAGCGGTTGATTTCTTGGCCATGGATGGCGATGCCAAGCATATGCTCGCCGAGCTGGTCGCGAACCTGAAAGCGGCCGGCAGCACGATCGAGATGGCACGGGCCGAAGTGGATGGGACACCCGACAAGCCGGGGATGGAGACCGACCAACAGCTGGCGTTCTTGGGCAAGAAGATGATCGGGAACTACGGCTGCAACGGCTGCCACCTGATCAATGGGTTTGAGGATGCCGCGTCGGCGTGCACCAACCTCGACGACTGGGGCTTGAAAGACCCCCACAAGTTAGACTTTGGTTATTTTGATCACGCTTTCGACAGCCACCGCGAGCAACCCACGGATGTGTGGAAGGTGGCCCACGAAGGGTTGGCCTCTGATGCGCCAAGCGTGACACACCGCCACGCCAAGGCGCAAAAGGTCACGCTGGGTTGGGAATCGATGGGCGCCCTGGATCGGCGTGCGTGGCTGTACCACAAGCTGCACAACCCGCGTGTTTACGACCGCGGTCGTACTGCGTTTGACGGGCATATCGGAGCCGGTGGCGGGTTCGATGTGGATCAGGCGGACGTCGGCAAGCCTTACGACAAGCTGAAGATGCCCAAGTTTTTCCTCACCGACGACCAGGTCGAGGCCTTGGTGACGTTTGTGACAAGTATCCGCCAGCCGCTGGTGGCGTCCGAACTGCAGCAGGCGGCGATGGACGAGGTGAAGATGCGGGTGATCCGGGGGCGGCAGGTGGCGACGCTTTATAATTGCTATGGCTGCCACAGCATCGAGGGCAACGCCCCCAACATCTGGCAGTCGTTTGATGTGTTTAATGAAGACGGTTCGTTTAATTATGAACACCTGAACAACGCGCCGCCGCGGCTGATCGGCCAGGGTTCCAAGACCCAGCCCCAGTGGTTATTTGAGTTTTTGCACCAGGTCGATCCGCTGCGGCCATGGCTAAAGATCCGCATGCCCAGCTTCCCGCTTGAGGCGGACGAAACCACGGTGCTGGTGGATTACTTCGCCGGCGCCAGCCAAGAGATGGCCCGCGGGTTGTCGAAGTGGTTGGAGCCGATCGAGGCCTACCGCAAGGGTCGGCCCGAGGATGAGGCGTGGTTCGACAGCCCCAGCTTGGCGTCTGAGGTGGCTCACCTGCGTGCGTTTGGGTTGATGGCAGACCTGGTGCGTCCCAAACACATCGATGAACACACCACCACCCCAGCCGAGCGTGCCGCTGCGTGGGCGGGTTTGCTGAAAGCCGCCAAGTTCACCCAAGAGCTCAACGATGTAGCCTACCCCTTTACCGAGACACCGGGGGCTGGGGACGCGATCAAGGACGACCCGCAGTGGTTTGACCGTGGCGAAGCATTGTTTAGCGAGCTGAAGTGCCACCAGTGCCACGCGATGGGCGATGAGCAGAAGCTGCTGGAACTGTGGAAGCTAGACAACCCCGATGCCGGCGCGTTTGCCGCGGATGATGCAGACGAAGGCGATGGGTATGACGACGAGTACGACGAGGATGAGTACGGCGAAGACGAAGCAGGCAGCGACGAAGAGGATTACGGATACGATGACGAAGATGAAGGGGAGGACGAAGGGTATGGCGATGAGGAAGAGGGCGAAGCTGTGCCAACAGGTCCGGTCTATTCAGGGCCAAATCTGGCGTTGACCGGTCGGCGGCTTCAGTGGCGTTGGGTCGATTATTGGCTGCAAGAGCCGGCGACCATCCAGCCGGGCACGAAGATGCCCCAGTGGTTCCCGGATCAGAAGTCGGCATTTTGGCGTTACCCCGGGCAGGCCAAGCAGCAGGCACACGACAAGTATGGCTACAGCGGCGAGCAGCAGCGCCAGTATCTGATGGGCTTTATGTACGAAGCGGCGAAGCGCAACCACACCCCGGGGGCGAAACGGTTGAGGGGGGTTGAGCCGGTGGAGATCGAGTTTGAGCCCGTCCCACTTCCGCCGGCCAAGCCGGAAACCGTGGGTGCCGATGGGGATCAGTTGGATGGCTCGGCTGGGGATGATCAAGGGGGTGATGCCGCCGCGGGCTCGACACCAGAGCCTGTTGTGCAGGCCCCACCCCCGGCGCCCAAGGAAGAGCCCAAGGTCTCGTCGATCCAGCTGCACGATAGCCCCACCGATGCGTTTGAGGGTGGCGGGCAGGGCCGGGTTGTGGGGGTGGTGAGCTTTGAGGGCAAGCCCCCGCGGCGTAAGCCGGTGCGCATGGGCGCCGACGCGTTTTGCCGCAAGGCCAACAAGGGCAAGAAGGTGCTCAACGAGTCGACGATCGTCAACAAAGATGGCTCGATGCGCAGCGTGTTTGTGTATGTGAAATCGGGGCTATCGGGTTCGTTCGCTGCTCCGACCCAGCCGGCGGTGATCGACCAGGTGGATTGCATCTATCGGCCGCACGTGCTGGGTGTGGTGGCGGGCCAGCCGGTGGTGATCCTCAACAGCGACAACAACCTGCACAACGTGAAGATGAACAGCGCCAACAACGGCTCGTTCAATGAGGGGATGCCGGTGGCGGGGATGCGGCTAGACAAGGTGCTGTCCAAACCGGAGATGGGGATCAGCCTCAAGTGCGACGTGCACCCGTGGATGGGGGCGGTGGTGCATGTGATGCCCCACCCGTTTTTCACGGTCAGCGACGTCGAGGGCCGGTTTGAGATCACCGGTTTGCCGCCTGGGTCGTATACCCTCGAAGCGGTGCACGAGAACCCGAAGATCCCGCCGGTGACCGTCGAGGTCACGGTCAGCGGCGACAGCTCACACCGTGTTGATGTGGCCCTATCCAAGCCGTAGCCGATCGTCTGAGAGGGCTATAGGTGGTGTGGTTGACAACAATAATTCTCGATGCTGCCTACAGCCACTGGCCGATTGATTGAATGTGATTACAATAACGCTTCTGTCTCTACCCATCTGGGGGGTAGTGGGTGTGGCGTTTAAACTCATGATTTCGGGTGGTGTATGCCATGCGATCGGGGGCAACCCCAAGCCAGGAAAGGAAATCAAGATGTTAACCCGTACCGTTTGTCTAAACAGGAAGAATTGTTTGAAGGGGCTGGCCTGTGCGATGGGGGTGCTGGCCGGTTCGGTGGCGTGGGCCGGTGGCGGGACGATCAAGGGTGTGGTGAAATTCGAAGGCAGGCAAGCCAAGCGTAAGCCGATCCGCATGTCGGCTGATCAGTTCTGCGCCAAGGCGCACAAGGGTAAGCCGGCTCGGAACGAGCGGTACGTTTTCGGAGACAACGATACGCTGGTGAACGTGTTTGTGTGGGTCAGCAAGGGCTTGGAGGGCAAGGATTTTCCCACCCCCGATCAACCGGCGGTGCTGGACCAGGTCGGCTGCGTCTATGTGCCGCACGTTAGCGGCGTGATGGTCAACCAGCCGCTGGATATCCTCAACAGCGACAACACGCTGCACAACGTGAAGATGAACAGCTCCAACAACGGGTCGTTCAACGAGGGGATGCCGGTCAAGGGGATGGTCATCAACAAGAAGATGGCCAAGCCGGAGATGGCCGTGCCTTTCAAGTGCGACGTGCACCCGTGGATGGGGGCGTACGTGCATGTGATGGAGCACCCGTTTTTCGCGGTGACGGGCGGAGACGGGTCGTTTGAGATCAGCGGGCTGCCGGCGGGTGAGTATGAGGTTAGTGTGTGGCATGAATTCAAGAAATTCGCCCCCGACAACGAGACTACCTCGGTCACGGTCGCCGATGGGGCGACCCAAGAGATCACCGTGACGTACAGCCCCAAGAAGAAGAAATAACCGGATCACCCCAATCATCGCGGGTATCTATGCAAAGGGGCCCGATCGATAAGCCGTCATATAAGCGTGTTGCGGATCAAGACCCGCGTCGGGGATACAAAGGGGTCTCAAAAGAACATGCCGTGGTGATACCCGCTGCGGCCGGATCATGCACGGTCGGCTTGGATGGGCCAATAAGGAGCACACGTTGGAGTTATACCAGTCCCGATCAGGTTTACGGGGTCTCGTTCGCTCGCGGCAGGGCAATCTTGGGCGTTTTTGTGATTCCGATGCGGCAAACGCATACCCGACGGGTCTATCCATCGCCCCATGGCGGAGGCGTTTGGCGCTGATTGTCGTGGCGTGTGCGTTTGTCGGTGGGGCGGGTCAAGCCATGGCGCAGGGTCGCGAGACTACCGGCCACCGCGGGTGGTGGCTGCCCGAGAACGTGTTCCCCGCGGCCGAACAGATCGATCTGCTGTTCAACATCATCCTATACATGACCGGTGGGGTGTGTATCGCGGTATTCGCGGTGATGGCGGTTTTTTTTGGTCAAGTACCGCTACCGCCCGGGTCGGCACGGGCGGTTCATCCACGGCAACACCCGGCTTGAAGCGGTTTGGACGCTGGTCCCGACGGTGATTTTGGCGTTGACCGCGGCGTTTAGCCAGGCGACGTGGTCGAGCATCAAGACGCTGCCCGAAGTGTCGCCCGATGAGGAGGTGGTGGTGATGGAGGTGGTGGGTCGGCAGTTTGCGTGGTACTTCCATTATCCTGGTGCCGACGGGCGGCTGGGGCCGCGGCGCATGGGCCTGATCAACCCCAACAGCAGCGACCCCGACGAGCTGATCGGTTTGGACCGTGACGCGCCGGGCGCGCGGGATGATATTGTTTCACCCAACATGGCGATCCCGGTCAACACGAAGGTGCTGATCAAGCTCAGCAGCGTGGACGTGCTGCACAGTTTTTTCCTGCCCAATTTCCGGATCAAGCAAGACGCGGTGCCCGGTCTGAACACGGCTGTTTGGATCGAATCGACGAAGACCAGCGCTCAGGTAATCGGCACGGGCCCGGACGAGCCGGAGATGTTCGGCTACGCCAAGCCGTTTGATATTGTCTGCGCCGAGCTGTGCGGGCAGGGGCATTTCAAGATGCGTGGGAAGCTGTATGTGGTGACACCTCAGCAATACCAGGCATTCTTGGAAGAAGAGGCCTCCTACTTGGACCTGGGGGATGACGCTGAGGAAGACTATTGATGCGGGTAACCACGAAATTCTTTGGGATGGATATCAACCACCATGAGTGAGCACGGCGAGCACCACGGCCCGAGCAATTTTTTCACCAAGTATGTGTTTTCCACCGACCACAAGGTGATCGGGATTCAGTTTACGTTTACGGCGTTGTTGTTTGTGATCCTGGGCGGGTTGTTAGCGCTTGGGGTGCGTTACCAGTTGGCGTGGCCCAGCCAGCACGTGCCGTACAACAAGCTGCTGCCTGGGAAGATGACCAGCCGGGCACCCGAGGCCAACCTGGCGTTGTGGCAGGTGGGCTGTGGCGTTGAGCTTAAGGAAGCGATCGATGGGGTGGAAGCCAAGGCCACGCTGAAGCTAGCCGATTTCCCGAAGGGATTGGCGGTGACGGTGCCCGTGGGGACGGTGGTGGAGAACGAAGCGGGTCGGACACGCACGTTAGATCAGCCGCTTGATGCGTGGGTCGATCACCGGGTGGTGATGGGGACGTATCACTATGCGAAGCAAGAAGCGATGACCACCGCGGGCCAGGCGGTGACGGTGCCTGCGTTGGGCGATCAGCCGGCGCGGCGGTTGGTGTTGGTCGGGGTTGAGCGGCTGGTCTTAGACGCCAGCGGCCAGCCCCACCCCCAGGCCGACGGGGGCCCGATCTACCTGCCGGTGCGCGCGGCCCAGACGCCGGTCCGTCTAACCGATGCCGGCGGTGGGGGGTCTGCGAGCTTGGAGATCAACACGACCGCCGACAAGGTGAGCTTCTACAAAGAAACACTGACGACCGATGCCTACACGCAGCTGTTCACGATGCACGCGTCGATCATGATTTTCTTTGTGATTATTCCGATGCTGGTTGGTGGGTTTGGGAATTTCCTGATCCCGCTGATGGTGGGGGGCGCGTGACATGGCGTTCCCGAAGCTGAATATGCTGTCGTTTTGGTTGGCGGCGCCGGCGGGTGTGTTGATGCTGCTGAGTTTCTGGACGCCCGGGGGGGCGTCGGGCGGGGGTTGGACGATCTACCCGACGCTGTCGGAGTCGGCGTACTCGTCGCAGATCGGCACGACGCTGTGGATCGCGTCGGTGGGGCTGGTGGGCTTTAGCTCGGTGGTGGGGGCGTTGAACTACATCACTACGGTAATCAACATGCGTGCGCCGGGGATGACGATGTTCCGGATGCCCCTGACGGTGTGGTCGCTGCTGATCACGTCGATGCTGGCGTTGTTCGCCACGCCGGTGCTCACCGCGGCGATGGTGTTGCTGCTGCTGGACCGCACGATGGGCACGCACTTTTTTGTGCCCGATGGTGGCGGTCAGCCGCTGCTGTTCCAGCATTTGTTTTGGTTCTACTCGCACCCGGCGGTGTACATCATGATCCTGCCGGCGATGGGGGTGACCAGCGATATCCTGGCCTGCTACGCGCGCAAGCCGATCTTCGGCTACAAGCCGATGATCTACGCGATGGCCGCGATCACGGGTCTGGGTTTTATTGTCTGGGGCCACCACATGTTCCAGTCGGGATGAACCCGGTGCTGGGCACGACGTTTATGGCCTCGACGATCATGATCGCGGTGCCGTCGGCGATCAAGACGTTTAATTGGCTAGGGACGCTGTGGGGCGGGAACATCCGCTTCACGCCGGCGATGCTCAACGCGTTGGGGTTTGTGAGCATGTTTGTGGTCGGTGGCTTGAGCGGGATCTTTATGGCCAGCGCCCCGGTCGATATCCACATCCACGACACCTACTTTATTGTGGCGCATATCCATTACGTGCTGTTTGGCGGGTCGCTGTTTGCGATCTTTGCTGGTATTTACCACTGGTTCCCGAAGATGTTTGGATGCCAGCTCAACCAGCGGTGGGGCACGGTCCACTTTTGGATGAACATCATCGCGTTCAACGGCACGTTTTTCCTGATGCACATCCTGGGCGTGGGGGGTCATCCGCGTCGGTACGCGTCGATCATGGAGTACCCCACGCTCGAGCACCTCCAGCCGATGAACGTGTTCATGACGATCTTCGCGATGATGCTCGGGATGGCTCAGCTGCCGTTTTTCTATAACGTGTTTGCGAGCCTGCCCCGGGCGTTGGGGCGTGCGATCGTGGCGGTGTTCGTGGTGGTGCTGGGGCTGCCGTTTGTGATGGGCCACGGGTTCTGGGGGCGGTACGACCCCGAGGTGGCGAATTTCGCTGCGGCGGTCGGGGGCTCGTTGGTCAACGGGTTGATTTTTGTGGTTGCGGCAACGGTGGCGGTGTTTGTGGTTTGGGTGATCGGCGGGGCGTTGCGGCTGCCGGCGGTGTTGGGGCGGGTGCTGCACGTGGTGTGGCTGCCGGCGTTTTTAGCGCCGGTCATCCTTAAGCAAGACCCATACCTCTGGATCGGCATGCCCGGCGCGTTTACGCAGCGTTGGCTGTGGCTGTGTCTCACCGCGTTGCCTGGGTTGGCTTACCTATTAGTGAAGCGACCCAAGGACCGGTTTGGCTATACGGTCGACACGAACCCGTGGGAAGCCAATTCGCTGGAGTGGGCCACCAGCTCGCCGCCACCCCATCTGAACTTCGATGAGATCCCCACGGTGCACCGCGGGCCGTACGAATACAACTCACCCGTGGTCGAGCAGGATTATCTGCCGCAGGTGCGGGTGCTGCCCGCGGGTGTGGTCGAGCCGTCGGGGCATTGAAGCCTGGATGCGGCAGCGCTGGGCCGCGTATCGAATGGTCCCTAAACAGCCGTTGAACGAAGCATGAATCAACAGGATCATCAGCTTGGCTACCAACCCTGGGTGCACGGGTTTGCCGTGTCGCTGGTGGTGGCGACGTTTTTGCTGGTGGTGCTGGGCGGCACGGTCACCAGCCAGGGGGTGGGGCTGGCGGTGCCGGACTGGCCCACGACGTTTGGGTACCCGATGTTCGGCGTGCCGCTGGCGATGTGGATCGGTCGTGGCGGTGTGTTTTGGGAGCACGCCCACCGGCTGGCGGGGGCGGCGGTGGGGGCGATGACGATTGTTTTGGTGGAGTTGATCTGGCTGGGTTATCTCAATCACCGGGTGCCGTTCCGGCTTACTCGGTCGTGGCCGTGGCTGGTTCAAGGCGATGCCAAGCGACCTGCAGCCGCAGATCGGCCGTGGCTACGCTGGGCCGCGGTAGGGGCGTTGGTGTTGGTCATCGTGCAAGGGGTGATGGGCGGCTTGCGTGTGACGGAGATGTCGACGGTGTTGGGGATCCTGCACGGGGTTACGGCTCAGTTGTTTCTGTGTTTACTGGTGCTGATCACGGCGGCAACCAGCCGCGTCTGGCTAAGGGCGACCGGTGGCGCAACCCAAGCGGGCACCCAGGCCGATCGACAGGCCGGTCAACGATTGAGTGTGCGTACCCGGCGATGGTCGCTGGCGCTTCTGGCGGTGCTGGTGGTGCAGCTGGTGTTGGGCGCGGCGATGCGCCACACGGGTTCGCGCTTGGCGATCCCCGATTTCCCAAGCGCCTATGGCGGTTTCGTGCCGCCCCTGAGCGATGCATCAATTACCACGGCGATCGATGCGATGCCGTATGAACAATTCACCGATTACTACAGCCCCGCTCAAGTTGGTGTGCACTGGTCACACCGGCTGTGGGCGGTGGCGGTGCTAGCCGTGGCGGCGTGGTGTATCACCAGGCTTGGCCGTGAGCTGGCCGGTACGCACACCGTTGACCACGCCGTTTTGATCGTCCCCGCCTTGTTGCTGGTGGCGCTGCTAGTTGCACAGGTCGCGTTGGGGGTATTGGTGATCTGGACCGGCGGTCAAGCCAGGAATGATCAAGTCGCTACAGCGCATCAGGCGCTTGGGGCGGCGGTGCTGGCGGCGGCCTCGTGGCTGGCGATCCGAGTGCATGTGCTTCGGCCGGTGGGGCGTGGGTCGTCTCGATCCGCCCCAACCCGAGGCCGCCCCGGGCTGGTGTTGCAGGAGGCCATCGCATGACACACCTTACCGCGTCAACATCAGGTGCGGCCCTATTGGGGTCGGATCGACCCGCGGCGCGTGCCGGGTCATGGTGGGGCGATTTGGTATTGCTAACCAAACCGCGGCTGACGCTGATGGTTGTGGTCACGGCCTACACCGGCTTTGCGGTTGGGGTCAATCACCCTGCGACTGTGGGGGTGTGGTCGTGGTGGCTACTCGTGGCGACGCTGATTGGGGTGACGCTGTCGTGCATGGCGGCGAGCGTCTTCAACCAAATCTATGAGCGCGACACCGATGCGTTGATGCGCCGGACGATGAACCGCCCGCTGCCGATGGGTCGGGTTGGGCTGCGTCAAACGATGGGGTTGGGGCTGGTGATGGGGGGCGTTGGTGTGGGTTTGTTGGCGGTGGTGGCGAACCCACTAACCGCGGGCCTTGGGCTGGGGACGATCCTAGGTTATGTGTTGATTTACACGCCGATGAAGCGCACCAGCAGCCTGTCGACCGTAGTTGGCGCGGTGCCCGGTGCGCTGCCACCGGTGATGGGTTATACCGCGGCTACCGGCCGGCTGGGGCTCGAGGCGTGGCTGTTGTTTAGCATCTTGTTCCTCTGGCAGCTGCCGCATTTTTTGGCGATCGCGTGGCTGTACCGCGACCAATACGGCCGTGCGGGGATGGCGATGCTGCCGGTGATCGATCCTAGCGGCGAGAGCACGTTTCGGCAGATCCTGCTGGGCTGCTTGGCGTTGGTCCCGCTGGGGCTGGTGCCGACCATGGTGGGGATGTGCGGGATGGTTTACTTTTGGGGCGCGTTGTTGGCGGGGGTTGTGTTTTTAGGGTTTGGCGTGGCGCTGGTGATCGGACGGACACGCCGGCACGCCCGGGCGATGTTCTTTGCGTCGCTGGTGTACCTGCCGGTGGTGTACCTGCTGATGCTCGTGGACAATGCCGGAGCGCTCAGCTAGGCGTGATACGCATGGGGATTGATTCGTGGTCGATACAGGAATTCAAACAACCCCGCTCCCTGACGGTCGCGGCTCGTTGCGGGAGGCCATGGGTGAAGCCTGAGGCGTATAGCCGGCTTACCCGTGTGGGTGGCGGGTGTTGATCGGGTGACACGGTTTATACATAGTAGGAATCAAGAGGTTTAACGATGTCACATGTTGTTACGGCTGATCAAGCTGGGGTGGGTCCGACCCATGGGGCACATGGCGGTGACGCGCCGCTGATGGCGCACGGGTCGGTGCTGCAGCTGGGGATCCCTAACGGGAAGATCGCGATGTGGCTGTTCCTTGGCTCGGAGGTGATGTTCTTCACCGGGCTGATCGGGGCGTACATCGTGCTGCGGTTCGGGCAGCCCGCGGGGAATTGGCCCCAGCCCCACATCACGCTTAACGTGCCGCTGACCGCGTTCAACACGTTCCTGCTGATCTGTTCGAGCGTGACGCTGGTCTGGGGGCTCCAGGCGATCCAGCAGGGCAAACGGGCTCAGGGCAACTGGGGCTTGATCCTCACCACGCTGATCGGGGCGGTCTTTGTGGGTGTTCAGGCATACGAGTATTACGAGCTGTGGATCCACCGCGGCTTGCGGGCCGATACGAATATCTTTGGCAGCTGTTTCTACGCGATGACGGGCTTCCACGGCCTGCATGTGTTGTTGGGGGTGATCGCGATGGCGGTGGTGACCTGGCTGGGGTTGGCCGGCAAGTACAGCCCTACAAGCTATGCGCCCGTTGAGCTGACGGGTCTGTATTGGCACTTTGTCGACCTGGTGTGGATTATTTTGTTTGCGATCGTGTATTTGATGTAGCGGATGGAGGGTGGTGGTACGCCACTGGATTCATGATGAGCCGACACGGAAACCCAAGCCACCCGTTCCCTGACGGTCGCGGCTCGTCGCGATCGGCTCAGGGGGGATCGGTTTGCCTATGGTTGGTCGGCGATCCGTTGTCTAGCACAAGGAATGACCATGGCTGATGAACAACACCGTGTCCCGCTGTGGGGGCTGTTTTTGGCGTTGCTGGCGTTGACGGCGGCGGAGGTGGCGCTGTTTGAGGTCTGGTCGCGCAACCAGTGGCTGATGCCCAAGTACGCCATGGTTTTGCTGCTGCTGATCTTCACGTTTCCCAAGGCGGCGATCGTGTTGATTTACTTCATGCACCTGAAGTTTGAGCGGCAGCTGATTGTTGTGTTGGCGTTGGTGCCGTTTCTGATGTGTGGCGTTGCGGTGCTGCCGATGCTGTCGGATATCGTCACGCTCAAGCCCCAGGCGTACAACCAGGTGCCGGGCTTGCGTGAGTTTGTGCCCCAGGCCCACGGCGGGCACGGCGCAGCGGATCACGGAGCCGACCATGGCAGCCATGGGAACGAAGCCGACGCTGCCGATGATACGCATTAAAAAGGCTGTGAAGAGGTGTGCCACTGGCGGCTTGTCCGCCAGTGCGATAGGTATAGGTTGACAACACTGGCGGGCAAGCCGCCAGTGGCACACACTTGTGTATTCGGCGCAACAGATTTGATGCCACGCCTAGGCGGGGAGTCTCATGAATCAGACCGCTACGTCGAGCCAATCGCCGATCCATGATGCGGGCCCCAGATCGGGTGCACCTGGTGTCAATCCCACCACCGGCGCGTGGGGGCAGCCGTTTCGTGGTGCTGCGATCCGTATCGAAAATCTAAGCCACACCTACCCCGCAACCACACAGCGCGGCGCGTCAAGCCGTCGCCGTGGGTCGCGGGGCGCTTGGGCGTCTGTATCACCATCGCCGCCTACCCGCACCCAAGCGTTAGAACAGGTCACGCTGGATGTGGCGCAAGGCGAGATCTTTGGTGTGCTGGGCCCCAATGGCAGCGGCAAGACCACGCTGTTCCGCGTCCTGGCCACCCTGTTGAGGCCAACCCAGGGCAGCGTGCAGGTCTTCGGGCACGACGCGTTGTCCGACCCCCAGCAGGTCCGTCGCCACCTGGGTGTGGTGTTCCAGATGCCCAGCTTGGATGTGAAACTCACCGTGTGGGAGAACCTGGTCCACCAGGGCCACCTCTACGGTTTGTCCCGCGGCACGCTGCGCAACCGGATCACTCAATGGTTAGATCCTTTGGGCTTGACCGAGTCACGGGACCAGCGTGTGGAGACGCTTAGCGGCGGGATGCGGCGTCGGGTGGAGCTTGCCAAGTCGCTGCTGCATGAGCCGCCGCTGCTGCTGCTGGACGAGCCATCGACGGGTCTGGATGTGTCGGCACGGCGTGAATTATGGACACACCTGCATCGGCTACGCGAGCAACGGGGTGTCACGATTGCTGTGACCACGCACCTGATGGATGAAGCCGACCGGTGCGATCGGCTGGCCATTTTCTCGCAGGGCCGGTTGATCGCGTTGGACACACCCGCCAGCCTCAAAGCCCGGATCGGGGGCGATGTGATCACCATTGAGCCTGCATCAGGGGTCGATGTGGTAGCCCAGCTCCAAGAGCCGATCACGCAGCGTTTGGGCCCATGGCCCGATGGCGGGCAGCCGGCGGTGGTCGACGGGAAGCTGCGCATGGAAAAGCCCGACGGCGCTGCGTTTGTCGTGGCGGTGACCCAGGCCTGCCCGGGCCGGATCGCCAGCATCTCGGTTGGTCAACCCACGCTCGAAGACGTGTTCGTCCAGCTCACGGGTCAGGTTTTTGATCGGTAAGTGGGCAACAGCTACCGGTCAGGGTTATCTGCATCCAATGCGGTATACCAGACCAGGCTCAGGTCAAACTTGGCTGTCGGTGTGCGTGTTGAGCTAGACACCGACAGGCCAAGGCGTGTGACACGCGTATCGGGGAACTTTTGATGTAGCCCGTGGAGCATCTTGGCGCAGCTGGGGTAGCTGCCGATGCCCGAGATGGTGATCGGGACCGACCCGTAGTGCTCGCCGCGGACTGCCTGGCCCGGTTGGATCCCGTGCAGCGACAGCCCCGCTTGTGTGGCCAGCTCCGTCAGATCGGCCAGGTGTTGGTTCATCTGGATCGCGGGCTTAAGCCGGAATCCTTCCCGGTCCAACGCCCGCTGGATTTGCTGGATTTGCCTGTTGATGGAGTCGTACGAAGCGCGCAGGGCATTGGCTTGGCGCTGTTGATCTAAAAAGGCTTGCCGCTGCTGCCCGGTCTGCTTGGCTTGATCCATCACCGGCGCCACGCCCAGGAGGTAGGCCAGGCCCGTCACCACGATGCACGCCCCCACACCGATCGCGTCCACGCGCCACCACTTGCCGGTCAAGCGGCTTGTGCCCGCGGCAATAATAGGCTGGAGGGTTTCACCGATCCGCATGTGTGCTGTCCTCCAAGACCATCAATCCCATACCCCATGATCACCGGGTCTCGCCGGTGCGGGTTTAGAGTCCCAACGCCTTTGGCCTGGCGTTATGGCGTATCGGCTTCAGCCCGGTCTGTCCCCAGTCCGCACGTCACTCTGAACCCGATGGCTTTGTTGGACAGAAACGGCTCCAGGCTGGTATCGACCAATTTCACTTGGTCAAACAGGCCGGTCTGCTCTAGGCGTAGCACAAACCGGGACACCGCGGCTTGGGACCGACCCAGGCCACGGAGATTGATCTGGTACGCACGGGGCGGGATGGGGTTGCTGGGTTGGCGATCCGTCACCGGCTGGTTGGTTGCGGCTTGGATCTGGTGAGGCTCAAGCGTGCATTCACGCAGCACCAATTCCGCATCGATCGCTTTCGCCAAGTACGCCAGCAGCAGGCTCCAGTCGGGGTGATCCCTCAGCTGTTGGTTGGCTTGGAGCGAACGCCGTGTACGCGCAAGCGTCGTATTGGCTGAAGCGATGGATCCGTTGAGCGTTTTGATCTGGGCCTGGGTCCGCCGGATCTGGGGCTCTAAATTGGGGTGGCCGGTGTCCCAGGTGACATGGGCCAGCACGCAGACGCCCAAGGCCCCCGCGGCGTAAACACAGACGCGGATGACCCATTGCCGCACATGCTGGCGGTGCCGGTGTGCTTCTAGGCGGTAAGCGGGGATCAGGTTGACGTACGGCTGCATCGTTTCATCCCTTGGGGTACATCGCCAGCCCCAGCGCCCCGGCGAACACCGGGCTGCGGTAGCGCTCGATCAGGTGCGGGGCGCACGCCACGAGTTGGGTCAGGCTGCCCGGCGATACGCTTAGCCCCGTGGCCAAGGCCATCTGATCGGCTAACCCAGGCAGGCAGGCTCCGCTGCCGACCAAGACCAAGCGCCCTTCCCCCGTGTCGCCGTATCGGTGCGATGCATAAGCAAACGACTGGCCAATCTGCTGGGCCATCCGATCGACATAAGTGTCCAAGACACGGCTAAGATGGGGGATGGATGGCGGGGATTGGTCCTCGGCCCTGCGGCCTCGTGGGTCGGGGCGGTTGTGGCTGTGTTCCAGCAGGTGGTCGAGTGTGTTGGGGTCTAGCCCCGTGCGCTCCATGAGCTGATCGCGTAGCGACTTGACCCCGCCTTCTGGCACCGACCGCTCGTAGACCACCCCGCCTTGGTGCACCACCAATAACCGTGTGTGGCTCCAGCCCAGGTCGAGGATCCCGACGATCTCCTTGGCCTGATTGATCCAAGACGCGCACGCTCGGGTTAAGGCGTAAGTCAGGGTGTCTAGCCCGACCGGGGTCAGCTCCGCTTGATCGAATGCGCCTAGCAGCTTGTCTGCGTCTTCGTGGGCACAGGCCGACGCCATCACATGCGCCGTCGCCCCACCCCGAACCGGAGCCGGCAGGTCGAGGCAGGCCAGCTCAAACGAATCGGGTGACCGTTTATGCATCCGAGCCATCTCCATGCGCGCGATCTGTTCTACCGGGGCGCCCGAGGCCCGGGACGGCAGCTCGAGGATCCCCCCCAGCACCATCTGGACCGGTGCCGCCAGCGCCACGTCCGTGCCCCGGAACCCCTGTCGTTTTAGCATGCCCACCAGCTGCTGGGCTTCGGATGGGGTGAGGGAAGGCTCGTGTGTTTCCCGCTGGAGGATGCCCGCGGCCTCCGCACGCCAGCCGCTAACCGTGCGACGCAGCTGCACCGCCTTGACACACCGCGACCCGACGTCGACCCCGATCACCGACCAAGCGGGATGGCTCCATGGTTTCATCGGTCAGCCTCCTAACGAGGTCATGTCGAACAGCGGCAGGAACATGCTCACCGCCATGAACCCCACCAGGATCCCCAACCCGATCAGGATCAGCGGCTCGAGGATGCTCGTTAGCGAGCGTACGACCACGTCGTTTTCTTCGTCCATATAATCGGCGATCGTCAGCAGGGAAGAGGCCATCCGCCCCGTCTGCTCGCCGCTACGCATCGCCTCGGTCACCGTCGCGGGGATCAGGTCGCTTCTGGCAAACGCGGCGCTGACCGGGTCGCCCCGCATCACAGACTCTTCGGCCCGCTGGATCAGCTGCGTGTAGTGATGGTTGCGGACCGTGTGGCGGATCAGGTTCAAGACCTCGATCAGCGGCAGGTGGCTGTCGAGCAAGATCCCCAGCAGCCGCGCCAGCTTCGCCGTGGTAAAGCTGCGGATGATCCGCCCCATCTGGGGCAGCTTCAGCACCACGCTGTCGACGGTGCGCTGGCCCAAGGCCGTCTTAAGCCACGCACGGACTACCACCCCGGCCACGACCAACCCGATCAGGATCACCCACCCGTTGGTGCGCACCGAGGCGCTCAATGTCATCAGCAGCTTTGTCGACGGCGGCAGCGGCGCATCGAGCTTCGAGAACAGCTCCTCAAACCGGGGCAAGACCACCGTCAGCATGATCACCATCACCACCACGGCCAGCGCGATCAGCAAGCAGGGATAGATCAACGCCCCAACCACCGCGTTGCGCACCTGCACCTGCTTGCGCAGCAGGTTGGCCAACCGGTCAAGCATGTAAGCCAGCTTCCCCGATGACTCGCCCGCCCCGATGAGGCTGCAGTAGATCGGATCGAAAAACGCGGGGTATTGGCTCATGGCTTCGGATAGCGAGCTGCCGTCTTCCACCCCTTTCTGCACCAAGCCGATCACACGGTTCCACGCGGGGTCTTGGGTCTGGCGGCTTAGCGACTCCAGCGCCTGGACCACCGGCGTCCCGGTCGACAGCAGCAGGTACAGCTGGCGGGTGAGCAGCATGAGATTTTTTTTGGTGTTCCGGCTCTTCCCGATGGATTTAGAGCGGTTGGTTGCCTGCCGTGCCTGGCCCTCTGACACGGGGGTGATCTGGGTGACGAACAGCCCCTCTCGGCGCAGCCGCTCGATCGCTTCGGCGCTATCGGCCGCTTCGATCGTATCGGCCACGACCTTCCCCGACGGGTCACAGGCTTGGTAGGACAGCTTCATGCGACATGCTTCTCCGCGTCGTCCGGCTTGGCCGCGGGCTGGGCCCCAGGCGATTCATCCCCGACCTGGGTGACGCGCAGCACCTCTTCCAAACTGCTGGTGCCCGACATCGCGATCAGCACCGCCTCCTCACGCAGCGACAAGACCCCCTCTTCGTGCAGCCGGTGACGCAGCTCATAGGTCGCCGCGGCGCGGTGGATCATCCGACGCACCGGTGTGCTGATCGGCATCACCTCATAGATCCCGATGCGGCCCTGAAACCCGGTGTTGTGACACTGGGCGCAGCCCACCCCCTTGCGGAATGCTTTGACTTGTTGATCCTTGATCCCCGCGTCTTCCAGCACGTTCTCGTGGGCGTAGTACTTGGTTGCGCAATTGGGGCACACCGTCCGTGCCAGCCGCTGCGCGACCACACCCAGCAGCGCGCTGGATAGCAAGTACGACTCCACCCCCATATCCAGCAGCCGCGCCACGGCGCCGGGGGCGTCGTTGGTGTGCAGCGTCGCTAGCACCAGGTGGCCGGTCAGCGCCGCCTGCACCGCGACCTTCGCCGTCTCCTTGTCGCGGATCTCACCGATCATGATCACGTCCGGGTCTTGCCGCAGGATGCTGCGCAACGCACGGGCAAACGACATCCCGATCGATTCCTGCACCTGGATCTGGTTGATCAGGTCCAGCTGGTATTCCACCGGGTCCTCGACCGTGACGATGTTCCGCTCGGGGCTGCGCAGCAGATCCAACGCCGAATAGAGCGTCGTGGTCTTCCCGCTGCCAGTGGGGCCGGTGACCAGAAGCAACCCGTGGGGCTGATCCAGCATCTGCTTGAACGCGCCCAACGCCTCAGAGCGGATGCCCAGGCTCTCCATGCGCACCTTGAGGTTTTCTTTGTCGAGGATCCGGATCACCACCTTCTCGCCCAGCAGGGTCGGCAGGCTCGAGACCCGCAGGTCGATCTGGCGGCCCTCGGCGACCAGGCGCACCCGTCCTTCTTGGGGCGTGCGTTTCTCGGCGATATCCATCTTCCCGATCACCTTCACACGTGAGATGATCGACCCGTGCAAGCCCGGGGGGGGCTTCATCAGCTCACGCAGCATCCCGTCGATCCGGTAGCGGATCCGCGTGCCTTTCTTGTCGGGCTCGATATGGATATCGCTGGCCCGGTCACGGATCGCGGTCAGCATCGCCACGTTGATCAGGTTCACGATCGGGCTGCCCTCGACCATCTTCTCTAGCTCAGGGATCGTCTCGTCGTCGATCGATTCGGTCTCGACCACCGATACGTCCGATTCCGTCATGGATGTGAGAAACGCGTCAAGGTCGATATCCCCGCCGGCGTATTTCTTGATGTATTCCTCGATATTGGGTTTCAGCGCCAGCACGGGTCGGATCTGGAGCCCGGTGAGCTGACGCAGGCGGTCGATCACCGGCAGCGACTGGGGCTCGGCCATCGCCACGATCAGCGTGTCGTGGACCTTGAACATGGGCATCGCGCCCAGGCGCAGGGCCTCCTCTTCCCCGATCAGCACCAGCATCGCCGGGTCCATCAGGCCGTGGCGCAGCTGGCAGCCGGGGATCCCCAGCCGCTTGGCCAGCGTCTTGACCAGCACCGTCCCTTTGATTACGTGTTGCTCGACAAGCAATTCTCCGAGCATCAGCCCGGTCTGCTTCTGGCTGGCCAACGCGCTGTTGAGCTGCTCCTGGGTGAGCACGCCCTCTTCGACCAGCACCTGGCCGATCCGGATGGGCTGGGGGTAGGCGTTAGGATGGCTCATAGGAAGCTCCTGACCGCGGAACTCACGTCTTCGTAGTACTCAAACAAGGCTGTGATATCCGCCAGGTACAACACCTCCCGGAGCGTTTCGTTGGCGTGGCACAGCTTCAGCGCCTGGCCGCTGTTGGCCAGCAGCTCCGACATCTCGACAAACACCTCCAAGCCGCGGCTATCCACGAACGGCACGCCCGAGGCGTCCAGCACCACGCGGCCGAGGTTTTTACTCACCGCGTCATGGAGGCAGGCCTTGAAGCGGTCGGCGTCGTCGAGCGTCAACGCCCCCTTGGGGCGGAGGACCGTGACCGCGCCTTGTTGGTGTTGATCGATCTGCATCGTGGTCAGGCGGCCTCCGCTAGGATGGGCAGGGTCAGGGTAAACGTGCTGCCCCGGCCGGGCTGAGATTCAACCGTGATGTCACCGCCGTGCAGCCGAACCACCTCCCGCGCTAACGGCAGCCCCAGCCCCGTGCCCGGGATGCCCGTGATCTTCTCATCGCGCGCCCGGTAGAATTTCTCGAAGACCTTCTGTTTTTCCTGATCGGCGATACCAATCCCCGTGTCGCTGAATTCGAGAATCAGCTGGTTGCCGTTCACCTGGCCGCTTAGCGACACCCGGCCACCCTCGGGTGTGTACTTCACCGCATTGCCAAGCAGGTTGTGGACCGCCATCAGGAATTTTTCTCGGTCGGCTTGGATCACGGGGACCTTGGGCGGCAATCTGAAGAATAAGTCGATCTGTTTTTCGGCCGCCCGGGGCTGGTAGTCGGCTTTGAGCGCTTCAAAGATCGCTTCGAGGCGCAGGTCGTCGCGGCGTAGCTCCATCGAACCGGCCTCGATCTCCGCGACCGAAAGCATATCGTTCACCACCCGGGTAAGCCGGTGGGTTTCGCTGTTGATCACGTTGATCGATTGCGAGCGGTGCTGGGGGTCGAGGTCGTCTTCCAGCAGCGTCTCGATGTACAGCTGGATGTTCGACAGCGGCGAGCGCAGCTCGTGGGCAACCTGAGCGACAAATTCGTGACGCGACCGTTCCGCGACCCGCTGCTGGGTGATGTCTTCGATCATGATCATCACCGACGCCGAGTCGCTGCGCCGCACCGGCCGGATGCTGTAACGCAACACGGTCGGCCCGTGGTCACCGTCTGATTCGGCCTCTAGCATGGATCGTTGGCGTGACATGTCGTCGGCCGCAACGCGGACCGCGTCCAGGACCGCGGGGTGTGAGACGAACCGATCGATCCCGTCGCCGACCATCTCTTGGTGGTTGGCGCCGATCAGGATCGCCGCGGCGCCGTTGGCGTACCGCACCCGGGCCTGCTCATCGAGCAGGATGATCCCTTGTGGCATCGCGTTGCACGCTTCATCGAGCCCGGAGGATCCGTGTCTGGCCGACCCCAGCATCAGCTGGGCTTGCTGGCCCATCTGGCCGCTGCGTATGGCGTCGATCTCATCCAGCACGCTGTTCCACGCCGCGGCTTCCTCACCGAAGCGGGGGTTGATCCGCATCAGGTCGATCGGCGTGTCGGGGCCGTGGTAGGTCAGCAACGCGCCCCGTACCGATTTCATCGCTTTTAGACCGGGCCGCACCAGCAGGTAACCCGCCAGTAGCACCCCTACCCCCAAGCTGCCAATGACTAGGATCCCCACCAGCATCGGCCCATCCAAGCCGGCCGAAGACTGGATGGGCGCGATGATTTCAAGTGTGGCTTGGCCCCGGCCAAGCACGGTCAAGGGGTGGTACAGCTGGATCTGCCCGCTGCCTTGCACCTCGGTGCCAACAGCTGGGCCCTGATCAGCCGGGCCTTGAGGCCAAACCGCGGGGAGGCCGTCCGTGGGTAGCCGATCGATGTCTGAATCGGCAATGATTTGACCATCGTGTAGCGCAACACGGCAGCTTTCGAAGGCGTGTTGCTGGCTGACCGTCACCACCAGCTGGCGTAATTGGGAGACATTTTCAGATAGCAGCAACGCCTCGGCGCTGCGTGATAACATCTGGCCTACCGCCCGCACCTGCTCCACCCGCCGTTGGGTTGCCAGCTGGGACTGGGAATGGACCACCCAGCAAACCATTGCCCCCACGACCACCAACATCAGCCCGGTCATTTCCCATAACACCGTCTCGCCGCGCAATCGTTTGCCGTGACTAGGCAAAGCGTTATGGGGATGATCAGATGCTTTCGTCGCCTCTACCACGCTTCCTCCTTGGGCCTCCACGCGGGCTGGGGATTTCGTGGATCCATCAAACGGAGCCGCTATTCATCAGTCATCGGTTACTGGCTGGGGGGGGCTAAATAGTGGGTGCGGGGGTTTGTACCCGATAACCCCCCCGAGCTGTCCCCAACCCGATCAAGCAGCGCCATTAATCGACCGACGTAGCACGAGGGGGTCTTAACCGCTTAAGGGCCTCGTGGGGCGGGGTACATCGGTCTTGTTTGCTTAGGGATCAGCCATGGCTCAGCGTATCCTAATCGTCGATGACGAGCTGCATCTCATCCATGTTCTGTCCTATAAGCTCAAGAAAGCCGGTTATGAATTGCTTGCGGCCCACAACGGCCGAGACGGCTTCGAGCTGGCGTGCCAGCACAAACCCGATCTGGTGCTGACCGATTATCAGATGCCCGTGCTCAATGGGTTTGAGATGGCGGTAAAGCTCCGGGAGAACCCAGACACCGCCGGTGTTCCTTTGATTATGCTCACCGCCCGGGGCCACAAGATCCTCCCCGAACAGCTGGCACAAACCAATATCAAGGTGTTGATGGCCAAGCCATTCAGCTCGCTTCAATTGCTTGAAGCGGTGGCCGATATCTTGGTGCCCAGCGCAGCGGCCACCCCCCAAGGCACCGATCCCGCCACCGGAGAGGACCATGACCGGTGACCCCCACCCCTGCCCAACCGTGTTGCCACGACCCGGTGTTGTGGTGTTTCGAGATCGCTGCAGCGAGCTGGGGTTGGCCACCTGGCGG
Source organism: Phycisphaeraceae bacterium (assembly GCA_965223655.1). Classification (GTDB taxonomy): domain Bacteria; phylum Planctomycetota; class Phycisphaerae; order Phycisphaerales; family Phycisphaeraceae; genus CBDCXC01. Next base: position 37,705 of record CBDCXC010000028.1, read on the forward strand.
TGTGACCTGACCGGCTCAATGATCGCCAAGCCGGCGGCCCGCAGCGTTGGGGGTGATTGGCTGGGGTCGCCTACGCTAGGCCCTCATATCGAACGCGTCGCACGCGCTGGGCTCGACGCGTCGTCAACGGCATGGGTTGAGCTGTTTGATGGCTGCTGGCTTTTGGCATTGCCCGACGACGCGATGGCGGATCGGCAGGGGGTGACCGTGGTGATGGCGCTGGGGCCCCAGGCCTTGGAGATGGAGATGTTTGAGGCCGTCTGCGCCGCAGCGGTGCTGTCACCCGAAAAAGCCCGCTATACGTTGGCGCCCATGGCCCAATACCACGGGCGCGACCTGGACCGCCTGGCCAAGACGCTGCGGTGGGCACACGCCGACCTGATCCAGGCCGACTTGCACCACCGAGCTTTGGGGGAGTTTTCCGAGAAACTGGCCCAGGCTTACGAAGAGGTCAACCTCTTATTTAGCCTCGCACACTTCTCCGAGATCAATGCCTCCCCGCTGGAGACGGTGCGGTCGGCCTGCCGTCAGATCCACGGGATCCTGCCATTTAAGTGGCTGGCGATCGGGTTCGATGATCGACGCGGTGTGCTGGAAGATTTCGTGGGACAATGGATCTTCGCCGGGACGCTGTCCTGTGATTACGATGCGTTTCGGTCGGCGGCCCAGGGCCTGGTTGGCCGCGATCAGGCCCAGCACTTGGCGCCGCTGCTAGAACAGGACCGCGACACGTTGGCGGCGCTGGTTGATGCCCAGGTGATCTTCAACGTGATTACCCATAACCAAAAAGCGATCGGTGTGCTGCTGGCGGGCAACAAGTACGGGTTGGACCCGGAGGTGACCAGCGGCGATATCCAGTTCCTCGATGCCGCAGCCGGTTTTTTGAGTGTGTTCCATGAAAACACCGTGCGGTTTGAAGAGCAGCGCACCATGTTCTTCGGCACGCTCCAGGCGTTGACCGCGTCGATCGATGCCAAGGACCACTACACCCACGGCCACTCGCAGCGTGTGGCGTACCTGGCGACCCGGTTGGTCGAAGCGATGGGGTGGGACCACCCTTCGTCCCAGTGCGTGCGTATCGCTGGGCTGGTGCACGACGTGGGCAAGATCGGGGTGCCCGAAGCGATCTTGTGCAAGCAGGGCACGACAACACCCCAAGAGGCCCGGCAGCTCCAACGCCACCCGATGATCGGGTACCAGATCCTCAAAGACATCCCCCCGATGCAGGATGCGTTGCCGGGGGTGCTGTACCATCACGAGCGGTGGGACGGGCAGGGATACCCCCACGGGCTGCGGAGTGAAGCGATCCCGCTGCTGGGGCGGATCATCGCGTTAGCCGACGCCTTTGACGCGATGAGCTCAGACCGTTCGTACCGGGCCGCGATAACCAGGGATCAGGTGCTGGCCGAGATCACCCGCTACGCGGGCACGCAGTTCGACCCCGAGTTGGCCCAGCGGTTTGTCGGCTTAGATTTCTCCGGGTATGACGGCATGTTGTCTCAGCATCAGGCGAAAACGCCAATCAATCACGAGCCGGCATGTTAGTCACACGATCCGCTCGTCCTGTCTGATGGGGGCTTGCCTGCGCGTGGCCGCGGCCCGCCTACGCTTAGCCCGGTTCGGATTGAGTTGGGGTTTCATCAGGCATTCGTATTCGTAAACGGGTTGGTTTGTCGCTCATGGCCGATGGTGGTCTCTGGGCCGTGGCCGGGCAGGACGCGGGTGGTGTCGGGCAGTGTGTAGAGCTGGCTGTGGATGGCGTGGATCAACGCGTCGTGGTCGGATGTCGGGAAATCGGTGCGCCCGATGGAACCGGCAAACAGCGCATCGCCGACCAATGCGACCGCGGCGTCGTGCTGAACGAGCGTGATGCTGCCGGGGCTATGACCGGGGGTGTGGCGGACCTCAAACGCAACGCTCTCTAGCTCAAGCGATTGGCCGTGTTCCAACGTGCCGGTGGCGGGTGGCGCAACGATCGGGGCGGCCAGCGCGATCGATAGGTTGAATGCGGTGTCGGTCAAGAAGCCCTGCTCGGCGGCGTGGATCAGGATCGGCAGCTTAGGCCATTGCGATCGCAGCGCTTCGAGCCCCGCGATATGGTCGACATGCGCGTGGGTCAAGACGATCTGCTGGGGTTCGAGGCGGTGCTGTTGGATGTATTGGATCATCGGCGTGGGATGAAAACCCGCGTCGATGATCCAGCACCGGGGTGTGTGGGCGTGCAGCACGTAGCAGTTGGTCATCCAGTCGCCTAGGCAAAAAGTTTCGATGTGGATCGGCATGGGGGCTTTCAAGGGGTGCTTGTAAGGTTGGTGATTAGAGTGGTGAACGGGCGGGCACGCCGGGTCGGCGGGGGTAGGCGTTGGGTGTGCGGCGATCTTTGAGGACGCTCACAATGAAGGGTGCTTGGTCGCCCCACGCGGTGGGTGGTTCGAAGACTTGCATGTCCCCGCCGCCTAGCACGTCGATGGCGTTTTGACATGCGTTGAGTTCGTCGAGGTTAAAGTTTTGGCCTTTGATGGCCATGGCGTAGCCGCCGCCGCGGACCAGGGGCAGCATGTATTCCAGCACGCGGTTCATCGGCCCAACCCCGCGGCAGACCGCGGCTTCGTATTGGCTTCGGTATGTTGGGTCGTGGCCAAGTGTTTCGGCGCGGCTGTGGATCACATGAACATTGGGCAATGCCAATTGGGTCGCGCACTGTTTGAGGAACTTGGCTTTCTTGCCCGTGGCTTCCAGCAGCGTGACGCGGAGGTGCGGCATGGCAATGGCGACCGGCAGCCCCGGCACGCCGCCGCCCGATCCGATGTCGATTAGCTTGGTGATCGGCGGCAGGTCATCCAAGCAAGGGATGAGCGTAAGGCTTTCTAAGATCAGCCGCTGCCATGCCGCGTCGCGGTCGCGCATGGCGGTGAGGTTGAACCGCTGGTTGGCTTCCAGCAGCAGCGTGAGGTATTGGCCGAGCCTAGCCAACACGGGGTCCGTGATGACTTGGGATAGGCCCATGCGCTCTACGGCGTTGTGCGCATCGATGGGCAGGTCGGTTTGGATCATGGTGTGTTGCGTGGTTGTTACGGTGCCGCGGTGGTGGCTGGGTCAAACTCGAACGCGGGCCGGCTAACGATCGCGGGCCGGCGCGAGGCGAAATTCATCACCAACCCCACCATGATATAGGTCGTCATGAGGCTCGATCCACCGTACGACACGAACGGCAGGGTGATCCCGGTCACCGGGAGCAGGCCGAGGGTCATGCCCATGTTGATCGCGGCCTGGCTAAACAGCAGGCCGCCAAATCCCACCGCGGTCAGCCGGGCAAACGGGTCGCGCGTGTGAGCCGCGACCAGCAGCAGCGACCCGGTCAAGACCAGGTACAGCCCCATCACGGCCAGCCCACCGGCGGCCCCCCAGCGGTTGATGATCACCGCGAAGATCATGTCGTTGTGGTCTTCGGGCAGCTTGTTGAAGCGGATAATGGTCGCCGACCGTGTGGCGCCGTAGCCATACAAACCCCCGGCGCCGGCGAGGGTCATGGCTTTGTCTTGCTGATAGCCGATGTCTTTGACGTGGTGGGTATCGCCCCGGGCGCGGTCGATCATCGACACGATCCGCTGCCGCTGGTGGGGCTTGAGCAGCTGCATGGAATCGGGAAGCGTGTAGATCATCACGACATTGAGTACCACCATCAAAAGGGCTAACCCCACCAATGCTCCTAGGTGCGCCAGGCGCGCACCGGCTGCCACGAGCATCACGAACAACGCGGGCACAAAGATCAACGCGGTGCCCAGATCCGGCTCTTGCAAGATCAGCGCCACGGGCACAAACATCAACCCAAACGGGACCAGCAGGCCACTTAGTGTCCGGTAGTTGCTGCGGTAACGCAGGTACTTAGCCAGCGCTAGGACAAAGACAATCTTGGCCAGCTCTGACGGCTGGAACATCATGAAGTGCAGGTCAAGCCAGCACGTGGCGCCGTTGCGTACCGGCACGAGCCATCGCGGCATCCAGGGCAGGATGACGATCACCAGCAGCCCCAGTGTGACCAGGACGGCTGGGGGGACCATGGCCGCCACCCAACGCGGCGCCGGGACCAGGCACAGGCCCGCGGCGATCAACGAGATCAACAACCACCGTGTCTGGACCGACGCGTAACTGGCGTGGGTCGTGCCGATCGCCGCGATCCCGATCCCTGTTAGCGCTACCCCAGCCAGCAGCGCGCCCCACACCGGCCGGGGCCGGCAGTAGTCACGCAGTTGATCCAACCAAGGGTTCATTACCACCGTACGATCTAAGGGTTCAACTTTCTTGGGGAAATAGACCCATCGGGTATGCGTTTGCCGCGTCGGGATAACCCAAACGCCGAAGATTACCTTGCCGCGGGCGAACGGGACCCCGCCAACCTGATCGGGATTGGTATAGCATACGTGTGGCCCTGGTCGCTGGCCAGCCGAGGCCGACCCCCTTTGGAGATGCCCTGGCTGGCAAAATACCAGCTGCACCCCAATGGGCCGTCAGAACCAGAGTTGAGACGGCGTCTAATCCCGTCGATCGGTGCTCTCAAAAATCTTAGACGCCGACTGGGCGATGAAGCCCTGAAACAGCTCGCCGCTGGGCATGCGGTAGCGCTTGGCGAACTCGTAGTAGCAGCCGGGGATGGTGTGTTGCCCGTCGGAAAAATCGACCGGGACCTGGGCGGCCAGCGTTGAAGACTGCTCAAGAAAGACCTCGGGCGACCCTTTGATCGCACCGCCGCTGGTGTTGAGCTCAAACCCGTTCTCAATCAAGAACGCGTTAAATGCTGCCAACCCATCGAACGAGTTTAAGGCCCCGACATCGACCGTAAAATGGTTGGCCCGGAGCCCAAACGCAGCTAGCCACGCGCCGTACTCGCTTTCTTGGCGCAGCGTCTCATAGTCTGCGTACGACACCCCCCACGGCCGATCCGCGACGGGGAAGCCTTGGGATTTTGGTAGATCGGCCGGCACCTGGTCGATCAGCGATGCGACGATATCCCCAAAGGGTTGAGAGAACTGCCCCACCTGCAATTGGCTGATAAACACGCGCGGCAGGCCCGTGGCCAGCTGGTGGGATGGGGGCTCGTAGTGGCGAGCGGTGAGTTTTTTTTCAGGGAATTCGTAGCTGCCCTTGGGCTGGTACCCCAACGACACAAACGATTCGGCGACCGCGTCTAGCCCCACACGAGGGTCGTCGTAGGTGCGGAACGCGATGTGGTCGTTGACAACACGCTCACCCCGTTCGCACAGCAGGCGGTGGATCGTTTGGGCCTGCGGGTTGAGGCTGGCGTAATCCTCCCACAGCCGATCCAGCAGGTGGTGCAGCGGGTCCATCGGGACTACTCCCACTCGTCGGGGTCGAATTCGTAGACCTCGTCGTCGTCATCGAAATCATTCCGTATCGGTATCTTAGTCGTGGGGGGGTCTTCTTCAAAAGCTTCGTCTTGGTCGAAGCCATAGGTTTGATCTTGATCGTCATTTTGATCGTGGTCGTGATCTTGATCGTGGTCGGGCTCAATCGCCGCTGGGCCCGGGGCGGTGGCGGCCGCAGCTGCGCCGGCCCCGGCCGATACGGCGGCGGGGGGGTGGCCCTCTCGTTCCTCCAGCGCCCGTTCACGCTGTTCGAGGTCTTTCTGCCAACGCAGCAGCTGGTCGCGCTTGGTGCGCAGCCGCTGGACCGTCTCGCGGTATGCGCTGTGGCATTCGTTGAGTTTCTGTTTGATCTGGGTCTCGCGGCTATCGAGTTCGCCGCGGCGGTCGTTGAGCGAGGCTTTCTCTTGATTGATCATCGCCTTGTCTTCTTGGAGCACCTCCTGGGTCTGGCGTAGCATCTTCTTGGTCTGCTCGACCTCACGCCGCTTGCTCTCGAGCCGCTGCTCTTCATTGAGGAACCGCTGGCGGAGCGTCTCGAGCTCGCCCTGCTGGCCCCCGACCTTGGCGGTCATCGCCTCGAACTGCCGGTTCTTGGCCTCGACCGCTTCCTTGTCGGCCTCTAGCGTCTCGCGGATCTGCTTGATTTTCTGCCACGCATGATCCAGCTGTTGGTGTTGCTGATCAAGCTCTTGTTTTTCTTCATCGAACCGGCTCTGCTGCTCGACGAGTGCTTCGAGCTGGTCCCGCAGGTTTTCAAGGTCTTCGTCTTTGCACAGCGAGGCCTTCTCCTCTTCAAAGGCTTCACGGTCATGATCGAGCGCTTGGCGGTCTTCGTCGATCTGTTGGCGTTGGGCATCGAATTCGCTTTGTTGCTGGTCGACTTGGATCTGCTGAGCCTCTAGGTCCTGACGCTGCTGGTCGACCTGGATCATCTGTTCTTCCAGGGCCTCTCGTTGGTCTTCGAGCCGGGCGGCTTGGTCTTCTAACGCCTCTTGCTGTTGAGCGATGTCTGTTTCTTGCTGGGCGATCGTGTCCTGGCGTTGATCGAGTTCTTCTTGCCTTTGTTCAACCGCCTCTTGAGCCAGCTGGGTCTCTTCCCGATCGGCTTCGAGCTGGGCGGCCTGGTCGTCGAGCCGGGCCTGCTGCTCTTCGAGCTGTATCCAGCGTGATTCGAGGTCGGCGTTCTGCTCTTCGAGCTGCGTTTCGCGTTGGGTCAGGCCTTCTTCTTGCTGGTCCAGTGATTCCTGCAGCTGTTGGAGCTGCTGCCACTTATTTTCAACCGTGCTGTTCTGATGCTCGAGCTCTACGGCTTGTGATTCGAGCTGGACCTGATACTGGGCCAGCTCTTCGCGGCTGGATTCGAGCGCGTTCTTTTCTTGCTTCAGCGACTCGCGGATGTGCTTGATCTTCTCCCACGCGTGGTCAAGGTCGTCGCGTTCATCAGCGGCCTGCTGCTGCTGCTGATCGAGCTGGTTCTGCCGCTGCTGCTGATCGGTGTTTTGTGCTTCGAGCTGTTCCTGGTATTGCGCCAGCTGATCTTGGGTGGTCTCAAGGGCGGCGCGTTCATCGGCCAGTGTCTCGCGGATGCCTTTAATCTTTTCCCACGCCTGATCGACCTCTTGGCGTGCACGGTCGGCTTGCTGTTGCTGCTGGTTGACACGGTGTTCGAGCCCGGATAGCTCATCGCGTTGCGACTCGAGCGCGACACGCAGCGCTTCGAGCTGTTCGCGTTCGGCGGATAATGAGGCGGTGTCGTCGTCTAACGATTGGCGCGCGTGGCGCACCTCCTGTTGGGCTTGGTCTAGCTGCTGACGGTCTTGCGTGATCTGTTGTTGAAGGCTCGCTAGCTGGCTGTGCTGCGCATCGTTCTGGCCGGCTTGTTCTTGGACCTGTTGGCGTTGTATGGCCAGCTGGTCGGTTTGTTCTTGGACCTGCTGGCGTTGTGCGGCGAACTGGTTGGCTTGTTCTTGGACCTGCTGGCGTTGTGCGGCGAGCTGATCGGTTTGCTCTTGGACCTGCTGGCGTTGTGCGGCGAGCTGATCGGTTTGCTCTTGGATCTGCTGGCGTTGTGCGGCGAGCTGGTCGGTTTGCTCTTGGGCCTGCTGGCGTTGTGTGGCCAGCGCAGTTTTTTCTTCGTTGATCGCGATCAGTTGGCGGCCAAGCTGCTGTTGTTCTTCAGCCAGCTTGGCACGGGCCTGAGCGAGGCTTTGTGTCTCCTGCTGGATCTGGTTTTGCTGGATCGCAAACCGGCCCTGCTGGGCGTTGATGTCCGCTTGGTAAGCCTCCGCTCCGCTGCGCAGGGTATCGAGCTCTTGCTTCTGGACGGCTAACTGGCTTTGAAGCGCTTGTAGCTCCCTACGCTGGGTGTGGATATCTGCGCGCTCGGCGTCAAGCGCTGCGCGCAGGGCGTCGAGCTCTCGCTTCTGGGTGGCAAAGGCGGCGTACTGCGACTCGGCAGCGGCGCGGGTCTCCTGGGCCTCGCGCCGGGAGATCTCCAGCCCCTGGCGTTGTAGCTCCAGCTGCCGCTGCTGCTCGGTGATACGGCCCCGTTCGGCCTCGATCTCGCCACGCTGGGCCTCGACTTCGCTGCGCTGGCTGTTGATGTAAGCCTTGATCTGGTCCAGCTGCGACTTCTCCGCCAAGACATGCTGGATCTGTTGGTTGAATTGCTGGCAGTGTTGGCCCGTTTGCTGCTGCCACTGGTGGAGCTGACCCATCAGCGACCCCAGCAGGTCCAACGCCTGCTGAGCGTCGGGGGCTGGTGGTAGGGCTGGTGGTAGCGTTGGGGCCAGCGGTGACGGTTGGGGCTCGGGTAGGTGGACGTTAAGCGGATCACGATCTGTAAAACTCATAGCCTTCCCCACTTCCAGGTGCACTGATCTCTAAGCGTTTACTTGACATGATGTAAAATATCATGATCCGTCGTACTGGCCAGGCTGAGGGGCGGATGGTTTGCCCGGAATCGCCTCTGCCAGAACGCAGGCTTACCGCATCGACTTGTCAAGCAAGCTCTAAGGTCTATCGGAAAGCCTGGCTCCTAACCTAAGCCGGGGTGTGAGCCTAAGTGGCGAGGGTCGTGATCCCAGGCCGATGGGCTTGGGATTATCGGGCGTTGGTGGTGATAGGGGGGGCGTGATTGAGATTGTCCCAGTGGGCTACACCTCGTGCCTGAGCTCTACGCGGCGGGTCATCATATCGGTCACTTCCTGGCGGATGAATGGGCGTTCGCAAACTGGTGCTTCCATTCGTGGATCCTGGTCAAAGGCATACTGATTTGCGTCGGGAAGTCCGAGGTGATTTTTTCTTCAATGGCGTTGAGGTCCGTTCGATCGACGACCGGCAGGCCGAAGTCATGGCCTATTTCCGTGGCTCGGTTGTCCACGCTGAGGATAGTGGCTCGCCTGTGGTGCTGCAGCGCGCGGATACCCGCATGCAGCCTCGTTCCCACATAATCGAGGCTGCGGTTTGGATCCGCCAACAAGCGGTCATAATGGCTTAGACTGGGCATAATCAGCTCAACGCTTTTGTTGATCCAAGGCTTGAGGTATCCGGCGTCGCCTTCGCCTTGGAGCCAGACATAGACCTTGCGGTAATGGCGTCCAACCAGATCCAGTAAGGCTTGGTCAGATTTTTGGTTGGGTTTGTAATCGGTGATTGTGACGACGGCTTCTTCTGCCGGGTGGGTTGGGATCGCCTGGCAGTGCTGTTCGTCCAGGCGCCACATGGTTGGGCAGCCGGTGGTCACAACGTTGTTAAGGCCGATCGAGCGCAGCTTGCGTTCGGTGTAGGTATCGCGGACCGAATGGACGAATTGATTGGATAGCACCCTCTTGAGGAGGGATTGGGTGTATCGGTTGACTTTGTCCTGGTATTGCCACCAGCCCACGCCCATCAAGACCGCATGCTTAATCTTCCGTGAGGTGAAGAGATTGATCTTCCATTGATTGTAGTGATTCATATTCCCCGACAACAGGTTGGTGCCCCCGACAATGGAGAAGCGGGCTTCTGCGAACCGCTTGAGGCTCTCTTTCCCGAGGTAGTCGTGCGTGGGGGCGTTGATCAGGTACGCATCGGGGAAGGCGTCTCTCAGTTCGTTCCGAACCGCGTCCATGATGATCTGGTCCCCTAGGTTAGAGGAAAAGACCGCGGTATCGTGTAGGCAAATGGTTGTTGACACAGGCCTGCTGCTCCTCAAGGCGATCCGGCGTTTGATGGTGTTACATTACGGCGACGGCGTTATGCCGGCTCTGGGCAGGGATCGGTGTTGGGGGTCTTCATCGTGGCTGATTCATGCCGGAGGCACCCCGTTTAACGGCAGCCTCCCTTGTTTACTTTCGGACGATGTGTAGCCTCGCCTTCTGAACAAAATCGTAACGATCCTTCTTGTCGCTGAAGTATTCGTCGACCGCTGTCCTGCACCCAGACCAATCGTTATAGTCATCGATGACCATGGCGGCGCCTGCAACCAAATGGGGTTCGATGCGCTGCAGGCACGTCATCACCGATTCATACCAATCCCCATCGATGTGCGCCAGCGCTACTTTTTCATGGACATCCAAGGTATTTTGGAACAACCCCTTCACCAGGTGGACGTTGTTTTGCTCTGCATCGGCGTGGTGCCTACTAAAGTTCTCTGATACTTTGTTGAGGAGGTCGGCCTCGTATCCGTAGTACTTGTCCTGGCCGATCCCTTCGGATTTCCCGCTTTCGATGACCTTGTATCGTTCGTGCACATCGTCGCCATCCTTCTCGGACGGTGGCGGGATCATGCCAAATACGTCGTACACATAGAAGGGCCGTGATTTGGATTTGGCGGTTGTAATGACAATCGCTGATCCCCCCAATGCGCAGCCGGCTTCGATCAGGATGCCATCGGCCTTTTGTTTCTCTAATCGGATGACCTCGTTGTAGAGATCGCGCAGGGCATCTTCATTCAGGTAGGTTAGCGAATCATTTCGTACGGCACGGATAATCGCTGGTGTTGTGGTTGTTCGCAGTATCCGCTTGGCGGCATCCTTTAGGCTCATCGCTATGGCTTTCCTTCCATTGGGTCATCCTGTTTAGGGCATAGGCATCCGTGGGCCGGTCAACAAGGCGGGGTCACCCAGCCGTGATCACCAGGGGGCAAGCAGCCCTGAGGGGCGGGTATCGGGCTTGTGTCGGCCGGCCTTCAACCCTCAATCATGGGTGCCGTAATAGCTGTGAGTATGTTGTTGGGAGAATCTTGTGAGTCATACAGGGTAATGTTTTTTATTATACCGGGCATCAAAAAATACGATCTAACTCTTATATCGGGTGTGAAATGGCTGTGTGGTAACTTCCAACTAAGCGAAAGATGAGCTTGCGATATGTCGCAGTGGGCCATCGGTGGATTGTCTCGGGCGTGAAGCGGATCCGCCCACTCTGTGAACGAGTGGTCGGTGTGCCATCAAATCATCTGTGATTCGTAAAAAAATCATCCATGGTGCGGAACATTGCGAAAACGTTGGTGGGATGGATCAAGCCACCCAGCCCGCCTGGCCGTGATTTTTGGCCATACAAAGATGATGTCTTCTTAGTTTCCTACCCCAAGTCCGGTAACACCTGGATGCGGTTCCTCCTGGCCAACTTGCTCTACTCAGACGCCGGGCCGATCACCTTCGACAACATCGCCCATTACGTGCCCGATATCTATATGGCCATGCCCGCAGACCTTCAGGCGATGAAGCATCCCAGGATCGTCAAGAGCCATGAATATTTCGAGCCGCGTTACCAAACCGTGATCTACCTGGTGCGGGATCCCCGCGACGTGGCGGTGTCTTATTACCACCACCTGATCCGGGTCAATCGGTTTGACGAGCAGCAGGGGATCGCCGAGTTTGTCAGGGCCTATACCCGAGGCACAATCGACATGTTTGGGAGTTGGGGGGAGAACGTTGGCAGTTGGCTTGGCGCCCGCCAACACGACCCCCGATTCCTCCTGCTTCGGTACGAAGACCTGCTCCAAGACACCGCCCAAGGATTAGCAAAGATTGCGAGCTTGTTAGGCCGCACTGTTGACAACAGCAAGCTCGTGTCTGTTGTGGAAACATGCCGGCCAGACAACCTGCGTCGGCTTGAGAAATCCCGAGACTGGCAGGCGGAACCCTTGAAGACAACCCGACGCGACATGGATTTTATTCGGTCGGCCAAAGCAGGCGAAGGGAAGGCTAAATTGCCTGAAGAATCGATCGGGCTGATCAAGCGGGCTTGGGGGCCGATCATGGCCGAGCTAGGCTATCAATAAACGCACCAGAACGCACCCGATGGATGATGATTTGACCTTGATCCGAAGCTGCCCCGGCTTCCTTGGTGAGGGAATCACGTCTCCATGCACATAGCCATCGTCTCCGATGTTGAAACCCAGGGCGGAGCCGCTGTTGCCGCCAACCGGTTGACTCACGGGCTATGCGATTTAGGGCACCGCGTCACCCGTTTGGTCTGGCGGCCATCACCGGGGCCCCACCCCTGGCAGACCCACCGCTTAGCGGAGCTGTGGCCCTTGCCGGCTTGGCTTGGCGCGATCCGCCGTCTTGCGCCCCAATGCGGCAAAGAAACGGTCAATCGAAAAATCATTCAAAGCCAGATCAAACAAGCTTTGAGCCAGCTGCAGCCGGATGCGATCAACCTTCATAATATCCATATCATCGCGGCTGAGGATGGCTGGTCTGCCGATATTGCGGAGGTGTGCCTGGGGTTTGCCCCAACGGTCTGGACACTCCATGACATGTGGAGCTTTACTGGGCGATGCGCTTACAGCTACGACTGCCGCAAGTTCATCACCGGTTGTGATCGCAGCTGCCCCACACCCCAGGAGTACCCTGCTGTGGCCCCCAATCGGATCCAGCCCGCCTGGCGGCTGCGCCAACGGGTGTTGAGTCGTACCCCGAATCTCGTTGCGGTCACCCCCTCCCGATGGTTGGCCCAGGAAGCCCAAGCCGGCCTGTGGGCGGGGCACCAGGTTCAGGCTATCCCCAACGGGCTTCCCTTGCGATCTTTTCAGCCGTGTCGCCGCGCCGACGCCAGGGCCCAGCTGGGGATCGACGTGCAGGGCCCGGTGCTATTGATGGTGGCAGACAACCTCACAGAGCGGCGCAAAGGCGGGCAGATCCTCGTTGACGCTTTGACGCAGCTGGCCACCCACCGGTTGACGATCCTGACGCTTGGTTCGGGGCGGCTACCGCCGCTAGGGCCCGGGGTGACGGTCTACCCACTTGGCTTTAAGGGCACGCCCGAAGACCTTGCCGTGGCCTACAACGCCGCGGACGCCTTGGTCCATCCTGCGCTGGTGGATAACCTGCCCAATGTAGTTGTTGAATCGATTGCTTGTGGGACACCGGTGATCGGGTTTCCCATCGGAGGGGTGGTCGAGATGGTTCGCCCTGGTCAAACGGGCTGGCTGGCTACGGCGGTGACGCCTCACGCCTTAGCCCAAGCGATCGATACCGCGCTGGATGAATTGGATCACGGTGCCGATTTACGCGCATCCTGCCGAGAAATCGCCGAACGCGAGTATGACCAGTCTCTCCAGGCCAAACGATACCTGGATCTATTTGAAAAATTACAACAATCTCAATGACCCTCCCCAACCAGCGTATCACACGCGGGTTGATATCAGCCCCGATCAGGTTGACGGGATCCGGTTCGCCCGCGGCAGGGCAATCTTGGGCGTTTTGTGATCCCGACGCGACAAACTCATATAGAACCGGCTTGTGGTGCGGTGCGGTGAAGTTGAGGTATTATGGTGCGGCGGTGTGTTTAGGCACGATGAGAAGGTAGGCTTTTCGTGTCCTCCATGGGTTGTGCGGATTCAACCACCGAGGCTCACCGTTCGATAAATGGATGCCCGTCTTTGACATGGGACCGCCACGCCCAGCCATGAGTGATGGGGATGCGACCGCAAGAGACTCACAGGAGCGCGTCAATGAAGATTTTTGGTATCGGGCTATCCAAGACGGGGACCACCACGCTAGGGGGGGCTCTGCGACTGCTGGGTTATAACCACCTCCTGGGCCCCGACTGGGAGAGCATCTTTTACTGGCACGTTGGGGATACCCAAGGTTTGATCCAACGCGCCAAGCAGTATGACGCATTCGAAGACTGGCCCTGGTCGCTGGTTTATCGGGAAATGGCCGAGGCTTTCCCTGAAGCCAAGTTTATCTTGACCGTCAGGAAGGACCCCGAAGCCTGGTTCGATTCATCGACCCGGTTCCGGGGCAAGCTTGGCCCTAGCTCATTGCGGGAACAGGTCTATGGGTACGCCATGCCGACAGAAGAAAATAAAAAAGAACATATCGCGTTCTATACACGACACACCGAAAATGTCCGGGCATTCTTCAGCGATCAGCCCGATCGGTTGCTTGAGGTGTGCTGGGAGAATGGTGACGGCTGGCCCCAGCTCGCTGCGTTTCTCAAGCTGAAGAAAATGCCGAAACAGCCGTTCCCGCACCTGAATATCACCAACCCCAAATCGGGGTGAGGTGACATGCGGGCCACGGCTGTCCCTGCGGTGTCGAAAAAAGTATCTGAACGATCCCGGTTGCGTTTGTGGTTAACCGACCGCCCACCACGGATGGGTTTAAGCAGTATTATACTCCCGATGCTGCATTTAAGATAAGAAAAATGTCTACTCGGATATACTCGGGCTAGCATGGAGAAGTTCAAGAAAATGAAATTGAATGTAGGCTGTGGTACAGATATTCGGGATGGGTTCATTAACATTGATGGCAGCAATACGCTGCTCAAGGTTGATAAGGTCATAGATATTGCTCAAGAGTCCTTGCTCGATCACTTCGAAAAAGGGGGGATTGAGTATATCTTAGCGAACGATATTATTGAGCACCATTTTCATTGGGAAGCCGTCCGCATTTTGGGTGAATTTTATAGGCTGCTCCGAAGCGGTGGGGTTGCAGAAATCAGGGTGCCAGACACTGAATTCATTATCAAAAGCCGACGGTTTCCGCTCTCTAGAAAGCTCACCATGCTTTACGGCGGGCAGGACATCCCACTAGGACGGGATCTCGAAATGGATGAATCAAGAAAAAAATTCCCCAAGTTTTTCTGCCATAAGTTTGGGTGGACGATGAAAACAATGAAGGAAGAACTCCTTGGTATTGGTTTTTCCGCTGTGCGTTGCAAACGTGCCGGCATGAATTTTATTACGTATGCAACGAAGTAATCGACCCTTTTATCTGACAAGCAACATTCAAACAAGAAGTGCTCTAGGCTGATGATGGGAATCGAAGTATTGTTAAAAATGATCTTGCTGGCCGACCGCTCAGAATGAAAAGGGCGAACATTTTTACCAGAGGCGGTATCACGGGCGGGCGATCCGTGAACGATTGTCTGTAGCGGGTTTAGAGATATCCAAGATAATCTATGTGGCTGAAAAGCCGATAGAAGAACCGTATATCGATGAGAATGGGATGCTGGTCCACAACGCTTTTCTGGTCAATCGGATCATCGACCGGCTACAGGCGGGGCGGCATAGCCGCATCCCGTTCAAGCGCTACCGGCAGGCTAAAAAGTACTCCAAACAGTGCCACTACATCACCGAAGACGACACCGACCCGAACATCCGGCAAGCCGTGATCCAGTTTTCAAAGACCTGATATGAAAATCGCACTGATTACGACTGTTCGGCACAACGTCGGGGATGACTTCGTACGCGAAGGGCTGATGCATCTGCTGAGGCAGTATTTCAAGGGCAAGCGGCTCCGGTTCTACAACATCCACAAGCATATCCCAGCCACGTGTCGCGATGGCTTTGCGTCCCTGCGCCACGTGCGGTGGGGTGAACGGGTTGAAAAGTATCTGCCCATCATCCCGGCGTTGGATAAGGTCATGAAATCGGACATGCTGATCCAAAGCGGGGCGCCGGTGTACTGGTACCACAAGGGTCAGGGCGACTCAGCCACCGGGATCGAATGGTACGGCCCGTTGATCCGGGACCGGTTCTTGAAGAAAAAGAAGGGGGTCTTAGCCAATATCGCCGCGGGCACCTGTCAGGT
Source organism: Phycisphaeraceae bacterium (assembly GCA_965223655.1). GTDB lineage: Bacteria > Planctomycetota > Phycisphaerae > Phycisphaerales > Phycisphaeraceae > CBDCXC01. The sequence goes on from CBDCXC010000028.1 coordinate 53,117, forward strand.
CTACCATTCAAACGGCTCGGAGTTTCTGGAGTCAGCGGCGGTATGCGATTTTATCCGGGAATTCTATGAGCTAAGCCGGGTCACCACGCTGCGCGACGATCTCTCAGGGTGGCTGCTGAATGAGCTTGGGCTCGAAGCCCCCGTGATCCCCTGCAGCAGCATCTTTGCGATCAACGAGCACCGGGTGCAGCCCCAGCGGGGCGAGTACGTGGTGGTGAATTACATGCACGGCGGCGCCCACTACGCATTCCAGAAGACCATCGACTTTGAGGGCTGGTTCAACCACTTCAAGGACTTCTACTTCCAGCTCAAGAAAAAAGAGGAGCGGGTGATCTTCTCCTGCCACAACCAGAAAGAGGTCGATGAGGCCAAAACCGTCGACCCGGATGCCTCCATATTTTTCAGCCAGGATTTCCGCGACTATTTGAGGTTTTACGCCAAAGCCAAATACGGCGTGATGAACCGCGTGCATGGTGGGTTTATCCTCGCCAGCCTCGGCAAGCCGGCCATCGTCATCGGGAACGATTCCCGAGCCCGCATGGCCAACCAGGTCAATGTCAAGCATTACTATGTCAACGACCCTACCGCCCAGGTGCTACTTGACGAAGCACAGCGGCTTGAATCCGAGCGGGAGTCATTCCCCGGGGTGATCCAAGCGATCAAAGAAAAAGCCTTTGCCAGTTATATGAAAGCCTTTGAAAAGTTTGGCTAGGCATGAGCAACCCGGCAAGCGCACTGTACAACCAACTCCTACGCTTGCGTTGGCCGATCGCAGCCAAAAGAATCGGCGTGCTGAAGCTGGATCGGATCGGGGACTACATCCTCTTCCGGGATTTCCTGCCTTGCATCAAAGCCACCCCAATCTATCGGGATCATGAGATCGTGCTGATCGGCAATGATCTGTGGCGGGACCTAGCCGAGCGGTACGACCGCGGGGTCGTTGATCGATTCATCTGGGTCAACCGGAAACGGTTTGAAGATGAGCGGGGCTACCGCCTCAGCATCATCTGGCAGTTAAAAAAACTCCGGGTGGCGGAATTGATCCACCCCACGATCTCACGCGATTTTCACGCAGCCGATCATCTGGTTCAGTGCTCTGGGGCCAAGCACAAGACGGGGCACCAAGGCGATCTAAGCAACCTATCGGCCGAGCAGAAGAATCTGGCCGACCAATACTACGACCGGCTTATCGATAACGATTCCGGTGCGACCTTTGAGTTGGACGTCTACCGGGATTTTTTCCAGCAGCTGCTGCCAGGGGTCGATTTGCCATTGGGGCCATCGCTTCCGGTTGGCTCACCCCCCTTAGCGACCAAGCCCTACCTGCTGTTATTCCCCGGTGGGAGCGAGCCGCACAAACGGTGGCCTCTGAACCATTTCACGTCGATCGCGGCGTTTATCTTGCAGCAATCGGAGTATGACACCGTGATCGCCGGGGCGCCAGAGGACAAGGGCGCTGCTCAAGAGATTGTCGGGCGTCTACCCGCGACCAGCGGCCGGGTCCATAATGTTGCGGGCACGATCACCCTGTGTGATTTAGTCGACTGGATCGGAAACGCCCGCGGCCTGATCACCAACGATACCGCGACCGTGCATATCGCAGCGGCGACCAAGGTGCCGACGCTGGTGCTCTGGAAGGGAGACCATGTGGGCCGATTCCTGCCCTACCCCGAATCCCTGGGCCTGCCGATTCACACGGTCATGCCACCGTCTTTGCAGGCGGACATCCAACAGTTGCTTGATCACCGAACCGGCTCACAGCAAATATCATCGCTTGAAATGGAAAGCATCACAGTGCAACAAGTCAAGGATGCTTTAAAGAGCATGCTGATGCTTGATCTTTCAAGAGAGGGTGATCAGTAATCGATCTACAGCTCTCACGCACAATAGCAAAGCGCACGGCGGCTCTGTTCAGGGATAGGGTGGTGCGGTGAAAACAGCGAAGGGGCTGTTTGGGGAAACGACTTGGGCCAGCTCGGCTCGGAACCCTACCACGAGCATCCGATCACCTAAGCAGATCCTGGCCTCCGCGTTGTGGGGCGCTCGTCCTTGAGCGGGCCCGCAATGGGACTGGGTCGTTTCCGAAACAGCGATCGATTCCGTTCGACCTTCGCTGACCGTTTCCACGCACTTATCCGCCCCGCCGGTTTTTTCCCCGCCGGCTTTGCTCCCCCTGGGTTGGCCCCCCTCAACGCAGCCCTGTCCCACCGCGTCCGCCAGCCCCTCGCATCGCCCGCCGAGGATTCATCAAAATCTGGGGCTGCAGCTCCAACATCTGCTGCACGTGAGACTGCCATGCCTCACGGCCCCGCACTTCCATGTGATCCTTCACCCCAATCAACACCACGTCGCTTCCGACCCCAGCCATCTTGAGCAGGTTTTCCGGCAGCCGGACGCGGCCCTGTTTGTCCATCTCTACCCGTTTGGCCAGGCTAAACATCACGCGTTCGTACGCCAGCAGCTGGTCGGGATCCAGCTCGCTGCGGTCTAGCTCGGCTGCGCGCTGCTCAAACCCTTGCTGTGTGTATAGACACAGCGCTTGACCTTCTCCAAGTGTGATAAACAAAAACACGGGATCTGAGCAATCCGGCCCGCTTTGGAGCATCCCGCGAATGTCAGAAGGAATGGCCAATCGGTTCTTGGCATCAATTGAGTGCTCGTAGGTTCCTGTAAAGACCAACGCATGGGCACTCCACATCGCAACACAGCGATGGGATATTAACCCACTATCCCCCACAATGCAACACTTATTCCGTCTTGTGGAAAATATGTCGAAAAATTACCCACCAACCAGGTTGAACAGGGTGTTGTCCAAGTTGGTAGCGCGATATACCCATCGGGTATGCGTTTGCCGCGTCAGAATCACAAAAACGCCCAAGATTTAACCGCCGCGGGCGAACCGGGCCCCGTCAATCTGATCGGGACGGGTATAACGGCAGACAAAGGGTGGCTCTGGCGCATCCTGGCGTGTAAGGACCCATTGCCGCCACGATGCTGCGGACCTCGGGTATCCCCGCTTTGTGGAGCTGATGGTCCGGTGGTGGCCCCGCTGTTCACGTGCCTGTGGCGATCGTTGCCGGGTCCGGTATAACGGGATCCGGTTTTGAGGAGCAGGCCCGTTCTAGCGCCTAAGCGGGTTATGATCCTTAGGCCGATGAGCACCGTGCTTGCCGGTTCTGAGGCGGAAGCAGACACAGCTGAGGCAAAATCGGGCTTGGGAGATTTGTCATGGGGCCAGCGATATCGTTGGCTTTGATAGGCATGACTCTCAGCAAAGAGCGCAAAGTGTATGTTGGGCTGCTGGCCGTGGCGCTGCTGGCCGTGGCTGCCGACCAAGCGATTCTCGGCACCGATGTGGCGGGGCCAGAGAAGGCGGCGGCTAAGCCAACGCCCGCCGTATCCGGCCTACCGGCCCCGGCGGGTTCCCACGGCGTGGCGACCAACGGGGGGCAAACCCCAACCGCGGGGTGGATCAGCGATAAGATCCAACAAGCCACGGATGGCCTCCAACAGGTGCAGGGCGACGCGGTTAGCGATGCGTTTGCGGTCTCCCACACATGGTTAGGCGATTCGACAGGCAAGCCCGAGCCTGAGTCGTCCCAACTCACACCACCGGATGCCTTCGAACGCCGCTATCCCCTGATGGCTGTGATCACCATGGAAGATGACAGCTACGCAGTCCTGGGCGGGTTTACGCTGCGCATCGGCCAATCCCTTGATGGCTATCAGCTGGTGGCGATCAAGGAACGATCGGTGGTGCTGGTCTCCAAGGCCGGCCGCCACGAATGGATGCTGCCCGCGAAAGCCGACCGATAATTCCAGCCTTTTTCCTCTGATATAACCGTGCCGGACACGCTTGCGGCAAGCCGCCCGTCCGCAGCAGTCAAGTCGTCCGGGACGGGTATCGATCATTGCGTTGATTTCGGGCTGCGGGTTAAGGCCTAAAGCCACGTTGACGATTATGACTCCAAGGAGGGTTGATCGAATGAGCACCCGTTTTGGCTGGGGAGCATAGATCCATGTCGAGGACAAGAAAACAAACCGCCACAGGTGGCTTTAGCTTGGTCGAGCTGGTTATCGTTGTGGTGATCATGGGCATCATCGCCGCGATCGCGATCCCGAGGCTTAGCCGCGGTGCCCGCACCGCCGGTGCAAGCGCTCTCAGGGGCGACCTGGCTACGCTGCGTAACGCCATCGAGCTCTACGCCGCCGAGCACGACGGGAATTACCCCGACGCCAACATCGTCGACCAACTCACGAAGTATTCCAACCTCGTGGGCGATACGTTTAGCACAACCAAGGACTCCTCGACGGGCGTGGTCTATGGCCCGTACCTGAAGGAATTCCCCCCCATGCCCGTGGGGACGAAGAAAGAAGCGACCAGCGTCCACGTGGCCACGCTAGGGACCGATACCCCGCCGCAGGGCGCAGCAACAGATGGCTGGTGGTACAACACCGCAACGCTGGAGATCCGCGCCAACCTGCCCACCACCGATGTCGACGACGACGGCGTGGCATACAACACCTTCTGATCGCAGCGGGTGCTCTTGCGGATCAGCCCGACCCAGCGGTTTAACCTTGTTAATCCCACGCGGCAAACGCGTACCCGATGGGTTGATGATCCATCGTTTACACCGCCGCACTTAATCGCCCTCATCCCCAAACAACCGCTTCTTGCCAAGCGATGTGGCCTTGGCGGACTGGCGTTGCACGCAGATGACAGACGCAAGGTCCAGGTCATCCTGACGCGTGATCTTCAGGTTGGTGGATTGCCCCTCCACCACGTACACCGCCTCGCCAAGCGATTCAACCAGCCCCGCGTCGTCGGTGATCTGTTTGGGATCGATCTGGCCCTTCGGGATCTGGGCGTACGCCCGGCGGAACAAGCCCAGCTCAAACACCTGGGGCGTCTGGGCCTCGACCAGGCCGTTGCGGTCAATCATCGCGACAACTCGGCTGACCGCAACAGTGGGCTTGCCCGCGGAACCTAAGATCGCGTCGAGCGGGTCCTGCTGTTGGCCCGAATCGGCTTCAACGGGGGCTGTTTTTTTGAGCGTGGCGTTGATCGGCACGCCGGGGATCACCGCGGGATACTGTTCAGCCGCTTCAAACACACGGCGGATCAGATCATCATCAGCCAGCGGGCGGGCCGCGTCGTGGACCGCCACGTGCGTACACCCGTCATCTACCGCTTCTAAGGCATGGGATACCGTCTGCCACCGATCCACCTCCCCGCCGGCGACAATCTTCACGCCGTGGAAACCCAGCTGATCGCCCCATCGGAACTTGAAATCTGACAGCCGCCTGGGCGGCACCGCCAAGATCACCTGCTCCACACCCGGCCGCCCCACAAACAGCTCCACGCTACGCATCAACACCGGGCGGCCTGCGAGGTCTAACTCAACTTTGCTCTTGCCACCACCCAAGGAAGCAAGAGGCTGAGATTGTGAAGCCTCGAAACGCTTACCGGATCCGGCCGCGGGGATAATCACTGCGATTTTCATAGTGTTGGTTAAATCCGTTCGTGATTGATTGTGTCACTACCGGTACCGCATGGCGTGCATATGAACGATAGAAGGCAACCGGAGCTGCTCCGTTCGCTAACAGTCGCGGCTTGTTCGCAATATTGTTGAATGCCCCCCTACCGGATCACGATCGCCACGGGCAGCAGGGTCAGCACCGGCTCGTGCCGCATGAGCATCAGCCCCGCCAACACCGGCCGCACCGAACCCCACGCCCCGTGCCCCAGCGCCTCACGCGCCGCGTCAACCATCACGCTGGTCCGGCTCACCGACCGGGCACCGGGGAACGCGAACATCTCTTCAAGCAAATCCGACAGGCTCCGAGGCGGGGGCAGGTTGATCACATCGTACTGATCCGGCTCAAGCCCGACCTGCTTGGCCAACGCCGACAAAGCCGCATCGATCCCACCGATCCGATCCACCAGCCCGTTGCTCACCGCCTGCCGGCCGGTAAACATCCGGCCCTGCGCCACGGACTCGATATCGGCGATCCGATCCTGACGCCCGATCGCCACACGATTGGTAAACTGCTCGTAGGTCCGTTTGAACGCCGACTCGATCGCGGCGCGTTGGACCGGGGTAAACGACTCAACGCTGTTGAACATATCGCCCAACGGCCCGCGGCTGCGGCGGTACACGCTCACGCCGATCTTTTCGTACAGCCCGCCCAGGATGAACTTGCCCCCCACCACGCCGATCGATCCGATCAACGACCCCGGCGAGACAAAAATATCCTGCCCGGCGCAGGCGATGTAATACCCCCCGCTGGCCGCCATCGAGCCGATGCTGATGTACACCGGCTTCTCTTGGCCCACGCGTCGCACCGCCTGCCAGATCATCTCACTGGCCAACGCCGACCCACCCGGCGAATCCACGCGCAGCACCACACCCTTGATCCGTTTGTTATCGAGGGCTTGGTTTAGTGCACGGATGATGGTCTGGCTGCCGACACTACCGCCACCGAACGCGCCTTCTGGCTGGCTTTCGCCCGAGGTGATCGGCCCCGAGGCGTGGATCACCGCTAGCGACGCACGCCGGACCTGCACGCGGGGCTCTTGGAACAGCATGCGGAACACCGCGAACGGGTTATCCATGTTCTTGTCCCGGTCGGGCTGCTCGAATAAATCTTCCCACTCAAAATCGTCACCAAACACATCGCCCGTGACCTGGGTCATCTCCCGATCAGCCAGCCGATCCACCAGCCCACACGCGACATACTGCTCGTCGCTAAGCGTCCAGCACTGGGCGAGCAACCCTTCAACCTCGTCGCGGCTGATGCCCCGGCCATCGGCGATACGGTCTAGGATCAGCGTGTACACATCGTCCAGCAGCGCTTCGATGTTCTGGTTCCACGCATCGCTTGGGCCGCTGCGCGTCAAAGGCTCCTGGGCGCCTTTGAACTGCCCGATCTGTAAAAAATCTGCCTTGACACCCAGCTTCTCGAGCAAACCGGCTAGGTACATCTCCTCCACGCTTAACCCGGTCAACTCAACCAGCCCCTTGTGCTGCAGCAGCACCATGTCGGCTGCGCTGGCCAGCGCGTAACCCAACAGGTCGTACTGCTGGGCATAGACCAACACAAGCCGGCCGGCCTCACGGACCGCCTTGATCCCTTGGGTGATCTCGTGGATCTGCGCTAAGTTCAGATACGCTTCATCCAGATAGATCACCAGCCCCGCGAACCGGTCGTCTTGAGCCACACGCTCAAGCTGTTGGACCACATCCCGCAGCGTGGGGTCGCGGTCTTCTGCAGCCATCCAAGCGTAGGGCTCGGGCCGATCACGCAAGAAGCCCGACAGCTCGATCCAACCCACCAGCGACGGTGACCAGGCTTCTTCGGGCTCAGCAGGTGGTGTGTTGTCGCTGTCGGCCTCTCCCGAGCGGTACCCATCGATCGGGTCTTCTTCAACAACCGGTTCGTATTCGGTAACCGCGTCCTCCTCAACCACCAGGTGTTGCTCGACCGGTTCGGCCCACGCCGTCACGCGACCCATCAAAACCACCACCAAGACACACAGGCAAATGTTCATGAATCGGGCCATCATGGGTCCCCTGTATGACAAGAAGCAAAGTGATTGATTGCACTCATAATCCGGCGTTCGGCTCGTTGCCTCCTACCCCTTCAAAGGATAGACGCATATAGCCCCGGCGTCTTGGCCTGATTTTAATCGGCGTAAAAAAACCCTGCCCACCTATCGCACGTCCCCCCCGACTCGCCCGATCCGTACACTAACCCTGTCGGGGCCGGGCCGCCCAGTGCATCTTTTGAGCCAGCTTCTTCCAGTAGCTTAGCTTGGGGTGGTGGATCAGGTGTAGCGGCTTACCTTGCCGGCGGATCACCGCCTGTTGGCCTTCTTCCAGCTTTACCGACGTACGCCCGTCGATCACCAACGTTGTGCCATGGTTCGCGGTTAGCACCCGCACCGAGACCCCATCCTCAGCCCGGGTCACGATCGGGCGAAACGCCAGGCTGTGGGGGCAGATCGGCGTGATGCACAACGCATCGATGTCCGGGCTGACAATCGGCCCACCGGCGCTGAGGTTGTACGCCGTCGACCCGCTGGGCGTGGCGATGATCAGCCCATCACCGGTGCAGATCGTCCCAGCCGCCCCCTCCATGCCAGGCCCTATGGTCAGCTCCAGATCAACCATCCGAAACGGCGGCCCAGCGGTAATCACCGCATCATTCAACGCCAAACCCGCAAACAGCGGCTGATTGGACGATTGATCGGCTCGACCGGAGCCCCGCGCGCAGGTGTCAGCGCCAAGCACCGCGATTTCCACCGCCAACCGCCTGCTGACCCGGCATTGTCCGGCAACGATCTGATCCCAATACCGGCGTAGGTCATCGAGTGTAAATTCTGCCAGGAAACCCAGTTTCCCAAAATTCACCCCCAAAATCGGCAAGCCACTCGACACCGCGTGCCGCGCGATCCCCAGCATCGTCCCATCGCCGCCAAGCACCACCGCCAAATCGGCTTCGGGCAACGAACGACCCACTTGAGATCCGTTTAGATCCTCCAGCCCCAGCTCGGCCACGATCTGCGCTCGCTGGCTTAGCCACGGGCGGATCTCCTTTAGCGCCCCTACCACCGGGGGTTTAGCTTGGTTGGCCAATAGAATTACACGGTAAGCCTGCTGGGCCATGGGTTCAAAGTTTACTCACCCCAAGCCCAGCTGGCGAGATACCCTTGGGCAATCGGCTGGCAACCAGCGGTTGATGCCGACCATGACGCGGTCGAAATGGTATAGTCCTTCACCAGCCTGGTCGATGACAATATCGTTCATTCAAGCAGCCGCGTTAGTGAGGCTTACCTCCTGCTAACCGAATGCAAATGCCTGTTTGCAATTAACCTACGGAGCATGTCGCATTGCGAGCCCTTATCTTTGACAGCGATCAGCCCAGGTACGACCCCCACTACCAAGACCCCCAGCCCACCGCTGACGAAGCGTTAATCCGTCCGCTTCGCATGGGCATCTGCGCCACCGACTTGGAGATCTGCCGCGGCTATATGGGGTTTAGCGGCGTGCTGGGCCACGAGTTCGTCGGGGTGGTCGAACAAGTCGGCAAAAAGGCCCACAAGGATTGGATCGGCAAGCGCGTGGTGGGCACGATCAACTGCGTGTGTGGCAAGTGTGATATGTGCCGTGGCGGGCTGCCAGAGCACTGCCGCGACCGGACCGTACTGGGCATCGCCGGCCGCAACGGCTGCTTCGCCGAATCATTCACCCTCCCCCTGCGCAATCTCCTAGAAGTCCCCGATGAGGTCGACGACGACCACGCGGCCTTTGTCGAGCCACTGGCTGCGGCGTACCAGATCCTCCGCCAGCTCACGATCGAGGGCCGCCCGTTCGTCACCGTACTGGGCGACGGCCGGCTGGGCCTGCTGTGCGCCCAGGTCATGAGCCAACTCAACGCCACGGTCCGGTGTGTAGGCAAGCACGCCCAAAAATTAGCGCTGTGCGAGAAATGGGGCGTCAAGCACCGGCTGCTTGACGAGGTGGGGCGCCGGGCCGACCAAGATATCGTCGTCGACTGCACCGGCAGCCCCGACGGGCTGCCCACCGCCATGCAGATGGTCCGACCACGCGGCAAGATCGTCCTCAAAACCACCGTCGCACCCGATCCCGACCGCCCACCGATCGACCTATCGCCGCTGGTCATCCATGAGATCCAGCTCATCGGCAGCCGCTGCGGCCCCTTCCCCGAGGCGCTGGCGGCCCTAAGCCAGAAAAAAATCGACGTCTTAAGCCTCATCAGCCGCCGCATGAAACTCGCCGACGGGGTCGAAGCCCTACACACCGCCGCCCGCAGCGACGTGATCAAGGTCCTGCTCGAACCCTAATCCCCCCATCTTAAACCTAGGCCGTCTTCGCCTAAATTTCGGGCCATACCATGAACCCCAATCGAATCGAGGCGGGTGTGCCCGTGGCATCGCCCGAAATTGACGCCAAGACACCGCACTAGGCCGTCTTGGCCTAAATCGCCAAGTGCGGATGAAACACACTGGACGCTCTCACCGCTGGCATGCACGCGATCAGCGACGAAACCCAGGCCCGGACCGACGCCCGCAACGCCAAAAACCGGCGCCGATCAGCACTTCAACACCAGCCACGCCACCACCAAACGCAGACGACGGTACCCGAAAATGGGAGCATGACACGGTAGCCGTTGAGGCGGCAAATCCATGGCCGATGGGTATACTGAATGGATGTGTCAAAACGCTGGTTGAACCCAGATTTGAGGTTTTTGTGCCTCTGATGCCGGATCCCCCTACGCGATTTCGTATCGACCGATGGAGGTTGCCTCACGCTGATCGATAAGACCGCTTCAACACGACGGGTCTTTCTCGAGACCTTTGGCTGCCAGATGAACACGCTGGATTCCCAGCTGGTCCGCGGCCAGCTGCTGGCCCTGGGCTATGCGTTCATCGACGACTGGCGCCGAGCCGATGTCGTGCTCTACAACACCTGCTCGGTCCGCGAGCAAGCTGAGAACAAAGTCTACAGCCGTCTCGGGCAGGCCCGCATCCACAAACGCGATCACCACCCGTCGATGGTCCTGGGCGTGCTGGGCTGCATGGCTGAGCGCGAAGGGAAGGCGATCCTCCAACGCTACCCGCAGATCGACCTGCTGTGCGGCCCCGGCGAGCTAGACAAAGTCCCCCTGCTGATCGACAACGCGGTCAAGACCAAGCTGGGCTTGCCCCAAACCACCAGCGATCAGCCGCTCACCGATCACAATCAATCAACCCACCAGATCGCCCTGCAAGGCAACGCCCACCGCCGCTCATCCACACTCGCCGCCGCCGATCAGCTCGAGCTGCTGGACCTATCCCGCAGCCTCTCACCCCACGACCACACCGGCTCAGCGTATGTCCGCATCACCCGGGGCTGCAACAAATTCTGCACCTACTGCGTCGTGCCCAACACCCGTGGCGCCGAGGTCCACCGGCACCCAGACCACATCGTGGACGAATGCAAACGCCTGGTCGATGCCGGCGTCATCGAGGTCACGCTGCTGGGCCAGACCGTTAACCACTACCACTACGACCACAGCAGCACGGTCACGATCAACGGCGTGGCGCAGCCCCAGATTGGCCGGACCGTGGGGCCTCACCAATCCCTGGCCACCAGCCGCGTCACCTCTTTCGCCGATCTGTTGGTCCGCATCCACGACCAAGTCACGGGCCTCCAGCGGCTGCGGTTCGTCACCAGCTTCCCGCGTGATTTCGGCGATGACATCCTCCAAGCCATGGCCGAACACCCCCGCATCTGCCGGTACCTGCACCTCCCGGCCCAGTCCGGCAGCGACCGGATCCTCAAGCTGATGAACCGCGGCTACACCGCCGGGCAATACCTGGAGCTGATCGCCCGAGCGCGCGAAGCGCTGCCGGGCGTGCGGATCGCCGGCGACCTGATCTGCGGCTTCCCCACCGAAACCCAGGCCGACCACCAAGCGACCTGTGATCTGCTACGCCAAGCCCGCTACAAGAATTGCTTTATTTTTAAGTATTCACCCCGCCCCGGCACCGCCGCGATCCAACGGTTCCCAGACGATATACCCGACGCGGTCAAGCGGCAGCGCAACAACGAGCTGCTGTCGATCCAAAGCCGGATCAGTCACGAGATCCACCAAGCGTGTGTGGGCCAAACGGTGCGCGTGTTTGTCGAATCGATCAGCCACAAGTCGGCCAAGACCACCGATGCCGGCCACGGCGCCACCGTCACGCTAGGGTGGGCACCGCCTGTCACGCAGCTGACCGGCCGCACCCAAGGCGACCTGATCGTGGTCTTCGACGCCGACCCAGCGCTGATCGGGTCGATCGTCGAGGTGCAGATCCAGCAATCGGCCCCGCTGACGCTGTTTGGGCGATTGCCCCAACAACCCGCGTGCCTATAAACGCGGATTGCGCTGACGCGATGGCTGATGAGGTGCGTTGGTGGGTGATTTCGAAGCTGACCCGTGGCCGCTTGGGTTGTTTCGTATAGGCGATCGGCCCGCTAGCAGGTGCACGAACAAGTTGGCGGGGTTACGGTGGTGTGATGCTGGATCTGGCAGACGCTTTGTGGTGATCGTTGACGGTTTCAATCAACGTGCGGACACGTGAACGACGCCTTCAAGTAGCACGGACACATGCAGAGCACCCGGGCCCTATGCTCGACACCGTTGAGCTTCGCTACCGCGTCGCGGCTAAACGCACAACGTCTTACCCTCACGGCAGCTCCGTTACGCCCATCAGGTGGCGGTCGCATTCGCGTGCGGCGCCGCGGCCCTCGTTGATCGCCCACACCACTAGCGATTGGCCCCGTCGGCAATCGCCCGCGGCGAACACGCCCTCGATCGAGGTCGCGTACTGACCGTGCTGGGCTTTAAAGTTTGAACGCGGGTCGGTCTCTAGGCCCAGGCTCTTGGCCATCGTCTCTTCGGGCCCCAAGAACCCCATGGCTAGCAGCACCAGCTGCGCGGGATAAATCTTTTCCGAGCCGGGGACGTCTTTGGGCGTGAACCGGCCGCTGTCGTCCTTGACCCACTCGACCACGACGGTGTGCAGCTCTTTGACGTGCCCGCTGTCGTCGCCAACGAATTTTTTGGTCATGAGGCAGTAACGCCTGGGGTCGTCGCCGAAGACGGCGGCGGCCTCGGCCTGCCCGTAGTCGAGCAGGTACGTCTTGGGCCACTGGGGCCAGGGGTTGCCCGCGGCACGCTCATTGGGCGGCTTGGGCAGGATCTCGAACTGCACCAGGCTCTTGCAGCCGTGGCGCATCGACGTGCCCACACAGTCCGTGCCCGTATCACCCCCGCCGATCACGACCACGTCTTTGTCCTTGGCGTTGATGTACTGCCCGTCGCGGTGGCGGGTGTCGAGCAGGCTCTTGGTGTTGGCGTGTAGGAATTCCATGGCGAAGTGGATGCCTTTGAGTTCGCGCCCCGGGGCCGGCAGGTCACGCGGCTTCGTCGCACCGCAGCACAGCACGGTGGCGTCGAACTCTTCTTTAAGTTTCTCTGCGGGGTAGTCCTTGCCCACCTCGGTGTTGGTGATGAAGCGGATGCCTTCGGCAGCCATCACATCGACCCGCCGCTGGACGACTTGCTTGTCAAGCTTCATGTTCGGGATGCCGTACATCAGCAAGCCGCCGATCCGATCGGCCCGCTCGAAGACGGTGATTTCGTGCCCCGCTTGGTTGAGCTGGGCGGCGCACGCCAGACCCGCTGGGCCCGACCCGATCACCGCGACCTTCTTGCCCGTGCGTTTCTTGGGCGGGTTGGGCACGACCCAGCCTTCTTGGAACGCTCGGTCGATGATGTTGCACTCGATGTTCTTGATCGTCACGGGCGGCTCGTTGATGCCCAGCACGCACGATCCCTCGCACGGCGCGGGGCAGACCCGGCCGGTGAACTCCGGGAAGTTGTTGGTCTTGTGCAAACGATCGATCGCCTCACGCCAGTGCCCGCGGTAGACCAAATCATTCCACTCGGGGATAAGGTTGTTCACCGGGCAACCCGCGGCCATCCCAGCCATCAGCTCACCCGTGTGGCAGAACGGCACGCCGCAATCCATACAACGCGCACCCTGGCTGCGCAGCTCGTCCTCGGGCATGTGCTCGTGAAACTCGCCCCAATCTTTGATGCGCTCTACAGGTGACCGGTCAGCCGGCAGCTGCCGTGTGTATTCCATAAAGCCGGTTGGCTTACCCATACTTCAAACTCCAAAGCGTGTGTTCATTCTTGATTGTGAAGCGGCCCGATGGCCACTGGTAATGGTCCGTCTCAATTTATGAGGAATGCCTAGCTTCCGGTGGCTGATTCTTCGGGCACGACCACCCCGCCCGGCAGGTCGACCACGTCGCCGTCGGTCGACGCTGAGGCCATGTGTTTTTCTTCTTCGATCTCCGCCAGCACGCGCTTGTACTCGCTGGGGATCACCTTGTGGAACTCTGTCACCGCTTGATCCCAATCGGCTAAGCGTGCCGCGGCAACCGTTGAGCCGGTGTATTGCTGGTGCTGCTGGATCACGCCGCGTAGCCAATCGATCTCTTTGGGGTCGTTGAGCCGTTCGAGCTCGACCATCCCGAGGTTACACATGGGCAGGAATACATCATCGGGGTCGTGGACGTACGCGATTCCGCCCGACATCCCCGCCGCGAAATTGCGGCCCGTAGCCCCGAGGATAATCACCCGCCCGTTGGTCATGTACTCGCAGCCGTGGTCGCCCACGCCTTCGACCACCGCGGTGGCCCCGGAGTTTCGCACGGCGAATCGCTCGCCCGCCACGCCACGGAAAAACGCCTGACCACGCGTCGCCCCGTAGAGCGCGACGTTGCCGATGATGATGTTGTCTTCGGGCACAAACCCGGCCTCGATCGCGGCCCGATGGGGGTAGACCATGATGCGCCCACCGCTAAGGCCCTTGCCGGTGTAGTCGTTGGCGTCGCCCTCGACCTCCAGCGTGACCCCTTTGGCTAGCCAAGCCCCGAGGCTTTGGCCCGCAGAGCCGGTGAGCTTGATGTGGATGCAATCCTCGGGCAGCCCTTCTTCACCGTAGCGCTTGGAGATCTCGTGGCTGAGCGTCGTGCCGACCGTGCGGTTGATGTTGCGGATCGGCGTTTCGATCTTGACCGGCGTGCCGTTCTCCAGCGCCGGCGCCGCTTCGCGGATCAGCTGGTTATCCAATGCGTGCTCCAGCCCGTGGTCCTGCTTGATCGTACAGACCACCTCCACCTTGGGGTGGGGCTTCTGGGCGGGTGTGAGGATCGGCGTGAGGTCTAGGCCCTGGGTCTTCCAGTGCTGGATCGCGCCGTCAACCTCCAGCATGTCGACCCGGCCGACCATCTCATTGAACGTGCGGAACCCCATCAGGGCCATGTTCTGACGCACCTGCTCAGCCAGCAGGAAGAAATAGTTGATCACGTGCTCGGGCTTGCCCGCAAACTTCTTGCGCAGGTCTTTGTCCTGCGTGGCGATACCCACGGGGCAGGTATTCAGGTGGCAGGCGCGCATCATGATGCAGCCGATCGTGATCAGCGGCGCTGTCGAGAAGCCAAACTCTTCTGCGCCAAGCAGTGCCCCGATCGTGACGTCGCGCCCGGTCTTGAGTTGACCGTCGGTCTGCACGATGACGCGCGACCGCAGGTCGTTGAGCACCAGGGTCTGGTGGGTCTCGGCTAGCCCCAGCTCCCACGGCGCCCCAGCGTGCTTGATACTGGTCATCGGTGAAGCGCCTGTGCCCCCGTCGTGCCCGGAGATCAGGATGTGGTCCGCGTGCGCCTTGGACACACCCGCAGCCACCGTGCCCACCCCGGTTTCCGCGACCAGCTTGACGCTGACGCGGGCCGATGGGTTGGCGTTCTTCAGGTCGTGGATGAGCTGGGCGAGGTCTTCGATCGAATAGATGTCGTGGTGCGGCGGCGGGCTGATCAGTGTGACGCCCGGCGTGGAGTGGCGCACCGAGCCGATGTACCGATCGACCTTGTGCCCGGGCAGCTGCCCGCCCTCGCCGGGCTTGGCGCCCTGGGCCATCTTGATCTGCAATTCATCGGCGTTGGTCAGGTAGTTGCTCGTCACGCCGAACCGCGCCGAGGCCACCTGCTTGATTGCCGACCGGCGCAGCGTGCCGTCCGGGTCGGGCTTGAACCTTCGGATATCTTCGCCGCCCTCGCCCGTGTTGCTCTTGCCGCCCAGCTGATTCATGGCGATCGCCAGTGTCTCGTGCGCCTCTGTCGAAATCGACCCCAGGCTCATCGCGCCGGTGCAGAACCGCTTGACAATATTTTTGGCCGGCTCGACTTCTTCAAGCGGGATGGGCGTGGGCGCAGCCTTGATCTTAAACAGCCCCCGCAGCGTGCAGCGGTAGCGGGCGTCGTCATCGATCAGCTGCGTAAATCGCTCGAATGCATCACGGCTGTTGGTCTGGGCGGCTTCTTGGAGCGATGCGATCGTCTGAGGGTTGTACATGTGCCGCTCGCCGTCCTTGCGCCACTGGTACTGCCCACCGCTGGGCAAGACCGGCAGCCGGCGGGTCTCCTTGCGGATCGGGAACCCGATCTCGTGGCGGCGCACCGCTTCGATCGCCAGCGCATCGAACCCCACGCCCTCCACGCGTGATGGGGTAGACGCGAAGCAGCGGTCGATCACGTCGCAGTTGAGCCCGATGGCCTCGAAGATCTGGGCGCCCTTGTAGCTTTGGAGGGTGGAGATCCCCATCTTGCTCATGACCTTTAGGATGCCCTTGCCCACGGCTCGGATGTAGTTGCTCACCAGCTTGTCGTCGCTGAACTTTTCGGCGCTGAGCGTGCCGTTGCGCGTCAGCTGCCACAGCGATTCAAACGCCAGGTAGGGGTTGATCGCGTCGGCGCCGTACCCGATGAGCACGCAGTGGTGGTGTGCCTCTCTGGCCTCGCCCGATTCCAGGATGATCCCCAGCCGGGTGCGGGTGCCCTCACGCACCAGGTGGTGGTGGACCGACCCGCAGGCCAGCAGTGTTGGGATCGCGACGCGCGTATCGCTAACGCCCCGGTCCGAGAGGATGATGAGGCTGTAGCCTTCCTCGATCGCCCCGGTTGCTTCGCGGCAGATGCGTTCCAAGGCGTTGTTGATCGCTTCGGTAGGACCGCCCTGGGCGTGGCGTTCGAAGGTGATGTCGATCACCTTGCTGCGCCAACCACGGTGATCCAGCTGCTTGAGCTGGGCCAGCTGCGCATTGGTAAGGATCGGCTGGAGCAGGCGTAGGCGGTGGGCGTGTTGGGGTGTGGCTTCGAGCAGGTTCCGCTCGGGACCGATGCAGCACTCCAGTGTCATCACCAACTCTTCGCGGATCGGGTCGATCGGGGGGTTGGTCACCTGGGCAAACATCTGCTTGAAGTAGTCGTAGAGCATGCGTGGCTGGTCGCTGAGGCAGGCCAACGCCGCGTCGTTGCCCATCGACCCGGTGGCTTCGTACCCGTCGGTGCCCATGGGGATCAGCAGCTTGTGGATCTCTTCGTGCGTGTAGCCTAGGCACTGCATGCGCACGAGTAGCGCTTCGCTGTCGAGTGCTTCCACGCTAGCGGGGTGGGGTGCGGGCAGGTCTTCGGGGTTGATCAGCTGTTCTTTGAGCCACTGGTCATAGGGGTGCTGATCCGCCAGCTGGGTCTTGAGCTCGTTGCCATCGATGATCCTGCCCTGCTCGAAGTCGACCAAAAACATGCGCCCGGGCTGGAGCCGGCCCTTGATCGCGACGTTGGTGGGTTCGACCGGCAGCACACCGACCTCGCTGGCCATGATCACCCGGTCGTCGTGGGTGACGTAGTACCGGCTTGGCCGAAGGCCGTTGCGGTCCAGCACCGCGCCGATGTAGCGCCCATCGGTAAACGCGACCGATGCTGGGCCGTCCCAGGGCTCCATGAGGCAAGAGTGGTACTCGTAGAACGCCCGGCGCTTCGGGTCCATAGATTCGTGGCTCTGCCAGGCCTCGGGGATCATCATCATCACCGCGTGTGGCAGCGTGCGCCCGGTGTGCAGCAGCATCTCCAGGCAGTTGTCGAACGTGCCCGAGTCGGACGTGTCGGGCTCGCACACGGGGAAGATCTTATGGATCTCATCGCCAAACAGAGAGCTTTCAAACATCGACTCGCGCGCGTGCATCCAGTTGATGTTGCCACGCAGGGTGTTGATCTCCCCGTTGTGGGACATGAACCGCATAGGCTGGGCGCGGTCCCACGAGGGGAAGGTGTTGGTGCTAAACCGTGAGTGGACCATCGCCAGGTGGCTGGCGTATTGAGGGTGGCGCAGGTCGGGGTAGTATTCGCTGAGCTGGTGTGGCGTGAGCTGGCCCTTGTAGATCAGCACCTTGGTCGACAGGCTGGGGATGTAAAAGAAGCTGGCTTGATCCAGCGCGCTGTTGCGTAGGTCAAAGGTGGCCAGCTTGCGGATGATATACAGCTGCCGCTCAAGCGACTCGGCGTCTTCGTGTGAGGCGGCGCCGATAAACAGCATGCGCATCTTGGGCTCGGTGGCGCGTGCGGTATCGCCGATCATTGAGTTGTCCTGGGGCACGTCGCGCCAGCCCAGGAACACCTGCCCCTGCTGCTTGACGATCCGCTCAACAGCCTTCTCGCAGTAGTCGCGCTGATAGGGGTCTTGTGGCAGGAAGACGATCCCTGCGCCGTACTGGCCCGGGCTGGGCAGGTCGATCTGCGCATCGCGTTGGGCGGCCTGAGCCAGGAACGCGTGTGGCAGCGTGGTGAGGATGCCCGCGCCGTCGCCCGTGTTGGCCTCGCAGCCGCAGGCGCCGCGGTGGTCCATGTGCTCGAGGATCGTGAGTGCATCGCAGACGATCTGGTGGCTGGCCTGGCCCTTGATGTGTGCGACGAAACCCACGCCGCACGAATCTTTCTCGTGTGCGGGGTCGTACAGCCCTTGCTTGGCCGGGCGGCCGTGTCTGAATATTGGTCGATCGTGGGGAGGGTTGCTCATCGTGTGTCTGCTTATGCTTTGTGGAGGGTCAAGGGTTGGTCGATGGGGTGATTGGTTGCGGGATCCGAGGGTTGGGCGACCTGATCGGCTTCGCCGTTTGGCCCGGCGTGCTGCTGGAGGTAATCCATAAAGTCCTGGACCGCGGGTGCGAATGGTTTGCCCTGGTGGCGATGGTAGATGATCCCCATGGGGCGTACCAGCTTGGGCTCAAGCCCGATCACGGACAGCGTGCCGGACCGTTGCTCGTGCCTCACCGTGCGGTGGGGCAGGATCGCCACGTGCTGGGTGACCGCGACGACGCTCTTGAGGGTATCGATGTTGTCGAAAACGTTGGCCACGTGGGGGTTGACCCCGTTGTCACGGAGGTATTGCCGGATGCGGCGGCCCACCGGCAGGCTCTGCTCGAAGGTGACCAACGACCATTCCTGGAGCTGCGAGGCGTGGATCTGCATGTAACCTGCCAAGGGGTGCTGGGGCGAGCAGACCACCGCCATCGGCTCGTCCCGCAACGCGATCGCCTGCACCTGTTGCCAACGTCGTGGGTAGGACAGGATCCCCAGGTCGCACCGCTGGGCACGCACCGCTTCGTAGACCTCCTCAGGGTGCTTGTATGACAGGGTGACCTTGATCCCCGGGTGCAGCGTCTCAAACGACTCTTGGATCTGGTTGAGCAGATCGATCCCCGCAGAGTAGATCGCATCGACCCGGACGCTGGCCTGGTTTTGTGGCTTAAACCGAGCTACACGCAGCTCTAACGAATCATATCGTTCTAATAAATCTTGGCAGCCGTTGAGATACTCGGTGCCTGCAGGCGTGAGCGTCAAGGGCCTGACCGAGCGGTCGATCAGCTTCACGCCCAGCTTCTTCTCCAGCTGCCCGATGCGCTGGCTGGCTGCGGACTGGGTAATCCCATGCCCGACCGCAGCCTGACTAAAGCTGCGGTGCTTAGCCACTTCACAAAAGAGTCGGAGACTGTGCATAACGGGCTATATTAGGATTAATATTATTTATGTCAATGCAACAAAGTATTAATTACGTTAATAAAATGGTCTTTTCTTCGTATCCCCATCCCATCGGGTTTTGATGTTTAACCCAATCGCAACCCAAATGTATCAAGTAGTTTACTTAAGGTTCCACGCAGGATAGACCCGTCCTGATCAGGTGGACCGGGTCCGGTTCGCCCGCGTCAGGGCGATCTTGGGCGTTTTGGTGATTCCCACGCGGCAAACTCATACCCGTCTAGCGTGAAGGCCTGCCGTCGCCACGAGAGATGAAGCATCGCCGTTGCGTTCCGTGCCGTTGCGGTAGCGATAGAAGTCTTGGTAACTCTTACGAAAATACCCACCTGAGGCCGATCGTACACCATTGAGGATGACCCCTAAGATATCGGCGTGTTGACTGTCCAACCCCCTGATCATGCGCTCGATCATCCCGCGTTGGTCCCGGCCGGCGCGGAGGACTAGCGCGATGGCGTGGATGTGCTTGGCAAGGATCTGGGCGTCGGAAGTCAGCAAAGCGGGTGGGGCGTCAAAGACAATCAGGTCGAATTGGGTTTCTAGTTCGTGTAACAGCTGGCGGAACGCTGGGCCTTCAAAGATTTCAGGGTGCAGCGTCATGCCGTTGTCCCCAGCGGGCAGGACGGATAAGGAGAGGTTTTCATCATGTGCGATGGCGTGGTCTGCTGTAGCGGTGCCGCTTATTGACTCTTAAATAGTTCATTTAACGTTCTATAGATTGAGCCTAGCGTGTCTAAAGAATGATCGTAGCAGGTGTTGTTGGTTGCGTGTGCGTTTGAGTGAATCGTTGACGCTTCGGCCCAGGTGCGACACGTCGTCGGGGACAAAGTTGGCTAGGTCGGTGTGTTTGGCGCGGTTCCAGACCTGTTCGACGGGGTTGAGCTGCGGGGCGTAAGCCGGTAGCCATTCGATAGTGATCCGTTTGTGGCGTTGTTGTTGCCATCGACGCGCTGCGCTGCGGTGCACCGAGTAGCGATCCATCACCAAGAGGATGGGGCGGCTTAACTTTGCGACGACCCGTTCGATCAACGCTACGAAGTCATCGGTCTTGACGTTGCGATCTTGGATGTCGAAGTACAGCCCCAGTCGTTTGCGTTTGGGCGACACGGTGATCGCGGAGATCGCAGACAATCGGTCGTGTCGATCGTAACATTTGAGCGTTGGGGTTTGGCCCCGCGGCGCCCACGTGCGGCGGACGGTGGGTTGCAACATGAAGCCGGATTCATCGGTAAACACAATGCTTTGACCGCTTCGCCGCGCTTTTTTTGAGGCGCGGCCAGTCTTGCTTGCGCCACGTGGCGACCGCTTGATCGTCGCGTTCACGCGCCAAGCGTTCGGGCTTCTGGGCCGACCAGCCTAGGCCACGCATGACGTGCCAAAGCCCCGGGCAGCTGTAGCTGACGCCAAAATGTTTCTCGACCACCTGGGCCACCCGCGTCAGCGTCCACAGCTCGGTGGTGTAACCGTGCTTGCGTGGGCCCTGCCGCAATAACTTTTCGAGCTTGGTGCGCTGCTTAGCGGTGAGCTTGGGTTGGGGGCCGGGGTGGGGCTTGGCTTGCAGGGCGGCGTCGCCGCCTTGGCGTCGCCACTTGGCCCACTGCGACACCGCCGCGGGTGTCACCCCCAGCTTGCGCGCCACTTGTGACTGAGACTGACCTTGATCCAGCAACGCCATCGCTCGCCAACGACGTCGCTGGGCTGCCTTGCGTGATCCGGTGTAGGGCATACACCATCAGATCGGCTAGATCGACTGCATTAAATGAACTATTTAAAAGTCAATAAGGATTTCTTCACTGTCTCTTTCGGGGAGGGTTGGAAGCCCTCGCCTTTAGGCGAAGTAAGATGTTACCCTGTCGCTATGCGACGTTACACGCTTGGAGCTCATACGAAGACGGACTTGAAGGTGCACTTGGTTTGGACGCCCAAGTATCGGAAACGGGTAATGACGGGCCAGGTGGCGGTGCGGGTTCGGGAGCTTCTTCGGCAGATCGCGATGGAGCATGAGATCCAGATCATCACGGGCAAGGTGTCCAGCGACCACGTGCACATGTTTGTGGCCTACCGCCCGACGTTGGCGATCAGCAAGATGATGCAGTGGCTCAAGGGGATCCGCTCTCGGGTGATCCTGTCGGAGTTTGGGCATCTCAAGAAGCAGTTCCGGGGCAGGCATTTCTGGGCCCGTGGGTATCTGGCGGTCAGTTCAGGCAATCTCACCGATGAGATGATCCAGCAGTACATCCAAGAACAAGAAGGTCAACCAGTCGATGGCGACCGTCGATTTCAAATCGACCCCTCTTGAAGCCCCCGCCTTATAGGCGAGGGTTGTTCACTTTGTCTGACCAGGCGAGTCAAAAATTGAGACGATTTTAAGGTGCTACCCGGATTGCCAGTGAGCTGAATAGCGCATCACAGAGCGTCGAAAATGGCGTTTTGGAGCGTGTAAGGGGCGATCTGCGGCATGAGAAGGGTCAAGACCAGGTGTCGCAGCGCCTTCTGCCCGCCGAATCGGCTTGCCTGGGCTGCCAACGGCGGTTCCGACGTTCTCTTATGCGTTACTCAGGTTAGTGACGCATTGCATCACGCGATGCTGACCGTACAATAACAATCGATCGTTCTTTGCCGCTGTTGGCGGAGATCAACCGGGACGGCTTCAACAACAGCCCGTCCGTAAAATCTCGATTCTAGGAGATCGGTATGAAACGGCTACTGAGTTTGTTGATGGTGTTGGCCATGCTAGTGCTTCCCCCCGGGATAATTTTCGTTGATTGATGATGTTGTCCGATGATCTGTGATGGTACTGTTCACCCCGATCATGGAGGATCATCATGGCTCAACGTCGAAACAGGATCAGGCATATCGTTCATCTGACCGGAGACGAACGACACGAACTTCAGCAATTGGTGCGTTGTGGCCACGCGGCCGGTTGGAAGATTCAACGGGCCCAGGCGTTGCTCAAGTGCGACCGAAGCGATGACGGGCCGGGCTGGACGGATACCCGCATTGCCCAGGCCTTCGATGTGACCACGCGTAGCTTGGAGAGCTGGCGTAAGCAGGCGGTCGAGCGGGGTCCGCTGTCGCTGTTGGAACGCAAGAAGCGTGACGGATCCAAGCAACGCAAACTCGACGGTGCCGGCGAAGCGAAGCTGGCGCAATTGGCGTGCAGCCAGCCGCCCGAGGGCCGTGGGCGTTGGTCTTTGCAGATGCTGGCCGACGCGTTGGTGGCCTTGGAGGTGGTCGATTCGATCAGTGACGAGACGGTTCGTCGCACGATGAAAAAAACGGCTTGAAGCCCTGGCGTCGGAAGATGTGGTGCATCCCGCCGGATCAAGACGCCGCGTTTGTGGCACAGATGGAGCAGGTTCTACAGGTGTATGCGCGTCCTTATGATCCCAGGCGCCCCGTGGTTTGCATGGATGAGCAACCCAAACAGTTGATCCGTGAAACAAGCCAACCGATCACGACGTCGAACGGCGAACAACGCGTCGATCATGAATACATCCGCGAAGGCGTGTGCAACGTGTGGATGTTCGTCGAACCCTTGGGCGGCTGGCGCCGCACGCCGGTGAGTGATCGACGCACCGCGATTGATTGGACGCATCAGGTGAAAGCGTTGGTCGATGATCCGCGTTATGCCGATGCTTCACGCATCACGCTGGTGTGCGACAATCTCAACACGCACAAGCTCGCGTCGTTGTACGCGGCATTCGAGCCGACCCAAGCGTTACGGATCGCCAACCGGATCGAGTTAGTCCATACGCCCAAACACGGCTCGTGGCTGAACATCGCCGAATGCGAGTTGAGCGTGCTCAGCCGCCAATGTCTCAACCGTCGGGTTCCAGAAACACGAACGATTCGCCACGAAACCCAAGCCTGGTCGTCCCAACGCAACGCCAGCCAAACCGGCGTCGATTGGCAATTCACCACCGCCGATGCCAGAATCAAACTCAAGCGCCTCTACCCGAAAATTATGACGTGATGAAATACTAGGGCGATTTTGAGCTGCGCCGCGGCGCGGTGGTTTTTCCCAAGCTGCTTCTGGGTGTTGTGGAGCTCTTGGTTGAGTTCCAGGATGCGGTGCTTGATCCGCCATAGCGCGGGCGTGGCTTCCATTTGAAGGACGTCATCGGCTGAGGGGTTGAATTCGTTCAATTGGAAGGATTGGGTTAGCCCATCGGCAACGGCCTTGGCTTCTTCGTAAGCGATCTCCAACGTGGTTTGTGTCTGTGTTAACTGTGCGTACCGTATCGATGCGGCGCTCTGGTGGGTGTTGAGGGTTTCCAGGTTTTCGACGGCGGTGAACTGCCGGATCTGGGTATCGAGCTGTCTGACTTCTTCGTCGGCGCGGGTCGATTCCTGGAGGAAGGTGCGGCGGATCCCCTCGATTTCATTGGTGCTATCGCTGTGGAGCTTCTGCATATAGACCGTGACAATCGCGTCGACAATGATTGGGGCGTCGTCGGGGTACGGCGATCGGACCGCGATCTGGATCAGCGTGGTCCCCCTGATCGGGGATACGGTGAGGTCCTCTTCTTGAAGCGTCTCGCGCGCAAGCCGGAGATCGCCTTCAAACCGATTGAACCAGCGTGTGGCTTTGACTTCCGGTCGGGCTAAGGTTTCTTGAAGGACCTCTTCCGAGCAGATCCGTATCACTTCATTATTCCACCATCCGGGTCGAAACCTTCGCCTTTAGGCGTAACCGCTTGAGCGTATCTTCTTGAGGTAAACTCGATGGATGTCCCCAACCGAATATCGTCACGGAGCCCACACGATCTACGACGTCAAGTACCACTTGGTGTGGGTGACGAAGTATCGGTATCCGGTGCTCACGGGGCAGATCGCGGTCCGGGCCCGGGACACGATCCGTCAGGTCTGCATGGCCAAGGATATCACGATACTCAAAGGGCACGTGAGCCGGGATCACGTTCACCTATTCGCGTCGATCCCGCCGCGGATGTCGGTGGCTCTTGGTGTGCAATACATCAAGGGTCGTTCTTCGCGGTTGCTCCAGCAAGAGTTTTCGGAGTTGAAGCGTCGGTACTGGGGCCGCCACCTCTGGGCCCGGGGTTACTTCTGCGCCTCGTCGGGGACGGTGACGGACGAGATGATCAAGGCGTATATCGAGCATCAGCAACAACCTCCAGACGACGGATTCACCGTAGCCGACGAGTAGCTTTAGCCGGCTTCAGGCGAGGCTTGAGTCGGCTTTAGACGAAATAGCGACTTTCAGTCGCCGGGAAACCTACCGGCTTTAGCCGGTAGTGGTTTAGTTTCCAAGGCCCCGGTTGCGTGCGTTTCGCCGGATCGAGACGCCGCCGGGTGCGATGACTCAAAGCGACTGGCTAGAGACCCAGGTGGACATCGGTGCCGGCCCCGAGACCTGGCAGCAGGAAAAGGCTTTGCTGCGTCCGTTACCTGCTTTGATGCCCCAACCGTTTGATATGATCCGTGATTGCCCGGTTCATAAGGATTGCACGATCCGGTTCGATGGGCGTACGTATGCGGTGCCGTTTCGGTACGTGGGCCAACGCCTTGAAGCGCGTGGTTGTGCCCAGGTCGTTCAGATCGTTGACTCCAAGCAAGGCCAGATCGTTGGGCAATACCCGCGTCATACCGACTCACGCGTGCTGATCGATCCAGCGTGTTACGAGGGCGACTCAACCCCCACGGTGGCTCGTCCCACGCCGCTGGGCAAGCGATCCCAGGCACTCCAGCAGATCATGGGACAGACGCCTCAAGTTCGATCGATGGATTTATACGCCATGCTGGCGGGGGTGTCGCGATGAGGGCTTACGACACCCGGAAGTTGCTGGCCCAAGGGATCCTGCCCAAGCCCGCGCCGACGCAGGATATGGAAGCCTTGCGTCACCGCCTCGAAGCCTTGCGGCTGGGGTTTGTCGCCCAGGCGTTGCCGGATCTTCTCAGTGATGCGGTCACCCACAAGTGGAGCGCCACGGTGTTCCTGGATGAACTGATCCGTTGGGAGTTAGAGCGTCAGAACGAACGTCGGATCGCCCAATCGCTGAAGATCTCTCACCTGCCCACCGGGCAGACGATCAGCAACTTTGACTTTACCTTTCAGCCGTCGGTTCAACGCCATCAGATCGAGACGCTGTCGACTTGTAGCTGGATCGCCCAGCACCGTTCGTTGTTGATTCAAGGCCCCCCGGGTGTGGGCAAAACACACTTAGCCGTCGCGTTGGCCACACGGGCGATCGAACAGGGTTTTTCGGTGGCGTTTTATCGGATCGACGAACTGTTGCATCAGCTCAAACGAGACGGTGACCTGCTGCCTGCCCGGTTAAAGCACCGCAAATACATGGCGTCGATGCTGCTGGTCATCGACGAGATGGGCTTCCAACGCTTTACCCGTGAGGAAGCGAACCTCTTCTTCCGCGTGGTGAATCATCGCTATCAGAAGGGCTCGGTGTGTATCACGACCAACAAGGGGATCGCCCAGTGGCCGGGGATGCTGGCCGACGATGAAGCCCTCGCCACAGCCATCCTCGACCGCCTGCTACACGCCAGTCACGTCTTAAATATCAAGGGCCGAAGCTACCGACTCAAGGATCTACAGGAGGCGATGGATCAACGATCCGACAAAACGCCCAAGGGCCTTCAGACCTAAATCGCGCCGCCAGTGCCCACCCCGCGCGGGGTGGGCACTGGCGGAACACACACCCACGAAAGGACCAACCATGAACCCAAGACCACCATAAACCCCATTCGTCACACTTCGGGTTCGCTAACCTCGTAAAACTTCGGGGAACTTGACAGCCCGATCTGTCATCCGTTAAAAATCAAAAATTACAGGCCACGGGCACCGATGGCACGGATATCGAGGGCAAAAGTTTGGCGCTCTACTTGGCGCAAAATGACGGACAGCATGAGACTCCCAGAGACTGTAGAAGACTGGACGACTCAATCAGCTCTCACCGGACGACAAATGTAACTTCCTGCCAAGTAAGCAGAAAGGGCGATAAAATAAGGAGTAACGGAGAGGGCGGGATTCGAACCCGCGGTACCGGGAATACCCAGTACGACGGTTTAGCAAACCGTTGCCTTCAGCCACTCGGCCACCTCTCCGACAGTTATCTATATCGTTGCAAGTCCGTGTCTTTGTGTCAATTCCATTTGTGGACAAGACCTTACACGCCGATCACTGTCTCATTCGGCGAGGGGGTGGCTCGAATGCCATTAATCTAATCCTTAAGTTCTTTCAGTTCTGGGGGTTGATCGTGTTGGCGCGTAGATGGATCTGCTGCGAGAATGTTGTTGTACCGAACAACACTTCAACAGGAGACCAAGGATGGTCAATCTCCATGACTGGCTGCGTCGCGTCAAGGAGGATCTGGCGAGTCTGTTAGACGATTCATCTGTATTTTCGATCTGCCGCAGCGAAGGCTACCGCTGGCGGATGGGGCCGTTGAACCCGGCGGTTCTGATCCGACTGTTCGTTCTACAGATCCTCCATAGCAATACGGCCTGCGGTCATCTGCGCCACTTGTCGGGCTTATCGTTTACCGCCTCGGGGTACTGTCAGGCGCGGATGCGGCTGCCGCTGAAAGTGATCATCCTGCTGGTGCGTCGTGTCGCCCAAACGTTGGCCGTGGTGTGTGATCAGCAGAGCTTGTGGTTGGGGCATCGCGTCTGGCGGATCGATGGTTCGGGGGTCTCGATGCCCGCCACGGCCCCGCTGCAGAAGCGGTTCGGTCAACCCCGTGTTCAGCCGGTGGGCTGTGGGTTCCCGGTGGCTTCTACACGCGGGGACCGGGCTGTGGCTGGACTTGCTGGTGGGGGCTTTGGTCGATCAAGACATGATGCACATGCCGCGTGTCCACGAACGCCTGGGGGCCAACGACGTGATCGTCGCCGATCGCGGTTTCTGTTCATTCGCTCATTTAGCCCTTGTTTTACAGGCCAAAATGCACGCGGTGTTCCGATTGCATCAGCGGGTGAAGGTGGATTTCACCACCGGGCGAGTCTGCGCGTTGGACCGGCCACAGGCTCAACGTCGCCACCACCCCAATTCCCGTTGGGTGCGTCGGCTGGGCCAGGAGGATCAGGTGGTTCGCTACTTCAAGTGTGTATCGCCCAAGCCTCGTTGGATGAGTCAGCAGCAGTATGAGTCGTTGCCGGATCAGATCGATTTACGAGAGTTACGCTACCGCGTCGGCCGCAAGGGATTCCGCACCCGCGTCGTGACACTGGTGACCACGTTGCTCGACCCGCAGGTGTATCCGAAGTCGCAGCTGACGCAACTGTACGGCGACCGATGGCAGATCGAGATCGACTTACGTCACATCAAGATCACCCCGGGGATGGACGTGTTGCGTTGCAAGACCGTCGAGGGCGTGATGAAGGAACTATGGATGTTCGTGCTGGTCTACAACCTGATCCGTCTAGCCATGCTCCAAGCCGCTCAACGTCAACGGGTCGGGCCCGATCGCATCCGTTTCATCGATGCCCAACGCTATTTATGTGTTTTGCTCCACTCGCCGACCGATCATGACCTGATCGTGAATCCCACACGCCGCAACCGATACGAACCACGCGTGATCAAACGACGCATGAAGAAGTATCCGCTCATGGTCAAACCAAGGCATGTCTTGCGGCAAGCTATCGTTGCGATTGAGATTAAGGCTTAGCTTAATGGCATTCGCGGAAGAACCAGCTTTTAATGAGTATTTCCAGCGCCGAACAACATCGTCAAAGAAGAATAAGAGCCTACCCTAAGCTGGCCACCCGGAACGCCACCCAAGCACCCGCATAGGCCAGCAGCGTCATGTACACCAGCTGGAACGCCGGCCAACGCCAGCTGTTGGTCTCCCGCTTGGTTACCGCCTGTGTGGGCAGGCACTGCATCGCCAACACATAAAACACCAGCAGGCTCACACACGTCGCGGTTGTAAACACGGGCGACCCGTCCGACCGCTGGGCAGCGGCCAGGGTGTCATAAAACGTATCGGGGTTTTCGTCTGCGGTATCCGCCCCCACGCCGTACACCACCGCTAGCGTCGAAACGATCACCTCCCGTGCGGCAAACGAGCTGACCACCCCCACCCCGATCTGCCAATCAAACCCAAGCGGCTCGATCACCGGCTCGATGAACCGCCCCATCCGACCCGCAAACGACTGGCTTAACGCGTGACGGTTTGTGAGGCGCTGGGCGTCGTCACGCAGCTGCTGGGCCTGTGGGGTGTGGCCCTGGGCTTCGAGCGATTGGGCTTGCTGGGTCATCCTCACCGCTTCAGCGGGCGGCGGGCTCTTGGGGTAGGTGGCCAACGCCCACAGCCCGATCGAGATCAGCAGGATCACCGTCCCCGCCTTCTTGATAAACACCAACGCCCGATCATACATCGTGATCAACGCGTTACGCAGACTCGGAACCTTATAACTAGGCAGCTCTAGCACCAGCGGCTGGCTATGACCCTTGAGGATCGTGCGCTTAAACACAAACGCCATCGTCAACGCCGCCACAATGCCTAACCCATACGCCCCGGTAAACAGCATCGCTGCCTTGATCGGCTGATCCCAAAACAGCAAAGCCGTCACCATCGCGTAAACCGGGATCCGAGCCGAGCAGGTCATCAGCGGCGCGACCAAGACCGTCACCAGCCGGTCACGCTTGTCTTCGATCACACGCGTGGCCATGATCGCCGGGATCGCACACGCGTGGGCCGACAGCAGCGGCACAAACGCCTTGCCCGGCAACCCCACGCGGCGCATCAGCCGGTCCATCACAAACGCCGCCCGAGCCAGGTATCCCGTGTCCTCTAACAACGACAAGAAAAAGAACAAGATGCAGATCTGTGGCAGGAACACCAGCATCCCCCCCACCCCGCCGATCACACCCTCCACCACCAAGCTGCGCAGATCACCCGCAGGCAACACCCGCGCCGCAACCCCACCCGCCGAAGCGAACAAACCGTCGATCCAATCCATCGGGTACTGCGCGATCCAGAAGATCAGCGCAAACACCGCAAACATCACCGTGAAAAACACCCCCACCCCGATGGCGGGGTGGGTCAAAACCCGATCGATCTTCTCCGTCGCGCTGCTGGTGCTGGCCCGCTGGCCCGTGGTACACCGAGCGCCCACACCCTCAGCCCACTGGTACCGCGCCTGGAACGGGCAGCCCGAGCAAGCACACGCCGCTGCTGCCCCCGGATCTAGGCCCGGCTGGGCCGGGTCCGAAAGCTGAGTCTCAGGCGGGTCGATGAATTGTTCGACCTCGCGGCGGAACCGGTCCATCCCCCAGCCGCTGCGTGCGACGATCGGCGCCACGGGGCAGCCCAACTCTCGGCTAAGCTTTTTGGCATCGACCCGGACCCCCTCTCGCTTGGCTAGGTCGACCATGTTCAACGCGATCACCGTCGGCAGCCCCAGCTCCAAGACCTGGCTAGCGAGATATAAGTTCCGTTCTAGGTTCGTCGCGTCAACGATCAGCACCACCACCGTGGGCTTGGGGTGGCCCGTGACCTGCCCCATCAACGCGTCACGCGTCAGCTTCTCTTCGGGCGTTGCCGCGGCGAGGCTGTACAGCCCAGGCAGGTCCAACAGCTGGACCGTCTGCCCCCCCAGCGTCACCCGACCCACCCGGTGCTCCACCGTGGTGCCTGGGAAGTTTGCGGTCTTGGCGCGCAGACCGGTCAGCGCATTAAACAGCGTGGTCTTGCCCGCATTGGGGTTGCCCACCAGAGCCAGGCACGCCGGCTGATGGCCCATCACACGGACGGGGGGACGCACCGTTAATGGGATGGTGCTCATCCCGGCCCCCTCTGTGGAAACGACGCAGCACACTGCGTCTCGCCGCACCGTTGGACCAAGACCTGCTTAGCTAACCGGGCCGACACACCGATCCGCGAGCCAAGCACCCGCAAAATCAAGGGGTCGCCGCATTGAACCACTTCAACCCGCCGACCAATACAAACCCCCATCGCCATCAGCTGCTGGGCCGACCCATCACCCGCATCGACCGCGCACACCGTCCCACACTCCCGGGGCTGCAACCGATCCAAGTGGACAGCCTCGTCAAGGCTGGCATCGATCGTTAAACGGGATTGATGGGGTGCCTGATCCAAAGCGAGCCTCAATGAAATTGAATTCCAGTATCAAAAAAATAGATGACTCAAGCCCTTTTGTCAAAGGATTTCTTGGCCCAAACCATCGACCCCCAGCAGGCCCTTGGGGGTTCAGATCGTGCCTGTAGCAGCCGTAAGCCGCTGTTCGTGGCGTAATTGGCCACAAGCCGCCGCGATGTCCCGCCCGCGGCTAGCACGGATATGCGTGTTGACACCCGCGCCACGCAGCCGCGACTGAAACCGGTGCACATCAGGCGTCGCGGGCCGCTCAAACGCCAGCCCAGACACCGGGTTGTACCGGATCAAGTTCACATTCGACCGGATCTGCTTCGCTACCCGGGCCAGCTGCGTGGCGTGATCGGGCTGATCGTTCACGCCACGCATCAGCGTGTATTCCAGCGTCACTTCGCGGTGGGTCTGGGCAAAATAGAACCGGGCGGCGTCGATCAGCTGCTCGATCCGTATGTGCTTGGCCCAGGGGATCAATTCCTGTCGCAGCGCGTCGTTGGGCGCGTGGAGGCTGATCGCTAAGGTAATGGGTAGATCCAGCTTCGCCAGCCGACGGATCTGCGCCGGCAGGCCCACCGTGCTGATCGTCACCCGACGCGGTGAGATCCCCAACCCCCACGGGGCGGTCAGCGCTCGCACCGCTTGGACCACCTGCTCGAAGTTGGCTAAAGGCTCACCCATGCCCATAAACACCACGTGCGTGATCCGCTCGACCATGGGCAGGGTCGACAGCCGCCAGACCTGCTCCACGATCTGACCGGCCACCAGATCGCCATCCAGCCCGCCCAGGCCCGAAGCACAAAACGTACAACCCACGGGGCAGCCGATCTGGCTGGAGATGCACGCGGTCTGACGCGCTGAACCGCGACCCGAACCGCTGCGAGCCGAGGGGATCAACACACACTCGGTCTGGTGAGCCGGGTCGTCATTCACCAGCGGCAACCCTAACGCAGCCCCAGTCCCCGATGTGGGTCGCGGAGGCGCTGGCCATTGGAGCAGCAGCTTCTGAACCCCATCGCTGGCCTGGTCGTGTCGGACAACCCGGCCCGCAGTAAAACCCAGTCGCCGACGCAGCTCTTGTTGATCGGCCTTGGCGATATCCGTCATCGCCAACGGGTCTGCCACACCGCGCTGATACACCCAACGCAACACCTGATCCCCACGGAACGCGGGCATCCCCCACGCCACCATCAGCCGGCGCAGCGCAGGTGGGCCAAATCCAAACACATAAGGTAAGCCAACGGGTTCCACGCTATTATCATACGCCTTGTATTTGGTGGTGTACGATAGGCCTGATCTTTCACCCCCAATCACTGGTCGTCCACAGCAGGAATGCCTATGAATCAACCCGGCTCAGGTCAAGATCAAATCAGCTCGCCCAAGCTAGCGGTCGACCTGGCGGGGCTAAGCCTGGTCAACCCAATGATGACCGCGTCGGGCACCTGCGGCTACGGGTATGAGTACGCTGATTTTGTCGACCTATCGAAGCTAGGAGCGTTTGTCACCAAGAGCATCACCGCCAAGCCGCGACCAGGCAACGAAGCCCACCGCATCGTCGAGACCCGGGGCGGGATGCTCAACGCGATCGGGTTGGCCAACGTCGGGCTGGATCAGTTCATGGCCGAGAAGCTACCGCCGCTGCGACAGCTGCGTGCCAGCGGGCCGCGGATCATCGTCAACGTCGCGGGCCACAGCATCGAAGACTATGTCGCCACCGCCGGCCGGATCGCCGACGACGAGGATGTCGATGCGATCGAGCTGAACGTATCGTGCCCGAATGTTGCCGATGGTTTGACCTTTGGGACCAACCCCAAGCTGCTCAAAGATTTAGTTCGACACGTGCGTGACGCGATGCGCCCGGGCTGCAAGCTGATCGTGAAGCTATCGCCCAACGTGGGTGACATCACGACCACCGCCGGCGCTGCGGTCGATGGTGGGGCGGACATCCTGAGCCTGATCAACACCTACACGGCGATGGCGGTCGATATCTATAAACGCCGCCCACGCTTGGCTAACGGCACCGGAGGATTATCAGGCCCGGCGATCCGGCCGCTGGCGGTCTACTTGGTCTACCGGGTTTACCACGGCGTCACACGACAAGCCGGGGTGCCGATCATCGGCATGGGGGGCATCCAATACTGGCAAGACGCGGTGGAGTTCCTCCTGGCAGGCGCCAGCGCACTGGCGGTGGGCACCGCCCTGTTTGTCGACCCCGCCACACCGGTCACCATCACCCAAGGCCTCACCCAATACCTCAAAGAGCAGGGCTGCTCATCCTTTCAGGGCTTAGTGGGCCAGCTCCAGCTGCAGGCCCCACCACCGCGTACGCCCTATCCGTAAAGCACGTCGCCAGCACCAACGCTGTTGCCCCAACCATCTGCCTCAAGCGATCCGATAAAAAATGCAGGCCTAGGCTCCAATCATCGTCCGCCCATCATCCATCCCCCATGGCGTACAATGGATCGCCCGCCTTTATCGGCCGATCATAATGACATCTGTCTATAATCACAGCCTGTGCTTGGTAAAACCCACCAAGCCGACTATTAAGCAAGGGGCGATTGACACGCGACGCTGCTACCCATCGTCTCTCCGCGGGCAAGCCTAACGGCATGAACCATCTAGCGCCGCCCTGTTGCGGCGCTCACAGACAGGCAGATAGAAAAGGGCATCGGTTTGAAATCCCGGCTCTGGCTTATCTTGGCGTTTGGGACGGGCCTGATCTTGGTTGGCTTGGGGGCCTATCACCGTACCCCCAAAACCACCAAGGGCTACACCCCAACCGCAGCGATCAAACCGGTGGCGGTGCGCTGCATCGACCTTGAAGAGCGGCAGTACGAACTCACCGAGTCGTTCTATGGTCTGATCGAAGCCAACGCCCGGGTCGACATGGCGTTCCAGATCACCGGCCGGATCGAGCAGATCGGGTGGCGCAAAAACACACCGCTAACTGAAAACCAGATCGTGCGCGAAGGCAACGTGATCGCCAAGCTCGAGCCGATCCGCTACGAAGCCGCGGTCGAGCAGGCCCAGGCCACGGCCGCCGACGCCAAGGCCGCCATGTCCACCGCCTCAGCCGAAATCGCCCAGGCCAACGCACAACTCCAAGACGCCAAACGCGAGCTTGAGCGGTTGGAACAGCTGCGTTCACGCGACGCCACCACCAGCCGCGAGGTAGAAAAAGCACAGCTGCAGGTCGATCTGTCCCGCGCCAAACTCGAGGCGGCTAGGGCCAGCCTGTCCTCGGCCCAAGCGGCCTACCGGTCGGCCCGGGCCGCCACCACCATGGCCAACGTCGACCTCCAAGACGCCACCCTGCGCGCGCCCATGAAAGCCACGGTGGCGGCGGTCCCCGTCGAGATCGGCCAGATGGTGCAGCCGGGTGACACCGTGGCTACGCTCGTGGATCTCAGCAAGGTCAAGCTAGCCATCGGCGTGGTGGAGCGCAAGGTCCCGTTCCTGCGTGAAGGGCAAACAGTCTCGGTCGAGGTGCTCGCGTTAGCCTCCCAAGCCACCCTGTTAAGCAACTCCCAGCGTCTCAAGCGGCCACGGGAAGGCGTGGTCACAGTCGTCCCACCCGCCGCCGATGACATGACCGGATTATTTAATGTCGAGATCGAGATGGACAATGAAGACGGCATGCTCTACCCCGGCATGGTCGGCAAGGCGACCGTCTCGGTCATGAAGCAGCGCGCCATCGCGATACCCGCCACCGCCGCGGTGCGCGACGGCGACCGCGCGTGGGCATTCTTTGTCAAGCAGGGTTACCAAACCGGCTTGGACCTAGGGCCCGCGGGCAACGCCAAGGTCGATGTCCCCGCCACGGTGGCGAGGCGGGTTTGGTTTGCACCCATGGCCTTCGATAAAGATTACTACCTGGTACGCAAGCCCCCCGATGGGTTAACCCAGCTGATTGTGGAAGGACACGCCCGGCTGCGCGACGGACAGACGATCAGGCCAATCAAATCCATGGCCGGCGCCCCCGACACCCAGCGCCCCTAACCCAAACCATCCACACAGGCCACCGCCATGCGATTAAGCGAACGAGCCATCGAGTTGCCACGGCTGGTCCTGGTCGCGGGTGTATCGGTCTGCATGCTGGGGCTAGCGGGATTGGCCACGCTCCCCAAGGAACGCACACCTCGGATCAAGCTGCCGGTGATCGTCGTGGCCGTGCCCAACCCAGGCGCTACACCCACCACCAACGAAGACCAGATCGTCGACAAGGTCGAGGATGAAGTCGACACCAGCCTCGACAACCTCCGAGACAACGGGTCGGTGATCTCACAGGCGGTCAACGGCGCCGCGGTGATGATGTTTGTCTTCGACGAAGCCATGGACGTCACCGAAGCCAAACGCGACGTCGAGAGCATGATCAACCGCGTCAAGAGCGAGTTCCCCACCGAGGCCCAGCAGGACCCCGGGCCAACGGTCAACGACATCGCATTCGATGATTTCCCGATTATCCAGGTCATCGTAGCCGGCGGTGCCAGCGACGAGCAGCGCCGACGCGTCGTGGACGACCTCGAAGCGCGGATCGAAAAAGTCGACGGCGTGGCCGCGGTCGACGTATTTGGCAAACGCGACCGCGAGGTGCAGATCGAGCTCAACCCCCACCTGATGACCCTCTATGGGTTTAGCTACACCGACATCGAGTCGGCGATCCGAAGGGCGAACATGGACGCCCCAAGCGGGTCGATCGAGTCGTCCCGCGGGGAGGACCAGCGCGTGCGCAGCCGCACCAAGCTGCGCAGCCTCGATCAGATCCGAGAAGTCCCCCTGGGCTCACGCAGCGGCAAGCCGGTCATCCTCTCAGACCTGGCCAATGTGAAGATGGATTATCAAGTCGCCAAGAGCATGGCCCGCTACCAAGGCGAAGAAGCCGCCGTGCTGCTGGTGCGAGCCAAGACAGACATCGACGTGCTGGCTACGGCCAACACCATCCACGGGCTGGTCAACCAGTTTGTGGACGAAGCCCAAGGCGACCAGCAGGTCCA
This sequence comes from Phycisphaeraceae bacterium, assembly GCA_965223655.1. Classification (GTDB taxonomy): domain Bacteria; phylum Planctomycetota; class Phycisphaerae; order Phycisphaerales; family Phycisphaeraceae; genus CBDCXC01. The sequence goes on from CBDCXC010000028.1 coordinate 88,694, forward strand.
GATCGGGGTGGTCCGGTCCCAGGCCCGTGAGATCGGGTACATGATCGACCAGTTAGCAACCAGCGCCGCCTATGGGTTGACCCTGGTCGTGCTGATCCTGTGGCTGGCGCTGGGGTGGCGCAACGCCTCGCTGATCAGCATCTCCGTCCCGTTTGCGCTCTTGGGCACCGCGGGCTTCATGTGGTTTGCACGCCAATCCGTCTCCAATGACCTGACGATCAACAACATGACGCTGTTTGGCATGATCCTGGTCGTGGGTATGGTGGTCGATGGGTGCATCATCGTAGGCGAGAACATCTACCGCCACCGGGAGCTGGGCCGCTCCCCGATCGAGTCGGCCAAGCGGGGCATCGGCGAGGTGGGTTCGTCTTTGGTCTCGGCTTACCTGACCACGTTCGCCGCATTCGGGCCGATGTTCCTCGTACGCGGCGTCATGGGCGAGTTCCTTGGGCAGCTACCGGTCGTGGTCTTCTTTGCGCTGTGCTCGGCCATGCTCGTGGATCACTTCCTGCTGCCCGTGCTAAGCATGTACATGATGAAGGTGCCCAAGGACCACCTGGCGTTGATGGCCACGATCCAGGAAGAGCATGCCGATGACACCACCCGCAGCCCCGAAGAGATCGAGATCGCCGGGGTTGAGGCGACCGCTGCGGCCAGCCCGATCAAGCAGGCCTACGGCCGGATATTGAGCTACGCCCTGCACCACCGCTTGATGGTCCTAGCGCTATCCATTGTGATCACGCTGACCCCGGTGTTGTTGTTTATGACCGGTGCGGTGGGGATGGAGTTCTTCCCCGACACCGATGTGCCGATTATCGAAGTCTACTTTGAGCTGCCGCTGGGTTCGTCGATGCAGAAGCGGACCGCCAAAGTCGCCAAGCAACTCGAAAAGGCCGTCATCAGCGCGATCCAACCCGATGAGTGGTACACCCCCCCGGGCGGCAAACCCGTTGGCCCGGTGACCACCATCGGCGAACCGGGGGCACTCAACACCCGCCTCGACAACGAAGAAGGCGCCGGTCCCGAGTTTGGGATGATCTACATCGAGCTGAAGCTGGCCGAGAACCGCACACGCACCGCGGCCCAGATCCGCAGGGCGATCAGCGACGCGTTGCCGGAGATCCCCGGCGTGCTGGTGCGGGTCAAATCACCCAAAGAAGGCCCACCCGCCGGCGCGCCGATTTTGGTACGTGTGCTGGGCCGGGCCGGGTCGTCGGTCACGCTCGAAGACTTGGCCCAACGCGCAGCCGATATCCATGCCTTGCTAGCGGGCATGCCGGGCGTGTTTGGTGTCAACATGGACTACCGCCCACGCCAAGAACTCGAAGTCGACCCCAACCGCACCATCGCCAGCCTATTTGATATCGATGCGGCCCAGATCGCCACCAGCGTCAACTACGCGTTAGACGGTGTGCGCGTAGGGCAGGTGGATTTCGACGGCACCGAGGAGATCGACCTACGTCTGCGCAACCAATCGGCCAGCCGCGACCAGGTCGAAGACCTAGCCAACCTGCCGCTGCGCAGCCCAACCGGCCGGATTGTGTCGTTGGCACAAGTGGCTCAGATCCAGCGCGCGCAAAGCGCTAACGTCATCCGCCACTACGACGGCATGCGGGTGATCAACATCCGGGCTCAGACCGAAGAAGGGGTCTTGGTCGACGATGTCAAAGCCGCGCTGATTACAGAGCTGCGGCCCGACCTATCACCCGCCAAGCAGCGCGCCCTAGCGCTGGACCGGGGCCAGCGCATGATCTGGTCCGATCAGGACGCGATGATCGAATTCGGTGGCGAGACCGAGATGCGCGACGAAGCGCTCGAAGACCTGAACATCGCGCTGCTGCTGGCGGTGGCGGCGATGATGCTGGTGCTGGTGATCAAGTTCAACAGCTTCATTCAACCACTGATCGTCTTGTCCAGCGTCCCGCTGAGCCTGGTCGGGGTGTCGTTTGGGTTGGCGGTGTGCGGGTTGTATTTCTCGATCGCGGCGATGATCGGCGTGGTGGCGCTATCGGGGATCGTGGTCAACGACGCGATCGTGCTGGTCGACTTCATCAACCGGTTGCGCAACGCGGGGATCCCGCTGGAGCGCGCGGTGATCTACGCCGGCCAGCTGCGACTGCGACCGATCTTCCTAACCACCGTCACCACCATCGGCGGGCTGCTGCCGCTGGGCCTGAACCTCGCGGGTGGCGGCGAGTTCTTCCAGCCACTCACCGTCGCCATGATGTTTGGGTTAGGGTTCGCCACACTCTTACAGCTGTTTGTGATCCCCATCTGCTGCTACAGCTTTGATCAGGGCAAGGGGGCGTTGGACCCCACCCACGTGCAGCCGCCCCAGCCCCAACCGATCGACGAACCCCCCAGCGAGCCGCGCCTGTAAGGAAGCGGGCTTGAACCCTAAAAAGCCGATCACCCGCTTCCTTACAGGCGCGGCTCGCTGGGGGGTTCGTCGATCGGGATGTGGGTCTTTCACGCCACACCCTTACTTTCTTGTGGTGTCATCCCCATTTCGCCCGGCGATGGGTATAAAATAAACCTGATGTTTAATACCGTTACGGTCCCATCCAGTGATGAGCCGCTGATCCAGCCGGTCTGTGCGGTGTTTCGCCGGTTCTTGAAGGGGCAGGGGCTCAAGTTCACCTCCGAACGGGCCCGGATCCTCGATGCGGTGTTGGCCAAATCGGGTGTGTTTGAAGCCGACGAGCTGCTCAACGAGATGCGGCACGAGGGCCGACGCGTCAGCAAAGCCACCATCTACCGCACCCTCAAACACCTGCTAGAAGCCAAGATCATCACCGAGGTGCTGATCGACGCCAAGCAAGCCCACTACCAGCGGAGCATCGGGCGCGAACCCAAGGGGTACCTGGTGTGTGTGGAGACGCACCAGATCATCGAGTTCGATGCCCCCGAGTTAACCCAGATCCGTGACCGGATCTGCCAGCAGCACGGCTTCGAGCCCGCCAGCCATCGCTTTGTGATCTACGGCGTCTCCCCGCAGGCCGGCGAAGACACCGACGATTAATCCGTGCTCGCCCACAACGAGCCGCGACCGTAAGGAAGCGGGGTTCTTCTAACGCATAAGACATACCAATATGGGGATTAACCGCTGTCACACAACCCAACCCAAGCCTCAAGTGTGTGTCGCTTTGAGTTTGTGAAGCGTTTAGCCGACGGCTTGGGGTTTGCGCTGTTTGGGGTCGCACCCGCAAAGCCAACCCAGCACGCCGATTATTTCCACCAATGGCTAAGCCAAGACCAACACGGCGAAATGGCTTACCTGGCAAAACACGTTGAGCAGCGGTTAGACCCGCAGAAACTGCTGCCCAACGCCCAATCGATCCTGTGCGTGGCCGACCGCTACCCCGCGACACCCACGGCCCACCACCACGCATCACCCCCTAACCCCAGCGCTCCCACCGGGCGCATCGCGCGCTACGCCTGGGGCGACGACTACCACCGGGTGATGAAGAAACGGCTGTTCCAACTGGCCGACGCGCTGCGTGGGCGTTGGCCCGATCATGACTACCAAGCCGCGGTCGATACAGCGCCGATCCTCGAGCGTGAACACGCCCAACGCGCCGGAATGGGGTGGGTTGGCAAACACACGCTGCTGATCCACCCCAAGCAAGGCTCCTGGCTGCTGCTGGGCCAGATCGTGACCACCCTCCCGATCGAGCCCGGCCCCGCCACGCCCAGCCCCATGCCCGACCACTGCGGCACGTGCACACGCTGCATCGACGCCTGCCCCACCCAGTGCATCACCCCCTACCAGCTCGACGCCAGCCGATGCATCAGCTACCTCACCATCGAGCACCGCGGCCCGATCGAACCCCAACACCACAAAGCCATGGGCGATTGGATCGCCGGCTGCGATGTCTGTCAAGAAGTCTGCCCCCACAACCAGCAGCCCCCACTGGCCCAGCCCAACCGACAGAAGCCAGAGGATCGCGCCTCAGGTGATCAGGTGCCAGATCCACTGGGCACACCCCCCACCCACCCGCGATACAACACCCGCCCGCCCGGGCCCGCGACGCCGCTGCTGGACATCCTCAACTGGGATGCCGACGCCCGGCAGCAGGCGCTGCGATCCTCAGCCCTGAAACGGATCAAGCTGGACATGTTCAAGCGAAACGCCCTGATCGCCGCGGGCAACTACTTGGCTCAACACGATGAACCGCCGCTATACCAACGAATCGAACAGCTTGCCCACGACCCCAACGAACCACCCCTGGTCAGGCTCACCGCCCAGCAAGTGCTCGGTCGCTTGGGGATCCCGGTTTCGCAGCAAAATACAGCCCCGCTACCGCATCGGTAACCCATGGGGAGAGAAGGGGAGCATCAAGATTGATGTGCAGCCCAGTTCGGCTATGATTAAGGCAAGAGCCCCATCGGGTGGACCTAGCATCGAGCTAACCAAACAGGACTGTATAGGAGCGATCTGTGGCAGTAAGACTACGACTCAAGCGGTTTGGCCGGCGGCACCGCCCGTTCTACCGGGTGAACGCGATGGACGCCCGGTCCGCACGCGACAGCAAGACGATCGAAGAACTGGGCTATTACGACCCGATCGAGCCCAAACCCGATAAAGCCCTGAAGCTCAAGGAAGACCGAGTCAAGTATTGGCTTAGCGTCGGCGCTCAGCCCAGCCAGACCGTACGCGACCTGCTTAAGAAAGCGGGGATCGATCCCACGCCTGGCAAAGCGGCCAGTTAATACAAACCTTGCTACGCTGATCACAGCGGGTGCAAACGATTACCCGCACGGTTTGAGGCCTACCGCAAAGATCGAGTCCCAGGGCGGGGACCGGCACGATGCGCATCGATGTTCTGACACTGTTCCCCGAGATGTTCCGTGGCGTGCTGGGGGCTAGCATCTTGGGCCGCGCTAGCCGACCACAGCCCCACCCGAACGACGTCACCCAGCTGCACCCCCCTGCGGCCAGCTACCACCTGACCGATATCCGCGATTACACCACCGACAAGCACCAGAAAGTCGACCAGCGCCCATTCGGCGGCGGGCCGGGGATGGTGATCCAATGCCAACCCGTCTGGGACGCGGTCCAAGCCGTGGAGGCCGCTGACCCACGGCCCGCCACACGCATCCTCATGACCCCACAGGGCCAGCCGCTGGATCAGAAACGCGTCGAGCAGCTATCAACGCTGCCGCGGTTGCTGATCATCGCCGGCCACTACGAAGGGATCGACCAGCGGGTCATCCAAAAACTCGATCCGATCCAAGAGGTCAGCATCGGTGATTACGTGCTCACCGGCGGTGAGCTGCCCGCGATGGTGCTCATCGATGCGGTCGTGCGGTTGTTGCCGGGCGTGCTAGGCGATGATCAATCCGCGTCACACGACAGCTTCTCTGTGGGCCGCGACCGGATGCTGGATCATCCCCACTACACACGCCCCCAAGATTGGCAGGGCATGGAAGTCCCCGACGTGTTGCTGGGCGGGCACCACAGCCAGATCGAAGCTTGGCGCAAGCAGCAATCGCTTGAACGCACCGCCCAACGCCGACCCGATTTAATCTCGCCAACGCAGCATCACAAACCCGATTTGATCCGCGATGCAGATCGTGGGCATGAATAAACTCATCGTGCGGCCTGGTTACGGAGTCGGTATGATGTGATCATCTCAGGCCCACCCCAGCGTTGTACCGGCCCTAAATGGATTGACAAAAAGGCCGCTTGGTTAGGGCATGGGCAATAGGCAGCGTTTTTGATGGCCGTATCGGTTCAGCCTGATGCGATGACCCCTGTTCCAAACAAAAGGCCCTATCGCGATGAAGATTGCACTAGCTGCGGACCACGGTGGGTTCCCGATCAAACAAACGCTGGCGGACCTCATGGAGGCTTGGGGATACGAGGTGCTGGACCTGGGCGCCCACCAGCTCCAGCCCGATGACGACTACCCCGATTACGCGCGCTACGTCGGGCAAGCGATCCAGCAGAACCACGCCGACCGGGGGGTGCTGCTGTGCGGCAGCGGGGTGGGGGCGTGCGTAGCGGCGAACAAGATCGCCGGCGTACGCGCCGGGCTGTGCCACGACACCTACAGCGCCCACCAAGGCGTGGAACACGACGACATGAACGTGCTGTGCTTAGGCGCCCGGATCATCGGGCCGGCCTTGGCCAACGAGCTGCTGAAGGCTTTCCTCGAAGCCACCTTCTCAGCCGAATCCCGGCACGCGCGACGCCTAGAGAAAGTCCACGCCATCGAGGCGTCGCATTAGGGGGGGACCGTTTGCGGTCAGCCCAACACGCCTCAGGGGCAGGCGGTATCGATCCTCAAGCACGTGAGCGGTGGCGTAGGGGCGCGCCAAGCCAACCGGCTGCTAAGGGTTAAAATCGATACGGTGATGCGGATAGACGCGATGGGTATACCACCCATGCGGATTGATTGATCAGCGGGCTTTGCATACAAATCCAGGCACGAATGGGAACCCAAGCGATGGCTAAACGTGTGGTGATCACCGGGTTGGGCCCGATCAGCGGGCTTGGTATCGGGATCGACCAGACGTGGCCCCAGGTGGTTGCCGGTCAAAGCGCGGTGGCGCCGCTGCGTGGGTTTGACGCGTCTGGATTCGGCTGCCCGATTGGGTCGGAGGTCGAACCGTTTAAGGTCCGCGACTACGTACCTAAATCGTACCGCAAGGCTACGAAAGTCATGGCGCGTGATATTGAGCTAGCGGTGGTGGCGGCGGACCTGGCGGCACACGACGCGGGCCTGGTGACCCGAAGCCAAGCCAACGGCAGCGAAGTTGAGCTCACCTACGCCCCCCCGCGCATGGGCGCCCACATCGGTGCGGGTCTGATCGCCGCGGAACTCAACGAGCTCACCGCCGCGTTATCCCAAGCCACCGATGAGCAGGGGCAATTTGATTATCACCGCTGGGGGCAGGAAGGGCTGGGGCACCTCACCCCGCTGTGGCTTCTGAAATACCTGCCCAACATGTTGGCCTGCCACGTTACGATCATCCACGACGCACAAGGCCCGTCCAACACGATCACCTGCGGCGAGGCGTCGGCGCTGCTGAGCATCGGCGAGTCGCTGCGCGTGATCCAGCGTGGGGCGGCGGACCTGTGTTTCTGTGGCGGGGCCGAAAGCAAGCTCAACCCCATGACGTTCCTGCGTCAGCACATGACCGATCGGCTCAACACCACCGACCTGGACCCACCCGACCAGGCGGTGCGCCCATTTTGTGAGGGTGCAGCCGGCACCGTGGTGGGTGAAGGCGGGGGGATTGTGGTGCTTGAGTCGCTCGAGACATTCCAGCAGCGGTGTGGGGGCGAAGCGGGTGGGCGGCGGGCTTACGGGGAGGTGATCGGGTTTGGGGCATCGCAGAGCGTGAACCGCCAATCGCGTGGGTTAACACCCGACCCCCAAGGGCTGGGGGTATCGGCAGCGATCCGAGCGGCGATGCGCGAAGCAGGGATCGAACCGAGCCAGATCGATTTGATCGTCCCGTTTGGCACCGGGACGCCCGCGTACGACCGGGCCGAGGCCGAGGCGCTAAGGCGGGTGTTTGGCCAGCAGCTGCCCGTGATCCCGATCGCGTCAGCCAAGTCCTTGATGGGCACCTGCGGCGCGGGCACCGGCGGGTTGGACGTGTGCATCGCCGCCAAAGCGCTCGACGAACAGACCGTGCCGGCACGGATCAATTGCGATCAACCGCTGGCACAGCTCAATGCGCGCAGCGGGCCGGCGCAATCGACTCAAATAGATTACGTGCTGGTCTACAGCTCAGGCTTGGGTGGGCAAAACGCGGCGCTGGTGCTAAAGAAAGTCGAAGCGTGACCATTTTGAAGGCGAATCGCGATGGATAACCGTGTGGTGATTACCGGGATCGGGTGGGTGACGCCTTTGGGCCACGATATCGAGACGGTGTGGGGCCAGCTGCTGGCCGGGGCGTCGGGCATCGCGCCCACGACACGCTTTGATGCGTCGACCTTCCCCACGCAATTCTCTGCTCAGGTGAAAAATTACGACTATAAGCAATACACCAAGAATCATGATTTCCACGAAGGAGTGGGGCTCAATACTTCATTTGCGCTGGGTGCGGCTGCTCAGGCGTGGGAGTCGGCGGGGCTGGATCGGTTCGATAGGTTAGATCACGATCGATTGGGGATCTACCTGGGTTCGGGCGAGGGGTCATTGGACTTCGACAACTACGTCGCGACCAACCTCAGCGGCTGGGACGCCCAATCTCACCAACTCGATACGCTGCGCTGGGCACACGCCGCCAAGCAGTACATGAATGCGGTGTGTGAGATCGAGCAAGAGCCCAACATGCCGCTGACGCACCTGGCGATGGAGTTTGAAGCGCGTGGCCCGGGCTACAACTGCCTTACCGCGTGCGCCGCCTCGACCCAGGCCATTGGGGAAGCCACGCAGATCCTCCGCCGCGGCGACGCCGATGCCATGATCGCAGGCGGTGCACACACCATGATCCACCCGCTGGGCGTCACGGGTTTTAATCGTCTAACAGCCTTATCGACGCGCAACGACGAGCCCCAGGCCGCGTCGCGCCCGTTCGATCAGACACGTGACGGGTTTGTCTTGGGTGAGGGCGCGGGGATGCTGATCCTCGAGACCCTGTCGCACGCCACGGACCGCGGGGCCCCGATCTTGGCTGAGGTTTTGGGCTACGGCAGCTCGGCCGACGCCTACAGGATCACCGACATCCACCCCGACGGGCGCGGCGCGATCGCGTCGATGCGTCAGGCCCTGGATAGCGCGGGGGTGAAACCTAGTGAGGTGGGGTATATCTCCGCCCACGGCACGGGCACCAAAGAGAACGATTCGATCGAGACACGCGCGGTCAACGCGGTGTTTGGCGAGCACGCGCCACAGGTACCGATAAGCTCGATCAAGAGCATGATGGGCCACCTCATCGCCGCCGCCGGTGCGGTTGAGTTGATCGTCTGTGTCTTGGCCCTGCGCGACCAGAAGCTGCCGCCCACGGTGAACCTGCGTCGCCCCGACCCGGCGTGCAACCTGGACTACGTCCCCAACCAGGCCCGGTCGGCGCCCATCGATATGGCGCTATCAAACAGCTTCGGCTTCGGGGGCCAGAACGATACGCTGATTATCAAGAAGGTTTAGGATCTGCCTGGGAAGAACGCCCAGGCGATTATTGAATATTCCGGTGAACGCCATCTGCCTTGAAAATCCTATGGCCCCGCTCCCTTACAGCCGCGGCTCGTTGAACGAATGATTCAATCGTTTAGGCGGCGGCGTTTTCTTGTTCGTCATCGAATTCCGCGACGGGCTGATCGTCATCGTCGTCTTCTAATGCTGCTTCGAGTGCGTCTGGATCCAGCGCTTCGCTGTCTTCATCGTCGTGTTCCTGCTCTGGGCCTTCTTCCTCGGGGAGGTCGTTGTTGTGGTTTTCTTGGGCCGGCTCGGTGGGCCACAGGTCGCTGTCTTCGAGCTGCTCAAGCTCGGGGATCGATTGCGCTGCGAACACGCGTACCGATCGGGATAGCCACCACCGCAGCACCAGCGCCGTCAAGGCTACCAGCGTGGCCGAGACCGCGAATGTCACCAAGGATGCGGCCATCCGGCGGTCCTCCACCGGCTGGGGGTCGCGTGCCGCGGCCTCGTAGATCCGGATCGAATTAGGCCGACCCGATGCGCGGTCTTCTTCCGTGTGGTGATTCACAAACGCACGCGCCAGCGCTTCTAAGGCGTGGATGACCAGCTGGGGGTTGGTGTGGCGTAGCTCGATCACCATGCGCCCCGGGGCCTGGAGCCCCAGCGACAGCCCCTGGCTAAGCACCTCCCGCATCTGGCTCTCATCGCTGAAGATCCGCACCCCACGCTGGGCGCTGAGCCGGATCGCCTCACCAAGCAGCCGGTCACCCACCAGCAGCTGATGGTTGTCGGTGATCCAGGCATCGGCGTAGCTGGACTCGTCGAAGACCGTGGCGGCGACCCCTACGACCGTGGTGGCGCGCCACACCGGGTTGACGACCCGGTGCCCTACCCCGTAGCTGAAAAGGATCAGCAGCAACAAACACGACACCACCCCACCCACAAGCCCCATGCCGCGGTGGACCGACCACCGGCGGACCATCTCTTCCTCGCAGCTGGCCAGGAACCGTTTGGCCTCAACCAGGATCTGCTGCTGCTCGAGCAGCTCGGCGTACTGCTGGCGGGCCATGTCGACCGCGGCTTTGTTGGCGCGCAGCTGGTTGTACTGCATCTGCAGCTTCAGATCGGTTTGACCGCTAGCTGGGCTGCGGGCGACCAAGGGGCCTTGGGCGTCTTCGACCGCTCGCTGCTTGGCTTGGAGCACCTGCTTTTGCTTGATCAGCGCTGCTTTCTCTTTTTTGATCTTGGCCCAGGCGTGCTCGAGCTTGCGGCGGTGGTCTTCGATTCGTTTTTGCTGGCGATCGAGCCTGGCCCGCAGCGGGCCTAGGGCTTCGGGGGGTTGGCCAGGAGAGCCTGGGGTTTCTTGGCTTGGAGTGGCGGGTTGGGGTTGCTGGGGTTGGGGTTGCGTTTCAAGTTGCTGGCGGGCTTTGGCCAGGGCTTGTTTGTCTTGCTCGATCTTGACCCGCTCTTGCTTGAGTTTCTTGCCTTCCTGAACCAAACGCAGGCGCATGTTCTGCAGCTCGCTGCGTTCGAGCTCAAAGGCGGTGGCTTGATCGTCCAGCTCACGCTGGCGCTGGTCCAACGCGGCCATATGCTCATCCATCCAGGCTTTGGTGCGCTGTTCGAAATCGTTCTGTTGCGCTGGGTGTGGGGTCGTGGTATGGGTTGGGGCGTCGGGCTGGGGTAGCGCAGGGGGTGGCGGTTGGGGTGGGTTGGGTGGGGCTTGAGCAGCCGGTGGGCGGGGTGGGTGAGATTGCTTGGGTTTCGGCTTTGGGGCCGCGGGTTTTTGTGGATTTTGTGCGGGTTGTTTTTGATCGGCGTTGTCGGTGGCTGCTGAGGTGGGCCGGCCCGGCTTGATCTGGCTTAGGTAGCTATCTAGCTCATCGATCAGGCTCAACGCAGGGTGGGTGTTGGGCGATGGGTCGGGGTCGGGCACAGGTGTGTTCGAGCCCTGTTTTGACGTCATGGCCGTGGGGTCCCTGGGGTTGGGGCGAGCCTTGGGCGGGTGTCAGCCCGAACCTCCGGCTCATGGGTCCTCGACAACACGCGTCTAAAGGTACACCCTTGGGGTATATCGGGTGACCTAAATAGCAGGATTAGTGGTAAGATAGATGCTTCCCAGAGACGCCACACCAAGATTGAGGAGCGACCCGCGATGCCCCCGACGCTGCCGCCTAAGCTTTCGCCCGGTCACCAAGCCCCAGACTTTGCGCTACCCACCACCGATGGCCGGGTCATCCGGTTAGCGGACGAATGCCCGCGTGTGGGTGCGACGGTGGTGATGTTTCTCTGCAACCATTGCCCGTACGTCAAGGCCTACATCCCCCGCCTGATCCAGCTGCAACGCCGGTACGACCCCGCCGCTGCAAGCCGCCAGGCCAGGGGGGCAGCGCGTTTTATCGGGATCTGCTCGAACGATGCGCAGGCTTACCCCGAGGACAGCTTCGAGCAGATGCAAGCCGCAGCCCAGCAGTGGGGGATGAACTTCCCGTACGCCCACGATGAGGATCAATCGGTGGCGCGGGCCTACGGAGCGCAACGCACGCCAGAGATCTTTGTGCTTGATGCCAACGGGATCTGCCGGTACGAAGGCGGCATCGATGATCATTATCAGGACGCTGCGCAGGTCACCCAGCAACCGCTGCGCGACGCGATCGAAGCGGTGGTCCATGGTCGGCCCGTGGATCAGCCCCAGACCTACGCCATCGGCTGTACCCTAAAATGGAAAAATCGCTGACCGGGCGGCAGCGTCACCCGGTGTTTGGTCTGTTTGTTTTTGTGGATCTAATGACATGCCTCAGGCCGCCCCGGCCCAACAACCCGTTCGTCTCTGCCCCACCCCGGGTGGTGCTGGGGTTGATGGGGCTGATAGGGCCCAGGCCGCTGGTACACGCCAGCTAGCGGTGGTCGCTGGGGGGCTAAGCTTTGGTTACGCGCCTGGCCGTGCGGTTGTACGCGATGTGTCGGTTGAGCTGCGGTGCGGCCGGGTGTGTGTGTTGATTGGGCCCAATGCCGCGGGTAAGTCGACCCTGATGCGGTTGCTGATGGGTCAGCTCATGCCTTGGTCGGGCCGGGTGGTGCTTGGCGGCGGCCTTGCCAAGGGTGACCAAGGCCGCTGCCTGACCGAGATGTCTGCATCGCAGCGAGCGGCGTGGTTGAGCTACGTGCCCCAACGCGCCACGGCGAGTTTTGCGTTTACGGTCCAGCAGGTGGTTGAGATGGGGCGGTACGCGCTGGGGCCCAACCCGGTTGCCGTAGCGCACGCGGTGGAGCAATGCGACCTGGGGTCGCTGCGCGACCGGGTCTATACCCAGCTTTCGACCGGTCAGCAGCAGCGTGTGCTGTTGGCCCGGGCCATCGCGCAAGCCGCGGGGCGGGGCCGGTTCATGCTGCTGGATGAACCCACCAGCGCGATGGACCTGTGGCACGTGCACAAAACGATGCGGACGCTGGTATCGCTAGCGCGGTCGGGCCGATCGATCTTGGTCGTGCTGCACGACCCCAACTTAGCGGCCCGATACGCCGATGAGGTTTGGGTGATGGACCAAGGCCGGATCGTTGCCGCTGGCCCGTGGGAGCGTGTGCTCAAACCCGCGGTGCTTGAGCCGGTCTATCGTGTCCCGATGCGGCTCATCGAGCGTGTAAGGCGGGGCCGACCGGTATTCAGCTTTGAGCCCCGGGATCGTGGTATCGGGTACAATACGGTTATAGATGTCATTGAAAATACCTCCCTCGTTTGAATAGGAGCCCCAAGGCGGTGTGGCGAAACCAGCGTTCGCCCAGGCCTGGCACAAGCCCATGCGTCAATGGATCTCCCTGATCATCTTCTTGCTATTTTTTATCGGCCCGTCGGTGGCCAAGGCGCTGAAGAAGGCTTCGGAAAAGCGAGAACAGAAGCGGCGGGTCACACGGGCCACCCAGCCAGAACGCCAACGCTCGGACCCACCCACGCGGGGGTGGTCAAGCGCAGACGAGCTGATGGCTCGGCGTCGCCAGCAGCTCAAGCAGATGGCCCAGCAACGCCGTGAAGCGCAGGCACGCGGGTTAACACCGACGGCGTCCCCATCCCCAACCGCCCCCCCCCAAACCACCGCCGAACCGACGAATCTCACGATGGCCCAACGGTTGGAGCGTGCCCAAGCACAGGCGAACTATCAGCGGCGTGCCAAGCAGCTCCAAGCAAGCCAGCAAGCGGCCCAAGCCAAACAGGCGGCGGCCGGGCGAGCCGCTCAACGCACACCCACACCCGGTGCACAACAACCCCCATCGCGTCGGCGATCACCCCAGCCAGCCCGTCGGCTGCGCGCGGCAACCACCCGCCAGACGCCGCCACCGACCAAGCAGCGCCAACCCAAACCCGACCGCCAGACGATCCCCTCGGCTAGCCAACGCCTCGAGGCCACGCCGATCCAACACGCAGCTGAACCACCCTCCCCTTACGCGACGAAGGACCAGCCATCCCGGTCGCACGCCATGAAATCGTTGCGCCACGCGATCGTCATGAAAGAGCTGCTCGACCGCCCGATCGCGCTGCGGGACCCGATGGCATTGATTTGATGGGAAGACGCGCTGACGCGGGATTGGGCACTGCGCTAAGGCCGCGGGCGAACGAGACCCCGTCAACCGGACCGGGACGGGTATATACAAGCACCCGGTGGCATCGCGGACCTTCTGGCGATGGATTCGTGCCGCCATTTACCCCCGGTGGGTATACCGGCTCAGGGCCTGCACCACGGCGCGGTGCACCTCCATGGGGTTGGCTAGCATGACCCAAGACGCTTCGGTGCCGCCGGTGCCCGCGGTGGCGAAATGGATCGAGCCTAGCCCCAGCAGGCGCTCGCGGAACATGAACGTGGTGTGCGTGTGCTGGATCTGCTTGAGCTGGGTCTGGAAGACCTGGACACGGATCACCCCTTTGACGCGGATCACCCTGCGATCGGTCAGCACATACACCCGGCTAAGCCACTCCAGGAATTGCCAAAACACACGCACCCCCCCGATCCCGACCACGAGCAGCACCATCTCCCGGCGTGTGATGCCGATGTTGTAACCCTGGTTGTAGGCCCACAGCGACCCCACCAACAAGACCGCCATGAAAGACAGCGACATCAGCGATTCAAGCAGGATGTACCACGGGCTGGGCTTGAGCAATAAAACGATCGCTTCCCCGCCTTGGAGCAGCTCCGCGGGCAACAGGGCCATCACCCGCGATTGGGTCAGCGGCGTGGCGTCCGGGCTGGGCTCGGTCGGGTACCGCAGCGGGCGCGTATCGTGGGGTTCATAGCGGGCTGACGCCATACCGTATTGAACCCGAAACCGCCACAGCCGTCATCCCCAGGGCTTTGTGATACACGCAGCGGGGTCATAAGCCGATAGAGACGATGGCGTAGCCGATCAGGTGATTTAAAGCCGGTCAGCGATCGGTCGGTGCCGGCCTTGGTGGGCGTTTGCTTTCGGGTCGCTGCCTTGGAGGCTATAGTGAGCATAACATGACGCAGCACACCAACCCATTTGTCCCAGGCCAAAGGGTCGCGGTGACCCAGCAGATCCCCCACCGCAGCCGCGTGTGGGCCACACGCATCACCGGGCAGGTCATCAAGTTTGAGCAGCGCCGCACCGGGTCGTGGTACGCCCACGCCAAAGGCGACCGCCTCTGGCTGGACCGGCTGACCCTACGCAAAGACGATGGCGAGATCGTGGTGTGTATCCTCGATCAGTACACACAGGTGGCGTTGCTGGCCTCACCGCCCGCCGAATCAGAAGCACCACCCCCACCCAGCTCAACGCCCGACACAGCCGATCCGCAAGCCATTGCCACCGATCCCCCGGAGGGGGCCACCGGCGACCCAACCGCCCACGCGGCTTGAGGCCAATATACCCGTCCCGGATGGATTTGCGACAAGCTGACCGTCCGCGGCAGGGAAATCTTGGGCGTGTTTGTGATCCCGACGCGGCAAACGCATACGCGATGCGTATAACAGACGGGGGTTCCCGATACAGCACCAAGAACCAACGCCACCCGCTCCACTTTACACCGGGGAAAACCCCGACGGGTCGTCTTGGGTCGCGTTGTCACCCAGGTCGTTCTCACCGAGCAGGGTGAACCGCTTACGCCGCAGGATCTGACCGGCCAACACCTGATCATCGGTATGCAGCGCGATGGTCGGCATGCCGTGGGGCCGAACCATCAACGGGTAGGCGTAGTGGATATTCAGTTCCGCTGAGAGCAACGCGATACAGAGGTTGCTAAGCGTTTGGTCTTCCCCGTTGAGCTCAACCACAAGGATCTGCGCTTCACTAAAGGGGATGTTTTGGCGTTTGAGAAGCCGGCTGGCCAGCGCCGAACGGGAGGTGACCAGCCGGACCACCGCGTGATCGGCCGAGTCCACCACGCTCAACGCCACCAGACGCAGCGCCTGGCCTTGGAACGTCTCCACCAACTCCAACAGCTTCCCGCATCGGTTGTCTAAGAACGCGCTGAACTGCGTGATCTGGGGTGCTTCGTACCCCTGGGCGGTCTGGTCGCTAAGCGAGAATTGTGGCATGGATTGACACCGATTTTTTTAACCAACACCCACGGCGGCCTGGTACCACGCCACGGTGGCGCGCAGCCCGGCGTGGAAATCCACGATCGGCTGGTAGCCAAGCAGCAGCTCGGCTCGCCCCAGGTCGGCTAGCGAGTGCTTCACATCGCCGGCCCGTTCGGGCTCGTGCGCCGCGGTCAGCTGGGGCTTGCCCATCATCTGGGCCATCAGCGACGCCAACTCGTTCACATCCACGCGCAGCCCACAGGCGATGTTGATCACCTCGCCCTCCAGCGGTGCAGCGGTGCGGGCAGCTAACAGGTTGGCGTGAACCGCATTATCCACATACGTAAAATCGCGGGATTGAAGCCCATCGCCGAAGATCACCGGCTGCTCGTCACTTAGCAGCGCCTTGGCGAACGCGGCGATCACCGCGGCGTAGGCGCTGTTGGCGTTCTGACGGGGGCCGAAGATATTGAAGTACCTCAGTGCTACCGTATCTAACCCGTAGCTGGCGGCGTAGGCGCGCATCAGGTGCTCGCACGCCAGCTTGTTCGCCGCGTACGGGCTCTTGGGCAGCGGGGCCATGGTCTCAACCTTGGGCAGCGTCTCGGCGTCGCCATACGCGCTGGAGCTGGCAGCGAAGATCACCCGCTTGACCCCCGCCTCACGCGCCGCTTCCAGCACGTTGAGCGTGCCGTTGACATTCACATCCTGAAACAGCTGCGGCTCGGCCACACTACGCGGCACCGAGCCCAAAGCGGCTTGGTGGAACACAAACCCACAGCCCTGCGTGCACCGGGCCACCGTGTCGGCGTCGAGGATCGTGCCCTTGACAAACGCCAGCCGGTCGCCCGCATCCGAAGCGAACAGATCCAGATTCACCTGGTCGCCGCCCGATAGATCGTCCAACACCACCACGCTGGCACCCAAGCGGATCAACGCCTCAGACAGGTGGGACCCGATAAAACCCGCCCCGCCGGTCACCAAGACGCGTTGACCCGAAAAAAAACTGCCGTGAAGGCTCGACCAATCGGTCATCTATCGATTCCTTATGTGTATCCCATAGAGGAGTAAAAATTTTTAGGGTTAGTCTTTCTATCGGTCATGCCGAGGCAGGAATTTCATCTAAGACCATTCTGGGGCGTATCTTCACACCGCCCTGCTTGATCCCACGCCCGGCGCAACCGCTGGGCCCAGGCCATCGCAGCCTCATGGGGCACACCGGTTTCACGCCAATCCGGCTCAACCCCGATTGGCCCATCGTAGCCCGCCTTGCGGAGCATGCAAAAAAAATCTTCGATATCGGATAGATCGTCAGTACCCTCGGTTGGGGCGCCTTGGGGTGATGAAACCCGGGCATACCCCAGCCGATCGCCCAGGCTCAGCAGCGGTTGATCGCGATCCGCCAAGCGGCGAAACACGCCCGTATCCACCACCACCCCCAGGCAGCGGTGCTGAACCCGATCGCACATGTGTATGGCTTGCGTGATCGTTCCCAGCGGGTAAGACGCCGTGTCGTCAATCGGCTCGATCAGCAGCGACACACCATGGTGGGCACACATCGCGCAGCCCATGCGGATAAAGTCCCCGAGTTGCCCCTGAACGGTTGGCCCATCCACCCCTTCAAGCGAGCGAATCGCTGTGGGCGGATCAAAAATCAAGCACCGCACCCCCAGGTGCTG
The DNA here is from genome assembly GCA_965223655.1 of Phycisphaeraceae bacterium. Classification (GTDB taxonomy): domain Bacteria; phylum Planctomycetota; class Phycisphaerae; order Phycisphaerales; family Phycisphaeraceae; genus CBDCXC01. The sequence goes on from CBDCXC010000028.1 coordinate 106,001, forward strand.
AGCCCGGTTCGCGACCCGCTGCATCGTGTTCTGGAGCGCGATGGGGTCATGCTGGGGCCCCAAGATCGGCTGATCTTCCGCCAACCAACCGCGGGCCGCTACGATCGGCAACGCCAAACCCGCGGGGTCCGGGGCCTGGCCGACCCACTGGCTGCTGGGCACACCGCTTTGCAGCAGCGGCTGGGCATCGGCCTCTAGGAACTCAAAACCCGCGTCTTTCAACGCTTGGGCCTGATCCAATGATCCGTAACAACCCAGCTGCATGGGGACACCTTTTGAAGTTTAGGTCAGAACCTCAGATTGTCCTATAGTGGTACGCCCAACCCCACCACCATATCATGGCTCACGAGGATCTCCACCATGAAGCCAGACCCACCCCAGCCGCTGATGCAAACCCCAGACGATCAGCTTGGCAAGGTCGAGCGCTACAAGCTCAATGCCAACTATACCCGCGGGCAGCTCCACGACCACTTCCGCGACCTGACCGACGACAGCGTGATCGATGAGACCGAGCAGGTCGCCAAGTCGCACGGCATCTACCTGGAATACAACCGCGCCAAGACCGGCCGCGAAAAAGACTGGATGTACATGGTCCGCGTCTCGGTCCCAGGTGGGGGCTCCTTTAACCGCGAGCAGTGGCAGATTTTCGACGAATTAGCTGACCGATACACCATCAACCCCGACGCATCGCCGTCGATCCGCCTCACCACCCGGCAAAACGTCCAGTTCCACTGGGTCAAAAAGCCACACCTGATCGAGATCGTCCGCCAGATCGCCAAGACCGGGTTCTTCACACTCAACGGCTGCGGCGACAACGTGCGCAACGTGATGGCCTGCCCGCTATCGAAATTTTCGAACCTCTATGACGCCAACGCCAAGGCACACCAGTTCGGCGAATACTTCCGGCTGCCCGCCGACGCACACATCCAGATCTTTGAGATCGATACCAGCCTCATGCGCACACCCGACCAGCGGTTCGAGTATGGCCCGAAGCTGCTGAACCGCAAGTTCAAGATCGCCTTCTCCGCGGTCCACCAGGACCCCGAAACCGGCCGATGGCTACATGATAACTGCGTTGAGCTGCGCACCAACGAGGTCGGCGTCGCGCCCATTGTTGAGAACGACCGGGTCGCAGCCTACCAGGTCTACATCGGCGGCGGGCAGGGTGAAAAGAACGGCAAAACCACCTTCGCCGCCCTGGGCAAGCCATTCGGCGTATTCACCGAAGCCAACCTGCTTAAGGGGCTCGACGCCATCGTCAAGACCCACCAAGACTGGGGCGACCGCAAGAACCGCCACTGGGCACGCATGAAATACGTGGTGCAAGCCCAGGGCATCGCTTGGTTCCAGCACCAAGCCCGCGACCGTGGCGCTACTTTCGAGCCACCACTACCGGACTTCGACCCCGGGCCACGCATGCTCCATCACGGCTGGCAATCCCTGCCGTCCAATGGCTTGCTGGCCTACGGGGCCTACATCGAGAACGGCCGGCTGATCGACAACGACAACGGCCGGCTCAAAAAAATGACACGCGATCTGATGGACCGCTACGACGGCCTGGAACTCATGATCACACCCAACCAGGATCTACTATTCGTCAACATCCAGCCCGATGCTAAAGATGCGTTCGAAGCCGACATGGCCCAATATGGCTACGGGCAACGCAATGGTAAGCCCTATTCAAAGCTGCGCGTGCTGTCAGGGGCGTGTGTGGGGCTGCCGACCTGCCGGCTGTCTTACACCGAATCGGAACGCTTCGAGCCCGAGCTGATCGATAAGCTCGACGACATGGGTTACGGCGACGTCCACGAATCGATCGGTATCACCGGCTGCGAACGCCAGTGCTTCCGCCCCGCGACCAAGACGCTCGGCTGGATCGGGCAGGGGCCAAACCTCTACGCGCTCAAGATCGGCGGGTCCGAATCGGCTGCGCACCAGGGCCAATACCTATCCGATGGCGAGAAGTGGTACCTGCGCCAAACCCCACGCGACCAGGTGCCGATCGTCACCGCGGTGCTGTTCGATTTCTACAAGGCCAACCGCGATTCAGAGCAAGAAGACATGGGCGCCTTCCACCGCCGCGTCGGCATGCACGCGATCATCCAACACCTCAAACAAAACCCCAAGACTTCGCCGCTGATGGAAAAAACAAAAGATGCGCCGTATGTGCCGGGCCGCGGCGGCAACGAACCCTAGCCCGCGACAACCCCCACCGCCCCCAAGCCCAAGGATGCCAGCTATGCGCGACTGAACACTCAGCAGCCTGGTGCGGGAACGATCCATTGGCCCTGACCGTCCGTCAGTGGGCGTGTTTGGCACGCCTTATCCCCAACTTAGGCCCCGACGACGGAGACGGGTGTCTTTTGGACGGGTCGGGTTTGGTTGTGCTGATCCCACCGGATCAGGCCGGGCTCAACGATGCCTTCAAAGACCTCGCCCCCTGGCACAAGCCGCACCGCGAACCCATGCCGGCCGCTGGTGATCGGGTCGACCACGCCTCGGAACCGGTGGCGGCTGTCGCCCAGGTCTTCGACGTGTTGCAGGTCGTATGCCCGGCCGTCGGTGATCTGGCCGTCGTTGTCCAGCAGTCCAACATACGCCTGGACCCGCACCTCTTCGGGGTTGAGCCGTTCGAGGTGGGCCACGGCTGTGATTTCCAGCTGATCGCGTAGGCCCAGGGGGAGCTTCGTGTCGGCTTGGACGTCTTCGATACCGATGTGCTGCCACGCCTCGCGCAGCCGCTGCTTCTGTTGAGATAGTGCGACCGCGTTTTTCAGGCTGTCTCGGACTAGCAGGTTCGCGCGGTGGTGGGCCGGGAGGTAGAATTGCTCGGTGTACTGCTTCACCATCCGGTTGGTGTTGAACTGGGGCGCGAGCGTGGCGATGCATTGTTTCATCCGGTCGACCCATTGGCGTGGCATGTTGTGCCCGTCGCGGTCGTAGAACAGGGGGATGATGTACTGCTCGAACAAGTCGTAGAGCGATTGGCTTTCGATATCGTCCTGGGTGTCGTGGTTGTTGTACGTTTCGCCCCGCCCAATGGCCCAGCCTAGGTCGGTTTCGTAGGCCTCGTCCCACCACCCGTCGAGGACCGAGCAGTTGAGCACACCGTTGAGAGCGGCTTTCATCCCGCTGGTGCCGCTGGCTTCCATCCCGCGGCGGGGGGTGTTGAGCCACACGTCGCAGCCCTGGACCAGGTATCGCGCGACGTTGATGTCGTAGTTTTCGATGAACACGATCTTGTGGCTGGCGTCGGACTGGCGCGCGAAGTGGACCAGCTGCCGGATCAGGTCTTTGCCGCCGCCGTCAGCGGGGTGGGCCTTGCCGGCGATGATGAACTGGATCGGCCGGTCGGTGTCCGTGAGCATCGCCAGCAGCCGCTGGGGATCTCGCAGCAGCAGGTTGGCGCGCTTGTAGGTGGCAAACCGGCGAGCAAAACCAACGGTCAGGGCGTTGGGGTCGAGCTTCTCGGCGATCTCCGCGGCCTGCGCCGGGTTGGTGCCCCGAGCTTCGAGCTGCCGGACCAGGTTGCGGCGGGTCCAGAGGATCAGCTTCTGGCGGCTGTGATTGTGGATCCGCCACAGCTCTTCGTCGGGGATCTCGCTGGCGGCGTCCCAGACGCTTTGGTCGGCTGGCTTGTTCTGCCACTGGGCGCCCAGGTACCGGTCTAAGAGGAAGATCAGGTCGCTGCTGAGCCAGCTGCGCGCGTGCACACCATTGGTGACATGCGAGATGGGCACCTCGGGCTGGGGCACACCCGGCCAGATGTTTTGCCACATCGACCGGCTCACGTGCCCGTGTAGTTTGCTCACGCCGTTGGCCCAGTCGCTAGTACGGATCGCCAGCACCGCCATGGAGAAAAACTCGCTGGTGTCGAACACGTTTTCCCGGCCAAGCGCCAGCAGCCCCTCCATATCCAGGTGCAGCGAGCCGTGGTAGCCCTGGAAGTACCGCTGGATCATCTCGGTGGGGAAGCGGTCGATCCCGGCTGGCACCGGGGTGTGGGTGGTAAAGATATTGCCGGAGGCCCCGAACTCGCGGGCCTCGTCGAACGAGACGTTGTGCTGCTCGATCTGACGCCGGATCCGCTCCAGCGCCAAGAACGCCGAGTGACCCTCGTTCATATGGAACACGGTGGGGTGGATCCCACAGGCGTCCAGTGCACGCACCCCCCCGATCCCCAGCACGATCTCTTGCTTGATGCGCATCTCCATGTCGCCGCCATAAAGCTGGCTGGTGATCCCGCGGTCGGCCTCGTCGTTCTCGGGGACGTTGGTGTCAAGCAGGTACAGGTCGACCCGCCCCACGCACACCTTCCACACCGCGATGTAGACGTCACGCCCGGGCAGCTGGATACAGACCTTGACCTGCCGGCCGTCGTCGTCGCGCACGCGGCTGATCGGGAGGTTGGCGAAATCCAAGTCGGGGTAGTATTCCTGCTGCCAGCCGTCGGCGTTGAGGTATTGCTGGAAGTACCCGTGTCGGTACAGCAGGCCCACGCCGACCAGCGGCAGGCCCAACTCGGAGGCGGACTTGAGGTGGTCGCCGGCTAAGCAGCCCAGCCCGCCGGAGTAGACCGGCAGGCACTCAACCAAGCCGAACTCCGCGCAGAAGTACGCGATCGATAGGTCGTCGTCACCTTCTTTGAGGGTCGTGTGCCACGGGGTGCGGTCCATGTGGCGGCGCAGCGCATCGAGTGTGCGGCGCATGGAGGTCAGGAACCCTTCGTCGCGCGCCGCTTCGTCGAGCGCCTGCTGCGAGCAGTTGCCCAGCATGCGTACGGGGTTGTGGTTGCAGCTGTGCCACAGGTCGCGGTCCAACCGGACAAACAGGTCTACCGCTTCGGGGTGCCACGACCACCAGACGTTGTTGGCGATGGCCAGCAGCGGCTGCAGGGGCTGGGGCAGCGACGGGACGACTTTAAACGACCGGATCCTGGCGATGCTGGGGTTAATCATAAAGCCACCTTCTCCATCAACCAATTTGTTTCATTTTATTTTACACCACACCCCCTGCTGACCGCTGCAGGGGTGGCGCTTTGTGTCTACGGCATCTGGAGGATTATCGACGCATCACCACCCCTGCTTGAAAGCGTTATCCGGACGCCGAAGGGTTGCTGACGGTTTGGGGTTGATCCTGTGATGCATCGGTGCTTGACGCGGCGGCGGCCACCAGCGCTTCGATCCGACCCAGCGTGCGGTCCACTTGGGCGCGGAAGAGGTTGTAGGGAAACAAAGCCCCGATCGCGACCACCAGGCCCGCCGCGGTGGTCAGCAGCGCCTCGGCGATGCCCTGGCCCACGTCACGCGGGTCGGTCAGCATGCTCTGGTCCGACAAGATCTGGAAACTGGCAATGATCCCAAACACGGTCCCCAGGATCCCCAGCATCGGCGCGGTGGTGATAATCGTGGAGAGGGTGGGCATGAACCGCTCGAGGCTCGAGCGGTGGCTCTGGATCAGGTCAATCGCGACCGCGTCGTTGACTGGCTGATCCAGCAGCGCCTTGACCACGGATCCGTAGATGGTGGTGTCGGCCTGGGCGATCCGGCGTGCCGCGTCCCTGTTGCCGGCGCGCAGCTGCCGGCTGATCTGATCGATCGCCAGCAAGCGCCGGGGGTGGTTGGTCTTGACCCAGAACCAAACGCGTTCGACGGCCAGCGTCACCACAATCAGGCTCAGCGCCAGCAGCGGCCACATGACCCAACCGCCACGCTGCATCAGAAGCCAGAAGTTGTTCCACACAACAGCAACCATAGGGGCGGCTCACGCCACGCCAACTTGGGGGCGTAATAGCCGCAATATTCTACAGAGAATCTTCTATGGATGGATCATCAGGTGGCGGACAGCTGGAGCATCTGCATCGCTTGGGTCACGATATGTTTTTCGCTTAGCCCGGTGTATTCCAACACCTCGTCGGTGGTCCGCCCGCTCTTGGGGATCTTGCGGACATACATCTGGTTGACGGTGAACCCCCCGCCGTCCAAAGACGCCACGTCGGCTACGGCGCTTCCGATTCCACCGCCGTAGTTGTCCTCGATCGTGAGGATCATGCCGTTGTTCTCATTGGCCAGGTCGAGGATGGCGTCGGCGTCGAACGGCAGGCTGTAGAGGTCGACCAGGGTGGCGTCGATGCCCTGGGTGTCGAGTTTTTCTAAGGCTTTGTTGGCTTCGTGCACCATGTAGCCCGATGCGACGATCAGCAGGTCGCGGCCCTCGGACAGCACCTCGTGGCCCCCAAGCCGGAACTGATCCGAATCGCCGTAGAGGAACTCCACGTCCGGGCGCCCCGTGCGCATGTAGCAAGACCCGTCGTGTTCGGCCATCGCCAGCGTCAACGCGTAGGCCTGGTAGGCATCGGACGGCTGGAGCAGGTAGAAGCATGGTCCGGACGTACGGGGGTGGTTGGCCAAGCCGAAGGCGCGGAACCAGGCGATATCGGGCAGGCTCATCTGGCTTGGCCCGTCGGCGGCCAGCGTGATGCCAGCGTGTGAGCCCACCAGCTTGATGTTGGCTCCGCTGTTGACCGCCATCTCGATCTGGTCGTACCCGCGGGTGACGAACTTGGCGAACGTCGATGCAAACGGGACCTTCCCTCCGGCGCTGAGGCCGGCGGCAACGGAGTACATGTTCTGCTCGGCGATGCGGCACTCAAAGAAACGGTTCGTCAGCTTTGGGTCTTTGTAGAAGGTGTCGGCGAAGGTTGAGTTCTTGACGTCGGCGTCGAGCGCGACCACGTCCGAGCGGGCGTGCCCCAGCGCTTGTAGCGCGACGCCGTAGGCGCGGCGGGTGGCCATCTTGCCCTTGGTGATGGCGGCTTCCATGCCGTATTGCTTGGCGGCTTGGGAAAAATTGGGGGCGGGTGTCGCGGCCGGCGGTTCGGGTTTGTTGGTGCTCATCAAGCCGATCTTGAGTGGGGTATCGGAAGCGGCGCCCAGTTGCCGGCCGGTGGCGGCCAACTCTTCCAACGCCTGGGCCAGCTCGTCACCGGTAGCGGGCTTGCCGTGGTGGCCGTGGCCCTGCATCGACCCGCTGCCCCACCCTTTGACGGTGTTGGCGATGATTGCGATCGGCGAGGCGGCGGGGTCGTACGCTTTTTGGGCGTGCGTGCTCAAGGCGTCCTGGATCTGCGTGGGGTTGTGGCCATCGATCGATAGCACCGTGTAGCCCGCGGCTTCGAGCTTCTTGGCCAACACTTCCGGGGTTTGCTGGGGGCTGACCTTGTCGGACTGGGCATAGACGTTGCAATTGAAGATCGGGCAGACCGTGTGGAGCTGGTGGTCTTTGATGAAGTCGATGGCTTCCCAGATCTGTCCCTCGCGGCTCTCACCGTCGCCGATGATGCAGAAGATACGGCGGTCCACCGCGTCGACCTTGGCGGCACAAGCCAGGCCCGCGGCGACCGACAGCCCCTGGCCCAGGGAGCCGGTGGCCGCGTCGAAGAACGGGAAGCCCTCCACCGGGTTGGGGTGGCCGTCGACCACCGAATCGATGGCGCGCAGGGTCAGCGCATCATCGCGTGTCATGGGGCGCAGCTGATCGGGGTCCTTGCCGATCGCCACCCCTTTGTCGGCGCATGCTGCGTAGACAATCGGGACGGCGTGGCCTTCGCTAAGCACCAACCGGTCGCTGCACGGGTGTGACGGGTTGGACGGCTCGTACCGCATGTGGCTGTACATGAGCACGGTGATCAGGTGCCCCAGGCTCGCGGCCGTGGTGGGGTGGCCCGAGCCGGCCGACGCGGTCATCTCGTAGCTGAGCTTGATCAGATCGATCGCTTTATCGTGGATCGTGGAGTCAAATGACATCGATGGCGGATCCTTTCCCGGTAGGTTAATGCGTTAAGCGGCACGGCAGACCGTGTCATTATCACCCGAAGAACCTAGGCTGGCAATGGGATAAGCCTATTGGGGTGTATTCTCACCATCGGTTATAGGGCGCCGCACCATGAACCAACAGGCACAATGATTGATCCTGAGGGAGAGGGATGGCGGGGATCCAAGATTTGTTCTGCGGTCTTGGATCTGAGCACACCACTGGGGGGGCTGGGCTCACAGAGCCCGGCTCGGTTGAGACGGGGATGTCAGTGTGGATGGTGGGGGCTAGGCTGAGCCGGCGTTGCTGTTTTTGACGGCTCCGGGGCCGAAGGCGATCGCATTCTTGCCCTGGTTTTTCGATTGCATGGCCATCTTGTCGGCGTGGTCGATTAATGCTTGGGGCGTGTGGCCGTCCCAAGGGTACCCCGCCAGGCCGCCCGAGATCGTGAGCGTGCCGTGGGCCTGGTGGCCCAGCTTGGGGAACCGGTGGGCCGCGATGGCTTTGCGGAACCGCTGGGCGACTTGGATGGGGTCGTGGGGGTGGGTGCTGTTGGGTCGGCGTGGTCCGGCGGCGTCCCAGAAGATGACCGCAAACTCGTCACCCCCGATGCGGGCCACCACGTCGTGCTCGCGCACCAATGACCGCATCAGGTGAGCGGTTTCCCGCAGGATCTGGTCGCCGGCGCTGTGGCCGTAGCGGTCGTTGTAGTACTTAAAATCATCGATATCAAAAAGCAGCAGCGAGACATGGAACCGCTTTTGGGCCGCGCGTTTGAGTACGTCTTCGAGAAAGCGGTTGAAGTAGCGCCGGTTCCACAATTCGGTCAGCTCATCTTGCATGGCCAGCCGCCACAGCTGGTTGACGTGCTGATCCAGCGTCATCCAGCGGCCCATCCAGTGCGCCAAGGTTTGGAGCTGATCGGGCGGTGCGGGCTGCGGGGCGTGGAGCACACCCAGGTCGGCGTGGTCTTCCCCGATCGGGGTGTGGGTGTGGCCACGGGGTACGCCGTTGATGCTTGGTGCCCACTGGATCCCAGCCAGCCCGCTATAGGCCGCAGCCTGCTTCAACGCCGCGTCTCGAAGTTCCTGGCGGCTATGCAAGATTTTATCAATCAGCTCCACCCCGGCGACCAGCCCCGGGTCCAGGGGATGGTTCGTCTCTAACCGCGCTGCTGTGGTGGGGTCTGCCGCAAGCCGATCGCTCGCGGGTGGTTCCATATCGATCGCATCGATGGGGCGGTCTTGATCTTGATCTTCGGGTGGGTCGGCAGGCGGCGTCTGGGGCGCCAACTCAGGGTGGCCGTCCAAGGCCGGTTCACGGGTGGATCGCGGTGTCAAGGCTTGGCTAAACCGATCGCCATCGACCGGTTCTAGCAGGTATTCATCGAAGCCCGCGACCACCGCACGCACCGCGTGGGCTTGGTGTGATTCGGGGCTAAGCAGCATCAACCGCGCCTGGGGCGCCAGTTGGCGTAGGGCTCGGGCGGTGGGCTCAACCGGGTCGTCAAGCTCGCTGGCGTCCCCGATCAGCAGCGACGGTTTGAATTCGGGCAGTTCCCCCAACGCCGTCAAGTAGTCGGGCACCGCTTGCGCTTTTTCGTTGACACCGGCGTCGCTTAGCAGCCGCTGCACCCGCTGGGCAAACGCAGGTGAGCCAACGACCAGCACCGTCTTGGGGCGTTCTGCCCCGGCCACGGTGGTGGCTTGTTCCATGGTGTTGGAGGTAGCGCCGATCATGGGATTCTATCATACCCTTTGAAGTTGTTGGTTTATGCTTCAAGCGATTGGTATCGATCGCTGTCGTCTTCGCCCAAGCCCGGGCCAAGCAGCATGGCTAATTCGTCCTCGGTCAGCAGCGGGCTGACCGCCGACGTGGGCGCTAACCGTCCTGCGATCCCCCCGAAGCCTCTGAGATCGGTGCTGCCCGTTGTGGGGTGTTTTTTTTCTGTGTCAATCGGTTCGTTGTGGGTGGTGTCGCGTGGCGGTGGGGGTTGGTGGTTGGGCTGTGTCACCGCGAACGCCGCCTCGTGTTGTTGGCTTACCGCATGGTTTTGTGGCGAGGGTGGGTTTCGTTGTTCTTCATACGGCTTGAGGATTAGCCCGCCCGTCGATGCGGACGCCTCGTGCCGCCAACACGCCACATGGGGGTAGTACCGCTTCACCGCAGCCAGCAGCTGGGCGACCTTCCCAGGGGTCTGAGGGTGATCCACAATGACCACCGATGGCTGGCGTTGGGCCAGCTCGACCATGACCTGATCAGGGTGCTGGACGGTGCGAGCCGAAACGCCTCGTTTTTCTAAATTTTCAATCAATCCCTGCGGTTCGGGCTGTCCAGGCCTAACCCAGACGACGCACTGGCATGCAGGGTCCGGGGCATGGGTTGGGTGTGCTTGGTGGTGAGGCGGTGTCTTGGCGATGACGTCTAAGTCCATTTTTATCAAGCCTTATCGCATATCGGGCCCGCAGCCATGCGGTGCCCTGTCAGGACAGCTTGTGTAATTATACGCATCGCCGACGAAATTGCTGCGTCACAGGATCCAAAGCACAAAAAATGGGCCTATTGCCCTGTGTGATAGGCCTGAGAGGCTATGGTTACCAGTCCCGATCAGGTTGACGGGGCCCCGTTCGCCCGCGGCAGGGAAATCCTTGGCGTTTTGGTGATCCCGATGCGGCAAACGCATACCCGATGGGTCTATTTCATTGCCCCACAGAGGGTCGATTCGAATATCTGTTGCCCCAGGGTTTGGCCTTGAGCCATCCTGATTTCTAAGGGGGCTTACCCGATCGGGATGAGGTGTCAAAAATGATGGAGCCGGGGGGAATCGAACCCCCGTCCCGTGACAGTCAGCAAGCCGCCTCTACACGCTTAGTCGCTGCTTTGATCTTGGCCGGGTCCCCACCAGTGACCGCGTGAACCCAACCCAGCCCAAGGGTTGTTTAGCCCGCCAACGCTTAGGCGCCGCTGGCCGGCGAGCCTGCTAATCAGTCATCTTGGTGCAGCCACAGGCAAGCCGCAACGAGACGAGGCCACTCAATTAGGCGGCCAGGCGGACCGGGCGATCAAACCCAATCCGAGCCAAGACAGGATTGTCATCAGCATTTATAGTGTTGCACGTTGTTTAGCCAGGCCGACGTGCACCTGGGCGTGCCACGGCAAGCCTTCCCTGTCCGGTCGATACCGATCGGCCCCAATTATCAAAGAACACGTCCCATTCTATCGGTCAATTTCAGTGCGTCTACTACCTGGCAAGATCAATTTTTCAGCGGGGCGAGACAGATGACCGCAATCGTAGCGTTGATCTGCACGCTGTATGGTTCACGCATTCAAAGTCAGCCTCTATTGCTGCGCTGCGTCCTCCAACCTCAACGGCCTAATCGGGGGCTGTTTGCTTCAAGAGAGCGGCGTGAAGGATGCCCGCCTGATGGTCACTCACTCGGCGGGGTCTGGGGCGATTCGTCGGTTGGGTGATGGATACCTTCTGGTGACAATCGCGTGATGGCATCGGACAGGCGTTCAGACCAGTCAAAATACCTGGGGTCGTAATATTCGTGCTGGTCGATCCTCTGGTAAATCGCTAACGCTTCGGCGGTGTCTCCCGCGGCTTCCGTGAGGATGGCTAGGAGAAATAGACGCTCCAGATCATAGAGATCGCCGTTTTGCATGTCCTTGATGAGGTATTGGATTGCCGCCAGGTGATCCCGCGGGGGCAAGCAAGCCATCAGCTGGTCCCAGCGATCCTGGTCATCCTCCTTCATGAATTTTTGGTAGGCAGAGACAACATCGGGCGCGATCCAATAATCGTCGATATCCTCGTCGTTTTGGCGCATCTGGTGAAAGATTTCGACCGCGTAGCCTACTCCTTGAATCCACCTGGCCTGCCTGCTGATCTCCACATTGAGACCAATCAGCTGCTTTTGTCGCACATATACCCCTCCCGATCGATTTTACGGGTCAATCTGTGCCGCGGGAAAAATTGTTGAGGTTACCGGTCGTTGTCCGATCTGAAGGGGTATGGCTGGGTTGAAGCTTTCACCTGAGGATATCGAAGAGCTGCGTGCGGCACATCGCAGCGTGTGTGACAAGCGAGAAGCGGACCGGCTCAAAGCGATCATCCATTTGGGTAGCGGGTGGACCGAGCAAGAAGTCGCCGAGGCGTTGCTGCTGGATGCCGACACGCTGCGTCGGTTTGTGAAGCGTTACCACGAAGGCGGTGTGGAGCGGCTGCTCACGTTCGAGTACCGCGGCGGGATCGCCAAGCTCACGGCAGAACAAGAAGCTCAACTCAACGAACACCTATCGCAACAAATCTACCTACGGGCGGCCGACATCACAGCGTATATTCAAACGACATTTGCCGTGACGTACTCAGTCAACGGCGTGACCGATCTGCTGCACCGTATGGGTTACGTGTACAAAAAGCCGAAGGTCGTGCCGGGCAAAGCCGACCTTCAGAAGCAGCGGCGATTCCTGGCCAAGTACAGAAAACTACGGAAAAACAAGGGCCAAACCAATCCGGTCTACTTCATGGATGGCGTGCACCTCCAGCACAACACCGTTGGGGCGCACGGCTGGATCAAGCGTGGCGTGGCGAAAACGATCGCGAGCAATACCAACCGGCAACGGCTCAACATCAACGGCGCGATCCACATCGATTCATTGAAAACCGTCACCCGCACCGACCCAAGCGTTAACGCTCAATCGACAGTTGCGTTGCTCCAAGAGATCCAACGCAAGCACCGCAAAGCCAAAGCCATCCACGTGATCTGCGACAACGCAAGGTACTACCAATCAAGAATTGTCAAAGCGTTTGTCCAAACATCCAAGATCAAGCTGATGTTCTTGCCACCCTATTCGCCGAACCTGAACCTGATTGAGCGGCTATGGAAGTACACGCGCAAGCAGATCCTGTATAACAAATATTACAACACGTTCGCTGAATTCAAGTCACAATGCCAAGCGTTTTTTGAATCACTCCACGAGCACCGAGAAACGCTAAGCACCTTGCTGCGCGAAAACTTCGAAATCATCCGGCCCGATACCCCGTAAACCTGGCTGAAATGGGTATAGTAGGGATCCCGCCCTGTTTCAAACGCACGATCAAAACATTGCCTGGCTTCTTCTAAATTTCGATGATCCAACATGAATTGGCCGCGGAAGGCATTGGCGTAGGTGTTGTGGGGTTCGACCATCAAGGCACGGTCGTAGTACCACTCGACTTGCTGAGAGAACGCGTTGTTTTCTAGGTACCGCAGGTACGAAGCAAACCCCAAGTGGGCGAAGATATCGGCTTGACGGGTACCCCGAGCAAGCGCCGCTCCACGGTACAATACCGGAGTGATGAGTTGGGCAAGTTTTGTTTTATCATCAGCCTTACGGATGTGCCTCAGCCATTCCATCGCCAGGTCGATTTGCTCCTCCTGCGCGTTGAGGTGACCCAGGTCGAGCTTTAAAGCTTCTTCATAGCTGTCCCAAGCGCCGCTGTAATTGCCGGATTCACGCTGCAGGTTACCCGCAGACACCAATCTGTTAATGGCTTTGTGGTGTCTTTTAAAATTTTGGTACATCTCGTTGACCCGTATTAACGTGATCAACAGCGTGAAAACCGCGGTGATCCCAGCGACCCATTTCAAAAACTTGGCGAGGTTCGCCCATACATGGGGCGACTGGCGGCTTTGACAATGAGGGCAAAGCTTGGCGTCGGGGTGGATCGGGCTCTTGCAGTCTACGCAGAACTTTGGAGGCTGGGGCACAGGCTCGGTGTTTGAGGTTTTGGTCGTGTTGGCCATGGGATTGTGGCCTTGCTGGGTTGGCGGCTCGGTTGACTCTCGCCATCGATGGTTATTAATTGCAATGGGTAATGGGTATGCAGCGTATCATGGGTTAAAGCACAATTCGGTTTAATGCCTACGATGCGCTGCGTCAAATGTAAGATGGATGTTGACCTATGGCCAGTCATGACCGTCAAAGAATAAGGCGGAATCGGCAGGCAAATGATTGATGCTTGTCCAGCCCCAGACAACATGGCAGATCACCACCAAGTTAATCACGACTGGTATACCCGAAGCCCCAAACCCTAAGCCGCACGTGATGCGCGACGTGATTGGGCCAGCGTGCGCAGCCGGTTTTCTTGGGCCGCAGTTAGGATCTGACCCCGCCGGGCCATCATCGTCTTCGCGGTAGGCAGGAACCGATCGATGTCGTACAGCTGGGTGCCCGTATCGGTCAGGAAGCTAAACCGATCGATGAACTTGGGTGCGTAGGTGGACTGGGCGATCATCGTGCCGGTGCCCACACACGACCCGGTCATGAGGCGGGTGCCGATCCCGGTGCGCACATAGTCGCCCAGGATCGGGCCCAGGTACATGCGCTTGGTGTCTTCCGCAGGAGTGTTGGGCTGGAGCTGTGTGCGGATCTGCCCGTAGGTGTTCTTGAGGTTGCTCACGTTCGTCGCCGCTCCGAGGTTGACCCACTGCCCCACGAGGCTGTGACCCAGGTAGCCGTGGTGGCCCTTGTTGGTGTAGCTGTGGAGGATGGTGTGGCTGATCTCGCCGGCGACTTTGCAGATCGGCCCAACCACGGTGTGGGGGCGGATGTGGGCGTGGCAACCGACCTGGCTTGATGGGCCGATGTAGCAGGGACCCTCGAGCACCGCCATCGCACCGATCAGAGCACCCGACTCAACCACGATCGGCCCCTGCTGCGTATTGAACACGACCTTGGGCTGCAGGATCGCATCGGGCGCGATGCGCACCGGGTGATCCCCAAAATGGACCGCGTCGTAGGCGATCCCCTCGCTGGTAGGCCATTGGCAGGCATCCAGGTCGGCGCTGAGGGTGGCGTCGAGGTGGTCGAGGATCTGCCACGGCCGGTCGATCAGGACCGATTTGTCGATCGGTTGCGTGTCGACCGTGTGTGGCAGCTGGGTTAGCCTGCTTTGGAACCACGCATCGGCCTGATCGTGGGTCAGGTGGGCCGCGACCCATTGCTCGTCATGCTGGATCAACGCCGTACCCAGCTGTAGCGCCTGCACGTGTTTCGTTCCCGCCACCCCAAGCCAGCGCCCATTGATGACTAGCCATGACCCAGCCTGCAGCGGCGCGTTGACCGGGACATCGGGGTTTTGTTGGGTGACCAATTCAGCCAAGTGGGTTGGCACAACCACCGCGTCGACCGCTCGGCCCAGCAGGCCTTCGATCCGCTGGCGTGTGGTCAGGGCGCCGGTGCGCAGGTCGAACACCGGGCGCAGGTCGGTTATGGGACCCCACCGGCCCTGGCCGTCGTCCAAGAGCAATAACTGGGGTGGCTGCACAGCATCCCTATCGTCCAACAGGCAAACGCCGTTTGGCTTGATGACCCGGAGAGATCCTCAATCAGCGCGGTCTCGCCCGGCTGTACCGGCAGCGCCAGCAGCCGGATTGTGCCGATGACCCTTTAGGTACGCACGGCTGGCTTACGGCCATGCTTTGTTGTGTACCAACATGTTTAAAACCATGCAGTCGAAAAACGGGTATCTGTCAGCTGAAAGGGAGAAACGATGTGTGGGATTGTGGCCTATGTCGGGAACCAATCGGTTGCTCCGCTGCTGATCGAAGGCCTTAAGCGGCTGGAATACCGGGGGTACGACTCAGCGGGTGTGGCGGTGGTGACACCGGAAGGCGGGCTGGAGGTGGGCCGGTCGGTGGGGCGGGTTAGTGTATTAGAGTCTCAGGTGCTGGGTGGTCCGGATCGGCCCGATGCAGACAAGTTCCAGGGCTATTTGGGCATCGCGCACACGCGCTGGGCGACCCACGGCCAACCCAACCAAGCCAACGCCCACCCCCACACCGGAACGACCGCGTCGGGCCACACCGTGGCGCTGGTGCACAACGGGATCATTGAAAACTACGCCTCACTACGCCAATACCTCCAAGAGAAGGGCCACCGGTTCCACTCCGAGACCGACACCGAGGTGTTGGCCGTCTTGATCGCCCAGCTGTACGAAGGCAACCTGGAAGCCGCGGTACAGTCTGCGCTGCGCGAGGTCACCGGGGCGTACGCGATCGCCGCGGTCTGCGACCACGAACCCCATACGCTAGTGTGTGCGCGCAAGGGATCGCCGCTGATCATCGGGCTGGCGGACAAGAGTTATGTGGTGGCCTCAGACGCGTCGGCGATCGTGGCGCACACCACGCAGGTGATCACGCTCGATGACTACCAGGTGGCCAAGCTATGTGCGGGCACCAGCGACAAGCACACCGCCGACGGCGGGCCGTGGTCGGTTGAATTCAAGACCACCACCATCGATAACGTGCCCGTGTCGCGCCAAATCAGCGAGCTGGAGCTTGACCTGCAGCAGATCGAGCTGGGCGGGTACCCGCACTACATGATCAAGGAGATCATGGAACAGCCCGCGGCGATCCGGGATTGCCTGCGTGGGCGGATCGACCGGCGCGAGGGGCGTGTCACGCTGGGTGGGCTCAACGGCTTGACGCGTGAGCTGATGCGGGTCAAACGATTTATCTTGACCGGTCAGGGCACCGCGTACCACGCGGCACTGATCGGGCAGTATTTGATCCAAGACCTGACCAAGCTGCCGGCCCACGCCGAGTACGCCAGCGAATTCCGGTACCGCAACCCCATCATCGAAGAGGGGTCTGCGGTGGTGGCGATCAGCCAGTCGGGTGAGACGGCCGACACACTCGCCGCGCTGCGCGAAGCCAAGGACCGCGGCGCTATGGCGCTGGGTGCGGTCAACGCGGTGGGGTCGACCATCGCGCGCGAAACCGATGCGGGGATCTACCTGCACGTGGGGCCGGAGATCGGCGTGGCGTCCACCAAAGCCTTTGTCGGACAGGTCGCGGTGCTCACGCTCTTGGCGTTGCACCTCGGGAAGAAGCGGTACCTGTCGCAAGACGCGGTGAGCCGTTACCTGCACCAGCTTGAGCAGCTGCCCCAGCACGTCACACAGGTGCTCAAACAATCTGATCATATCCGCGATTGCGTCGAACAGTGGATAGGGCGTGAGAACTGGCTGTTCCTAGGCCGTGGGTACAACTACCCCGTGGCGTTGGAAGGGGCGTTGAAGCTCAAGGAGATTTCTTACATCCATGCTGAGGGGATGCCCGCAGCGGAGATGAAGCACGGCCCGATCGCGCTGATCGATGAGGGGATGCCGGTGGTGTTTATCGCCACGCGTGGCAGCCAGTACGATAAAGTGGTCTCGAACATCGAAGAGGTCCGCGCCCGAGGCGGACGGGTGATCGCGGTGGCGACCGAAGGCGACCGCGAGATTGCGCGGTACGCCGAAGCGGTCTTTGAGGTGCCCGATGTGGCTGAAGCGCTCCAGCCGCTGCTGACCGTGATCCCTTTACAGCTGGTGGCCTATCACGCGGCGGTGCTGCGCGGGCACGACGTGGACAAGCCGCGGAACCTGGCTAAGAGTGTGACTGTCGAATAACCGGCTCCCATTTTAATTGCAATAATCAAGATTTCATCTGACGTTTGCAGTCTGCCTATCCCGGATGAGTTTGTGGCAAGCCGGATCGGGGCGGATCGATGCGCAAGGTGTATGAAAAAACCCCAGGCAGCATCGGGGGGGAGGTCTGCCTGGGGCGAGTTCTCGGCTGTGAGCCATCGAGGATGGCTCAAACCGAGGTTGGGGTTGCTGGTCACTAACGCGGAAATAAAGGCCTGCGATCCCATCAAGGGATTATCGGTCTATTGTATGGGTCATTGTACACAACGACAGCCCCGCTTAGCAAGCATTTTTTAGGTGTTTTTCTGGGCACTCGGGTGTGGTCACAGGCCCTGCAAGCTGCCCTGGTTGGGTAACATAGAGGGATGCAAAACCTCACCCCAGCACAGATTGTGGCCGAGTTAGATCGCTACATCATTGGCCAGGCTCAGGCCAAGCGGGCCGTCGCTGTGGCGATCCGCAATCGGTGGCGTCGCCGTCGGTTAGACCCGCAGATGGCACGCGAGATCTGCCCTAAGAATATCATCATGATGGGCCCCACCGGCGTGGGGAAGACCGAGATTGCCCGCCGGCTAGCCAACCTGACCGGTGCACCGTTTGTCAAGGTCGAGGCCAGCAAATTTACTGAAGTGGGCTACCACGGCCGAGACGTTGAGTCGATGGTACGCGACCTGCTGGACCAGGCGATCGCGATGGTGCGTGACGAGCAGGCCAAGCAGGTCCAGCAGCGTGCCCAAGAAAACGCCGCCGAGCGTGTCTTGGACCTGCTGCTGCCACCGCCTGGCGGCACCTCGCAACCCGGTGATTACGTCTCCACCGAGCAATCCCTCCAGCAACGCGACCACACCCGGCAGCGCCTGCGTGAACAGCTCGAAGCCGGCAAGCTCGACGACCGCCAGGTCGAGCTGACGATCAGCCAAAAGCCGCAGGCCTCGGTCATGTTCGCCAACATGGGCCTGGACCAGATGGACCCGGACATGGCCAACATGTTCGAGCGGCTGATCCCCGAGCAGACCAAGCGGCGCAAGGTCTCGGTCCAGGAAGCCAAACGCGTCCTCACCGAGCAAGAGACCGAGAAGCTGATCGACAATGAGAAGATCACCAGCCAAGCGATCAGCCGCACCCAAGAAAGCGGGATCATTTTCCTCGATGAGATCGATAAAGTCGCATCGCCCGCTGCAGGCCGAGACGGCGGCTCGGGGCAAGGCGGGGGATCGCCGGATGTCTCACGCCAAGGTGTTCAGCGTGACCTGCTGCCGATCGTGGAGGGCTCGGCGGTGAGCACCCGGTATGGCGTGGTGCACACCGACCACATCCTGTTCATCGCCGCCGGGGCGTTCCACAGCGCTTCGGTCAGCGACCTGATGCCCGAGCTGCAGGGCCGGTTTCCCATCCGTGTCGAGCTGGACGCGCTTGGCCGGGATGACTTTGTGCGCATCCTGACCGAACCGGGCAACGCGCTGCCCAAGCAGCAGCAGGCGCTACTTGAGGTCGAAGGGCTTCACACCGAATTTGAGCCCGAAGCGATCCACGCGATGGCCGACTTGGCGGCCAAAGCCAACGCTTCGCTTGAAAACATCGGTGCCCGCCGGCTGATGACCATCATCGAAAAAGTCTTCGAGCAGGTGAACTTCGACGCGCCCGAAAGGGCAGCCAACGGGGAAACACAGTTCACCGTCACCGAATCGTTTGTGCGCGAACAGGTCGCACCGATCGTGAAGGACGAAGACTTGAGCAAGTTCGTGTTGTGAGCCGGTGCGACGGTCAACCCGCCGGAGGAAGGAACTGTAGTATTCGATGTGTGTGTCCCGACATGGTGTTTTCATACGCGGTCAGCAGCTTCCGATTTGGCACAGAACGCCCAGGGTGTCTACGATTGGATGGTGCTGTCCTCGAACTAATCCATGATGTGTGGGGCCACTTTGTTCACCCTCACTGGTTTTATGCCCGTACTTGGAGTCTTATTTGTGGCCCAAGCCGCCCCCTCATCGCAGCCGCCTGTTCACCCGCACGAAGCCCAGCTGAAAAACCCCGACGGCTCGTGGAAGTACACCAATGCGTTAACCCACGAAACCAGCCCCTACCTGCTCCAGCACGCCCACAACCCGGTCGACTGGTACCCCTGGGGGCCACAAGCGTTTGACCTGGCGCGACGCACAGGCAAGCCGATCTTCCTAAGCATTGGCTACTCCACCTGCTACTGGTGTCACGTGATGGAGCGCCAGGTGTTTGAAGACCCCGTGCTGGCCGGCCTGATGAACCAGCACTGCGTCAACATCAAGGTCGACCGGGAAGAGCGGCCCGACGTGGACGATATTTATATGGCTGCGGTGCAGCTGATGACCGGCCACGGCGGCTGGCCCATGAGCGTCTTCCTCACGCCGCCGGGCGCAGACGGTGAGGACGACCCCGGCCTCAAGCCGTTCTGGGCCGGCACCTACATCCCCCCCGAGCCCCGCCACGGCCTGCCGGGGTTCGCCCAGCTGATCGACGGCATCACCAACACCTGGAAAACCCAACGCCAAGACGTGCTCGACCAGGCCGACCGCGTCGCCCAAGCCATCCAGCAACACCTGGGCCAACAAGACCCACCCGTCCCGCTAACCCCACAGCTGGTCCAAGCCGCAGCCAACCAACTCACACGCCAGTACGACCCCACCCATGGCGGGTTCGGCCAAGCCCCAAAATTCCCACAGCCGGCCAACCTCCAATTCCTGATCAAGGTCCACCAAAACAACCCCAATCCCCAGCTGCGCACCGCGCTGGCCTACACACTCGAACGCATGGCGCGGGGCGGGGTGTACGACCAGGTCGGCGGCGGGTTCCACCGCTACGCGACCGACGAAAAGTGGCTGGTCCCCCACTTCGAGAAGATGCTCTACGACAACGCGCAACTCGTTGAGGCTTACCTCGACGCACACGCCACCATCCCCGACGCCGCAGACCCCAAGCTCTATGAACGCGTCGTGCGCGAAACCTGTGATTACGTGCTGCGTGAGATGACCGACTCTACAGGCGCGTTCTGGTCAGCCCAAGACGCCGAGGTCGATGCACGCGAGGGCGGCAACTACCTCTGGACGCCGCAAGAAATCAAACAAGCCATCGGCGATCCAAAACGAGGCGACCTGGCCAACCGGTTATACGGGCTAGACCGCGGAACCAACTTCCAAGATCCGCATCACCGCGACCAACCCCCAACCAACGTGCTTTACCTCCCCATGCGCCTGGATCTGCTGGCTAAGCAAGACAAGGTTACGACCGAACAGCTGACCGCCGCACGCCAGCAGATCAACCAGCAACTCCTGGCTGTGCGTGACAAACGCAAGCAGCCCGCGACCGACGACAAAGTGTTGGTCTCCTGGAACGGCCTGATGATTGCGGCCATGGCCCAAGCCGGGGAAACGCTCAACGAACCGCGCTACACCCAAGCCGCCGCCAACGCCGCCAACGCAATCCTAACCCACATGCGCCAGCCCCCACCCCCGGAAGGAGCAACCGGTCTGTACCGCACCATGCGCGCCGGGGTGGCGAAGATACCCGCGATGCTCGAAGACTACGCGTTCTTCACCCACGGCTTGATCCAGCTGCACCGCGCCACCCAACAACCCCGGTGGCTGGAAGAAGCCCAGCAATTGACCGCGTTCGCCCAACAGGTGTTTACCGCAAGTGATACCCGAGGCGGTGGGTATTACGACACACTGGCCGACCAAGCCGACTTGTTTGTGCGCACCGTATCGACCTACGACGGGGCGGTACCCAGCGGCAACAGCCAGATGGCCCACAACCTGCTGGACCTGTACCAGCTCACCGGCCAAGCCCAGTACCTAGACCAAGCCATCAATGACCTCAAAGCCCTAAGCGGATCGCTGTCGCGCCGTGGGGCGGCGATGGTCCACATGCACCATGCGCTGCTGCGCGCCTTGGAGCTCGCCCCCGATCGGTTTAAACTAGCTCAAACACAGGGACAAGACGCGGATCAAACCGATACCCAACCGACGCGGCGGCAGGTCGTGTCGGCCAGCGTAGCGCCCAACACCATCGATCTGTCCGCCGAACCAGTCACATTCAAGGTAACGCTCACCATCGGCCCCGAATACCACCTCAACGCGTCGGACCCCGGCTTGATCGGGGTGATCCCCACCACGCTCGAGTTGGTCGGCGCACCCGGCTACGAACTCGCCGTCGATTACCCGCCGGGGGTCACCAAGCGATACCCCTTTGCAGACAAACCCATCGACATCTACGAAGGAACGGTCGTGCTAGATGCTACGATCCGAAAAACCACCGCTGACCCATCAGCCGGAGACGGCCCAGCAACGCAACCCGCGTCACCACAACTGATGCTGCGGTATCAAGTCTGCACCGACATGAGCTGCTTGGAGCCGAAAGAAGTGGCGTTGCCAGTGACATTCAACAGGTCGCCATGATCGATACGCATTGCCATCTGACATACCCCCCGCTGCTAGATCAGGTCGACGCGGTGATCCAGCGTGCACACGACGCCGGCGTGGACCGGATGATCAGCGTGGGCACGTCGCCCAGCGACGCACAAGCCGCGGTCAATCTGGCTCAGCGTTTCGAAGGCGTCTACGCGACCGTGGGCGTCCACCCCCACTACGCCGATCAATGCACGGATCGCCGCCAGATCACCGACGCCATCCAAGAACTCGCCCCGCACCCCAAGGTCGTCGCGGTCGGTGAGATGGGGCTGGATCGACACTACCCCGACCCGCCGATGGACCAGCAGAGGCGGGTGCTGGCGTGGCAGCTCGAAGCCGTTCGCGACCTAGCCCTACCGATCGTCATCCACAACCGCGAAGCCACGCAGGATGTGTTGGCCATGCTCCAAGACTACGCCATCCCCGGGCACCGGTTAGTCTTTCATTGTTTTACCGGCAGCGACGCGGAGCTTGACGCGATCTTAGCCACCGGGGCGATGGTGAGCTTTACCGGCATCGTCACTTTCAAGAATGCGAAACCGCTTGCCCAATGCGCCGCCCGGGTGCCCCTAGACCGCTTGATGATTGAGACCGACTCACCCTACCTCACCCCCGAGCCACACCGGAAGGTCCGCCCCAACCAGCCCTGCTACGTCCCACACGTGGCCAAGTTCTTAGCCCACACACGCCAGATGGACGAAGCCGCATCCACCGCCGCGGTCGACCGCAATGCCCAGCGGTTCTTTGGTCTTGAATAGACCCATCGGGTATGAGTTTGCCGCGTGGGAATCGCAAAAACGCTGGCGGTTTTCCAGACACGGGCGCGTGGCTTGCCATAAACTGATCCGGGATGGGTATATTGATTCGGCGGCCCGTGGCCCGATGGATGCAGCGATCTCAGATGCTTGAGGTAGCGTTAAAAGAATGGGCGGTGGTTTGTGACCTGCTGCTGGAAGGCACCCAGCGGGTATTGCTGCGCAAGGGTGGGATCGCCGAGACCGGTGGGGCGGGTGTGTTCGAGTTGGAGCACGATCGCTTTGCGCTGTTCCCGTCGTGGGCGCATCAGAAGCCTGAGATGATCAAGCCGCGGTTCCGCGGTCGTGTCGAAACGCTTGACGAGCCAGCGGAGTTAACGCTCCACGGGGTGGGTCAGGTGGCCAAGGCCTGGCCGGTCCCGGGGCGGGCGGGGCTGGAAAAGCTGGACGATCTGCACGGGTGGTCGGCGGCGTTGATCGATATGCGATTCGAGTACAAGCCGGATCGGCCCTTGTACCTGGTGGCGGTGCGGTGTTGGCGTCTGAAGCAGCCTAAGACGATCGCGTACCACGCGGCGTATGGGGGCTGCCGCAGCTGGGTGGGATTGCGCCCCGGCCACGCGGTGGATGACGACGCGGTGGAGCCGGTGGTCGACGACGCAGCGTTCGAACAAACACTGGATCGCATCGAGGCCGCGATGGGGGCATCGCCAAGCGACGAGCGGTGAAAATGTATGTCGTGGGTGTATACCCATCGGGTATGAGTTTGCCGCGTCAGAACCACAAAAACGCTGAGGAGTTCCCTGCCGCGGGCGAACCGGACCCCGTCAACCCGATCGGGACTGGTTTATATCCCCACATTGAGCTGCCTTGGTATGGCGACGCTTAAACCGCAGAGGGTTTCTTCCTCAATGCCCGGATCGCTCTGCCCTGGATGGGCGTGTTGATGATGACCCGGGGTGTCCTTGTGGTCACCTCCCAGGGCATCACAAAGTTGTTTCGCCGCAGGTCCGCTAGCCTGACATGGCGTATCTTCGAGATCGTGTTGTCTTGAACCGAGATTACCCGGAACC
Organism: Phycisphaeraceae bacterium; assembly: GCA_965223655.1. GTDB lineage: Bacteria > Planctomycetota > Phycisphaerae > Phycisphaerales > Phycisphaeraceae > CBDCXC01. The sequence continues at coordinate 129,537 of CBDCXC010000028.1, forward strand.
CCTGAAAGGCGATGGATGGCTTTTCAGGGTCGTCCGGGTCGATCCGCTGATTCTTATCGATGGGCCCGACAGACGCTGTCTGAAGCATCAATGGGCGGTGGGCCTCCCACCAACCCTTGGGGTCTGGCGCGTCATTGAGCGGGGTTGGGTACGGGGGCACGTCCAGGCGGCGGTACATCGTGCCCGTCCTGGCATCCCGGGCTTCTACCGGCGTGGCGTTGAGCCGGGCGCCGCGGCGCACCCGCAGATGGATGGGGCGTTCATCGCGAGAACTTAAACCGTAATCATAAGAGGGATAGTATTGCTCGGGCACCTCGGTATAAAAATCATTGAAATACAGCAGTTCGTTGCGTGTCGGGTCCCACCCAAGCCTAAAGGCCACCTGCTTGTGCACGTGCCCAAACAGAACCAAGTCCACAGGTTGTTGGTTATTCTTCTTGACACAGAGATTTAGAAACTCAAGGGTCTTGCCTTTGGATATCCCCCAATCGAGCAGATCGTCTACGCCTCCGTTCTTAAAGTGGGTTGTGCCGGAACGGATCCAATCTTTGAAATTGCTAACAACGGCGGCGGTTGCTGAAGATGCAGCTATCTTAGACCGTCTAAAAAGGTAACTTGCGATCTCTTGGCGGCTTTCATCGAGGTGAGGGTGAGCGGTTTCGCGGAGGTAGTAACCGTACTCTGACCCACTTGGATTAAGCGGCGGGGCGTGGACTCCGACGATCACCAGGCCCTGCCGCGTGCGGGCCTCCTGCTTGGCTTGACGCAGCAACCGCAAATGATCATTGTCAAAACCCACAGAATTGGGGCTCCCCTCGACCAACATTTTTTCATCTTCGCTTCCAAATCCTGCTTGAACTTTAGCGATCCCACTGAACGAAACGCCTAAATCATATTTGCTATCGATCATCGCGATCCGGTGCTGGCCTAGCTTGACCACATAGGACGGCTCCGAGCTAATGTGCTTCAAGTAATAAGGGTGTTGATCCTGCTTAGAGTAGGGTGTGATTGACTCAAGCCAGCTTCTCCAATTGACCTCCAGCTTCTTACCCCCCTGCAAAATCTTCGCTTCATCTTGAGTGATGTTATGATTGCTGTAATGGCTTTGCGGTGCACCCGAGAAACCGGCGGCCGAGATATCCGCATACAACCAGTAGCGCCCCACGCGGTAGTCGTGGTTGCCCAGCGATGTAAAGATCGGCACACGCAGCTCTTCGCTGGTCGAACCTTCGGGGTCTTTGGAAGGCGATTGGCCTAGCACCAGCTCATTGAAAAACGCGAAATTCCCACCGCCGTGCCGGTTGTCATCGGCTTCGTAGATAAAGTCGATCAGGTCACCGGTCGCCATAACAAAATCGATCATGCCGATATCGTGCAGGTGGTTCGCGTACCGGATCATGTCGCGGGTGTTGTCATTGAAGTGGCTCAGGTGCCGAATGGACTGCCGCTGACCCACGTCCCTGAACAGGGTGCGGTATTCTTCGATCCGGCGGCTCACATGAAAATCGGTCGCGTGGATGAAACCGAATTCTTCCCAAGCGTTCTTGACGTAAACCGAATGGGGCGACAACGGGTAGACCTTGTTTGACGGCAGGCGTAGCCCGATGTTGTAGAGTGTCCGGTTTTTCAGCCTGAATCTGTCTTGAGGCCGGATGGAGAAACCGACCTCGCGGGTTGAGATCGTGGTGGGGTTAAGCGGGACGGAATCGACTTGGCTTGAACGGGTTTTTGTGATCGGGGTCAAGACCAGCCGGCCTCGGAACGCCTCGGCCAGCACACGCGCATCGGCCTGGGCGATGCTTGATTGGCGTGTAATCCCCGGCAGCCTCTGATGGCGGATATGCAGCTGCACGAGGTCGCGGCGATCCACGGGGCTCTGAGGATCCACGACCCTGGGCTGGCCAAGCAGCGGCAGCTGCATCTCCGCGAGGAACAACGAGCCGTTGCGGCTCCACAAACAGCCCCGCTCAAAAACCACCGCTTCGCCGCCGCGCACACGCGTATTCCCCATGACCGGGTACCCCAGCGGGCTTAATTCGTGGCTGCCCGCGGCCCTGCCACGCGCCGTGCTGATACCATATTTTTCCCACGCCCTGTACAGGCTCCCATAGATCATGCTGGGGTGGTTATGGTCTGGCACCCCGTAGATCGCCCCCCATTCAAACCGTGCGCGGAGGTAGGCCCCATCGATCGTCCTCTCGATATTGGATTTGGGGTAGCCCAGGTTTCGGTTCGACGGGCCGCCTGAACGGGCGTAGGCGCCTGCGATGCCCCGGTGGAGCTCATAGGCCGTTTTGCCCGTGACGTCTGGGTGCCAGTAGATCGCGGTCCGGCTTTCATCTCGGTAGGTTTTGACAAACCCGCCAAACCCGGCACTCCTTAAACTCGACCCGCCCACAAGACGGCGTCCCCTGTTATTGAGTTGTTTTTCTTTTGATGTCACCCGGATATGCGCCACATCGACCCCCCGGCCCTTATCCCACACACCCGGCCAGTCGTCGAGGATTGTTTTGGGATAACCCAGATCCGCCCGGTCTTTGTTGATGTCGTACTGAACGTACTGGCTGCCCTTGAAGAAAATGTACTTGCCCTTGCCGTTGTTCCAGACCGCGTCGATCCCCCTGTCCCACGGCAGGCCGGGCCAATCCTTGGCGATGGGGCGCGGGTAGCCCGAATCGGCTTTATCCTTGCCGATATCGAATCGGATGTAATACCTGCCTTTAAAGAAGTAGTATTTGCGTTTGGACAAGTTAACAACGGCTGCGTCGACCCCGCTGGTCCAGACGTCTTCCCACGTATCGGCGTTGATCTGGCGGGGGTACCCAGACTCGACCTTCTTCTTTTTCAGGTGGTATTTGACATACTGATTGCCCTTAAAAAGATAGACGTGCTGCCCGTTGGGGTGGTGTAACGCCGCGTCGACCCCGCTGGGCCAGACACGGTCCCACGACCCGGCGCTGATCGGGCGGGGGTACCCCCGTGCTTGACCTTTCGACAGATCGTATTGGACATATTGGTTGCCCTTAAAAAAATACGCCTTGCGCCCCGGTGCGTGCACAGCCGCATCGATCCGCCACGGCGTGATCCGCTGGGCTGTCCTCCTAGGGGGCAGCGGGTTGTTCGATGTCCCAGAGGCCAGGCCAATCCCCCAAGGCCTTCTTCGGATAACCGTCGTCGGCCCGGTCATCGCCGATGTCATACCTGACGTACTGATTGCCCCGAAAGAAATAGTACTTGCCACCCCCGTCGGAGAAGGCGGCGTCGATCCCGCTGCTAAAACCCAAGCCAGGCCAATTGACCCTGATCGTCCAAGGGAGACTCGAATCAACCTTCCCCCGGAGTAGGTCGTACCGAACATAATGTTTGCCTTTAAAAAAATATGCCTTGTCGATGATGAGTGATTTCTTAGAGGGGCGGCGACCCGAACCCGAGAAGGTGTGGTGGCTGCTCCAGCCCGTGAGTACCGCGTCGATCCCGCTGCGCCACGGCAGGCCGGGCCACTTGTCGGCGATCGGCTTTGGGTAGCCTGAGTCGGCGCGGTCTTTATCAATGTCGTATTGGACATACTGGCTGCCTCTTAAGAAGAACAGTTTGCCCTTTCCGTTATTGAATACGGCATCGATGCCGCTGCGCCACGGCAGGCCGGGCCAATTCCCATTGATCGGGCGGGGGTAGCCTAAATGCGCTCTGTCGTTCTCAAGGTCGTATCGGACATACTCACTGCCCTTAAAGAACATCGCTGTCCCTGATTTCCAATACGTTGCCGAGTCAAGCCTCCACATGGTCGCTCCTTGATAAAAAGGTGTGCCGGCCGGCCTAGGGCCGGACCGGAAAACTTCGATCCTGTCTGAAAATTGCCTTGAACTTGATTGGGGTAGCGCTACCTTATTTTTGGACAATACTTAGTATAATCGTGTTTATGTCCTTTGCAAAACGAATCGCTTTTCTGAAACGTCTTGCCATGCTTCGGCACCGACTCTCGGATCAGCGATGGGCTTGATCGCTGACTCCCTCCCCCACCGGCGTTTACCGATCAACTAACATAGGACAAAGGCGCTTCACGCCAGAGCTTCATCGGTCACGCCCTGGGCATACACCGCAAGCACTTGATCATCGGGTGCTCTCCGACGAACATACCCAGCATTAACAGGTGCCGTAACATTTTTAAACCACACAAAAAATGATCTACAACCTCATCGTTTGGTTGCAGCCCTGGCTCGAACAACACGACCTGTTCGGGTATTGCCGGGTGCTGACCTATATCTCTTTCCGTGCCGTGTTGTCGATCATCGCCACGTTCTTGATCGTCCTGCTCTTGGGCCGCCGCACGATCCGGCTGCTGCTGCGCTTAAAGATCGGCGACCACCCCGAGTTTTACCACCAAGACCTCAACCAGCTGATGAAACAGAAGGCCAACACCCCCACCATGGGCGGGGTGATGATCAGCGGGTCGATCTTCCTGGTCACAATCCTGCTGGCTGATCTAAGCAGCTTCTATGTGCAGATGGCGCCTGCTGTGCCTGGTGTGGCTATGCGTGCTGGGGGGGGTCGACGATTGGCTCAAGCTGACCTCGGCACACCGCAAACCCGGGTCACGCGAGGGGCTGTACCTGTGGGAGAAGCTGGTGTTTCAATTCGGCCTGGCGGTGCTGCTGGGGCTGTTCATCCACCACCACGGCCAAAACGACCCGTCCAAGATGGCGTTTAGCCTCACCCTGCCGTTTAGCAAGACCTGGGTCTACGACCTGGCGGCCAACACCTACGTCCCCTCACCGAACCTGATCGTGCTTGGCTCGTTGGCGTTTGTGGCGCTGACGGTGATGGTGATCACCGGGTCATCGAACGCGGTCAACCTCACCGATGGGATGGACGGGCTGGCCAGCGGGATCATGAGCATCGTCGGGTTCGCGTTCATGATCCTGGCGCTGATCGCCGGCGAAGAAAACGACGCCAAACGACTGCTGCTGCCCTACATCCCCTTGAGCTCCGAGTTGGCGGTGGTCGCGGGCGGCATCGTGGGCAGCTGCCTGGGGTTCTTGTGGTTCAACTGCAACCCCGCCCAGGTCTTCATGGGCGACACCGGCTCACTACCACTAGGCGGGCTGATCGGCTACATCGCCGTGGTCATCCGTCAAGAGTTCCTGCTGCTGATCGTCGGAGGCATCTTCGTAATCGAAGCGCTGAGCGTGCTGCTACAGGTGGGCTACTTCAAGTTTACCGGTGGGCGGCGGATCTTCCGATGCGCCCCGATCCACCACCACTTCCACCTCGCGGGCTGGACCGAGCAGCAGGTCGTGGTGCGGTTCTGGCTGCTTAGCGCCGTCTTCGCCGCCGCGGCGCTGGCCACACTCAAGCTGCGGTAAGACCACTCTCGGTCACCCCCTACGGACCTCAAGCCGCGGCTGTAAGGGGGGGACAGCCTTGAAGGCGGCCTCCTCACGAGGTCAGCAGGCATGTTCCAACCTACCATCTCAAACCGCGTATGTCCTATAACCACGGCGGCGCGGCCCATGATTACCCATGGCAGGCACCGCCGTTCTATGAACACGCCCTTGGGCGGGCTAAACCACCGTTCTGATCGGGTCGATCTTCCACTAGAAGCGATGGGGCTCAAAGCGCGGGCTTGTTCTATTCAAATCTAAGCCGTGCGCGTGGAGTGCAAGGGATGCCAGCCCCATAATAGCGTCACCGCGTGTGCGGCCCCGGTGTCGAGTCGCCGTGCATCGTCACCTGGAAGCCGGCAACACGTTGTTGTGGCATGGATCGAACACCGCCTGGAGGCCGGTTCATGGGTTGGGGATGGTCAAAGAAACGGTATTCCCCTATCGCGATTGACTTTGGGGCCGACAGCCTCAAGCTGTTGCAGGTGATCCCCAGCGACCCGCCCCAGCTGGTGGCCGCGGGTGCGATCGAGCTGCCCGAGCATGCGCGCATCGACCCGGCGGCGAGGCAGGCATTTTTCGGTGAAGCACTCAAAGAATTGACACGCAACGGTGCCTTCAAAGGCCGGCGGGCGATCTGTTCCATGCCCTCCTATCAGACGCTGGTACAGCACCTGCAGATCCCACGCACGGACAACCCCGATGAGATGTCGGATCAAGTCAACCAGCAGCTGCTCCAACGGCTCAACGTCGACCCCTCCCGCATGGTGGTGCGGACACTCACCGTGGGGCAGGTGATCCGCGAAGGCACCACCAAACAAGAGGTGCTGTGCATCGCCGCCAGCCGTGAAGCCGCGATGGGCTATATCAACACCGCACGCACCGCAAAACTCGATATCGTTGGGATGCACAGCGAGCCCCAAGCGATCCTCCGCGCATTCTCACACCTGTTCCGCCGTGACAACGACACCGAACGGGTGGCCTGCTTTATCGACTTGGGCGGCGCAACGACCAAGGTGGTGATCACCCACGGTGTCCAGATCGCCTTCGCTAAGGCGATCCACATCGGGGGTGATCATTTTATTAAGCACGTGGCTGAGGTCACAGGGATGGGGTTCTCTGAGGCCCGGCTGGCGCGGATCCGCCAGGCCATCGCCACACCCAACACCGCCCCACCCCCCACTCCGGGCCAGCCAGACCAAGGCCAGCCGCTCACCGCCACACCCGCGGGCACCGAAGCAACCAGTCCTGAAACACCAAGCGCCTCAGAGATACCCAGCTTAGCCACCGCAACCGCCCCGGCCCAACCCGTGTCCACCCCCACCGACTTAGGCGATGTCTTGGATCACCTCATCGATGAGCTGCAGCTGTGCGTGCGGTACCACCAAAACATCTTCGCGGGCCGACGCATCGAGAAATTGATCTTCTTAGGCGGTGAGTCGCGCCACGCGATCCTCTGTCAAAAAATCGCACGCAAGCTGCTTATCGGCGCTCAGCTTGGCGACCCGATGGCCCGGCTGGTCCGGGTTAACCAAAGCAAGGGAACGTCGGGGGTGGATATGCGGCAACCCCAGCCGGGTTGGGCGGTCCCGATGGGTCTTTGTCTTAGCGAGGCAAACCTATGAACCATACACAACCACGCAACCGGATGACAAACGTTTCAATGAAAGGCCCCAGCATCCACTGAGCACCGCATCACCCACAGGTGGGCACCATTGGAAGCGGGGAGATGGCCATGGCCAACACCAATTTCCTTCCGGAAGATTACATCAAGAAGAAGACCCAGCGTCGCACCAATATCATCAGCCTGACGCTGTTTGTGGTGGTCATGGTCGGCATCGTGGGGGCGTTCTTGGTCACCGACCGCCAGCGGGCCGAGGTCCTGGAGCTGCAGACACAGGTCAACAAGCAGTTCGAGGAGGCCGCCAAGCGGCTCGAGCAGCTGGATTACCTCCAGCAACGCAAAGAAGAGATGCTCCGCAAAGCCAAGGTGACCGCGGTGCTGATCGAGCGTGTGCCCCGCAGCCTGATCCTGGCTGAGCTGATCAACCAGATGCCCTCCACGCTGAGCCTGCTGGACCTCGACCTAAAGACCAAGGTCATCCAACCCACGGCCAGGCCCGTCACCGCGCTGGATAAAGCCAAGAAAAAACGCCTGCGTAAAAAGATCGGCCAAGGCGATCCCGTGCAGCAAGAAACCCTGTCGACACTCCAGCTTGTCGGGGTTGCGCCCACCGACGTGCAGGTGGCTCAGTTCATGACTTCGCTAGGCCGGTCGGACATGTTCACCGATGTCAACCTCGCGTTTAGTGAAGAGGTCAGGATGAAGGAAAACCAGCCCATGCGGAAATTCCGCATCGACCTGAAACTCAACCAGGATGTCGATGTCCAGGCCTTGGAACCGAAGCTGGTCAAACGCGAGCTCAAATTCAACCCGATTAACAACACCATCCAGATCGATGCCAGCGGGAAGCTGGTGGTCCCCACCGAGCCCGAGCCTGAACCCGACCCCGAACCCGACCCCATGTTGATCCAGGCGTTGGACCCCCCCCAGCCCCGTAAGGAATCGCTGAAGGACTAGAGGCTATTATGAATTTTGGTATACGAGAATGGATCTTTACCGTCCTGCTGCTGGCGATGCCCGTGGCGGCTTATTTCTTTGTCTTTAAGCCCCGGAACGATCAGATCACCCAGGCGCGGGAAGAGATCCAACAAAAACAGGCCAAGCTCGACCAGCTGCGGGTCGCCACCAAGAACATCGAGAACCTCGACCAAGAGATCGCCAAGCTCACCGAGACGATCGAGCTATTCCAGCAGAAGCTGCCGGCCCAGCGCGAGGTCGAGGTGATCCTCAGGCAGGTCTGGGAGATGGCCGCCGAACACGACCTCACACCCAAGAGCGTCCGGACCGACAAGCCCGTGACGGCCGCCCAGTACGCCGAGCTGCCGATCATGATGACGATCTACGGCGACTTCGATGGCTTCTACAGCTTCCTGCTGGACCTGGAAAAACTCCGCCGCATCACCCGCATGCCGAACATGAGGCTCGAAAAAATCAAAAACGACAAAGAGGGGAAGATGCAGGCCAAGGTCATCTTGAGCATCTACTTCGACCCCCAAGGCAAGCTCCTACGAGCCGCTGTTCCAGAAAGGCGCCGGTTATGAACAACACCCCACGCGACCCCATAGCACACGAACCGGCCAAGACCGACGAAAGCAACAAGACGCTGTCACTAATGGGCGGCGTTGTCCGGCCCGAGGGCCTGCCCGAAGCCGAAGAATTCGATCTGGGCCTATCGGGGGGCAAGCCTTCCCGCAAGATGCTGACCCACGGCACCATGCTGATCGTGATCATTTTTGTAATCGCGGCGGGCACCCTCTACGGCATGAGGCGATCCCAACGCAATGACGGGCTCAATAACTACTCCAAAGAAGCAGAGGCCAAGGTCGATGAGGCGCTGGCGCGGCTGTCAAAGCCCGACAACAAGGACGACGCGCTAAACCCCGATAACATCCGGAAGCTATTTAAGGATACCGATGAGGTCGTCGAGGTCTTCTCCACCGATATGACCCAACGCCAGGTACCCGTACAGTTCATTAAGAAAAACCCGTTTGTGTTGCCGGTGTTCCAATCGGCCGATAGCGGCCCCGACACGACCCAAGACGATTCAGAAAGAGCCAGACGCGAGACGCTCGAAAAGCTGCACCGCGAGTTGGAGACCCTCGAACTCCAGAGCATCATGGAGGGTGATCGGCCCGTGGCGATCATCAGCGGTGAGCTGATCCAGCCCGGGCAGACCATCGGCAGCTTCAAGCTCACCGCCATCAGCGGCATCACCGTCGAGCTCAATAGCCATGGGCATACCTTTACACTCCAGCTGGAAAACAAAGCCGATCAAAAAAATACGCGGTCGAGGCGGAGACGACGCTGAACCATCCCACACCGAGCCTTTGATCAACCTCAATGGAGACCCAGCCCGATGGTGCGAGATGAATTGGATCAGTGGCTCGACGAGATGGACAACGACGATTCGGGCTTCACCCTGAGCACACAGGGCAAAACCTCGGAAATCAGCGACCTGTGGGTACCCGAAGACGAGTCGGTGCCGGCGGTCCACGCCGACGACCTTGGCACAGCGCTGCTCAAAGCCGAAAAAATCAGCCCCGCCCAGCTTGACGCGGCCAAAAAAATCGCCAGCAAAACACCAGGCAAGTCGCTGGCCGACATCTTCTACGACATGGGGGTCGACGAAGAAGCGATCCAAACTCTCGTGGCGCAGATCAACAGCCTCAGCTTCCAGCGGTTCGAGCCCGACCAGGTCGCCGCCAACCTCCTGAACCGCCTGACACACGACTTCTGCCAATCCCACGGCGTGATGCCCCTCCAAAGCGGCAAGAACCGGTTGATGCTGGGCATCACCCACCCCGAAAACCTGCTGATTATCGACGAGGTCCGCCATAAGCTAGGCGCCGCGATCAAGCCCGTGGTCATCTGCCGACGCGATATCGAAACCGCGCTGGGGGCGCTACGCGAAGAGGATCAGAGCACCGTCGAGGTCAACGACATCATCGCCGGCGTGGAGGAAGACGATGTCGAAGTCGTCCAAACAACAGAGGAAGAGGTTGACCTTGAAAAAGTCGCCGGTGAATCCCCGGTCATCCGTCTGGTCAACTACCTGATCTTCAACGCCGTCAAGGAAGGCGCCAGTGACATCCACATCGAGCCCCAGGAAAAACGCCTGCGCATCCGGTACCGGATCGACGGTGTGCTGTTCGAGATGATGAACCCGCCCCACCACATGCACGCGGCGATCATCTCCCGCCTCAAGATCATGGCCAACCTGGATATCTCCGAGCGCCGCCTGCCCCAGGACGGCCGGATCCGCGCGATGGTCCACGGCCGGAAGCTGGACCTGCGCCTCTCGACGCTCCCCTCGGCCGCCGGAGAAAAGGCCGTCATGCGGATCCTCGATACACGCTCCATCCAGGTCTCACTCGACGAGCTGGGCATGGATGAAAACGCGCTGCTGATCTGGAAGCACCAGATCAGCCAGCCCCACGGGATCATCCTGGTGACCGGGCCCACAGGCAGCGGCAAGACCACCACGCTCTACTCCTCCCTGCGCCAGATGGACAAAGACAAGCTCAACATCTCCACCGTCGAGGACCCCGTGGAGTACCACCTCAACGGGATCACCCAGGTCCAGACGCACGAGCGGATCGGCATGAGCTTCGCCGCCGCCCTACGCAGTTTGCTGCGGCAGGACCCCGACGTGGTGATGGTCGGCGAGATCCGTGACGGCGACACGGCACGCATCGCCATCCAAGCCTCGCTCACCGGCCACCTCGTGCTCTCCACGCTCCATACCAACGACGCGCCAAGCTCGATTACCCGGCTGATCAACATCGGCGTCGAGCCGTTCCTGATCGGGGCGTCGCTCAACGCAACGTTGGCCCAGCGGCTGGTCCGCCGGATCTGTGAGCACTGCAAGGTCCAAAAACCCGCCAGCGAGCAGGTGGCCGAGCACATGGCCATGAACGGCGCACCAACCGACACCGTCTGGATCGGGCAAGGCTGTGACCGCTGCCGCAACACCGGATACGCCGGCCGCGTTGGGCTCTATGAGCTGCTGATCCTAGACGACGTGCTGCGCGACAAGATCGCGTCCAACCCCAACGTGACCGAATTCCGCCGGTGGTGCGTCGAGCGCGGCATGGTCACCCTACGCCAAGACGGGTTTAGCAAAGTCATCGCAGGCAAGACCACCGTTGAAGAGATCCTCCGCGTGACCGAGGCCACGATCTGATCACCGCATCAAGCCCACACGCCATGCGTCCCCCCCAACAGATCGCTGCTGGGGGAGATCGCCTGCGTGATCGATGGCCTGTTTAAGCCTACCGCGTCATCGTTGATGCCAGAGACACAAGGTCTCGTTTACCGCCTCGATCGGCGCAGCCTTCTTGCGCTTCATCGTTTCCGGCCGGTGCACAGCAAATATCCGCTAGCAACACCAAGATAAAAAAGACACCAGCCGTCTTCCTAGTTAAAGGCAGACGGCTGGTGTCCTTGGGTGTCAAAGTTGTGGTGGCGTTGGGGTTAACGCACTGCTGTGCGTCGTGTCATCAGCATCGCCGCCCCGGCCACGAGTATGCTAGCCACGCCCGGCTCGGGGACAACCTGCAGGAACGGCCGCTGCGACGCGGTGTCCCACGCCGACGAGGCATACAACGCCGCCACCACGCTCGTGACCCCATCCTGGGACGCGACGACCGCGTCTTGTTCCAAAACAAACCCGTGGTTGTCTTCTGACCCGTCAAGCCATGACCTCACCGTATCGGTCACATCCACGGTTAGCCACTGCTCCACGCCTGCCAGCTGCTGATTGCCGATCAAGTCGCCCTTGGCCACCTCGTTCTCCCACGTGATGGTTTGCTCATCCCACGCTTGGCCCGATTCGTACACGTTGACCTGGACCGACTCGGTGACCGTTGGGTTCCCGAACGCCGGCGCCCCAAGCGCTCCTGTGACAACCGCGACCCCATCCAACACCCACAGGTGCAGCGAGGCTTCAAAATCAACCGCATCGACAGGGGTGGTTACCCCCGAGAGATCAAACTTGATCCACGTATTGGCGCTGTGGCCCGTCGTGGGGTCGCCCGGGGTGGTGGGGTCGGATTGGCTCGTGGCCAAGAACACCCCCATCGGGCTGCCCGCGTTGGGCCCTGCCGCCAGGCTTTGGGTGTCCATATTCGTCTGACGCGGCGGCGTGGTGATCCCAAATGGACCAGCCGAGCCAAACTGATAGGTAAACACATCCTGGCTTCCCGATTCATCGGGCTGCAGCGTCTGGGCCAAGCCGGCCGGTGCCGACAGAACACCCACAGCCATCCCCACAGCCACCATCTGTTTGAGTGTGTTGTGCCTCATTCAATTCTTTCCTTTCCATAAAAGGTGTCATCGATTGGTCTATACCCATCGGGTATGCGTTTGTCGCGTGGGAATCACCAAACCGTCCAAGATTGCCCTGCCGCGGGCGAACCGGACCCCGTCAACCTGATCGGGGCTGGTATCACAATTAGAGCCATCTTGAATGAGCGGGACGCATCTAGGCATTTCAATCACCCGTTAGCCTTGGCTGCCGATTGCCGGGGACAACCCCACACACCATCAGCCATGCACCGTTTGGGCGCCACGGCGCTGTGCGGGTCATGCAGCGCAAATTTATACCCATCGGGTATGCGTTTGCCGCGTCGGGATCACAAAAACGCCCAAGATTTCCCTGCCGCGGGCGAGCGGGACCCCGTGAACCTGATCGGGGCTGGTATAAATGGAACGCCTCTCACGATCACCGCCATGAACCCCAATCTCTCAATCCCCGCTATGCCGCCTTGGGGCCCACACCCCGCTGTTTCAAACCCGTTGCCATCACACACGCGATCAATACCGCCGCGGTTCCCGGCTCGGGCACCTCCGCTGCGATGTTGTCCACACCGATGTCGCTAACCACAACCGGTGGCGGGAAGCCGGCGTCCGGGTTGTGGATCAGCCATACTTGGGTAACGTTGGATAGCGTCGCTGCAACATCGGTGCCAGCTGGGCCGGCGTTGCTGGCGCCTGCACCGATCAAGTTCGAGGGGTTGATCGAAACACTGCCGTGCACCCAATCGCTGCCTGCTGAAAGATCCACGGATTCACTGCTCACAAACCCACCACCACTTCCATATAGCACCACACGGATATTGAGGTCCGTATCCCCAAAATTTCGGAGATCCATCTCAATCTGTTCAATGCCCTGTGAAGTAAAATCCCCTATCCATGGTGCGAGCAGATTGAAAACGGCTATCTTGCTAAACGCACCAAACCCCCCATTTGAAATCACGGAAAGATACCCGTCTCCCGTCCCAGCCGGCCCGCCGGTGTCAACATGAGTCGGAGTCACAGCACTCGCTGGTGGCCTCCCGTTGCGCCACCCCTGCGTGGTCCCGTCTTGAAAATCACTGATAATGATCGCCCCGTCCACCCCGCCCGACATGCCCAGGATCACCCCACCGATCAACCAAACCCAAAAAGTGCTTGTCTTCATAGTGCTTGACTCCCTAAATCGATATCGATAGACAGGTGCTCGATTGGATCTTTCTTCCTTCACAATTAGGAACACGACGGGAAACATTGTAATCAACACACCCCGCCTGTACAAGCCCTATTTTGGTTCACCCAAGTGGCCTATTTTATTATTTGCTCTTGGCCGTGGGCGGGCCACCACAAATTGATTCGCGTTTTGAGGCGGGGCCTAACGGGGCGGCTCGTCGAGGTGTTCGCGCAGCCCACGCAGCGCATCAAACGCCCCGATCGGGGTGAGGCGGTCCAGGTCCATCTGCTTGAGCTTGATCACCACGGGGTGTTCGAGGAACTCGGTAAACAGCGGCAGCTGCCCATTCTGAGTTAAGGTGGGGCTGCCTGGTCGATCGCCTTGAGGGCCTTGGGCGGGGCTGGGCGAGGCATGGCTGACCGATAGCTGCCCTAGCAGCTGTTGAGCGCGGCTGACGACGGCCTGGGGCAGGCCCGCGAGCTTGGCCACGTGGATCCCGTAGCTGCGGTCGGTCGCCCCGGGCACGATGCGGTGCAGGAACACCACCTCATCACCCCATTCCCGCACACTCACGTTCAGATTGGTGACATTTTCAAACCGTTGGGCCAGATCGGTTAGCTCGTGGTAGTGGGTGGCGAAGAGGGTGCGGCTGCGGCGTTGAGCCAGGTGCTCGGCGATCGCCCAGGCTAGGGAGAGCCCGTCGAGGGTGCTGGTGCCTCGGCCGATCTCGTCGAGGATCACCAGGCTGGCGGGTGTGGCGTGGTGGCAGATGTTGGCGGTTTCGACCATCTCGACCATGAAGGTGGATTGGCCTGCGTGCAGCTCGTCGCTGGCGCCGATCCGGGTGAAGATGCGGTCACACAGGCCGATGGTGGCTGCGTCGGCGGGCACAAAGCTGCCGGTGTGGGCCATGAGCGTGATCAGCGCCGCTTGACGGATATAGGTCGACTTGCCAGCCATGTTGGGGCCGGTGATCAGCGCCAGGGTCGGCCCGGGTTCAACGGCGACCTCGCCGCCCGCGGTTTGTGGGTGGGCGCCTAGCGTCAGATCATTGGGCACGAACCGTTCTGCCAACACGCGGTCCAAGACCGGGTGGCGGCCGCCTTGGATGTTGAGCACCGGCTCATCCACGATCGTCGGTTTGACGTACCGGCTGCGCACCGCCCGGTGCGCAAAGCAGGCCAGCACATCCAACGCCGCAACGACTTCTCCGAACGCGCGCAGCGGTTTTAGGTGGGCCTGGGCTTGAGCACATAATTCAGCGAACAACACCTGCTCGCGCGCGACCGCACGCTGCTGAGCGGTTAGAGCCTTGCCCTCAAATTCCTTGAGTTCGGGGGTGGTGTAGCGTTCGGCGTTTTTGAGTGTTTGGCGGCGGGCCCATTGGGGTGGGGCTTTATCCTTGTTGGTCGCGGTGACTTCGATGTAGTAGCCAAATACTTTGTTGAACCCGACCTTGAGGTTGGCGATCCCCGATTGTTCAATCAGCTGTTTTTGGTAGTTGGCTAGCCACGTGTGGCTGTTGTGCTGGAGCCTGCGGCAATCGTCGAGGTCGTTGTCGTACCCGTCTCGAATCAAACCGCCGTCGCGCAGGTGGGCCGGTGGGGCTTCGATGCACGCCGCGGCGATCGTCTGGGCCAGGGTCTCTAGCGGCTGAGTGACCCCGACCAAGCGGTCGTGGAACGCCTGTGTCGCTGGCCGATCGGCCAGCAGCTCAACTAGCACACGGCCCTGTGCGGCGCTTCGGCCAAGCGCGACGATATCGCGTGGCGTGGCGCGTCCCACCGCGATGCGCGCTACGATCCGCTGGACGTCTTGGATGCTGTCGAGCGCTTGGCGTAGCTCGTCGAGCAGCTGGGGGTCATCGGCCATCGCCCCCACCACACGCTGGCGCTGCTCGATCCGCTTGCGCTGACCCAACGGGTAGCACAGCCACTGCCGCAGCGTACGCTTGCCCATCGCGGTCACGCAGCCCTGGAGCACACCCAGCAGGCTCAGGTTGGCCGCATCCGAACGCAGCGTGCGCTCGACCTCGAGGCTGCGTAGCGAGACCTGGTCGATCATGAGGTAGTCTTGGCGTTCAAACCGACGCGGTGGGTTAAGGTGCAACAGCGGCTGATCGTTGCCCGCGGGCGCTTGGGTTTCCAGCAGGTAGTGTACGACTGCGGCGGCGGGGCCAAGCGCCGGGTCGTCTTGGGTAAGTCCAAAGCCTTCTAGGGTTTTCACACGGAACTGTTTGCACAAGGCTTCGATGGCTTCGGATTGCCCGAATTGCCAGTCGGGACGCGCGGTCATGGTGCAGCCCAGGGTTTGGCTTAGCGCTTGGATTGGATTGGAGGGTTGGGGGTGATCGGTTGGCTGGGGGTATAGCAGCTCCCGGGGGTCGATCCGTGCCAGCTCATCGGCGAGGTGTTTGGACGCGACGGTAGCGAGTGTAAACGCACCGGTGCTTAGCTCGGCCCAGGCGATCGATGCCCGCTGGTCGCCGTGTAATAACACCGCGGCCAGCGGGTTTGGCTTGCCTTCTTCCAGCAGCAGCTCGTCGGTGAGCGTGCCGGGTGTGATCACGCGTGTGACCTCGCGTCGCACGACGCCCTTGGCTTGAGCGGCGTCTTCCATCTGATCGCACACGGCCACGCGGTGCCCGGCCTCGAGCATCCCCCGCAGGTAGCCCGCGACGCTGTGGTAGGGCACGCCCGCCATCGGGATCCCCTTGGTGCGGTGGGTCAGCGCGACGCCCAGCACCTTGTGGGCCAGCTTGGCGTCGTCGTAGAACATCTCATAGAAGTCACCCATGCGGAAGAACAGCACACACCCGGGGTGCTGCTGCTTGAAGTGGTGGAACTGCCGCATCGCGGGTGTGTCGTTTTTGCCGGTATCCGCCATGGCTATGATCCTACCCAATGGTGCATGATGGGCTCAACGGCGGGGTTTGGGGCCCGGGGTCTGATGCCCATCATGGGGAGGTGATACGTGGGGGCCAGCAGGGTGTTGTTTTACTCGGCCCACATCCACCACAGCACGCGGAGCATGGCCATGAACCGGTCGCTGAACCAGTGGTGGATCGCCCCGGCAAAGGCGACCCAGCTGATCACCAGCCAGATGCGGTGCGTGCCCCGGCCGGCCCAGGCCAGCACACTCAGCACCGGGCCGCCGACCACCAGCGCCACCAGCGGGTAAAACGTGGGGCGGTGCAGCCACGCCCAGAGCAGCTCAAAAAACTTCATCTTCGGGGGTGTCCACGTGGGGGTCACCCACAGCGTCAGCAGCAATGACCACTGCAGCAAGACGACCGTTGCGGTGAGCTTGGCACACGCGTATTGTCTGATAGGCATCTCACACCGCTCCGATCGCCGCTTGAATCATCCATTGATGTCAACCGATCGGATGGTATCTGCCCGATACCGGTTCACGCAAGCAAGCACAGCGGCGTGGGTTTCAATCCGTGGCGTTGCGCAGGAACAAAAAATCCCCCTCGGGTGGTGGGGCCCGAGGGGGAATGGAGAAGAGAGGAGAGAAGAGAACGAATTTAAGTCAAATCAATATTCTCCCAGTCTGTGTGAATGCCTCCTGGCGGTATTGTTTATATCAGACACGCAACCAAAACACAAAACGAGTCATCCCACTTTGATTTTGTTGATAAAGCCTATTGTACAGCTTTTCTATGATTGGTCCATGCGACGAACTACCCATTTTGAAAAATTTTTTCACGGCGTGGCTTTTTTATCTTGATGATCAAAACAGGGCGTAACGGCGGCCGCCGGTCTATCGCGCTTAGCTGCAGCCCATCGAATTGCCACAATTGAGGCATTTATAGCAGGTGCCGCTGCGCACCGTGATGGTACCGCAGATATCGCACGCGGGCGCGTCGGCCTGCATCTGCGTCATCGACGCGGTGAGCCCAACCGAGACGCGTTCCTCGACAACCTTTGTGCCATCCTGGTTCTCTTGAACATGCACCGCCCCGGTGGATACCGCTGTAGCCTGAGTGGTGCTGCCGTCGCTTGCCGTGGTTGTCCGCCGCAACAGGGTCACCAGCTGCTGGCTGTTGGCCTGGGTGGGTGGGGTGGGGTGGGTTTGGTTGTCGGTGGCGGTATTGCTCTGTGGCTTGGGGGTTGGTGTCGAACCCTTTGTACGCTGATACTTTGTGGGCGGGCTGATGGTTTTGATCACCGGCGTAGACCGGGCTTCGATCCGAGGGCGGTCGCCGCTGCCCGATGCTTGGCCGGGGCGCATGGGTGCGTTGGCGGCTCGGTAACCCGAGACGAACTCCATGCCCATCCAACGGAAGATATAATCCACCAAGCTCTTAGCAAATGGGACATCGGGGTTGTGCGTTGCCCCGGCTGGTTCGAATCGCTGATGGGTAAACTTGTTGACCAGCGATTCGACCGGCACGCCGTACTGCAACGCCACGCTCACCGCGGTGCCCAGCGAGTCCATCAGCCCGCCGATGGTTGACCCTTCTTTGGCCATCGTGATAAACAGCTCGCCAGGCGACCCATCTTCGTACAAGCCCACGGTGAGGTAGCCTTCGTGCCCCGCGACGTTGAATTTATGCGTCACACTGCGTCGGGTATCGGGTAGCCGCTGCCGCAGCGGACGCTCCACCACACGCTCGACGATTTTTTCGACGTGTTGGATTTTTTCCTGGTGCACCTCGACGGAGGTCTGGCTGGTGTCTTGTGTGGTGACGCTGGCCACCTGACCTGCGACAGCCGCCACCTCGTCTGCGACCTCTTGTTTGCCCATCTCGATCCCCTCTTGATCTTCGACGCCGTCGTCGATGGTGTCTGCGTCGTCGCTCTTGGTGCTTAGCGGCTGGCTGAGCTTGCAGCCGTCGCGGTAGAGCGCGTTGGCTTTGAGCGCCAACTCCCAGCTGAGCCGGTAGGCCGCTTGGATATC
The DNA here is from genome assembly GCA_965223655.1 of Phycisphaeraceae bacterium. Classification (GTDB taxonomy): domain Bacteria; phylum Planctomycetota; class Phycisphaerae; order Phycisphaerales; family Phycisphaeraceae; genus CBDCXC01. The sequence goes on from CBDCXC010000028.1 coordinate 147,913, forward strand.
GGTGACCGTGGCGGTGTTGGGCAGGTTGATGGTTTTGCTGATGGCCCCGGAGATAAACGGCTGGGCCGCAGCCATCATGCGGATGTGGCCCTGGGTGGCGATGAACCGCTTGCCCAGCGAGCCGCAGGGGTTAGCGCAATCAAACACCGGCAGGTGCAATGCTTTGAGGTGTGGCGCCCCCTCCACCGTTTGGGTGCCACAGACAGTCATGTTTAGCGCTTGGATCTGTGGATCAGTCAGGCCTACCGCACGCAGCAGGCTGCCACCAGCAGCATCGATATCGGCTTGAGTTAGGCCCAGCCGACCCATTGCCGACTCGCCCAACGTCCAAGCGGTAAACGCGTGCTGAAGCTCAAACACCGTGGGCAGCGCATCGGTAAGCTTGCGTAGGTCCTCATCGATCAACCCTTTGCTGCGTAGCAACCCCGCAAAGGTTTGGGGCGGTTGGGTGTCTGATTGTGGGATTGTGCCGTCCGCGGCCGGAAGCGGGGTTTCCAGGTCCAGCGTCCCCAGCACGTAGCGCATAATCTCTTTGATTTGATCTTGGCTGTATTCCAAGCTAACCAATGCCGGGCGCAGCGACTGGTTAGCGATCTTGAAATACCCCCCGCCTGCGAGTTTTTTGAATTTGATTAGCGCAAAATCCGGTTCCACGCCGGTGGTATCGCAATCCATCAGCAGCCCGATCGTGCCGGTGGGTGCGATCACCGTGGCCTGGGCGTTGCGGTAGCCGTGCTTGGTGCCTAGCTCCAATGCCTGGTCCCAAGCGGCGCGGGCTTGGTCGATAATCCTAACCGCGTTGTTAAGCCAACCCACGTTGGGGTTGTACTCCTCCAAGCAGCCCCGGTCGATCGGGACCGGTCGGACCTCAAGGCCTTCGTAATCCCCCAACGCGTGGTTGGCCGCTTGCTGGGGGTCTTTCGGCACGCCGTGCGCCGCACGCCGGTGGTTGCGGATCACCCGCAGCATGGTGTCGCGGTTCTGCTCGTAGTTGGGGAATGGGCTGTGCTCAGCAGCCATCTGGGCGCTGGTGGCGTAGCTGCGACCGGTGAGGATCGCGGTGATCGCGCCGCAGATGGTGCGGCCCTGCTCCGAGTCGTAAGGGATACCCGCCTGCATCAGCATTGCGCCGATGTTGGCGTAGCCCAGCCCCAGTGTGCGGAACCCGTAGCTGAGCTGGGCGATCTCCTGGCTGGGGAACGACGCCATCAGGACGCTGATCTCCAGCACCACCGTCCATAGGCGTGTGGCGTGCTCAAACCCTTCGATATCAAACAGCCGCTTCTGGGGGTCATAAAACTTCAGCAGGTTCAGCGACGCAAGGTTGCACGCGGTGTTGTCCAGGAACATGTACTCGCTACAGGGGTTCGAGGCGTTGATGCGACCAGACGCGGGGCAGGTGTGCCACTCGTTGATCGTGGTGTCGTACTGCACACCCGGGTCGGCGCAGCGCCACGCCGCAAACCCGATCTGTTCCCAGAGCTCTTTGGCGGGGATCTTCTTAGCCACCTGTCCATCGGTGCGGTTCACCAGGGGCCAGTCCTGGGCCTGGTCTAGGGCATGGAAAAACGCGTTGCTGACGCGGACCGAGTTGTTGGAATTCTGACCGCTGACGGTCTGGTAGGACTCGCCGTTGAAGTCGTAGTCGAGCTTCAACCCCAACCGTTCGGCGGTCTCCCGATGATTGGGCGATAGCTTCTTGAGGCCCTCGACCATGGCCGCGACCTTGATCTCTTCGCGCACCTTCCAGTTGATAAAGGATTCGATGTCGGGGTGATCCAGGTCGAGGCAGACCATCTTCGCCGCCCGGCGGGTGGTGCCCCCGGACTTGATCGCCCCCGCGGCGCGGTCGCCGATGCGCAGCCAGCTCATCAGGCCCGAGCTCTTGCCCCCGCCCGACAGCGGCTCCTCTTCGCCACGCAGCTTCGAAAAGTTGGTCCCCGTGCCCGAGCCGTACTTGAACAGCCGAGCTTCACGCACCCACAGGTCCATGATCCCCCCGTCGTTGACCAGGTCGTCGTTGATCGATTGGATGAAGCAGGCATGGGGTTGGGGGTGGCTGTAGGCGTCGGAGGCGAGCTTCGTCTGGCCGCTTTCGGGGTCGGTGTACCAATGGCCCTGGGCCGGGCCGGTGATGCCATATGCCCACGCCAACCCGGTGTTGAACCACTGGGGGCTGTTGGGGGCCGCCATCTGGTTGAGCATCATGAACGCGATTTCGTCGTGGAAGGCCCGGGCGTCTTGGGGTGTGTCGAAGTACCCGTGCTTGTCGCCCCAGTGAGTCCAGCACCCCGCCAGCCGCCCCACGACCTGACGCACCGACCGCTCGGGCCCGGTGATCACCTGCCCGTTCTCGTCGTGTTGGACTTGGCCTTTCTCGTCGCGTTGGGGCACGCCGGCCTTGCGGAAGTATTTGCTGACCATGATGTCGGTCGCCAGCTGCGACCACGACGCGGGGACCTGGGCGTCGTTCATCTCGAAAACCGTGGAGCCATCCAGGTTCGCGATTTTGCAGGACCGCTTGGTCCACTGCACGGATTGAAAGACATCCTGGCTTTCTTGGGTAAATCGGCGTGCGATCTTCATGGAGCGATCAGTCCCTTCGTGCTGAGGTTCAAATCATTGGCATCAAAATTGATCTGCCTGCCGCTGTCCGTGCCGGCAAGCGGATTCTATGCGTCTTGACTTCCGTTCCGGTCGCAGGGCATCGCTTCTGCTGGATCATCGCGGCCCACGCTGTTCAGTCGGCGTAGACTCGGTGGTGAGGGTCATCATCAAACCATGGGTGTGATCAACTCATGCTCCATTTCCTCGAATGTTTGCTGCATCTCCATCATGACCCGCCGGCCCTCGTAGCTTCCGATTGCGGATTCAAGTAATTCATCCCACATCTGGTCGGCGTCGGGTGCATCGTTCTGACCGCCTCGTCGGATGGGCGTGATGTTCCGTAGGGCCTCAGCTTCCGGCGAGCCTTCTTCCATCTGGCTTAACCGGATCGCCCGCTCCAAGCCGCCCGCGGCCTCCACGGCCACCGCCAGCATGGCGAGGCTTAAGACTAATTCTTCGGCTTCTTCCCGGTCAACCTCTGTTTTCTGTCGCCGGCCTAGGATGCCTGCTTGTCTCTTTTTCCGCTTGTATTTGCCCATCAGAGCCTCCATGCGAAATCGGGTGAATACGGTTAACGGTCACGTTTACAGCTTGTTTTGATTAGATCGTAGCGATCCTGAACACCCTCACTCTGGCATCGGCGTGCCGACGCGGTTGGTGTGCGTCTGATCCTGAGCTTCACACTGGCCGGCTTTGCGCTGCAGTGTTTCCGCTAAATCGCGCAGCGCTGCAGCGTGCCAATCATTGTTTGTCGCTGCCACACGATGCCCATCCAGCAGCACCTCCCACCGCCAGGGAGTACGCTTGGGGGTGGTGATCTGTACCCCGATCTGCCCGGTGAGTGTGGGGGTTTGGCGTTCCAACAACGCCGCGTCTTTGAGGATCGCTGCGTCGCGGCTAAGCTGCCCCACAAACGCCGCGGCGATCGTCAGGGGCTGGTCTGCGTGCACCGGCGTGAGGAATTGATCGCTCACGCGTGGCGACGGGCCGACCCCAGGATCTGTACGCATCAGCCGGTGGTAGACCAGCGGCCGCCCCCCTTTGCTCCAGCCGATCGAACCGCCCGCCCATGGATGGGTCCGAACCAGCCTAGCCTTGACCGACCCCGGCTGGCGATACAGGCACAGCGTCCCAGCCTCCAACAAGGGCTTGTCGAACACGCGTTCCATCATGTGGCACCTCACTGACAGGGGTTAAAGAACGAATCCTCCAACGGTGCCCTGTCCCCCGAATTTCTAGGGATGCAGCTTCTTGCCCCATCGTGTGTCACAGCAACCTAGCAGCGTATCTTGGCCCCAAAAGCGACGCTGCGTGTTGCCCAGTGGATTAATCGACCTTGGGCAGCGTCAGGTCGGCTTGGTCTTGGTACTTGCCTTTTTTATCTGCGTAACTGGTAGCGCAGATACGATCGGCTTTAAGGAAAATCATCTGGGCAATCCCCTCATTGGCGTAGATCTTCGCGGGCAGCGGCGTGGTGTTGCTGATCTCCAGCGTCACCTTGCCGCGCCATTCGGGCTCCAACGGCGTGACGTTCACGATGATCCCGCAGCGGGCGTAGGTGCTCTTGCCCACACAGATCGCCAGCACATCGCGGGGGATCGAAAACACCTCGACCGTCGCGGCCAACGCAAAGCTGTTAGGCGGGATGATCACAAATTCCTTGCCCGTGTCGCGTGTGTCTACGGTGCGGAACGAGTCTTCGGTAAAAGCCTTGGGATCGACGATGGCTTGGCCGCCGTCGCGTGATACATCGGTAAAGATCTTAAACACCGGGCCCACGCGCACGTCATAGCCGTAGCTAGACACACCGTAAGAGACCGCGCCGGGCCGCTTGACGTTGTCCTCAAACGGCTCGATCGGGACCAATTCGCGAATCTGCGTGTCGCACAAAACCGTCATCGTGTACCCCTTGAATACTGACCACAACCACAGGTCCCACGTTACCGATCCCAGCACTGAAAAATCTCTTCCGTAGCCTCTCACCCACTCTCAGCCTGCTAAGCCAGCAAGACCATCGCTTCGCGATCACCGCCCCTGAAATGGGCACGGTTGCGAGCAAGCCCCTCTCTAATGGTTATCGACCACTTTCGCATTTTAGCCCTATATCTTGTGGTTGCAACAGGTGTTTTCACAAAATCTAGGGCATATCTCCCCATCCTAACGCTAACCATCCCTTAATGCCATGTTTACAGATCAATCTTTTTTTGACCGCGGTCTACCCCATCAATTCAGGCTTGTTCCGTAAACAGGTTTTCCACAAAACTTCTTCCGCCACCGCTTTTTGCAGCGGGTTAGGGTACACCCACGCCACAGGCATCTTTTCAATCAACAAACCGGCAATCGCCCGACCCCCACAGGCGATGAACCGTTTTTTTTATCTTTTTCCCACGGCGAATCCCCTGCCAATGGGTATACTCACCACAGAAATAAAACCATGATTAATCTCAATACAATACTTAGAAAGGAACGCAACGATGACGATGGGTGACAACAAAACACTCAAGAGGATTTTGTGGGGTGTCGCTGGGTTGATGGCGCTGGGCACCATGGCGGCACAGGCGGCCGATCCGGCTCCACCCGCGGTGCTCGTACGGATGGAGACCTCGTTGGGCGATATGGTGCTGGAGCTCAACCCCGCCAAAGCGCCCATCACGTGTGAGAATTTCCTGCGCTACGTCGAGGAGGGCTTCTATCACAACACGATCTTCCACCGAGTCGTCAAAGGGTTTGTGATCCAAGGCGGCGGGTTTACACCCGAGATGGAGAAGAAGAAAACCAATCCGCCGATCAAAAACGAGTGGCGCAACGGGCTAAAGAACCTGCGGGGCACGATCTCGATGGCGCGGCTGGGCGGGCAGCCCCACTCGGCGACCAGCCAGTTCTTTATCAGTGTCCGTGACAACCCCGCGCTGGATCAGGCACGCGACGGTGCGGCGTACGCTGTCTTTGGAAAAATCATCGAAGGGTTAGACGTGATGGATCAGATCGAAGCGGTACGAACCACCACCCACGGCCGGTATCAGGACGTCCCGGCCCAACCCGTGATCATCAAAAGCGTCACACGGCTTGAGGGCCAACCCCGGGCCATAGAAGCCGCCGATGCCCAACCCCAAGAGGGCGATCAAAAAGAATAGTTGTCCCCGGCCTGCCGCACAGCCTGACTCCGTTGCGGTGACTTTGTGGGTACACCACATCGGTATGTGCACGCGGCAGCGGCATGGGTATGGGCTTGGGAGGCGCGGCTGGCAACAAGCCGGCATCTCGTAAACGGTCCACTGCCTGCTGTTGGACCGTTGGTGTAAAGCCGATGGGCTAGACTTGTACCGGGCGGTGTTCGAAGCGCCGCCATGACGCGCCGGGGGCAGCTAAAAACCGGCCCACGCCCGATGGACCGGCCGGGACCGGGCTCCAAGCACCACATGCTGCCCGAGTGCCAGTCGTGGCCAAGAAGACCACCGCGGCTAACCACAATTGAATCAACCGGATCCCTGACATGCAATGGGCTTATCAGCAATGTATCGACCCGGACTGCAGCGCTACGTTCGACGTAAGCGAAGCGCACATCGCCTGCCCACGCTGTGCCCAGAACGGCAAACACACGCTGCTGGATGTGCTTTACCATTGGGACCGGGCGGTGGTGCCCAAGTCGTTTAGCGCGTTCGAGCACCGCTGGATGACCAAGGGCGAGCACGGCGAGGGGGCGCTAGACTTTTCCGGCGTCTGGCGGTTCCGGGAGCTGCTGGCGTTCTACAACAACGAATCCGATATCGTCACGATCGGCGAAGGACGCACGAATCTCCAAGACGCTCGCCTGCTGGCCAAGCAGATCGGCCTCAAGCCCGGGAACCTCTTCCTCCAGTACGAAGGGCTCAACCCCTCGGGCTCGTTCAAAGACAACGGCATGGCCGCCGCGTTCACCCACGCCAAGATGGTCGGCGCCAAGCGCGTGGCCTGCGCGTCGACCGGCAATACCTCGGCGAGCCTGGCGATGTTCGCCTCCCTGGCCGCCGACGGGGATCCCAATCATGATCTGACCGGGATCGTCTTTATCGGGTCGGGCAAGATCGCCTACGGCAAGCTCAGCCAAGCGCTCGATTACGGCGCACGGACGCTTCAGATCCAAGGCGACTTCGACGCGTGCCTACGCCGCGTGCGCCAGGTCACCGTTGATCGCCCGGAGCTGGGCATCTACCTGATGAACAGCGTCAACCCGTTTCGGCTAGAAGGCCAAAAGACCATCATGTACCGCGTGCTTGAGGCGCTAGACTGGCAAGTGCCCGACTGGATCGTGGTGCCCGGGGGTAACCTGGGCAATTGCTCGGCCTTCGGCAAGGCGTTTACGGAACTGAAACAGTTGGGCTTGATTAGCCGGGTTCCCCGGCTGGCGGTGGTCAACGCCGCCGGGGCCGACACGCTTTACCAACTCTATCAAAAGCAGGGCGTGCGATGGAACCACGGCCGCTACGATTTAGAGAAGATCAAAGCGTTCTATCGGCAGATGGACGAAAACGACACCCATGCCAATACGATCGCCAGCGCTATCGAGATCGGCCGACCGGTCAACCTGCCCAAAGCGCTCCGCGCCTTGGACACGATGGACGGGGTGGTTTGTCGCATCGACGACCAGGCCATCCTCGAGCACAAAGCCATGGTGGGTGTGTACGGCTTCGGCTGCGAGCCGGCCAGCGCCGCCAGCGTCGCCGGCGCACACCAGCTGATCCAGCAAGGCGTGATCAGCCCCGACGAACGGGTGGTGTGTATCCTCACCGGGCACGTCCTGAAAGACCCCGACGCCACGGTCAAGTACCACACCGGGATCGACATGAAAGCGGTGCAGGACCAAGCGCCCCGCACCCCCCCAGCAGGCCGACGCGCCAACCAGCCGATCCCGGTCCAAGACGACCTGGACCAGATCATCCAAGCGATCGCCCCCGAAGGTGTCGGCCCCAGCGGCCTGGCCTCATCACCACCCGCTTCTAGCCACGACGGCAAAGACCCACTACGCCACCTGCCGGTGAGCGAGTATTGACACCCACTGATCTCGAATCAGGACAAGCCGCCCGTGTGACGGCCGCACGGTTGATGCGCTGGCGGGCAGGTACGTCGTGTCGGGGTGTTGTGGACCTGACTCGTGGGTGACGCAACCTACGGCCGTATCGCCGTATACACCTCGCCGATCTCGGGGGTGGGTGGGCCGCTGGGGCCTTACCCGGCTTGTGGGGCCACGGGATCGGGAGATGGGGGTTGCTTTTGGCGTAGGCGTTCTAATGCCTTACGGTAGATCATATCGGCTAGGTTGGTCGCCACAACAACCTGTGGGATCGGTGGCGTTGGATCGGTGGCATGGGTCGGCGGTGATGCCAACGGTTGTTTGATTGGCGGGGGCAGTGGGGGCGTTGGTTGGGCGGCGTTGGGGGGCGTCTGGCCTTGGTGATCCTGCTTGGGTTGATCGGGCTCTGCGGGCGGCGGAGGTGGGTGCTGTTGTGTGTGGGTTGGCGGTGCCTGTGGGGTTGGCTTGAGCAGCGTTTCAATCCGCGCCACCAGCGACGCCAGGCCCGCCTCAACCCGGGTCCAACGCGCTTGGAGCTGGTCGACTTTCTGTTCTAGCCCGTGTAGGCGCGTGGTGAAGGATTGGTCGAACTGAGCCATCCACTGGTCGTAGGTCTGCAGGCTGCTGACAAAGTCGTTGTGGATCTCGTCGCGTAATTTTTTTTGTTCGGCTTTGATCGCGATCAGCTGTTGCTGCTGGTGGGTGGTGTGTGACTCGGCGGCTTTGAGCAGGTCGGTGCCCACACGGATGCGCTGCTTGGCGAGCTTGATCGCTTCTTGGTGCTGCTGGTCCGTGAGCGGGCCATCGGGCAGGCCCGGCAGCGGTTTCTCGGGCAGCGGGTTGGGGGGTGTCTGGCCCATAGGTTTGGAGCAGCGCATCGCTTTGCATGCATCGGTCAGGTGCGGGCTTGGGCTGCACAATCCAACCGCGCGGGGTATGCTAAGCCCATGCGATTACACGCCGTGCTGGACATCCTGCGTCGCTTAGCGCCCGAACCGCTGGCCGAACCGTGGGACCGTGTCGGGCTGCAGGTGGGCGACCCGGATTGGGCGGTCTCCAGGGCCATGCTGTGCATCGATCTGACCCAATCGGTACTCCAAGAGGCGGTCGAGGCCGGTGTATCGCTGGTCGTGGCGTACCACCCGCCGATCTTCGCACCCCTGCCCGCGGTGACGGCGTTGGACGCCAAGCAGCGGCTGATCCTCCAAGCCGCCCAGCACCGGGTCGCGGTTTATAGCCCCCACACCGCGTTGGATGCCGCTCAAGGCGGTGTCAATGATTGGCTGTGTGAGGGCGTAGGCCAAGGGCAGGCTCAGCCGATCCGTGTGGCCCCACCCCAGGCGCCCCAGCAGTACAAGCTGGTGACGTTTGTGCCCCACCAGCAGGCCGATGCGCTGCGTATCGCGTTAGCGCAAGCCGGGGCGGGGGTGATCGGGGATTACACCCATTGCTCGTTTGGCGTCGCAGGGGGGGGCACATTTTTAGGTGGCGACACGACCAACCCCACAGTAGGGCAGCGTGGTCGTTTGGAGTGTGTCGATGAGTTGCGCATCGAGATGGTCTGCCCCGCGGACCGGTTAGACGCGGTGGTGGCCGGCTTGCGGCAAGCCCACCCGTACGAAGAGCCCGCGTTTGATCTCTACCCCCTGGCACCGCCGCCGCCTCTGCCTCAAGACCAAGTCGGGCAGGGGCGGGTGGTGGCCTTGGATCGATCGGTCACGCCCACGACCCTGATCAACCGGATCAAAGCGCACCTTGGGGTGAAGCTGTTGGAGGTTGCGGTGCCTGCGGGCTTGAAGACGATTACCCGGGCTGGGCTGTGTGCCGGTGCGGGCGGGTCGCTGCTAAAAGAAGCCGGTGCGATCCAGGCGTTCGTCACCGGTGAGATGCGTCACCACGACGTGCTGACAGCGATGGCCGGGGGTGTGATGGTGTTGCTGGCTGGGCACACGCAGACGGAGCGGCCGTACCTGAAAACCTATCGCAGCCGGATCCTCGACCTTGGCGGCGACGGGGTCGAATGGATAGTCAGCAAAGCTGACCGGCCGCCGTCTCGGTTGCGGTGAGCCGGGTGCACGCTGCTCTGGTGATGAAGAAACCCGCTCCCTCACGGTCGCGGCTCGTGGCGGAGATGAGACAGTGGATAAATACGGTGCCGTAGTAACAAGGGCCGACAATACTTGCCCGACACCCAGCACATCCTTGAGCAGCGTTTGAGCAGCGCGATCGCCTCGGCGATCGGGCAGGATCACGCCGACCAGGACCCGCAGATCCGCCCATCGACCAACCCCAAGTTTGGCGACTACCAAGCGAACCTCGCGATGGGGCTGGCCAAGAAGCTGGGTCAGAACCCGCGCCAATTGGCCCAGCAGATCATCGATCGGCTCGACACAGCGGGTGTGTGCGACCGGGTGGACGTAGCGGGGCCGGGCTTCATTAATCTGCACCTGAGCAACACGTTCTTGTCGGACCAGATCAGCGCGGTGGCCAATGATGCGGATCGTTTTGGCGCCGCCCCGGCCGACCCGCCCCAGACCGTGGTGGTGGACTATTCCGGGCCGAATGTGGCCAAGGAGATGCACGTGGGCCACCTGCGGTCGACCCTGATCGGGGATTGCCTGTCGCGGGTGTTGGCGTTCCAGGGGCACGATGTGATCCGGCAGAACCACCTGGGCGATTGGGGCACGCAGTTTGGGATGCTGATCGAGATCCTCCACGACAAGCGCGATGAGAAGGGCGACCTGCCACTCAACCAGCTCTACCAGCAGGCCAAGCGGCAGTTCGATGAAGACCCCGGCTTCGCCGACCGGGCACGCAAGCGCGTGGTGTCGCTCCAGCAGGGCGACCTGGGGTCGCAGGCGTACTGGGAAGCGCTGGTGGGGATGAGCAAGCAATACTTCCAGCAGGTTTACGGACGCCTGGACGTGGGTTTAACCGAGACCGATTTCCGCGGCGAGAGCTTCTACAACCCGATGCTGCCGGGCGTGATCGAAGGGTTGCAAAACCGTGGCGTGCTCCAGACCAGCCAAGGCGCAGCCGTGGTGTTCCCACCCGGGTTCCAGGACCGCGAGGGGCAGGCGCTGCCGCTGATCGTGCGCAAGAGCGACGGGGGTTACCTTTACGCGACGACCGATCTGGCTGCGGCGCAGTACCGGATCGCTCGGCTCAAGGCTCGGCGGCTGATCTATGTGACCGATGCGCGCCAGAGCCAGCACTTTGCGATGGTGTTCGCCACGCTCCAGCAGGCGGGGTGGGGCGGGGGCGAGGCTGGGGATGGTTCCGGGGGTGTCAAGCTCGAGCACGTGCCGTTTGGTACCGTGCTGGGCAAAGACAACAAGCCATTCAAGACCCGGTCGGGCGATACGGTGAAGCTGATCGACTTGCTGGACGAAGCCGAGAAGCGGGCCGAGCAGATCATCAGCCAGAAAAACCCAGGCCTGCCTGAATCGCAGCGCAGCGCGATCGCCCACACTGTGGGGATCGGGGCGCTGAAGTACGCGGACCTGTCGAACGACCGGATCAAGGATTACGTGTTTGATTGGGATCGGATGCTTGCGTTCGACGGCAACACCGCGCCGTATCTGCAGAACGCGTATGTGCGGATCCAGTCGATCTTCCGGAAAGGTGACATTGATGCGACCGGGCTTAGAGGTGAAACGATCATAATCAGTGAACCTGCGGAGCGGGCGCTGGCGGTGAAGGTGTTGGGATGGCCGGCGGTGATCGAAGCGGTCGCGTGCCACCTGGAGCCACACCGGCTGTGCACGTACCTGTATGAGCTAGCGTCGACGTTCCACCGGTTCTATGAAAAGTGCCCGGTGTTGGGCGCCAGCGACGAGAGTAGCCGTAACAGCCGGCTGGCGCTGTGTGCGCTGGTCGCCGGGGTGTTGGAGAAAGGGCTTGGGTTGTTGGGGATCGGGGTGGTGGAGCAGATGTGAGACG
>CBDCXC010000029.1:0-6756 GCA_965223655.1 Phycisphaeraceae bacterium
TGGGCCCGGATGAAGTCGTACTGCTGGAAGTCGTTCGCCGGGAAGCTGATCATGCAGTCGATGATCCCGACGTCGGTGGGCATGCCCATGGGTGGCAGGGTCCTTTCGGTGGAAGCGAGCGGGACGGCTCAGGCGGCCTGGGGGCGGACGAGGTCGAAGGCGTTGTCGCGCATGATCATCCGGACCTCGTCGGAGGCGAAGTTCGGGATGTCGTGGACGAACGCCGTCGGCTCCGCGAGCCCCTCGGCGTGGGGCCAGTCGGAGCCGAAGAGGACGTGGTCGGGACCGATGAGCTCCTTGATCTCGTCGATGTCGTCTTCGTAGTACGGCGACACCCACACATGCTTGGCGAACTGCTCGACCGGGTGCAGGTCGCCGGGGAACTCCTGGGGCATCTTCCCGTAGGCGGTGGTCAGCTCCTTCAGCAACCCGTGAACGAACGAGCCGCCGTTCTCGATCGAGGCGATGCGCAGGTTGGGGTGGCGGGCGAACAGGCCGTGGCAGATCATGGCGGCGAAGGTGTCGCCGATCTGGCGATCGTGGGTGACGACGAGCTGAAACGGGGTCGAGCGGAAGGCCTCCATCTCGTCCTTGCGTTCCCAGTTGTTCACGTACTCGGTGACGACCCCGCCGTCGCCGCCGTGGATCCCCACGGTGATCCCCGCCTCGTTGATGCGAGCCCACACCGGGTCGAACATCGGGTCGCCGGGCGACCGGCGGGTGCCGTCGGGCATCGGGACCGGTCCGGGGACCATCACCATGATCTTGGCCCCCTGGTCGAGTGCCCAGTCGACCTCGGCGACGGCCTGGTCGACGTCGGCGAGGGTCAGCAGGGGGGCGCCGTATATGCGGCCGTCGTCGAACCCCCAGTCGTCGAGGATCCACTGGTTGAAGGCGTGGAAGGCGGTGGTCATGGCCTCGACGTCGTCGGAGAGCGATGCCTGCATGCCGACCGCGAGGGTCGGGAAGAAGAAGGCGGCGTCGACGCCTTGTTCGTCCATCACGGCCAGGCGCTTCTCGCGGGTCCTGGTACTCGGGTCGTTCGGCGAGCGGCTCGAGCTCGCCGAACATCGTGCGGATGTCCTGGCCGTCGTCGTTGTTGCCGCGGAAGTACTTGTCGAGGATGCCGGGCTTGGCGATCGGGTCCCAGGTCGGGTTGGGGATGAATCGGTTGACGCGGCCGCCGACCAGCAGGCGCTCCTTGCCGCCGACGTCGGCCCACTGCATGCATCGCTTGCGCATGTCCTTGGGGACGTGACGGATGAACGCGTCCTTGGCTTCGTAGAAGTGTTGGTCGGCGTCGAAGACCCCGAAGTCGACGTGCACGGTCATGGCTGCCCTCCGCTGGCGCGAGATGGAACGCGAGTCGGGCTCGACACTACGCGAGGGCGGGAACCGGTTCTATTTCCGCAGGGCGTCGAGGAGCCGGTCGGTCTGCTCGCGGTCCTCGTAGATCAGGGCGCACGAGCCAGTACCGGAACCAGCGGGTCAGCGCGTTGCGGACGAAGAGGGCGACCGACCCGAGGGCGAGCACCACGCCCAGCAGGGCGAGGATGATCATGTCGGTCTGGTCGCGCGCGTCCTCGGCACCCGACGAGACGATGAAGGCGATCACCTCGACCGCGACGGCGGCGACGAACAACACGATGGCGATCGTGAGACCCGTCTTCTCTTTGTTGGCGCGACCGCCGCTGACCTGCAGCTTCTCGATCTCGCGGTTGAACTCCTGGAGGCGGGGCGACAGCCGCGCCGACGCGGCGTTCGTCTCGTCGGAGGTGGACGGTTCCATGATGGTCATCCTCGCTGTGTCTCCTGTTCGGACATTCCCATGTAGGCGGCGGTGAGCTCGTCGGCGATCTCGCTCGGATCGCCCACGCCGGTCGATGCGGCCGTGCAACATGATCGCCGCCCGGTCGGCGACGCCGAGCACCGACTGGGCGAACTGCTCGACGATCAGGATCGAGAGGCCCGATCGGGCGAGCTCGGCGACCCGCTCGTACAGCTCGTGCACGATGAGCGGGGCCAGCCCCATCGACAGCTCGTCGAGCAGCAGCAGCGCCGGGTCGGTGGCGAGCGCTCGCGACATGGCGAGCATCTGCTGCTCACCGCCCGACAGGGTGCCGGCGAGCTGACCACGGCGTTCCTGCAGGCGGGGGAACTGGGAGAAGGCGATCTCTTGGACCTGCTTGTAGGACACACCGGCGTAGCTGGCCATCCGCAGGTTCTCGGCCACGGTCAGGTTGGGGAAGATCCCGCGGCCCTCGGGGATCAGGCACACGCCGGCGCGGGCGAGCTTGTCGGGCGCGGTGCCGGTGATCTCGTGTCCGTTGACGACGATCGCTCCGGCCGAGGGGACGATCTGGCCCGACGCGACCTTGAGCGTGGTCGACTTGCCGGCCCCGTTGGGACCGAGCAGGGCGAACACCTCGCCGGGTCGGACCTCCAGGTCGACGGCCGTGCAACACGTCGATGATCCCGTAGCCGGCGTGGATGTTGCGCAGGGTGAGCAGCGACGGGGTCACGCGGGGACCCCCTCGTCGTCGTCGGCGCCGAGGTAGGCGGCTTGGACCGCGGGGTCGGACTGGACCTCGCGGGGCGTGCCGACGGCGATGATCTGGCCGAAGTCGAGCACGTGGATCCACTCGCAGACGCCCATGACGAAGGACATGTCGTGCTCGACGAGCAGCACCCCGATGCCGTCCTCGTCGACCACCCGTCGCAACAGGGCGCCGACCTGGGCCGTCTCGTCGTCGGTCAGCCCGGAGCTGGCCTCGTCGAGCAGCAGCACCCGTGGGCCCGTCGCCAGGGCGCGGGCCAGCTCGACCAGTCGGGCGGTGCCGGTGGGCAGCGTGCCGACGGTGATGTCGGCGACCGCGGTGAGCCCCACCCGGTCGAGGATCTCGTCGGCGACCTCGCTGGGCCGTCGGCTGCGGTCCCAGCGGCGGCGCATCTCGGCGGCCGTCAGGATGTTGTCGCGCGCCGACAAGGTGTTGAACGCCTCGAGCTTCTGGAACGTGCGCGAGATCCCGAGGCGGGACCGCTTGTGCACCGAGGTGCGGCTGATGTTGCGCCCGTCGAGCAGCACCCGGCCCGCGGTGGGGGGCTGCAGGCCGGTGATGACGTTGAACAAGGTCGTCTTGCCCGCCCCGTTGGGGTCCGATCAGCCCGGTGATGCGCCCCGGCTCGACCTCGACCGTCGCCGCCGAGAGCGCGAGCAGGCCGCCGAAGCGGACGTCGACGTCCTCAGCGCGCAGCAGTGGCATCGCGGCCCTCCTCGGTCAGGTCGATCACCGGAGGACCGGTGCTCGCGTAGCCGCCGGGTGGGGTGACGTGGTCGGTGATGCCGAGCGTGCGGTCGAGGGCGATGACCGCGTCTGCGGTGAAGGCCCGGTCGAGTCCCAGCTCGCCGATCTCGGGCTCGCGTTTTCGGGCCTTCTCCGCGGCCATCTCGTCGCGGGCGTCCTGGCGCCAGGGGAGCAGGGGGGCGAACCCGCGTCCGATCTCGTGGATGGCGCCGCGCTGGTTGACCACGAGCGTGAAGGCCAGCAGGGCGGGCCCGATGATCTCGAGCGCCTCGAAGATCACGATGTCCCACTTGTCGGCGATGATGATCAACAGGACCGAGTTGACGCCCGCCATCAGTCCGGCGATCGGGTAGCGCACGCCGGCCATGGCCACGAGCAGCACGAACGGCAGGCCGCCGAACAGGGTGAAGTCGCGGAAGTCGACGTTGGTGCGCGCGGTCGCCATGAAGGCTCCCCCGAGGCCGGCGATCGCCGCCGACAACCCGTACACCAGCACCTTGGTCTCCACCAGCGATACGCCGATCGTGGCCGCCGCGGACTGGCTGTCGTTCACCGCGACCCAGCGTCGGCCGAAACGGCTGCGGCGCAGGGCGACGAGCCCGACGATGACCGCGCCGAACACGACGAGCATGGTGGTCATCAGCCCCTCGCGGTCGAGCTCGGTGCCGAAGAGTCGGAGCCGTCCGAACTGGCTGCCCGCGGCCTGGGTGAGCGTCCGCGGGTGGGGGAAGAACAGCTTCTCCATGGCGAGCGCGAACGCCATCGAGGCCAGGGCGAGGTACAGACCCCGCAGGCGCGCCGCGGGGATGGCGACGAGGGCGCCGAGCGGGAAGCACAGGACGGGCACGAGCAGGAGCCAGGCGGCGTTGCCGTCACCGCCGGACAGCTTCAAGAACACGAACGCGCCGAACCCGGCGAAGGCGAGCGGAGCGAAGTTGACCTGGCCGGTCCAGCCGGTGAGGGGGACGAGCGACAAGACGATCAGCCCGACGTACAGGACCTGGTTGCCTCGGCTGAACCCCTCCTGGCTCCATGCCTCGACGCCGAGGAACCCGAGGCCGCCGTTGACCCAGACGATCACGAACACGGTCAGCAGGCCCATGCCGAGGATGGCCTCGCTCGGGCGGGTGAGCCGTTCGACGGGGCGCAGGTTCGTGGCGATGCGGCCCACCTCGAGGCGGGCCTGGGGGAGGGCGAGCACGACCACGAACAACACGATCGGGGCGATGCCTTCGACCGCGCTGGGCCAGTCGCCGCCGAAGAAGAGGAACTGGCGGGTGAACGCCTCGGCGAGGCCGATGAGCATGGCGCCGGCGAAGGCGAGGGGCAGGGACTTGAGCTGGCCGAACGCCGCGGCGGCGAAGGCGGTGACGATCACCAGGTTGAGGTTCTGGGGGTCCATCTCGCGGCCGGGGGCGATGAGGATGCCGGCGACCGCGGCGAGGGTGGCGCCGATCGCCCATGCCGATGCCGACACGACGGCGGGGCGGGCCCCGTTGAGCGCGGCGAGGGACCGGTTGTCGACCACGGCGCGCATGGCGATGCCCAGCCGGGACTTGAACAGGATGCGCAGCGACACCGCGATGGCGAGGGCGACGAGCACCGAGATGGCGCGGTGCCAGGTGACGTTGGTCGGTCCGAGCCCGAAGCCGTCGCTGCCGAAGAAGGGGCGGAACGTGCGCGAGGTGTCCTGTTGCCAGATGTTGGCGGTGATGCCGAGCAGGCCGAGCATCAGCCCGACCGTCACCATCAGCTGGATGACCAGCGGGGCGCCTTCGAGGCGCCGCATCAGCAACAGGTCGAGCACGATGCCGAGCAGGGGGGCGAAGGCGACGATGACCACGATCAGGGCGAGGGGGGCCGGCCAGTCGCGGTTGAAGCGCAGCTCCCAGTACAAGAAGGCGCTCAGCGTGCCGATCGCCCCCTGGGCGAAGTTGAAGATCCCGGTGGTGTTGTAGACGACCACCAGGCCGGTGGCGTACAGGGCGTAGGTGGCGCCGACCGCCAGGCCGATGACCAGCACGGTGAGCACGTTGCGCCCGTCGATCGGCTGCCCGGTCCAGCCCTGCCACAAGAAGAAGACGACCAGGACCGCCGAGGTCCCCAGCGCTGTCAGCAGCGACCTGTTCACGAGTCGACTCCCCCCGGCGGATCAGTCGGTCTCCGGCCGCCCCCCGACGGCCGGAGACCGAGAACGGTGCCTACTGCGAGCTGTCGAAGTCGGCCAGGGCGTCGTAGCCCTCGCGCACCTCGACGTTGACGGCCTCGCAGTCGAAGGTGCCCGGGTCGGCCGGGTGGAGCCGCACGAACTCGCCTCCTTGGATCTGGCCCATCACGTAGCACGGTGAGGTGGCCTTCTCCGACGGGGTGAACGAGGCGAAGAACCCGTTGGCGTCGAAGTCGGTCAGCGCGTTGAGCTCCTCGAGCAGGCGGGCCCGGGTGAGGCCGTTGGGACCGTCAGCGGCGACGATCGTGTTGACGACCTCCTCGAACATCACGCCGGCGGCCCAGGCGCCCGCGGACCACGACTGGGGCTGGTCGTCGCCCATGGCGGCGAGGAAGTCGGCGAGCTCGGGGTTGACGTCGGCCTCGCCGAAGGGCAGGAACGGCAGCCACAGGTAGGTGTTCTCGATCGCTTCGGACTCCGCTTCCAGGAAAGCCGGCGTGTAGCAGGCCACCGAGCAGAACCAGTTGACCGCAGGCGACGTCGAGGCCCTGGACGATCGCCTCGCGGCGCAGCTTGAGGATCGACTGGTCGTTGGAGCCGGTCTGGGCGAAGTTGGAGTCGTTGGCCAGCATGGCCTGCACGTACTGGGCGTAGGTGGCCTGGTCGGCCGAGCCGCGACACCGGGAAGGCCCCGTCGATCGTGAGTCCGGCGTCCTCCTGGCCCCGTAGGGTGGGCATGGTCGTGGCGATCGTGTTTCGCAGGTCGCCCGGCAGCAGGTAGACGCCGTTGAGCGCCCCGGCCTCGCCCTGCAGCCAGGTGTAGGGGCCGATGATGCGCGTTCCAGTCGCGGGGTCCTTCCCCGGCGTAGGGGCAGCTGCCGTTGATCGAGGCGATCGCTGAACACGTTCGGCGAGCACTGGTGCTGGGCGTCGACGGCCCGCTCGGGGATGTCGGGGATGCCCGTCGGCTCGCCCGCCTGGTCGGCGCAGCCGTTGAGGTCGGTCACGTCGGTCAGGAACAGAGCGGTCGACCCGACCATCGCCAGGGCGTTCTCGCAGGCCCGCAGGATGCCGTTGGTGGTCTCCTGCGGATTGATCTGGGAGTCGAACTCTTCGACCTTGATCTGGCGGCAGGCCAGGCCGCCCTCGGCGTTGACGGCGTCGGCCCAGGCCTGCGACACCGTCGAGCGATCCCTGGAACAGCCCCGGGCGCCAGCGGGGAGCCGACATCGGCCATCACCAGCACGGTGATCTCGTCGGCGCTCACGCCGATCTCGGTCGCCT
>CBDCXC010000030.1:0-62066 GCA_965223655.1 Phycisphaeraceae bacterium
TGACGGCGCCAAGCGGCTTTATAAGCAATTGGTTGATCTGGTTGACCAGGACGAATGTTTCACTGTACCAACGCTATGCCAGCACATTAACTACAGCGACGAAAGCATTAGAGGGTGGCTCCGTGAACTCGTAGAAGCTGGGTTCGTGGTCATCTATGAATACGGCCGAGGACGCAGCCCACATCTGTACACGCTGACAGACAAAGAGATGGAGGAAGGCATATCAGATATCCTTCCCTCTTTGGAAGAACTCACTTCGATTTGTGGAGTCTAAAAGATGAATTTGGAGCATACGCGCATGCCTTAAACCATTTTTAAATATAAATTTATGTGCACATGTCTTTGGTTAGGCACAAGTTTGCATTAGTTGGTTAGCCTTAACCCCAATTGTGACAAAATAATCGACCACGGCCAGAGGCCGTGGTATTGGGGAAGGCCCCTCGAAGGGGCCGTTGGACGTAGGGAAGGCCCCGCTGGGGCCGTTAGCAACGGTTAATGAAGTTCGAGGTGGTTTTGGCCTGTTTCCAGTTTTTCTTGATCTCGGATGTAAGCACGGACCTTCTGTTCGTCGAGGCCCACGGTGCTCACGCAGTAACCGGTGGACCAGAAATGCAAGCCGGTCATCCGGGTTTCCCGCATCAGTTCTCGGTGGATCCGCACCGCGCTCTTACCTTTGAGAAAACCGATCGTCGACGCCACGCTGAACTTCGGGGGGATCCGAAGACACAGATGGATGTGGTCGGGCATCGCATGGCCCTCGATCAGTTCGATCCCCTTCTGACGACACAGACGTCGCAGGATCAGACCGACCTTCTCCCGCTTCCTGCCGAAGAAGACTTCCCGGCGGTACTTCGGTACGATCACGATGTGATAGATGCAATCCCAACGCACATGGGATTGGCTAGACCATTGATGACTCATCAGGTTCTCCTTTCTGCCCCAACGGGTCTTCCCGAAAGGAGAACCTACGCATCCACAGGACTAACATCACCCCGAATCGCTCGAAGCTATTCGGGTCGCACGGCCAGAGGCCGTGGTTTTATGAGTTAATAAAATAAGTACCTAGTCTATCTAACTGCTCCTCCGCTCCGATTCCGTTGTCAAAAACGCAAAAACCTATTGACTTGCGCTCTATGACAACGCATGGCATGATTTAGAGTATGAAAGACACAATGGTTATCTAAAGCCTATAATTAAGTGTAAATATCTGGTATTAAGGAGATTGGATTGTGGCGAGAGAACGTAAAGGATCGTTGTATAAGAAGACCCGATTAGTCAACAGCAGGCGGATCCGTTCAACCTGCTGGTATGGATCATTCACCGATCCGCATACGCGGAAGCGTGTGACCAAGAAACTCTATTCAGACAAGCAGGCGAGTCGGCGTGAACTTGATCAAATGATTGAGGAGTCTGAGAGGAAAGCCACCGGCATCATTGACCGTTACGCAGAGCATCGTATCCGGCCGATTGAAAATCACGTTGCTGACTATTTTGCTCATTGCGAGCATAAAGAGCAGGCCAAACGACATCGACAGGTTAAAGAACGCGATATCAATCATCTAATCAAAGGTATTGGCGCAAAGAGGCTTACAGATATTGAGCCTAATGCCGTTGAACGATACCTAAAAGGCTTACGAGACGAGGGCTTGAGCGCTCGCAAGATCAATGCCGTCCGTGCTCACGTTATCGCTTTTTTGGCTTGGTGTGTTCGAACGGGACGATGCCCAGAAAACCCTTTAGCAATCGTACCGAAACTAGACGAGCGGAAAGACCGTCGCAGGGTTCGCCGTGCACTCTTGGAAGATGAGCTGGAACGCTTGCTCAATGCAACCGCTAATCGTCCCGAGATGGAAATGCTACTGATCCGACGTGGCAAGGACAAGGGCAAGCTGAACGCCAAGGTAAGCCCGGAATCGCTGGCCCGAGCTCGTGAGACCGGCCGTGAGCGACGCATGATCTATCTGACAGCTGCCCTAACCGGGCTCCGTAGGAACGAGCTAACCAAGATCACCTGGGCAGATGTTGACCTAGAAGCATCTACGCTGCGAGTCCGCATTGGTGTAGGCAAGGCGAAACGAGAAGATTTCGTCCCCTTGCATCCGCAACTGCGGGATGAACTGGCGTCATTCAAGCGTAGCTGTGCCAAGGTGACTGATCGTGTGTTTTCTGCCTTACCCTCCTGCCGTACCTTTGACCTTGATCTACAGTGGGCACGAGCAGAATGGATAAACGAAGCCAAAGATGATCCCCAGGAGCGTGAGTGTCGGGAAAAGTCTTGTTTTCTTAGCAAATTTGATGAACAAGGCCGGGTGGTAGACTTACACGCCTTGCGGACCACGTTAGGCACCAACTTGGCTCGTGCAGGTGTGTCCCCGCAGCTGGCCCAGCGGATCATGCGTCACAGCGACTACAACACCACAATGGGCCATTACACCGTCCTAGGGCTAAGTGACACCGTACAAGCCATCGCTGAACTACCGGGTATCGGCCAGCAACAGCACGCCCAGAACACTACATATGTGGCAGGTGCAACGGGAACCGAGGATGCTTCGCCTGCCTACGCCTCAGACGTGGTAGCGCCAGTGGTAGCGCCAGTGGTAGCAAATGAGGTTCATTCCAAGGCATCTCGTGGCACTTTGAGTCAGTTTGGTCGACACGAGCAAGCCACCAGACGCCGATGTGAGGACAAGGCGCAAGTCCCTGATTTGTCAACGCCTAACACCCCACGTCACCGTGTGTCACAAGGGGTCAGAGCAAAGCGGGCGACCGGGCTCGAACCGGCAACATTCAGCTTGGAAGGCTGACACTCTACCAATTGAGTTACGCCCGCAGGTATTACAATATGCTTTCGTACAAAACTTTACGTTGCCGCTGGCCATCAGAAATGTAGTCGACGTCGTCGGCGCATTCTGCTGTTTCGACTACATTTTCTAAATATACCTTCTTTTTCACCGTACAAAAACTTCAGGAGCACTCCGCTCGATAAGCTGACATTCTTGATCTTTCTAAAATGACGTGCAGCCATCACCCTCCCGGTCTAGATCGTACTTGGTGTGGGAGCGAGGCCACCTGGACATCAGCAGCTTCAAATCATGGCCGATGAATCGTCGGTTGGTTTCGGGGCGAACCACGTGTAGAGGGCCGGCAGCACAAGCAAGGTAAGGATCGTCGAGGTCACCAATCCACCGATAACGACGGTGGCGAGCGGACGCTGGACTTCCGCACCGACTCCGGCCGAGGCGGCCATAGGCAGAAAGCCGACGGCGTCCGTAACGGCGGTGGCGAGCACGGGTCGAAGGCGTTGGCGTGCGGCGCTCATCACGGCGTCACCAACCGAGTCACACGTGCCGAGCAAGCCGCGGATCGCCGTGACCATGATCTGGCCGTTCAAAACGGCAATACCGGACAAAGCGATGAAACCGATCGCGGCACTCACACTGAACGGGATGCCCCGTAACCAAAGCGCGTAGACCCCACCGATCAGCGCGAATGGAATTCCTGTGTAGATCAGAAGAACATCGCGGAGGTTCCTCATGCTCAAGTAAAGAAAGACGAAGACCAGCACCAGGGTTGCGGGGACGACCAACATCAAGCGATTCTGAGCGCGCTGCAAGTTCTCAAACTGGCCACCCCACTCGACAACGTAGCCGTCGGGGAGACGGACCCGCTGGGCGATGGCTCGGCGTGCTTCGCTCATAAATGTTTGGGCGTCACGCCCAGCGATGTTGCACTGGACGCGAATAAGCCGACGGCCCCATTCACGATTGATCGTGGCCAGGCCTTCGGTGTGATCGATGTCCGCCAGCGTGCTCAGCGGCAATTGCTGTCCGGCTTGGGTTGGGACGATGGTCTGGGACAACACGTCGGCGTCGGATCGATGTTCATCGGGCAACCGAACGACCAACGCAAAATACCGCTGGCCTTCAAATATCCCGCCGACGGTGCGGCCGCCCACGGCTTCAACGAACTCCAGGACATGTCTGGCCGGCACACCATACCGCGCTAGCGCCTGCTGATCGACACGGACCTGAAGCATTGGCTGGCCTGTCACCTGGTCTGCCGCGATGTCCGAAGCGCCGGGGATCTCCAGCAGAACGCGTTGGATGTCATCGCTGATGCGGACCAATTCATCGAAATCATCGCCATAAATCTTGATACCCAGATCGGATCGGATACCGGAGATCATCTCGTTCATCCGCAATTCGATCGGCTGGCTGAAGACCATATTCAGGCCGGGCTGATCCACCAGTTCCTGTTGCATGGCCGCGACCAACTCGGCTTGATTATTTGCCCGCGTCCATTGCTCACGAGGCTTAAGAGAAACAAAGATGTCGGTTAGTTCGGTACCCATCGGGTCGGTTGCCACCTCCGCGGTGCCGATACGACTCCAGACGTGGCGAATCTCGTCGGGGAACCCCTGCATCAGTAGCGATTCAAGCCGGGTGTTCCAGCCCGTCGACTGGTCGATGGAGATGCCAGCCAGACGGATCGTGTTGACAACAACCGCACCTTCGCTGAGGCGAGGCAGGAACTCCCCGCCCAACCGAGTGGCCTGCCAGCCAGCCAGGACAAGCAAGCCCAGCACGACAGGAATCACGGCCCCATGTAGTTTCATCACGCCGGCGAGCAATAGGCCATACGGCCTGGTGATCAGACGCTCAAATATGCCGGCGCGATGCTTAGGCTTTCGCGGCAGGAAGTAGTAGCCGAGCACCGGCGAAAGCGTCAGGGCGATCAGCAATGCGCCCAGCAAGGCGAAGATAAACGTCCACGCCATCGGCTTGAACATCTTGCCTTCGATGCCCTCGAGTGTTAGGACGGGTAGGAAGACGATGAGGATAATGCCAATACCAAATCCAATCGGCCGAGCGACCTCCTTGCTGGATTGAATGACCACTTCCAGGTATTCGGCGGGGCTGAGGTTGCGGCCGAGCTTGCGGGAACGCTCCGTGAGATTGCGCAAGTTAGCCTCGGTCATCACGATCGAACCGTCGATGATAATACCGAAATCAATCGCTCCAAGGCTCAGCAGGCTGGCGGCGATCGCGGATTCATACATGCCCAGGATCGCACAGAGCATCGTCAGCGGGATGACGATGGCGACCAGCAGACCGGCGCGGATATTGCCAAGCAGCAAAAATAGCACGGCGATTACCAATACAGCCCCGAGCAGCAGGTTGTGTTCCACTGTGTCGATGACGGCGGCGGTCAGTTCCGTACGGTCATAGACCACCTCGACGATCACGTCGTCCGGCAGGGCTTCAAGCACCTGTCCGAGCTGCGCTTTGAGGTTCTCCGTGACGGTTTTGCCGTTCTCCCCCATCAGCATGAATGTCAGACCGAGGACGACCTCGCCGCGACCGTCGGCGGTGACGGCGCCACGGCGGATCTCGTGATCAACCTTGACTTCGCGGGCGATGTCTTGCACACGGACCGGATCGCCATCGAATGAGGTGACCACGACACTTTCGATCTGCCTGATGTTGGTGACGCGCCCAATCCCGTGAACCATCTGCGACACGCCACCGGAGGTGATCAGCCCGCCGCCGACGTTGGTGTTGTTGCGTTCGAGCGCCTCGAACACGTCGTCCATGGTCAGGTCGAACTTCAGCAGGGCTTCGGGGTCGACGACGACGTGGTACTGCTTGACTTCGCCGCCCCAGGCGTTGACCTCCGCGACACCGGGGACCTTCCGTAGCTCGGGCTTGATCACCCAGTCGTGAATCGTGCGAAGCTCTTCGAGCGTCCGATTCGGATCACTCGACCGAACGACGTAGTGGAAGATCTCGCCCAGCCCGGTGGCGATGGGGCCTAATTGCGGTCGCTCAATTCCTTCGGGCAGCTCGACCGCGTTGATACGCTCGAAGACGTATTGCCGGGCATCGACGATGTCCGTGGAGTCGTCGAATGTCGCCACCACCTGCGAGAAGCCGAACTTCGATATCGAACGCACGTTGACTAGCCCGGGAAGCCCGCCGATGGACAGCTCGATCGGCAGCGTGATCTGCTGTTCGATCTCTTCAGGGTTCAACGCCGGCGCCACGGTGTTGATCTGCACTTGCACCGGGGTGGTGTCCGGAAAGGCATCGACCGGCAGCATGGTCAGACGCCAGACGCCCAGGGCGCATAGGATGACGGCCAATATCAGGACGACCAGGCGGTTGTTGAGAGAGAATTCGACGATACGGGACAGCATTCAGATTCTCCGTACAGGTGCTGCGGCGATCAATGGCCGGCGCAGCCGGCGCCCAGCCGAGACTTGAGGAATTCAGACATCACCACGAAGCTGCCTTCGGTGACCACCGGATCATTGGCAGCCAGCCCCGCCAGCACTTCGATCGTCTGCCCATGGGATTGCCCCAGCGCCACGCGGCGGATCGAGAACAGGTCGACCTCGTCCTGGACAAACACAAAGGTTCCGCCCTGGTGACGCTGCACGGCGTCGCGTGGCACGATCGTGACCGGCCGGCGATCATCGAACATGATCTTCGCCTTGCCAAACAGGCCCGTCTTGATCTGCTCAGCGCCGTCGGTTACCAGGGCCCGCGCTTTGACCATGCGGCTGCGCGGGTCGATCGACGTGTCGATCCACGTGATCTTGCCCGAGACACGTGTACCGGGAAGCTCCTCAAACTGTGCCGTGAGCTGCTGCCCGGTTCGGACATACGGGGTGTGTCTCGCGGGAGTCGAAAGAATCAGCCAGCGGCTCGACAGATCAGCAACCGTGAAGACCGGCCGGCCGACCTCGACCGATTCGCCGACCACAGCGTCGCGCTCGACGATCGTCCCGGCAAAGGGCGCACGGACTTCCAAGCGTGCCGAAGTGTCCTGATCTTGCTTGATTTGCTCAACCCGGTCTTCGGTGAAACCGAGGTTGATCAATCGTTGATGCAGGTTGTTGACCACGAGGTCGGCCGTGCGCAACGCCGCCCGGGCTTCAAGGTAATCCTTTTCAGCGACGATATTCTGTTCGCGCAGACGCTTTTCCCGTTCAAATACCTGTTGACGGATATCACGATCGACCCTCGCGGCCAGGTAGTCACTCTTGGCCGAGGCCACGTCCGCTGAATGCAGTTCCACGAGCACGTCACCCGCTTCGACGCGATCGCCAACATCGTGTTTGACTCTGCGAATCACACCATCGGCTAGCGGCGTGACGCGAGCCATCGTGTTGAGGTTGTACTGCACTTCACACAGCGTCTCTACACTCGGCGTGGACTGGCTTGGCTGCGCGCGCGAGGTCCGGATGCCGGCTTTCTCCGCCGAGGCCGTGGAAGGAAAACGAATTTTCAGGTTTTCACCCGGCTTCAGCAAAGTCACCCGATCGGGCTGACAGATCGCACACTCGGCTTCGTAAACACCGTGCTCGTTGCAGAACAGCCCGTCGTGGGCCCCGGCGTCACGCGTGCCATGGTTGTGATCTTCGTGATCGTGGCCTTCCTGGCCCGCACCATTGTCTCGCTTCAATTCCGGATGGCAGAGGGAGCACTCATCCTCATACAGGGAATGCTCCTGGCAGTAGAGGCGATCCTTGTCCTCAAGCCCCGGATGGCACAGCCAGCAGCGATCCTCATAGCGCACGTGCTCCTTGCACCACAGCCGACGTTTGTCCCGTTTCGAGGGGTCGCACATGAAACAGGTTCCGTTCGGATCGTCGTGCTTGTGGGTGGCCATGATGGCGGAAGCCGAGGCCTCACCCGCGTGACTTGCGTGTTCGGGCTCCTGCTCACCGCAGCCTATCGCTGCGACGATCAGCACGGCCACCGCGAGCAAAACGATCGATTGGTTCAGGTGTCGCAAGCATGGTGCATTCATGGTTGTGTTTCCTGGTGAGATGGGGCCGCGGGTTCATTCAGATCATGCAGGGGTCGGCCAATCAGGCCCTCGATCTCAGCAACAGCGGCGTGGTACTCACCCAGTGCATCAAGGTGTTGCCGGCGCAGCTCGACCAGTGTGCGTTCGACATCAATCACATCCAGGAAACCAATGTCGCCTTTTTCCAAGGCATCGCGCGTGGCGTTAAACGCTTCTGTCGCATGCGGCAAGGCTTGGGTTTGCAGGGCAATGGCTTCCTCGTATGAATCCACTAATCGCCCGTAGATCTGTGAGAGCACCCCTTCGAGGCGCAGCGTGGCGGCGCGTCGGCGCTGCTGGGCGGAAGCCGCACCGAGGCGGGCCGCCAGCACGTCGCCTTGCCGGCGATCGAAGATCGGCAACGGAAGCGAAAGCCCGGCCACAATCGCGTCTGCCCCTTCGGCCCGATCGTGACGGTAACCGATACGCCCGGTCACTTGGGGCATCGCTTCGGCCTCGGCAAGCCTAGCCGCGACTCGACGAGCGCTGATCTGAGTTGCCCAACGCGCAATTTGGGGGTTTTGGTTGATGAGCGACACCAGCGACTGTGATGGTGGCGGTTTGGTTAAGTCATCCAGATGACCCGTAACCGCTTCGAAGGTAACTGCGCTCTGACCCCAGGTCATGGCGAGCCGACGTTTAGCAGCATCGAGTGCTCTTTCGGATCGGCGTAAATCAACTCCTGCTATGACGACCGGGACACCGGCACGGGCAAGCTCGATCTGTGGTGCATCGCCGCCTTCGATCCGTTTCCGTGTCATCTCACGAACCTGCTTCGCCAGATCGTAAGCGTCCCGTGCGATTGCCACGCGCCGCTGCGCCACGAGCACCGCGACGTACCGCCGAGTCACCTCGGTCACCACTTCCAAGCGAGCCGCCTCATAGTCCCAGCCTGCTAGCTGTGCCTCGTAACGCCCCAGTTCCTTTCTCCGCTCTATATGGCCTCCTAGTGGCAAGGCCTGGGCAAGGCTAATGGTGGTCTCCAGAGATTTGTTCCCCTCAAATACACCCGATCCGCCGAAATTCTCAAACTCGGCCTCCAATTCAGGGTTGGGCCAGAGTCCAGCCTTCAGCGCCTTCGCTTCGGCGCTGCGGACATCCAAACTAAATGCACGAAGCTCAGGGTTCCTCACAAGCGCAAGCGTCATCGCCTGGTGTAAAGTCAATTCACCCTTTGCGTCCTGTAGACCGGACGCGTCGCCCATTTCGTGATGAGTCGGCTCGGGCGGTGGATGGTAAGCGCGCAACCGTTCACCCAACTGGCGCGGGTCCTTCACCCACGCCCTGTCATTTAATGGGTGCGGGCCGCACCCGATCATCGTGTATACAGCGGCGATCAAACCGCAGACGCACCGGAGGCGCATGTGCAAGCTCCAACGGCTTAGGTGTGTATCAAGAGTTCTGCGGCAAGCTGGGTCAGCCCCCGCACAAGCGAGAGGGTCGCGGCTAGATCAACAAAACGACCGTGCGCAACGCCAATAATTGTGCAGAGCCCGGGGTGGGCGGCGGTAACCGGCCCGGAAAAGCAGTTGTCAACGGCGATGGCTGCCATGCCCAGGCGGCCGCCACTGAATTGAGTGCTGGAGCGTCCACGTCTCGCCTTGCATGTCGATTGACATCCGCTGCGATCCAATCCAAATCCAGATCAAGGTCAACGCAGTTGTTCGACGCGATCTCCGCGATACGGTCATTCAGAGATAGATGGTGACCTTCCTGTTCCTTGACATCGCAATGTCGGCCCCAATGCGGCAGCTCAATGGCAACATGCCCGTCGGCCCCGATACACAGCACCACAGTCTGTCTAGGCAAACTGACCAAAACGATCAGTAATGCCATAAAAAAACAGACCGCGTTGTGGCAATGACGTCTCACGCCCAAAAGTTTAGGCCTAACATACCGCCCAGGCAATATAAGCTGACGCTCTGCAGGGGCAATTGTCACCCCATATTGGGTAGATTTAAGATATACCAATCCCGATCAGGTTTGTGGGGCCCCGTTCACTCGCGGCAAGGCAATCTCCAGTGTTTTGGTGATCCCCACGCGGCAGACGCATACCCGATGGGTATATCTGCCCTACCCCACCCGGTCCAGCGCCAGCTGATGCGCTTCGTGGTAGAACCGGCCCAGGTTGTGCCAATCGAACCGCCCGCTATAGCTTTCGACCTCGTTGCGCAGCGAGATCCGTTGGCGGCGATCCATCTGGGTGAATGTAAACATCCGCTGGGCTAAATCACAAGCCGCTTCGTGGAACGACCGCCCGCGCCGCCGCAGCACGTATAAACCTTTCTTTTCGTGATCGGGCAGCAGCTGCATCAGGTAAGACCCAAACCCCGCCAGGTCGCTGGTGATCGCGGGCACGCCTAGCGCGATCGATTCCAGCGGGGTGTAGCCCCACGGCTCGTAGTGGCTAGGGAACACACCCAGGTGGCAGCCACGCACAAATTGGTCGTACTCCATCCCAAACAGCGGGTTGGTCGGCATGATGAAGTCGGGGTGGTAGATCACCTTGACCCGATCGTCTTCTTGGTTCCACAGCCGGCAGGCACGCAGCTGATTCAGCACCGCATCATGCGTGTCATCGACCAGGTCGTGCGTGACAATCCCCGGCGGCAGCTGCCGCTTCCAGGCGTGGATCGTCCGCCGCAGCCGCAGGAACCAGTACTCATCCACGAGGGTATTGAGGTCGGGCACCTGCCCCGCCGCCGCCGCGTTGAACAGCCGCTCACCCACCTGGTCTTGGATCGCCTGGGCCACGGTGCGCACCTCGTCGAGCATCGCGTTGGACTGCAACGCGGTGACGTTGATCGAGCGGATCGGGCGGCGGGTGATGATAAACGCCACCACCGTCTTGTCGCTGCCGGATTGGCGCATCATGTGGTTGAGCCGCGCCAACCCCTCGATCGTCAGGTCCATCCCTTTGTTGCGGTACTCGTATCGCCCGGCGGTGTAGAAGTAGAGCGTCTTGTTTAGGTCGAATCCGTAGCTGGGGAAGAAGTGGCCGGTCGTGAACTGGTGAATCTTTTCTTTGTAGCTCTGGTGGAGGTTCTGGAACTCGTGCAGCGCCGAGAACCGCTGGATGTTGAGCCCGTTGGGGACGATTGCCTCGGTCTTACGCCCCAGCAGGTGCCGGCACTCTTCGGCGGTCACGTCCGAGACGGTGGTAAACACCTGCGCCCCGTGTGCGGCGGCACACTCGATCCGGTGCTGGGGTTGGACGTTGTATTTCCGGGCCTCGGCTAGCGCATCATAGAACGGCAGGTGCTGGTAAAACCTGGGGTCGTTCATGGCCAGGTACCGGCCAAGCACGGTGGCGTGCGTGGTGAAGACCATGGTCCCCGGCCAGCTTTCCTTACGCAGCATGGGCACCGCCACGCCCGACATCCACTCGTGGCAATGGGCGATGATCGGCCGCCGCTGCGATTCTCGCTCGCCCAGCAGCTTCAAGAACCACCGGCACGCCTCGCCGAACGCCACCACGTTGTTGAGCAGCTCGTCGTTTCCGGGCAGCTCGATGGCGTGGTCTTCCCACAACCGGTACTTGATCCTGTCTAACTCGTGGAACAGCCCCAGGTACTCCAGCAGCACCACGTGGGGCCGACCCGTCACCAGCCACCGCCCGTAGTGGGCGTAGAGCCCCTGCTCCCGCAGCCGCTTCACCGCTTGGCCCACCGCGCCGGTCAGCGGGGCGGGCTCGAACTCGACCGACGCGGTCGCGGGCTGATACGGCCCCACCAGGCAGTACCGGCTGCCCCACCGGTCGACCATGCTCGACACCTTCGACCGCAGCACGGTGTAGATCCCACCCACCTGGTTGCACACCTCCCACGCGACCTCCAGCAGCAGCGGCTGGGCACGCTTCTTGCAGTTACCACCACAGCCAACCGGTTTGCGGGGCGTGGGTAGGGCTTGGTCCGTTTTCGTAGCGCGTGAAGCCATGTGCGGCATCTGTTGGGGTCGGGTTTGGGGCACGCTCCGATTGACCAGAGCGATTACTAATACACTCGGCTACAATCGCACAATCCCTTGCGGCGACATTGAAACAGAAGCAAATCCAAAGATTAGCGGGCGTACCAATCGCCCATGCCAAACACGGCATAGACCGCAAGTGGCCCTGGGGCCTATCGGTCATCGCCCGTGGTGATAACCCCGTGTGTGTGTTTAGAGCCCCTAACACAATGGCACGGTGTGTGCATTGTGTATGCCATGAACTTTTATATCAGGAGACCTGTTCATGGCTAAGCAACTTGTTTCAGATGAGTTATGGGCGATCATCGAACCGTACATCCCGGTGCGGCCGCGCAGGAAGCGCAACCCAGGGCGCAAACCTGTACCCGATCGTGCTTGTCTGACCGGGATCTTGTTTGTGTTGATGTCGGGCATCCCGTGGGAGATGCTGCCCCAAGAGATGGGTTGCGGCAGCGGCATGACCTGTTGGCGTCGGCTACGCGACTGGAAAAAAGCCGGTGCCTGGAAAACGGTCCACCACCTGCTACTGGACCACTTGCGTGAGGCCGACAAACTAGACTTTAGCCGGGCGGTGGTTGATAGCGCGACCGTGCGCGCGGTGGGGGGGGCGAAAAAACCGGCCCAAGCCCCGTGGATCGGCGGAAACCGGGCAGTAAGCATCATGTGCTGACCGACGCCAACGGCGTGCCGGTCGTGGCCAAGACCACCGCGGCCAACCGACACGATGTCACCGAGTTGCTGAACTTGGTCAACAACGTGCCGGCGATCAAAGGCAAGCCCGGAACGCCGCGTTATCGTTTCGACCAGCTTTATGCCGACCGCGCCTACGACAGCGAACCCGACCGCGAAGCGCTGCGTGACATCGGCACCGAGCCCAAGATCCCCAAACGACGCACGGCCCATGGCAGCGGCTTGGGCGTTTACCGCTGGGTGGTCGAACGCACGTTGAGCTGGTTGCACCAGTTCCGCCGCCTGCGTGTCCGCTACGAACGAAGACGCGACATCCACGAAGCGTTCCTCACCATCGGCTGCATCTTGATCTGCCATCGCATTTACCAAAATGCATTGTGTTAGGGGCTCTAAGTTCTTGTCTTTACTGGAACTTGAATGATGGGGCGTGTTGTCTTCCAAGCTGAATGTTGCCGGTTCGAGCCCGGTCGCCCGCTTTCTTTTGACCCCTCGTGACATCATAAGGACGTTTTCTCCTTTACGCCGGTGATTGTCGAGGCTAACCGCTTCGAACGATAGAAAGACCTGGGGGCTTCTGAAACGCAGAGCAACCGGTCAGGCTCCGGTCTGACTGGGTTTTTTTGTGGCCTGTTTCACGTTCGTTCTTCGCTACGGGGTCGGCGGGAAACCGAGTTTTTTTTCAAACACGTCGTACACCTGCTGGACCGATTGCGCGCTGCCGGTCAGGACGAGGTTGCCCGCTACGGTCTTGGGCAGGTACCCGCTTCCGGCGGTGCGGTAGATCTCGATGTCGCGTGCGATCTGCTTTTTGACCCACGGGTCGGCTAGCGCGGCTTGCAGGGCTTTGGCGCCCACCAAATCTTGGGCGAACTGCCGGGCCGATTCGATGGGTGGGGGTCGGTAGGGTTTGGAAAGCCAGGTATCAAAGCCCGCAAACGCGTTGGGGTCGGTTCGCCAGACGCCCAGCGCCAACCGGGCGTACTCGCAGGCCCACCGGTGCATCGCTTTGTCATGTTTCATCATCGGGTTGCAACGGGGGTTGAGCGGGACGGGCATCATGATCATCGCCAACTGATCGCCGTAACGCGTCAGGGCCTGCTCGTAATAGCGGTGCATCTTCCGGCAGTGCGGGCAGGTGTAGTCGAACAGATAGACCAAGATCACCTTCGCGTCGGGCGAGCCACGCATGGGCAGCTTGTGGGGCCGCAGCGTGACCTTGCCGTCTAAGATCGATAGCTGGCGCGTGGTCGGGGTTGCCGTTTCGGGCTGGGTTGAGGGCGGTATTGGGTCGGTGTGGGGATTGCTGGCTTGAGCCGATCCGTCCGGGATGATGGCAGGGGCGGCGGGTGGGCCGGGTTGGGCACGCGTTGTGACCGACGCTTCTGGGGGCTGTGGCGCTACCACTGGGTTGGGTGTTCCCTGGGGTTTTTCAGCGGCAGGCGGCTGGGTGGCGGGGAGTTGATTTGGGGTGGTGATCTGGCTTTCACGGATCTGTTGGGTGAACCCGGGCGGTGGGGGTGGGGGCACCAGCAGCTGGCCGGCTGCGATTGCCCCAACGCCGACCAACCCAATCATGGCCAACCCCGCGGCACCAAGCGGCGCGATCCTGACCGGGTGGCGTGGGGTTGGTGTGGTGGGGTGTGTGGCTGCGATGGGGGCTTGGGCCAAAACCATCAACGCGGTAACGGCTCCGATCGCATGGGCCGCTAGGCAATACGGGCAGGTTGCTTGTATCACCCACAGCTGCAGCGTCATGAACCACGCGACGCTGCCCAAGATCATGACGGCCAACACCACCAACGCCCACCACGCCGCACGCCGCTGCCTGGGTGTAGCGGTCGGCTGAAGGAAAAACGTCGCCATGAGGATGCCCGCGTAGACCCCACACGCCAGCGCCCCCACCGGGATACCCAGCCAGCTCGACCACCGGCTGCCAAGCACCTTCTCACACCCCGACTGGGGCCCGCAGCCCGGTGGGTGCTGGGCTTGGGATAATGCGACAATCATCAGGTAAACCGACAGCCCCAAGCAGGCCAGCGCAAGCAGCCGCACACCCCACCGCCAAATGGGTGACGGCGGGCGGGCCTGGTGGGATTGATCCGCGGTATCGGGCATGGGTGTCATTTATATCAGCCACAACGGTCTTACGAGCAGCGATTGACCGTACAATGATATGCTGTGAGCCTAGAAGCCACCCGTGCCTTGACGGTCGCGGCTCGTGGCGGGCGCAGAGGGGTTGATCTGGATCGTATAAACAAGTCTTGCCGATAGCAGGGCGAATTTTTATTAAGGAGACTTTTTGATGAGACCTGTTCTTTTGTTGTGCCTCGCGTTGGGGTCGGCGGTTCAAGCGGCTGACCGGTCGCCGGTGTCGGTTGACATCACGAGCATCAGCGAGTCACGGTTCAAGGCGTTCGAGGAAGACAAGAAACACCCCTTCGCAGACGACAAGCTAGAGATCACCCTGCTGCTCAAGGGCCCCGCGGCTCAACACGCGACGCACTGGGGCCATGTGAAGCTGCTCCAAGCCGCCGACGACACAGGCAAGCCATTAAAGCTCCAATCCGGCTTCGAGAAGCCCGACAAATCGTTTCTCAAAATCAACCGCGAGCAGATGTGGTTTTTCCATGACGACCCGCCGCAAGACGCGATCAAGGTCGCGCTGGCGCTAGACCCATCGAGCCGTTCGTCCACCAAGCTGCGTGTGCTCAAGGGCACGCTGCAGCTCAAAGCCAGCCGCAACGAAGAAGTCATCGTGGAAAACCTTGACCGCCGGGTAGGCCAAACGATCAAGCACCCGACCCTGAAGAAGGGCGGGTTGGTGGTGTCGGTGGTGAAGTTTGAGCCCGACAACCCCTCGGAATACATCAAGCTCAAGGTGACCGGCCCGGAAGAGGCGTGCGAAGGGTTTTCACTCATCGACCCCCAAGGCGAGGAGCTATCGAATAGCCGGATGTGGTTCCGCGTGGGCAACAGCACGAACCTGGGCTTGGGCGGCGATGGGCCGCTACCCCAGGGGGTCCGACTCAAGGTCTTGGTTGAAACCCAGAAAGACGTAACCAACGTCCCCTTTTCGTTCAAAGACGTCCCGCTGCCTTGACCGGCGACGTACTTTTAGGGCGGCGTTCTTTTTACAAGGACATCCCGTTCAAGGATGAAGCAGAGCCCGGCTTGTTGACAAGGGCGGTGGGGCGGGCATCTTGCCCGCCTGTTGTGCACAGGAATGGCGGGCAAGATGCCCGCCCCACCCGCAGGATGTGGGTGCCCCGCAGAGGGCTTGCACCTCCTGCGTTATACGCATCGCGTATGAAATTGCCGCGTCGGAAACACAAAAACGTTGAAGATTTCTCTGCCGCAGGCAAACCAGACCCCGTCAACCTGAGGGGACGGGTCTATAAGGCCAATCCTGGACGGAATGAAGCTGATCGATCGGTCGTGCCTGATTGTTCACCAGCTCACCGCAGCACGCCGCAGGTGTCGATGACGATTTTCTCTGCTAGTAGGCCCGGGGCGATCTTCTTGAAAGGACGGTGGGCGACCAGGGCGACCACGATGTCTGCGCCTGACAACGCCGCGTCCAGCGGCATCAGGTCGAACTCCGTGTGCGACTCGAGGTTGGGCTCAACCACACGGACCTGGCCCTGGATCGAGGCTTTGAGCTTGCGGGTAATCTCAACCGCGGGCGACTCGCGCAGGTCGTCGATATCGGGCTTGTACGCCAGCCCCAGGCACGCCACGCAGGGCTGCTTGAACCGGTCGGCGTAGCGCTGCACCCGCTGGACCACCCAATCGGGCTTGTGGGTGTTGACCGCGCGTGCGGTCTCGATCAGCCGCGTCTGGTTGGGCGCACAGTGCACCAAGAACCAGGGGTCAACCGCGATGCAGTGCCCCCCTACGCCCGGCCCGGGGCGGAGGATGTTCACCCGCGGGTGGTGGTTGGCCAGGTCGATCAACTCCCACACATCCAGGTCCAGCGACTCAGCCAGCAGCGACAGCTCGTTGGCGAAGGCGATGTTCACATCACGGTAGGCGTTCTCGACCAGCTTGGCGGTCTCCGCGGTGCGCGCGGTGGTCAGCAGCAGCTTGCCCGAGACAAACGTCTCGTAGAACTGGGCGCATTGCTGAGTAGAAGCCTCGTCGAGCCCGCCGATGATCCGGTCGTTTTCCACCACCTCACGCAGAATCTTGCCCGGCAGCACCCGCTCGGGCGCGTGGGCGAACGCGATCTGGGGCGGCTTGAGCCCGGTCTTCTGCTCCACGATCGACGCGATCAGCTCTGTGGTGCCCGGGGGGCTGGTCGACTCGAGGATCACCAGGTTGCCCGCTTCGATGAACGGGCAGATCGATTCGGTGGCTGACCTCACGAAGCTTAGATCGGGGCGGTGGTCGCCATCGAGCGGGGTAGGCACACAGAGGATAAACACGTTGGCTTTCGCGGGCTGAGGGTAGGCCTTGAGCCTCCCGGTCTGCACCCCGGCTTTGACGAGCATATCCAGCTCGGGCTCGACGATGTGGGCCCGCCCGGCGTTGATCGCTTCGATCGCTTGGGGATTCACCTCCACGCCGTGAATCGTGTAACCCCGTGAGGCCAGCACCGCCGCGGTCGGCAGGCCGATGTAGCCCAAGCCGAGGATGCAGATTTTGATGTCTAGCGGCGGCGGCATTCACATCACCCTTCACAACAATGAAACAGTACAAGCGTTGATCAACTGAGCGGTGGTTATAGCAGGATTGTAGGGCTGTGAGCCACCCATGGCCAAACACATACGGTGGGGGGGGCGCTGGTCGGCGTAGTCTTAAATCGAACGGCCTTGTACCTGGTAAGCCGGGGCGTTGGCGAGACGCTGGGAGACCCGATCGACGTCTTTGACATAGATAGTGTTGTGGCTGGCGTGGGCGCGGTTGAAATCGACGAGCTTACGCTCGAAAGGGGCGTAGGTAAACGGCTGGAAACCGTTGTCGAGCATCTGCTGGTGGATCGCGTGGTCGTTGAAACCGTAACGGGCGCCCGAGCCGTTGAGTTCCATGATAACAGCCAGCAGCGAATCCTTGGCCAGCGTGGCCTGCCCGCCGGCGATGACCTGGGTCTCAAATCCCTCGACATCGATCTTGATCACGGTCGGATCACTGTCTGCACAGATCGCGTCGAGCGTCTCGACGCGGACCGTGATGGTGTTCGCCGAACCGCCTTTTTGGGTTTCTTCGGTGGTCGCCATGTGGCTGCGGGTTGCCGACGGGTAGGCGATCGTGAACCGGAGGCTGCCGCTTTCTTTGCCCACGCCGATATTCTGGGCGTCGACCCGGCCGGTGAGGCTGTTGAAAAGGATGTTGTCTAGCAGGTGCTGATAGGTGTCCGGCCCCGGCTCTAGCGCGATGCACTTGGCGCCCACCGCCCCGCCGGCCAGCACCGTGTAGGAACCGACGTTGGCGCCCACGTCGACAAACGTGTCCTGGGGTCGCAGGCAGTGCAGCACAAAAGCCATGTCTTCAAACTCGTGCAACCCGGTGTAGATGTTGCCCGTGGCGCTGCGCATGCCGCGGTTCACCAAGAGCCTGACGTCGTTCACAAACGCGACCGCAACCTTCCCCGGCAGCATCCGGCTGCCGAGGTGCCAACGGAAAAAGCGATTGACCGCCCGCAGCTTGTGCTCACGGTTGAACGGGTGGGTCAGGATGAATCGAAAGGTGTTCAGCAGTTCCATGGCGGCCTCTCATTTTGACGGGGGAGTATCAAATGTTTCATGACAAACCCTGGGCGTGGTGTGGTGTGGGAGCAACCACAGTTACATCTCACGCTGCCCACGACGGATGCGGGGCGAAGCGATCATGTCAAGTCTTTGATTAAGTAACTAAGCTTCTTGCTTGCAATCGTCCACACAGAACTGGACAGGGGGCAGTCCAGTCTACTTTGGTATTCTACACGGAGGTTACCCTAACGGTGTGAGTAGGCGTTGTGGTGGTCATGGGCCGCAGCCAGCGGTCGGTAATCTGGCCCGGCGGGACCTTGGGGTAGGCGTGTTGGATCGCAGCAGCAACCAGCCCCATGAACAGCGGCGAGGGGCGCAGCGGGCGGCTGGTCAGCTCCGGGTGGAACTGAGCACCGATGAAGAACGGGTGGTCCTTGATCGGCAATTCGAGGATCTGCATGATCGGCTGCTTGGGGTGGCGGCCTGAGAAGACCAACCCCTGCTGCTGGATCGGATCGATGTACTGCGGGTCGACCTCGTACCGGTGCCGGAACCGCTGGCGGACCATCGGCTGGTTGTCGAACAGGAACGATGCCAATGTATCGGGTTGGATCTGCACGTCCTTGCCGCCTAGCCGCATGTTGCCGCCCAACCCCTCGATCTTTTTCTGCTCCGGGAGGATATCGATCACCGGGTGCTGGGTGTCGGGGTTGAACTCGGTGCTGTCGGCCTGGTCGAGGCCGCAGGCGTGGCGCGCAAACTCGACCACCGCCATCTGGAACCCCAGGCAGATCCCCAGGTAGGGTAGCCCGTGGGTGCGGCAGTGGTGGACGCAGGCAATCTTGCCCTCGGTCCCCCGGTGCCCAAACCCGCCGGGCACGATCACCGCGTTGAGCCCCTGTATCAAAGTCGCGATGTGGTTGGGCGAGGCGTCGACCTGGGTCGTGTCGATCCACCGCACCTCTAACTCAGCGGACAGGTGGGCCGAGGCGTGCTCCAAGGCTTTATCGATCGAGGCGTAGGCGTCGCGCAGCGTGGCGTACTTGCCGGTGATGCCAATATGGATCTTGTGCTTCCTCGGGTTGGTCAGCTTGGATGTAAACCCCCGCCACGTCTCGCGGGCCTGGTCTTCGTGGCGCTGGTCGACGCGGCTGTGCAGGTTCAGCAGGCTCAGGATCTCGCGGTCCAGCCCAGCCTCACGCATCGATTCGGGGATGGTGTAGATCGACGACCGGTCGTGCATCGAGAACACGCGGTTCAGCGGGACGTTGCTGAACATGGCGATCTTCTGCCTGGCCGAGTCAGCCACCGGGTTGCGTGCCCGGCAGGCGACCAGGTGCGGATGGATGCCGGTCTCCATGAGTTTTTTCAGGCCAAGCTGGGCGGCCTTGGACTTCTGCTCACCCAATGCGCGCGGCTCGATCACGTAGGTCAACGCGACAAAGCAAACACTGTTAGGCCCCTCTTCGTACGCCAGCTCACGCAGCGCCTCAATATAGAACCCGTTTTCGTAATCCCCCACGGTGCCGCCGACCTCGACAAAGACCACGTCGGCGTTTTGCTTCATCGCCAGCTGGCGCAGCTGATACTTCACCTCGCCGGTGACGTGCGGGATCATCTGCACGTCCCGGCCCAGGTACCCGCCGTGGCGTTCTTTGTCGAGTACGCGTCTAAAGATCTGGCCGCTGGTGGTGAAGTTGTCCCGCGTGAGGTCCTGGTCGAGCATGCGCTCGTACGTGCCCAGGTCCATGTCGGTCTCTAGCCCGTCGTCGAGCACGAACACCTCGCCGTGGCGGAACGGGTTGAGCGTGCCCGAATCGATGTTCAGGTACCCCTCCATCTTGATTGGGGCGACGCTTAGGCCCTTGCCTTTGAGCAGCTTGGCCACCGAGCTAGAGAAGATCCCCTTGCCCAGCCCGCTCATCACCGTGCCCATCACCACCACATACTTGTGCTGGC
Organism: Phycisphaeraceae bacterium; assembly: GCA_965223655.1. Taxonomy (GTDB): domain Bacteria; phylum Planctomycetota; class Phycisphaerae; order Phycisphaerales; family Phycisphaeraceae; genus CBDCXC01. Next base: position 20,157 of record CBDCXC010000030.1, read on the forward strand.
CGGGGTGATAGCCATCGGGGATGGGGTTGAAGAATTCGGATTCCTGGGTGCGTTGGCCGGCCTCGGCCAGCAGACGCTGGGAAGCGGTCTGTGAAAATGTAGCGGGATCGAAGCCGTCCGGCGTGAGGGGCATGTCTTACCGTATCGCGCCAACCCGCCAAGTTCAAGCCGCGGTATGATAGAGCTGTCCCAAATGTGTCGATCAGGTTCAATTTTTTGTAGGCCGCTGCAAAAAGGTTCAACGTTGCGGTGTCTACCCCTTGGGTATCAAAAGGACCGATCCCCATGATTCAGCCCCACCCAGGCCAGCGTGATCTGTCGAACCCCCCGGCCATCCCCCCCCTGGGCCACAACCCCGCGACGGACTGTGGAGGCACGACCCCCGGCAGCTTCGCCAACCCGCCCCGCATCGCTCCCGGTTCGGCTGGCGCGAAAACCTTTAGCTCGCCCGACACGCCTGGCATGCCTGCGCCTTCGATCAAGACCGCGTGGGACTTCATGCCCGCTGATTGGCAATGCGTGGATGGGAAATGGCAAGCACCCGCCAGCTATAAACCCGTCACCCAGCTCGAACACGCCCGGCTGGGCACCATCACGCCCCAGATGCAGCGCGTGGCGCAGCGTGAGCCACACCTGACGCCCGAACAAGTGCGTGACGAGGTTGCGGCCGGTCGCATGGTGATCCCCGCTAACCGGGTGCACCTCACCCACCAACTCGACCCAATGTGCATCGGGCGCGCCAGCCTCACCAAGGTCAACGCCAACATGGGCGCGTCGCCCGTCTCCAGCAGCACCGATGAAGAAGTGGAGAAGCTCCGCTGGGCCGAGCGATGGGGCGCCGATACCGTGATGGATCTATCGACCGGCGGCGACCTCGACGCCACACGCACCGCGATTATCCAGCACAGCACGGTCCCGATCGGGACGGTCCCGATCTACGCGATGATCATCGGCCGGCGCATCGAAGACCTCTCGCCCCGGATCATCCTCGACCAGCTTGAGCACCAAGCCCAACAAGGCGTGGATTACTTCACCATCCACGCGGGTGTTAAGCGCGAGCACTTACCGTTTGTGAAAGACCGCGTCATCGGGATCGTCAGCCGCGGCGGGTCGCTGCTGGCTAAGTGGATGCTGACCCACAACCAGCAAAACCCCATGTACGAGCTGTGGGACGAGATCTGCCGGATCATGCGCCGCTACGACGTGACGTTCAGCATCGGCGATGGGCTGCGGCCCGGCGGGCTGGCCGACGCGACCGACGCGGCGCAGCTGGGCGAATTAGAGACCCTGGGTGAGCTAACGGAACGTGCGTGGCGGCATGGGGTGCAGGTCATGGTCGAGGGGCCCGGGCACGTGCCGTTCGATCAGATCGAATACAACATGAAGCTCCAACGCCGGCTGTGTCACGGCGCACCGTTCTATGTGTTGGGGCCGCTGGTGACCGATATCTTCCCCGGCTACGACCACATCACCTCGTGCATCGGCGCGACTGCAGCGGCTTACCACGGCGCCGCCATGCTCTGCTACGTTACGCCCAAGGAACACCTGGGTTTACCCAAGCGGGACGACGTGAAGCAGGGGTGTATCGCCTACAAGATCGCCGCCCACGCCGCTGATGTCGCGCTGGGCATCCCCGGCACCCGCGACCGCGACGACGAGCTGACCAAGGCCAGAGCGGCGTTGAATTGGGAGAAACACTTCGAGTTATCATTCGATCCCGACACCGCTCGCGCTTACCACGACGAAGACCTCGACGTGGACACCGACTTCTGCGCCATGTGTGGGCACGATTGGTGTTCGGTGCGCATCAGCAAAGAGATCAACGAGTTCTTAAGCGGCAAAGACGAGGCCTACGCCTGGGACAAGCCCAAGGTCACCGCGGCGCTAACGATCGAGCAGCAACAGATCCTCGAGCAGCGTGGCGTGTTGTCGCCCGAGGAGATCCACCGCCTCGCAACAAAGACCAAAAACAAAATGGGCGCTAAGACCGGGCACAAGGCAGCCTGTCATAGTGATCTGGTCGGTGCGGGTCACGCCCAACAGCTGCAGAGCATCACGGTCAACGCGACGAATGCGACGGCTGTCCGCAGCGATCGGTAAACCCAGCATTTGAAACCCACGGGTCGAAGCATCGCGTATACACTGACAGAAAGTAAAGGTAGCGGTCCAGGCACGATGATCATGGGGGCGGTTTAGATGGATCAACATCATCATGACACCGGGTTGGGCTCAACCCCCGCTGTTTCATCGGCCTCTGATCCAGCGGGCACCCAGCGGTATGTCCACCCGTCGGGCCTCACGCTGGGCTTGCCCGCCGGGTGGCAGGCTCAGGATATGGGGCGGGGGGTGACGCTCATCCCGCCGGATGTGACGCAAACCCCTCAAGGCCCCGGCGAGCTTTACGTGGCGGGTTTAACGCCTGCCCCGCCGGGGATGGTTTCGTTGCAAGACCCACGGGTCGGGCATTGGCTTGCTTCGGAGATCCAACAGATCCTGCCTGTGGTGCAACCGGTCGGTTCTCCGCAGCCGCTTGATCCCAATCGTCACGACGTGGGGTTGATCTACATGTGGGTCGGGCAGACCCATGGGGGCTTGGCAATGAACGCCCGTGCCTATGTGCGGCTGGTGAGCGATCAGGTGGTTCTTGTTGGGGCGGTCGCGCCGGAGGGTGTCTTGGATGCAAGAGATTCGGTGTTGCGTGCGATCGCGGTTGGGGCGGCTTACGACCCAGCCGGCGCCAAGCAAGCGGCTGATATCCAACGCGATCCAAACCTCATGGGTGTTTGGTATCAAAAGTCTTTCTCCTCGGGCAGCATTGTGTCGGATTCATCGATGCTGCGATCCACCACAACGGTGTGGGTGTTCAGCGATGACGGGATGGTCACCGTCGGCAGCGAGACCGCGGTGATGGGTCACAGCGGTGGCTTGAGTGCGACGGGTTTGGCACAGGGCCAACCCGATGTTGGGCGGTGGCGGATCGTCAATCGGCAGCTGTTTATCCGCTGGGGTAACGGCGCCTTGGGCTACTGGGCGTACTACGTGCAGGGCGCACCCGGCAGGCGAGAAGCCTTGTTGCAGCCACCGGGTGGTGAGCGACTCTTGCTGACCGAGTACAACGCGTAGCGGATTGCCCGATCGGGTGTTGAGCATGCAGGAGGGGTTTTGTATCACGGGCACCTTTGATAGGATGCAACCGTCCCGGATGAAACAAGTTCATGATGGATGATGGAGGTGTTATGGCACCCATGATTGAAGGTTGAATAACAAGGTAAAAAAATGGATTTTGATCTTAAAGTTGGATGTTGATTTAGCATATTTTGTTGTTGCAAACGATCATGCCTAATACTCCCTAACACCATGGCATTTTCGTGATCGAGGGGGGGGAGTGAGGAGAGCCCCGCGTATCTTATGCTATTAGAGGCTCTTAGGGTAAAACATTAAATCTGTGCTGGGCAATTGGGGTGGTTTCTAGGCTAATTCCGAACCGCTCGTGACAAGGAAGCATTTGAGGTCTTGGTGTCCCCGACGCAGCCAATTCATACCCGATGGGTACTTTTTTTAAGGAGACCTAAAAATGTCTAAGCGTTCGCGTTCATTCTGGTGGCTGTATTCGATGTGCCGCACTGTCATGCGGCCACAGGGTGTCCCCCGTGGCTGGGGCAACCCCAAACCGGGGGGTGTGGCGTCAATCGAGGGGTTCGAGCCGTTGGAGCCCCGCGTGCTATTGTCCGCGACGCTGGAACTATCTTCGCTGCTGCCGCCAACGGGTGACGGGTCGGAAGGCGTGGTGATTGATGGGATTGATACCCTAGATCAACTAGGGCGATCGGTCACTTCCATCGGCGATATCAACGGCGACGGGATCGCCGATGTCGTGATCAGCGCCCCTGTGGCAGATGTCGGCAGCCTGACACACGGCCAGGTGTATGTCATCTTCGGCCAAGACACCGCTACCGCGGGTGGGTTCCCCGCTTCTTTTGACCTGACAACGCTCAATGGGGTCAATGGCTTTACGATTACCGGCGAAGGGATCAACACCGACTTCGGTTTTTCCGTGGACTCAGCCGGCGATGTGAATGGCGATGGCATCGGTGACCTGATCATCGGCCAACCCAGTGGGACGACGTTTAACCGCCCGGGCCGGGCGGTGGTCGTCCTGGGTAAGCAGACGTTTGACCCCGGCGGGGTGCTGGTCGATCCCTTTAGTGCGGTGATCGACCTCAACACGACGACATTCGTTGGCACGGACGGATTTGAGATCCTCGGGGACGATGATGACGACAGCTTTGGGGAGTCGGTCGGTGCCGCGGGCGACATCAACAATGATGGGTTTGGCGACCTGCTAATCGGCGCCCCCGACGCCGACCCGGGCGGGCTATCCCAAGCCGGCGAGGCCTACGCCATCTTCGGCAACGCAACGGGATTCGGGGGCAGCCTCGACCTGTCAATGACTGCATTGAATGGGTCGAACGGGTTTGTGATCAATGGGCTAAACGGCGGTGACTTCTTGGGTACGTCCGTGAGCGGCGCAGGCGATATTGATGGGGACATGATCGATGACATCATTGTTGGGGCCCACAGAGCGTTTGCGGGTGGTGTACGCGCTGGGCAGGCCTACGTGATCTATGGCAAGGACGTGCCCGGTGGCGATTCGTTCGCGGCGTCGATCACGCCAGCAACCGACCTCATCGGATCGAACGGGTTTAAGATCGATGGCGGTGTGGTCGACGACGAGCTTGGCTACGCCGTCGCTGCTGCAGGCGATCTGAACGGCGATGGTCGGGATGATGTGGCGGTGGGGGCGCGTCTGGCCACGGCAGGCGGTGTCAGCCAGGCGGGTCAAACCTACGTGGTCTTCGGGAGAGGCCGTAGCTTCATATCGCGCATCACGGCAACGGCTCTGGACGGCACGGACGGTGTGATCCTCAACGGGGTCAACGTGAACGACCAGCTGGGCACCTCGGTGGGCACGGCGGGGGATTTCAATGACGATGGGAACACCGACCTGATCATCGGCGCTCCGAACACCAACAACAATACCCTGGGCCCACGCGGTCAGGCGTTTGTTGTTTACGGGGGCGACCTGACGGCGTTGGACGCGTTGGATGGCACGACCGACGGCTCGCTGAGCCTGTCGTTGCTGGACGAATCGACCGGGTTGATTTTGAACGGCATTGCCGCGGGCGATCAGGCGGGCTTGGCGGTTGGCTCGGCGGGTGATTTCAACGGGGACGGTGTTGCCGACGTTATTGTTGGCGCCCTGAGCTCGGACGTCAATGGCGATCTTTCTGGTCAAGCGTACATCGTCTTTGGGCGGTCGTCGGTGACGCCGGTGGCTATCTCCGGCCGGGTGTTTGATGACTTGGACAACGACGGGGTGTTTGACCCCGGCGATGGGGAATCGGGCATCGCGGATGTGACGATCGGGCTCACGGGCACCGAAACCGATGGCGGCGTTGTGGACCGCACGACCACGACACGCTCCGACGGCACATACAGCTTTGAAAACGTGCTGCCGGGTGACTACACGCTGACCGAGCTGGGCCAGCCTAATGGTCTGCTCGACGGCAATGAATCTGTGGGTTCGCTGGGCGGCACGGTGGACAACACCCAAGACAGCAACGTGATCGCGGGTCTCACGGTCGATGCGTCATCGGCCGATTCAGACGGTTACAACTTTGCCGAGATCCGGCCATCGATGATCCAAGGCACGGTATGGGAAGACTTCAACAACAACGGGTTGATCGACTTCAACGAAAGCGCGATCGAAGCCGCCACGGTCAACCTCACGGGCACGGACGACCGGGGCAACGCGGTAAGCGTGACCGGTGAGCTGACCGACGACGGTGGGGTTTACGTGTTTACGGGTCTGCGGCCGGGCGATTACACGATCAGCGCGGATCAGCCCAGTGGCTTTGAAGACGGTGTAGATGTGGTGGGGACGGTCAACGGCGTTGCGGCGGGTCTGGTTTCGGCCAACGATACGATCTCCGGCATTGTGCTGCCCGGGCCCGACGCGGTCGGGTTGAACTACAACTTCGGCGAGCGCCCGGAAGCGGGGGCTCCGGTGAGCAGCGGCCAGGCCGCTACGGTTGGGTTCTGGCTAAACAAGAAAACCGGCCAGTCGCTGATCAAGTCGCTTAATGGCGGCGAAAACGATACGCAGCTTGGTGATTGGCTAGCCACGGCGTTTGGCAACATGTACGGCAACTTGGCGGGGATGACCAACGCGGAAATAGCGTCGTATTTCAAAGATCTGGCTACCCATGGCTTGCAGTTGTCGCCCCCCAAACCCAAGCCGAAGTTGCTTGAGGCCAGGGCGCTGTCTGTGGCGCTGTCGGTTTATGTGACCAACGAGGCGTTGGCGGGGACGACGGCCCAGGCCTATGGTTTCACAACCAGCCAGTATGGGCTTGGGGTTTCGACGATCGACGTGGGTGACGACGGCGAGGCCTTTGGCGTGGCCGACGGGACCATCATGACGATCATGGATGTCCTGTTGGCTACGAACGCGAGGTCTTCGGACAGGCTGTTGTTCGATGCCGATGGCAGCGGTGATATTGATTCGGATGAGCAGGCCGACCGGCACCAGGCCAACTCGGTTTATCTTAACATCATCGATCAGGGCCTGTGAGTTGAGGTGTTGAGACCCGCTGTGGTCTAACGAAGCTTGACCCCTGCAAGATTCCATGAGACAGCCCGGCTACGCCGCCGGGCTGTCTTGTCATTTGGTTCATCGGATCCCCTACCGCGTTGTGGCAGGGGCCGGGCTCGCAGAGCCCGGCTCGGATGAGAGGGGAGTTGGTGTGTACATGGGAACGTTGGGGCATCGGGGTGTGGTCGTTGCGTAAACGGAGAGGCGATGGTGTGGCGGGTGCCTACTGCACCAGCCCTTGGGTGAGGCGCATGAAGGCGGTTTCGAGGTTGACTTTTTCTTCTTCGAGGCGGGTTAGCGCAAACCCGCTGGTGACCAACCGGTTGGCGATCGCGGCGGGGTCGCCGTGTTGAGCGTCGAGGGTCACGCGGATGTGGCTTTGTGGTTGGCCGGGTTGAGCGGTGACCACGCCGGGCACTTTTTGGAGCAACGCGACTGCTTCTTGTTGACGCTGAGCGACACCAACATGCAGCACCTTGCCCACGCGGCTGCGGTCGAGGATCTCTTGCACCGTGCCGGTGAACACCAGCTTGCCCTGCTCGATGATCCCGACCTTATCACACAGCTCGGCTAGTTCCAGCAGGATGTGAGAGCTGATGAGTATGGTTTTGCCCATGCGGTGGAGCTCTTTGAGCAGCTCGCGGATCTCGATGCGTGCGCGGGGGTCGAGCCCGCTGGCCGGCTCGTCGAGCAGCAGGAGTTTAGGGTCGTGCAGCAGCACGCGTGCGAGGCTGAGGCGCTGCTGCATGCCGCGTGAGAGGCTGTTGACCTCGGCGTCGACCTTGTCGCCTAGATCGGTTAGCTCCAGGACGTCTCGGATCACCTGCTGGCGCTTGGGCCCGTGGATGCTGTAGGCCGAAGCGAAGAACGCTAGGTATTCCTGCACCACCATATCTTCGTAGGACCCGAAGTAATCGGGGACGTAGCCGATGATCGACCGGACCTGGCGTGCGTTGATCGGCCCGACGGACAGGCCATCGATCCGCGCCTCGCCCCATGTGGGTTTGAGCAGTGTGGCGAGGATCTTGATCGTGGTGGTTTTTCCGGCGCCGTTGGGGCCGATGTAGCCAAAGCAGTCGCCCTGCTGGACCTCGAGGTTGAGGTTGTCTAACGCCACGAGGCTGTTGTAGCGTTTGGTGAGGTTGATCGTTTGGATCATGGGCATGTCGTGATCCGATTGTTTGTCAGGGCGATGGGGCGGTGGTTGGGGGTTGGACCGGTATGATCCATCGTATCACGGTCCAGCCCTGGCTGGGGAGGGTTTGGTTGTCGACGGTGAAAGGGACCGGCAGCGGGCTTTGCTCGAGGTGTCCGATGAGGATCATGCACCGCGTGCGGGTTAATGGGGTCAGGTCGATGGCTCGGGTCAGGTCGCGGTTGTAGTTTGCGGGACGATCCATAAGATTGATGTTGCGGAAGTCGGGGGGTGGCAGGGTGCTGTAGAACGAGAGCATTTCGATCGCTTGGACGATCTGGCTATCGGCGATGGAGGCGGGGTTGTCGGGATTGTTGGCCGCCCAGGCCTGCCCGGACTTGAACGCGATCAGCCGGCCCAGGTGCCCTTCTTGCTTCCATAGTCGCTTGCCTTGATCGTCGTAGCGGAACGGCTGTACCAGCCAATCCCACTGTTGGGGTGCTGTGATGGCCATGGGCTGACCGGCCGGCCACGGTTCGTGGCGGCGCCAAACCCGCGGCGACAGGCCATCGCCTGGGCAGTAGACCAGCAACACATTGTGCCATGCGGCGGGCATCTGATGGGTCAGCTGCCCCTGGGGCCAGCCTTTGTCTGACAAGCGCAGCTGGCTGACCGGCAAGTCCCATTGTGGTTGAGCGGTGTCGCTGTCTGCCTGGGTGGTGTTGGGTTTGAGCGGCCCCCAGTAATCCAGCTCGAGTTGTTTGGTGGTCGCGCGGATCGGAGCGGTGACTTGGTCGGGTGCGGCCGCCGCGATATTGTAAGGCTGAGGGTCAAGAAACCCCCCGCCCTGGGGCGCTTGGATGAAGCCGGGGTTCGCCAAGGTATTGACCACCGTCGTCGTTGGTGGATCGGCGGGGTTGGTCTTGCCATTGCTATTGTCATGGATCTTCACCGCCACGCGCCCGTGCTTGGGCACGAACACCGACACCCAGCTGCGCGCATGCACCAAGCCGGTGCGGGCATCGGCGTCGAGCACGGTGAAGTGCACCATCTGGTGGCGTGTAGGCCGCATCAGCCACGCGCCACCCCAGGCACAGGCGCTAAAGACCGCCACGACCCCGACAAAGACCACCCAGCGGTGCTGAGTCAGCTTGTGTTGCTTGAGCACCATGGAGCTGATCGGGCCGGCGATGGCCCAGTACAGGCCCGACACCACGATCGCGGTCAGCAACGCTGCTGTGGCGGTGAACCGCATGGCCAGCTGATGCGGGATGAACCGGTCTAGCGTGTAGGGCTGGCGGTATTCGGGTCGGCCCATGCGCTGCTGTTTGATTTCTTGCTCGATGTACGGCTTGCTAAAGACCGGGTTGGCCCACCCAAAGACGGCCGACCACAATTCCGGGCCGTTGGGCAGGCCCATGCGGCTTAGCGCCGGGCCGGTCAGATCGACGCCGATCACAGTCACGCAGCCCAACCCATACCGCCACTCGACCACGATCGGTCGGCCGCCGTCGTCCTTAAGTAAAACCGAGACCTGCGATGCCTGGGGGCCTGTGGGGTATAGGGCGCGCATGTTGATAGGTTGCGTGGTGCCCTGCCGCGGCTGACCAAGCCATTGGGGAGGGGTCGTGCGGGTGATCCGTGTGGGCTTGACCGGGGGGAGCATGTGGCTCAACGGGCCGTCGAACCACCCGTCGCCGACGATGCCCAACACCACGACCAGGTGGCCGCCGCGTTGCACCCAGTGCTGGATCGCTCGGTGCGTCGACGGTGTGATCGCCGGCGACCCGGGGTCATCGCCTTGGGGTGTCCAGACCAAGGCCTGGAGCACCGACAACCCGTACCACCGATCGGGCAGCCGGCTGGGGCGGATGTTTTGTAGCAGCTGGCAGGCTTCGTGACGGGTCGCGGTAGAGGTGTAAGGCTCTAGCCCAAGCGAGCCGGGGGTGGTTAAGCCAATCGCGGTTTCGTTAGGCTCCATCAGCGTAGAAGGCGAGACGTTTATGGTCGCCAGTGTTTGGTTGAGGTCTTCATCGAGCACCCGGACCAACCATCGGTGCGCCGATGGGTCGTGCGTGGCGGCATGGCGTAGAGCCAGACCTGGCTGGAGCGCTGGGGGCTAAGCGTCGCGGACCGATGGGCGTAGACCTGGTCGCCGTCCGCGTCGGGGACGACCCACTCACACCGCACCCGCCGCGGGGAATGCCCACGGTGATCGAGTGTGACCAGCAGCGGCGCCCAGCTGCCGGGGCGCACGGCACCGGTTAGCCCTATTTGGTCGGGTGGGGCCTTGAGGCCCACAGGCTGGGCGGCTGCTGCGCGGTGGCCCACCAGGCCCAGCACGCCCACCACGCCCACCACGGCCCATAGCCATCGCACGCCCTTGAAGCGGGTGTTCTCGGCCCCGTTTATTTGCGTGAAGAATGATTTCATCTAAGCCCGGGTAGACCACTCCCGATCAGGTTGACGGGGTCCGGTTTGCTCGCGGCAGGGAAATCTTGGGCGTTTTGGTGATTTCCACGCGGCAAACCCATACCCGATGGGTATATCGTCGCGCTCAATCGTGGGTCTGTCCAGTTTCCGCACGCCCTACCGCCGGCGTGATCGATCCGACCCGATCAAGCGATGGTCGGCCGCGTGCTTGCTATAGAAGGACCCCGCGCGGTGTTTTTGAGGCGGAAACTTGTAGGCCCTGTTTCCCGATAACCGATAGAACCATGGGATATGTATACCCATTGGGTATGGGTTTGCCGCGTGGAAATCACCAAAACGCCCAAGATTTCCCTGCCGCGAGCAAACCGGACCCCGTCAACCTGATCGGGCGTGGTCTAGCAGGGTCGGGTGTGGGCAGGCATCGGCGACCAGGTCATTGACAACAAGGTGTATGGCGAATGATAAGTGGGATGATGTTCCATCTGGTCTGCCTGCTGCTAGCGGGGTTGGTGTACTTATTGACCATGTGCTCGATGAAGACGCTGTGGATACACCACCGGCATGCCATCGCTGTCCATAACCGTATCCGCGAAGCCCGCAACTTGCGCCGCCAGTATATTGAATTAAATTGAGCGATTGAAGAAGGATCGGATCTACCCCCCGGGCATGAGCTTGCCGCGTGGGGATCATCAAATTGCCGAAGATTGCCCTGCCGCGGGCGAACCGGACCCCGTCAACCTGATCGGGGTTGGTCTATCTGTTGCCCCAGGGTTTGGCGTTGAGCCATCCTGACTTCTGCAGGGCGACCGTTTTTAAAATAGATGTTCACGGACGCCGGGGCGGCTTGGGTGAGTCACCCCAGCGCGGTCTCGCAGCGCCCTGGCGTTCCTCAGCCAAAGGTGGGTTGTCAATCTTGGGCAGGGGCAGGTATCGTTTCTGCCAGATCTACGCACCCCAAGCCCCGTAGCCTATTGGCATGACACCGGCCTTTATCCTCCGACGCCTGGCACAGCTGCCGCTGATCCTGGCGGTGATTTTTGTGGTGACGTTTGCGCTGGCCTGGCTGGTGCCGGGCAACCCGCTGGAACGACCCGAAGGGCAGCGCCCACCGGTCGAGGTCCAGCAGGCGATGCTGCGTCAATACAACCTTCACAGCCCCTGGGCGTTTGCTCGAGCCTACCTCACCAACGTCCTGCTACACGGTGATCTAGGCCCCAGCCTCCAGTACCGCGACCAGCGGGTGAACGACCTGATCGCGTTGGGGCTGCCGGTGAGTGTGACGCTGGGCATAGCGGCGCTGATCGTGGCGCTGATCCTCGGCGTTGGGGCGGGGGTGATCGGGGCGCTGCGGCCAGGCTCATGGATCGATTCGGCGAGCCTGGTGTTGGCGGTGGTGGGCGTGAGCCTGCCTGCGTTTGTGACCGGGTCGCTGCTGCTGGTGGTATTCGGCGGCCTGCTGGGGTGGCTGCCGGTGGGGGGGTGGGGCACCGGGTGGCATGTGGTGCTGCCCGCGATTACCTTGGGCGCGGCACCGGCGGCCTACATCGCCCGGCTGATCCGGATGGGGCTAGCGGAGGTGATGACCCAAGACTATATCCGCACCGCACGTGCTAAGGGCCTGTCCCACCACCGGGTGGTCTTTAACCATGCGTTAAAAGTGGCGTGCCTGCCCGTGTTGAGTTTTTTAGGCCCTGCAGCGGCGGCGGTGATGACCGGGTCGTTCGTGGTTGAGCAGGTCTTTGCCATCCCCGGGCTGGGTGAGCACTTCGTCAACGCGGTGCTCAACAAAGACCAGTTCCTGATCCTGGGGGTGGTGCTGGTCTATGCGTCGATGCTGATCGGCTTCAACCTCCTGGTCGACATCGCCTACGCCTGGGTGGACCCGCGGATCCAGATCGATTGACCACCCCTGGAGTAGGGTTGAGGTCCGGACGAGGCTTTAGTGCCAGGGGGGGGCTTACCAAAGACTTCAAAAAATCGCTATGCTTTGGGGCTGGATCGAGATCGGGGCCGGCTTGGCCCCAGCCTTGGCTTGAGAGGGTTTGCCCGTGTGGGACCTGATGCTTGAAGGGATCGCGTTGGCGGTGGTTGGGATGGTGGTGGTGTTCTGCGCCCTGTGCCTGACGGCGGTGGCGATGGCGCTGCTTAGCCGGTGCATGGGCGAAGAGGACACACCGCAATCAGCCCCGCCCGCCCGCCCCACACCGGGCCAAGCGCCAAGCCAATCAACGCTCGACGCGCACCTGAAAGTGATTGTCGCCGCCGCGTCGGCCGTGGCGATCCAGCGTGGCGGGAGCGCTGTTCGTGTGACATCGGTCCGCCCCGTAAAGGGCACCGGTTAGCGTCATTCTGTCGGCGATAGCTAGATGAGGAAGGTTCAACCATGAAGCTTCGGATCACTGTAGAAGGCGTTCGATACGATGTCGATGTTGAGGTGTTGGACGGTAGCACGTCCACACCCTCTTCAGCCCCTAGCACCGCGGCAGGCGCTGCGCCCCCGGCGCCATCGGGCGGCGAGTCGGGTGGCGGTGAGGTCACCAGCCCGATCTCGGGTGCGGTGCTATCCGTGCGGGTCAAGGCCGGCGATGCGGTCAAGGTCAACGACACCCTCCTGGTGCTCGAAGCGATGAAGATGGAGTCGAACATCGCCTCGACCCAGACCGGCACCATCCAGGAAGTCTGTGTGAATGAGGGCGATCAGGTCTCGCACGGCCAGGTGCTGGTCCGCTTCGCGTAAGACCAACCCCTGTGTGCCTGGGGCTAAGCGCCGCGTGCCCCAGTGATCCCGCTTCCGATCGACCTGCTACGACCGAGTGATTCACAGGCGATTGCCATGATTGACGTGCTGATTACCTACATCCGGACCTCGGGCTTTGGCCAACTCACGACGGGCAACGCCGTGATGATCCTCGTTGGCCTGCTGTTTATCTACCTGGCGGTGAAGAAGAGCTTTGAGCCGCTGCTGCTGGTGCCTATCGGGTTTGGGATGATCGTGGGCAACATCCCGTACCTAACGAATCAGCTGGCGTTGGGGGTATACGACGGGCCGCCCGACCCGGCGTACCTCGACAAAGTCTATTTGCCCCAATCGGTCCTGTACCGCACCCAAGACGGGGCCTACATCCGCCTGCCCGCGGCGGACCTGTTCCCGCCTTATAAGAACAAGCTCGACCGCCTGCCCGACGGCCGTTTCCCCCCGCCTTCGGTGCTGCTGGATGTCAGCCACGGCGACGCGTTCCCCCCATCGGCTGCTCCGCCCAATGCCGCTGTGTTTGTCTACGAGCCGGCCGACCTGCTGGCGTACTTCGAAGACCCGCAGGGTTATGACGATTTTATCAAAGCGGGCACGCGCGCCGACGAGGTCGAACCCGGCGATGTGATCCTCTTTGAGCTGCCCCAGGGCAAGCTGGCGCTGGCCGATGCGCGACACGCCGACCCCGGATCGACCCACCCCGACCACGGCTGGCCGCAGGTTGTCCCGCGCCAGCGCATGAACCCGTGGAACGCCAGCGTCTTCTGGTTCCTCTACCGCGGTGTGAAGTGGGGGTTCTACCCCGCGTTGATCTTCCTGGGCATCGGCGCGATGACCGATTTCTCGGCGCTGCTGGGCAACCCCAAGCTGTTCCTCTTGGGCGCCGCGGCGCAGATCGGGATCTTTGGGGCCTTATTAATGGCGCTGCTGCTGGGGTTTGACCTCAACCAAGCGGCGAGCATCGGCATCATCGGCGGCGCCGACGGGCCCACCGCGATCTTCGTCACCGCGCGCTTGGCGCCCGACATGCTCGGGGCGATCGCGTTGGCCGCTTACTCCTACATGGCGCTGGTGCCCGTGATCCAGCCGCCGATCGTTAAGCTGCTGACCACACCCGAAGAACGCCGCATCCGGATGAACCCACCGAAACGGGTCGCCAAGAACGTCAAGATCATCTTCCCCCTGATCGGGTTTCTGCTCACGGCGTTCATCGCGCCCGGCGGGTTGGCGTTGCTGGCGATGCTGTTCTTTGGCAACCTGCTCAAGGAGTCGATGGTCACCGACCGTTTGGCTCAGACCGCGCGCACCGCGATGGTCGATATTGTCACGATCCTGCTGGGTCTGACCGTGGGCGCCACAACCACCGCGAGTAATTTTTTAACGTTGCAGACTGTGGGTGTATTTGTCCTGGGTGCCGGGGCGTTCGCGATCGCCACCGCGGGTGGGGTGATGTTCGCCAAGCTGATGCGGCGGTTCACCTCTGAGCCACTCAACCCCATGATTGGGGCGGCCGGTGTGTCGGCGGTCCCCATGGCGGCGCGGGTGGTTCAGGTGATGGGCACGAAAGAAGACCCACACAACCACCTGATCGAGCACGCGATGGGGCCCAACGTCGCGGGCGTCATCGGCTCGGCCGTTGCCGCGGGCGTCTTGCTTAGCCGGCTGGCGACGGTTTCGTAAATATCTCGGTCAATAGGAAGATCGAAACGCATCGAGATGGCCCATGGTCGCCCGCGACAAGCCGCGACCGTAAGGGAGCGGGGTTCTCCAAGTCTGTCTGTTCACCCCACACGCAACCAGATGCGTATCAGGCCCCCCACGCCATGCGCACCTTCCACTACCCCCAGATCGATTCCACCCACGCCCAAGCCAAGCGGCTGATCGCATCGCACCGGGGTGAAAAAATGCTGGTTGTCGCCCAGACCCAGACCGCTGGCCGGGGCCGGGGCGATCGGCCGTGGCAGTCGCCGCTGGGCGGGGCGTGGTGGAGCCTGGCCTGGCCTACTAACGCGCCCGCCGACCGCTACACGGCTGTCCCGTTGATCGCGGGGTGGGCGGTGCTCCAGGCGTTGAAGCCAAGGCTGGGTAACAGCGCACACCAACTGCAGATCAAGTGGCCCAACGATGTCTTGCTTGAAGAAAAGAAGATCGCAGGCGTGCTTAGCGAATGCATCGCGCCACCGCCATCCGATCCGGGCCTTAACCCAACGCTGATCGTGGGCGTGGGGGTCAACGCCAACTTCCACGCCGCGAAGTTGGGCGATCCGCTGCGCTACCCCGCCACGACGCTGATGGATGTGCTAGGCCGTGAGACCGACCTACAACCCCTGATCACCCACGCCACCGCCAACCTCTGCCAAGGGATCGAACAACTCGAACAACACGGGCTGCAACCCAGCCTGGTTCAAGCCATCGAGGCACACCTCGCTTGGAAAGGCACGAAAGTGTCGTTGCGGATCGGTGGGCGTGAGGTATCGGGTGTGTGTGACGGTCTGGATCCCGCCGGCCGGCTGCGGTTGCAGATCGCAGGCCAAGCCCAGGCCTTCATCGCCGGCGAAGTCGAACGGCTCACCGTTAGGCGCTAAACGAGCTGCCGCAGCCGCAGGTGTTGTTCGCGTTAGGGTTGTTGAACACGAAGCCGCGGCCCATCACCTCGTCCTTGAAATCGATCGTGGTGCCGTTGAGGTAGAGGTAGCTCTTGGGGTCGCAGACAACGGTGATCCCGTGTGCGTCGAACCGCTCGTCGGTTTCGCGGTCCTGCTCGGTGAGGTCCAGCAGGTAGCTAAACCCCGAGCATCCGCCGCCTTTAACACCCACCCGCAGGCGTACTTTTTCGGCGTCGAGCTCTTGCTGTTCAACAATCGTCTTGATCTCACGGGCTGCGGTTTCGGTTAGCTCAATAGCCATCGGTTATCTCCTGGCTGGTTGGGGCGCTCTAACTCATCTTATCGGAGCGCCATCGCGGTGTTGCAAATCAATCCTATGGATGCCTACCCTCTCGGCTTAGGCCGATGCGGGTTGCTCTTCTTTCTTATCATCGGCCGGCGTGGCTTGCTGCTTGTTTTTATAGTCGGCGATGGCGCTGCGGATCGCGTCTTCTGCGAGCACGGAGCAGTGTATCTTAACCGGCGGCAGCGACAGCTCATTGACGATATCGGTGTTCTTGATCGCCAAAGCCTCGTCGACGGTCTTGCCCTTGACCCACTCAGTAGCCAAGCTAGACGAGGCGATCGCCGACCCGCAGCCGAAGGTCTTGAACTTCGCGTCGGTGATCTGGCCGGTGGATTCATCGACCTCGATTTGCAGCTTCATCACATCGCCACACTCGGGCGCCCCCACCACGCCGGTCCCGACGTTGGTGGCGGTTTTATCGAGGCTGCCCACGTTCCGCGGGTGTTCGTAATGATCGATCACGTTCTTTGAGTAAGCCATGGCTTGGTTCCTTTGTTTCTATACGCCATTGAGAGACGGATGGTTTGAGTTCATGAGGTTAATGGGCGGCCCACTCGACTTGGCTTAGGTCGACGCCTTCCAAGACCATTTCGTAGAGCGGGCTCATCTCGCGGAGTTTCTTCACGCCAGCCACAACCTTTTCGATCGTGTAATCGACCTCTTCTTGGGTGGTGAACCGGCCCAGGCCAAACCGGATCGAGCTGTGGGCCAGCTCATCGCCTACGCCTAGCCCCTTGAGGACGTAGCTGGGCTCGAGGCTGGCGCTGGTGCAGGCCGACCCGGAGCTGACCGCGATCTGCTTGATCGCCATCATCAGGCTCTCGCCCTCGACCCAGGGGAAGCTGATGTTCGTGGTCTGTGGCAGGCGCTTCTCGGGGTGCCCGTTGACGGTGACGTGATCGAGCTGGCTGGTGATGCCGTGTTCTAGCCGCTGCCGCAGCGCTTGAAGCCGTGGTGCTTCGGTAGGCATTTCTTGCTGGCAGATCTCTGCTGCGGCACCCATCCCCACGATGCCGGGGACATTGAGCGTGCCCGACCGCATCCCGCGTTCGTGCCCGCCGCCATCGAGGATCGGGCTTAGGCGCACCCGCGGGCGGCGTCGGCGCACATACAAGCACCCCACACCCTTGGGCCCGCACATCTTGTGCGCCGAGGCTGACAACAGGTCGATCCCCGCGGCCTCCACATCAACGGGCATCTTGCCCACGCGCTGGGTGGCGTCGGTGTGGAACAGGACGCCTTTTTCTTTGCACAGCTTGCCGATCTGGGGCACCTCATTGAGCGTGCCTATCTCGTTGTTGGCCCACATGATGGTGACCAGGATGGTGTCGTTGCGGATCGCTTGGGCGACTTGGTCGGCGGTGATGATCCCATCGGGCCCCGGCTCTAGCCACGTCACGTCGTACCCCTCGCGTTGGAGGCGCTTGCACGGGTCCAGCACGGCTTTGTGCTCGATGATCGAGGTGATGATGTGTTTGCCCTTTTCACCGTACATCCACGCGGCACCCTTGATCGCCAGGTTGTTGGATTCGGTGGCCCCGCTGGTCCAGACGATCTCCTTGGGGCTCGAGCCGATCAGGCTGGCGACTTGTGCACGGGCTTTGGTCACGGCGTCTTCGGCTTCCCACCCGAACGGGTGGTTTCGGCTGGCGGCGTTGCCAAATCGTTCACAGAAATAAGGCAGCATCGCCTCGAGCACCCGCGGGTCGACCGGGGTGGTGGCGTTGTGGTCCATGTAGATCGGCAGCTTCACAGCCATCGGGTTTGCTCCTGGTTTTGAAACACCCGCGCCCGTTCAACCCGGGACGCATCGGTGGTGGCTTATTGTTGGGTCCCCATGCAAGCCAACGGGACATCAACCTTGGATTCAATAAGATCGGCTAGTGTCACACGCTCAAAGAACTCGTGGATCCGCTGGTGTAGCCGCTGAAGCGGGTGGCGGATCGGACACTGTTCGGAGATCTTGCAGGTTTGTTTTTCCATCGGGATCGCATCGCTACAGCACTGAACAAGTTGGAACGGCCCTTCGATCGCGGTGACGATCTCCAGCAAGCTCACCTCATGGGGGTCAACCGCCAGCTCATAACCCCCTTGGGCGCCGCGGGTCGATTCAACGATCTGGGCGTGTGCCAGCGATTTGAGCACGTTCATCAGCAGCGGCAACGGCAGGCCAAACTGGTCTGCGATTTGCCGAGCACTGACCGCTTGATTGCCCGCTACGCGTTGGTGGCCTAGGAAAGACAAGGCGATCATCGCATAGTCTGTTTTTCTCGTTAATCCAATCATAGATGTAATTTACAATCAATTCCGCGTCGTCTGTGCAGCGTTAGTTACAGCTGATTTCTTCTTATTTCGTACCAAATTGGTGCGATATCTATCTGCATTTTAGAATCTATCTGAAAAATAGCAATCTCTATTTAGTCAGGAGACTGCCATTCATTTTATCGCGTTATTTCGGGATCCATTTTATATTCCCATGCTGTATAGACTTACCGCCAGCAAGCAGCCATGACAAAACTTATGGGTTAACAATACAAAAGATTATTGGAAATGGACTTATGCCTAAATATGGCGCTGTGCCCCTGCTAATTGTAAGACATCGCGAGGGTAGCGCCTCATCGGGTTAGTGACCAGGCGTGGTTGGCGCCAGCCGAAGCTCGACCTGCATCTCAAACACGTGCCCCAAGTCTGCGAGGCGTTGCCCGCTGGCCCGCCACTTGTAGAGGCTAGCCAGCACCGGCCCATCGACGTTGGGGTACCCGCTTGACCGGATCAGTTTTGCTTCGATGACATGCCCATCTTGAGGGTTGAATAGGATCTTCGCTATCGGGTTGTGTGGCACGGCGCTGACCCGGGTGACCACGCTAAACCGAGGCAGCGCGGTTTTGATCCGGATCCCCTCGCCCACCAGCACCCCGCCGGGCACGACCGAGTTGGTGTCGCTGTGCAGCTTGACGGGGATCGATTCTCGGTCTGAGCGTGCGGCTGCGGTTGGTCTGGCGGGATTGCTCCGATGGCGGGCGGGCTTGGGCGTTAAAGGGTCGCCGGATTGCAGCACATCTTGCTTCTGATGCGTTGGCCGATGGCTTGGAGCAGGCTTGGGCGTTGGGCTGGGTTTGATCTGCGTGGTGCGGCCACCAAGGATCAGTTCCGAAACATCTAACCGCGGTTGGTCGGCAAAAGGGTAGCCTGCTTCTTCCAAGGCTTGTGACGCTTGTGATGCCGACGCATCCGCCACTTGGGCATCATCCATCGAGTCGGTGGGTTCGAGCGCCTCTGTGGGCAGCCCCTTGGCCGGCTCCGCTGAGGCGACCCGTGGTGTGGGGTCGGCCTCAATCGGTGCACGCTCAACAGGGTCGGCTTGCATCTGCAATGCGGGCTGATGGGTCAGGCCCTGGGGGGCGATCAGCTCTTGGAAGTCTTGGTGATCGATCCATGCCACCGCCGCTGGCCGGGGCGTGTCGTTGCCCAATGGCGTGGGTTGAGGAAGAACGGGTTTGGCTGCTGAGGCGATCGATGATGCGTTGGCGGGCCTAAGCGCTGGCTGGTTTAACCATGGCAGCCCCAGCCCAATCAACACCGCGTGCAGCAGCAACGACACCGCCGCGGCGGTAGCAAGCGGCCAGATGGTTTCGCGGCGTGCCATGTCCGGCTCCTATGGTGCCCCTGAGGCTTCGGTCTTGGGTTGGCCCACGATGACAAAATCCTCGATCCCCGCGGCGCGCACCTGTTCGATCAGCTCGATCAGGCGCGGGCCCCGATCGGTCGACCCGTGGGCCTCCATCGCCAGGTAGAGCGTTGACTGCTGGGGCCGCTTGGCGATCGACTCAAGCCGCTGCTTTAATTCTTCGTCGCTGACCGCTTCTCGGTTCAAGAACAGCTGGCCGGCGTGGTCGATGGTGATCGCTTCGATCTGTGAGGGTGTTGCGCGGTGGCCGGCGCCCATTGGGGTGAGGCTCACGGGCAGGACCTCGGCCCGCACCATCACGATCAGGCTGTAGATAAAAAAGGTCAGCAGCAAGAAGATCACATCGATCAGCGGCATCATCTCGATACGCGGGCTCAGGTCGTTGCGGCGGATCGATCGCATATCGGTATTTTATACCCATCGGGTATGCGTTTGCCGCGTCGGGATCACCCAAGCGCCAAAGATTTCCTTGCCGCGGGCGAACGGGACCCCGTCAACCTGATCGGGATTGGTATAGACCCATCGGGTTTTGGTGGCTGGTTCTTACCCCCGCTGTGTCTAGACGCGCTGGGGCGCTTCCACAAACCGCGATTCAATCCTATAATTGAAGGATCGGTGGTGTGGATGAGAGACGACCCTCATCGGTGGATGCAGCGGCCATGACTCGAAAACTGCTCCAAGCGGTCAGTGCCAGCAAGTACCCCCTGGACGCGTTCCTTTTTGTTCAGCGGGGGCTGGATCACACGGTGTGTCGCATCCACGGCCAGCCCGACAAAAACCAAGAAGGTATGAGCCGGCACGTGACCGGGAAGCAGCTGTGTTGTGGTTTAAAGGATTACGCGATCCAGCAGTACGGGCTGATGGCCAAGCCGGTGCTCCAGCACTGGCAGATCCACAGCTGCGAGGACTTTGGCCACATCGTGTTTGCGATGGTCCGGGTCGGGCTGATGCACAAGACCCAAGAGGATTCGATCGAAGACTTTTCGGGTGTTTTTGATTTTGATGAGGCGTTCACACCCAGCCTGCAGCTGAGCGAAAACGCCTAAGGGCGCTGCCTCGGCTCGACGCGGCGCGTTTTTTGCGGCAAAGTCAAGGCTGGCCCTATGAACGGTTTGACGAGCCATACGCCTGCTTAACGCTTTTCCCCCTAAGCATGAAACCAGCTTGACCACCGACCGCCATATCTGGGAGTACCGCTGGGCCCACGACCTGCTGTGGCTGATGGTGGGTGGCGGGGTTCTCTATGGTCTCTACCAGGCCCGCCCGGTGACGGTGCCGGTGTTGGTTGGGTTTGGGTTGGCCTACGTGGTGAACCCGTTGGTGGTGTTGGCGCAGCGCCGGTGTCGGCTGCCACGGTGGGCGACCGCGCTAGCGCTGCTGGGGACGGGTGGGCTGGTGGTGGTGGCGTTGGGGTTGTATGTCGTGCCGCGGATCGCGCTGCAGCTATCGGTATTGATCGAGAACCTGCCGCGGTATATTGAGCAGGCCGGCCAGAGCCTGGGGATCGATTGGGGCTGGCTCACGCAGCGCGCCAAAGAGGCGGTCGCTTCGGCAACCCACCCCGATGCAGCCGACACATCGGGCGCCCAGTGGGCGGCGGGCGTTGACTTCAAATCACTGGCCGAGTGGGTTAGCCAGATGGTGGGCACCGGGATCGGGTGGGTGGGCACCGCGGTGGGTTCGGTGCTTTACCTGGGGTTCGCGGTGGTGGTGTCGGGTCTGTGTTTTTTTTATTTCAGCTGGCACTTTGACCACATGGTGGCGTGGGCCGGTGGTCTGGTCCCACGGTCACAGCAAGCCCTGGTCACCCGCCTGGCGGGTCAGATGGACCAATCGATCGCGGCGTTCGTGCGCGGGCGGGTGATCCAGTCGTTGGTGATGGCGGGGATGCTTAGCGTTGGCTGGGGCGTGGCGGGTGTGCCGTACTGGCTGCTGCTGGGCCTGGCTGGGGGGATCGCCAACCTGGTGCCGTACGTGCCCGCGGTCGCGTGGTTGACCGCGGTTGGGTTGGCGTGGGTCGACGCGATTTCGAGCGGTGGGGTGGGTCTGCTGAGCGTTTTTGTCTGGCCCAGCGTGGTGTATTTCATTGCTCAAGGGATTGATGGCTGGGTCGTGGAGCCGACCGTGCAGGGCCAAGCGACCAACCTCGACCCGCTGTCGGTGATGCTATCGGTGATGATCGGCGGGTCGTTGGCGGGGTTGTTAGGGATGATGCTGGCGATCCCGATCGCGGCGTGCATCAAGATTTTGGCCCAAGCGTGGCTGGTGCCCAAGTGGCGTGCGGCGGCCAACAGCGGGGCTGGGGCGTCACCACCGTGTCGGGATTGATTTTTGTTGTCGATGGCGCACAATAGACGCCAGGTACAACTGGGCCGGGGGACGCAAGCGCATCTGCCTGCGGAAAGGGAGTTGTCACGCCCTGGATGACACGCCATAAGGACCCTCTGCCATGAGTGATACGTACAACCCCGAGACCAAAGATTACGAACGGCTAGAGGCTTTAGAGATCGAGGCCCGGAAGATCGCCCAGAAGCGAGACCAAGCAGCCACGCCCGAAGACCGCAAGGTCCTGGAGCGGCAGCTCGAAGAGGTGGAAGGCCAGATCAACACCCTCAAGAAGCGGCTCAAGCCGTAGGCTGCGTTAAAACCTACCCCACTTGGGCGATGAGCCTGCCCTGGGGGTTGTGTGCCCAAATCTTTGGGGTACGATCAACCATGCACACCGATCATACGGCAGGTTGAATCTGCAGCGGTCATACCGCGGCGGCGACTTTGGCGATACGGATCGCGATGTCGGTGATCTGGACGAGGGTGGCGAGGATCGCGGCGGCCCGGCGCTTGTGCTTGACGTCTTTGTTGGCCTTTTTGATTACACGCTGGATTTCCTGGATATCGCGCGCCGAGAGGATGCCCGCGAAGTCCATGGCCAGCTTGGTCTGCAGCCGCAGCAGCTGCGCCCGCTTCTGGCGCCGCATGCGTTTGAGGTCGCTGCGTGTGTCGTTGTCTAACCCGGGCGTCCCCAGCGCCTGATCGAGGTTGGCTAGCAGCTGCTCGAGTTCAAGGATCTGATTTTCGCACCGCTGCTTGGCTTGCTGGTTGGCCTGGCTGGCGGCTTCTTGGGCGCGTTGGGTTAGCCGGCGGAGGTTTTCGTAATCCTCGTGGGTCAGCTTGATGTCTGATTCGGCCTTGGGCTTGAATGCTTTGATCAGTTTCTGGGCGTCTTTGGCGATGCCCCTGACGGTGGTGGTGACGCTGGTTCTTGCAACGTTTGTATTGATCCGGCTCATGGTGATTCACCTCCCGCGTTCAACAGGATATTGCTGACCGCATCGTCGGCGCGTTGTATGGTTGTGTCGTTTAATAATTGCAGACGGGTGACGTTATCGTTCATCTGCACCAATTCGGCAGATCGCTGGGGCCCGGTCTTTTTGCGGTAGGCTTGGACATCTTGCCGGAGGCTCTTGGCGAAGTCTTTCAAGTGTTCCCACTTGGATTGCGTGATGTATCCGAGGGTGGTCTCTAGGTTGCCCTGGGACTGCTCGAGTAGCTGGCAAAGCTTCTCGTACCGCTCCACAATATGATCGGTGGCCTCACGCCGCTCTTGGATCAGCGCGTCGAGCAGCTTCTGCTGGGCCATCTCGACTTCATATAAATGGTAGAGGATCACCGCGCGCTGGGTTTCGGCCATATCCGCCGGGGGCAGCACCCACGGGGCGCGCATCGATTCGAGCCGCTTGGCGTGGGCGACCGCGGTTTCGAGTTCGAACTGTAGTTCGGCGTACTCGGCGGCGAGCCGGCTGAGCGTATTGGCGGCGGCCTCCATCGGCTGGGCGTTGTCTTTGAGCCGCTGGCTTAGGGCGTCGAACGCCTGGCGTTCTTTGTGCCCCAGCTCTCGCACGCCCCGGACGCACCCGGTGGTGAGCAGCGCCAAACAAATGATCAGAACGGTTCTCATAGCATCTCCATTTTTTAAACACGCGGCTAGTTGCCGATACCCGGCGTGCCTGGTGTGCGAATCAGTTTTTTTGTAAGTCTCTCACAGTCGAATTCACTGTTCATTGGGTCCGTCACGCCTGCCCTTTATTTAATAATGGGGCGGTCGTCTCGATCTGTTTTATCAATGAGGATTTGTGTGCCCTCGTTGACAGAAGGGCGGGGTCTGGACGTAGGTGGAGGCTCGGGCGCGGGCTGGGTCTCGGGCGCGGGCTGAGTCTCTGGGGGTGGCCTTTTATGCTTCTTGTGCTTTAGGGCTAGGCATTCCTTGATCAGGGCTGTGATCTGGGCGGGGTTGGCGGTGACGTCGATCATGATCCATTCGTGGATCTGCTTGTGGATCAGCTGCAGGAACGTGATGTAATCTTCGAGGTCGCCGCTGCCCCGTCCGACGATGGCCATCGCCTGGTTGAGCTGCACCAGGGCGATCAGGTCGCCGTAATCTTCGAGCCCGTGTTGAGCCGACTCGATCTGCTGGGCGCGGTGTCGCGCTTTGGCTGCCGAGGCGGTCTTGCCGCTGTTTTCCAGGATGTCGGCCGCCGCACGCAGCGCTTTAACCCGACGATTGAGCACGCGGACGACCACGTCTTGCGCCGATTCATCCTCATCGGGCTGGGTCTCTAAGAGCGTATCGACCAGCGCCCGGTAGGCGTCGCGCTGATTCTTGATCGCTTTGGAGATGGCGACCAAGTCGCCTTCGAGCTCTTTTTCAGCCAGGGTGTTGACCTTGCGCAACACGGCGTGCGATACGATCGCTTGCCCCACCAAGCGGCGGGTGGTGTCTAACTCATCGAGGTAGGCGTTGCAGAATTCTGCCTGGGCTTCTTGTAGATCGGCAAGGGCAAAAGTCAGCTGGGTTGATGCCTGCTTGACATCAGGCGGCGCCACGCAGCCCACCAGCAGCACGCATAGGCCCATTAGGTTACACCATCGCATCGGGTACCTTCTTTCAATTGGTTAGGGGTCGTGTTGTAATCGGTAGGGGGCGGGTCGCCTCCACCCCTGAGGTCTGCCTCTCAAGCACACTCATCCATACACCGGGCAGTTTAGCATGATGGGGGCAGATCACAAACCCTGCCTGCGGGCCGGGCGTGAAGTAGGTGCTGAAGTGTGATCACAGCGGGCCTCGCTGATGCGGGCTCGGGCTGGCAGAGCCCGGCTCGGATGGAGGGTGTGTTGTGTGGGGTTGGGGGATCGGCGAGACGATTAAAAAATCGTGTGTTCGTTGGTGAAGAAGACGCTGGAGTTGGCCAGGTCGACAAAGTTTTTCTCGTCTTCCATGAGCCGGAGGTTGGCCTCTTGGCCCTGGGGTGTGTTGGCCGCGGCGATCAGGTCTTCGGTATTGTCCCACCACAGCTCGGTGATCCCGTCGTAGGGCTGGCCCGTGCCCCGTGGGGCTTGGGCCAGCATATTGAGGGGGGTATCGAGGGTGTGGCTCTGGACGTACCGGTTGGCGCGCAGGGCGGTGGCGCATTGTCGGACCAGCGGGCCGTGTTGTTCGAGCCAATACTTGCGGAATGCTTCGGGAGACAGGTGGGGTTGGCGTCGGACGCAGTAGACAAATTTAATCATCATCATCTCCTTGCCCTGCTCTAGGATCAACGTGTTCGTTGCCGAGGCCTTGCCGTGATGCCACAGCCCCAACCCATGGGCCTGTGGCCGGGTTGCTGACGTAGCGGGGATAGCCCACACGCTGCGTCACCATGGTGTGGATCTGCCGCAGCAGCCGGCGCACCGCGGGGTCGTCGCGTTTGGCGGTAAAGTAGCCCTCGAGTGTGGCGCTACCCAGCAGGTCTGCAAATAACGCGCTTCGGTCGGTGAGCCGCAGCGACGCCTGCCAGACCTCGGCGTTCAGCACCGATTGCCCCAGCTTCCCGATGGGGTAGACAAAACCTGCGCCGCTGTAGACCCCGACCTCTTGGTTGCGGTCGCCGGTAAAGATCGTGTAATGGATCGTGGCGTTGGTCGCGGTGGGGTCGACGGGTGTGCGCCCGGCACGGGGTTTCCAGAACACGCGGATCGTCACGGCTTGGGCGGGCTGCTCAACGGGCCCGTCGAACAGCAGCACCGTGACTCGGCCGCGATCATCGATGCTGTACAAGCTGGATTGGAAGCCGCCCATGACGACCATGTTGGTTTGGGTGCGGCTGGTCAGTGTCAGGCTCCCACCGCTGTCGTGGGCGCAGCCTGCTAAGCCGATGATTAAGGTAGCCGCGACCCGCCCGCGCCACGCCATGACCCGATGCCCCCTGCCTTTGCTCATGACCGCTGCTCCACCGACGCGGGCGGTCTTGTTGGGTGAGCGGGTACCGGGGTCATGGCCTGGTGAGCAGGCGCGGGCCCTGCCGCCTGCTGGGCTTGGGCCGATCCATCACCGGGCCGCTTCAAGCCTAAGCACGCCAGCGCATCACGCTCTACGATTCCGCGCAGCTGCTCGCGTGGGATCATGGGTAGGTGTGTGCCGTGGGTGACGGTGTTGACCGAATAGATGTTGTGGATCGCGGCCTTGGGGGTGTTAAAGGGGAAATCACTGCCTAGCAGCAGCCGATCCATGGCCCCTTGCTGGTAGGCCAACAGCAGCACGTTGTACAGCTGCCACGGCTGGGCGGTGAGGCCCGACAGGTCGGCGTAGCAGTGTTCGTGCTTGCCGATCAGCATCAGCGTTTGCTCGACCCATGGCAGGCCCATGCCCGCGATGACCAGCCTCAGCTGTGGGAAGGTATGTGCGACCTCGTCGTACCAAAACGGTTGCAAGTACTCCATTCGGGCCGAGCTCTCAAGCTCGATCGCGGGGTGGATAAGAACAGGCAGTCCACGCTCTTGGCACCGGTCGTAGAGGCGCATCGCGCGGGAGTGGGTGGGGTGGTAGCCCCCGATGGCGGGGCTGATCGTCACCCCGACCAGGCCCAGGTCTTGGGCTTGGTCGATCCGCCCCAGGAAGCCGGTCGCCATCGGATCGATCCCCACAAACCCCAGCGCTTTGTTGGGCTGCTGGGCAACGGATTGGGCGATTTGTTGGGGGGGGACCGAAGCGCCGGTGGCCTGGCTTTCCAAGCCGTGGATGATCACGTAGTGGACCAGCTCGATCG
Organism: Phycisphaeraceae bacterium; assembly: GCA_965223655.1. Lineage (GTDB taxonomy): Bacteria > Planctomycetota > Phycisphaerae > Phycisphaerales > Phycisphaeraceae > CBDCXC01. The sequence continues at coordinate 46,854 of CBDCXC010000030.1, forward strand.
CCTGTTCAAACGCTTGGGGTGATGTGTCGAGCCGGTCCCAGGGCTGGGTGGTCGACGCTCGGATTTTTTTCGCAACCTCTGCCCCAAGCTGGTTCAGGTCGTTCCAGAGGTGGCAGTGGGTGTCGACGATCACACCCCCGCCGGCGGTCGGCGGCAGCGGAGCGATGCCTGAAGGCGTCCCGAGCATGGGGGCGCCCGCCCCCCCGTCGGCCTCCGAAGGCGGCTGATCCGATTGAAGCATCATGGGCAATCCTACCCGCCAGGCCGATGCACGCCAAGGCGACATCCGGTTTATTTCATGGCCGGGTGTGGTCCAAGTTTGTGGCAGGGTAGCGGGGTGTGCCCGGTGCCTGTCAATGCGTGAATTGAGATTGGGTGCCCACAGCACGGCCCGGAAAGGGTCTGCTGTGGGCGGTTGGCCAGCTTCGTCGGTTTGCCTCGGCCCCGGCGTTGCTCGACCCACTGCCGCACCGCCAAACCCGAACCACGCTTGCAACGCATGCAACTCAGCACCGATCGCCCGATGGGCGCTGACACGCAGCGGGTTGATCACACACACCAGCCCCTTCCCTGGCCGTGCTGCGTGGCACCCGGCCATGGGCAAACAGCATCAGATGAAGCCTCGACTCATACCGGTCAAAGCCCCCTGTTCATGATGGAGCGGGTGTTGCCTACGGGTCTGGTTGATAAAAAGATGCCCACTGTGGGTGACAGGCACGGTGGGCAGCTTCACGGGCTGGGCGTCTAATGATCGTGGTCATGCTCGTGCCCGTGATCGTCTTTCTTCTTCTTGGCTTCACAGGCGGCGCATTTTTCGCCGTCTTTGTTCTCTTCGCAGGCGGGGCAGGGCTCTTCTTTCTTAGGCGCATCATCGGCTTCGCACGACCCGCAACCCGCCATGACCGAAGGCGTCACCGCGGTCGACCCCACAAAAAAAGCCGCACCCACCAACAACGCCAAGACCATAGATCGTTTCATCGTCATGTTCCTTTTTCCTAGAGTTTGTGTTCCGTATCGCTAGTACCAAGGCTTAATCGGACATTTGACAAGCCGCTGTTGAAGCCATCCCACAGAACCCCCGCCAACAACGGCAAAGATCCACCGGCTGATGATATTATACCGTCAGAAGCAGGCTGCGCGAAGGCTTGTTTGCCGTGAATCGGAGAATATTTTTGTCAATCCAGGCTCCTTTAACGCGTCAAGTTTGTCTCTTTTTAGAGCCTGAAGTTCACCCATCGGGTCTCCAGGCCGGGCTTGGCTAAACAAGCAATCATCCTGTGATTATCAGGGGCAAACACACTTGGTGTGTATCCTCTAATGGGTTCTGGCTGGGCAAACGGGTCAGCCTATTAGCCTATCGTTGGCCGGTTCGCAGGGCAGCGATTCGGATGATAAAATTAGGGTTGTTTCACTGCGTAAAGAACCCTTTGGAGCCGTTTGTTCAATGAGTGATTCTCCTGTCGACCCCCCGGAAGCTTCGGAGACCCCGGACTCCCCAGACACGCCTTCTGACCCATCAGGAGCGATGGTCGGCGGGCGCACGATCGACCACCCGATCGAGCAGGAGCTGTCGGATAGCTACCTGACGTATGCGATGAGCACGATCGTGGACCGCGCCCTGCCGGACGTGCGCGACGGGCTTAAGCCCAGCCAGCGTCGGATCCTGGTGGCGATGAACGACCTAAACCTCACCCCGGGCCGCAAGCACTCCAAGTGCGCCGGCATTGTGGGTGAGACCATGAAGAAGTACCACCCCCACGGCGACGGGGCGATCTACCCCACGCTGGTCAACATGGCTCAGGACTGGAAGACCCGTGGCCTGCTGGTGGATAAGCAGGGCAACTTCGGCTCAATCGACCCCGACCCGCCCGCGGCGATGCGGTACACCGAAGCACGGCTACACCCCCACGCGGTTGAGATGCTCGACGACCTGAAGCTCGATACCGTGGATTGGCAACCCAACTTCGACGAGACCGTCGATGAGCCCAAGGTGCTGCCCGGCCGGTTCCCGAACCTGCTGGTCAATGGGTCGACCGGGATCGCTGTGGGGATGGCGTGTAGCATGGCACCCCACAACCTCGCAGAGGTGTGCGACGCGATCATCGCGGTGATCAACGATCCCCAGATCAGCTTGGTCGATCTGATGCAGATCATCCCCGGGCCGGATTTCCCAACCGGTGGGATCATCTGCGGCCGGCGGGGGATCGCCGAGGCGTACGCCAACGGGCGCGGCCGGTTGGCGGTGCGCGCCAAGATCCACCACGAGCAGACGGCCAACGGGCGCGACCAGCTCGTGGTCACCCAGCTGCCCTACCAGGTCTCGAAAAACGATGGGGTGATCAACAAGATCGTGGAGTGCCGCAAGCAGGATCGGCTCAACGACATCGCCAACATCGTGGATAGCTCATCTAGCCGAGCCGGTATGCGCCTGATCATCGAACTCAAACGCGGCGCCGACCCCGCGGTGGTCGAGAACCAGCTGTACCAGATGACGCCGCTGCAATCGACGTTTAGCATCATCAACATCGCGTTGGTCAACGGCCGGCCCCGGACGCTGGGGCTCAAGCCGCTGATCGAGCTGTACATCGAACACCGGGTCGAGGTGATCCGCCGCCGCACCGCCTACCGGCTCAATCAGGCGCAGATCGAAGCCCACCGGATCGAGGGGCTGATCTACGCGGTGTGTGATATCGAAGAAGTCATCCGGCTGATCCGATCCAGCCGCACACGCGACGAGGCGATTAAGAAGCTGATGGCCCGGGGGTACCGCATCGCGCCCGATCACCCCTTTGCGCCTCAGATCCCCGACCGGTTCCTCTCACAGAGCGCCGAAAAACCAGTCACGCTTTCGCGTCAGCAGGCTGAGGCGATCGGGCGGCTGCAGCTGATCCAGCTGGTGGGCTTGGAGATCGAGAAGCTGGTCGCGGAGTACGCAAAGCTGCTGGGGCAGATCGAAGAATACGAATCGATTTTGGCCAGCAAGGCCCGGGTGTTGCAGCTGATCCGGGACGACACCACGCAGCTTAAAGCCAAGTATGGGGATGCTCGCCGCACGGAGATTACCGAGGCGGTTGGCGACCTGGACATCGGCGACCTGACGCCTGTGGAACAGGTTGTGGTGACCATTACGCACGCGGGTTACGTCAAGCGGCTGCCGGTGGAGAATTACCGCACCCAGGGCCGGGGCGGGCGCGGCGTGATCGGCGCGGGCACCAAGCAGGACGACTTTACCCAGCAGGTCTTTGTCGCCTCGACACACGACGACCTGCTGTGCTTCACCAACACGGGGCGGGTGTACAAGATCAAGGTCTACGAGATCCCCGAGGCCCAGCGCACCAGCCGGGGCAGGGCAATCATCAACCTGCTGTCCTTAAAAGAAGGCGAGCGTGTGCGCGAGTTCATGCCGATCGAGGACTTTGAACGCGATGAAGCGTTCCTGCTGTTCGCCACCGCCAACGGATCCGTGAAGCGTACGCCCCTCAAAGACTACCGCAACGTGAACCGCGCGGGGATCATCGCGGTGAACCTCCGGGACGGCGATTCGCTGATCGGGGTGACCTGGACCAACGGGGACGACCACGTGCTGCTGGGCACGCAGCAGGGGATGGCGATCCGGTTCCACGAGGACGACGCGCGCGCGATGGGCCGCAACGCCAGCGGCGTGCGGGGCATCACGCTGGCCAAGGACGATCAGGTTGTCGGTCTGGTGCGGGTGCCCCAGGGTGAAGACACCCAAGAAAACGACCTGCTAACCGTGACGTCCAATGGCTACGGCAAGCGCACGCCGCTGACCGAGTACCTGGTCCACAGCGAAGACGGCTCGACCCGTGCTCAGAGCCGAGGCGGCAAGGGGCGGCGTGACATCGCGGTCAACGACCGCAACGGGCACGTGGTGGCGCTGCTGGCGGTTAGCCCGGAAGACGAGCTGATGCAGATCACCACCGGTGGCATGATCGTGCGGATCCGGGCCGACAGCATCCGCCAAACCGGGCGCGCTGCCCAAGGCGTGCGCGTGATCAACCTTGCCCAGGACGATACGCTCACGGGCGTGGCGCGGATCGCAGATGACGAAGAACAAGAAGACGGTGGTGATCCCGAAGCCTAGGCGCCACAAGAACCCGCAGGTTTTTCACTGCGTATACAAAGAGCAACTCAGGTGTATCGGTGAGGGGTAGAGATGGCCAGGCAGGAAGGCTCGATTTTATGGCGATCCAACAATGGTCTGACCGGATCTGGGTGGCGCAGCTGGGTGATGAGCCGGTGTTGTCGGAGGATCTGCTGCATCTCAAAGACCGCGCCCAGCAGGCCCAGCCCACGCCCGACATGGTGCTGGATTTTAGCGGCGTATCGCACGTGAACAGCTCCAACCTTTCTCAGCTGCTGCGGCTGCGTAAGCTGGCGGTAGACCACGATGTGAAGCTTCTGCTGGCCGGGCCGACCGATGGGGTTTGGGCGGTTTTCCTCACCACCGGGCTCGACAAGGTGTTTGAGTTTGCTGCGGATGTTTCGACCGCGTTGGCCGGGGTTCAGATGGGGCGGTAGGGCCGATCCGTCATCCCATGTACCCCCATCGGGTATGGGTTTGCTGCGTGGGAACCACCAAAACGCTGAGGATTGCCCTGCCGCGGACGGGCGGTACCCCGCAAACTCGATCGGGATGGGTATATGACCTTCCCCGCAGGATCGGCGACCGATCGCGCAGGGATCGGATCAAACCATCGGGGTGACAACCATGCAAAAAATCGGCGGCAAGGTCAGGCGATCCGGTGCGTTAGTCCATCGCGTACGTGATGGCGTGCCGCAGTACCTGCTGGTTTCTTCAAGCAGCGACCCCAACCGGTACGTGTTGCCCGCCGGCCATATCGAACGCGATGAGCACCCGATGGCAACCGCGGTGAGGGAGGTGTGGGAGGAAAGCGGCGCTCGGATCCGCATCTGCCGCTATGCGGGCCGCTACACCCACCGCAAAAAGTCTGGCCGCAAGAGGCCGACCCATGTTTTCCTTGCTTCTCTTGTCGCGCAGCAGTGCTCGCCCGAGTCGCGTGAGATCCGCTGGTGCCGGGTCAACGACCTGCAAAGCCCCGGCCTGGGCATCCAGGCCGAGCTGCGTGATTTTATTGGTGGGGTGAACGCGGGGTTGTCGCTAGCCGCGGCGGCATGAACCGATTTCCCATGGCGTGTTGCTGATGGCTTGCCCGCCCACGCAACGGGTGCCTGGGGCTACGCGCCGCATGCCCCAGCCGATGGGTTACGGGCCTGGGGCGCGCTCATCTGCGATGCACGTAGCCGCGGTTACCCCGCCGGCGAAAGTAAAGAAGCATATAAATTGAACCTGACAACGCACATGTGGATGGTGATGGGATCGTCGTGGCATACACCTCGTCAACACCAATGCCGTCTCCTGTCGTTGTCTTTGTCAGGGTGACGATCGAAAACGGTTCCACATCACGGATCAACCCGAAGAACCGTTTATTGTTATTCGGAAAGCTTCCGCGCCCACCTGATGTCGCAATGTTAAACGCATCGCCTACATTGGTCCCAATGCTAAGAACACCCGCGGTGCCGTTATCACCGAAATCCGCAATGTTCAATCCGAATGCCAAAGCTGGATCCGGCAAAGTGAACGTAAGCGTCAGTGAACCACCCGTCTCCGAAGCACCGGCCAGAATAAACTTCGTGCCGTCTGTTGCCGTTTCTCCTTCCGGGCCAAGATCTTCGATAAACATGTCTGCGGAGGCATCACCGCTGATTTCCACCGTCAACCCATCGGTCATGATTGGGTCCGTTGATGGCACCGACGTGCTCAACGATTCAAAACTTTCAACGCCCAGGGTGCCTGCCGCATCAACAAAAACCATTTTATCTGTAAACGTTAAAGTTTCCGCACGCCCGGTGCCAATCGTAAGAAACAAAAAAATAGTCCCACACAACACGATACGCGATCTGCGGCTGATGGATCTAAACATAGGCGGCTTCTCCTTGTGTATCCCATAAGTTCAAGCATGCACCTAACTTTCCAAGCCGATTGAAAAACGTGATGCCAAGTCGCGTTGTACCCATGTCAAGGTTTTTGTGATCCGGAGGTATTTGTGGGATCTGAAAAAAATCGGCTTGCCTTCCAATGCTTCTCAATATACCTGGGATGGTTGTTGGGTCAAGAAAAATCTGGGGCGATGGGTCGTGGGTATGCGTGGGGGTTGGGCTTACAGTACTTGGCTCTGTTGAGAGGGGTATGGGTGCGCGCGCAGGGGTGGTGTGTGTAAGCGGGTGGTGGGGGCATCTTGCCTGCCATTCCTGTGCGCAACAGGCGGGCAGGATGCCCGCCCCACCCGCCGGGTGCCGCCTTGCCGGGTGGTGTTGGCTTCATTGTCTTGTCCGGGCAGGCCTGGACACCTGCTTGAAGCCGTTTGGGGTGACCGGTTGGGCGTTGTCAATCGTGTGCCGCTAGGGGCGAGGTCATGGGCACACGAAGACCCTCACACCCGTGCGCCATGCAAGTGTTTGTTGCAACGGATGATCACTGGGCAAACGCTTGGCCGGCCCGTGTGGCGGGGCTCTTGTGCGGCGAATCCTCGCCCTGTGAGTCATCCGCAGGTAAGGGCCAGCTGGACACGAGAACCGTCAAATCGGCTCCCCCCCGGAAGTTTTTTTGCGTCACGCGCGCGTGATGCGGCGTGGTTCCGGGGGAGGGTCGAAGCCGTGGTTGTTGATGGCGGCTTCTATAGAGGGGCGACGGGTCACGTTTGTGCGCACAGGGTTGGCAGGCAGCAAGCAGGGTGGGTAGAGCAAAGCGAAACACACCGATATAAAACCAACGATATCCGATGGTGGGATGCGCTGTGCTTATCTCACCCTGCTTGCTTGTTGTTGATCGGTCATGCAAGCACACCTCGGCCTGCGGCGTGAGGTGTGGCACCCAAGCCACCTGTCTCGGATAGAAGAATGGGACGATGGCGATCCTCCCGTTTGAGACTTGATTACAAACAGGCTTTCATAGAAGTCGCCCGCCGGTAGAAGGTGGCATTGATTTTGATGTGTTTTACACCCCAACCTTTGCCGCTTGTAGGCGTTGCTCGAGTTGGTCGAGCTCTTGGGCTAACCCCTGGGGCAGCTTGTTGCCGAAGCGGGCGTAGTGCTCCCGGATGTCGGGGATCTCGCTAAGCCAACCATCGATGTCAACGTCCAGCAGTTGGTCGAGGTCGGTTTGTGGGATGTCTAGCCCGGTTAGGTCCAGGTCGCGTGATTCGGGCAGGTTGCCGATCGGGGTGGCGACGGCGTTGACCTGGCCGGCGCAGCGCTCGAAGACCCATTTCAGGACGCGGCAGTTCTCGCCGTAGCCCGGCCAAAGCCACCGCCCATCGGCGTCTTTGCGGAACCAATTGACGTAGTAGATGCCCGGCATCTTGTCGCCGGCTTTCTGCCCCATCGTTAGCCAGTGCGACCAGTAGTCGCCCATGTGGTAGCCACAGAACGGGAGCATCGCCATGGGGTCTCGCCGCAGCTGGCCGATGTTGCCTGCGGCTGCGGCGGTCTTTTCGCTTGACATGATCGAGCCCAGGAACGTCCCGTACTGCCACGAGGGCGCTTCGTTGACCAGCGGCACGACGCCGGCGCGTCGACCACCGAATAGGATCGCGCTGATCGGCACGCCGTTGGGGTCCTCCCATTCTGGTGCGATCACCGGGCACTGCGCTGCGGGCGCGGTGAACCGGGCATTAGGGTGTGAGGATTTGGTGCCGCTGGTGGGTGTCCAGTCGTTGCCGTGCCAGTCTTTGAGGTGTGTTGGCGGGTCGTCGGTCATCTGCTCCCACCACACATCCCCGTCGTCGGTCAAGGCGCAGTTGGTAAACAGCGCGTTCTTGGCTAAAGCAGCCATGGCGTTGGCGTTGCTCTTCATGCTCGTGCCCGGCGCCACGCCGAAGAAGCCGGCTTCGGGGTTGATCGCGTACAGCCGCCCGTCGTCGCCGAACCGCATCCACGCGATGTCGTCGCCGATCGTCTCGACCCGCCAGCCGGGGATGGTGGGCGTGAGCATCGCCAGGTTGGTCTTGCCGCAGGCGCTGGGGAACGCCCCGGCGATGTACTGTGTTTCACCGCTTGGCGCGGTGAGTTTGAGGATCAGCATGTGCTCAGCCAGCCACCCTTCGTTCCGCGCCATGGCCGAGGCGATGCGTAGGGCAAAGCACTTCTTGCCCAGCAGCGCGTTGCCGCCGTAACCCGAACCGTAGGACCAGATCTCATGGGTCTGTGGGAAGTGGCAGATGTATTTGTTGTCGGCGTTGCAGGGCCAGGCCACGTCCTGTTTGCCGTCGGTGAGGGGGTACCCCACGGAGTGGAGGCAGCGGACAAAGTCACCGTTGCCCAGTACGTCGAGCACGCGTTGCCCGATCCGGGTCATGATGCGCATGTTGCACACCACGTAGGGCGAGTCGGTGAGCTGCACGCCGATCTTCGCGATCGGGCTGCCCACCGGTCCCATGCTGTATGGGATCACGTAGAGCGTGCGGCCCCGCATCGACCCGGCGAAGAAGCCGCGGAGCTTTTGCTTCATCTGGTTGGGGTCGCACCAGTTGTTGGTTGGGCCTGCGTCTTCTTCTTCCTCGCAGCAGATAAATGTCCGGTCCTCGACGCGTGCGACGTCTGCGGGGTCCGACCAACACAGGTAGCTGTTGGGGCGTTTGGCTTCGTTGAGCTTGGTGAAGGTGCCCGACGCCACCAGCTTCGCGGCCATCGCGTCGTATTCCTGGGATGACCCATCGCACCAGTGCACGTGCTGGGGCTGGCACATCTTGGCGACCTCGTTGACCCACGCGGTAAGTTTTTGGTTTTCCGTCATCGGGTGCCCTTTCATGCGCCTGTCATTTCTCAACCGCTGGTATTCTCAACGCCTCAAAGCCAAACAGCGGTCAATGGCCCAGGTACCTTTAGCGGACCGATGGCGTGGCTTGATCCGGCTGTGTTGTTGGCGCAGGCTTCGTTTGGTTGATCGCATCCACTGCAGGTCTAGTCGGCTGATCGGGTTGGGCCTGTATGGCTGTGCTCTCCTGTAACGCCGGGGGTGGTGCCACCCGATCCAAGATCCCCAGGCCACGACCAACCGCGGCGACGTGGCCCGTTGGATCAATCAAGACCAACCGCGGCACCGCCCGGACTTTAAACACTTCGGCTAGATCCAGCCCGCCCTGTTGCGACCAGCACGTGGCCCAGCCCACCGGGGGGTGGCCCATGTCTTCGCGGCACTCGGGGTTATCGACCCGGACCGATAAGATCGCCACCCCCTGGCCGATCAGGTCTGCGTACCGCGATCGGAGCCTCTCGAACACCTCAACCGACTGGGGCGCCCAGGCCGACCAAAAATGAAGCAGCACCGTCATCCCCAGGTGCGCTTCGCTGGTCCACACCCCGCCATCGTCGGTCAGCAGCTTCGCTTCGAACCGCTGCCCAAGCAGCGTGTACGCTTCGGATGGATCCGTTAGATCGGCCCGGGCCACTTTATTTTTACGAGGGGAAGATCCGCGTAGTTCTGCAACAAGCCGCGTGGCTTGGTCGGTATCGCCGCGCTGGTCGTACAGGTTCAGCAACCCCCATCGTACGGCTTGGAGGATGCTTGGGTGCACCCCGCCATCCGACTCGGATTGGTCTTGGCGGTGTCGGTCCACAAATCGTTGCAGCGATGCGATCGCGTGACGCTGCCGGGCCGCGGGGTCGGGGTCGATCGGTTCGGTCGCGATGGCTTCGGCAATCAACAGCCAGAAATCGCTTAGAGCAGCGGCCGCACCGGAGTCTATTTTTTTAACGTTGTTTGCGGTGTCCTTAAGCCGGTTGGCCCAGTGTTTGACCTGGGTGTGGTCTGTCGCCTGTTTGGCCAATGCGTGGTAAGCCTGGAGCGAGAGATGATAGGCCTCTAGCCGGGTTGGGGGGTCTGAAAGATATCTTGCTAGCAGCTGACCGCTTTGCGCTAAGCGGTCTAAATCTTGGGTGAGTTGCTCACGCTGTGCCCCTGTTGCGGCGTCACGGTATTGCAGCAAACGCTGGGCCTGGGTGCGGATCGTCTCGAGGTCCGAGCCCTCCATGGCGTGGGGTGTCGCGGGTGACGGGGCGGTCGATTCGATTGGTGTTTGGGGCCGGCCTTGTTGATTGACGCGTTGATTAGGCTCAGGCGGCGTGGTGGCCGGTGGCTGGGGTTGGCCGCCTTGCTTTTGTTGATCCTGTGGCTTAGGGGCCGCGGGATTGGCTTGGTCAAGCGGATCACGCGCTTGGTTGACCGGTGCTGTAGCCGGTGGCGTGGCGGGATTGGCGGTGGGTTGGCTGGTATCCGCCAACACCCGCTGTGGTCCACACAACCCTAACCCAACCACACCAACAAGTATCCGTTGCCAACGCATGGATTGACCCTTTGCTGTTTCGTGCAGGTTTATGGTGCAAGCACCCCGACGGCTGCTGCGGCGTCGGCCAGCAGCATCCCCGCGATCGGCTCTAGTGTATAGCGGTTCTGTGGCGCATGGTTGGGGCGTGCCCCAAGCGGCCCTGAAGCGGTATCGGCGTGGGTTTTCACCGCGGTACCGCCCCGGCCCTGCGCCATCGCGTCGTGGAGTTGTTGGTCCACAAACACCCGCGTCTTGGGCGACCAGAGGAACCCGAACACCCCCCACGGTTGGGTGGTGACGTGGTCGGGCTGGGTGTGCTCCAAGTGATATAACGCCACCTGCTCTACGCGTTTGGCCCATGCTGCGTTACGCCGCCCAAGCGCCAGGTTTGCTAACGCATGGAGCCCACACAGCTCGCGGTAGGTCCACGCGTCTAGCGATGGTGATCCCTCACCCTGCGCTTGGCCCTGCATGGGGTGCAGCGGTGAGGAGGCGTCCTTAGCCGTTGGTTGGATCGCATGGTGCACCACGGTATCAACCAGCTCAACATTCACATCTCGCCCCGCAAGCAGCGCATACTCCAATACGCACAACGCCGACCACAGCACCACCGCGACCCGGTCTCCGGTCGGGGCCACCCCGGCGTACGCCTCGATCCAACGCGCCGGCTCGATCGCCTGAGACAACGCCTGCTCACAGGCGCTCCATTGGCCCGCGGACAACGATTCGTAATGCCGGGCAAACCCCGCCAGGTGCAGGTGCAGCACCAGCAACCAATAGACATCTCGGCTGTGGCCGGCGGTGTCGGTCAACCGCGGCAGTTCACCGGCGGGCTTGTTTTGCCACGCTTCTGTCAAAGCGGCCAACGCCCTCGCCCCATCCACCAACGCCCCGTACAGATCGGGCCGATCCTCAAGCAGCAAACGCGCAGGGCTTACCCCCAGCAACACACTGGGTTGCGGCTGCCCACCGCCCGCTTGGCTGCTTTGAGCTGGGCTTCGCGCAGGGTCCAGGCCAACCGCTTCCAACGCGGGCTTAGCCAGGCCCGTCAAGATCGCATGGTATTGATTCAACGCGTGATCCATCCTCGTATCCCAGCCCGCTGCGTGCCAGATCTTATGACTTTAGCCCATGATTTTGAGCTTTCTGATGACCCGAACCATCCATCCATTCAAGCCCGGTATACTGCTCCTACGTTGAGTGGGGCGTATGAAGATGAAAGCATAGACAGATCACCGAAATTTTAACTGGGATTGTATAACCCAACGCAATCAAACAATGTTTCAAACCCCGCCACCACCCGCCAGTGATTTGAAACCGCCCCACAATCCCGATGCCCCCCACCCCGGGCAAGCGTTGGATCGATTATCGACGCAGGCCGTCTGCGATCGGATGGCCAACGCCTCACCCGTCTTTATCGTGGGGACCCCGCGTGGCGGGACCACGCTCTTAAGCGCCACCCTGATGCGGCATTCTAGTTTTAGGATCCGAGACCCGGATTCACCTTACGCTTTAGTCGAATCCCACGTGTTCCGCCGGCCGTGGGAGCTTGGCCAGATCCAAACCGCGTGCGATCATCAGACCGCACGGTTTATGTTCGATAACCCACAGCTGGTCGAACAGCTGCGGCAACGGATCGGGCCCATCATCACGCGTCGCAGGCACCTCCTGGGGCATTGGGATTGCTACCAAACCTTCGTTCAGCGTCTGAACCGAGCCCGGCTCGTGGGCTGGCGGATGATGGGGTACCACCAGCTGGTGCGGTTATTTTTTTACTTCGCTCAGCTCGCCCGTGGGTCTAAGCGGGTCTTAGAGAAGACGCCGGATCATGCGTTCACACTCGAAGAGATCTGGGCCACATTCCCGCGTGCCAAGGTGGTGTTTGTCTACCGCCACCCCGTGGATGTCTACAGCTCCTACCGGAAATACCTCCTGCGCTACCTCAAGTCTCTGGCTAAGCCGTATGAATGGTGGGGGTGGACGACGGTGAGCCCCATCGTCTTTGCGCGTGACTACGAACGGAGGCTGATCGCGGGGATCAAAGCCACCAAGCAACACACCGATCACCTCACCATGGTCCGGTACGAAGACCTGGTCTCAGACCCCCCAGCCACGCTGCGCGGGCTGTGCCAAGCCATCGATGAACCATTCGAACCCGCCCTGCTCAAAGCCGATGGGCAGGCGACCAACCTTGTCGCTCGGAAACAGATCGTGACCCAAACCAAGTCTTGGTCGGATTACCTCCGGGAGGATGAAGCCCGTGCGATCGAAAACCGCCTGACGTGGCTGATGGGGCACCTGAGCCAGAAACGCTACACCGACCCGGGATGAGATCACGCCACAACCCGACCGTGATCGAGGGTCAGCAAGCCAGCGCAATCAGCGTGGGAACAACCGGCCTTGATCGGGGTGGTCTGTGGTGTCCGAACCCAGCACGTCTCGGACTTCATCCAACAGATCATCGAGGTCGCGGAACTGCTTATACACGCTGGCAAACCGGACGTAGGCTACCTGGTCTAGCCGCTTGAGGCGCTCGGTCACCGCTTGGCCGATCTGGGCGGCGCTGACTTCGCGGTCGTATTGGCGGAAGATCTCCTCCTCGACTTCGTCCACGAGTCGTTCCACCTCTTGGGCGCTCACCGGTCGTTTGTAGCAGGCTTTCTGCAGGCCACCCAACACCTTCTGCCGGTCGTAGGGCACGCGCGTGCCGTCTTTCTTGATCACCCAGAGCCTGTGGTTGGCCTCGATGTGTTCGTACGTGGTGAACCGTTTCTGGCAGGCCAGGCACTGGCGCCGACGCCGGATCACCTGATCGCCGTCCGTGCCGCGCGAATCGATCACCTTGTCGCGGTTCTCTCGGCAATAAGGGCAACGCATCGTATCAGCTCCAACATGACCGGGCAGCGTGTGGCCCGAGGGGGCGGCCCATCTCACTCAAGATGAAACGGCCGCCAACCGCTTGGTCCTGACAAGGCCATACCCCCCGTTAGGGTGACCCCGATGCGGTCCTTTGATACCCGATGAGTCGGTACCCCGATAACCGAAGATTTGCCGAATCCGCCCAACCGTTGCCCCGATAGAAAGATGGATGGATAACCCTGCCCCACCGACCACTGACCCATCACCACCCACCGGCGGCACGAATAAGGCGTGGGCGGACCCGCCGTTGCGCAACAAATTAGCCATCCTCATCATTCTAGCTGCAATCGGGGGGTGTGTGGTTGGCGCGGTTGAAGCCCATGGGGGGTATCGGGTCTGGCCGCTGTGGGCCGGGTTGGTGGGTGTGGTGGCGGGCATCTGCTGGCTTGGGTATCGCTGGGTCGCCCTGCCCCTAGAGCAGCTATTGGCTTACCTGGAGCGGCAGGCGGATCGGCCCGCGGCGGGCCGAAAGCCGGTGCCGTCACTCGAAAGGCAGGATGAAGTGGGACGCCTGGCGCGGGTCGTCAATCGGTTCATGACCGCTTGGGACCAAGACCGCAAAAAATCCAATCGCCTGCGCCGGTCGCTGGATCACGGCGTCGAGCAAGCCACACGCCGCGCCACACACCAGCTCAAGCAGCTGGCCATGCACGACCCGCTGACCGGTTTGGGTAACCGGCGGTTCTTAGACGAACACCTCGACCCATTGTTCCAGTCGGTCCAGAGCTCGGGGACCCAGCTGGTCTGCCATCGCGATCGATATGGACAACTTCAAAGCCGTCAACGATACGCTGGGACACGCGGTGGGTGATGAGCTGCTGGTCTTCTTGGCGGGGTTGATCCGCGACAGCAAGCGTCGCGAAGACTACGGCGTGCGATTGGGGGGCGATGAGTTCGTCGTGCTGATGGCCGGCTGCGGGCTGGAACGCGCCGAAGCGTTTGGCCAGCGCTTGATCACGCTGTTCCGCCAACACACGCGCATCGTTGTGCCCAAGCACCTGCCGGTCGACCTCTCGATCGGCGTGGCGCAAGGTCACCCCAGCCACCGCCTCGGGCCAACAGCTGCTCGAGGCAGCCGATCGCAACCTCTACACCGCCAAGCGCGCCGGGCAAGGGACAAGTCGTTGCAGCGTAAGAAGCCGTGTTGGATCCCACCGTGACACGCCGCATGTGGGCCTACGGATGGGGATGAGCCCACGCGCGCTGCCCGCGGCGGCCGTCCGCAGATCCCCCTTGCTGGACCTGTCTGCGCCAGGCGTAGGGCACCAAGGCCAATAACCCCACCAGGCCCATCCCCCCCGGCTCGGGCGCTGCGCCGGCTACCGCCGACAAGTCCCACCCGATGATGTCAAATGCACGCTCGTCGTTGTTCCCAATCGATAGCGCCTCGCCGGGCGCTGCGGTGGGGTCCATGATGCCCAACCCCAGATTGTCTTTGAAGTGGCTGGCCTGCTGGCCGTCGCCGAAGGCCTTGCCCGTGGCGAAGCTCACGTGCTTGGTCGTCCCGCCATCGAAGGAGAGGTACTTGTCGGTGGTGTTAGCCGTCCAATCGATCACGCCGACCCCTTGCGCAACGCTGACCGCAGAGAACCGGAATAAGTCGAGTGCGGATACCCAGGTAAACGCGTTGTCGGGGAACGCCCCGGCGTTCTGGTCTAGCACATCCACCCCGCTGGTGAAGCCCAGGGCGTGTCCGATCTCGTGGGCGGCCACGCCGACAAAATCGAACGCCCCGGGTGTGATGCCGTTGCCGGGGTCGAAGTCCCACGTGAACTGATCGCTGAAGGTGATGTCGGCGTCGCGCGAGGGATCGGCGGCGGCGATCAGGCCCAGCGCCTTGGCGTTGGCGCGGTTTAAGCGCAGCGTCGTGTTGTTGGCGTCGCCCTCGTTATCCAGGTAGGGCGTGGCGCTGCCGCTGCCAAATGGG
>CBDCXC010000031.1:0-7264 GCA_965223655.1 Phycisphaeraceae bacterium
GGTGCCGGAGCTGGGAAGTCAGGACTATACGCATCGCGTATGAAATGGCCGCGTGGGAATCACCAAAACGCCCAAGACCTCTCTGCCGCAGGCGAACGGGATCCCGTCAACCTGATCGGGATTGGTCTATCGTTAAAGCGTCGTTGCGTTTTACCCCCCCACAAGTCCCGGGAAACCCAGTATGATCAGGTTTGGGCGACACCTAAGGTTATGGTGCGGCCCTTATGACAGTCAGCCCCTTACGGAGATCATGATGAGTATAGGTGAACTACAGCAATCAGCTGGACTTAGCGATTCAGCAAACCCCGTCGCGGGGGCGGACCCCGATCTGTGGCGGATGATCCAAGCCGAGCAGGCCCGCCAGGCCCAGACGCTGGAGCTGATCGCCAGCGAGAACCACGCCAGCGCAGCCGTCATGGCCGCCATGGGCACCTGCCTGACCAACAAGTACGCCGAGGGTTACCCCGGGGCGCGTTACTACGGCGGGTGTGCGTTCGTGGATCAGGTGGAGGACCTGGCCCGTGACCGCGCCAAGCAGCTGTTCGGTTGTGCGTATGTGAATGTCCAGCCCCACTCGGGGGCGCAGGCGAATGCTGCGGTGTTCTTTGCGTTGATGGCACACGGCGATACCTTTGCCAGCCTAGTGCTGGCCGACGGGGGGCACCTCAGCCACGGGATGAAGATCAACATCTCGGGCAAGTACTACAAGCCGGTGCACTACCCGCTGCGCTACAACGCCAACGAGCCAGGCTTTGAGCAGATCGATTACGACGCCATGCGCCAGGCCTGCTTAGAGCACAAGCCGAAGATGGTCCTGTGCGGCTACTCGGCCTACCCGCGTGTAATCGACTTTGAGCGGTTCCGGCAGATCGCAGACGAGTGTGGCGCATTGCTGATGGCGGACATCGCGCACATCGCGGGGCTGGTTGCGGGCGGCGTGCACCCCTCGCCGTTCCCGCACTGCCACGTGGTGACGACCACGACACACAAGACGCTGCGTGGCCCGCGGGGCGGGATGATCATGACCAACGACGAAGCAATCGCCAAGCAGATCAACCGTTCTGTTTTCCCCGGCACGCAGGGCGGGCCGCTGATGCACGTGATTGCCGCCAAAGCGGTCTGTTTCGGCGAGGCGCTGCAGCCGGCGTTTAAGCAGTACGCCCAGCAGGTCGTGAAGAACGCCCAGGCGCTGGCGGGTCAGCTAACGCAGCTTGGCTACCGGCTATCCAGCGGCGGCACGGACAACCACCTGATGCTGGTCGACCTGCGTAGCAAAGACCAGGAGCTGACCGGTGCGATGGCGGAGAAGTGGCTTGAGGATGCGGGCATGATCGTAAACAAGAACGGGATCCCCCAAGACCCGCGCCCGCCCCGCGTCACCAGCGGGCTACGCCTGGGCACGCCCGCCACCACGACCCGCGGCCTCAAAGAACCGGAGATGGTCCAGGTCGCCCAGTGGATCGACCGGGTCATCGGTGCGCGCGGCGACGCGTCGGTGATTGAAAAGACACGGGTCGAGGTCCGCGCGATGTGTGAGCGGTACCCGTTGCCGCATTAGGTTTGGTATCGGTGCCTAGTTTGTATAGCACTGGCGGCTAGTCTGCCAGTATGAAATACCCGTGAGCAAGGTGAACCACACTGGCGGGCGAGCCGCCAGTGGCACCCGCCGGCAGGTCAATGACCTGCCCTACGCACAACTATTTGAATTCATCGGGCTTGAGATCGGATTTCCCATTCTTAAACCTATCCCAAAATGCCGAAGAATAGAAGCGGTGGATGTTTTTGGACCTGCTATCGAATGAAGTGTAGGTAAGCAGCAAAAAAACGTTATTGACATATGAACGAATCTCGTCCATAAATTTGATTGGCTCCTTCCAAGTTAATTTACCTTCGCCGCAAGGTGGATCATCGTCAAGTGCAACAAGATTATTTTCCGTTGTCTCGTAATGCGCAATCACTTTATCCCGAGCCCATTTGAGCCTTTTGGCGCCGTGACCATCTAGAACATCTTTTCTGTTACAGACACTGTCCCAAAGCTTATCTATGTCATTGGCATTGTTTTGGGAATGTCGATTCCTAATCTCTTCTTTTTCGTACTCTAGCTCGTGCGCATCCAGCCCACTTCCTTCGACCGTCATGTTTAAACCCGAGGCGTCAGAATAGTATGCTCGTAAAGCGGATACTGCCTTTTTGTCGTTTTTTTGTAGTTCCTCGAGTATCGCTTTGACACTAGCTGTCCTGCTGTTATTATCCAATACCGATGCGTAGAGATCAACAATAAGCATTCGAAATAATTGGTAACGCAAAGGGGTAAACGTGTGTAACTCATACGTCCCATCAATGGCCACATCAATGTTAGCCTTCAACATTTGCTCGAGAATAATCGCTGTTCGCTCGGCATTTTTAAAGCGTTCCTGAGCTTTATATCCCCACGACCGAAGCTTTTCTGCGAGTTTGCGTTGATCATCGTTCATGCCTTGCCCTCGAACATTGAGGTCATTCGAAGCCAAAATAATCGCTCTTTGCTCAGCCACACAGATCTCCTGAAATAACCCCTAACGATTGGGCCGGGTGCCACTACACGGCTGCACCCGTGTAGTGCTTTCTACCCCATTAATTATACGTATACCGCTCGTCACAACCAGACTGTAAATTCTGCCACACTGGATCTTTCACACCCTTCCCCACATTCGCCCCCCCCCTCACATCCCCGCCGGCTGCAGCTGCGATTGGGCTAACGCCTGATACGCGCCGCACCGCTCCAGCAGCTGGGCGTGTGTGCCCCAAGTTCTTTGCTGATCGATCCTGGGGCATGCCCGCCTGCGGCGTGCTAGCCGCAGCCACACCATACCGCATGATTTTGGCGTCGCCATCTCGGTTGCTAGCAAAGATACTTTACACAGTGCAGTTTTTCTATTGAAGTCGATTCGGGCTCTTAAGAACCCCGCTCCCTCACGGTCGCGGCTTGTAGCGATCGTGTATGGTGTCATTGGAATCCAAAAATAAGCCCATGTTTTATATCATCCCCGATCATTCTTGGGTTCACCACGCAGCAGGATGATGAACACCATGGCATGGGTGACCAGGAGTGCGGGCACGGCGACGGCTGGGATGAAAAACGTGGCGCCGAGCGTCCCGTCGTCGGTGTAGCGGATGCCTTGCGTAACCGCATAAAGAAGGTCAAGCGTTCCCTCGATATTAAATACCCACACCAGTGGGATCGCGGCACGCCATCTCTGGCGTAAGGCCAGGATCCCCAAGAAGGCTAACCCAGCGGCGAGCAGGTCGCCGTACGCCGCGGGCGTGGCGAACCGCGCGTCCAGCGGCTGCGAGGTGACCCCCGGGATCAAGAAAGCCAGCCCGATGAAGCGGAAGCAGTGCAACAGAAGGAGAGGCATCAACGCCTTTGCTTGGGGCAGCGGCCGGAGCGCCGGCATCACGTACCATGTCGCGATCAAGCCATAAGCGATCAAGCCCATAGCCATACAGAGTGGGAGGATCAGATCGGTGGGCATGGCCGAGACCTCTGCCATTCAAATCAGCGCCGGGTGTCTGGGGTCAAGCCAAGCGGGCCCCAGTTCTATACCGCTAGATCCTGGGTGGGCCTGCCTGATGTGATCTAGCCCCAGCCGCGTCATGTTAAGGGTTGATCATCGTCACCTCGATCGCCAGCGAGGATACCGTACACCGCGGAGCTTTTCTACCGCGTCTGACGGATAACAGGTAGAGTTGTTTTCTTGGGGGTATTAGACGATCCCCCGGCAGGGTGCCGGGCCTGCTTGCTTGGTATCGATTTGTGTGCAACTGGTCTGTTTTAAGCGGATTTGCTAGAATAAAAGGTTCGTTGGTAAATCCGTATCACGCTAGCGGGTTCGCTGTCGGTTCCACCCCGGCGATAAGCACCAGGAGAAAGCTATGATTGGGTTTAAACTAAAGGCCGAAGGGTCCAATGGATTCAGGTATTCAAGGAGCCTCTGGACCGAAGGGAGTATGATTGCCCTGAAAATTGCGTTATCGCTGCCGAAGGTCAATCCCTCTGGGAGGGGCGGCTTCAACAGAGGAGTGATCCGTTCTATCGAGGCCAGCTTTAACAAAATCGCCAAGTCTCTATTTAATAACATATGTTCAGATGGTTTAAATTTTACACTCTTTGTCACTGGCGACATGAAATTTAAATATGTCTTTGATTATTCGAAGAAGCCGGATCAGATAAAAAGCGAATTCCTGCATCTTTTAGCATCGACCGGGGAGGAAATCGGGGACCAGGTGCTGATCCATCTGTGTCGCTCAATAGAGTTTTTCTTTATGCACAACATCGAGAAGACCGGCCGGTTGATCTTGAATGTTGATATTGATCTCTAGCGGTGGTGCCGCGGGATGCTGGGGCTGAGCGTAGCGTGCCTCCGTTCTTCCGCTAGATCCTGGGCGTGTCCGCCTGATGCGATTTAGCCCTAGCCGCATCATGTTAAGGGTTGATCGTCGTCATCTCGATCGCCTGCGAGGATACTTTGCCCGGCACCGTTTTTCTACTGCCGATCCGTACCGCCCGGCGCGTGAAGGTAATCGAAAAAAAACAGCAGCGCCTATTGGGGCATCAGGATTGTTGTGTATAATATCATGGGTGGAAACAGGTGGACTGGGTGGATGTAGTTGGTATCGGCTCGATGAGGTGTTGTTTGGGAGTGCACAGGTATGCCCAGAAACATGAAAAAAGCAGCGTTGCCCAATCGAAGGGATTGGGCCTGTGTCGTTGTTTTGTGCATTGCGTCATGGTTCGTGGGGGGGTGTGAGTCGGTTGGCGAGTTGCTTGCGGACCCGGTGTTTTGGGCTGCGGTGATGTCGGAGAGCATGGAACATCAGCGTGAGGTCGGCGGCGGCGGGGAGTATTATGGCTCAGGCGATTACGGCCCGGTCTATTACGATCCGGGTTACGGTGATGGCCCCGCGGTGATGCAAAGCGGTTATCAATGGAGCGGTGAGAGCGGGATGACGCACGGCACGATCGGCCCCACCCCCGAAACCAGTGTCTACAGCGTCGATGGAGAGGTGCTTACCCTGCCGTAACGCCCGGGTAGCAAGTCCAACGCCGTGACCGTACGCCGGGGCATTCCTGTTGAGGGTGCCTGCCGAAGTCTGCGGTGTGCGATGTCAAAACAACACAACAACCTCCTGGTACCCACGAGGCGGCGGGCCCTTTCAAGAGCTGTGCTGTGTGGCACCCAAACGTTTGTTCACAGCGTTGGGGCCAGTGACAAGCCCTTCTTGTTGTTGGTTGATCCTGGCGTCAGGGACAAACCAATTTGTTTGCGCCGCCCCCGTGCTGATCGATCAATACCGGTAGTGGTCTGGCTTGTACGGGCCGTCCACGGGCACGCCGATGTAGTCCGCCTGCGCTTGAGAGAGCTTGGTCAGCTTCACGCCCAGCTTATCAAGGTGCAGCCGGGCGACCTTTTCGTCCAGGTGCTTGGGCAGGACGTAGACCTTGTTCTGGTATTGGCTGTTGTTGGCTGCCAATTCGATCTGCGCGATCGTCTGGTTGGCGAAGCTGTTGCTCATCACGAAGCTGGGATGACCCGTCGCACAGCCAAGGTTCAGCAGGCGTCCTTCAGCGAGGATTAGCACGCTGTGGCCCTTCTTGCCTGGTGCGTCGGGGAACGTCCACATGTCGTATTGAGGTTTGATGTTGGTCTTGACAATCCCGGGGGTCTTGGCCAGCCCGGCCATGTCGATCTCGTTATCGAAGTGCCCGATGTTGCCCACGATCGCTTTGTCTTTCATCTTGGACATGTGGTCGGCGGTGATGATGTTGTAGTTGCCGGTGGTCGTAACGAACACGTCAGCCAAACCAACAACGTCTTCCACGGTTTTGACCTCGTAGCCCTCCATCGCGGCTTGCAGGGCGCAGATCGGGTCGATCTCGGTCACGATCACGCGTGCGCCCTGCCCGCGTAACGATTGGGCGCACCCCTTGCCCACGTCACCGTAGCCGCACACCACGCAGACCTTGCCCGAGAGCATGACATCGGTGGCGCGCATCAGCCCGTCGACCAGCGAGTGCCGGCAGCCGTAGAGGTTGTCGAACTTGCTCTTGGTCACCGAATCGTTGACATTAATCGCGGGGAACTGCAGCGACCCATCTTTCTCCATCTGGTACAGCCGGTGCACGCCGGTGGTGGTCTCTTCGCTCACACCCTGGCACTGAGCGGCGGCGTTCTGCCACCGGGTGGGGTTCTCGGAATAGACACGCCCCAAAAGCTTGAGCACCTCGGCGAACTCCTCGCTGTCCGCGGTCGAGGGGTCGGGCACCGCCCCTTCTTTTTCGTACGCAGCGCCTTTGTGGATCAACAGGGTGGCGTCGCCGCCGTCGTCAACGATCTGGTCTGGCCCCTGACCATCACCAAAGTCCAACGCACGCTCGGTGCAGTACCAATACTCTTCGAGCGTCTCACCTTTCCAAGCGAAGACGGGCACGCCCTTGGGGGATTCGGGCGTACCGCCGTTCTCGGGCGGCCCCACCGCAATAGCGGCCGCGGCGTGGTCCTGGGTCGAAAAAATGTTGCAAGAGCACCACCGCACATCAGCGCCCAACGCGGTGAGTGTCTCAATTAAGACCGCGGTCTGCACCGTCATGTGCAGCGACCCCATGATGCGCAGCCCCTTGAGGGGTTGCTGATTGGCGTATTCTTCGCGCACCGCCATCAGCCCGGGCATCTCTTGCTGCGCCAGCTCGATCTCTTTGCGGCCCCACGGGGCCAATGAAAGGTCGGCTACCTTGAATTCAAAGCCCGATATCGCCGGGGCGGAGGGTGTCATCGTCATAACTTGGTTCAACTCCTTGTTAAGGTCTCTATTTGGATTATTTCGACACGATTGAGGGTTGATCTGAGCCCGCAGAGGGGTAAAAGACCCACTCGCTCACGGGTTAGGCCCCTTAGGCAACAGCGGTTTTTCAGCGTACGCCAGCATCAGCGCCGGGCCTTTGACATTCGGCTGAGGTGACAGCGGCCGGCAGTGAGCGCCCACCAGACCGGCATCGGTCAGCAGCTGGTTGATCTGGTTGGGCTCAAACCCCAGCGACAGCTGGCCCATCTGCCGGCGGAAGTCTTCCCGGTCGTGCGTAAGCAGGTCAACCACCACGAGCTTGCCCGACGGCTTCAAGATACGCATCGCTTCACGCAGCACCCGATCGGGCTGATCCACATAGGTCAGCACCAGCAGCATGATCGCTGCGTCACACGACCCGTCGTCGAGCGGGATCGCTTCG